>NZ_OZ026543.1:0-2002988 GCF_964020205.1 Spiroplasma endosymbiont of Apeira syringaria
TGAATAACACTGATAATAAGCGAGAAAACTTTCAAAACATTTGAAATAAAGTTAGAAATTTTCTTCAATATGATGAAATGATTGATCCAAGTATTTTTAATAACTATATTAAAAACACTTATATTTATGATATTTTTGAAAATAAATGTTTAATTATTGTTGATTCACTATTCGCAAAAGAAATTTTAACTAAAAATATAACATTTAAAGTTAAAGAAATTTTAGAAAGAATTATTCAACAAAATCTTCAAATTGAATTTTTAGAACTTAATGAAGCAAAGAAGCAAAAAATATATGTAGAAAAAGATTTTGTTGAATTTAATAAATTGCAACAAATTAAAAAACAATTTCAATTTAATAACTTTGTTAAAGGAGAATCAAATAACGATGCTTATCAAGCAGCATTTTCAATTACCATAGAACTTGGTAGGTATTGAAATCCCTTATTTATCTATGGTAATTCTGGATTAGGAAAAACACATTTACTTCATGCTATTGAAAATGAAATATTAACAAAATATAATAATCAAAAAAAAGTACTTTACTTATCTTCTGAAGAATTTGGCCGTATGGTACCAGAAATTATTAAACAAAATATTAATGATATTGAAAAATTTAAAGATTCATTTAATCAATACGATGTTCTTCTCGTTGATGATATTCAATTTTTAGCTAATCGTAGTAAAACAAATGAAATATTTTTTCATATATTTAATAGCTTTGTTAACAAACAAAAACAAATTGTTATTACATCAGATAAACATCCTGATGATTTATATGGTTTTGAAGAAAGAAATGTTTCAAGATTTCAAAGTGGTTTAAGTGTTGGTATTGATTCACCAGATTTCGAAACTTCATTAATCATTTTAAAAGAAAAAATTAAGTCTTTAAATTATGATCCAAGCATTTTTACTGAAGAATCTTTAAGTTTTATTGCTTTAAATTTTAATAGTGATGTTAGAAAATTAGAAGGAGCATTAAATAGATTAATTTTTTACAGCATTTTATATATAAAGCCTAATCATTTAATAGTGCTTGAAGACGTTATGAAAGCTTTTAAAACATCAAATACTTCATTAAAAGAAAAACTAACTATTAAAAAAATTAAAACAATCGTATCTGAATATTATAATATTCCAATCAAATTATTGATTAGTACTTCTAGAGTTAAAACAATAACAATAGCACGCCATGTAGCAATGTATTTAATAAAAACACTTTTAAACGAATCATATACAAAAATTGGTTCTGAATTTGGAGGTAAAGATCATACAACAGTAATGAATGCTTATAACAAAATTAAAAAAAATATTGAAACTAATTATGAATTTAAAAAAAATATTGAAAGATTATCACGTGAATGTTTAAAAAACAATTAATCCACTATTTTAATCATAAATTATTAACATATAAAATTCTTATTTTTTCTTTATTTTATAAGTTAAAATTAGTTATCCACATTAATCCACATCATAATATTATTAATAATTAAATAAATAATAATTAATATATATAATATATAATTAATTATTAATGTTTAAAAATGGGAGATATTTATGAAAATTGAAATCAAAAGTTCTATATTATTCAAAATAATAAAAAAAATAATAAAAATAACAATTTCTAATAATACTTATGAAGAATTATCTTGTTTTTTATTAGAAGTTGAAAAAGAAAAAATAATTTTAACTGCATCTAATGGTAATTTATCATTAAAATATGAACTAAATAATAATGAAAAATATTTAAAAATATTAAACATCGGTTCAGTATTAATTAATACTAAAATTATCTATGATATTTTTAGTAAACTAGAAGATGAATGAATTTTATTTGAACTTAAAATTAATAATTTAATCATTAGTAATTTTAAAAATGATAATAATGATTTTATCTTTAAATTAAGTACAATGACAATTGAAAAATTTCCAAAAATCAACTTTAACAAAAATATTAAAAATAAAGTATCTTTTAATAAAAATTTGTTACAAAATATAAATGAACAAATTGCTTTTGCAACAAATACAAACAATAATAAACCAGCATTAAGTGGAATTAATTTTAAATTTAATGATCAAAAGTTATTTGTTACAGCAACTGATGGATATTGTTTAGCAAAAAAGTGATTTTCTTTTGAAGAAAAATTAGAATTTAATAATAAAGAGTTTAATATTCCAGTTCATTTATTAAACGAAATTGATAAAATTACTAGTGATTTAAATTCAAATATAAATTTTTATTTTGAAAATGATTATAATTTAATTATTGAAATTGAAAATTTTTTATTTCAAACACGAATGATTGAGGGTACTTATCCAAATACGGATGATATTATTAAAAATATTATAGAAAAAGAAAAAAATATTATTGAAATTAATAACGTTAGAGAATTTTTAAAAATTATTGAATTATCAATAATTTTAGCAAAAAAAGATACTTCACCTATGATTCAATTTTGAATCAATGTAGAAAAAAATGATTTTAAAATTAATTGTTTATCTAATAATGATAGTATAGGTGAAGTAATTGAACAATTTAAAAAATTTCATATTGTAAAATCTAAAAGTTTAAAAGAAGAAATAAAAGTAGTTTTTAATTCAAAATTAATTATTAATGCTTTAAAATCTTTTAATAAATGTAAAAAAGTAAATTTGAAAATTTCTTGACCAAAAAATTATACAATTATTGATAGTGAAGAAGAAACTGGGTTATTACAACTAGTTTTACCAATTGGAGAAAAATAATATGATATAACTAAATAAAATAGTTATTTTTAATTAATAAGCTAAGAAAGGATAAAAAAATAATGAAGAAGAAATTACGATTGTTAAGTATGTTTACTATTTTAATTTTTACTAATTTAAATATAATTGCTTGTAAAAATAAGCAAGATACTATTAGTGAATTTTATGTTTTAGGGGATAGTTTGTCAGATACTGGTGCAGGAACATTTGCACAAAATCAATATTTAGAAAATAGTAATAGTAAATGTAAACATTTTCAATTATATAAACCTTATTATAATAATTGTTGAAGTAGTAATAAAGTAGCTTCACAATTAATTGCTGAAAAATTAAATATTAATTTTAAACCTGGGTGATTATTTAACATCAATGGTAAAACATTTCAAAGTTTGGGTAATAATTATGCTTATGGAGGAGAAGTTGCTGATAGCAGTGATAATAATTTAGATATTATTAAAACTTTTGATTTGTCTCATCAAACACAAATGTTGTTATTACAACATTCTTTACAAAAAAAAGATGTTATTTGAATAAAAATGGGAGCTAATGATATTGCTAATTTAATGAATAAAACAGATCCTATTATTATTAACAGTAAAATTAATAATGTAATAAATGAAGAAAAAAAAGCAATAAAATTATTAATTAAAAATGGTGCAAATAAAATTATTATTAGTGATGTTCCTGACTTAACATTAACACCAAAAATTAAAAAGATATTGCATAATAATCAACAAAAAATACAAATAGCACGTAAAACATGTATTGAATATCAAAAACAATGAAAGAAAATGATATTAGAAATGAAAATAATTTATAAAAATATTATTACACCTTTTTTTCTTTCAAAAGAATTAGCAACTGATATGAATAATTTTAAAAATAAAATTCCAGATGGAATTGTTGAAACTAGTGCTACAATTTGTAAAATGATGTCTAAAGAAACAAAATATTCTTATAAACCGGTTTTTAATTCTGGAGTTAATGAAAGTAATTTAAATAAATATTTTTATTTTGATGAATTTCATCCAGGTATGTGATTTCATCAACAAATGGCAAATAGTATTATTAGTTTAATAGAAAATTTTAAATAGATTTTTTGTTAAATATTTTTAAAAAAAGTAATTTATTATTTTTGAATAAAGATTTTTTAATTTTTCTTTTAAAAAAATTATGTTGTTTTAAATCAAAAAAAATGTATAATTTATACATAAAATGTAAAATAATATGCTTATTTTAAAGAATAAAAAGTCTTTTTTTGAATTTATTTTTGAAATTTTAAATATTTTCATTATTAAATTAATGAAAATATTTAATGATGAAAGAGAGTGAAAATAGTGAGCACAAGGACTCCAAATGATTATAATGCTAACTCAATTCAAGTTTTAGAAGGACTAGAAGCAGTTAGAAAACGACCTGGAATGTATATTGGTTCCACTGCAGAAAGAGGATTACATCACTTAGTTTGAGAAATAGTTGATAATGCTGTTGATGAAGTTATTGCTGGTTTTTGTACAAAAATTTCTGTAACTATTACTAAAAATAATGAAATATTAGTAAAAGATAATGGTCGAGGTATTCCTACTGATATACATCCAAAGACTAATATTTCAACAGTAGAAACGGTTTTTACTACATTACATGCTGGTGGAAAATTTGATAATGGTTCTTATAAAGTATCAGGTGGTTTACATGGTGTTGGTGCTTCAGTAGTAAATGCTTTAAGTAAGTATTTGGAAGTTACTATTTACCGTGATGGTAATATTTTTTTTCAAAAATATATTGAAGGTGGTAAACCAGAATTACCATTGGCAATTATTGGACAAAGTGATAAAAAAGGAACAACTGTTTTATTTAAACCTGATGAAAGTATTTTTACTGAAACTGTAAATTTTAGTTTTATAATAATTAAAACAAGGTTAAGACAACTTGCTTTTTTAAATAAAGGTTTAACTATTCAAGTTATTGATGAACGTGAAAATAAAGAAGAAACTTTTTGTTATGAAGGGGGCATTAAAGAATATGTTGCCTTTTTAAATAATAAATTTGAACCTTTAAAACATGAAATTATTTATGGAGAGTTTGAAATAAATGGTATAAACACAGAAATAGCTTTTCAATATAATGAAAGTGAAGAATCTCAAATATTTTCATTTTGTAATAATATTAATACACCTGAAGGTGGAACACATGAAGATGGTTTTCGTTTAGCATTAACAAGAGAATTGAATTCTTATGCGAAAAAAAATAATCTTTTAAAAAATAATGATGAAACATTTACTGGTGATGATGTTAAAGAAGGAATTTTAGCAATTATTTCAATTCAACATCCTAATCCACAATATGAAGGGCAAACTAAAACAAAGCTTGGTAATTCTGAAGTTAGAAAAATTGTTTCTAATGTAACTGGAAAAATAATTAATAAATTTTTATTGGAAAATCCTGCTGAAGCAAAAATTATTATTAACAAAGTTATTTTATCAGTAAGTGCACGTTTAGCATCTAAAAAGGCACGTGAGAATATTATGACTTCGAGAAAAAATCCTTTACAATTTTCTAATTTACCAGGTAAATTAGCAGATTGTTCTTCTAAAGATCCAACTAAAACAGAAGTTTTTCTTGTCGAAGGTGAGTCAGCTGGTGGAACTGCAAAGTTGGGAAGAAGTAGAGAAATTCAATCAATTTTACCATTAAGGGGAAAAATAATTAATGTTGAAAAAGCACGACTTTTAAAAGTTTTTTCTGACGAAGAAATAAATAATCTTATTATTTCCTTTGGCTGTGGTGTTGGTAAAGAATTTAATATTACTAAATTACGTTATCATAAAATTATTATTATGACTGATGCTGATGTTGATGGTTCACATATTAAAACATTATTATTAACATTTTTTTATCGTTACATGCGTCCCTTAATTGATGCTGGTTATATATATATAGCTCAGCCTCCTTTATACAAATTTTATAGTGGTAAATTTGTTAAATATGCATATAATGATCAAGAATTGCAAGAAATTAAAGATAATTTTAATGGAACTAATTTTAACATTCAACGTTATAAAGGTTTAGGAGAAATGAATGCCACACAACTATGAGAAACAACTATGGATCCACAACATAGAATTTTATTACAAGTAAGTATTGATGATGCTTCAGAAGCAGATGAAACTTTTTCAATATTGATGGGGAAAGATGTATTTCCACGAAAAGAATTTATTCAAGAAAATGCTAAATATGTAAAAAACATTGATGCTTAAAAGTTAATAAAATAAAATTAGGAGTTTATATATGAGTGAAATAACTAAAAAAAATGAAACATTTATTTCTAATAAATATGTTCGTAATATATCTGATGAAATGAGAACTAGTTTTTTAGAATATTCAATGTCAGTTATTGTTTCAAGAGCTTTACCAGATGCAAGAGATGGATTGAAACCAGTACATCGTCGAATTTTATATTCTTTAGCAATTTTAGGTATGACATATGATAAACCTTATAAAAAAGCAGCACGTATTGTTGGAGAATGTATTGGAAAATTTCATCCTCATGGTGATATTGCAGTTTATGAAACAATGGTAAGAATGGCACAAGAATTTAATTATCGTTATCCTTTAGCTGATGGCCAAGGTAATTTTGGTTCAATTGATGGTGATAGTGCTGCTGCTATGAGATATACTGAAGTTAGAATGAGTAAAATGGCAGGAGAGTTGGTTAAAGATTTAAATAAAAATACAGTTACTTTTGTTGAAAATTATGATGGTGCTGAAAAAGAACCTAGTGTTTTACCAGCTTATTTTCCTAATTTATTAGTTAATGGAACAACAGGTATTGCTGTTGGAATGGCAACAAGTATTCCACCACATAACTTAAGAGAAATAGTTGATGCAATTATTTTTGTAGCTCAAAATCCTGATTGTGATATTATGGAAATATTAGATATTGTTAAAGGACCTGACTTTCCTACAGGTGCAATGATTTTAGGTGTAAATTCATTTAAAAATGCTTATTTAAACGGAAGATCAACAATAACAGTTCGTAGTAAAACTAAAGTTGAAAAATTATCAAATGGTAAACCTGCAATTATTGTTGAAGAAATACCTTATCAAACTAATAAAACTAATTTAATAAATAATATAGTTAAAGCAGTTCAAGAAAAAAAAGTAAATTATATAACTGATTTGCGAGATGAATCTAATCGTGAAGGAATAAGATTAGTATTAGAAATTAAAAATATTGATTATGCTGAACTTATTTTAAATCAACTATATAAATTTACTTCATTACAAACAACATTCACAATAAATTTATTAGCATTACATAATAAACAACCTAAAGTAATGAATTTAAAAGAAATGATTGAAATTTATATTGAACATCAAATTGAAATTATTCTTAATAAGTCTAATTTTGAATTAAAAAAATATGAACATCAATATCATATTATTTTTGGTCTTGTTAAAGCATTACAAAATATTGATGAAATTATTAAAATAATTAAGGAATCAAAGAAAACAGAAGAAGCATTAACTAATTTACAGAATAAATTTGAATTTTCTGAAAAGCAAGCTAAAGCAATTTTAGAAATGAAACTGCAACGTTTAACAGATTTAGAACAAGAAAAATTAAATAATGAATTATCATTTATTAATGAAGAAATTATTCGATTAAGAACTTTAATTAATGAACCTTCTAAGCAAATAGAATTAATGATTTCTCAGTTAACAACAATTAAAGAAAATTATGGTGATGATAGAAGAACTGAAATTATTGAAAATTATGAAGGTGAAATTATTGATGAAGCTTTAATTAAAGAAGAACAGGTGGTTATAACTCTTTCAAAAAGCGGTTATATTAAACGTTTACCTTTAGACACATATAGAACTCAACATCGTGGTGGTGTTGGTGTTAAAGGTGCTGGTGGCACTGATATTAATACTGATGATATTGATAAAGTTTTAATTACTTCAACTCATTCTGATTTGTTAATATTTAGTAATAAAGGGAAAGTTTATCGAATTCGTGCTCATAAGGTACCAAATTATTCAAGAACGGCTAAAGGAACACCAATTGTTAATTTAATAGCAACAGAAAAAAATGAGACTATTAAAACAATAATTGCTATATCAGAAGATTATGATATAAATGCTAATTTATTTTTTGTTACTAAAAAAGGAATTATTAAACGTTCAACTTTAGATCAATTTAAATCTATTTACCAAAATGGTAAAATAGCTATTAAATTGCGTTCAAATGATCAATTAGTAGATGTGCTGAAAACTACAGGTAATAATGAAATAATTATTGCTGTGGCTAATGGACGAGCAGTTAGAATCAATGAAAATCAAGTTAGAGTAATGTCAAGAATAGCTAGCGGAGTAAAAGGAATAGATACAAAAGGTACTCATGTAATTGGGATGTGTTCTAATAAAGATGGTGATTTAGTTGTCTCTATTAGTGAGAAAGGTTATGGAAAAATATCACGATTTGAAGAATATCGTTTAGCAAATCGTGGTGGTAAGGGTGTAATTTCAATGAAATTAGCTCAAAAAACAGGAAAATTAATTGGTATAAATTCAATAAATAACACTAATAACACTAATAATAGTAATGATTTATTAATTATGACTTTAAAAGGTACAGTTATTAGATTTTCTTTAGAAGATATAAGAACTACAAGTAGAAATACTATAGGTGTTAAATTAATTAGATTTAAAACAGAAGAAGATGCAATTTCTTCAATTGTAACAATCCAAATCACTAAAGAAAAAACTATTTTTATTGATTAATTTAAGAGGTGCTAAAATGATTGATATAGAAAAAATACGTAATAATTTGGAAAAAACTATTAATAAAATAGAAACAAGGTGCCAAAGTTATAAAAATGAAATAAATAAAATTTTTAATTTAGATTTAGAAATAAGAATTTTAAAAACAAAAAATCAAAAATTAGAAGAAACAAGAAATAAGCAATCTAAACAAATTGTTGAATTATTAAAAAATAAAAAAAATGATCAAATAAAAAAAATTAAAGATGATATGATTATTTTAAAAGAAAAAATTATAAAAAATAATTTAAAAATTGTAGATTTAGAAGATAAAATATATGAATTACAATTAGTAATTCCTAATATACCACATTTTTCAGTTCCACAAGGAAACGATGAAACTAATAATCAAGAAGTTAGAAAATGAGGGAAAATTATTAAAAAAAATAGTAAACCACACTGAGAAATTGCTGAAAAATTAAATATAATTGATTTTTCAAAAGCAACTAAATTAAGTGGTACTAGATTTATTATGTATAAAAATAAAGGTGCTTTATTAGTTAGAGCATTAATGAATTTTATGATTGATTCTCATTTAAAAAATGGTTATTCTGAATTTTTACCACCATTAATTATTAATAAAGAAAACTTATTTGGTACAGGGCAACTTCCTAAATTTAAAGATGATTTATTTCAATTAAATAATGAACAGTATTTAATTCCAACAGCAGAAGTTCCTTTAACAAATATTTATCGCAATGAAATTATTAATTTTTCTGAATTACCAATAAAAATGTGCGCTTATACACCATGTTTTCGTTCAGAAGTTGGTTCTGCTGGTAGAGATACAAGAGGAATAATTAGGTTACATCAATTTAATAAAGTAGAATTAGTTCAAATTGTTGATCCTGAAAAATCTTATGATGCCCTTGAAGAGTTAACTAAAAATGCTGAATTAATTTTACAAAAATTAGATATTCCTTATAGAGTTATTAATTTATGTAGTGGTGATATTGGTTTTAGTGCTGCTAAAACTTATGATTTAGAATTATGATTACCTTCTCAAATGTGTTATCGTGAGGTTTCTTCATGTAGTAATTGTGAAGATTTTCAAGCAAGAAGAATGGAAACTAGAGTTAGTCAAGATAATAAGAAAGTAGTTCCACATACACTAAATGGATCAGGATTAGCTATTGATCGAGTTGTTGCAGCAATTTTAGAAAATTTTTATGTTGAAGAAGATAATGTTGTAAATATACCTATTATTTTACAACCTTATATGAATAATTTAAAAACTATTTAATTTATAATGTTTCACGTGAAACATTATAAATTAAAAAAAATGTATTTTTTTATAAAAAAAATTGTTATAATTAATAATGCCACTGCAACAATTACATTCGAACCGGGTCAGGACCGAAAGGTAGCAGCCATAAGGATTAGGATTGTGTGCGGTGGTTTTATTTTGAAAAATAAAAAAGAGGTTTCTTTAAATGAAAAAACAAAATTACATGGAAATTTCCTTAAAAATTGCTAAAAAAGCTGCTATTAATGGTGATGTTCCAATTGGTGCAATTATTGTTGATGAAAATGATAATATTATCGGTAGAGGATTTAACAAAAAGGAAAAAGACAAAGATCCAACTCAACATGCGGAAATTATTGCAATAAAAAAAGCATGTAAAAAAATTAATAATTGACGTTTGTTAAATTGTACTATTTATACAACATTAGAACCATGTTTAATGTGTGTAGGTGCTTTGTTACAAACAAGAATAAAACATATTGTTTTTGCTTTAAAAGATAGTAAATTTGGATGTGTTGAATCACTCTATAATTTAACATTAGATAAAAGATTTAATCATCGTAGTGAATATACTTATTCTTTAAACTTAGATAGTAAAGAAATGTTACAAAGTTTTTTTGGAGAAATTCGTAATTTATAATAATTGTTGGCTTTTCTCCCTTTATGTACTATTTTAATTTTATCACATAAATGCTGAGAAAAGCCTATCTACGGACTTCTCCCCACATTTTTAAATCAAACATAGAATTACAGTTTCAAAACTAGGTATCTTGTTGAATTTATATGCAGCTTCTTTAGCATATAAATGAACATGATGTTTTGCAACTTTGATATGTGTTTTAAATGTTCTTCTTATATGTTTTCAAACTGATTCAATTTGGTTGGTATTTACACCAATTTTTGAAACATAGCCATCTTGATGGTTAACTGTTTCATGCTTGGTGAAAACTGATTTAAAATCGCAATATCCTTTTCAAGAATCAGTATATACAAGACATTTTGAAGAAATGTGGTTTTTTGCAAACTGCAAAAGATTTTTACTCTTTGCGTTTTTCAATACTTTCACAATTAAATTATTGGTTGTTTTTTGATAAATGCCAACAATCAAGTTTTTATTCACCAAGGATCTTCCTTGTTTTTTAAAACCCATATGTGAAAGATACATTTCATCAATTTGCACTGTACCTTCAACAATAAATTGAGGTTTTTGTTTTGCAATACGTGTTCTGATTTTATGAGTCATTCTTCAAGCAGTTTTCAAAGTCACTCCCAATTCTTTTGCAATATCTGTTGATGGAATTCCATGTTTGGTGTTTATTCATCTAAAGATAAGATAAAACCAAGATGTTAAAGATGTTTGTGACCTTGAAAATATGGTGCCTGTGAGAATGCTAAATGTTTGATTACATTTTAAACATCTCATTCTTTTTAAATCAGAAGTATTCAAATTAAAATTAAAACACCTAATACATTTGTTTTCTTTCAAATTTGCTATATATGCAAGACATTGCTGTTCAGTTTGAAAAGCATTGTTGAATTCATTCAGTTTCATTATTCCCTCCACAAGTAAATGTGGGGAGAAGTCCGTAATTGTTTTTATAACAAATTTTATAAAAAATTGTTAGGATAAATATAGGTGATTTAAATGAAACATAAATCTTTTTATAGAAAGTATCGACCAAATTCTTTTTCAGAAATAATTAGTCAGGATAATATTGTAAGAATATTAAAAAATTCTATTTTAAATAATAGTTTTAATCATGCTTATTTATTTTCAGGCTCAAAAGGTACAGGAAAAACATCAACGGCTAAAATATTTGCTAAAGCAATTAATTGTCAAAATAACATTGATGGAGATGCATGTAATACTTGTGAAAATTGTATAAACATTAGTTCAAATAATTGTATTGATATTTTAGAAATTGATGGTGCTTCCAATAATGGTGTTGATGAAATAAGAAGTATTAGAGATAATATTAACTTATTACCGATGAATTTTAAATATAAAGTTTATATTATTGATGAAGTTCATATGTTAACAACTTCTGCTTTTAATGCATTATTAAAAACCTTAGAAGAACCACCACAACATATTATTTTTATTTTAGCAACAACAGAACCGTATAAAGTAATTCCAACTATAATTTCTCGTTGTTTATGATTTGAATTTAAAAAAATTAATGTAAATGAAACTAAAAAACATTTTATTGATGTTTTAACAAAAGAAAAAATTAATTTTGAGGTTGAAGCAATAGATGAATTAGCAATATTGAGCGAAGGTTCTTTACGTGATGGTTTAAATTATTTAGAAAAAACATTTAATTATGGTAACAATATAACACTTAAAAATGTTGAAAAAATATTTTCTGTTTTATCAACAAAAAATAAAATATTATTTTTAATTAATATATTTAATTGTAATATTGAGCAAGTAATAAAACAATTAACATTATTTGATGAATATACTATTCAATATAAAAAAAATATTATTGATTTTATTTATATTCTTGAAGAAATATTAATTTATGCTATTACTAAAAAAACAGAATTACTTAAAATGATAAATATTCAACAAGTAAATATTTTTTCTGAAGTAGTAAAATCTGATTTACTTTTAATTTTGAATTCATTTAATGAAATTTTAATTCAAGAAGATGTTGATGATTTAAAACCAATATTAATACTAAAAATATTAAATTTAATTAAAAATTTTGAGAATAAATATTCATTAAATTATTTAGAAAAAGCAAAAATATCTATTATGAATCTAGAAAATAAAAGTATAAATTTAAATAGTAAAGATGAAATAACAAAAATTTTAAAAAAAAGCGAAATAGATAAAAATAATGAAGAATTAACTTCAATTTTAGTAAAAGAAGAAAATACTAATATTAAAGAAAAAGAAATTTTTGATGTACCAACTGTGAAAAATTTAAAAAATGATGAGATAATTGATAAAGCCATTAATTTAATTTTACAAGCTGATAAAAATATTAGAAAAGAAGTTAGTGAAAAGTGAAAAAATATTTCTAAATTTATTAATGATAATAAATTTAGAAATATAACTAAAGTTTATATAAATACTATTATTGCGGCAGCATCTACTAATGGCATTATTATTATTACCAAAAACATTATTCAATCTGATTTAATAAATCAAAGTTTTTTAAGTAAAGAACATAGAGAATTTTTAAATATTTTATTAGAAAATGAATATATGATTTATGCCCTTGATAAAAATCAATGACAGGAAACAAGAAAAAAATATCAAGAGTTACTAACAAAAAAAATATTACCAAAACCAGTAGATATTGTAATATCAAAACCTGTAATTGAGTCATTTACCAACGTAGATAGAGATCCGACTTTAAATTTTATTAAAAAAATATTTACTGAAATTGAAGAAATATAAAAATATGAGGTGAAAAAAATATGGATATGAAAAGAATGTTAGCACAAGCACAAGCAATTCAAGGAAAGTTAACAAAATTTAAAAAAGAAGAATTTACTTTTTCTGATATTGATGGTTTGGTTAAAATTATTATAACAGGTGGACGTAAACTAGTTTCAATTAATATTGAAGGATTATTGAAAGAAGCAGAGAATGATTATTCAAGTATTAATGATATGTTACAAACAGAACTAAATAAAGCATTAAAACAAATAGATGAAAAAGAAAAAAATATTGCTGGCAATTTTTAGAAAAGTTTAGTAATTTTAGCATAGAAAGAGGTAGAAAAATGTTATTTATTACCTTTGAAGGGTCAGAAGGTGCAGGTAAAACTACAGTTTTAAAAATGATTAAAGAACAATTAAAACAAGATGGTTTTGATGTTATTATTACGAGAGAACCAGGTGGTAGCGAAATTTCTGAACAGATAAGACAAGTTATTTTAAATAAAGAAAATACATTAATGGATCCATGAACAGAATTTTTGCTTTATATTGCAGCTAGAAGACAACATTTAATTGAAAAAATTCTGCCAAATAAAAACAGTAATAAAATCATTATTTCTGATCGTTTTTCTGACTCAACTTTAGCATATCAGGGTTATGCTAGAAATTTAGATATTGATAAAATAAATCTTATTCAAAAACTTATTTTTGAAGATTATCAACCTGATTTGACAGTTTTATTTGATATTAAAGCAGAAACAGGTTTACAACGAATTTTATTAAGAAAAGGTGAAAAATTAAATAGATTAGATGAAGAAACATTAGAATTTCATCAAAAAGTATATAATGGTTATAAAAAAATTGCTATTAGTAATCCAAATCGCGTTCATACAATAAATGCTAATTTATCAGAAAAAAAAGTTTTTAATAGTGTTTATGAACTAATCATAAATTTAGTTGAAGAAAAAGGTTTTAAAGAAAAAAAAATTAAAATTAGAGGATCTAATGAAGGAAAATAATGTAATTTTATTTGAAAATGAAGAATCAGAAAATTTTTCTATTTTTGCAATGGAAAATATTCCACAGGTAATTTTATTGTATTCGAAAAATAAAATATTAAATATAAATGTTAGTAATAAGTTAATAAAAAAAATTATTTGTAAAAATAATAATCAATTAAAAAAATGTACTGAAGAAAATATGTGTCAAAATTGTTTTAAAATTAAAACTAATAGTTATTTTGATTTTAAAAAATTTGATTTTAGTAAAAATAATATTATGAATAAAAATATTGTTTTAGAAATTATTAATGATTTTTCTAAAACTAATTTAGAAAAAGATGCTAGTAAAATTTATTTAATAAATCAAATTGAATTTTCTTCAATTTCAGCTTCAAATGTTATGCTTAAAACTTTAGAAGAATTATCTAAAAATATTTATGTAATTTTTACTACCACTAATATTAATCAAATACTCCCTACTATTAAATCTCGTTGTCAATTGATAAATTGTTCAAAAGAAAATGATATATTTGTTAGTAACAATTATGATGATGAACAATTATTAATATTAAAAATATTTTCAAATACTATTTTTTTGACAGATGAAAGTAGTAAACTTAAATTAAAAAAATATATTGAAATTATTAAACAATTTATTATTAATGATAATGATAAAAAGGTTAACAATCAACTTTTGAATAAAAAAATACTTAGTTTAAAAGAAGAAATTATTTACTTTTTTAGATTTTTTAATTTAGTAGTTTTTAATAAATTAACTTTTCTTTTATTTAAAAAGTATGATTTTAATAATTTTTTTATTGAAAGTTTAGTTAATTTATGAAAAAATAGTAATTTAAAAAATATAGCCTATATTTTAGAACAAATTTCATTTACAATTACCAAATTAAAATTTAATGTTAACTTAAATTTATTAATAAATTCTTTTCTTATTAAGGTAAGTGATAATTAAACTATGGAAAGTACAAAAAAAATTTTAATTTTAAATCAAGATGATAAAAAAATTAAACTTATTCAAAGAAAAGATATGTTTTGTGTTTCTTTAGATACTATTTTATTAAGTAATTTTATTAAAATAAAACCTAGTACTAAAACAATAATTGATTTTGGAACTAATAATGCTGTTATTCCAATAATTTTATCGGCAAAATTTCAAGGAAAAGTAATTGGTATTGAAATTCAAGAGCCAGCTGTTGAACTTGCTTTAGAAAATATAAAACTTAATGATTTAGAAAAAAGAATTGTCATTGTTCATGAAGACATAAAAATTTATGCTCAAAGAGAAAAAGAAAAAGTTGATTTAATTGTATGCAATCCACCTTTTTTTCCTTTATGTGATAAAAGCAAAGTAAAAGCACAACCTTTAAAAATTCCAGCAAGACATGAATTATATATTAATTTAGAGGAGATTATTGCTAGTGCAAGTAAATTATTAAAAGACAAAGGGCGATTGGTTATGATAAATAGTGTAGAAAGAATAAATGAAACATTACTTTTATTAAAAAAATATCAAATTACACCTAAAAAATTACAAATAGTTTATCCTAAAATTAATCAGGCTGCCAATGTTTTTTTAATTGAAGCAGGATTTTTAGCGAAAGAAGGAATGATTGTTTTGCCACCATTGATTTGTCATAATGAAAATAATACTTATATTGATGAAATAGCAAAGTGATATAAATAATCTTAATATAAGTGTAAGGTTAGGTGTTTAAAATGAATATTAATTGATTAAATAAACTTAATAAAAAAATAACTTACTTATTAGCTGTATCAGGTGGTCCAGATAGTATGTTTTTATTAGATAATTTAGTACGTAATGAGTTTAAAATTATTGTTTGTCATGTTAATTATCATAAACGTTGAAGTAGTAATGTTGATGAGCAAATTGTTCGAGAATATTGTACAAATAATAAAATAACTTTAGAAGTAAAAAATATTAAAGAAGAGGAATACAATAAAAAACAAAATTTTCAAAGTCAAGCACGTGTACTTAGATATGATTTTTTTAATGAAATTGCTCAAAAATATCAAGTTTATAATCTTGTTGTAGCACATCATATTTACGATTTACTTGAAACATATATTATTCAAAAACAACGCAAGGCAATAGTTTCTTATTATGGATTAAAATTTAAAACAACATATAAATCTTTATCGGTTTATCGTCCAATGTTAGAATTAAAAAAAGAAGATATTATTGACTATTTAACTTTGTATCATATTAAATATGGATTTGATGAAACAAATGAATTAATTATTTATGAAAGAAATCGAATTAGACAACAACAAATTAATAAACTTACTGATTTTGATATTAATTTAATGTTAAGTGAAATTAAAGAATTAAATAGTGAACAAGAATTACTGAAAGATGAACTTGAAGTAATTTATAATACTATTATTAATGATGATGTGCTTGCTATTAATGAGTTTAAAAAATATGAATTTAAATTACAACAAATGATTATCTATGAATTTTTAAGCCAATATGATGAAGAATTAGTTTTATCTTTAAAAAAGGCTAAAATTAAAGAAATAGTTAGAGTTTTAACTAAATCTAGTAAACCAAATATTACTATTTGTATTTCTGAAAATACTTGAGTTATTAAAGAATATAATTTTGCATATATTAGTGAAAAAAATGAACCAAAACAATTTAGTTATAAAATTTCTAAAATAAATAACTATAATTTTAAGGAAATTACTATTTATAAAACTGAACCAACAGGTGGTGAATTTCAAGCTTTATATATTAATAAATCAGATTTTCCATTAACAATTAGAACTAATAATGGTGAAGAAGAAATTGAGACACCATTTGGTACAAAAAAAATTAATCGTTTATTTATTGATAATAAAATTCCATATCGTGAACGTCTTATATGACCAGTAATCATAAATTCAAGCGGAAAAGTAGTGGCAATTCCAAAATTATCAGTAAATAAAAAAAATATTAGTGAGAAACCTAATTTGTATGTGCTAAAATATTATGGTATTATTTAAGAAAATAAATTAGAAATTAAACGTAGGTGAAAAAATAATGCATACGCGAATTAAAATTAATTGAATAATTGTTGCACTATTCGTTGCTTTTTTAGTATTTGTTGGAATTTTATTGTGATATTTTTTAAGAGGAAATGCTTTAACTTTAGATCAATTTCAATTAGAAACACTACTTAGAGATGGTAAACTCCCTGGCAATAGTAGTGACACTGTTAGCAAAATTGATGGAGTACAAGTTCAATTTTTTGATCATACTACTTATATTACAGGTTTTTTAGGAATTAATGGTAAGGTAAAACGATTTGAAGCGACAGTTTCTGGAACTGCTACAGGTGGTTTTTATCATGATGTTATTGAAAAATTATTCAGAAAAGATAAAGATGGTAAAGGCTTTGATATTAATCCCACAATTATTAGTGAATTAGTTCCCTTTTGAAAAACATTTTTAATTAGTATGTTTCCAATATTAGTATTAGTTGGTGGTTCATTTTGATTATTTTCTAAAATGAATAAAATGGGTGCCGGTGGTGGCATGAGTCCTTTTTCAATGGGAAAAAGTCGTGCTAAGATTAGAACATCAGATACTAGATTTACTGATGTTGCTGGTATTAAAGAAGAAAAATTGGAATTAGAAGAAGTTGTTCATTTTTTAAAGTTTCCACAAAAATATGCACAAATGGGTGCAAGAGTGCCAAAAGGAGTTCTTCTTGTAGGACCGCCTGGTACTGGTAAGACTTTATTAGCAAAAGCAGTTGCTGGTGAAGCAGGTGTTCCTTTCTTTTCAATTTCTGGTTCTGAATTTGAAGAAGTTTTTGTTGGAGTTGGAGCTTCAAGAATTAGAGAAATGTTTACTACTGCTAAAAAAAGTGCTCCTTGTATTATTTTTATTGATGAAATTGATGCAGTAGGAAGAAAACGTGCCTCAGCTTCAACTGCAACTAATGAACAAACTTTAAACCAATTATTAGTTGAAATGGATGGATTTGAAACTAACTTGGGAGTTATTATTATGGCTGCTACTAACCGTGCTGATGTACTTGATGAAGCGTTATTACGTCCAGGTAGATTTGATCGTCAAATTTCTTTAAGTTGACCTGATATTAAAGAACGTGAAGCAATTTTACGATTACATGCTCGTAATAAAAATATTTCGCCAAAAGTTAATTTTCAAAGAATAGCAGAGAGAACGCCAGGATTTAGTGGTGCACAATTAGAAAATGTATTAAATGAAGCAACGTTGTTAGCTGTTCGTCATAATAAAACAGTTATTGGTTTAGTAGAAATTGATGAAGCTATTGATAGAGTTGTTGGTGGACCTGCTAAAACTTCAAGAGTAATTACTGATATGGATAAAAAAATAGTATCATATCACGAAGCTGGACATGCTCTTATTGGTTTAAAACTAGAATATGCTTCTAAAGTTCAAAAAGTTACAATAATACCACGTGGACAAGCAGGTGGATATACTATTATGACTCCTAAAGAAGATACTATGTTTTATTCAAAAGTACATTTAAGAGCAACTATTACTGGTTATTTAGGTGGTCGCGCTTCAGAAGAGATTATGTTTGGTAATGCAAATATTACTACTGGTGCTCATGATGATTTAGAAAAAGCAACAAATATTGCCAGAAAAATGATAACTGAATATGGAATGTCATCTGAATTAGGATTAGTTCAATTTGAAAGTCCACGTAATGAGTATTCACCTTTTGCAGCAAATAAGTTTTCTGATGATATTGCATCTAAAATTGATGGAGAAATTAAAAAATTATTAGATGTTTGTTATATTGAAGCAGTAGCAACAATTAAAAAACATAAAGATACATTAGAGTTAATTGCTAAGTCATTAATGACTTTAGAAACAATTACTGCTGAACAAATAGAATATATTGATAAATATAATAAATTACCAATTGAAGTAATAGAAATGCAAAAAGAAATGCAAAAAAATAGTAAAAATCCTTCCAAAGAGGATAATGAATCAAATGATAAAAAGGAAGATAATAATTCAGGGACTGATGATGATACAATATCAGTTGTTCCTAAGAAGAAATAATTAAATTATTATAATAAAAAAACAAAACTTACTATTTTAATATTTTCGATAATGTGTAAGTTTTGTTTTATTTTCTTTTTTTATTTGGTAAATATAATATAAAAAGTAATAAGGAGAAAAAACAATGTTGGAAAAACATGAATTAGTAGAAAAAATATTATTAAGTACTGATGTAATCAATAATAAAATTATTGAACTTGCAAAATCAGTTAATAGTTATTATAAAGATAATAAAGAGCCCATTATTTTAGTAGGGATATTAAGAGGATGTTTACCTTTTTTATCACAATTTATGTTAAACCTTAAGATTGATTGTTTGGTTGATTTTATGTATGTAGAGTCATATTTAGGACAAACAAAGGCGGTAAATAAACCAAAAATAAGAATGGATGTTATTAATAATGTTAAGGGTCGTGACTTATTAATTGTTGAAGATATTATTGATTCAGGTAATTCGTTATTTAAAATTCTTGATCATTTACAAGAACTTGGAGCAAAATCGGTAAAAATAATTACTCTTTTAGATAAGAAATCTAAAAGAGTTGCTAAAATTGAAGCTGATTGATATGGATTTGAAGTTCCTGATCATTTTTTAGTAGGATATGGTCTTGATTATGATGAAAAATTGAGAAACTTACCTTATGTTGGTATTGCTGACCTTAATAAAATTGCAATTTTAGAAAAATGTAAAAAAAGTAGTTAAGTAAATAAGTTTAGAATTTAATAATAATATTAAAATTTTTATTTTTTAATATATTTCAAATATAATTAGCATTATTTTATTATGATAAAATTATAATATTAGCAGTTTTTAAGTTGTATAAGAATATTGGAGTTATAATGAGCAATCTTTTTGTTAATGTTTTAAGAGGAATCAAGAAAAGATTATTACAATATTTAGGTATTATAATACTATTAGTTATTGTAATTTCTACTCTTTCTGCACTTTATAGTACAGCATCAAGAGCTGAATCAGGTTTTTATACAGTATTAAACAATAGTGGTAAATATGACTATCTTATTAATTTACAATTATTAAATAATTATAAATATACTGCTACTGCAACATCAAGAATCCAAACAATTATCAAAAAACAATTTAAAGATCATCTGCAAAAGCAAGAAATTTATAAACAGATAGATGAAATTAAAGAAAATAATCTTAGAAATAATAGTTTTCCTATCCTTCCTTCGGGAGTAGATATTAATAAAGATTTTGAAAATTATTTGTTAAATTGAGGATTAAGTTATCAAGGAATACTATTTAATGATATTTTAGAAAACGAAGTTAAAAATGATGAAATTTATAATTTGCAACATTATGAACTTGCTAAATCATTTTTTAAAACTTTTGATTATGAAAACGTTAGTTCTCTTAAAAAAATTTATTATTCATTAGAAAATGGATTTTATACTTCAGAAAAAAGTGAATCTTTTGATTTTGCTCCAAAAAGAAATAATATTAATGAAGTTTATATTTCCGAAGGTATTAAGCCTATTAATCCATTAGAAATAGTAATCAATCCTGAATTTGCACGTATTAATAATATTAAATTAAATGATTATATAACAGTTATTGATAAAGTTGAAAAGTTAAAAGTTGTTGGCTTTGGTTATGCTTATTGGGGAATTACTGGTAGTCGTACTGCAACAAATCCTAATCCGACATCTGAAAATACAAGTCCTGTTTATATGTCAAATCAATGGTTTAATAATTTAATAAAAGACTGTACATTTAGAACTAATTTAAATAATATATTTTTATTAAAAGTTAACAATAACGATAACTATTTTGTTAGTAAGTTAGAAGAACTTTTAATTAAAACTTTTAGTTTTAGTTTTGGTTCAATTATTAGTAGTGATAGCGAAGATATTCGATCAGGACAAATTCTAGAGAGTTTTAAAATGGAAAATATAATGTTTACAGCAATTACTCTTGTAGTATTATTAGTTATTATTTTTATCATTATGTCATATGTTAGAAAAGAAATTGATTTACAAAAACCACAGATAGGATTATTAAAAGCCCTTGGTTATAGTAATTTTCAAATTGCTATTAGTTTTGTAATTTTAATATTTTTGATAACATTCATTTCTAGTATTATTGGTTTAGGTATTGGTCTAGGTTTACAAATATGATTTAATTCGTTAAATAACATTGGGTTTTTTATGCCATTACCAATACTATTTTTTAGTTGGATAGTATTTATTGTAAGTTTAATAATTATTCCTATTATTTTTATAGTAATTAGTTATATGCAATCGGAAACAAAATTACGCGTTAGTCCGTTATTATTAATTTATGATAGACCAAGTAATTCAAGTTCTAAACTAATTTCAGTTTTAAAATACCCCTTTCGTTATTGACCATTTAAAAAGCGTTTAGCAATTGCTTTCACTATAAAATCGGTTGGAAAACTATTTTTAGTATTTTTTACTTTTATTTTTGTTAGTTTTTTATTACTATTTCAAAGTTCAGCTACTGATTTATTTGATAATAAAATAAATAATTTATATGGATATTACAATAAAGATGTTAAATGAAATACATCAACTTCATCAATGTATACATATACTAATGATTCTAATTTAAGTATTGATAAGCAGGTTTTTGATTGAGTTTCAGAAAAAGATATTACGAAAGATAAAGAAACCGGTACTAATAAATATCATCAATGAATAGCTGATGATTTTCATATTGATAATGATAATAAAGCTAAAAAAATTGAAAGTATTATTAATAATAATAACTTTAAAAATTATTTTATGAATAGTGAAGAAATTAATATCCTTTATCAAAAAACTAAGAACAAATCTGATTGTGAAGATTTTATTAATCCAAAAAAGATAATACCTGAACCATTAATGAAAATTATTTGTCAAAATATTCATCAAATATTTAATTATATTTCAACAAATACAGGTATTAATCCAGAAATAAAACCGTTGCCTGGTATTAGTTTAGGTTTAAATATTTATAATAATAAGTATTATCCAACTATTGAAATAAATTTAAGACCTCCTAATGAATGAAAAGGAAATAATCAAGGTCGCATGCTTGCAAAAAAAATTAAAGCAATAGGACTTTATAATGATCCATATCAAGATTTAGTTTGAAAAAATTGATTTAACTTTAAAGAAGCAAAAAATCGTGATATTGATCCTATTTTTAATAATTCTCATAATTTACAATCACAAAAAGTTATTTATACTGATAATCAAGGACAAAATATAACAACTACAGCTTATATTTTACCAGCAGTTATTTCAAAAACATTATCAATTTTAAATGATTATAAAATTGATGATCACTTTTTAATGTTAGCAAGTTGATATAATTATACAATTCCAGTAATTTATCAAGTTAAAGGAATTATTGAAAATAATTTAGACAATTCGAATGTTTATATTAATCTTGATGATTTACGAACATCTATTGGATTAATAAAACCTTCCCCGTCAGAAGATCCAAAACCAATATCAGATTCTTTTAATCATTGATTATCTAAAGATAGCAATATTTTTCCATTAAATTATATAAATATTTTGCAACCATCTGCAGAATATACTAAAGAACAAATATTAGCAAAAAATTTAGAACCTATTAATAAAATACCTTTTATTAATGATTTAGTTAAAAGATTATTAGTTGAAATATTTGATGGAATTAGAACAATTATAAATATTACAAAAATTTTAACATTATTTGCTGTAGCTTTTGTATTGGTAATTATCGTTAATATGATTTTAGATAATAATTTATTAATTATTGCAATGATGAAATCTTTGGGTTATCGTGTAAATGAAATTAACAGATTGATTATTGGCTCCTATATTATTGCTTTATTGGTTGCTTTTATTTTAGGTACTATTATTTCTTATGTTGTGTGGAATATTATTACTTTAATTATTGGAACTAAAGCAGGCGTTGTTTTTAATGTGACTGCCAATCTAGTTACAATTTTATCTTGCTTTGGAATGGTATTTTTAATAATGGTTATTGGCTATGCTGTTGGGTTATATTTAATTAAATACAAACCAGTAACAGCTTTATTACAAGGAAGTTAAAATATTTTTTAAGTATTTCTATATAAATAAGGTAAAGTAATTGATAAAATGAGTGTGTTGTTTATAAAAGCATGGAATTAAAAAGGAGAAATGATTATGAAAAAAGATAATAAGGAAATTAAAAAAGATGATAAAGACATTGGAAGTAAACAAGTAACTAAAAATAAGTTAGAATCTAGTTTTACAAAGAAGTCAGTATCTAAAAATGAAGCTACAATACCACCAGTAACCCATAAATCTCATGATAAAGCAGAATCAAAGGAAGAAATAGAAGCTAATAAAGCCAAATTGCAAGCTTTTAAAGATAATCAAAAAGCAATTAAAAAATTAACAAAAACTCATTCAAAAGAAATTTTAGCAGGTAAAATTATATCAATGACTAATAATACTCCTGATACTCAAACTAATGTTATTGAATTATTTGATGTTAAAAAATCTTACTTAACTGGAGACTTAGAATATGAAGTATTAAAAAGAGTTAATTTAAAAATTAAATTAGGTGATTTTGTTGTTATCTTAGGACCATCGGGAAGTGGTAAGACAACATTATTAAATATTATTTCGGGATTGGATAAACCTAATACTGGTGATGTTTTTGTTGCGGGATACAATTTATCTTTATTAAAAGATAGTCATTTAACTAAATTTAGACGAGATAATGTTGGTTTTATTTTTCAACAATACAATTTATTAACTAACTTAACTGCTCGTGAAAATGCTGAAGTTGGTGAAAATCTTGCTAAAAATAAAAATATGAGTATTGATGATATTTTTCAAGTTATTGAAATGGATGAACATATGAATAAATTTCCAAGTCAATTATCAGGTGGGCAACAACAAAGAGTATCGATTGGTAGAGCACTAGCAAAAAATCCGACAATTTTATTTTGTGATGAGCCAACAGGAGCACTTGATGAGGAAATGGGGCGTAAGGTATTAGAGATTTTATTGGATGTTAATCGAGAATATAAAACATCAATTATTATGGTTACTCATAATCCTAACTTCCAATATGTTGCAAATACTGTTATTAACGTTAAAAATGGTAAAATTATTAGTGTAAAGAATAATGAAAAACCAATGAAACCAAGTGAAATAAATTGAAGTTAATATTATTAATTAAATAAACTAACAAATTGTTAATAGAAAAAATATCATAACAAAGGAGTAAAAATATGATATTTTTTGAAACCCCTAGATTAAAAATTAGATATTGAGAAGATAGTGATTTAGATGAACTTGTTTTATTAAATTATGATAAAGATGTCATGAAATATTTTCCTAGTACATTATCAAAAGATGATACAGAAAAATATTTTTCGAAAATTAAAAATAATTTAAATAATAATGGATTTGGTTTTTATGCTGTTGAATTTAAAAAAGATAATAAATTTATTGGCTTTATTGGCTTTAGCGAAGTTGATTTTATTGATGATTTTAGACCATGTATTGAAATTGGTTGACGTTTTAAAAAAAGTGTTTGAGGTCAAGGAATAGCAACAGAAGCAGCTAAAGAATGTTTAAAATATGCAAAAAAAATTAAAATTCACTGAAATTTATAGTTTTACTAGTATATTAAATATTAAATCAGAAAATGTAATGAAACGAATAGGTATGAAAAAAAAGAATCTTATCATCCAAAAATAAATAAAAGTGATATTTTAGCAAAACATGTTTTATACAAAATTAATATTTAGAAGGTAAAAAATGATTAATAAATTGTCTCTAATTTTTATAGATATCTATTAGTAGAAATATTTAAATTAAATTTTAGCCCTTATTATAAATATAAGGGTTTTATTATAAAATTTAAAATTAATTGTTGACAGTAGAATTTGGTATTGAAAATTGATATCATTATGTATAAACCTAAACAATCTTATTTAATTTAATTTTTTTATTTTAAATACTTATTTTAAATACAAAGGATGAAAACAATGAAAGAAACTAAACTTGAAATTAATGGACGTATTTTGACAGAGCAAGAAGCATTAAGATATCAAAAAATACAAGATTTATATAAACAAAATTATGATATTTATGGGCGTAATTGAGAAAGAAATTATAATTGTGAAACTTTAAATAGTGAATTTAGAAATAAAAATAAAGAAGAGTTAGCAAAATTTGTTGCTAATTTACCTAATGATCAAATTAAAATGGCGGGTAGATTAATGACAAAAAGAGAAATGGGAAAGGGTTCAATTTTTGCTCATTTGCAAGATCAAACAGGTAAATTTCAAATTTATTTAAAACCAGAATATATTAATCAAAAAAAATTTGAATGATTTGCAGAATATGCAGATTTAGGCGATTTTTTTGGTATTAAAGGTAAGGTTATGAAAACCAATAAAGGAGAACTAACAGTTCAAATCTATGATATTGTAATGTTATCAAAAGCACTTAGACCTTTACCAGATAAATTTCATGGTTTAACAGATATTGAAGAACGTTATCGACGAAGATATGTAGATTTAATTATGAATCAAGAAACTAAAAAGACATTTTTACAACGTACACAAATTATTAATGAATTAAGAAGTTTTTTAAATAATAAAGGTTATTTAGAAGTTGAAACACCTATTTTACAAGAAGTATATGGTGGTGCTGCCGCTAAACCTTTTATCACTCATCATAATACATTAAAAACCGATTTATATTTACGGATTGCTACTGAATTACATTTAAAAAGATTAATAGTTGGTGGTTTTGAAAAAGTTTATGAAATTGGTAGATTATTTCGTAATGAAGGTATGAGTAAAAAACATAATCCAGAATTTACAACTATTGAAATTTATGTTGCCTATCAAGATATGAAATATATGATGGATTTAACAGAGTCTTGTATAAAACATTTAATTAATACAGTGCATAATAAATTAATATTAGAATATGATGAAAATATATTAAATTTTGAAAAATCGTGAACAAAAATTAGTATGATTGATTCAATTAAAAAAGCTATGATCAAAGATGAAGAGTTTACTAAAATTTTCCAAGAAATTAGTGATATGATTTTAAAATATCATAATATTGAAGATGATAATATTAGAAATATTGAAAAAAATAAAACATTTAAACTTATATTAAAACTTGCAAAAAGTTATAAACTTCATATTCCAGATCATTATAATGGTACTGGTCATATTATTAATTTATTTTTTGAATCTTTTGTTGAAGAAACTTTAATTCAACCTACTTTTATTTTTGATTATCCAATTGAAATTTCACCACTTGCTAAATTAAATAAAAATAGTAAAGAGTTTACTGATCGTTTTGAATTATTTATTGCTGGTAGAGAATATGCAAATGCTTATTCGGAACTAAATGATTGTTTGCAACAATATAATCGTTTTGAAGAGCAAGTAAAAGAAAAAAATAGTGGTAATGATGAAGCAGCAACTATGGATT
This sequence comes from Spiroplasma endosymbiont of Apeira syringaria, assembly GCF_964020205.1. NCBI lineage: Bacteria > Bacillati > Mycoplasmatota > Mollicutes > Entomoplasmatales > Spiroplasmataceae > Spiroplasma > Spiroplasma endosymbiont of Apeira syringaria. The sequence continues at coordinate 26,773 of NZ_OZ026543.1, forward strand.
TAGACTTTGTTGAAGCATTGGAGTATGGTATGCCACCAACAGGTGGATTGGGAATTGGTATTGATCGTTTGGTCATGTTAATAACTGGCCAAAATAGTATTAAAGATGTATTATTATTTCCACATATGAAACCTAAAGCTGAAAAATAATTTTTGTGATAAATTTTTATTATATAAACATATAATAGTAATTTATCTTTTTTTAAAAAAAAGATAAATTAATTAGTTATAATTAAGATACTTCTTTAGATCTTTAGAATAAGGAGCTTTTTATTGTTATTAACACAAAAGATTGAAAAATATAAGTTTTCAAACCCATTGTTTTATTTAAAAACAATTGGTTTTTTTATTTTATAAATAAAATTTAGGAGAATAAGATTTATGCCTTGATTTAATGAATTAATAAAAAAATTTAGAAATTATCCTTTAACTTATGAAAATTTAGACGAAGTTGTTGAAACTTTTAAGAATTTTTTTAAAGAGTATAATGAAAAAGATAACTTTTTTTCTAATTCAGAAGATACTGATTTTGAAAACCCAAGTACATCAGCACCATTAACTCAATTAAAAGAAAATAAAAAAACTGATTTAGATAAATTAAGGCTTTTCTCCCTTTATGTACTATTTTAATTTTATCACATAAATGCTGAGAAAAGCCTATCTACGGACTTCTCCCCACATTTTTAAATCAAACATAGAATTACAGTTTCAAAACTAGGTATCTTGTTGAATTTATATGCAGCTTCTTTAGCATATAAATGAACATGATGTTTTGCAACTTTGATATGTGTTTTAAATGTTCTTCTTATATGTTTTCAAACTGATTCAATTTGGTTGGTATTTACACCAATTTTTGAAACATAGCCATCTTGATGGTTAACTGTTTCATGCTTAGTGAAAACTGATTTAAAATCGCAATATCCTTTTCAAGAATCAGTATATACAAGACATTTTGAAGAAATGTGGTTTTTTGCAAACTGCAAAAGATTTTTACTCTTTGCGTTTTTCAATACTTTCACAATTAAATTATTGGTTGTTTTTTGATAAATGCCAACAATCAAGGTTTTATTCACCAAGGATCTTCCTTGTTTTTTAAAACCCATATGTGAAAGATACATTTCATCAATTTGCACTGTACCTTCAACAATAAATTGAGGTTTTTGTTTTGCAATACGTGTTCTGATTTTATGAGTCATTCTTCAAGCAGTTTTCAAAGTCACTCCCAATTCTTTTGCAATATCTGTTGATGGAATTCCATGTTTGGTGTTTATTCATCTAAAGATAAGATAAAACCAAGATGTTAAAGATGTTTGTGACCTTGAAAATATGGTGCCTGTGAGAATGCTAAATGTTTGATTACATTTTAAACATCTCATTCTTTTTAAATCAGAATTATTCAAATTAAAATTAAAACACCTAATACATTTGTTTTCTTTCAAATTTGCTATATATGCAAGACATTGCTGTTCAGTTTGAAAAGCATTGTTGAATTCATTCAGTTTCATTATTCCCTCCACAAGTACATGTGGGGAGAAGTCCGTAAATTAATTAAAGAATTAAGAAATGATTTAAAATATAATTTTTTTTCTTATTTTTGAGAAAAAAAAGAAGATTTAAAATTAATTAAACAATTAGATTATTTTTTAATAGAACTTGATAGTAAAATTAAAGAACAAAATGAAAAATTATTATTCTTGGAAAAAAATAAAACATTAATTGAACAAAATAAAATTAATAAGGGTAGTCAAAATAGTACTGAGTTTACTGAAATCACAGATTATTTTAATCTTTTTAATTTTTTAAGTGAAACAATAAGTAATGATATTATTTTTGGCTTTTCTCCCTTTATGTACTATTTTAATTTTATCACATAAATGCTGAGAAAAGCCTATCTACGGACTTCTCCCCACATTTTTAAATCAAACATAGAATTACAGTTTCAAAACTAGGTATCTTGTTTAATTTATATGCAGCTTCTTTAGCATATAAATGAACATGATGTTTTGCAACTTTGATATGTGTTTTAAATGTTCTTCTTATATGTTTTCAAACTGATTCAATTTGGTTGGTATTTACACCAATTTTTGAAACATAGCCATCTTGATGGTTAACTGTTTCATGCTTAGTGAAAACTGATTTAAAATCGCAATATCCTTTTCAAGAATCAGTATATACAAGACATTTTGAAGAAATGTGGTTTTTTGCAAACTGCAAAAGATTTTTACTCTTTGCGTTTTTCAATACTTTCACAATTAAATTATTGGTTGTTTTTTGATAAATGCCAACAATCAAGGTTTTATTCACCAAGGATCTTCCTTGTTTTTTAAAACCCATATGTGAAAGATACATTTCATCAATTTGCACTGTACTTTCAACAATAAATTGAGGTTTTTGTTTTGCAATACGTGTTCTGATTTTATGAGTCATTCTTCAAGCAGTTTTCAAAGTCACTCCCAATTCTTTTGCAATATATGTTGATGGAATTCCATGTTTGGTGTTTATTCATCTAAAGATAAGATAAAACCAAGATGTTAAAGATGTTTGTGACCTTGAAAATATGGTGCCTGTGAGAATGCTAAATGTTTGATTACATTTTAAACATCTCATTCTTTTTAAATCAGAAGTATTCAAATTAAAATTAAAACACCTAATACATTTGTTTTCTTTCAAATTTGCTATATATGCAAGACATTGCTGTTCAGTTTGAAAAGCATTGTTGAATTCATTCAGTTTCATTATTCCCTCCACAAGTACATGTGGGGAGAAGTCCGTTATTTTTTTAAAAACAATAAATTTAAATATTTTTGAAAATAAAAAAGAGTTTTTAAAAAAAACACGAGAATTAAAAATAAAAATTGATAAAGAAATTCGTAGGCTATATCAAAAAAATGAGGAATTAGAAAATAAAAAAGAGAAAATTTTTGAAAATCTTTTTAAAGAAGAAGTTATGACTCAATTAATTTTATCTTTTTGAGCATTTATAATGAAAAGTGGAGATGAATATAAATTAATTTTAAATGAAGATAAAGATTTAAAAAGTAAATTTGATAAAAATTTTGTATTTTTCTTTGAATTAATAGATGACATATTTAACCGATATATTAAAAAAATTATTAAAAATGAAGAAAGAATATACAATGATATATTTGAAAAATATAATGATCGAGAAAAAGAATTAATAAGTGAACAAGAAGAAATTATTAAAACTAAAGATAAAGTGAAAGAAAGTATAGAATTATTTAAAAATGAATTAGAAGAAAAAAAAGAACAAATTAGAATGCATCAGAAAGAGATAGCAGAAAAAAGAAAACAAATTGAAAATTTAGAAAAACGAAAGAAAAATATAAAAATTAAAAAAATTACTTACTTGCAAGATTTAGAAGAAAATAAAAATAATATTGAAAATCAAATATTTATTCCAAATATTTCAGATGATAAAAAAGGAAAAAAACAATATTTAAAAGAAATAGATGTAGTGATTAAAAAAAAGAATAGTGATATTAAGAAAAAGAATGATTATATTGCGGAGTTACAAGATAATATTACAAGACATGATACTGAGTTAAGTATTAATAATAAAAAAATAAAAAAAATTGAGGATAAAATTAATAAAATTGAGTATTTTTTTAAGCAAAATAAACATACGATGATGTTTGAACTTAAAAAAATAAAAGAAAAATGAATTAAAAATATTAGTAAAGATCAAAAAATATTTATTAATTTCTTAAAAGAAGTTAATAAATTAGAAAATATAGAATTTATTAAGATTATTGAAAATTATTGAGAAGAAAATGCTGACAGTATTAAAAAATTTAATGAAAATTTTAACATTCAAAATAATTTAGAAAACATAAGAGAAGAAAAAGAAAAAATAGAAAATTAATTTAAAGATGATTTCACAACTTTAGAAATTAATTTTAAATTAAAAGAAAAAAAATAATAAAAAATGCAATTAGAGAAAAAAAGGAAAAAATTCAGGAGTCTTTAAGAACAATTAATCAATCAAAACTAGTAATTATTGAAATCCAAACCGAAATAAATCAAGAAAATGAGAAACCTAGTTGACAAGATCAAAAAATTGAAGAACAAAATAAAACAATTGAAAAACTAGAATTTCAAATAAATTATTTAGAAAAAAAATTAATTTCAATAAAGGAATTACATGAAGATGAAGTAAAAGATTTATCTACAACATTGGAAAATATTAGAGATTTTTTTGCAATGGAAATTAAAAAAACTACTGAAAATTGTGATAATTTAAAAAATAGTTTAAATAAAAAAAATTTAAAAAAAGAAGAACAAAAAATTAAAAATAAATTAAATGAAGAAGAAATAAAATTAACATCTTTAAATGAAGTATGAAAATTAATAAGTACTGAAATTCCAGAGTTACAGCAACCTTTATCAGAAGAATCAAAAAATGCAAGCAAACAAAAATGAGAGAATATGGGCTTAATAGAATCTCAATTACCTTTGGAAACAAAAGCAGAAATATTAAATACATGGAATGGCAACCCTTTTTAGGACTATTTTTTGGTAGACATTTGTTTTTGATAATTAACTGGAGTTAAGTAGTTTAAAGTGCCGTGAATTCTTATGTTGTTATATCAATTGATGTAATCAAATAATTCTAATTTTAATTGGATTAATGATGTAAAATTTTTATCATTAATAAATTCGGTTTTGAAAGTTTTAAAGGTTGCTTCAGCAACAGCGTTATCATAAGGACAACCTTTTTTGCTTAAAGAGCGATTAACATTTAATGCTAGTAAAAGTTTATCAATAATTTTACGGACTTCTCCCCACATGTACTTGTGGAGGGAATAATGAAACTGAATGAATTCAACAATGCTTTTCAAACTGAACAGCAATGTCTTGCATATATAGCAAATTTGAAAGAAAACAAATGTATTAGGTGTTTTAATTTTAATTTGAATACTTCTGATTTAAAAAGAATGAGATGTTTAAAATGTAATCAAACATTTAGCATTCTCACAGGCACCATATTTTCAAGGTCACAAACATCTTTAACATCTTGGTTTTATCTTATCTTTAGATGAATAAACACCAAACATGGAATTCCATCAACAGATATTGCAAAAGAATTGGGAGTGACTTTGAAAACTGCTTGAAGAATGACTCATAAAATCAGAACACGTATTGCAAAACAAAAACCTCAATTTATTGTTGAAGGTACAGTGCAAATTGATGAAATGTATCTTTCACATATGGGTTTTAAAAAACAAGGAAGATCCTTGGTGAATAAAACCTTGATTGTTGGCATTTATCAAAAAACAACCAATAATTTAATTGTGAAAGTATTGAAAAACGCAAAGAGTAAAAATCTTTTGCAGTTTGCAAAAAACCACATTTCTTCAAAATGTCTTGTATATACTGATTCTTGAAAAGGATATTGCGATTTTAAATCAGTTTTCACTAAGCATGAAACAGTTAACCATCAAGATGGCTATGTTTCAAAAATTGGTGTAAATACCAACCAAATTGAATCAGTTTGAAAACATATAAGAAGAACATTTAAAACACATATCAAAGTTGCAAAACATCATGTTCATTTATATGCTAAAGAAGCTGCATATAAATTCAACAAGATACCTAGTTTTGAAACTGTAATTCTATGTTTGATTTAAAAATGTGGGAAGAAGTCCGTAGATAGGCTTTTCTCAGCATTTATGTGATAAAATTAAAATAGTACATAAAGGGAGAAAAGCCTAATTTTATTATTAAATTCATTACCGCGATCACTATGAAATATTTGAATATCTTTTAAACAGCGATTTGAGTTCATAAATGCTTGATATACTAATGATGCATCTTTTTTAGTACCTACACTATGTCCAATTATTTCGCGGTTAAATAGGTCAATTAATAAACAAATATAGTTTCACTTACCATTTACTTGAACATAAGTTAAATCACTAACAATAACTTCATTTTTAACTCTATTATTAAAGTTTCTATTAACAAGATTGGTTATTTGACTATCATTGACTTTATTATGATAATTTTTGAATGATAATTTAGTGTATTTTGATATTAAATTATGTTTATTCATAATTTCTTTAATTTTTCGTCTTGATAAATAAATTTCTTGGTTTTCTAGAATGACTTTTAATCTTCTAGTACCATAAACTTCTTTATTTTCTTTAAAAGCACTAATAACAGCTTCATCATAAATATTATTTTTGATTTTATTTTCTTTTTTCTTTAAATTAAAATAATATGTTGATTTAGAGATTTTTAAAAAATGACACATTGTGCGAATTTTATATTTAACTTTATTTTTGACAATAATTTCTATTTTCTGCCTATTATTAGTGCTGCTTGCTTTAAAATATCATTTTCCATTCTTAATTGTTTTAATTCTTTTCTTAATTTAATTAATTAATTTTCTTCAACAGAACGATTATCTTTAGTTTTAAAACTACCTGAATTAGTAAATTGCTTAATTCAATTGTAAGTAGCTGCTCTTGTAACATTATATTCTTTAACAAGGCAAGATACTGATTTGCCACTTTGATATAAAGCTACTATTTGTTTTTTAAATTCATCGGTATATGAGTTAATATTGGCCATAATTATAGTTCCTTTCTTTGTTCACTTGTCTATGTAATTAGTGTCCAATAAAGTGTAACCCATCCAACAATTTAAACTAATAAGATTAAATTTATTATTGTATCAAGTTTAATTTATAGAAAGAGAAAAAAAGTACATTAGGAAAAAAGAGTATTTCTTAATAAGAAAAATGAAAAAATGATACAAGTCATTATGAATAATAACTTAGAAAAAGTTAAATTATTAGTTAGGAATGGTGTTAGTATAAATTATGTAATTAAAGATGATTTCACTATTTTGATGTTAACTATAAAAAATAATGATTTAGAGATAGTCAAGTATTTAATAGATAATAACGAAATCTTTATCAAGTAAATGAATATTGATATAATGCTTTAATGTTAGTCGTTTGAAATAATCATTTGGAAGTCTTTAATTTTTTTTAATGAAAAATACTAACGATATTTTAAATGAAGAAATTTTAGAATAAAATAACGAACTTCTCCCCACATGTACTTGTGGAGGGAATAATGAAACTGAATTAATTCAACAATGCTTTTCAAAATGAACAGCAATGTCTTGCATATATAGCAAATTTGAAAGAAAACAAATGTATTAGGTGTTTTAGTTTTAATTTGAATACTTCTGATTTAAAAAGAATGAGATGTTTAAAATGTAATCAAACATTTAGCATTCTCACAGGTACCATATTTTCAAGGTCACAAACATCTTTAACATCTTGGTTTTATCTTATCTTTAGATGAATAAACACCAAACATGGAATTCCATCAACAGATATTGCAAAAGAATTAGGAGTGACTTTGAAAACTGCTTGAAGAATGACTCATAAAATCAGAACACGTATTGCAAAACAAAAACCTCAATTTATTGTTGAAGGTACAGTGCAAATTGATGAAATGTATCTTTCACATATGGGTTTTAAAAAACAAGGAAGATCCTTGGTGAATAAAACCTTGATTGTTGGCATTTATCAAAAAACAACCAATAATTTAATTGTGAAAGTATTGAAAAACGCAAAGAGTAAAAATCTTTTGCAGTTTGCAAAAAACCACATTTCTTCAAAATGTCTTGTATATACTGATTCTTGAAAAGGATATTGCGATTTTAAATCAGTTTTCACTAAGCATGAAACAGTTAACCATCAAGATGGCTATGTTTCAAAAATTGGTGTAAATACCAACCAAATTGAATCAGTTTGAAAACATATAAGAAGAACATTTAAAACACATATCAAAGTTGCAAAACATCATGTTCATTTATATGCTAAAGAAGCTGCATATAAATTCAACAAGATACCTAGTTTTGAAACTGTAATTCTATGTTTGATTTAAAAATGTGGGGAGAAGTCCGTAGATAGGCTTTTCTCAGCATTTATGTGATAAAATTAAAATAGTACATAAAGGGAGAAAAGCCTAAAATAAAGACAAATTACCAACATATGAAGAAGCAATGAAATTTCAACAAAAAATTAATAAATCTGATCTTTTAAAGATGAAATAGATTTGCAAAAGCAATTATCAACGATAAAAATTTAATTCCTTTTATGATAATAATAATTTTATTAAAATAAACATTAATATTTTAATTTTAAAAAATGTATTTTTACCTATATGAATTTCCTTTGCTTTTTATAAAAAAATAAGTTACAATTCTTAGTGAATATTTAATTATTATTTAGTTTAAGGAGAATAACAATCAAATGCGTAAATTAATCACTTTATTTTCAACACTTAGTTTACTTTCTTCTTCTGTGAGTACTATTGTGGCTTGTGGTACTGGAGATGGTTCAAAGATTGAAACAAATTTTAAAAACGAGCCATCAAACAAAGATGTTGATCCGTTAGTTGATTATGTTTATAATAAATACTATCAATATGATACTAAACTTTTATATAAACCACTTACTGCATTTATGCAACTAGCAGCAGACAAAATTAGAATTGATCGTAATGCATTAGAAGTTACAGATGCTGCTAGGGATTTTTATAATAGTGATCAATATAAATCAGGTAATTATGAGAGTATTAATTATAATGTTAATAATGATCCAAATAAAGTAATGAATGAACCATTTAGTTGTAAAGATGCAAATGGAAGTCTTTTAGTTTTTGGTTTAACTGATAATGATATATCTAAACAGCAATATTATGGTTATTGATATGTTACATATGAAACAGCAACAGAAGCAGAAAATCCTTCAAAAGTTGCTAAAAATAGTATTGTTTCACCAAAAATTACTGACTTTAAAGATGATAAAAATAAAACCATTATTAAAAAAGGTTGAATTCACTTATTCTTTATAATGAAAGATTCAAAAATGAATAAAACTTTTAAAATTGATTTTAATATTCAAATTGATGTAAGTTTTAGTTTATGATTTGATAAAAATAAAAAAGAAATAGTTGTTATTAATCCAAATACTATTGATAAAGCTTTGGGTGATGTTGATTTTCGTAACCCAGATAAAGTGGTTCATGAAAGAATAAATAACATGACTTTTTCAGAATCATAATGATAAATATTAAAATTGTTTGTATTGGTCAGTTGTCACAAACATATTGAAAATCAGCTGCCAAAGATTATTTAGAACGAATTAAAAAACGAACTAATATTGAAACAAAAAATATTATCGAGTCTAAATTAAATTCAATTCCTAATAATATTAAAATTGAAACTAATAAAATCACTGAATACATATCAAAGAATAATGATTATCAATGATTTTTATTAGATTTATCATGACAATTAATAAGTAGCGAACAATTATCACAGATGATTAATAAAAATCAAATTTATCAACAAGGTAAAATTGGTTTTATTATTGGTGGTAGTAATGGTGTCGCACAAATATTAAAAGACAATATTAATTTAATTAAAATTTCCTTTGGTAAAATAACATTACCTCATCAATTATGTTATGTTGTTTTATTAGAGCAAATATATCGTTCATTACAAATACTTAATAATCAAAGTTATCATAAGTAGTAGGTGAAAGAAATGTATAATAAAACTTTATTTGTTGATTCCTCATGATTAGAATTTTTTCAACAAGAATATAAAGAAACATATTTTACTAAATTATTAGAAGATATTAAAAAAGAATATCAGACTTATCTTTGTTATCCTCAATGAGAAGAAATATTTCAAGCTTTTAAAATAACTCCTTTATCAAAGGTTAAAGTAATAATATTAGGTCAAGATCCTTATCATCAGCCAAATCAAGCTCATGGTTTAGCATTTAGTGTTAAAACAAATACTCCATTACCACCAAGTTTAAAAAACATTTTTCAAGAACTAAAAAATGATTTAAATATTGAAAAAGATAATGATGGTAATTTAACAACTTGAGCTAAACAGGGAGTTTTGCTTTTAAATACAACTTTAACTGTCAGACAAAGTCAACCTAATAGTCATTTACAATATCAATGAGTAACTTTTACTGATCATGTTTTATCATTTTTAAATTTAAACTGTACTAATCTTGTTTTTATTTTATGAGGTAAAAATGCAAGAAATAAAAAAATGTTAATTGACACAGAAAAACATTTTATTATTGAGAGTGCACATCCTTCACCTTTAAGTGCTTATAATGGTTTTTTTAATTCAAGACCATTTAGCAAAACTAATAATTGATTGATTTCAAAAAATAAAACTCCCATTAAGTGATAAAAATAAAAAAATACTAATTTTATTATATGTATTTAAGCAAACAATGTTATGATATATTTGTTAAAATTAATATAGTTTTAAAGAATATTTCGGGAATGGTGGTTATTTAAATGCCCAATAATTTAATATTTAATCACATATTTTCTCAACGATATGATTTAAATACCTTAAATTTATTTAGTAGATCTACAGCTATTTATTTAATTATTACTTTAAGTAGCATAATGTTAGCATATATTTTAATGAATAGTTTTTGAAAATGATTTGGTAAAGATAAATATAAAGGTGTTCGTTTTACTACTAAAAATATTGCTTATATAACAATGTTATCTTCGGTATCAGTTGTGGCAACTATTATTGTTTCTATTACGATACCCATTACAGTATTACCACCAATTAGAATTGCTTTTGAGGGTTTAATGATTAAAATAACCGGTTATATGTTTGGTCCAATTATAGGTATTATTTGTGCTGCAGTAACGGATATTTTAGTAATGTTATTTGTTCCTTCATATATTAGCATTTATTATATGTTTTGTATTATTTTCACTGGTTTTTTGGCAGGAATTGCTGGAATATTTAAAGTAAAACTAAAAGATTATCCATGAGTTATTTTTGCTTTAATTAATTTTTTTATTATTTTCTTTGCTGGTGGTGGCATGTATATTGTTATTTCAGGTAAGCAATCATCATATTCTATGTCAGGAATTGTTGTTAATAAATATGTTCTGGCTAGTATTATGGGTGGTGGTGGCATTATTGGCCTATTAAGTATTTATAGTGTTTTATTTTATTATTTATTGAAAAAAGAAATTTATAGAATTAAAGAAATTTTACCAATTATTTTATTAGCGGTAGTAGCCGAGTATGTAACAACAGTGCTTATAGCCTCCTATGCTGATATGACTTTATTTGATCCTAATGCCAAGGATTATGGAGTAACAGCAATTATGAGAATTGTGCAAGCGCCTCTTAAAATTATAATTAATTCAATTATAATTTATGTGACTTGAAGAACTGTTAATCCTTTAATTAATATTGATAATAATAATTATTAAATAAAGGATTTTAAAAATATGAATGAAGAATTTTTTAAAAAAATATCTAAATATTCAAATAAAGATTGTTTAAAAAAATTAAAAATTATTACTCCAAAGTATTTAAACAATAATATTAAGTATATTCATGTAACTGGAACAAACGGTAAAGGTTCAGTATCGCGTTTAATTTTTGCTATATTATCACAAACCTTAAAACAAAAAATTGGTTTGTTTACTTCTCCCCATATTGAGTTTGTTAATGAACGAATTATTGTTAATGATAGAATGATTAGTAATCAAGATTTAGTTCGTATTAGAGACTTGATTTTTGATGATATTGAATATTATCAATTAGGTTTTTTTGGTATTTTAACTTTAATTGCATTAATTTATTTTCAAGAACAAAATGTGCAATGAGCAATAATTGAAGTTGGGATTGGTGGAAAAATTGATCCTACAAATATCATTGATGCAACATATGCTATTATCACTTCAATTGGTAAAGATCATCAAGATAGACTTGGTAAAACTACATCTGAAATATTACATCAAAAATTGGGAATAGTAAAATCAACGACAAAAAATCTTTTTATTTCAGGTAATTTAAATAATAAATTAAAAAAGCAAATCGATATGGAAGGTTATAAACCTATATATTCTCCAAGATTAATCAATCAACAATACTATCAAGAAAATAAAGAATTAGTTTTAACAGTAATTTCAAAAACATTTTTAGAAATTAATATTAAACAAGCTTTAAAAATCATTAATAATACTAATATTAGATTACGATTTGAGAAATATCAAATTAATGATAAAACTATTTATTTTGATGCTGCTCATAATATTGATGGTATTAAAGCATTAATTAAAACGCTAAAAATTAATAAAATTATTCCTCAACAAATTATATTTTCTTGTTTAAAAAATAAATATCCACAAAAATTAATTAGTTGTTTAAAAAAAGTCTCAGATAATATTATTATTTGTAGTAATAGTAATTTAAATAGTATTACTGGTGAATTTTTTGATTATCAAAAAATGATTAAATGTAGCCCTCATAAAATAATTTTAATTACGGGTTCTTGTTATTTTTTAGCAGATGTTCTTAATTATTTAAGAACAAAGAAAATAATTATGATAAAAAAGGGTGGTAATTAAATGAATGTATTCTTATTGAATATAATTGGTGGAGTGTTAATTTTAATTACTTTTTTATTAATCACAGTTTTTGATTATAAAGATAATAAAAAAAAGATAAAGCAAATAAAATTTATTTGCTTAAGTGGAATAATGTTAGCATTAGCTGTTTCTTTAAATACAACAGGTGCTTTAATGTTAAAAAGTTTACCATTTTCTAAATATTTTGAAATTAAATTGGGTAATTTTATATTAGTTTTAATAGGTTTCTTTTGTGGTGGAATATTAGGTTTTCTTAGTGGTATTGCCAGTGATTTTTTAGGTTTATTATTTAGTACTGGTGGTGCATCACCATGTTTATTTTTTACTTTTACTAGTATTTTATGATGTATATTACCTTACTATTTAGTATTAAATTTTAGTAAAATTTATTATAGTAAAAAGACATTTTATTGATATTTGCCAATTGCTTATGCTATTACTTCATTAATTATTACTGGTACTGATCCTATTGCATTAAAAATATTATTTCCTGGATTACCCCCTTTATGATTAATTTATTTTCCATTAAGAGTTATAAAATATCCTATTGATTTAACGGTTAATGTTTTTTTAATTGTTACTTGTTATTCTGCATTAAAGAAAACTTTAAATTTAGAAAATCAATTTAAAAAATATTATTTCGCTACAGATCCGCAATCTTTATAATATAATAGAGTACCTGAAGAATAAACCAAAAAATAATTATTTAATTAAAATTTCTGATATTTTTTGTAACATTTTTAAATTTATCTCTTTATTGATAATATATTAAATTAATAGTAATTTTTTAATATTACTATTTTAATTTTCTGACTTCTCCCCACATGTACTTGTGGAGGGAATAATGAAACTGAATGAATTCAACAATGCTTTTCAAACTGAACAGCAATGTCTTGCATATATAGCAAATTTGAAAGAAAACAAATGTATTAGGTGTTTTAATTTTAATTTGAATACTTCTGATTTAAAAAGAATGAGATGTTTAAAATGTAATCAAACATTTAGCATTCTCACAGGCACCATATTTTCAAGGTCACAAACATCTTTAACATCTTGGTTTTATCTTATCTTTAGATGAATAAACACCAAACATGGAATTCCATCAACAGATATTGCAAAATAATTGGGAGTGACTTTGAAAACTGCTTGAAGAATGACTCATAAAATCAGAACACGTATTGCAAAACAAAAACCTCAATTTATTGTTGAAGGTACAGTGCAAATTGATGAAATGTATCTTTCACATATGGGTTTTAAAAAACAAGGAAGATCCTTGGTGAATAAAACCTTGATTGTTGGCATTTATCAAAAAACAACCAATAATTTAATTGTGAAAGTATTGAAAAACGCAAAGAGTAAAAATCTTTTGCAGTTTGCAAAAAACCACATTTCTTCAAAATGTCTTGTATATACTGATTCTTGAAAAGGATATTGCGATTTTAAATCAGTTTTCACTAAGCATGAAACAGTTAACCATCAAGATGGCTATGTTTCAAAAATTGGTGTAAATACCAACCAAATTGAATCAGTTTGAAAACATATAAGAAGAACATTTAAAACACATATCAAAGTTGCAAAACATCATGTTCATTTATATGCTAAAGAAGCTGCATATAAATTCAACAAGATACCTAGTTTTGAAACTGTAATTCTATTTTTGATTTAAAAATGTGGGGAGAAGTCCGTAGATAGGCTTTTCTCAGCATTTATGTGATAAAATTAAAATAGTACATAAAGGGAGAAAAGCCTTAATTTTAATAGCATGTTTATTTTTATTGATATAGAAATCATGTAAAATGATTGTATTAAAATATTAAAGATTAGGTGGTAAAGATATATGAAGAAATTACTAAGTAGTCTAGCAGTAGTAACTTTAATTGGAGTAACAAGTATAAGTGTCGTCACTTGTGGTGGAGAAAGACCTTCACCAGTAGAAAAAACTGATTTAAATACAGTTATTATTAAAAAGGAATTAGGTATTATTTACATTGGTCAATTGGACAAACCAAATAAATCTGAAATTTTAAAAGATATTAAAGATAAAAATAAAGAAGCAATTGATCTAACTGAAGATGATTTTGATATTAAAAGTTTTATTGACACTGCAAAAATCATTATTAATGGTAAAGGTACTTATAAAAACGAAGTTTCTTTAACTTGTACTATTACTAATTTTAAAAAAATTTCTAATTGAGAAGATAATAATGGTGCAGTTCATGCTCTAGTAAATATTAATGGTGTGCTTTATGTGGGAACATCAATTGCTAATAAAAAGGGAAATTTATATAAAATAAATACTAATGATATTAATGCTAAGATTGAGCCGGTATCTGGTTGAAAAGATACTAATGGTGAAGTTCATGTTTTAGTAAGTACTAATAATGGTGAAGTTTATGTTGGAGCAAAAGATACTAAAGGTGGAAAATTATATAAAATTAATAGTTATGATAAAGTTACTGATCTTACTAGTTGAACTGCTAGTAATGGTGTAGCTTTAAGTATATTAAATGTTAATGGTACAGTTTATGTTGGAACAATAACTAGCAATGGTAATGGAAGATTATATAAAAGCGATACTGGTGATACTTTTAAAAAAGTTTCTAATTGAAAAGATAATAATGGTGCAGTTCATGCTCTAGTAAATATTAATGGTGTGCTTTATGTGGGAACATCAATTGCTAATAAAAAGGGAAATTTATATAAAATAAATAGTAATGATATTAATACTAAGATTGAGCCAGTATCTGGTTGAAAAGATAATAATGGTGAATTTTCAAGTTTAACAAATGTTGATAGTACACTTTATGTATGAATAACAAATAATAATGGTGAAGGAAAAATATATAAAAGTAAAGCTGATAAAAGTTTTGGATTGATGCTTGATTGAGAGAATACTAATGGTGCAGTTTGAAGTTTAACAAATATTAATGATACTATTTATATAGGAACAATAACTTCTGCTAATAAAGGAAATTTATATATAACTGAAAAAAAATAAAAACATAAAAATGATATCTATCAAAAATTATGAAATTTCAAATAATTAATACTTTTTTAATTATTAATGATTCTCTTTGTTAAAGAGAGTTTTAAATTTAAAAAATTATGGCTTTTCTCCCTTTATGTACTATTTTAATTTTATCACATAAATGCTGAGAAAAGCCTATCTACGGACTTCTCCCCACATTTTTAAATCAAACATAGAATTACAGTTTCAAAACTAGGTATCTTGTTGAATTTATATGCAGCTTCTTTAGCATATAAATGAACATGATGTTTTGCAACTTTGATATGTGTTTTAAATGTTCTTCTTATATGTTTTCAAACTGATTCAATTTGGTTGGTATTTACACCAATTTTTGAAACATAGCCATCTTGATGGTTAACTGTTTCATCCTTAGTGAAAACTGATTTAAAATCGCAATATCCTTTTCAAGAATCAGTATATACAAGACATTTTGAAGAAATGTGGTTTTTTGCAAACTGCAAAAGATTTTTACTCTTTGCGTTTTTCAATACTTTCACAATTAAATTATTGGTTGTTTTTTGATAAATGCCAACAATCAAGGTTTTATTCACCAAGGATCTTCCTTGTTTTTTAAAACCCATATGTGAAAGATACATTTCATCAATTTGCACTGTACCTTCAACAATAAATTGAGGTTTTTGTTTTGCAATACGTGTTCTGATTTTATGAGTCATTCTTCAAGCAGTTTTCAAAGTCACTCCCAATTCTTTTGCAATATCTGTTGATGGAATTCCATGTTTGGTGTTTATTCATCTAAAGATAAGATAAAACCAAGATGTTAAAGATGTTTGTGACCTTGAAAATATGGTGCCTGTGAGAATGCTAAATGTTTGATTACATTTTAAACATCTCATTCTTTTTAAATCAGAAGTATTCAAATTAAAAATAAAACACCTAATACATTTGTTTTCTTTCAAATTTGCTATATATGCAAGACATTGCTGTTCAGTTTGAAAAGCATTGTTGAATTAATTCAGTTTCATTATTCCCTCCACAAGTACATGTGGGGAGAAGTCCGAAAATTATTTTGTTACAGATTGATATTCTTTACAGTATAATAGAGTATATGAAAACTAAACTTTATTAAGAAGGGTTAATTAAATGATTAAAATTTATGATAGTTTTTCACAAAGATTGCAACCGCTTGCCCCTAATAAAAAGCAAGTTAATATGTATTTATGTGGTCCTACTGTTTATAACTATATTCATGTTGGCAATATTCGTGGTGTACTTGTTTTTGATGTTTTACATCGTTTGTTAATTGATCAAAATTATAAAATAAATTATGTTCATAATATTACTGATATTGATGATAAAATTATTAAGAAAGCTGCGGATTTAAAAATAACAGAACAACAAGTTACTGAAAAATATACGTTAGCATATTATGAAGACTTAGAAAAATTAAATATTATTTCTCCTACAAAATTACCAAAAGTAAGTGAATATATTTCAAAGATTATTGAATTTATTAATAAATTAATTATTAAAGATTATGCATATGTTACTGCTGGTGATGTTTATTTTAAAGTTAATAAGTTAAAAGATTATGGAAGTTTGGCACATAAAAATATTGAAGATTTAATTCCAAATTTTAGAATTAAAAATTTAGTTGCTAAAGAAAATAATCTAGATTTTGCTTTGTGAAAATCAACAACAATAGGTATTAGTTGAAATAGTCCATGAGGAAAAGGAAGACCTGGTTGACATACTGAGTGTGCTTGTTTTGTTGAGGCTTTATTTAATGGTCAAACTATTGATTTACATGGTGGTGGTGTTGATTTAAAATTTCCTCATCATGAAAATGAACGAGCTCAATTTGTTGCAGTTAATAATAAAAAAATGTCAAATATTTGATGACATAATGGTCATGTTAATATTGCTAATGAAAAAATGTCAAAATCTTTAAATAATTTTATTTTGGTTAAAGAATTTTGTCAGCAATATCATCCAAATGTATTGCGATATTTAATATTAAATCGTGATCATCAACAACCAATTGATTTTAATAAGGAAACAATTGAAAATGGATTAGTGTCAACAAAAAAATATGAAAATGTTTTAAAACAATGAACATATCAAATATTTATTAACAATATAATATGTAATAATAATCATCATTCAATTTATTATCAACAAATTATTAAAAATTTATCAAATAATATTGATACAACCAATACTATTACTTTAATTGAAAATATGATTAAAAAATTAAATGAAGCACTTATTAAAAAAAATTTTAATGAAGAATTTCAAGAAATTTTTTATACTTTTACCTTTGCTTTAAAAATATTAGGATTTGATTTTAAAGTTGGTAATTATTCTGAAAAAATTAAAAATAAAATTAAAATATGAGAACAACTAAAAAAGGAAAAACAATACCAAGAAGCTGATAAAATTCGTCAAGAATTAAAAGATTTGAATATTATTTAAAGGAGCAAAATTATGGCATTACAATATATTTATGGTTATCACCCTATTATTGCTGCATTATCAACATCGTCATTAATAAAAATTAAAAAAGTTTTTTTAGTTCAAGATAAGTACCAAGAATTGAAAAAAGATTTAAAAAGTGTAAATATTCCTTATGAAATTATTAGTTTACAAGCAATGAATAATTTATTAGGTACTACTAAACATCAAAATATTGCTGCTAATGTTAAAGACTATCAATATTTTTCTTTTGATGAATTAATTAATATTGATTCAACATCTAAATTTTTAAGAATTTTAATTTTAGATCGTATTTCTGATCCACATAATTTTGGTTCAATGTTAAGAATTGCAGCGGGTAATGACTTTGATGGTGTAATTGTTTTAAATCGTAATCAATCTGAAATAAATGGTGCAGTTGCAAAGGCTGCAGCTGGTGCTCTAAGTATTATTCCAGTTTGTCAAGTTAATAATTTAACTTCCGCAATTAATAATTTACAAGAAAAATATAAATTTTGAATTTTGGCTGCTGCTAAAACAGCAAAAGCAATTGATTATTTTACTATTGATTGTAGTAGCAACTTAGCATTAATTATTGGTAATGAAGGTGAAGGGATAAGTCAAAAGTTATTAAAACATACCGATTATATTGTTCAAATACCAATAAGTCCAAAAATAGAATCATTTAATGCTAGCGTTGCTTGTGGTATTATTGCAAACTATATTTACGTTGAAACGTTAAAATTATCGTAAATTTTAAGAACTTATATTTTTTTAAAAAGATACTTTTATATTTTAGGTGTAAATGTTTTTTCTTTATTTATTAGATTTGGTTCTGAAAATTTTCATTTTTTTTCTTTTAAATTTTTGCATATATTTATTTGATCAATTAAATGGTTTTCTAATTCTTTACAATTGTTTTTAATATTTGTATAGTCAGAATTTATCTTATTTATTTTATTATTAACACATTTGTTTTTATCTTTAATTAAAAAAGTAAAAAATTTAATAAAAAAATTTTTATATTTATTTATTTTACTTTTTTCTAATTGTTCTATTTTTGTTGTTATTTTCTTTTCTAACATTTCTTCCAAAGCTCAAATTTTTGATCTTAGTTCTAAAATATTTGAAGAAAGTAATATTATTTTGGGAGTGTTATTATTTTCATTAGTTAATTTTTCTAATTCTTTATCTTTTTCTTCACTTAATTTTTTTAATTTTGATAATATTTTTTGTTCATTGTAGAAGAAAAAAAACTCGTTATTTTCAATATCTGTACTGTTATTACTTGGATAATGATTTTTTCTACGTTTAAATAAGTTTTTTAAAATATTTAAATACATCTGTTTCACATTTTCCTTTCAAAATAAAAAAACTCATTTACTTTTTATGAAAGTAATGAGTTAAAAAACTTATTATTAAGTTTTATAAATATTATATATTATTATAAAATTTATTTGTTAAAGTAACTATTAACATAAAGTTGATAATAACATAAGTAGTTTATTATTCTTTAAATTAATCAAATATGTAATGTCAAAAAATTACAAAAATAATTATTTTTATGATAGTTTTTTAAAAAATAAGTGATTTTTATTTTTTGAAAGGAAAATGTTAATAGTATGCAACTAGTAAATGAACTGTTAATTGAAACAGTTGAAGTTGGTGATTTGGAAGCACTTAAAGTTTTATTGGAAAATGGTGCTGATGTTAATTATGAAGATCAAGATGGTAATACGTCTTTAATGTTAGCTGCTGAAAGTGGTTTTTTGGAGGTAGTTAAAGTTTTACTGGAAAATGGTGCTGATGTTAATTATGAAAGTCAAAAAAATGGCAATAGACCTTTAATGTTAGCTACTAGAAGGGGTAATTTTGAGATAGTTAAGCATTTAATAGATAACGGTGCTGATATTAGTTATAAAGATTGTGATGGTAATACGCCTTTAATGTTTGCTGCTGAAAATGGAAGAATTGAAATTTTTAATATTTTATTATTATACAAAGCTCATGTTTATCATAAAAATCAAGGTGGTTTTACTGCTTTAACTTGCTCTATTAAAAATAAAAATTTAATAATAAAAACATTTAAAGAATTTCTAAAATTTAAAAATGAAATAATGATTTTTAAAGGAAATTGTTATGAAAAAATAATCTATATTATAAAGGGAGATGATGATAATTGATTAGAAAAAGAAGAATCAGTAATAGAGTCATTAGAATATTTGCAAAATGAAATTAAAAAATTAAATGAAAAAAATAATTCAAATATTGAAATTTTTTGACAAAAAGAAGTTATTAATAGTTTAGTATTTGATGAACTAAATTATTCATTACTACATATAGCGGTAATAAATGATTGATAAAAATTAGTAACTTATTTAATTAATAAATGACCAATTGATGTTGATTATAAAGATAACTCAGGAGAAATTCAGCATGAAATCACGCTTGTTTACTATTACAAAAAGAAATTGCTTTGACAATTAAAAATTATGATCAGTTAACTATTGAAAATAAAATGTTTTTAAAAGATTTTTTTAGTTTATCATCAAATTGAAATCAAAATCAAGAACAGGAAATTGACAAAGTGGCTAATGAAACTAGAAGAGAAATATTTAAGTACTACATACCACAAACAGAAGTAGAAATCTTTAAAGATAAGATAAATTTGTTAGATTCATCATCAATAGTGAGTCAAACAACTATTAAACGTGATTATGGATCAAATATGTAATATTAAGAATTTCAAAATTAAATACTAATACATCATAACTTTAAATAATTAGTTGATTAGTAATTCATAATTAGTTTGTTATTTGAAATATTTAGGAGGATTTAATTATGAATGATAATGAATTGATTTATTTGTATTGTATTGAAAACAATGAATTTGCTTTTAATTTTTTATATAAAAAATATGAATTGAAAAATGATTTTTTTTACGAAATATTATTAAAAAGTTTTTTGCTATTCCTTTGGAAACAAATGATTTAAAATCAACTTTTTATTTTATTTTTTTAAAGGCAATTTTTAAATTTCAAGAAAGAAAAAACAAGTCATTTCAAAATTTTTTATATTATGAAGTAAAATGAGGAGTATTTACTTATGTTAAAAGTTTTTTAAATAATAATCATAAAATTATTAATTGTGCCTTAAAATATAATGATTATTTATATCAAAAAAATGATTATGAATATACTTCATTTTTGGAAGAAGTTATTAGTATTACAAATTTTACTACTAATGAAAATGAAGTTTTAAAATTAAAGCGAAGAGGATATAATGTTCATCAAATTATGAAAAAATTAAATTTAATCTATAAGCAAGTTGATAATGCTGGAACACGAGTAAAGTTAAAATTAAAAAATAGTTACAAAAAATATATTTAATAAAAATTACTATGATAGAATTAAGACAACAATAAAATTTATATTTTAATTTTATTTTTTTAATTTTAAAAATTAATTTATAAGTTTTATTGTTATATTTATTATTTATATAATTTAGCTGTTGCTTTGTAGTGATTTTTTAATCATTATAAATTTTTTTTGTGTTTTATTATCGATTTTTGGTGGAGGAAATAATGTATAAAATTGGCATTAATCAAAATGAAAAATCAAATTATAAGCAAAAACCTAATGTTAAGCAAGAAAAAAAACATTGGTTTAAAATTTTTTCTTTGTTATTTGTTGTGGTTGTTTTAATTATTACTACTATGATTTTAATAATTGCAAATAATCAATGAAATAGTGCCATAAATACTAATAATTCCAAAAACTGAAATCCTAATCAAGATAAAACTTGAGAAGATTATTATAAGAATAATTGTCCAACAAATAAAAAATATAATTTGATAGATTACAAGGATAAATTAAACAATATTAGTTTAATATCTACTGATAAAAAACTAAAAAATTTTTATCTTAGTGATTTATTAAAAAAGATTGATAATGTGTTACAAATAAATAAAATAGATATTCCTAATAATTTTTTTGTACATTTACCAGTAAATCCAGCTATTAATATTAAAATTAATGATGAAAATGCACTTAAAAATAATTTTTCAATAAAAATACCATCTTATAAAGAAAAAATAAAACAGTTTAAAATTGAAATGAGTGTTAATCAATTTGGTAGTAATTATGGTTTGTTTCCTTGTGACTTAAATTTCAATTTTAGTGTTGAAAATGATGTTATTCCGGAAAAATTTAATATTTTTGATTTAGACAATAGAATTACAATTCCATCACAAACAGTAGTAATGTCAGATGCTACAAAAGGAACTAAAAATGAAATAGAATCTCAAGTTAATAAAATTATTGAAGAGAAATTTTTAGAAGAAATTAATAAAGAAAAATCATTATCAGATAAAGTAACAAAAAGTGATTTTGTTATTAATTATGATTCAATAAAAAATTTTGATAATTATATGGTAAAAAAGAAAATAACAGTTGTTATTTGTGCTAAAAATAGTAGTGAAATTATTAAAGGTCAATTAAATATTAATTTTAATGTTCAAGGTAGTTGAACAAAAAAATCATTATCTGTTATTAAAACAGTATTGGAAAATGATGAAAGTGTAATTAATCAATTAATAACTATTGAAGATAATACTAATGTTAGCAAAGTGGATATTGATAATCATATTGCTTTCCTTGTTAGTAAAAAAATAAATGAGTTTGGTAAGCAAAAATGACATCAAGATTTTAATGATCAAGATTATATTATTACTAGTAATGCGATTACTGGAAATTATCAAAAACCAAAATCTATAATAGTAACAATTGTTGGTAAAAATCAATTGCAAGATACTATCCAATTGATAATTAATCTAACAGCCAATAATACCGTAAAATCTTTATTTGCTATTAAGTCATCATTGGAAAATGATGAAAGCATAAATACTGAACAAATAGATGTTATTGATGATACTAATGTTAGCAAAGTGGATATTGATAATCATATTGCTTTCCTTGTTAGTAAAAAAATAAATGAGTTTGGTAAGCAAAAATGACATCAAGATTTTAATGATCAAGATTATATTATTACTAGTAATGCGATTACTGGAAATTATCAAAAACCAAAATCTATAATAGTAACAATTGTTGGTAAAAATCAATTGCAAGATACTATCCAATTGATAATTAATCTAACAGCCAATAATACCGTAAAATCTTTATTTGCTATTAAGTCATCATTGGAAAATGATGAAAGCATAAATACTGAACAAATAGATGTTATTGATGATACTAATGTTAGCAAAGTGGATATTGATAATCATATTGCTTTCCTTGTTAGTAAAAAAATAAATGAGTTTGGTAAGCAAAAATGACATCAAGATTTTAATGATCAAGATTATAGTATTACTAGTAATGCGATTACTGGAAATTATCAAAAACCAAAATCTATAATAGTAACAATTGTTGGTAAAAATCAATTGCAAGATACTATCGAGTTTTCAATAAATATTCAATGTCAAAATAAAGAACCAAATGAAAAAATTTTTAAAAATAACAATTTTAATGTTAAAGATTTAAATTCTATTGAATTATATCCAAATGTTCTTCCTAGTGGTGTAATATATCCAATTACTTTTAAAGATAATTCTATTTCACTTATTTCACTATTATTTCAAGAAGATATTAATGATATGAATAATTTTTCTCCTACTAATGACATTAATTTAGAAATGAATATAGGAATTAATATTGATGGCGATAACTATCAAATTCATTTTCAAAAGACAATTAATTTTGATATCATAAAAAAGATAAATAATATTGAACTTGTTAGTGTTTCTGAACAAAATGATAAATATCAGCATTTAAAAAACATTGGTATCATTATTAAATATGATGATGATAAAGAATATAAAATGCTTCAATCCTTGGACGTTAATATTAAAAATAATAATTTAACCTTTATTAATTTTAGTTCTATTGTCAAAATAACTTCACGACGTTAAATTAAAAACAAAGGTGATCAGTATGGATAAGCCTCTGGCAACAATATTAAGACCAACTACCGTTAATGATATAATTGGTCAAAGTCATTTGATAAATGATAAAAATGGAATTATTAATCGAATATTAAATGAGAAGTTTTTAACATCATTAATATTTTATGGTAATCCAGGAACAGGCAAAACCACTATTGCTCAAGCACTAGCTAATGATTTAAAATGTGAATTTGGAGTATTTAATGCTGCCATTGATAAAAAAGAAAATTTAGAAAAATTAATTAAAATAGCACAAAATACTAAACCTTATATAATTATAATTGAAGAAATACAACGCATGAATCGTGATCGTCAAGATTTATTATTACAATATTTAGAACATGGCAATTTTATTTTAATGGCTTGCACTACTGAAAATCCTTATTTTGTAATTAATCCAGCTTTACGAAGTAGATGTCTATTATTAGAATTAAAGCCAATTAGTAATGAAGAAATGTTATTAGGCTTAAAAAAAAATAATTACTAATAATTCATTTTTTAATTTTAATATTAGTGATGAAATTTTAGAAAAAATCTGTAATTTAGCAACCGGTGATTTACGAATAGCAATTAATATTTTAGAAATATTAATAAAATTATATCCTAATGAAATCATAACTATTGATATTATTAATGCTATTATGCCTAAAGCAAGTAATTGAAATGCTAAAGAGGGAAATGAACATCATGATTTAAAGTCAGCATTACAAAAATCAATTAGAGGCAGTGATGTTAATGCTGCTTTGCATTATTTAGCAAGGTTATTAGCAACTGGTGATTATGAAGTTTTATTAAGAAGAATGTTGATTATTGTTTACGAAGATATTGGACTTGCTAATCCCGCTTTAGCAATTAGGGTAAAAACTGCTATTGATACTTTTTGTCAAATTGGTATGCCTGAAGGTATAATTCCGCTTGGTTTAGTAGTTATTGAAATGGAACTTAGTGAGAAATCAAATAGTGCTAATTTGGCAGTACAAAAAGCATATAGTGATGTTTTACAAGGAAAAATATATCCAATTCCTGATTATTTGAAGCATAATTGATCTAAAACATTAAAAAAATCAGTAGGTAAAGGTAAATTATATAAATTTCCACATGATTATGCTAACGATTATGTACAACAACAGTATTTGCCAACAAAGTTAAAAGATACGAAATATTATCAACCAAAACTTCATAACATTTATGAAAAAAAATTAAATGAAATTTATAATAGATTTACTAAAAAATAAAATTCTGAGGTGCAAAATAAAATGTTAAAAAATAAACATTTATGGTTGGGACTTATTTTAACATTAGCAACCACTAATATTGTTGCTAACACTAGTATTACTAATAATTTAACAAGTATTAATAAATTAAAACAAGAAAATAAAAATAAAACTGAAACTAATGAAGTTGTTACTAATACTACGTATGGTAATTTAAGTAATAGTACTATTTTAAATAGTCAGGATGAAAATGGAATATATCATCTTTTTGATGTTAAAAGCATTATTGATAATCCAAGTTTAGAACCTTATGTAAAAGATATTTATATTGAGAATTTTAAATTAACTTATAACCCTGAAAAGATAAATAAAGATGTTATTAATGAGTTTGATAAAGAAATTGCTGCTATTAATTATAAAGAAGAACAATTAACAAGTAATAATGATTTGCAAATTTTTCAAAAACAAAACTTGAGCAAAATATCAACAACAGCTTATATTTCAAATAAAAAGTCTAAAAGTAATTTTACTTTTATTCAATTTGGTGGTGCTAATACTCATATATCATTAACTGGAACAAAAGGTATTATTGATGCAATTAAGAACTATGATAATTTAAGTGAAACATTGGGATTATATTATATTGCTCAATCTCATTCAAAAAATAGTAGGGGAATTTGTCTTGACTTTGTTAAACAATTTATTACTAAAAGTAGTTTAAAAAATAATGAGAGCACTGCAGAAAAAATTTCTGAAAATATTTTCAATAATATGATTGATAGTCCAAATTTAGAATCTGTTATTAATAATTTTTCAATTGAAAATAATAGTAAAAAGATAAGTATTAGATATTTAGTTGATAGTACTGGTAACATTATTAGCCTTGGATATTTACAATATAATAGCAAAAATTTGGATACTAATAATAATTTAACATTAAGTCATAGTTTTCCAAAAGATGGAGGAAAACTAATAGATTATAATTCAGAAATAACTACGCTTTTAAAATGAAGTGATTATGCTGATTCATGAAATCATTTTATGTTTTTATATCCAACAATTTTTGCTAATTCGACAGACAGTATAACTTATAGTGTTATGGATAATACAACAACAATTAAAAGTAATGAACTAAACTTTAATACCAAAAAAATTCAAGACAAAGATAATCAATTACCAGTTTGACGAGTAGTAAATCAGCCACCTGCAGGTCATAAATCACAAGGATTAGTTATTTATATATTTATGTGACATGATGAAAACACTATATATCAACAACTTAGAAGTAGTTCTATATCTCGTGCTTTTGATATTGGGCCATCTTTCTCAATAAATATTAGTAAGTGAACGATTAGTAATATTATTAATGAATAATTATGTATCATCTTATCAATAAAATTAAAAATTTAATTTAAAACTACTTTAACTATGAAAGGAATAAATAAAATGAAAATAAATAAAGAAGAAACATGAAAAGAAGTACAAAAAGTGTTGAATAATCTTCATGGTCCAGTTAGAGCAGGAGCATTAAGTGCACAAAATTGAAGTAATACGACAACAGGAGTTCTACTAACAATAGCAGGACTTAAGTCTGTTACTAGGGATAGTAATATTGAAAAACGTTACCAATTAATTAAAAGTGGAGTAGCTGATATATTATATGCTGCATTTGGTGGTTGAGTTATTTGACAAGCGTATAATTTAAATGAAACTGGTGGTAGTACAACTACCGAGCCAAATTTACCCACTTTTCCTACTTTACCACCAAATAATGAAAGACTTTATTCTGAAATTGCTGAACAATTAACAGAAGATGCTGTAAGTAATGAATTAACTCCAGAAATGATTTCTATTGCATTAAATAAATTATTTACTGGTACAAATGGATTAGTTAAAGTGCTTAGTGGAATATCAGGTTTTGATTTATATAAAATTCAAAAAGTAACAAAAACTATTGAATACTTAAAATCACTTACTACTTTTGCAACTGCAGGCATTAATTTTACAAATGGTAATATTGTGGGAGGAAATTTAATGTCAATTTCAGCAATGATGGATGTTAGTCATACATATTTTTCTACAATGAGTAAATCTAATACTTCAAATAGTAAAGAGGAAATTATTATTAAAATTATTAATGAAAGAAAAGAACACATTACAAAAAGTTTTTCTTTATATAAAGGTATTTTGAGTAATAAAGATTTAAAGGAAATATATGAGTATTTAGAAAAAAATAATTGAGATAAGTTTGAAATGAGACATTCAGATAAAACAATTCCTAGTTTTGTTAAACTCGGAAAAATAAAAGATTGAAGACCAACATTAACAATGTTTAAAGAATGAATAGATAATTATACTCCCGAAAATAAAAAGGTAGAATTAGTAACAGAGATTGAAGATAATAGTCAACAGGAAAGAATAAAGTTAAAAATTCCTGATTATGAGTTTGAGCCGGAATTTGTTACAAATGCAAATAATGATATGTCAGAAGTTATCATAGAACCTAATGAAAGACAACCACTTTTAGGAAGTATTAATAGTTAATTAAAATTATTTTTTATTTATTATTTTATTTTTTCTTGTACAATTATTTTAGA
Source organism: Spiroplasma endosymbiont of Apeira syringaria (assembly GCF_964020205.1). Classification (NCBI taxonomy): domain Bacteria; kingdom Bacillati; phylum Mycoplasmatota; class Mollicutes; order Entomoplasmatales; family Spiroplasmataceae; genus Spiroplasma; species Spiroplasma endosymbiont of Apeira syringaria. The sequence continues at coordinate 54,527 of NZ_OZ026543.1, forward strand.
AATGATGAATTTTAAAGAAAGATTAAAAATTTAACTTTGTTTTTAAAATAAAAATATTTTAAAATTGACACTTATTTTAAATAATAATATAATTAAAAATGGTTAAATTTTCTAGGTGAATTTAATGAACGAAAAAATAATTTTAATTTGTACTGTGTGTTTAAATCGTAATTATCATACATACAAAAATAAGATTAAATATAAAGAGCGTATGGAACTAAAAAAATATTGTGAACATTGTCAAAAACATACTTTACATAAGGAATCACGTTAGGAGAAATTTTCATGAGTGCAGAAGACAAATCAAAAGAAAAACCAAAAATTAATCCTGAAAAATTTGCTCTTTTAAAAAGTAAATTTAATATTTTACGTAAAATTAAACCTTTAAGAACAAAAAGAACTTCTGAAGGAAAACCAAGTTTTGATCCACGAACAGCCGATAAAAATAAAAAGGTTAATATTAGCGAAATTTGAGAAAAAGAACGTAAAAATCGTACGCCTGAAGAACGTTTTTATTATAAAAAAGAAGCGAGAACTTATCATAAATATTTTTTCTTATACTTATCAAGAGAAATTAGAAGAACTCGTTGAACACCAAGAAAACAATTAAATAATAAATTTATTACAACAGTATTATTTATTGCTGTCTTAGCACTATTCTTTTATGGAATTGAGCAGTTATTACTATTTGTATTACCTTTATTAAAAATAATGTAAAAAATGGAGATGCCAAAAAATGAGCGAAAGAATAAAAAAAGAAACCCCTTTAGTGAAAACTACATCATTAGAAGAAACACATAAACATCGAATTGAGCAAGCACAATGATATATTGTTAATTGTAACAAAGGTCATGAAGATAAAGTTGCTGCTGATTTGAAAAATAAAATTGAAAAAAAATTAAATTTAAAAGATAATATTTTTCAAGTTAGGGTTGTTAAAGAAGCAATACCAGATAAAGATAAAAAAATAACTGAAAAAAATATTTTTCCTGGTTATATTTTTGTTCATATGATTTTAACCGAAGATACTTGATATGATATTCGTAATACAACAGGGATTAATGGTTTTATTGGTTCTAGTGGTAAAGGTGTACCACCGACTCCACTTTCTACTAAAGAAGTTAATGAAATGTTATATCGTAATTCTAAAAATTCATCACAACCTAAAGTTAAAGAGACAAAAAAAAATATTCGTGATTTTGAGTTAAATGATTTTGTTCATATTACTTCTGGTGCTTTACAAGGCCGAGAAGGACAAGTTATTAAATTAGATGAAGATAAGGGTGTTGCAACAGTTTCTGTTGATATGTTTGGTCGTCAAACCGAAATTAAAGTAGAATATGATAGTTGTAAAAAAATTAAAGTTTAGTTTAAATTATTTAATTTTTATGTAAAATAAAATTAAAATATATTTGACTACTAATTATAATGATGTTATTATTTGTAAAGTACTATTTATATATATAAATAGACTTTAATTATTTTTAAACTTGTGGAAGATTTATTCGTTTGGACCACAGTGAGAATCCATTTAGGAGGAGTTGCTCATGGCAGATAAAAAAAATATTAATCGTGAAGGTATTATTCAATTACCAGCTGGTAGTGCCAAACCAGGTGCTAGTTTAGCATCATTCGGTATTGATATGCCACGTTTTTGTAGAGAATTTAACGATAAAACCAAAGATCAAAAAGATGATGTTAATCCAGTTCCAATTCCAGTTTTTATTACAGCATATAAAGATAAAACTTTTGACTTTAAAATAAAAACTTCACCAACAACATTTCTTTTAAAAAGAGCATTGAAACTTGCAAAAGGTTCATCAAATGCTAAATTAACAAAAGTAGGAACACTTACTATTGCTCAAATCACAGAAATTGCTCAAATTAAATTACCTGATTTAAATGCTTATTCTTTAGAAGATGCAATTAAAATTGTTGCAGGAACAGCCAAGAATATGGGTATTACTATTGAAGATGGAAAGCAAGGTGTTTAATATGAATAGAAGTAAAAGATATCTTGCAGTTGCAAAATTAGTTGATAACACTAAAGTTTATCCAATTGATCGTGCTTTAGAATTAGCTAAACAAACTTCATCATTAAAATTTGATGCAACAGTTGAAGCAGCATTTCGTTTAAATGTTGATCCAAGACATGCTGATCAAATGTTACGTGGTTCTATTGTTTTACCAGCAGGGACCGGAAAAACACAACGTGTTTTAGTAATAACTACTACTAAACAAAAAGAGGCAATGGAAAGTCAAACTGATTTTGTTGGTGGTAAGGAAATGATTGAAAAAATTCAAAAAGGTTGATTTGATTTTGATGTTATTATTGCAACACCCGAAATGATGGGTGAATTAGGAAAAATTGGTAGAGTATTAGGACCAAAAGGGTTAATGCCTACAGCAAAACTAGGAACAGTAACAATGGATGTTCAAAAAGCAATAGCTGATATTCGTAAAGGTAAAGTTGAATATCGTGTTGATAAACAAGGTAATATTCATGTTATTCTTGGTAAAGTATCATTTGCACAAGAATGGTTAAAAGATAATTATTTAGCAATTCTTAACACTTTAAGAAAAGTTAAACCAGCAGCAGTTAAGGGTGCTTATATTAAAAATATAAGTATTACTACAGCAATGGGCCCTGGTATTAAAGTATTAATTGAAGAATAATATAATAATATAGAAAAAATCATTAGTAAAAGTACTAATGATTTTTTTATGTTTTTATTCATAATTTTTTTAATATTTAAAAAAATTTTACGCTATAATTTATTTATTGTGATAATACCAATTAATACATTATTTTGGTAAAACAATAAAATAATTAGGTAGTAAAGGAGAAACCTTAATGAAAAATCTTATAAATCTTTTTAAGAAACAAAATTGAGGAATAAAAATTGGCTTTGCCTCACTGGTAATTAGTTTGCTCTGTTTAGCATTAGGACTAATTTTAATTGCAACAGCCAATTTTAAAGCCCCAAGTGGAGGAAGTTCACAATATGCCGGAAATGGCTTTCATGCTATTTCTGTATGAGGACTTGATAGTTTTCTAAGCAAAGCTGGCTATGATCAAATGTGAACAGATGCTACTAGTGATAAACTTTTAACTTATCCTCTTGCGCAAGTAGTTGTCGGAATTGTATTTACAGTAATTTTAACTGCTATCTTTTTTGGTGTTAGTGTTTTATCTTTAATATTTGGTTATTTTAAACGTTGATTATATTCTTAGTGTTTAGTAAGTGTTAAATATGGATAAAAATGTAGAATATAAAAAATTTACATCTTGGGATTGAAAGCAAAAACTAGGATTATTCTTATGTATTTTAACTTTGCTTTTTCTAATAATTAGTTTAATACTATTTGGAACAGCTATTTTTAATGATCACTATAATAATTTTCTTGGTAACGGTTTTTGAAGTTTAAAACACTATGGTATTATTAATTTGTTTTATAATTGAGATCAACTAGATATAGAAGCGGCTAAAAATACTTATGTTTCTCATCCTTTTGAACAAGTTTATTTTGCAATTATTTTTTTAATCATTATTGTACCAATATGTTTTGTTCTTGGAGTTAGTTTATTAGTTAGAGGATGATGAAAGTCAAGAATTTAATATATAATTACTTCATAAATTTATTTATAGTAAAATTTAATAATCATTATTTCATTAAAAAGGGTGTATTATGATGTTTAATTCTAAAAAAATAATTGTTTTTTTACTAATAAATATTGTGTGAGTAGTAGTTTGGATTATGATAACTATTAGTTACGATAGTTATCGCGATCCAATTTTAAATTATGTACCACATAGTAACGATTATTTAACAAATGAACCAACTAATCAATTGGTTCCTAAAGCAAAAAAACCTAAACATGTAGTTATGGTGGGTATTGACGGTATGGCCAGTTATGCATTAAAAAGTGCTTATAGTCCAAATATGAACTATTTAATGCATCATGGTTCATATACATTGTAAGCACGTGATGTTTTACCAACTTCTTCTGCTGCAAATTGAGCAAGTGTTATGTTTGCTACAGATCCTATTAAGCATGGTGTTGTTGATCAAGATTTGTGGAATATTCATCATACTGTTCATGCTGAAGTAAAAGCTGATCAAGTAAGTATTTTTAGTTCTATTATTGATAAGTATGGTCCTTCAAAAAATTTATTTGGTTATGCTAGTGAAGGTGAAATGATTGCTAATTTTCAGCCCAAAGGGCAAGAAAATATAAAAACTTTAATTAGTAATAATGGTAATTATTATGCAACAGAAAATGATAAACAAACTTTTGAAAATACGAAAAATGTATTAATTAATAAACCTTTATTTTCATTTTTTTATTATGTTAATCCTGATTTAGCAGGTCATTCACGTGAATGAAATAGTGAAGAATATTATCAAGCAATTAGTCAGACTGATAAATATATTGGAGGTATTATTGAAAATTTAAAAGATTTAGAAATGTGAGAAGATACCTTATTAATTATTAGTTCTGATCATAGAGGTGTTTCACAATATCATGGTCATTCTTCTGATGCTGAACAAAAAATTCCTTTGCTTTTTGCAGGAAATTGTATTCCAAAATACGGAATTATTCCAGATAAAATTAAAATTTATGATATTCCAGCTACTATTGCTTGATTATTAGATATTAATTCACGACCAATAATTTGAGATGGTCAGCCAATTTTAACACCTTTTTTTGATATGACAAATATGTATGATCATAGTGAGGAGTTTAAGTAATGGATATTATCAATTTTAAACAAATTAACTTTCGAGATAATGGCATTAGATTACTTATTGTGCTTGCTACTATTTTTATTGTTTGAAATAATGTACAAAATGTTACTTTAAATATTGGTGGTAGTTTACATGCTTTTAATGCTTATTTTTGCTCACCAATGTTATTTGTTATATTGATATCATTTGGTTTTTTAAGTGCCAATAATAATTTTAGTTGAAAAGAGTATAGTAAATTAATACTAGCTATTATGATTTTATCTTTAATTACAAGTTTTATGTATTTAGATTTTTTTGCTTTTAAAGAAGGATATGTAACAACAGGTTATATGATAGGATTATGATTTAAATTATTATTTTTTGATTATGGTAAATGAATGATATGAATTATTATTGGTGGTAGCGCATTAGTAAAAGTTGTTACTAACCATTTTTCTTTAAGTAATAAAAGTTGAAATATTGTTAAAATAATAACTTTAGTTATTACTAGTATTTTTTTAATAATAGTTTTAATATTTAGTATTAACTTGCAACTTACTAGTAAGTTATATTGATATGATAACTTTAATTGAGATTTATTTTATGTATCATTTCGTGAGGGTGGATTTTTACAACTGATACCTGGGTTATTAGCTTTTTTAGTTGGTCTTAATTTTCAGTGATGAATAAATTGAGAAAAGATAAAAGATAATGTGGTTTATTCATTACTTAGTTTTTCTTTATTTATTGTTATTATTAGTTGTCGAATGATATTTTATTTTCCTTTAATTTATTGAGATATTATGGAAATTTTGCAAGCTTTATTTTTATTTATTCCTTTTATTATGTTAAATATTAATTATAATAAAATTTTAGCCTTTTTATTTCATGGTACTACTTTTATTTTATTTTTCCATATTGCTTTTAATAAAGTAATTAGTGTTGAATTTATGACAGGTTTATTATTGCGCTTAATATTTGGATTAAATGTTGCTAGAAGAGCAGTGGAATTTGTAAATAATAATTTTTTTGTTACTATAATTTACTCATTTGTTAAGATGTTAATTTTAATTTTCTTTTGTGCTTTTTTATCAAGACAGTATGTAAAACTATTTAAATTTAAAGTATTTGCTATAGAAAAAAAGAAAGCAATTATTCATTAAATTATTATAATTAATCTTTTTCTCTTATAATAAAATAAGGCTTTTCTCCCTTTATGTACTATTTTAATTTTATCACATAAATGCTGAGAAAAGCCTATCTACGGACTTCTCTCCACATTTTTAAATCAAACATAGAATTACAGTTTCAAAACTAGGTATCTTGTTGAATTTATATGCAGCTTCTTTAGCATATAAATGAACATGATGTTTTGCAACTTTGATATGTGTTTTAAATGTTCTTCTTATATGTTTTCAAACTGATTCAATTTGGTTGGTATTTACACCAATTTTTGAAACATAGCCATCTTGATGGTTAACTGTTTCATGCTTAGTGAAAACTGATTTAAAATCGCAATATCCTTTTCAAGAATCAGTATATACAAGACATTTTGAAGAAATGTGGTTTTTTGCAAACTGCAAAAGATTTTTACTCTTTGCGTTTTTCAATACTTTCACAATTAAATTATTGGTTGTTTTTTGATAAATGCCAACAATCAAGGTTTTATTCACCAAGGATCTTCCTTTTTTTTTAAAACCCATATGTGAAAGATACATTTCATCAATTTGCACTGTACCTTCAACAATAAATTGAGGTTTTTGTTTTGCAATACGTGTTCTGATTTTATGAGTCATTCTTCAAGCAGTTTTCAAAGTCACTCCCAATTCTTTTGCAATATCTGTTGATGGAATTCCATGTTTGGTGTTTATTCATCTAAAGATAAGATAAAACCAAGATGTTAAAGATGTTTGTGACCTTGAAAATATGGTGCCTGTGAGAATGCTAAATGTTTGATTACATTTTAAACATCTCATTCTTTTTAAATCAGAAGTATTCAAATTAAAATTAAAACACCTAATACATTTGTTTTCTTTCAAATTTGCTATATATGCAAGACATTGCTGTTCAGTTTGAAAAGCATTGTTGAATTCATTCAGTTTCATTATTCCCTCCACAAGTACATGTGGGGAGAAGTCAGTAAAATAATTATTATCTTTTAATTATTAACGATTTTCCTCATTTTATAATCAACCATCTTTATTTGAAAAAATAAGTTAGCAGTTGGTTTTACTGTTAATTATTTTAGTGATGAAGAAGGAAAAGTAGCAGCAGATGATGAAGAACAGGTTGCTGGTGATATTTGAGTTAAAATTACAGCAGATGTTAATGATCCTTATTGAACAGGAACAACAGCCATTTTGAAAGTAACTTTAACAGATAAGCGTTCTGATTTAAATACAATTAATGATTTATCAGGAATGGATCCAATTATTGTTAATCCTAATTTAACATATCAACAAATTAATAAGAATGTTATTAATACTTCTAATCAATTAAAGAGTGATCCTTTAACTGGTAATTTCACAATTCAATATTTTAGTGATAAATTTGCTAAACATGTAATTAATAACTATTATCAACAAGTTGGTATGGTTTATGTTATTATTACTCCTGATTTTCATACAGGAACTAAGTGAAAAACTAATAAAATACCAATTGTTTTTTCAATTGAAAGTAATGATAGTTTTTAAATAAAAATAAATTAAAGAGATTATTTTTAAATATTTATTTATTATTAGGTTATAATGTAATTATATTTTTTATAAAAATTTATATTTTAATTTTTTTCTTCTAACATTTTTTAAAATACTAAACATGTTTTTTATTTGTGACAGCAATAGATATTTTAGTTATGAGCTTTTATAAAATATAATATTAATTAGATTAATTTTGTTAGAAAGGATAATATTATGGAAAAAGAAAATCTTGCTAAAGTTACTTTCAATAAACGAACAGAAAGAAATTCAATAAACAAGTTGAAAAGACAAGCTATTTTTAGCACGGCAAATCCATGAAAAGCAATCTTTATTATGGTCACACCACCTTTAATTGCTGTAATTATTTTTTCTACTTATCAAATTTTTGATAAATGAATTGCTACACAATGAGGTGGACAAAGTATTATTGATAGTTATAATAATTATCAAAATTCAGGAATAATGATAACTTCTGAACAAGCATTAAAAATTATTAATATTGCTACTACTTATGCTGCTGTTCCTTCTTCAATGATGGTTTCCTTTGCTTTAATGGTTGCTACTGGAACAGGTATTAAGTTTTCAATTGCATATGGTCAAAATAAACGAGAACAAATGTCAGAATATTTAGGAAATGGGTTTCTATTATCTTTTTTAGTTTCTATTGTTCTTATGATCATTATGTATTTTAGTTGTCAGGGTATTATTGAATTTCAAGCTGGAAGTAATGCTGGAAGTAATCCAGTAATTAGGGAAATAATAATTAAAGAAGCAGTTAGATTTTCACAAATTTTAATTCTTGCTACACCATTACTTTTTTTTGCTTATTTTTTAGTTTCATTGTTACGTAGTGAAGGAATGATGTTATGAACAATTTTAATTAATGTTGCAGCTTGTTTAGTAAATATATCTTTAGATTTTATTTTTGTTATTCCTGGTAAATTAGGAATGGAAGGCACTGCATATGCAACTATTATTGCTTGAGCAAGCATTAATTTATTTTCAATAGGTATTATTTGATATAGTGCCGATAATTTAAGATTTAAAGTAGCACACTTAAAACTTAAATGAGTAATAGTAACGGGCATTTTATTAATTGGTGCAACTTCTTTATTACAAAATATTGCCCAAAGTATTTTGGCAATGGTTACTACTAAAATTTTAAATACATTGCCACCTCCAGACTATCATGGTGGAGTAATTACTGGTATTCCGGTTTTTGTTCAATTATATGGTGGTATTATGCCTTGGTTAATTTTAATTAATGCACCTATTATTGGAATTACGCAGGGAGCAAGAGCATTAATTGGCTATGTTTATGGTTCAAAGGACTTTAGTCGTGTTTGACAATTGATGTGACGTTTAACTTTATTACTTTTATTGTTGCTAATTGCTTCAGTATTATTAGTAGTAATAGCGGGGCAATATATGATGCATTTCTTTGGCGTAGATTTAGAAATGGCAAGATTCTTTAAAGTTTATATTATTATGCAGTTTGCTTTTTATCCATTAGCTACACTACATTATGTTGCTGTTATTTTCTATCAATCAATTAATCGTGGTAAATTGTCATTATTTGCTAGTTTACAACGAACAATTATAATGCCAATTATTTGTTTAGGTTTAGGATATTATGTTGCACATGTTTCTCATAATGGTTTTTATTTTTATTTATTTCTTGGCTTTATTGATTTATTTGCTGCTTTTATATTATTACCATTATTAATTTATACATTTTGAAAATCTAAACCATTTATTCATACAACTAAAGATAAAAAAACGCAAATATCTAATTTATCAGAAAAAAAAGTACTTAATAAAAATATATCTTAATATTAATATATGAATAAAATAAAAAATACTCATTTAAAACAGAGTATTTTTTTTAATTATTTAAGATTAAAAAAGGTTGTTAATTTTACAAATTAAAAGGAATGAATATACAATCTATATTTGATTGAAGTCATTCCTAAAATAAAATATTTATTTACCTTCATTAACTCTCTTTTTTAATGCTTTACAAGAATTAAATTTAACTACTCGCTTTCTAGGAATAGCCATCGGTTCTGAATTTTGTGGATTTACTCCCGGTCGAGCTTTGCGGTATTTAATAGTAAAATTTCCAAAGTTACGTAGTGTTACTTTTTCTCCTTTAATTAAAGCAGTAGCAATTTTATCTAAGATAAATTCTAACACTTCTTTGTATTCTTTTTCTGATAATTCTAATTTTTTTTGTACAGCTCGTGCTATCTGACTTTTTTGCATAAAATTTTCAACCCTTTCTTCACCAATTACCATAAGTATGCTATAAAAACATGCCTTAAATGATACTTATTATTATATAACATTTTTTAAAAAAACCTTATTTAATGAAAATTAAAGACTAGTAAAAAAATAAGATTTGAATATATAAATTTATATGTTAATTAATAAGTACAAGGGAAAAAATCTTTACATTCATTTTCTTGTATGTTAAAATTCAAAAAATAAGTAAATAACTATTTCGGAGGTACTAAGATATGCAAATGAAAAATTTATTAAGACTTATGGGTGCATTAGCCCTAACAACAGTAGCTACTACTTCAGTTGTAGCTTGTGGTGATCAAACTGTAGTTAATTTAGATACATTATTAAAAAAGAAAGAATTAGGTCCAATTTCAGTTGTTGATATTACTAAACCAACTGAGAAAGAACTTAAAGAAGCTATTAAAGCAGTTCCAGAAAATAAAAACATTGATTTAAATGGTATTACAGTTAAAGTTAATAATCCTGAAAAAGAGGGAGATCCAATTACTAGTGCAGTAGTTACTCCTGATGGTAAAATTTATAATGGTGATTCAATAACTATTACATTTACATTAGCACATAAAAAGACAGATGTTGAAGTTACAACTGATATTAAAGCAGCTTTAGAAAAAGGTGTTGATGGTAAATCATTAAATGATTCACAAAAACAAAGTGATGCTAAAGATATTATTACAGCAGCAATTAAAAAAGTTACTGATGAAGATAAAGCTAGTGAAGCAACATTTACTTTTGATAAAGAAGATACAGATTTAACTGTAGGAGATAATACAGTTAATATTAAAGTTACACTTGGGCAATCAAAAGATGTTGCAGTTGCTGTTAAATTAACTGGTGTAACAGCACACGAATAAGAAATATAATATTTTATTATAATTAAAATGACACAATTTAAATTGTGTCATTTTTTTCTAATTATTTTTCAAAATTTATTTGACTATTACTATTAAAAACTGGTATTATACTTATTGGACTAAATTTTGATACACTAGGAATTGTGTATATAATTAATTCTTTAAAATCATAAAGGAGGCTAACGATTAATGCCAACAATGAACCAACTATTACGTAAAGGACGTACAGATAAAAAATACAAATCTAAATCACCAGCGTTAAATGTTTCATATAATTCATTAACAAAAACAACTTCTTCAATTAGCAGTCCGCAAAAAAAAGGTGTAGCGATTGTAGTTACTACAAGAACACCAAAAAAACCTAACTCAGCTTTAAGAAAAATTGTTCGTGCTCGTTTAACTAACGGTATGGAAGTTACTGCTTATATTTCTGGAGAAGGTCATAATTTGCAAGAACATGCTATTGTTGGAATCCGTGGTGGAAGAGTTAAAGACTTACCTGGAGTTAGATACCATGTTATTCGTGGGTATTCTGATACTGCCGGAGTAGTAAATCGTAATCAAGGTCGTTCTAAATACGGAACTAAAAAACCAAAAGATAAGAAATAAGGAGGTAAAACTAAATGCGTAAAAATCAAGCTATTAAAAGAGAATTAGTTGCTGATCCAATTTATGATTCAAAAATTGTTACTCAATTAATTAACGCCATTATGATTGATGGTAAAAAAAGTGTAGCTCAAAAAATTGTTTATAATTCTTTTAAAATTGTTGGAGAAAAAACCCAACAAGTACCATTAGAAGTATTTGAAAAGGCAATTGCTAATATTACACCACAATTAGAAATTAAAACTCGAAGAATTGGTGGTGCAAACTATCAAGTTCCTATTGAAGTTAGTGCTACTCGTAAGATAACTTTAGCAATTCGTTGATTAGTTTCTTATTCACAAGCAAGATATGGTAATAGTATGCAAGATAAACTTGCAGCTGAGATTATGGATGCTGCTACTGGTAATGGTTCATCAATTAAAAAACGTGATGAAATTCATCGTATGGCTGAAGCTAATAAAGCCTTTGCTCACTATAAATGATAATAAAGGAGAGAGAAAATGGCAGAAAAATCAGGTCGAGAATATTCACTAGCAAATACTAGAAATATTGGAATTATGGCTCATATTGATGCTGGTAAAACTACAACAACAGAAAGAGTTTTATATCATACTGGTAAAATTCATAAAATTGGTGAGGTACATGAAGGTGCCGCAACTATGGACTGAATGGAACAAGAACAAGAACGTGGTATTACTATTACTTCAGCTGCAACAACTGCTGTTTGAAGAAATAATCGAATAAATATTATTGATACTCCGGGTCACGTTGATTTTACTGTTGAAGTTGAACGCTCATTAAGAGTTTTAGACGGAGCAGTTGCTGTATTAGACGCGCAAACTGGAGTTGAACCACAAACCGAAACTGTTTGAAATCAAGCAACTAGGTATAATGTACCAAGAATTGTTTTTGCAAATAAAATGGATAAAATTGGGGCTGACTTTGCTCATTCAATTCAAACATTAAAAGATCGTCTTGGTGCTAATGCTCATGCAATTCAATGACCAATTGGTGCAGAAGATGCTTTTGATGGAATTATTGATATAATTGAGATGAAAGCATACCATTTTGATGGTAAACCAAATGAGGATTATAAAGAAATTGCAATTCCTGAAGAACTTAAAGATGTTATTGCAAGTAGACGTGAGGAATTATTAGAAGCACTTTCTCACTTTGATGATGATTTCTTTATGAAATATGCTGAAGGAGAAGTAACTGTTGCTGAAATTAAGACAGTAATTCGTAAAGCAACAATTGCTGCTGAGTTTTTCCCAGTATTATGTGGTAGTGCCTTTAAAAATAAAGGTGTTAAATTAATGTTAGATGCAGTTATTGATTACTTGCCTTCACCATTAGATGTACCTGCAATTAAAGGAATATTACCTGTTTCATCAAAAGAAGTAGAACGTCATTCTAGTGATGAAGAACCTTTCTCAGCGTTAGCATTTAAGATCATGACTGACCCTTTTGTTGGAAGATTAACTTTTTTTAGAGTATATTCGGGAACATTAGAATCTGGTAGTTATGTATTAAACTCAACTAAAGAAAAAAAAGAGCGTGTTGGTCGAATTTTACAAATGCATGCCAATAGTCGTGCCGAAATTAAAAAGGTTTATGCTGGTGACATTGCTGCTATTGTTGGTTTAAAAGATACAACTACTGGTGATACATTATGTGATGAAAAACATGAAGTTATTTTAGAAAAAATGGTATTTCCAGAACCAGTTATTTCATTAGCGCTTGAACCTAAAACAAAAGCTGATCAAGAAAAAATGAGTTTAGGTTTACAAAAACTTGCAGAAGAAGATCCAACATTCCGTGTTTCATCAGACAAAGAAACAGGACAGACAATTATTTCAGGAATGGGAGAACTGCATTTAGACATCTTAACTGATCGTTTAAAACGTGAATTTAAAGTAGCAACTAACATTGGAAATCCACAAGTTGCTTATCGTGAAACAATTAAAGCAGTTTGTGAACGCGCTGAGGGTAAATATATTCATCAATCAGGTGGTCGCGGCCAATATGGACATGTTATTATTAAATTTGAACCAAATCCAGATAAAGGATTCGAGTTTGTTGATAAAATTGTTGGTGGTAAAGTGCCACGTGAATACATTAAACCAGTACAAGAAGGATTAATTGAATCATTAGCTAATGGTTTAATTGCAGGATATCCAGTTATTGACGTTAAAGCAACATTATATGATGGTTCATTCCACCCTGTTGACTCTTCAGAACGTGCCTTTAATATTGCAGCTTCTAAATCTTTACAAGATAATAAAGATTTATTAAAACCAGTATTATTAGAACCAATTATGAATGTTGAAGTTATTATTCCAGATGAATATTATGGTTCTATTGTTGGTAAAATTTCTGGTAAAAGAGGTACTATAGAAGCAGATGAAATGCGTGGTAATAGTAAAGTTGTTAAAGCTAAAGTGCCTTTATCTGAAATGTTTGGTTATGCTACTGAATTACGTTCAATGACCCAAGGACGCGGAACATATACAATGTCTTTTTCACACTATGAAGAAGCACCAAAATCAGTTGCTGAAGCAGTTGCTGGTAAATATCAAAAAGGAAGAATTACTAAAAAATAAAATAATTTAATTGAAAGTATAATAACTTTACTTTAAAATTATCTTAGTGTTTAATTTAATTAAATAAAAATAAGTATTAATTATTTCCAAGGAGGAAACAAAAATGGCAGAAAAAGAAGTAAAAAAATCAAAGCCTGTATCAACAGGCCCAAAACAAAAATTTGAACGTACAAAACCGCACGTTAATGTTGGAACAATTGGTCACGTTGATCACGGAAAAACAACATTAACTGCTGCAATTACTAGTTATTGTTCAAAACATGAAGCAGATGGATATAAAGGTATGTTTAAGGACTATGCTTCTATCGATGCTGCTCCAGAAGAAAAAGCACGTGGTATTACTATTAATACAGCTCACGTTGAATATGAAACACCAACTCGTCACTATGCACACGTTGACTGTCCAGGTCACGCTGACTACATTAAAAATATGATTACAGGTGCAGCTCAAATGGATGGTTCAGTGTTAGTTGTTTCTGCAACTGATGGTCCAATGCCACAAACACGTGAACACATTCTATTGGCACGTCAAGTTGGAGTTAAAAAAATTGTTGTATTCTTAAATAAGTGTGATATGGAAAGTGTAGACGATGACGTATTAGAACTTGTTGAAATGGAAATTCGTGAATTACTAACTAAGTATGAATTTGAAGGTGATGATACACCAATTATTCGTGGTTCTGCAAGAGGAGCATTAGATGGTAAAAAAGAATGAGAAGCAAAAATTAAAGAATTATTAACAGCAATGGATGAATGAATCCCAACACCAAAAAGAGAAGTTGATAAACCAGTATTATTAGCTGTTGAAGATGTTTTCACTATTACTGGACGTGGAACAGTAGCTACTGGAAGAATTGAACGTGGAACTTTAAAAGTTAATGATGAAATTGATATTATTGGTATTAACAAAGGTCTTAGAAAAGTTGTTGTTACTGGTATTGAAATGTTCAGAAAATTATTAGATGAAGCACAAGCTGGTGATAACGTTGGAGTATTATTACGTGGAGTTAAACGTGAAGATATTCAACGTGGACAAGTTATTGCTAAACCAGGATCAGTTACTCCACATACTAAATTTAAAGGTGAAGTTTATATTCTAACTAAAGAAGAAGGTGGACGTCATACTTCATTTAATCCGGGATATCGACCACAATTTTATTTCCGTACAACTGATGTTACAGGAAGTATGGGAAACTTTATTAATAAAGGTGAAAAATCGGAATTAATTATGCCAGGTGATAACGTTACTATTACTGTTGAATTAATTCACCCAGTTGCCCTTGAGAAAGGTACTCAATTCTCAATCCGTGAAGGCGGAAGAACTGTTGGAGCCGGACAAGTTACTGAGGTTATTGAATAATCACATTAAATCAAAAATCTTTATTCTCAAAAGAGAATAAAGATTTTTGATTAAAAATATTTTAGTAGTAAAATTAATTTATAGAAAAGAGATGACAAATCAATGCCTTATGTTAAAGAACTGGAAAGTCTAATTTTAAATCGTAAATCAATTCGTAATTATGATCCTAGTAAAGTTATTAGTGATAGTAAAATTAACGATATTCTTAACTATGTGCGTCATACCCCATCTTCATATGGTTTAGAACCATGAAAAATTTTAGTTATTAGTAATTCTAAAATTAAAGCACAATTGCAACCAATCATAAATAATCAACAACAAGTTAGTACTTGTTCACATTTATTTATTTTATTAAGTTATAGTGGTGAAAATTTCAATACTAGTAATCAATGATTTGTTGATACTGTTATGAAAAGACGTAATTTAACAAAACCACAATACGAAATTTATAAATCAACATTTAATAATTTCTTTGATCATGACAAAAAAACACAAATAAATCATTGGGCACAATGTCAAACTTTTATTTTATTACAAAACCTTTTATTATTATTAACTGCTCATCAAATTGATAATGTTGTATTAGGTGGTTTTAATGAACAACAATTATTAACTTACTTAGAATCAAATAAGATTATTAAACCTAATAAGTATCATGTTACAATTTTAGTGTCTGCTGGTTATGGTTATCCATCAAAAACTAAAATTATTAAAAATGAAGTTAGTGAAATCAGTACGCTTATCAAATAAATGTAGGCTTTTCTCCCTTTATGTACTATTTTAATTTTATCACATAAATGCTGAGAAAAGCCTTAAATTATTATATATAATTGTAAAATTATAAGTAAAAGTAGCAATATTATAAATTAAAATCATAATTTTATGATTTACTAACACCCAAACTAATACCTAATATAAGGTGTACTTATGTTATAATTACTATAGTATATTGTTGACTCTTCGTTAAAATTAAGTTTGAAAAGGAGTACTAACTATGAAAATTGGAATTATTGGAGCATCAGGAAAATCAGGACTTGCCTTAACTAAAGAAGCTTTAAAACAGGGATATCAAGTTGTTGCCATTACTAGAAATCCTATTAAAATGCCAATTCTTAATAATGATAATCGATTGACCATTAAAAAAGCTGATCTTACTAATAAAAGTAGTATTAAAGCGGTTGTTAATGATGTTGATATTTTAATTAGTGATTACGGCCCTACTATTGATAATCCCCAAAATATTCATCAGCAAGTTGCTAAAAACTTAATTACTATCATGCATGAATGTCAAAATATTAAAAGGTTATTAATTGTTGGTGGTGCTGGTAGTTTGCTAAATGATAAGAATGAAATATTAGTAGAAACAATTGCATTTCCTGAAGCATGAAAAGAGCATGCACAACAACAAGTTCAAGCATTAGATACTTATCGTAGCAGTGACATTAATTGAACATATTTTAGCCCTTCTTTATACTATGACCCAGAATTACCAACTTTAGGCAAATTTAAAATTGGTAACAATCACTTAATTGTTAATAAAGAAGGAAAAAGTGAAATTAGTTATGGTGATGCTGCAATTGCTATTATTAATGAGATTAAAGAACAAAAATTTATTAAAAAACGTTTTACAGCGGGTTATAATTAATATTTTGTTTGAAAGGATATTAGACAAATGTTAAAACTTACAAAAGAACAAATTTTACAAAAAACGATAACTTTAAATAATGGTGTCAAAATTCCTCAATTTGGATTAGGTACATATTTAATGGTTGATAGTAAATCTATTTATAATTCAGTAATTTGTGCTTTGCAAAATGGTTATCGTCATATTGATACTGCATAATATTATAAAAACGAGGAGATAATTGGTAATGCAATTAAAGATTTTTTAGCAGAAAATCCAGAAGTTAAAAGGGAAGATTTATTTATTACTTCTAAAATTTGAAATGACAATCATGAATATGAACTTACTAAAGATGCTTTGCGTCGTATCCTGAATCGTTTAAAACTAGATTATTTAGATTTATGTTTAATTCATTGACCAACTAAACAAAGTTTTGAATGTTGAAGAGCCTTAGAAGAATTTTATGAATATGGTAAAGTTAGGGCAATTGGTGTTTCAAATTTTAATAGTTCACAATTGAAAGATTTTTTAAAAAAAATAAAAATAAAACCAGCAATTAATCAAATTGAAACACATCCTGGTTTTAATCAAAAAAACACAATAGATTTTTGTTACGAGAATAATATTGCTGTTACTTCATGAAGAACAATGCTAGGTGGTAGAGCATATGAAATACCATTATTACAATAATTAGCAAATAAATACAAGGTTACTACTAGTCACATTGCTTTAAGATGAGCTTGACAATTGGGTCAAGTAGTTATTCCTAAATCAACTAATCCAGAGCGAATTATTAGTAATCCCGATATTGCGGTTTTTCAACTAACAGAAGAAGAGATGTTAAAAATCCAAAAATTACCACAAACTGCTTTAGGGCCACAATCTAATGATAAAAAATTTTGAAAAGGAATTATGATGGATTAAATTAAAAAGGGGGTTAAATAATTGTGATTTGAAATGATTCAACTAAGGAATTAGCAAAAAAATTAAATACTAATTTTTTTACAGGTTTAACTGAAGAAGCCGCAGCTCAATTGCTAATAGAAACAGGACCTAATCAATTACCAGTTACGAAAAAAAACCAATTTGAAAAATAGTTTTAGCACATTTTATTGAACCATTTGTTTTAGTATTAATTGCATTAGCAATTATTGCTACTGTTATTGGTCAATGACAAGAAGCATTAGTTGTTTTTTTAATTGTAATTGTTGATGCTACTTTGGCTACTTATCAAGAAGTAAAAGCTGCAGCTTCTTTGGACTCTTTAAAGAAATTAGTTTCTTCACAAGCAGTAGTAATTCGTAATGGTAATAAATACGATATTGATGCTAAAGATTTAGTGGTAGGTGATTTGGTTTATTTAGATGCGGGAATGTTTGTACCTGCTGATCTGCGTATTATTCAGTCTTATAATTTACGTACTAATGAATCACTTTTAACTGGTGAATCAACCTTAATTAGTAAAACTCCTGAAACATTAACTGAAGAAAAATTATCAATTGGTGAAAGAACTAATCTTGCTTTTATGTCTACTTCTATTGCGACAGGTAGTGGTCTTGGTTTAGTTTATGCAACAGCAAAAACTTCTGAAATTGGAAAAATAACTAAGTTATTACAAGAAGAAAAAGAACCTAAATCACCATTAACGCGACAAATGTCTTTTTTAATTAGAATAATTTCGGTTTTTGCTTTATTATTAGGTTTAGCTATGTTTTTATTACAATTTTTCTTAATTAAAGTACCTGCTATTAATGCTTTAATTTTTGGAATTGCTTTAACAATAGCAGTAATACCTGAAGGTTTGCAAGTTATTGTTACCGTTTCATTATCACTGGGAAGTTCAAGAATGGCAAAAAAACATGCTATTGTTAAACATTTACCTGCTGTTGAAACATTAGGTCAAGTTGATATTATTTGTTCTGATAAAACCGGAACTTTAACACAAAATAAAATGACTGTTAAAAAATATTATTTAACAAAATCAGTTAATGATAGTAATGACTTTAAAAAGAAAACTAAGCAAGAACAATTATTTTTAGATTGTTTAGTATTATGTAATAATAGTGAAGTTAGTAAAAATAAAACTATTGGTGATCCAACGGAAGCAGCACTTATTAATTGATCAGAAACATTAAAGTTTCCAACAAAGGCACTTAGTGATAAACATACTCGAGTTCATGAAATACCTTTTGATTCCAATCGTAAATTAATGTCAACAATTAATGAATACGATAAAGAAACTTATGTTTTTGTTAAAGGTGCGTTTGATAATATGATTAATATTTGTACTCATGCGCTTATTAATAACGAAAGGGTAGTATTAACTGCACAAATTAAAAAAGAAATAATTGCAAGTATGGAAGAAATGTCAAATTCAGCATTACGTGTTTTGGGAGCAAGTTATAAAACTGTTAATAATACGAAAGATTATAGTAATATTAGTGAAATTGAAAGTAATTTAACTTTTTTAGGATTAGTTGGAATGATTGATCCACCAAGAAACGAAGTTAAAGATTCTTTAGTTAAAACTAAAAAAGCAGGTATTGATACAATTATGATTACTGGTGATCATTTAAATACTGCTGTTGCTATTGGTCAAGAATTAGGTTTGATTGAAAATAAAACACAAGCACTTAGTGGTAATAAGATTGATGATATTCCAGAAGAATCATTTAATGCTAATATTAATCAATATCGAGTTTTTGCTCGTGTTTCTCCTGAACATAAAGTTAAGATTGTTAAAGCATTGCAGAGTCATAATAAGGTTGTTTCGATGACTGGTGATGGTGTTAATGATGCTCCTAGTTTAAAAGCGGCAGATATTGGAGTAGCGATGGGTATTACGGGAACTGATGTTGCTAAAGAATCTTCACAAATAGTATTAACTGATGATAATTTTGCTACTATTGTTGATGCTATTGAAGAAGGACGCAATATTTACAGTAAAATTAAAAGAATTGTTATTTTTATTTTAATTACTAATATGGCCCAAGTATTTTCAATTGTTATTGGTGCTATTTTTGGATGAAATGAATTATTGCAACCAATTCGAGGCTTTTTAATAATCTGTGTATCTTTGTTTTATAAAGTACTAGTTTAGATTAATTCTATCTTCAAATTTTATCATAAAATGAGCAATTGCTGTATTTCAATTTTGAATAGGCAATGTTCATTTTTTTGTTATATTTTCAATTGCCAAGTAAAATATTTTGAAAACTGCCATATCATTAGGAAAAACTTTTTTATTTCTGATGATTTTTCGTAATTGACTATTAACAGATTCAATAGCATTTGTAGTATAAATCACTCTTTTGATTTCTACTGGATAACTAATAAAAACCATTAAATTATCTCAATTTTTATATCAAGATTTAGTAATTTGAGGATATTGTTTATTTCATTTACTTTCAAACGATTCTAAAGCTTGCATTGCTTGTTCTTCACTACATGCACTATAAATTGGTTTTAAATCTGCAACTAGACCTTTTCGATGTTTGTATGAAACATATTTTAAACTATTTCTAATTTGATGAACAATGCATAATTGATGTTCTGTTTTAGGATAAACTGATTGTATTGCTTCTGACATGCCTGTTAAATTATCACTACAAGCAATAAGAATATCATTTAAGCCACGATTTTTCATTTCTGTGAAATTAGATAATCAAAACTTAGAACCTTCATTTTCACTAATTCATAATCCTAAAACATCTTTTTTGCCTTCTAAATCAACTCCTAATGCTATATAAACTGATTTGTTAATAATCCGTTTATCTTGTCGTACTTTAACTACTATACAATCAAAATAAACAATAGGATAAATACTTTCTAATGGTCGATTTTGTCATGCTTTAACATCATCAATAACATCATCAGTAATTTGACTAATAACACTTTCACTAATATCAGCACCATGATATAACTCTTGCAACTGCATTCTAATGTCAGATAATGTCATTCCTTTTGCATACAAGGAAAGAACTTGTTGATCAAAACCATCAAATCTTATTTGCCTTTTAGGAACTATTACAGGAGTAAAATTACTATTGCGATCTCTTGGTACATCAATTTCAATTTTACCTTGTTGAGTTATTAATTTTTTTGAACTTTTACCATTACGAGCATTTTCAGTAGTACTATGTTGATTTTTTTCATATCCTAAATAATTTTGCATTTCAGAATTCAACATTTTTTCAACTAATCTTTTTGTTAATTCTTTATATAAACCGCCAGGTTTAAAAACTGTTGTTAAATCTTCAGTATTTTCTAGTAATAAATCTACTGCTTTTGATATTGGATGATTATTATTAAAGTTATCTTTTTTAGCCATCTGTAACTCACTCTTTCTAGTCATTTAATTATATTTACTAGAATTAATTAAACATAGTTATTTTTGTAAGTTACACAGATTACTAAACATTTCCACCAATTCAAATTTTATGAATTAATTTAATTGTTGAATCTGTTATTGCAATTCCAATGTCAATGGGACCTAATAACCTTGATTTAATGCTTAGAAAACCAACGAAACGGAATGATAGAATTCTTACTGGTAGTTGAGGATTTATTGGTATTGTTAGTATAATATTAAGTACCTTATTACTATTAGCTTTTCATTTTTTACCTCAAATTTTACGTGAAAATAATAGTGAAGGTTTTGTTTTTGTTTTTGTTATAATGACTAATGCTCCTGTTTTTTATGCATTTTCTTTTGTTTCAGGTGCTAATACAAGTATTTTTAATAAGATTACTTGAAAAAATAAATATATTTGAGTTGCGGCGATTAGTGCTTTTGCTATTAATACTTTTAGGCTTTTCTCCCTTTATGTACTATTTTAATTTTATCACATAAATGCTGAGAAAAGCCTATCTACGGACTTCTCCCCACATTTTTAAATCAAACATAGAATTACAGTTTCAAAACTAGGTATCTTGTTGAATTTATATGCAGCTTCTTTAGCATATAAATGAACATGATGTTTTGCAACTTTGATATGTGTTTTAAATGTTCTTCTTATATGTTTTCAAAATGATTCAATTTGGTTGGTATTTACACCAATTTTTGAAACATAGCCATCTTGATGGTTAACTGTTTCATGCTTAGTGAAAACTGATTTAAAATCGCAATATCCTTTTCAAGAATCAGTATATACAAGACATTTTGAAGAAATGTGGTTTTTTGCAAACTGCAAAAGATTTTTACTCTTTGCGTTTTTCAATACTTTCACAATTAAATTATTGGTTGTTTTTTGATAAATGCCAACAATCAAGGTTTTATTCACCAAGGATCTTCCTTGTTTTTTAAAACCCATATGTGAAAGATACATTTCATCAATTTGCACTGTACCTTCAACAATAAATTGAGGTTTTTGTTTTGCAATACGTGTTCTGATTTTATGAGTCATTCTTCAATCAGTTTTCAAAGTCACTCCCAATTCTTTTGCAATATCTGTTGATGGAATTCCATGTTTGGTGTTTATTCATCTAAAGATAAGATAAAACCAAGATGTTAAAGATGTTTGTGACCTTGAAAATATGGTGCCTGTGAGAATGCTAAATGTTTGATTACATTTTAAACATCTCATTCTTTTTAAATCAGAAGTATTCAAATTAAAATTAAAACACCTAATACATTTGTTTTCTTTCAAATTTGCTATATATGCAAGACATTGCTGTTCAGTTTGAAAAGCATTGTTGAATTAATTCAGTTTCATTATTCCCTCCACAAGTACATGTGGGGAGAAGTCCGTACTTTTATTATTTTTACACCTGTTGTTAGCAATGCTTTTGGTATTGGTGCTGGTTTTCGGGCAGTTGATTGATTACTTTGTATTGCTTTATCAACAATACCAATGTGATTATTAAAAGTGTATAAAGGATGGAATGGCAACCCTTTTTAGGACTATTTTTTGGTAGACATTTGTTTTTGATAAGGCTTTTCTCCCTTTATGTACTATTTTAATTTTATCACATAAATGCTGAGAAAAGCCTATCTACGGACTTCTCCCCACATTTTTAAATCAAACATAGAATTACAGTTTCAAAACTAGGTATCTTGTTGAATTTATATGCAGCTTCTTTAGCATATAAATGAACATGATGTTTTGCAACTTTGATATGTGTTTTAAATGTTCTTCTTATATGTTTTCAAACTGATTCAATTTGGTTGGTATTTACACCAATTTTTGAAACATAGCCATCTTGATGGTTAACTGTTTCATGCTTAGTGAAAACTGATTTAAAATCGCAATATCCTTTTCAAGAATCAGTATATACAAGACATTTTGAAGAAATGTGGTTTTTTGCAAACTGCAAAAGATTTTTACTCTTTGCGTTTTTCAATACTTTCACAATTAAATTATTGGTTGTTTTTTGATAAATGCCAACAATCAAGGTTTTATTCACCAAGGATCTTCCTTGTTTTTTAAAACCCATATGTGAAAGATACATTTCATCAATTTGCACTGTACCTTCAACAATAAATTGAGGTTTTTGTTTTGCAATACGTGTTCTGATTTTATGAGTCATTCTTCAAGCAGTTTTCAAAGTCACTCCCAATTCTTTTGCAATATCTGTTGATGGAATTCCATGTTTGGTGTTTATTCATCTAAAGATAAGATAAAACCAAGATGTTAAAGATGTTTGTGACCTTGAAAATATGGTGCCTGTGAGAATGCTAAATGTTTGATTACATTTTAAACATCTCATTCTTTTTAAATCAGAAGTATTCAAATTAAAACTAAAACACCTAATACATTTGTTTTCTTTCAAATTTGCTATATATGCAAGACATTGCTGTTCAGTTTGAAAAGCATTGTTGAATTCATTCAGTTTCATTATTCCCTCCACAAGTACATGTGGGGAGAAGTCCGTTTGATAATTAACTGGAGTTAAGTAGTTTAAAGTGCCGTGAATTCTTATGTTGTTATATCAATTGATGTAATCAAATAATTCTAATTTTAATTGGATTAATGATGTAAAATTTTTATCATTAATAAATTCGGTTTTGAAAGTTTTAAAGGTTGCTTCAGCAACAGCGTTATCATAAGGACAACCTTTTTTGCTTAAAGAGCGATTAATATTGAATGCTAGTAAAAGTTTATCAATAATTTTATTATTAAATTCATTACCGCGATCACTATGAAATATTTGAATATCTTTTAAACAGCGATTTGAGTGCATAAATGCTTGATATACTAATGATGCATCTTTTTTAGTACCTACACTATGTCCAATTATTTCGCGGTTAAATAGGTCAATTAATAAACAAATATAGTTTCACTTACCATTTACTTGAACATAAGTTAAATCACTAACAATAACTTCATTTTTAACTCTATTATTAAAGTTTCTATTAACAAGATTGGTTATTTGACTATCATTGACTTTATTATGATAATTTTTGAATGATAATTTAGTGTATTTTGATATTAAATTATGTTTATTCATAATTTCTTTAATTTTTCGTCTTGATAAATAAATTTCTTGGTTTTCTAGAATGACTTTTAATCTTCTAGTACCATAAACTTCTTTATTTTTTTTAAAAGCACTAATAACAGCTTGTTCATAAATATTATTTTGAATTTTATTTTTTTTCTTTAAATTAAAATAATATGTTGATTTAGAGAGTTTTAAAAAATGACACATTGTGCGAATTTTATATTTAGATTTATTATTTGCAATAATCTCTACTTTCTGCCTATTATTAGTGCTGCTTGCTTTAAAATATCATTTTCCATTCTTAATTTTTTTAATTCTTTTCTTAATTTAATTAATTCATTTTCTTCAACAGAACGATTATCTTTAGTTTTAAAACTACCTGAATTAGTAAATTGCTTAATTCAATTGTAAGTAGCTGCTCTTGTAACATTATATTCTTTAGCAAGGCAAGATACTGATTTGCCACTTTGATATAAAGCTACTATTTTTTTTTAAATTCATCGGTATATGAGTTAATATTGGCCATAATTATAGTTCCTTTCTTTGTTCACTTGTCTATGTAATTAGTGTCCAATAAAGTGTAACCCATCCAGGAATTAGACTTTTAGTTAATAAATTAATTAAAAAAGAACAAAATAAAGTAAAAGTTAAATAATATAGAATGGAAAATTAATAATGAGAATTATTCCGTATGAATTATTTAGTTATACACCAGATATGATTTAACTGCATTGCGTAAAGAACTACTAATGTATGATCATTGTTTAAATAAAAAAATTACAAATATGGCAATGCAACCATTTTTAGACTTGGAACGCAACTATTTTAATTTACTTTTATGTAAATGAGAATTAGAAATGAAAAAACGAAATCATTATGTTAATTCATTATTTAAATGTTATACTAAATACAATGATTTTGAATTTGTTGCAACTCCTGATTTTTTAATTATTGAATGTTGTATACAATGAGATTTAAAAGGTTTTAAACCATATAAATGTAATTTAAATTGATATGAAATTATGATGATGACAATTAAAAATAAAGATAAAATAAATAAAGATTTTTATGAACAACTTTCTTTGTGGTATAAAGAAATGTTTATGAAAATTAATGATAATGGTTCTTTTAAACCTAAGAAATTAAATATGAATGTTTTTTTTGAAAAAATAAGTAATTTTTTATTAACAGCATAATAGTTTTTGAAAAAAATTTTGATTTTATTTTATAATTAAATTATAAAATACTCTAATAGAATGGAAATTTTATTTTTGAAATTAAACTAAATATGTTGTTGAATTGTTTCTATTTTAATTACCCTTTTTAAACAATTAACCCATTTACTTTGGCATAAAAGTAATGGGTTAAAATTATATATTGGATAGCAACTATATGTTATTAAATTTTGTGTATTTTCAATAGACTTCTTTCATGTTTGATTTAAAATTTACATTAGTTAATAATTTTAATAGCTTTTGGTAAAGTGACAGATATTAAATTAGTCATTCCAACAAAATCAATTGAATTTCATTGAGCAGTAATTTTAACTTTGACTATCTTACTAGTAGTTGATAAATCAATAGTAGTAATTCTATTAATACAATCTTCATCTATTATATCATATACATAATCAAGGTTTTTGATGACAATATCGCCATAACATATTTTTTGTACAGAATTATTGATGATTGAATCTAATGCATTTTCTATTTCTTCTTTTGTAACAGCATTTGGGTAAATAGCCTCAATTTGACTTGGACTATCAATATTAGTAATTTCGTTTAAATCATTTCATCATTGTAATAAGCAATAACTAATTGTAATATTATTTTTTTCTCCTTTAAATTTGGCTCCATTTTTAGCCACAATTTTAATATTTAAATTTAAAGTTAAAAAATCATTTGGTTTAAAAATATCAATAAAGTATAAATCTTTAAAGTAAAAATATTTCGGACTTCTCCCCACATGTACTTGTGGAGGGAATAATGAAACTGAATGAATTCAACAATGCTTTTCAAACTGAACAGCAATGTCTTGCATATATAGCAAATTTGAAAGAAAACAAATGTATTAGGTGTTTTAGTTTTAATTTGAATACTTCTGATTTAAAAAGAATGAGATGTTTAAAATGTAATCAAAAATTTAGCATTCTCACAGGCACCATATTTTCAAGGTCACAAACATCTTTAACATCTTGGTTTTATCTTATCTTTAGATGAATAAACACCAAACATGGAATTCCATCAACAGATATTGCAAAAGAATTGGGAGTGACTTTGAAAACTGCTTGAAGAATGACTCATAAAATCAGAACACGTATTGCAAAACAAAAACCTCAATTTATTGTTGAAGGTACAGTGCAAATTGATGAAATGTATCTTTCACATATGGGTTTTAAAAAACAAGGAAGATCCTTGGTGAATAAAACCTTGATTGTTGGCATTTATCAAAAAACAACCAATAATTTAATTGTGAAAGTATTGAAAAACGCAAATAGTAAAAATCTTTTGCAGTTTGCAAAAAACCACATTTCTTCAAAATGTCTTGTATATACTGATTCTTGAAAAGGATATTGCGATTTTAAATCAGTTTTCACTAAGCATGAAACAGTTAACCATCAAGATGGCTATGTTTCAAAAATTGGTGTAAATACCAACCAAATTGAATCAGTTTGAAAACATATAAGAAGAACATTTAAAACACATATCAAAGTTGCAAAACATCATGTTCATTTATATGCTAAAGAAGCTGCATATAAATTCAACAAGATACCTAGTTTTGAAACTGTAATTCTATGTTTGATTTAAAAATGTGGGGAGAAGTCCGTAGATAGGCTTTTCTCAGCATTTATGTGATAAAATTAAAATAGTACATAAAGGGAGAAAAGCCAAATATTTTTCAAAAATTTTTATATAAACATCATAGTCATCACTTGTAATAGTTTTTAAACCTGATATTGCTACTAATTTTGCTTGTAATTTATTTAAAAATTCAGATTTTATATTTTTTTTAAATTTTAATGTATCTAAATTTATATTATTAGGAATTTTTGTTGAAATATCAATTTTTGTATCTTTTTTTTGAGTCTGGTGTATCGCAAGCAACTACAGTTAATGGTATTGGTGTTGATATTGCTAAAATTATTATTAATTTTAATAAATTTTTCATTTTATTTTTCTCCTTTAAATTCATTTACCTTCATATAAATTATATAAAATAAAACTTAAATACCATTATATAATATTATTCACGGCAATAAATAAGAATGACAAAAAATTTCTAAAATAAAGTGTAAAAATAATTAGTAGTTTTAATGATAAAAGTTATCAAAGTTCAATAATTATTGATATAACTAAACAAACAAATATTTCAGATATTTATATGCAAAATTATTTTGCAGAGAAAACTAAACCAGTAACATCAGATAAACAGCAGGCAATTGCAAATGTTACAGATAGTTTAAAGAAAATTCAAAAAAATGAATATCTTACTAAGTCAATTAGAAGTATGTATAAAGAAAAAAATGATTTTAATCAAAGTATAATGATTATACATTAAGATTTGGTAAGAGTCCTTTAATAAAAGGTATTATTGAAGGTAGAAATGTATTAGCGCATCAATTAATTTTTATTAGTCCATATCAAAAAATTAGTTATTTTCCTCACTTAATTTCTACTATATATTTAGTTTTGTGATATCTTTATGAAATAGATTACTAAAAATTTATTTAGATAATAATTGGAAATTAGATATCTTTACCACTTTTAATTGTTTTAATATCTTTTTTTAACTGCTCTTTTAAAAATTTAATATCATTCTCACTATTTTTTACTTTTTTTAATGCTTCAATTTTAACTTTAGTATCTTTTTTTAATGCTTGAATCTTATCATTTTTTTCAGATCTAATTAACAATTTGGCTCCAACTTTCTTTGTTAAAATGTGTAAACCCATAAAAGGGTATTTTTTTAATAAAAGTTTTTCATCTTCAATTAATTCTTGATTGCGAGAAGCAATAACAGTAGCTTGTAAACCACCAGAAATATTAACTGCAGTTCTGCCCATATCAAATAAACCATCTAAAGCACCAATAATACCATAAACAGCAGCATAATAGCTACCAAAACCAAGACCACCTAAAACACCAGCTGTTACAACAGCAGCAGTTCCTGGTACTCCCGCAATTCCTAATGAAGCAACTAATGTTACAATTAAGCCATTAATAAATAAAATAGCAATTGTTCAGTTGGGGAAATTACCAGGAAGGATAACACTAAATCATAAGAAAGATAAAATAATGCCAGCTTGCACTCCAGCACAGCCACTTAAACCTATTGTTGTTGAAAGTGGCATTACTGTATCACTACCCTCTTCTTTCACTTTTAAATATTCTTTTAAGGTATTCATAGCAATTGGTAAAGCGGCATTAGAAGACTGAGTTGTAAAACCAGCAATAATTGGTTTCTGTGCTTTTAATAATCAACGATAAGGATTAATACCAAATAAATATAATGATAATAAATGTCATAAGAAAGTAATAATTAGTGCTAAATAAGCGACTCCAATAATAATGCCAATATTAGCAAGTGCACCAATTGGTTGATTAATAATTGCTGTTGCTAGCATAATCATAACAGCAAATGGCATAGTTTTAATAAACATCATTAATATTGAAATAATAATTTTTCACATTGTTTCTAAAGTGTTTCTTGCTTTGTCCATTCGTTCTTCATTATGCTTAGTTAGTTTTTTAATTGCAAATCCAATTAAAGCACCAAGGACAATGATTGGAATAATTAATGTTTGAGTAAAAACACCAATTAAGCTGCTAGGAACGTAACTAATGATAATTTCGGGAATTGTTTTGGCAGTAGTTTTATCGTAACTACCACCATCAGTTAAATTAAAACCTTGGCCAATTTTAAAAGCAATTCCTAGTCCAAAGGCAATAGTAAAAGCAATATCCACATTTATTAATAAAATAGTAATACCAACTCCTGAAACTTTAGTTATTGTTTTTGAGTTACTATTTTTTTTACTAGTAATTCTAGCAATAGCTAAAAATACTAATGGAATAGTTAACATAGTAATACCAATAATAAAAATAGTTTTTAATAATTCAATTCAGTGTACAATTTCTGCAACTCAGGGTATATAGTCAGGATTAGGTTTTATTGGTGTTCCAGGTAAGTTAGGATAAGTAATGTTATGATTATTAAAACCAGTAATAACTTGGATAATAATACCAAAAATTAGTCCTAATCCCATTCCAGTAAAAATACGAATTGGAAATTTAGTTTTATTTTTTTTAATAAAAATAGAAAGTGCTAGGATAATACTAAAAAAGACAATTATCCCGATTAGAATTTGTCAGTGTGAAATACCAAAAAAGTCTCTTAATAAGTTAATATTGTCATTACTAAGAGTTGTCATAGTTGCTACCTCATTCTTTTTATTTTTTATAGGTTATGACGATGTTACTTTTCTGCTTGCTATATGAATAATATCACTAGTACGAGCAAAAGGAGGTGAATAAACTAAATCTAAATTTTGTAAATCACGGATGTCCATTTTATTTCAAATGGCAGTAGCAAGAGCATTAATTCTTAATGTGGCATGATTATAGCCTGCCATTTGTGCTGCCAGTAATTGGAAATTTGTTTTATCATAAAATAGTTTCAAGTATAAAGGACGAGATTGTTTTAAGTATCTTGGTAGATCATAATCTTTAATATAAACACTACCAATTTTATTTTTATCAATCGTATCAAAACTACCAGTTTTTGTTATTTCTAAATTACCAACACGTAAAATACTTGATCATAAAGTTCCTGGATATTTATGTTCTGGGTTTTTAATATTATCAGCAATAATACGTGCCATTTTATTAGCATTACTTGCCAAGGGAACATATATTGATGATTTATCAAATTGACTATATATTTGTGCACAATCACCACCACTATACATATTTGAAAACTTTTTTGTAACATTTTCTTTAGAAGGAATTTGACAGAATTCGTTAATAATAATTGCTTTATTTTTATTTAATTCAATGTTGCTATTTTGTAAAAAATTCGTATTTGGTTCAAAACCAACTGCTAGTATTACTAAGTCACAAGGTATTGTTTTTCCATTTTTTTTATCACTTACACTTCTTAAACGCAAATCATTAACATTATTATGAGTCATCATTAGTTCTTAAACTTGATAGTTTAGTAAAATAGTGGCATCGTTTTTTGATTTAGTTTTATGATTAATATTTTTTTTGGTTATTTCATCATAAATTAATTGGCTAAATTCTTTATCAACAGCGTCTGCCATTAATCGATCTTTCATTTCAACGATTGTGACATCTTTTTTTTGTTTTAAGCATGCTTCTGCCATTTCCATGCTAATGAATCCACCGCCAATAATAACTATTTTTTTAGCATTTTTCATTGCTTTTTTTAGATTTATGGCATCTTCTTTAGTAAAAACATTATAAACATTATGTGGCAAAATACCATGACTAAAAGGTGGCGGAATTTTTGGTTTGGCTCCTGTTGCAATAACTAAGGCATGATAAGATACAACTTTTGCTTTAGTTTTATCGTCTGTTGTTTTTTTGACATGAATTTATTGTTTTGCTGTATCGACTTTAATAACATTTTGATTTAAATGAATTTTAATTTTATTTTTATTATTAGTTTTTTCTGAAAAATCTTTTTTTGTACGATCATTTAAAAGTTTTTTATCTTTAAATTAATTAGCAATATAATAAGGAATACCACAAGCACCAAGTGAAATATAGTTTTTTTCTTGATAAACATGGATATCAAAATTTTTATCACTATTTTTTTAACTACGTAATAATTTACTCGCAACTCCCATCCCAGTCGCGCCAGCACCAATAATAATAACTTTAATTTTCATTTTTATCATCGCTCCACTCTCATTAATTATAATATATATTTAATAAAAATATCAATTAATAGTGTTTATCTTAAGTATTGATTCATTTTTGAACAAATTCTAAAGTAGTGTCACTAATACCTTTATCAGTTACTAAATTATATTCATTAACAACTGTGTGGTCTAAATCACCAATTAAAAAACTTTGACCGTGGTTAGCATCAAGGATAGTGTATAATGAACTTTTTTTTGGTATTTCATATCGAATTTTTTCTTGAAATAATTCGTTAGCATTAGTGTAGTTAATAAAGTGATCATTTTGACCATGAAGAAATAACATTGGCATATCAGGTATTAATTTTAAATATTTAATTGGTTGTATTTCTTGTAAACCATCGACACCAAATGTTTTTTGTGCTTTTTTCCGACTTAATTTCAGCATTAAATTAGTAGGTAAGAAAGCATAATTGTATAGTTTTTCACTATACGTACGATCTAAGCGACTAAATGTACAATCAGAAATAATGAATTTTACTTTTTGATTAATTTTATGTTTTGCATATAAATCGCTTCACATTACTACTGTTGCGCCACCTAATGAAAAACCATATAATCCTAAAGCAGTAGTTTCTTGCTTATATGTTTTACAACAGTATTCAATAATGTCTTGTAAATCTTGTGATTCTTTTAAACCAAAAGTTGTTGGTGATGCATCACTTTCACCATGGTTACGAGCATCATATCAAATAACATTATAGCCAGCACGTAAAAAAATGAAAGCCTGTTTAAATATTCAAAATCTTGTATTAGTTATTCCGTGTAATAAAATTATTGTTTTATTATTATTTTCATTTTTAAGGGTACTTTTTAAAAGATTACCGTATAATGTTAAATTGTCAATTGATGTTTTAATTGAAAAAGGAATTATATTTTCATGTTTTTCTAGGTATTCTCAATATTCAAAATACATTCGCCATTTTGCTAATTCAATTTTAACTTTCGGTTGAGATTGAGAATTATATTGCAAGCATGCTTTAAACATTTCAATTGAATTTATATTAACTTTTTGTCTTAATTTTATTCTATTAATAATACTTTGTTTCATTAGTTTTCCTCACATTTTAGGTCATACATTTTAATAGTAGATGTTATTTAGTATTGTTGGTTTTGGTTTACAACGAATATATTTTTTGTATTTTTTATAAGGTATAAATTTAATATATTTGTATTTGCTAACTACGTGTTGTCCATTATTTTTACTATTTCGTCGTAAACAAGGTTTTACTTTTTTGATTTTAAAAGTACCAAAATTAGAAATAGTAATTACTTTACCTAGTTGGTTAATATTTTTAATTTCTTCAATTACACAATTAAAAACTATTTCAATATCTTGAATGTTAAATTTAGTTTTATCTGATAATCTTGCAATTAATTCTTTTGCGTTCATAAAAATCAACCCTAGCTTTTTGCCCATATCCTTCTAATATTATTTTATATTATTTTAGGCTTTTCTCCCTTTATGTACTATTTTAATTTTATCACATAAATGCTGAGAAAAGCCTATCTACGGACTTCTCCCCACATTTTTAAATCAAACATAGAATTACAGTTTCAAAACTAGGTATCTTGTTGAATTTATATGCAGCTTCTTTAGCATATAAATGAACATGATGTTTTGCAACTTTGATATGTGTTTTAAATGTTCTTCTTATATGTTTTCAAACTGATTCAATTTGGTTGGTATTTACACCAATTTTTGAAACATAGCCATCTTGATGGTTAACTGTTTCATGCTTAGTGAAAACTGATTTAAAATCGCAATATCCTTTTCAAGAATCAGTATATACAAGACATTTTGAAGAAATGTGGTTTTTTGCAAACTGCAAAAGATTTTTACTCTTTGCGTTTTTCAATACTTTCACAATTAAATTATTGGTTGTTTTTTGATAAATGCCAACAATCAAGGTTTTATTCACCAAGGATCTTCCTTGTTTTTTAAAACCCATATGTGAAAGATACATTTCATCAATTTGCACTGTACCTTCAACAATAAATTGAGGTTTTTGTTTTGCAATACGTGTTCTGATTTTATGAGTCATTCTTCAAGCAGTTTTCAAAGTCACTCCCAATTCTTTTGCAATATATGTTGATGGAATTCCATGTTTGGTGTTTATTCATCTAAAGATAAGATAAAACCAAGATGTTAAAGATGTTTGTGACCTTGAAAATATGGTGCCTGTGAGAATGCTAAATGTTTGATTACATTTTAAACATCTCATTCTTTTTAAATCAGAAGTATTCAAATTAAAACTAAAACACCTAATACATTTGTTTTCTTTCAAATTTGCTATATATGCAAGACATTGCTGTTCAGTTTGAAAAGCATTGTTGAATTCATTCAGTTTCATTATTCCCTCCACAAGTACATGTGGGGAGAAGTCCGTTATTTTATTTATAAAATGTAATCTATAAATTTTTCGTACTTTGCTTATTAATAATTTTATAGGCTTTTCTCCCTTTATGTACTATTTTAATTTTATCACATAAATGCTGAGAAAAGCCTATCTCCGGACTTCTCCCCACATTTTTAAATCAAACATAGAATTACAGTTTCAAAACTAGGTATCTTGTTGAATTTATATGCAGCTTCTTTATCATATAAATGAACATGATGTTTTGCAACTTTGATATGTGTTTTAAATGTTCTTCTTATATGTTTTCAAACTGATTCAATTTGGTTGGTATTTACACCAATTTTTGAAACATAGCCATCTTGATGGTTAACTGTTTCATGCTTAGTGAAAACTGATTTAAAATCGCAATATCCTTTTCAAGAATCAGTATATACAAGACATTTTGAAGAAATGTGGTTTTTTGCAAACTGCAAAAGATTTTTACTCTTTGCGTTTTTCAATACTTTCACAATTAAATTATTGGTTGTTTTTTGATAAATGCCAACAATCAAGGTTTTATTCACCAAGGATCTTCCTTGTTTTTTAAAACCCATATGTGAAAGATACATTTCATCAATTTGCACTGTACCTTCAACAATAAATTGAGGTTTTTGTTTTGCAATACGTGTTCTGATTTTATGAGTCATTCTTCAAGCAGTTTTCAAAGTCACTCCCAATTCTTTTGCAATATCTGTTGATGGAATTCCATGTTTGGTGTTTATTCATCTAAAGATAAGATAAAACCAAGATGTTAAAGATGTTTGTGACCTTGAAAATATGGTGCCTGTGAGAATGCTAAATGTTTTATTACATTTTAAACATCTCATTCTTTTTAAATCAGAAGTATTCAAATTAAAATTAAAACACCTAATACATTTGTTTTCTTTCAAATTTGCTATATATGCAAGACATTGCTGTTCAGTTTGAAAAGCATTGTTGAATTCATTCAGTTTCATTATTCCCTCCACAAGTACATGTGGGGAGAAGTCCGATTTTATATATAAAAGGCATTTTACATATTTAATTTGAATAATTTTAACATTAAAAATAATAAGAATCAAAGATAAAAATTTCTTTATTATATTCAATAGTATAAGTAAGTATATTCCTTAACTATAATTATAATTTATATAAAATGTAATTACAAAAATAAAATTGTTTGGCCATTGCTTTAGTTTTAAAGCAAGTGGTTTTTTATTTTTGAAAGAAAAGAAAGAGAGGTTTAAAATTATTCTAGAGATAGCGACAACAAATGTTTCAATAGGTGATATTGAAAATAAAATTAGAAAATTTAAAGAAAATTTAGAAATTTTTAAAAAAGAATTCACATTTTTCATAAATGAAAGTGTTGAGGAACAACGTAATTATAAACAAAGATATCAAGATATTTTATCAGAAGAAGAATTAGAGAATAGTAAATATGAAAAGGATTTATCTTATAAAGAAGATGATTTAAAAAACTTAAAAAGTCATATTGAAGATTTAACAAAAAGTAGGACTAATAATCAACTTAGAAATCAAACATTGGATGAAAAAATAGCAAAAGATCAAAAAGAATTAAAAAAAATAAGAAAAGAAATTAAAGCTTTGCAAAAAGATAAAGAAGAGTTTAAAGAAAAAAGCGCAAAGATAGATAAAGATACTTTTCAAGAAACTCAAAAAAATATTGAAGATTTCCAAGCTACTATGAGAACAAAAATAAAATATGTTGAAGTAGTATCAGCTTTAATTGAAGTTAATTCAAGTGATGCAAACATACAAAAGCATTGAGATGCATTATGAATCGATTATAATAATAAAGTTAAAAATGCAAAAGAAAGAATTCAAATTTTAGAAACAAAAATTTCAAGTTATAAAAAACAAATTTTAGAAAATGAAATTAGTATTAAAAGCCAAGAAAAAGAAATAATAGTATTAACGCAAGAACAATTAAAGTTAGAAATTGATATAAAAAAAATTAAAGATAAAATTGAAAAAAATATAAAAGAAATAAGGGATAAATTAAATGAAATTAATAATAAAATGAATATTTGTTTTACTGAAAATAAATTGAATATAACCAAAAAGAGTAATTATATTATTAATTTATTTAATGAATTTAAAACTTTTCATGAAAAAATAAAAGAAGATTTTAAGTTTTTCATTACATTAAAAGAACAAGTAGATAAATTTTTAGGTGAATATTTTTTTATTAAAAACTCTAAAATTGAAAATTCTATATCAATAGTTGCTGATTATGATGCTGCACTTAAAATTATTATCAAGAATTTTACTACTTTTTTTGGAGAAAATAAATATGGTGAACTTTTAAAAAGTATAAAACAGTTTAATAACTATAAAGAAAGTAATGCTCAACAAGAATTACAACCATCAACTTCTAGTGATATCACTATTGATATCAATAATGAAAATAATGGTAAATGCAAATTATTTGATTTTGAAGAATTAAAATTAGAATCAGGATCAATAGTAAAAATGACTCTTAATTATTATAATTTTTTACAAGAATATAAAGGTCCATATTCTTATCTAATTTTTATTAAAGATGATAGTTTAAATGAAGGGAAGAATCAAAAAATAGCAAAAAACCTTTATTTTAATCCATTACTATTATTTGAAGATTGTAATGAAGAAGAACAAATGATTTTTAAAAAATTACAAAATAAAATGGTAAAAAATAGTAAAAAGAATTTTCTTTTTAATGAAAACAAAAAATTTGCTTTATTATGTACTAATGAAAATGATAGTTCGCAAAATCTTTTGTTTTTAATTGATTTTACAACGTTAATTAAAATTCCTAAAAAGTTTATTCCATTAATGTATGATTATCAAAAAAAATATAATTTAAATCAAAAAATATGTAAAAAAATAGTTAATAATTTTGAACAAAAAAATAAAAAAGATTATAAATTTATGTTTATAAAAGTTAGAGTACAAAATAATAATATTAAAAATTATATTAAAAATTTAGATTTATTATATGAAAAAATTTATCAACAAAAAGATCAATTACAAGAGTTAAAACATTTATTTTTTGAATTTAATGAATTTCTTGATTTAAATAAAAAACAGCAAAATATAAAAATAAGTGATTATGAAACGCAACAAACTAGCGAATTTCTTAAAGAAAATGATTTTGTATATAAAATGGTAAAAGAAATATCTAATATTTTAGATATAACATTAAATTCAATAAATTCAGATTGTTTGATAGGAAATTCTAATAATGTATTACAAATAGCAGATGTTGAATCAATAAATCAAGAAGTATCAGTTGGTCTAGTACTTTCTGAACAAAAGATAGCATTTACAAATAATATATAATCAAAAGTTTTAAACTTATAAATAATGCAATTTTCCAGATAATTTAATTATCTGGAATTTAAAATTAATAAGGAAAAAAAATGAGGCTTTTTAATAATCTGTGTATCTTTGTTTTATAAAGTACTAGTTTAGATTAATTCTATCTTCAAATTTTATCATAAAATGAGCAATTGCTGTATTTCAATTTTGAATAGGCAATGTTCATTTTTTTGTTATATTTTCAATTGCCAAGTAAAATATTTTGAAAACTGCCATATCATTAGGAAAAACTTTTTTATTTCTGATGATTTTTCGTAATTGACTATTAACAGATTCAATAGCATTTGTAGTATAAATCACTCTTTTGATTTCTACTGGATAACTAATAAAAACCATTAAATTATCTCAATTTTTATATCAAGATTTAGTAATTTGAGGATATTGTTTATTTCATTTACTTTCAAACGATTCTAAAGCTTGCATTGCTTGTTCTTCACTACATGCACTATAAATTGGTTTTAAATCTTCAAATAGACCTTTTCGATGTTTGTATGAAACATATTTTAAACTATTTCTAATTTGATGAACAATGCATAATTGATGTTCTGTTTTAGGATAAACTGATTGTATTGCTTCTGACATGCCTGTTAAATTATCACTACAAGCAATAAGAATATCATTTAAGCCACGATTTTTCATTTCTGTGAAATTAGATAATCAAAACTTACAACCTTCATTTTCACTAATTCATAATCCTAAAACATCTTTTTTGCCTTCTAAATCAACTCCTAATGCTATATAAAATGATTTGTTAATAATCCGTTTATCTTGTCGTACTTTAACTACTATACAATCAAAATAAACAATAGGATAAATACTTTCTAATGGTCGATTTTGTCATGCTTTAACATCATCAATAACATCATCAGTAATTTGACTAATAACACTTTCACTAATATCAGCACCATGATATAACTCTTGCAACTGCATTCTAATGTCAGATAATGTCATTCCTTTTGCATACAAGGAAAGAACTTGTTGATCAAAACCATCAAATATTCTTTGCCTTTTAGGAACTATTACAGGAGTAAAATTACTATTGCGATCTCTTGGTACATCAATTTCAATTTTACCTTGTTGAGTTATTAATTTTTTTGAACTTGTACCATTACGAGCATTTTCAGTAGTACTATGTTGATTTTTTTCATATCCTAAATAATTTTGCATTTCAGAATTCAACATTTTTTCAACTAATCTTTTTGTTAATTATTTATATAAACCGCCAGGTTTAAAAACTGTTGTTAAATCTTCAGTATTTTCTAGTAATAAATCTACTGCTTTTGATATTGGATGATTATTATTAAAGTTATCTTTTTTAGCCATCTGTAACTCACTCTTTCTAGTCATTTAATTATATTTACTAGAATTAATTAAACATAGTTATTTTTGTAAGTTACACAGATTACTAAACATTTCCAAAAAAATAATAATTTAATTTTTTTATATGCTGAATTATACTTGTAAGTGCAAGTAAATAAAATTGCAAAAAAATTCTCATATAAAAATTTCATAATGCTAAATTTATTTTATAAAAAAAGTAAGGAGTTTTTATATGAGTTATAAACATCTTGGCGTAGATGAAAGAATTTATATTGAGAATCAATTGAAATTTAAAGTTAAAATTAGTGAAATAGCTAAAAATCTTAATCGAAATATTAGTACTATTATTCGAGAAATTAATAGAAATCAAGATAATAGTAATTATTTTTCATTGATTGCACAAAATAAAGCTGAAAATAGAAAACAATCACATATTTTTTTTCATAAGTTTAAAAATAAAGATTTAGTAAAATATGTGCAACAAAAACTATTATTAGGCTGATCACCTGAACAAATTTATGGCAGAATTAAAAATTTTCATAAACAATGAGTTATTAGTTTTAAAACAATTTACAATTGAATTTATTCTGGATTGCTTGATCAAGTTACTAGTAAAAATTTAAGAAGAAAAGGCAAAAAACGCAAATCTCAAGAAAATCGTGGCAAATTCAATAGCAAATCAATTAAAGAAAGAGATCTTAATATTAATGATCGTATAACACTTGGTCATTGAGAAGGAGATACTATAGTATCATCACGAGGCAAAAGTAAAAAATGTTTAATAACTTTAGTTGAAAGAGTATCACGATTTACTTTAGCAATATTAGTTAAAAACAGAACTACTAAAGTTATTAACAAAAATATTAGCCATTATTTATCAATTCTTCCTAAAAATATTGTTAAAACCATTACTTTTGATCGTGGTAAAGAATTTTCAAATTGACAACAACTTGAAAAAAATTTAGATGTGAAAATTTATTTTGCAAATCCATATTCACCTTGACAAAGAGGTACTAATGAAAATACTAATGGTTTAATTAGAGAAAAATTTCCTAAAAAATTTAATTTTTCAAAAACTTGTAAAAATGAAGTTCATAAATTTATATTGTCTTTAAACCAAAGACCAAGAAAAATACTAAATTATCTTTCACCGATAGAATATTTGGATAGAAAAATAATTTAGTTGCACTTACCTTTACAATTTAGCATATAAATTTTGAAATACTTCTATTTTTAACATTGATTTCTTCTCATGATTTTTCATCATTAATTCTATTTTTAACATTGATTTCTTTTCATGATTTTTCATCATTAATATATTTTTTAAATAAGATTTCTGATCATAATGGTGCAAAATATGAGATTTGTTGTTCTGTAAATCATGGAATTTGTCATCATGTAAATGCTTGAATCTGCTCTGTTGTAAAAACCGCAATTTGTGATGGCAAAAATGATGCAATTTGTTCTATTATAAATCATGGAATTTGTTCTTTTGTGAATGCTTGAATCTGCTCTGTTGTAAAAACCGCAATTTGTGATGGCAAAAATGATGAAACTTGTTCTTTTGTAAATCAACTGATTTGTTCTTCTGTCAATGCTTGAATTTGTCAATCTGTAAATGCTTGAATTTGCTTTTCGGTAAATGCTGGTATTTGTAATTTTGTAAAATGTGGAATTTGCTTTATTGTAAATCAGGTAATCTGTGCTGAGGTAAATTTTTCAATTTGTTGTTTGCTAAAGTATGGAATTTGTGTTGTTGCATTGAATGCTCGAATTTCTTTTTTAGTTAATTTTAAAATATTTAAAATATCATTTCCATTAATTGTGATTGGTTTAGGAACAAAATCCTTTGCTTTATCATTGTCTTTTCTTTCAAATATTATTGGTTTTCTTTTTTTAAACTTTTTTCTTCAATATTTCTTTTGTCTGTTTCAGAAGTTCCTGACTCTTTATTTGAATCTTCACTATTTTTTCTTGTAATTTTTCTAGAATTTTTTTTATCTTTTTTATCTTTCCTTTATTAGCATTTTTGGTAATCGTTGTTTTATTTTTTAATTTAATATTTATTTTTCCTTTTCCTCCGCTTTTTACTTTTGCTCTCTTATTTCTATTGAGTAAAATTAATTCTTTTGCTATTGTTTCTAGTTCTATTTGATTGTATATTAAATTTTTTATTGATGTTATGTCAAATGTATTGTTAGAATCTATTTCATTATCAATTGACATAGTATTAGTACATTGCACTTTATTGTTAAAAAATGGTCCGATTAATATTCATAATTTAAATCAATAATTTGGATTAAAGTATTTCATAATTTTTGCCCTCCTTTGAAAGTAAATATTTTTTTATTTACTTTCAAAACAAAACAATTTTTAAATTTTATTATTTTAAAATAAAAATATGATTAAATTAGTTCTCTTTTATTATTAGATTATCAATTTAAGAAAACTTGAAATAGCGCTGTCAAGAAAGATGGACATTCAAAGTGAAATTTTATTAAGTTTTATAAATAATATTTGTAAATGTTAAATTGATAGTTATCAAGTTATTATTTAGTTTGTGATGAGTTTAATATTGATTAATTTTTTAAAATATATTGCTATTTATAATCATATTAGTACTTAATATACTAGTTAAAATTAGTATTACTAAATACTTAATTCTTTTTTATTTTCTTACTAAATTTAATTTATTTAAGGCTTTTCTCCCTTTATGTACTATTTTAATTTTATCACATAAATGCTGAGAAAAGCCTATCTACGGACTTCTCCCCACATTTTTAAATCAAACATAGAATTACAGTTTCAAAACTAGGTATCTTGTTGAATTTATATGCAGCTTCTTTAGCATATAAATGAACATGATGTTTTGCAACTTTGATATGTGTTTTAAATGTTCTTCTTATATGTTTTCAAACTGATTCAATTTGGTTGGTATTTACACCAATTTTTGAAACATAGCCATCTTGATGGTTAATTGTTTCATGCTTAGTGAAAACTGATTTAAAATCGCAATATCCTTTTCAAGAATCAGTATATACAAGACATTTTGAAGAAATGTGGTTTTTTGCAAACTGCAAAAGATTTTTACTCTTTGCGTTTTTCAATACTTTCACAATTAAATTATTGGTTGTTTTTTGATAAATGCCAACAATCAAGGTTTTATTCACCAAGGATCTTCCTTGTTTTTTAAAACCCATATGTGAAAGATACATTTCATCAATTTGCACTGTACCTTCAACAATAAATTGAGGTTTTTGTTTTGCAATACGTGTTCTGATTTTATGAGTCATTCTTCAAGCAGTTTTCAAAGTCACTCCTAATTCTTTTGCAATATCTGTTGATGGAATTCCATGT
Organism: Spiroplasma endosymbiont of Apeira syringaria; assembly: GCF_964020205.1. Lineage (NCBI taxonomy): Bacteria > Bacillati > Mycoplasmatota > Mollicutes > Entomoplasmatales > Spiroplasmataceae > Spiroplasma > Spiroplasma endosymbiont of Apeira syringaria. Next base: position 96,133 of record NZ_OZ026543.1, read on the forward strand.
TTGGTGTTTATTCATCTAAAGATAAGATAAAACCAAGATGTTAAAGATGTTTGTGACCTTGAAAATATGGTGCCTGTGAGAATGCTAAATGTTTGATTACATTTTAAACATCTCATTCTTTTTAAATCAGAAGTATTCAAATTAAAACTAAAACACCTAATACATTTGTTTTCTTTCAAATTTGCTATATATGCAAGACATTGCTGTTCAGTTTGAAAAGCATTGTTGAATTCATTCAGTTTCATTATTCCCTCCACAAGTACATGTGGGGAGAAGTCCGTTATTTAATCTGTCAAAATCTTTATTTTAAAGGCTTTTCTCCCTTTATGTACTATTTTAATTTTATCACATAAATGCTGAGAAAAGCCTATCTACGGACTTCTCCCCACATTTTTAAATCAAACATAGAATTACAGTTTCAAAACTAGGTATCTTGTTGAATTTATATGCAGCTTCTTTAGCATATAAATGAACATGATGTTTTGCAACTTTGATATGTGTTTTAAATGTTCTTCTTATATGTTTTCAAACTGATTCAATTTGGTTGGTATTTACACCAATTTTTGAAACATAGCCATCTTGATGGTTAACTGTTTCATGCTTAGTGAAAACTGATTTAAAATCGCAATATCCTTTTCAAGAATCAGTATATACAAGACATTTTGAAGAAATGTGGTTTTTTGCAAACTGCAAAAGATTTTTACTCTTTGCGTTTTTCAATACTTTCACAATTAAATTATTGGTTGTTTTTTGATAAATGCCAACAATCAAGGTTTTATTCACCAAGGATCTTCCTTTTTTTTTAAAACCCATATGTGAAAGATACATTTCATCAATTTGCACTGTACCTTCAACAATAAATTGAGGTTTTTGTTTTGCAATACGTGTTCTGATTTTATGAGTCATTCTTCAAGCAGTTTTCAAAGTCACTCCCAATTCTTTTGCAATATCTGTTGATGGAATTCCATGTTTGGTGTTTATTCATCTAAAGATAAGATAAAACCAAGATGTTAAAGATGTTTGTGACCTTGAAAATATGGTGCCTGTGAGAATGCTAAATGTTTGATTACATTTTAAACATCTCATTCTTTTTAAATCAGAAGTATTCAAATTAAAATTAAAACACCTAATACATTTGTTTTCTTTCAAATTTGCTATATATGCAAGACATTGCTGTTCAGTTTGAAAAGCATTGTTGAATTCATTCAGTTTCATTATTCCCTCCACAAGTACATGTGGGGAGAAGTCCGATTTTAAATTATAAAACTTTAAAATAATTTTTCATGAAATAACTTTTGGAAATTATTAAAATTTTTAATATTTTTTAGGCAGTGTTTTTTAAATTCAAAATTTTGTTCATAAATTTTTTGTAAAACTAAGTATCAATAGCGTTAATATTTAAAAGTAATAAAAAAGAGATTTAATAATTAAGTTTTTTGTTAAAAATTATCATATAATTAACAATGAACATCTTAATTATGGAGAAAAATATGAATAAGGATATGTATTTAATTAGAGCAGTAGAAATGGCGACAATTGCTGCTTATAAATTTATTGGTCGTAAAAATAAGAATGCTGTTGACTTTGCTGCTGTTGAAGCAATGACAATTATGCTAGATAATGTCCCTATTAAATGTCGTATTATCGTTGGTGAAGGTGAGTTAGATCAAGCCCCAATGTTATTTGTTAATCAAGAACTAGGAAAAGGAAAAACTTTAATTTATGATTTAGCAGTTGATCCAGTAGAAGGTACTTATCCTGCTGCTTATAATATTGCTGGTAGTATTGCTTGTTTAGCAGCAGCAACACCCAATACTATTTTAAAGTTACCAGAAATGTATATGGAAAAATTATTTGTTGGACCCGATTTACAAGATGCTATTAACAATGAAGATGATTTTATTACTAATATTAAAACTATGCAAAAAATGAAAAAACATAATGATTTAATTGGTATTGTTTTAGATAAACCAAGACATCAAAAAATAATTGAAAAGTTGCATGATTTAGGTATTATTGTTCGTTTAATTGGTGATGGTGATGTGCTTGCTGCTATTGATGTTATTAACAAGGAAGCAGATTTTGTTTATGGTATTGGTGGTGCTCCTGAAGGGGCATTAATGGCAGCATTAGCATTAAGTGCTGGTGGCAATATTAAAACTAAGTTAATTTCCTATCAAACAATCTGACCTACTGATGAAGACACTAAGATTCGTGTTAATATTGAAGATATTGCTATTAAAAAATATAAATTATCATATAATAAATATTATTTTGCTAAAGATTTAGTAAAAGATGAAAATGTCCGTTTTGTTGCAACAGGTTTAACAGCTGGTGGAAGTTTAAAAGCAATTAAATATTATTATGGTACATATTATTTAAATACTTTTTTTGTATCGCATGGTTTTGTTAGAAATATGGAAGTTACTTATAGTGTTAGTCAGGTTAATAAACTATTGCCAATTGTTGAAAAAATTATGAAAATATATAATAAATATGTTTAAAAATACGGACTTCTCCCCACATGTACTTGTGGAGGGAATAATGAAACTGAATGAATTCAACAATGCTTTTCAAACTGAACAGCAATGTCTTGCATATATAGCAAATTTGAAAGAAAACAAATGTATTAGGTGTTTTAATTTTAATTTGAATACTTCTGATTTAAAAAGAATGAGATGTTTAAAATGTAATCAAACATTTAGCATTCTCACAGGCACCATATTTTCAAGGTCACAAACATCTTTAACATCTTGGTTTTATCTTATCTTTAGATGAATAAACACCAAACATGGAATTCCATCAACAGATATTGCAAAAGAATTAGGAGTGACTTTGAAAACTGCTTGAAGAATGACTCATAAAATCAGAACACGTATTGCAAAACAAAAACCTCAATTTATTGTTGAAGGTACAGTGCAAATTGATGAAATGTATCTTTCACATATGGGTTTTAAAAAACAAGGAAGATCCTTGGTGAATAAAACCTTGATTGTTGGCATTTATCAAAAAACAACCAATAATTTAATTGTGAAAGTATTGAAAAACGCAAAGAGTAAAAATCTTTTGCAGTTTGCAAAAAACCACATTTCTTCAAAATGTCTTGTATATACTGATTCTTGAAAAGGATATTGCGATTTTAAATCAGTTTTCAATAAGCATGAAACAGTTAACCATCAATATGGCTATGTTTCAAAAATTGGTGTAAATACCAACCAAATTGAATCAGTTTGAAAACATATAAGAAGAACATTTAAAACACATATCAAAGTTGCAAAACATCATGTTCATTTATATGCTAAAGAAGCTGCATATAAATTCAACAAGATACCTAGTTTTGAAACTGTAATTCTATGTTTGATTTAAAAATGTGGGGAGAAGTCCGTAGATAGGCTTTTCTCAGCATTTATGTGATAAAATTAAAATAGTACATAAAGGGAGAAAAGCCTAATAATATTTAAAGGAGAAAATTATGAATGATATTGATCGTTTACCTGCCATCCCAGTTTTAGAAAGTCAACGTTTAAAACTACGTCCTATTACTTTAAATGATGCACAAGCATTATTTAATTATGCGAAGAATGAAAATATGACAAAATATGTACCATGAAAAGCTCATAAAAGTATTAATGATAGTATTGGTTTTATTAATTCTTTATTACAATAATATAAACAATTAAGTTCTTTAATGTGAGCAGTGCAATTAAAAGATGATAAAACTAATACGATGATTGGTACTTGTGGCTTTATTAGATATTTTGCTCACACTAAATGTTTGGAAATAGGTTATGCTTTTAATCCAAAAGAATGGGGTAAAGGTTATGCCAAAGAGGCATTGTTAACTGCTATTAAGTACTGATTTGAAAATACTGATAGTATTAGAATTGAAGGCAGTTGTGTTAAATAGAACATTGCTTCAGCGAAAACGATGGAAAGTGTTGGTATGAAGTTTGAAGGAATTTCCCGTAGTAATTTTATTAAAGATGGTAAAGTTAGTGATTGTAAAATATTTAGTATTATTCGTAGTGAGTATTTTAAAGATAATAAATAATAAAAAATAGTAACTAGATAATAAAATTTTAATTATTATTTAATATTTTTTAGTATTTTTATATAATTAAAACGTGAATATTTTTGTTAAAATGTTTTTTTATTAAGAGGTATAAAATATTTAAAGGAGAGATTAAAATTGAAATCTTATACAGAAATAAGATTACTTCCACATAATCCAAGGTATACTAGATCTATTGAAATTGATTTACTTAATATAAATTATGGTTTAAATTATGACATTTATGAAAATATTAAAAAATTATTACAGTATGAAGGTGAATGAGATGATTTATTATATTTATTAGAACAATTAATGTTAGGCTACAATGCTGCTATGGATCAAATTTTTATTTTAGAAGGTAAAGATCAATTCTTTTATTCAATTGAAGGTAATAGAAGAATAATGTGTATGTATTTAATTACAGAATTTGATAAATATAAAACTATTTTAGAAAATTTTTCGGATAAAAAAATTATTCAAAAGTTATTAAGATTTTACAATCGCCAGAAAAACCTAATTTTAATAAGTTGAATGTAACTGAAGTGCATTAGCAGATGTAAAGCATGAAGATGAAATTTGAAAAATAATATATACAAGACATGCTGGTGAAAATAAGGGTAAAAGATCTTGATCAAGACTAAAATATTTTTATGATTTAAAAGATATGTTTTTTAAATATAAAGAAAATAAATTTGAAAATAAAGAAATTAAACAAAAATTAAGTTATAGATTTAATAAATCAATTAAATCTTTAGATACAGATTTAAATAATGCCGTGTGAGTAATTGATATTGTTGAAACTTATAATAAGGATAAAAAAGATATAAATAAAATTAATATAAATGGAAATAGTGAAAGTATATCAGCTTTAGAATTGGCGAGGTCTGTTATTAAAATTTAATATAATGATGAATTAAAAACGTTATCTAAATTATTTAATATAGCAGTAACTGTAGAAAAATGAGAAGTTAAAATAACTCTTGTAGATAAACAAGATTTGTATAACTTTCTTGTAAAAAATTTAAAAGATGAAAATTATTCAACTCGTGGTTGAGAAGGAAGCAAAATTTTTATTTTATATGAATTTGTTATAAAATATTTAGAGCCAAGTTCTATAGGTTCAAGTACTTTGAGGCAAGAAATTGAATTAGCAAATCAAACGCCCATTCATGATAGAACCCTTATTCAAGAACAATTAATTAAATATTCTAATAATGTTAACTTTTTAAAAAATATACATAAACAATTACTAGATAATAAAGAAAAAATTACAGATATTAAATGAGGAATATTTCAAATATGAAAAAATAATACAAAACCTTTACTTGATACGTTAAAAATAAAGTCTGAAAATTATCCATTTTTAATTAGTTCTATAGTTATTAGGTCATCTTTAGAATTATTATCAATTTTTGCTATTTTAAAATCTCCCAAATTTAGATTTAAAATATTAGAAATTTGATAAAATTTAAGTAAAGAAGAAAAGGAAATTTGAAATAATTCATATTCATTTACTAGTGATAAACTAGATTTTATAAGAAAAGATTCTAAAAAATTAGAACAAGAAATATTAAAATCATTTAGAAGTGATAATATTTTTGAAATTATTAAAAGAAATATTTCAATGAAAAAAATTAAATCTGTTGAAATATTAGATATGATTTATGAAGATATGAAAATTGATAAATTTTTAATAAAATATAAAATTTTACGAACTCACATTGGTTATTTAGATAATGTTGTTTTAGGAAAAAATAATAATATACCAAATATTATTATTCATAATTATTATTATTTGGAAAATAAAGAAAATTTTAATTTAGCTTGAGAATCATTAAATACTCAATTAGAAATATTGATAAAAATATGGCTTTTCTCCCTTTATGTACTATTTTAATTTTATCACATAAATGCTGAGAAAAGCCTATCTACGGACTTCTCCCCACATTTTTAAATCAAACATAGAATTACAGTTTCAAAACTAGGTATCTTGTTGAATTTATATGCAGCTTCTTTAGCATATAAATGAACATGATGTTTTGCAACTTTGATATGTGTTTTAAATGTTCTTCTTATATGTTTTCAAACTGATTCAATTTGGTTGGTATTTACACCAATTTTTGAAACATAGCCATCTTGATGGTTAACTGTTTCATGCTTAGTGAAAACTGATTTAAAATCGCAATATCCTTTTCAAGAATCAGTATATACAAGACATTTTGAAGAAATGTGGTTTTTTGCAAACTGCAAAAGATTTTTACTCTTTGCGTTTTTCAATACTTTCACAATTAAATTATTGGTTGTTTTTTGATAAATGCCAACAATCAAGGTTTTATTAACCAAGGATCTTCCTTGTTTTTTAAAACCCATATGTGAAAGATACATTTCATCAATTTGCACTGTACCTTCAACAATAAATTGAGGTTTTTGTTTTGCAATACGTGTTCTGATTTTATGAGTCATTATTCAAGCAGTTTTCAAAGTCACTCCCAATTCTTTTGCAATATCTGTTGATGGAATTCCATGTTTGGTGTTTATTCATCTAAAGATAAGATAAAACCAAGATGTTAAAGATGTTTGTGACCTTGAAAATATGGTGCCTTTGAGAATGCTAAATGTTTGATTACATTTTAAACATCTCATTCTTTTTAAATCAGAAGTATTCAAATTAAAACTAAAACACCTAATACATTTGTTTTCTTTCAAATTTGCTATATATGCAAGACATTGCTGTTCAGTTTGAAAAGCATTGTTGAATTCATTCAGTTTCATTATTCCCTCCACAAGTACATGTGGGGAGAAGTCCGAAAAATAATAAGGATATGGTTATTAAATAATCATTATGATAATTAAAAAAAAGAAGGGAAGTGAGTAGATGTTATTAGAAGGAGAAATAGTAATTCATCATAATTTTAATAAAAATCTTATAATAGAATTACCAAAAGAAAAAACATGAAAAAACTTTAGTCGTGTTTCAGGTGATTCTATGCATAGAATTTGTTCTTATGTTGCTATGTTTTCACCAAGTTTAGCCGATTATTTTATTCAAAAGTATTCAGAAGAAAATGACATTGTTGGAATGGCAACCCTTTTTAGGACTATTTTTTGGTAGACATTTGTTTTTGATAATTAACTGGAGTTAAGTAGTGGATGGGTTACACTTTATTGGACACTAATTACATAGACAAGTGAACAAAGAAAGGAACTATAATTATGGCCAATATTAACTCATATACCGATGAATTTAAAAAACAAATAGTAGCTTTATATCAAAGTGGCAAATCAGTATCTTGCCTTGTTAAAGAATATAATGTTACAAGAGCAGCTACTTACAATTGAATTAAGCAATTTACTAATTCAGGTAGTTTTAAAACTAAAGATAATCGTTCTGTTGAAGAAAATGAATTAATTAAATTAAGAAAAGAATTAATACAATTAAGAATGGAAAATGATATTTTAAAGCAAGCAGCACTAATAATAGGCAGAAAGTAGAGATTATTGCAAATAATAAATCTAAATATAAAATTCGCACAATGTGTCATTTTTTAAAAATCTCTAAATCAACATATTATTTTAACGGACTTCTCCCCACATGTACTTGTGGAGGGAATAATGAAACTGAATTAATTCAAAAATGCTTTTCAAACTGAACAGCAATGTCTTGCATATATAGCAAATTTGAAAGAAAACAAATGTATTAGGTGTTTTAGTTTTAATTTGAATACTTCTGATTTAAAAAGAATGAGATGTTTAAAATGTAATCAAACATTTAGCATTCTCAAAGGCACCATATTTTCAAGGTCACAAACATCTTTAACATCTTGGTTTTATCTTATCTTTAGATGAATAAACACCAAACATGGAATTCCATCAACAGATATTGCAAAAGAATTGGGAGTGACTTTGAAAACTGCTTGAAGAATGACTCATAAAATCAGAACACGTATTGCAAAACAAAAACCTCAATTTATTGTTGAAGGTACAGTGCAAATTGATGAAATGTATCTTTCACATATTGGTTTTAAAAAACAAGGAAGATCCTTGGTTAATAAAACCTTGATTGTTGGCATTTATCAAAAAACAACCAATAATTTAATTGTGAAAGTATTGAAAAACGCAAAGAGTAAAAATCTTTTGCAGTTTGCAAAAAACCACATTTCTTCAAAATGTCTTGTATATACTGATTCTTGAAAAGGATATTGCGATTTTAAATCAGTTTTCACTAAGCATGAAACAGTTAACCATCAAGATGGCTATGTTTCAAAAATTGGTGTAAATACCAACCAAATTGAATCAGTTTGAAAACATATAAGAAGAACATTTAAAACACATATCAAAGTTGCAAAACATCATGTTCATTTATATGCTAAAGAAGCTGCATATAAATTCAACAAGATACCTAGTTTTGAAACTGTAATTCTATGTTTGATTTAAAAATGTGGGGAGAAGTCCGTAGATAGGCTTTTCTCAGCATTTATGTGATAAAATTAAAATAGTACATAAAGGGAGAAAAGCCTATTTTAATTTAAAGAAAAAAGAAAATAAAATCAAAAATAATATTTATGAACAAGCTGTTATTAGTGCTTTTAAAAAAAATAAAGAAGTTTATGGTACTAGAAGATTAAAAGTCATTCTAGAAAAACAAGAAATTTATTTATCAAGACGAAAAATTAAAGAAATTATGAATAAACATAATTTAATATCAAAATACACTAAATTATCATTCAAAAATTATCATAATAAAGTCAATGATAGTCAAATAACCAATCTTGTTAATAGAAACTTTAATAATAGAGTTAAAAATGAAGTTATTGTTAGTGATTTAACTTATGTTCAAGTAAATGGTAAGTGAAACTATTGGATGGGTTACACTTTATTGGACACTAATTACGTAGACAAGTGAACAAAGAAAGGAACTATAATTATGGCCAATATTAACTCATATACCGATGAATTTAAAAAACAAATAGTAGCTTTATATCAAAGTGGCAAATCAGTATCTTGCCTTGCTAAAGAATATAATGTTACAAGAGCAGCTACTTACAATTGAATTAAGCAATTTACTAATTCAGGTAGTTTTAAAACTAAAGATAATCGTTCTGTTGAAGAAAATGAATTAATTAAATTAAGAAAAGAATTAAAACAATTAAGAATGGAAAATGATATTTTAAAGCAAGCAGCACTAATAATAGGCAGAAAATAGAAATTATTGTCAAAAATAAAGTTAAATATAAAATTCGCACAATGTGTCATTTTTTAAAAATCTCTAAATCAACATATTATTTTAATTTAAAGAAAAAAGAAAATAAAATCAAAAATAATATTTATGATGAAGCTGTTATTAGTGCTTTTAAAGAAAATAAAGAAGTTTATGGTACTAGAAGATTAAAAGTCATTCTAGAAAACCAAGAAATTTATTTATCAAGACGAAAAATTAAAGAAATTATGAATAAACATAATTTAATATCAAAATACACTAAATTATCATACAAAAATCATAATAACAAAGTTAACGATAGTCCAATAAACAATCTTGTTGATAGAAACTTTAATAATAGAGTTAAAAATGAAGTTATTGTTAGTGATTTAACTTATGTTCAAGTAAATGGTAAGTGAAACTATATTTGTTTATTAATTGACCTATTTAACCGCGAAATAATTGGACATAGTGTAGGTACTAAAAAAGATGCATCATTAGTATATCAAGCATTTATGCACTCAAATCGCTGTTTAAAAGATATTCAAATATTTCATAGTGATCGCGGTAATGAATTTAATAATAAAATTATTGATAAACTTTTACTAGCATTCAATATTAATCGCTCTTTAAGCAAAAAAGGTTGTCCTTATGATAACGCTGTTGCTGAAGCAACCTTTAAAACTTTCAAAACCGAATTTATTAATGATAAAAATTTTACATCATTAATCCAATTAAAATTAGAATTATTTGATTACATCAATTGATATAACAACATAAGAATTCACAGCACTTTAAACTACTTAACTCCAGTTAATTATCAAAAAAAAATGTCTACCAAAAAATAGTCCTAAAAAAGGTTGCCATTACACTATATTTGTTTATTAATTGACCTATTTAACCGCGAAATAATTGAACATAGTGTAGGTACTAAAAAAGATGCATCATTAGTATATCAAGCATTTATGCACTCAAATCGCTGTTTAAAAGATATTCAAATATTTCATAGTGATCGCGGTAATGAATTTAATAACGGACTTCTCCCCACATGTACTTGTGGAGGGAATAATGAAACTGAATGAATTCAACAATGCTTTTCAAAATGAACAGCAATGTCTTGCATATATAGCAAATTTGAAAGAAAACAAATGTATTAGGTGTTTTAGTTTTAATTTGAATACTTCTGATTTAAAAAGAATGAGATGTTTAAAATGTAATCAAACATTTAGCATTCTCACAGGCACCATATTTTCAAGGTCACAAACATCTTTAACATCTTGGTTTTATCTTATCTTTAGATGAATAAACACCAAACATGGAATTCCATCAACAGATATTGCAAAAGAATTGGGAGTGACTTTGAAAACTGCTTGAAGAATGACTAATAAAATCAGAACACGTATTGCAAAACAAAAACCTCAATTTATTGTTGAAGGTACAGTGCAAATTGATGAAATGTATCTTTCACATATGGGTTTTAAAAAACAAGGAAGATCCTTGGTGAATAAAACCTTGATTGTTGGCATTTATCAAAAAACAACCAATAATTTAATTGTGAAAGTATTGAAAAACGCAAATATTAAAAATCTTTTGCAGTTTGCAAAAAACCACATTTCTTCAAAATGTCTTGTATATACTGATTCTTGAAAATGATATTGCGATTTTAAATCAGTTTTCACTAAGCATGAAACAGTTAACCATCAAGATGGCTATGTTTCAAAAATTGGTGTAAATACCAACCAAATTGAATCAGTTTGAAAACATATAAGAAGAACATTTAAAACACATATCAAAGTTGCAAAACATCATGTTCATTTATATGCTAAAGAAGCTGCATATAAATTCAACAAGATACCTATTTTTGAAACTGTAATTCTATGTTTGATTTAAAAATGTGGGGAGAAGTCCGTAGATAGGCTTTTCTCAGCATTTATGTGATAAAATTAAAATAGTACATAAAGGGAGAAAAGCCTTTAATAATAAAATTATTGATAAACTTTTACTAGCATTCAATATTAATCGCTCTTTAAGCAAAAAAGGTTGTCCTTATGATAACGCTGTTGCTGAAGCAACCTTTAAAACTTTCAAAACCGAATTTATTAATGATAAAAATTTTACATCATTAATCCAATTAAAATTAGAATTATTTGATTACATCAATTTATATAACAACATAAGAATTAACGGCACTTTAAACTACTTAACTCCAGTTAATTATCAAAAACAAATGTCTACCAAACAATAGTCCTAAAAAGGGTTGCCATTCCAGTAAACAAAAAAATGAAATATTTAAAGAAGAACAAATGGAATGTTTCAAATCAAAATTAGCAAGTCAAAAAGCACAATATGATTATGAAAGAAAAACATTTGAAGTGGGACTGGTTGAAAAAGAAGTAGAAAACAAAAAATTAAAAATTGAATTAAAAATGTTAGATGATCATTTAGAAAAACTAAATAATAAATGTAATAGAGAACCATTGTCTGAATTAAATCCCAATATTAATCAGTTTAATAATAAAATAGTATTAGGTGCTAATAGTTTAGAAACAAATATAAATAATAGTGATAAAACAACATTAAGACCAAGTTTAGGTTAAAGGAAAGGTAGAAAAATTATGTTTGGATGATTAGATGATATTGCTAAAGGTATAGAAGATATTGGAAATGATATTGGTAAAGGTGTAGAAGGTGTTATATCAGATATTGGTTCGGGTGTAGAAGATATTGGAAGAGGTATAGAAGATATTGGAAATGATATTGGTAAAGGATTAGAAGAAATTGGTAAAGGTGTAGATGATATTGGCTCAGATATTAGTGGCATTTGAGAAGATATTTCAAAAGGATTTGAGGATTTTACAAAAGACGTAGGAAATTTTTTTGAAAAAGGTTGACAAGGGATAGAATCATTTTTTAGTGATTTATTTGAAGGATTAGACTTTTTACTTTATGCTGTACCAATAGTTATTGGAGGAGCAATTGCTGCTGCAATAAGTGTCAAAATTTATAAGTTAATAACTAAACTGCAAAAAGATAAACTAGTAAGAATGAATCTTAAAGATGCACAACGTCAAAGAAAAATTAATAAAAAAAATAGTCCTTTATTAGGAACACTTAGTGATAAAATTGTAAAAAGTAAAAATAAAATTAAAAAAAGAGAAGATAAACTGCAAGACGCAGAAAATAAATTAAAAAATTTAAAAGCAAAAAATCAAAAATTAGAAGAAAAAGAACTTAATAAACAAGTTAAAATAGCTAAAAAGTTAAAAAAAATTAATAATTTTCAAAATGAAGTAAATGATAGTGAACCATTAATTACTAGATATAATTCTTCACCTTCGTGTTCATTATAATATTTTTCTTATTTAAAAAAAGATTGCAACCGCAATCTTTTTTATTGTCAACAATATAATATTTTATTCATAATATTATTTTTATAAATTATATTAAGTTATTTGTTAAAGAATGATAATTAATTAATGAATTTTGCAAAAAATGAAGTTTTATAAGTAAAAATATAGTTACTCTAACTTATCAATGTTATAATTTATCAAAGGAATAACTAATATTAATTTATGAAAATTTAGATAGAAAGGTGCTATTGCCATTAATATGTTTTTTAAAAGTGTAAAATTCAAGAAGACAAATGATGATTTTGAAACAGATGATAATTCTGAATCAAAAGGTAATATAGAAGGAAAACAAGAAATAATTACACCTTTTAAACAGTATAAAAGTAAAGATAGTAAAAATCTTTTTGCTAAAAAAATGTTATTAAAAAGAAAGCAATCAAAATTAAATAGTAAGAAAAAATTTAGTGTTCATGATTGAGGGATTGATAATACTAATTATGTTTTTATTGATTTTGAAATTGCAAATTTGAATAAAACAAGTGCTTGTCAATTAATTATGATAAAAGTAACACAAGGTAAAATTGTCAAAACTTATAGTTCATTAATTAAACCACATCCCGAAGAATTTACTTTTTCTCATGTTCATGGAATTACAAGTGAAAGCGTATCTTTAATGTCAAACTTTAAAGAATTATGAGTAGACATCGTTACTTTTTTTACTGAAAATACTGTTCTTATTGCTCATCACGCTAACTTTAACATTAATATCTTAAGATCATTAATTAATCATTATGATTTAAAATGTCCTAATTTTTTTTACATTTGTTCAGTTAAGTTATTTAGAAGAACATATGATTATCCTAATAACCGTTTAAGTGCTCTTGCTCATAGTAATCAAATTAAATTTGATCATCATGATTCATTGGCAGATGTTACCACTTTACATAAATTAATTAATATACATTTCAGTGAACATTACCATTTAAAAACTTTATGTAATAATCTTAATATTAAAATGGGGAAATTATTTGGTGATTCTTTATCTTAATTAATATAAGATGTATTTTTATATATAAAAATACTTTTTAAGTTTAAAGGTATAGTAAATAAAAATTTGCAAATTTAAAAATTAACATTATAATTATACTTATGTAGGGATATTAAGATAAATTATTTAAGTCAAATTGTATACAAAAGAGGTTACAGTTATGGAAAAAGAAATAGATGTTGCATATGTTTTATCACCATTGGATACAGTCACCAATGTTAATGACAAAAGTGTCTTTTCAATAAAAACACATCTTGTGCTAATAAATAAAATACTTAAAAGTAAGTAATTACTGGCTTTTAATTAGTATTAATGATTATTAATTAAGGCTTTTCTCCCTTTATGTACTATTTTAATTTTATCACATAAATGCTGAGAAAAGCCTATCTACGGACTTCTTCCCACATTTTTAAATCAAACATAGAATTACAGTTTCAAAAATAGGTGGAAATGTTTAGTAATCTGTGTAACTTACAAAAATAACTATGTTTAATTAATTCTAGTAAATATAATTAAATGACTAGAAATAGTGAGTTACAGATGGCTAAAAAAGATAACTTTAATAATAATGATCCAATATCAAAAGCAGTAGATTTATTACTAGAAAATACTGAAGATTTAACAACAGTTTTTAAACCTGGCGGTTTATATAAAGAATTAACAAAAAGATTAGTTGAAAAAATGTTGAATTCTGAAATGCAAAATTATTTAGGATATGAAAAAAATCAACATAGTACTACTGAAAATGCTCGTAATGGTACAAGTTCAAAAAAATTAATAACTCAACAAGGTAAAATTGAAATTGATGTACCAAGAGATCGCAATAGTAATTTTACTCCTGTAATAGTTCCTAAAAGGGAAATGTTTAGTAATCTGTGTAACTTACAAAAATAACTATGTTTAATTAATTCTAGTAAATATAATTAAATGACTAGAAAGAGTGAGTTACAGATGGCTAAAAAAGATAACTTTAATAATAATGATCCAATATCAAAAGCAGTAGATTTATTACTAGAAAATACTGAAGATTTAACAACAGTTTTTAAACCTGGCGGTTTATATAAAGAATTAACAAAAAGATTAGTTGAAAAAATGTTGAATTCTGAAATGCAAAATTATTTAGGATATGAAAAAAATCAACATAGTACTACTGAAAATGCTCGTAATGGTACAAGTTCAAAAAAATTAATAACTCAACAAGGTAAAATTGAAATTGATGTACCAAGAGATCGCAATAGTAATTTTACTCCTGTAATAGTTCCTAAAAGGCAAAGAAGATTTGATGGTTTTGATCAACAAGTTCTTTCCTTGTATGCAAAAGGAATGACATTATCTGACATTAGAATGCAGTTGCAAGAGTTATATCATGGTGCTGATATTAGTGAAAGTGTTATTAGTCAAATTACTGATGATGTTATTGATGATGTTAAAGCATGACAAAATCGACCATTAGAAAGTATTTATCCTATTGTTTATTTTGATTGTATAGTAGTTAAAGTACGACAAGATAAACGGATTATTAACAAATCAGTTTATATAGCATTAGGAGTTGATTTAGAAGGCAAAAAAGATGTTTTAGGATTATGAATTAGTGAAAATGAAGGTTCTAAGTTTTGATTATCTAATTTCACAGAAATGAAAAATCGTGGCTTAAATGATATTATTATTGCTTGTAGTGATAATTTAACAGGCATGTCAGAAGCAATACAATCAGTTTATCCTAAAACAGAACATCAATTATGCATTGTTCATCAAATTAGAAATAGTTTAAAATATGTTTCATACAAACATCGAAAAGGTCTAGTTGCAGATTTAAAACCAATTTATAGTGCATGTAGTGAAGAACAAGCAATGCAAGCTTTAGAATCGTTTGAAAGTAAATGAAATAAACAATATCCTCAAATTACTAAATCTTGATATAAAAATTGAGATAATTTAATGGTTTTTATTAGTTATCCAGTAGAAATCAAAAGAGTGATTTATACTACAAATGCTATTGAATCTGTTAATATTCAATTACGAAAAATCATCAGAAATAAAAAAGTTTTTCCTAATGATATGGCAGTTTTCAAAATATTTTACTTGGCAATTGAAAATATAACAAAAAAATGAACATTGCCTATTCAAAATTGAAATACAGCAATTGCTCATTTTATGATAAAATTTGAAGACAGAATTAATCTAAATTAGTAACTTTGTAAAACAAAGATACACAGATTATTAAAAAGCCTCAACTAGGTATCTTGTTGAATTTATATGCAGCTTCTTTAGCATATAAATGAACATGATGTTTTGCAACTTTGATATGTGTTTTAAATGTTCTTCTTATATGTTTTCAAACTGATTCAATTTGGTTGGTATTTACACCAATTTTTGAAACATAGCCATCTTGATGGTTAACTGTTTCATGCTTAGTGAAAACTGATTTAAAATCGCAATATCCTTTTCAAGAATCAGTATATACAAGACATTTTGAAGAAATGTGGTTTTTTGCAAACTGCAAAAGATTTTTACTCTTTGCGTTTTTCAATACTTTCACAATTAAATTATTGGTTGTTTTTTGATAAATGCCAACAATCAAGGTTTTATTCACCAAGGATCTTCCTTGTTTTTTAAAACCCATATGTGAAAGATACATTTCATCAATTTGCACTGTACCTTCAACAATAAATTGAGGTTTTTGTTTTGCAATACGTGTTCTGATTTTATGATTCATTCTTCAAGCATTTTTCAAAGTCACTCCCAATTCTTTTGCAATATCTGTTGATGGAATTCCATGTTTGGTGTTTATTCATCTAAAGATAAGATAAAACCAAGATGTTAAAGATGTTTGTGACCTTGAAAATATGGTGCCTGTGAGAATGCTAAATGTTTGATTACATTTTAAACATCTCATTCTTTTTAAATCAGAAGTATTCAAATTAAAATTAAAACAACTAATACATTTGTTTTCTTTCAAATTTGCTATATATGCAAGACATTGCTGTTCAGTTTGAAAAGCATTTTTGAATTCATTCAGTTTCATTATTCCCTCCACAATTACATGTGGGGAGAAGTCCGTTAATTAAAACAGTTGCTATTTTTAGGTGCAGCACTAATTATTTAAATAATATTTATATCTTGTATAAAAGATAATGAATTATAATTGAGAAGATTATTAACTAAAATTCAATTTTATTTAATAAAAGTCTAAAAAGTACATGAATATTTTGCTTGTTTATGATAACATTACTAAAGAAATTAAAAATAAAATTTCTGATTTTTGATGTTATTAATTTTGATATGTAATATTTTATGAAATGGAGGTGAAATCAATGAAATATGACTATGAAATTATTGTAATTGGTGCTGGTCATGCTGGTGTTGAAGCGGCATTATCTTCTGCACGAGCAGGTCATAAAACCGCTATTATTACTCTTGATAAAACTAAAATTGCATTAATGCCATGTAATCCTTCTATTGGTGGACCCGCCAAAGGAGTTGTGGTTCGTGAAATTGATGCACTTGGTGGCGAAATGGCTAAAGCAGCAGATGCTACTGCTTTGCAAATGAAACTATTAAATCATTCACGTGGTCCAGCAGTTTGAGCTATTCGTGCTCAATCTGATAAAATTGCTTATTCACAATATATGCAAAATGCAATAAATAAACAAGAAAATTTAACAATTTTAGAAGTTATGGTACAATCATTAATAATTGAAGAAAACACTGCTAAGGGTGTTATTTTAGAGAATCGCGAAAAAATTACTAGTGAAATTGTGATTTTAACTACTGGCACTTATATGACAGCTTTAACTTTACAAGGTCATAATAAGAAATCAGAAGGACCAGATGGTCAAAGAACAAGTAATGGTATTTCTGAACAATTAAAAATTGTAGGCTTTAATATGATACGTTTAAAAACAGGAACACCACCTCGTATTAAAAAAAATAGTATTGATTTTGACAAAACTAATATTGAACTAGGTAGTGATTTACCTTTAGCATTTTCACATGAAACTAAAAATTTTTTACCATTAGCAAAACAGTTACCTTGTTATTTACTTTATACAAATGATAAAACTCATACCATTATTAATAATAATTTAGATAAATCACCAATGTATAATGGTGAAGCACAAGGTACTGGACCACGTTATTGTCCAAGTATTGAGGATAAAGTAGTACGTTTTGCTGATAAGCCTCGTCATCAAATTTTCTTAGAGCCAGAATCACTTGCTTTGGATTCAATTTATGTCCAAGGTTTTTCAACATCGATGCCAATTGATGTGCAAGATAAAATGTTGAGAACATTACCTGGTTTAGAAAATTGTGAAGTATTAAAATGAGCATATGCTATTGAATATGATGCTTTTGAACCAACACAATTATGACCAACATTGGAAACTAAATTAATTAAAAACTTATTTAGTGCTGGTCAAATTAATGGTACTAGTGGTTATGAAGAAGCAGCGTGTCAAGGTTTAATGGCCGGAATTAACGCACATTTAAAAATAAAAAAAGAAAAACCATTAATTTTAAAGCGTGATGAAGCATATATCGGAGTTTTAATTGATGATTTAGTAACAAAAGGAACAGTTGAACCTTATCGTTTATTAACTTCTTTAGCTGAACATCGTTTATTATTACGAAATGATAATGCTCAAAAAAGATTAATTAAATATGGTTATCAAGTTGGCTTAGTTAGTGAACAACGTTGATCACAATTTAAAATTCAACAAAAATTAATGTCTAATATTGTTGAAAAATTAAAAACTATTAAAGTTAGTCCCAATTCAGAAGTTGCTAAGTATATTAATAATAATAATTTAGGTCCAATTCCCGATAATCATATTATTGCTTATGAATTATTAAAACGTCCAGGTGTCAAATTATCAATGTTTACTTCACAGTTACCTTTAATAAATGATTTACAATATCATCAATTAATGGAATTAGAAATTACAATTAAATATTCAGGGTATATTAATCAACAACTAAAAATGGCGCAACAAACTAATAGTTTAGAAAAAAAACAAATTCCTGGTGATATTGATTATGATTTAGTAGAAAGTATTACTGGTGAAGCTAGAGAAAAATTAAAGCGTGTTAGACCATTAACAATTGGTCATGCTACAAGAATTTCTGGTGTTAGTCCTGCTGATATTCAAGTTTTATTATTTTTTTTAAAACGCAAATATCAAAATTTAAATATTTAATAAATTAGCGATTTTTTAATTAAGTTCGCTAATTTTATATATTAAATATTTTACTTGCATTTTAAAGTTTAAAGAAGATTTTGATTTGTGATTACCAAAAAAATTAAACAGTAATAAAAATTGTAAATCTGAAACAATGACACATATTTAAGGGGTGATAAATTTATGAATAATGAAAAACAAAAAGAGTATAAGAAAAAGTGATATCAAAAAAATAAAAAAAGAATACAAGAATATCAACAAAGACCTGAAGTGAAAGCAAAAAAGAAAGAATATGCTCAAAGGCCTGAAGTGAAAGCAAAAAAGAGAAAATATGATCAAGAAAAATATCAAAAAAATCAAGAAAAAATAAATCAATATAATCAAAGACCTGAAGTGAAAGCAAAAAATCAAGAATATGCTCAAAGACCCGAAGTGAAGGCAAGAAAACAAAAATATGAGCAAAAATCCGAGGTAAAAGCAAAAAGGAAAATATATAATCAAAAATGATATCAAAAAAGGAAAAAAACAAAACAAGAATTATAATTTAATAATAATTATCAAAAAGAAGTAATGGTAAATGCAATCAACAAATTAGCTGATGAATATCCTCCTACTGCACATGTTTTAAGTGAAAATCAAAAAATTTGAAAATCTTATTTATAAAATAAAAATAAATTAAAAAAATAAATTGATAAAAAATAAGGCTTTTCTCCCTTTATGTACTATTTTAATTTTATCACATAAATGCTGAGAAAAGCCTATCTACGGAATTCTCCCCACATTTTTAAATCAAACATAGAATTACAGTTTCAAAACTAGGTATCTTGTTGAATTTATATGCAGCTTCTTTAGCATATAAATGAACATGATGTTTTGCAACTTTGATATGTGTTTTAAATGTTCTTCTTATATGTTTTCAAACTGATTCAATTTGGTTGGTATTTACACCAATTTTTGAAACATAGCCATCTTGATGGTTAACTGTTTCATGCTTAGTGAAAACTGATTTAAAATCGCAATATCCTTTTCAAGAATCAGTATATACAAGACATTTTGAAGAAATGTGGTTTTTTGCAAACTGCAAAAGATTTTTACTCTTTGCGTTTTTCAATACTTTCACAATTAAATTATTGGTTGTTTTTTGATAAATGCCAACAATCAAGGTTTTATTCACCAAGGATCTTCCTTGTTTTTTAAAACCCATATGTGAAAGATACATTTCATCAATTTGCACTGTACCTTCAACAATAAATTGAGGTTTTTGTTTTGCAATACGTGTTCTGATTTTATGAGTCATTCTTCAAGCAGTTTTCAAAGTCACTCCCAATTCTTTTGCAATATCTGTTGATGGAATTCCATGTTTGGTGTTTATTCATCTAAAGATAAGATAAAACCAAGATGTTAAAGATGTTTGTGACCTTGAAAATATGGTGCCTGTGAGAATGCTAAATGTTTGATTACATTTTAAACATCTCATTCTTTTTAAATCAGAAGTATTCAAATTAAAATTAAAACACCTAATACATTTGTTTTCTTTCAAATTTGCTATATATGCAAGACATTGCTGTTCAGTTTGAAAAGCATTGTTGAATTCATTCAGTTTCATTATTCCCTCCACAAGTACATGTAGGGAGAAGTCCGAAAAATAAATATAATTCTTTTTCATGTAAATCATATATAACAATTTTCTTTTCACTCAAAATAAAATTAAGTTGTGATATATAATTTTTATCAATTAATTTAATTAAAATACTATCAGTATCTTTATTATATTTAAATTGAAAATTATATAAACTTAAAAGTGATGATGCTACAAGATTATTGCTTGTTTTTAAAACAAAAATTTTACCAACTCCAAATTTATCAATTGGCCCAGTATAAATTAATTTACCATATTCAATAATAGTACAATTATCAATAATATCTTTTGTTTCATCAATCATATTAGTTGTTAATAAAATAGTTTTTCCTTCTTTTTTTAAATCTTGTAAAACAGAAGTAAAAAATTTTCTTGATTCTGAATCTAAATTAGCTCCTGGTTCATCTAAAATAACTAGGTTTGGATCATGTGCTAGGGCAACAATCAACATAATTATATTTTTCATTCCTGAAGAAAATGAATTTAAAGATTTATTACGTGATTCTCATAAACCAAAATTTTTTAATAATCTTTCTAAATTTACTAGTAATTTACTTTCTGAAATTATTGTTTTTTTACCTAAAAATTTCAAAAAATTATAAGCACTTAATCCCTGAGGAAAATTTTCTATATTCAAAGAATAGCCTAAACTATTTTTTGAAAAAGTTGTTCCCGCTTTATAGCCATTAATGGTAATTAATCCTTCGTAATTACTTTTTGGAATAGCACCAATAATTGATTTCAACAGTACTGATTTACCACTTCCTGAACGGCCAACTAAAGCATGAATAGTTCCTTCAAATACAGTAAAGCTAATATTATTCATGTGAAATTTCTTAAATTTTTTACTATAGTTTTGAACATTAATTAAAATTTTATTTTTATCATTTGTTGACATAAATACTCTCCTAACTAACTTATCCAATATTCTTTTTTAAGAAAAAACAAAATGATAAGAAAAATAAAACAATACACAACACACCGTAAAATAAACTAACAATCAAATTATTTTGTATGCTTGTAGTATTATTAACATCAATTTTATATTCGCTATTTAAATGAAAAGTAAAATCAGGATAACTAAATAAAGTATTTTTTTGAACATTAAAATCAATACTTGATAAAGCTAATGGTTTAAATCAAAAATTACCATAACATCCCATATAATTTGTTCACATTTGGTTTCAATGCTCAATAAAATTAAAATAGTTAATCAAAGTATATAAATTCATATTATTTTTAAATGCAATAAAATTTTCATCATTTAAAACTTTTTCTGATTTAACTTGATAATAAATTCATATTTGATTATAAATGTAATCTTCCACAGTTCTTAATAAAATATAAATTGGATTAAAAAAAAGATTATCATATTTGTTACGTAATGGACTGCTAAATTTAACATAATATCCACCATCTTTAAAAGCTCTTGTTCAATCATCACTAGTTAATGTTTTTTTATTACTACCTTCCTCAACATAAGATTTAGCAAGATCATATTCTAACAAATCAGCTATTTTTGATTTTTGTAAATAACAAAAATTATTAATTTCAAATTCATTATTATAATCTTCATATAATTGAATGCTTTTCTCCCTTTATGTACTATTTTAATTTTATCACATAAATGCTGAGAAAAGCCTATCTACGGACTTCTCCCCACATTTTTAAATCAAACATAGAATTACAGTTTCAAAACTAGGTATCTTGTTGAATTTATATGCAGCTTCTTTAGCATATAAATGAACATGATGTTTTGCAACTTTGATATGTGTTTTAAATGTTCTTCTTATATGTTTTCAAACTGATTCAATTTGGTTGGTATTTACACCAATTTTTGAAACATAGCCATCTTGATGGTTAACTGTTTCATGCTTAGTGAAAACTGATTTAAAATCGCAATATCCTTTTCAAGAATCAGTATATACAAGACATTTTGAAGAAATGTGGTTTTTTGCAAACTGCAAAAGATTTTTACTCTTTGCGTTTTTCAATACTTTCACAATTAAATTATTGGTTGTTTTTTGATAAATGCCAACAATCAAGGTTTTATTCACCAAGGATCTTCCTTGTTTTTTAAAACCCATATGTGAAAGATACATTTCATCAATTTGCACTGTACCTTCAACAATAAATTGAGGTTTTTGTTTTGCAATACGTGTTCTGATTTTATGAGTCATTCTTCAAGCAGTTTTCAAAGTCACTCCCAATTCTTTTGCAATATCTGTTGATGGAATTCCATGTTTGGTGTTTATTCATCTAAAGATAAGATAAAACCAAGATGTTAAAGATGTTTGTGACCTTGAAAATATGGTGCCTGTGAGAATGCTAAATGTTTGATTACATTTTAAACATCTCATTCTTTTTAAATCAGAAGTATTCAAATTAAAATTAAAACACCTAATACATTTGTTTTCTTTCAAATTTGCTATATATGCAAGACATTGCTGTTCAGTTTGAAAAGCATTGTTGAATTCATTCAGTTTCATTATTCCCTCCACAAGTACATGTGGGGAGAAGTCCGTAATTGAAATAAATTGGAATGGCAACCCTTTTTAGGACTATTTTTTGGTAGACATTTGTTTTTGATAATTAACTGGAGTTAAGTAGTTTAAAGTGCCGTGAATTCTTATGTTGTTATATCAATTGATGTAATCAAATAATTCTAATTTTAATTGGATTAATGATGTAAAATTTTTATCATTAATAAATTCGGTTTTGAAAGTTTTAAAGGTTGCTTCAGCAACAGCGTTATCATAAGGACAACCTTTTTTGCTTAAAGAGCGATTAATATTTAATGCTAGTAAAAGTTTATCAATAATTTTATTATTAAATTCATTACCGCGATCACTATGAAATATTTGAATATCTTTTAAACAGCGATTTGAGTGCATAAATGCTTGATATACTAATGATGCATCTTTTTTAGTACCTACACTATGTCCAATTATTTCGCGGTTAAATAGGTCAATTAATAAACAAATATAGTTTCACTTACCATTTACTTGAACATAAGTTAAATCACTAACAATAACTTCATTTTTAACTCTATTATTAAAGTTTCTATTAACAAGATTGGTTATTTGACTATCATTGACTTTATTATGATAATTTTTGAATGATAATTTAGTGTATTTTGATATTAAATTATGTTTATTCATAATTTCTTTAATTTTTCGTCTTGATAAATAAATTTCTTGGTTTTCTAGAATGACTTTTAATCTTCTAGTACCATAAACTTCTTTATTTTTTTTTAAAAGCACTAATAACAGCTTGTTCATAAATATTATTTTGAATTTTATTTTTTTTCTTTAAATTAAAATAATATGTTGATTTAGAGAGTTTTAAAAAATGACACATTGTGCGAATTTTATATTTAGATTTATTATTTGCAATAATCTCTACTTTCTGCCTATTATTAGTGCTGCTTGCTTTAAAATATCATTTTCCATTCTTAATTGTTTTAATTCTTTTCTTAATTTAATTAATTCATTTTCTTCAACAGAACGATTATCTTTAGTTTTAAAACTACCTGAATTAGTAAATTGCTTAATTCAATTGTAAGTAGCTGCTCTTGTAACATTATATTCTTTAACAAGGCAAGATACTGATTTGCCACTTTGATATAAAGCTACTATTTGTTTTTTAAATTCATCGGTATATGAGTTAATATTGGCCATAATTATAGTTCCTTTCTTTGTTCACTTGTCTATGTAATTAGTGTCCAATAAAGTTTAACCCATCCAAATCTTTTTGAGTATCGTTATTAGATTCTTCAATTTTTTGTTTTAATTCTTTTAAATTAATAAAGTATTTATTAAAAACTAAAACTATTTTAACTGTTTTGCCATTAAAATCATTATGTCCATTTCAAACATCAATTTTACCTTCCATTTCACCACTATTAAATGAACTATTTAAAAGAAATCCTTCTTTTTTATAAAAATCTTGTCTTTTACTAATAACTTCCTTTTTATTAATATTTTGTAATTCATCAATTGTTAAACTATTATAAAAATCAGCAATATCTTTAGTTAAATTAGGATAACGAATTAATCCCATTTTATAATATTTATTAAATAACATTGCTTCTTTAATTTGTTTAACCAAATAAGGTCCAACACCTTCTTTAAAAGAAATTGGTAAATTTTCTGTTTTATTTAATATCAAAGAAGAAGGCAAACCACCCAAAAGGAATAAACTACAAAAAATAACAAATATTAAAAAAACCTTTTCTGATGAAAAAAACGCTAACATAGCTACCGATCCATTAGTTACTAAAATTGAGAAAAAAAGTAAAAAAAGAAATAATTTTAAAATAATTAAGGCTTTTCTCCCTTTATGTACTATTTTAATTTTATCACATAAATGCTGAGAAAAGCCTATCTACGGACTTCTCCCCACATTTTTAAATCAAACATAGAATTACAGTTTCAAAACTAGGTATCTTGTTGAATTTATATGCAGCTTCTTTAGCATATAAATGAACATGATGTTTTGCAACTTTGATATGTGTTTTAAATGTTCTTCTTATATGTTTTCAAACTGATTCAATTTGGTTGGTATTTACACCAATTTTTGAAACATAGCCATCTTGATGGTTAACTGTTTCATGCTTAGTGAAAACTGATTTAAAATCGCAATATCCTTTTCAAGAATCAGTATATACAAGACATTTTGAAGAAATGTGGTTTTTTGCAAACTGCAAAAGATTTTTACTCTTTGCGTTTTTCAATACTTTCACAATTAAATTATTGGTTGTTTTTTGATAAATGCCAACAATCAAGGTTTTATTCACCAAGGATCTTCCTTGTTTTTTAAAACCCATATGTGAAAGATACATTTCATCAATTTGCACTGTACCTTCAACAATAAATTGAGGTTTTTGTTTTGCAATACGTGTTCTGATTTTATGAGTCATTCTTCAAGCAGTTTTCAAAGTCACTCCCAATTCTTTTGCAATATCTGTTGATGGAATTCCATGTTTGGTGTTTATTCATCTAAAGATAAGATAAAACCAAGATGTTAAAGATGTTTGTGACCTTGAAAATATGGTGCCTGTGAGAATGCTAAATGTTTGATTACATTTTAAACATCTCATTCTTTTTAAATCAGAAGTATTCAAATTAAAATTAAAACACCTAATACATTTGTTTTCTTTCAAATTTGCTATATATGCAAGACATTGCTGTTCAGTTTGAAAAGCATTGTTGAATTCATTCAGTTTCATTATTCCCTCCACAAGTACATGTGGGGAGAAGTCCGATAATTAAAATATAAAATTTAATATATATTATTTTTAGAATTACTCCTATGATGCCTCCAAAAACTAATAAAGTAATAATATTAGATACGATAAAAAATAATGAAGATAAAAATAACACGAAATATTGTGAAATGATAATTACTTTTCTTGAATATGGCCTTGTTAGTATTAGAAGAAAAGAATTATCTTCAAATTGTGTACCAAATAACTTAATAGAATTCATTAAAGCAAAAATAAAAAGAAAAATGCTATACAAAATCATAATATAATATTGAAAAATAATGAAAAAAGTATTTGAACTTAATTTCAAAGTAAAAAAAAACAATAGATATTGTTAAAGATATAAATATTGATAAAATAAATAAAAAAACTGTAATAAAAGAATAATAAACCTTAATAAAAATAAACTCTAATAATTTACCTAAATTTGCTTTTTCAACCATACCTCTCTTAAATAACCTCTCAATGTATTAGTTTATAATATTTTTATTTAAAAAAACAATTTTATTAATTTAGAAACAACAATATATACTAGCAATTATATAATCAATATTAAGCATAATATGAAAAATTTCTTAGTAGAATTTTACTATGTTTTATATAATAAATCTTGTTTTAATAGTATTAAATACAGTAAATGTTAAATTTTAAAACTAGTTATTATTTTAAAAAATAAAATAAGTAAAAACATAAAAAAACTTATAAAAAATCACTAAATATGATACTATTGGTGTTTATTATAAAACTTTAAAACATAATATAAAAAATAATTTTAGAATAATATAAGGCTTTTCTCAGCATTTATGTGATAAAATTAAAATAGTACATAAAGGGAGAAAAGCCTATTTAATTTATAACTTTATTCATATATAATTATGAATAACTTTTGGTTAGTAAAGAATGGGGAAATTAATAATGTTTTGAAATTTGACTGACAAAATTAAAAATTATATTTCGGACTTCTCCCCACATGTACTTGTGGAGGGAATAATGAAACTGAATGAATTCAACAATGCTTTTCAAACTGAACAGCAATGTCTTGCATATATAGCAAATTTGAAAGAAAACAAATGTATTAGGTGTTTTAATTTTAATTTGAATACTTCTGATTTAAAAAGAATGAGATGTTTAAAATGTAATCAAACATTTAGCATTCTCACAGGCACCATATTTTCAAGGTCACAAACATCTTTAACATCTTGGTTTTATCTTATCTTTAGATGAATAAACACCAAACATGGAATTCCATCAACAGATATTGCAAAAGAATTGGGAGTGACTTTGAAAACTGCTTGAAGAATGACTCATAAAATCAGAACACGTATTGCAAAACAAAAACCTCAATTTATTGTTGAAGGTACAGTGCAAATTGATGAAATGTATCTTTCACATATGGGTTTTAAAAAACAAGGAAGATCCTTGGTGAATAAAACCTTGATTGTTGGCATTTATCAAAAAACAACCAATAATTTAATTGTGAAAGTATTGAAAAACGCAAAGAGTAAAAATCTTTTGCAGTTTGCAAAAAACCACATTTCTTCAAAATGTCTTGTATATACTGATTCTTGAAAAGGATATTGCGATTTTAAATCAGTTTTCACTAAGCACGAAACAGTTAACCATCAAGATGGCTATGTTTCAAAAATTGGTGTAAATACCAACCAAATTGAATCAGTTTGAAAACATATAAGAAGAACATTTAAAACACATATCAAATTTGCAAAACATCATGTTCATTTATATGCTAAAGAAGCTGCATATAAATTCAACAAGATACCTAGTTTTGAAACTGTAATTCTATGTTTGATTTAAAAATGTGGGGAGAAGTCCGTAGATAGGCTTTTCTCAGCATTTATGTGATAAAATTAAAATAGTACATAAAGGGAGAAAAGCCTTATATTTTATCAACATTTTGTTTTAAGTTAATAATTTATTGTATAGGTTTATTGGGTAAATCATTAATATATTTTAAAGTAAAAGGAAATTTTTTAGGTATAGCAAAGTCATTAATAATGTTTGAAAGTTTTGTCAATTGAATTGATAATTTAATATCAAATTTTATATTTTTTTAATAAACTTAATTATTAAATTATTAGGAATAAATGAACTTATTAACTTTAATATTGAATTGATAAATTTTTCAATTATATGTTTTTTAATCATTATGTTTATTTTATTTTCAGTTAAATTTTTAAAATATATATTAAATCATAACCCAAATAACATTTCTGAAAATCTAAATATTGAATCAGAAAATAATCAAAATTTTGATTCATTTATTCGAAATACAGTAAATCATCAAGACCCACAACCTTCAACAAGTACAATATATCATTCAAATTCCATGTTATAGTTTATTTTATTTCAAATCACTATTTTTTTAAAAAATAGTGATTTTTTATTATTTATTACACATTTTTTGTTTTAAAAATATATAATTTTCTTTGATATTTTAAGTATAGAAAAAAATATTCAAAAATAATAAAAGGAGATGTAATATGTGAAAATCATGTAATGATTGAAGTCAAGCCGAAAAAGATGAATATAATAAAAGAGCTAGAGAAACAAACAAAGCTTGAGGAGAAAAAAACGAACGCGAAAGAAGAGAAAGAGTTGCTAATGCTCTTGGATTTGAAAAAAATAAATCAAAAGTAAACAGTGAAACTTCAATAAGTAAAACTCAAAGTTCTAGTAGTAAATAACAAAAAATGTAAAAAATAAGAGGTTGTAATTACAACATATTATAATTAATTTTATATAATAAAAATTAAAAAAGGGGAAAATAAATTATGTTAAATATAAATGACGAAGAAGTATTGTTTGATTCTAAATATATTCAAGTAAAAAAAACAATAAAAAATGGTTTTATTCATGTAGAAGAACCTTGATGTAACAACCAAGGAGTTGCTATTTTACCCTATGTTTTAAAAGACAATGAGTATTATTTTTTACAAATTCATAATGAAAAAAACCCAGCTCATGAAATATCTAAAATCAGTCAGTATAGTACAATTACTGGTGGACTTGAAACTATGGATTATTATACAACTGTTGTAAAAGAAATGTGAGAAGAGACAGGTATTGATATTAGTGGAAATAATGTAGTAATTGATAAATTTAATTGATCTTTTGCAAATAAATCAAGTAACAAAAAATGATTTTTGTATGCCATTGATTTGACTAATTTAAATTTAAATATCACCAAAACTTATTATGGAAAAGGTGGTGATGGTACTTATTTTGAAAAAGATATTCATGCTAAATTTATTAATAGCTTTACATTAGCAAGTGCTGGTGATACTTTATCTACTAGTATTTGAGGAAAATTAAATTTATTTAAAAAATACAAAGAAAAACAATACCAAAATTTCTTAAAAAAAATAGAAGATAAATTATTAACAATAAACAATTTAAATAAAAAAATAAATTTAAGATTACTATTTGATGAAAAATTTCTTAATAATGAATTATATGTGCTGAATTATACTTGTAAGTGCAAGTAAATAAAATTGCAAAAAAATTCTCATATAAAAATTTCATAATGCTAAATTTATTTTATAAAAAAAGTAAGGAGTTTTTATATGAGTTATAAACATCTTGGCGTAGATGAAAGAATTTATATTGAGAATCAATTGAAATTTAAAGTTAAAATTAGTGAAATAGCTAAAAATCTTAATCGAAATATTAGTACTATTATTCGAGAAATTAATAGAAATCAAGATAATAGTAATTATTTTTCATTGATTGCACAAAATAAAGCTGAAAATAGAAAACAATCACATATTTTTTTTCATAAGTTTAAAAATAAAGATTTAGTAAAATATGTGCAACAAAAACTATTATTAGGCTGATCACCTGAACAAATTTATGGCAGAATTAAAAATTTTCATAAACAATGAGTTATTAGTTTTAAAACAATTTACAATTGAATTTATTCTGGATTGCTTGATCAAGTTACTAGTAAAAATTTAAGAAGAAAAGGCAAAAAACGCAAATCTCAAGAAAATCGTGGCAAATTCAATAGCAAATCAATTAAAGAAAGAGATCTTAATATTAATGATCGTATAACACTTGGTCATTGAGAAGGAGATACTATAGTATCATCACGAGGCAAAAGTAAAAAATGTTTAATAACTTTAGTTGAAAGAGTATCACGATTTACTTTAGCAATATTAGTTAAAAACAGAACTACTAAAGTTATTAACAAAAATATTAGCCATTATTTATCAATTCTTCCTAAAAATATTGTTAAAACCATTACTTTTGATCGTGGTAAAGAATTTTCAAATTGACAACAACTTGAAAAAAATTTAGATGTGAAAATTTATTTTGCAAATCCATATTCACCTTGACAAAGAGGTACTAATGAAAATACTAATGGTTTAATTAGAGAAAAATTTCCTAAAAAATTTAATTTTTCAAAAACTTGTAAAAATGAAGTTCATAAATTTATATTGTCTTTAAACCAAAGACCAAGAAAAATACTAAATTATCTTTCACCGATAGAATATTTGGATAGAAAAATAATTTAGTTGCACTTACCTTTACAATTTAGCATGTAAAAAACACAAAAGAAACTACTAGTATTCATACAGGATTTCCTTTACATTATGCAGTAGATAATGGTTATTTTGAAATAGCTAAATTATTACTTGAAAAAGGTGCAGATCCAAATATTAAAGATGTTGGAGGAACTCCTTTACAAATTGCTGTATCAAATTTTAATAACAATATTGAAATAGTAAAATTACTTCTTGAAAATGATGCTGATATTAATATACAAAATAAATATGGTAATAATACTATTTTAGATGTTCTTTTTAAGAACAATAAAATTGAAATTATTAAAGAAATATTAATAAAAAAAATGGCTTTTCTCCCTTTATGTACTATTTTAATTTTATCACATAAATGCTGAGAAAAGCCTATCTACGGACTTCTCCCCACATTTTTAAATCAAACATAGAATTACAGTTTCAAAAATAGGTATCTTGTTGAATTTATATGCAGCTTCTTTAGCATATAAATGAACATGATGTTTTGCAACTTTGATATGTGTTTTAAATGTTCTTCTTATATGTTTTCAAACTGATTCAATTTGGTTGGTATTTACACCAATTTTTGAAACATAGCCATCTTGATGGTTAACTGTTTCATGCTTAGTGAAAACTGATTTAAAATCGCAATATCCTTTTCAAGAATCAGTATATACAAGACATTTTGAAGAAATGTGGTTTTTTGCAAACTGCAAAAGATTTTTACTCTTTGCGTTTTTCAATACTTTCACAATTAAATTATTGGTTGTTTTTTGATAAATGCCAACAATCAAGGTTTTATTCACCAAGGATCTTCCTTGTTTTTTAAAACCCATATGTGAAAGATACATTTCATCAATTTGCACTGTACCTTCAACAATAAATTGAGGTTTTTGTTTTGCAATACGTGTTCTGATTTTATGAGTCATTCTTCAAGCAGTTTTCAAAGTCACTCCCAATTCTTTTGCAATATCTGTTGATGGAATTCCATGTTTGGTGTTTATTCATCTAAAGATAAGATAAAACCAAGATGTTAAAGATGTTTGTGACCTTGAAAATATGGTGCCTGTGAGAATGCTAAATGTTTGATTACATTTTAAACATCTCATTCTTTTTAAATCAGAAGTATTCAAATTAAAATTAAAACACCTAATACATTTGTTTTCTTTCAAATTTGCTATATATGCAAGACATTGCTGTTCAGTTTGAAAAGCATTGTTGAATTCATTCAGTTTCATTATTCCCTCCACAAGTACATGTGGGGAGAAGTCCGAAAAAAATTATTAATGATTATAATGAAAAAAAATATATTGATATACTTTTAATTTATTTTTCAAAATATAATGATATATTGTCATTTAAGTGATTAAATGAAAATTTTAAAATTGATTCTAATATTGAAGATAAAGAAACTTTTTGTTCACCTTTATATTATGCAGTAAACAATAATAATATTGAAATAGTAAAATTACTTCTTGAAAATGATGCTGATATTAATGAACAAGATATAAATGGATCTACACCTTTACATTGAGCTATAGAATGTAATAATATTGAAATAGTAAAATTACTTCTTGAAAATGATGCTGATATTAATGAACAAGATATAAATGGATGTGCACCTTTACATTGAGCTATAGAATGTAATAATATTGAAATAGTAAAATTACTTCTTGAAAATGATGCTGATATTAATGCACAAGAGAAAAGTTTGGCTACTCCTTTACATCTTTCTATATATACAAATAATTTTGACATGATTAAATTATTACTTGAAAAACGTGCAGATCTAAATATTAAAGATATTGGAGAGTTTACTACTTTAAATGTTTTATTAAAAAAATACAATATTAGTTCAGAAATAAGTCAATTATTATTCAAAAAAGTGAATTTTAAGAAAAATATCAAAAGAAAGTTTTTAAAAAAAGAATTAACTAACGGACTTCTCCCCACATGTACTTGTGGAGGGAATAATGAAAATGAATGAATTCAACAATGCTTTTCAAACTGAACAGCAATGTCTTGCATATATAGCAAATTTGAAAGAAAACAAATGTATTAGGTGTTTTAATTTTAATTTGAATACTTCTGATTTAAAAAGAATGAGATGTTTAAAATGTAATCAAACATTTAGCATTCTCACAGGCACCATATTTTCAAGGTCACAAACATCTTTAACATCTTGGTTTTATCTTATCTTTAGATGAATAAACACCAAACATGGAATTCCATCAACAGATATTGCAAAAGAATTGGGAGTGACTTTGAAAACTGCTTGAAGAATGACTCATAAAATCAGAACACGTATTGCAAAACAAAAACCTCAATTTATTGTTGAAGGTACAGTGCAAATTGATGAAATGTATCTTTCACATATGGGTTTTAAAAAACAAGGAAGATCCTTGGTGAATAAAACCTTGATTGTTGGCATTTATCAAAAAACAACCAATAATTTAATTGTGAAAGTATTGAAAAACGCAAAGAGTAAAAATCTTTTGCAGTTTGCAAAAAACCACATTTCTTCAAAATGTCTTGTATATACTGATTATTGAAAAGGATATTGCGATTTTAAATCAGTTTTCACTAAGCATGAAACAGTTAACCATCAAGATGGCTATGTTTCAAAAATTGGTGTAAATACCAACCAAATTGAATCAGTTTGAAAACATATAAGAAGAACATTTAAAACACATATCAAAGTTGCAAAACATCATGTTCATTTATATGCTAAAAAAGCTGCATATAAATTCAACAAGATACCTAGTTTTGAAACTGTAATTCTATTTTTGATTTAAAAATGTGGGGAGAAGTCCGTAGATAGGCTTTTCTCAGCATTTATGTGATAAAATTAAAATAGTACATAAAGGGAGAAAAGCCTTAACTAATTCAACAAAATCAAAATTACCTAAGTTAATATTTGAAAAAGAGGAGATAAATGCTATAAATTTACAAAATCAACCCTCAACAAGTAAAACTCAAAGTTCTAGTAGTAAATCACAAAAAATGTAAATATAATAATTACTTCAAAACTGCACAATTGTGCAGTTTATTTAGCAATTTTGTTTTTTTTAAAAATATTTAACATAAATAAGTGTTAAAATATAAAAAAGTGTTATAATTAAATTGTTCTTATTTTTGTATAGAACAAAATAATTATAAAAAATGAATATAAAATTTAAATAAACATAAATTCAAAAACGGACTTCTCCCCACATGTACTTGTGGAGGGAATAATGAAACTGAATGAATTCAAAAATGCTTTTCAAACTGAACAGCAATGTCTTGCATATATAGCAAATTTGAAAGAAAACAAATGTATTAGGTGTTTTAATTTTAATTTGAATACTTCTGATTTAAAAAGAATGAGATGTTTAAAATGTAATCAAACATTTAGCATTCTCACAGGCACCATATTTTCAAGGTCACAAACATCTTTAACATCTTGGTTTTATCTTATCTTTAGATGAATAAACACCAAACATGGAATTCCATCAACAGATATTGCAAAAGAATTGGGAGTGACTTTGAAAACTGCTTGAAGAATGACTCATAAAATCAGAACACGTATTGCAAAACAAAAACCTCAATTTATTGTTGAAGGTACAGTGCAAATTGATGAAATGTATCTTTCACATATGGGTTTTAAAAAACAAGGAAGATCCTTGGTGAATAAAACCTTGATTGTTGGCATTTATCAAAAAACAACCAATAATTTAATTGTGAAAGTATTGAAAAACGCAAAGAGTAAAAATCTTTTGCAGTTTGCAAAAAACCACATTTCTTCAAAATGTCTTGTATATACTGATTCTTGAAAAGGATATTGCGATTTTAAATCAGTTTTCACTAAGCATGAAACAGTTAACCATCAAGATGGCTATGTTTCAAAAATTGGTGTAAATACCAACCAAATTGAATCAGTTTGAAAACATATAAGAAGAACATTTAAAACACATATCAAAGTTGCAAAACATCATGTTCATTTATATGCTAAAGAAGCTGCATATAAATTCAACAAGATACCTAGTTTTGAAACTGTAATTCTATTTTTGATTTAAAAATGTGGGGAGAAGTCCGTAGATAGGCTTTTCTCAGCATTTATGTGATAAAATTAAAATAGTACATAAAGGGAGAAAAGCCATAAAAACACTCAAACTTGAGTGTTTTTATAGTTTTTTTAAAAAGCGAATTTGCTTGCAAGTATTAAAGTTCAGTCACTACTAAAATAAGCATTTTTTTTTAGTTCTTTAATATCAATTTCTTTTTTTTTTCAGTTTTTTTTGATGTTAATTAAATTTATGATTGATAATGGAATAGTCACAATACAAATCATCATAGCAATTGATGTATATATTGCTCATAACATAAATCATTTTTCAACTTTAATCATTTGTGATGTTTCTTTTATTGCTACAACATCATTTTTTTTGTTTTTTTGTTTTTTCATTAGTAATAAAATACTAATTATTCCAAAAGAATTTAATGCTAAAAAATACAAAAATAATCATAAAAATCGATATTTTTGTTGTTGAATTTCATTACTATTAATTACAAAAATACTTAAACTATATGAAATAATAACTGCTTCAAAAACATAAATGGAATATGAAATAAATTTTTTATCTGCATTATTTAATTTACTTATCAACATTAATGCAAAACATAATCAAAAAGTAAGAATACCGATACAAGAATAAATAACACATATTTTCATTATATTTTTTCAACACGGATCATTTTTAAAATATTTTCATAGACTTTTAAACACTTAAATCACCCTTAATTACTTCCAAAACCCATATCTGGTATAAATCAAAGTAAACCTAACCAAGCACCATTTCCATAATCATAAGATTTTAATATAGCTGCATTTGTCGTTATTACGCTAGCAATAATTAGTGCTACGGGTACTAAATAAGGTGCTGCTTCTATGATTTGCTCAGCAATTTCTGTGGTTGATTCTCCAAAATCAGTAAATGCTTCAATTTTATTTGAACTTAAATGCAATTTTGCTCAACCAAATCAGTATCAATATGTTTCATATCAAATTCCATCAATTTTTAGATTTTTTATTTTTGGGAAATTAAAATGTGCTTTTTCTTGTTCATCAAAAGTTAGCATTTTGTTTTTATAAAGTCAGTTTAAAGTTTTTAAATACTCATCACTAGTAATAATTTGATAAATTTTTAAATCTCATTTTTTTTTATTTAATTTTGTTTTATCAAATACAACTACATCATTTTTTAAACCAATAGCAGTTAATAAATTTTCTTTTAATTCTTGTTTTTCTTGTTCAGTTTTAAAATTAAAATATTTTTCTATATATTCAAAATCTTCTGGTGTTGATATTCATTTTTGTAAATTGTTTTCATTGTGTAGTTTAGTATTTGCTGTTGTTAAGATACTAATTTGTGGAGTTGTACCTAACAGTGTTGCTAAAACAAAAATATTTGCAATATTTTTTTTCATAATAATACTACCCCTTAAAATTATTTTTATAAAATCTAAATCTAAGTTTAATATTACAACTTTTAAAAAGTTAAAGAAAAAATATGATTATGTTATGTAATTTTACTATATAGTCTTAAAACACTCATATTTGCTGTTTTTAGCGATGTTTTAATTTTGAATATAAGGGACTAGGGGTAAGGTTACTTTTGTTCTTTTACATTTAATAAAACATCATGCAGTTAAAAATTGATTAGAAAAAAGAAAACAAAAATAAAATTGAAACATTATTATTACTTTTGTGTATAATTTGACTAGAATTCTGATTTCACTCTATAAAAAGTATGCCTTACTTCCGTAAGGAATTAAAAAAGGTTTTAAAACCTTTTTTTATTTTTTATTGATTAATAATTCAATTAGTTTTCTTTCAATTAAAATGAAAAAAATTTTAAAAGTTTATAATAAATTAAAAATTTTAATTAAATTTTAATTGAATAATAAGGACTAATTATATCTTTTTTTACTAAAATTAGTAGTAAAAGGTATTTTTGCATTATAAATATTTCATTTTATTATTTTTATTGGAATGGCAACCCTTTTTAGGACTATTTTTTGGTAGACATTTGTTTTTGATAATTAACTGGAGTTAAGTAGTGGAATGGTAACCCTTTTTAGGACTATTTTTTGGTAGACATTTGTTTTTGATAATTAACTGGAGTTAAGTAGTTTAAAGTGCCGTGAATTCTTATGTTGTTATATCAATTGATGTAATCAAATAATTATAATTTTAATTGGATTAATGATGTAAAATTTTTATCATTAATAAATTCGGTTTTGAAAGTTTTAAAGGTTGCTTCAGCAACAGCGTTATCATAAGGACAACCTTTTTTGCTTAAAGAGCGATTAATATTGAATGCTAGTAAAAGTTTATCAATAATTTTATTATTAAATTCATTACCGCGATCACTATGAAATATTTGAATATCTTTTAAACAGCGATTTGAGTGCATAAATGCTTGATATACTAATGATGCATCTTTTTTAGTACCTACACTATGTCCAATTATTTCGCGGTTAAATAGGTCAATTAATAAACAAATATAGTTTCACTTACCATTTACTTGAACATAAGTTAAATCACTAACAATAACTTCATTTTTAACTCTATTATTAAAGTTTCTATTAACAAGATTGGTTATTTGACTATCATTGACTTTATTATGATAATTTTTGAATGATAATTTAGTGTATTTTGATATTAAATTATGTTTATTCATAATTTCTTTAATTTTTCGTCTTGATAAATAAATTTCTTGGTTTTCTAGAATGACTTTTAATCTTCTAGTACCATAAACTTCTTTATTTTTTTTAAAAGCACTAATAACAGCTTGTTCATAAATATTATTTTTGATTTTATTTTCTTTTTTCTTTAAATTAAAATAATATGTTGATTTAGAGATTTTTAAAAAATGACACATTGTGCGAATTTTATATTTAGATTTATTATTTGCAATAATCTCTACTTTCTGCCTATTATTAGTGCTGCTTGCTTTAAAATATCATTTTCCATTCTTAATTGTTTTAATTATTTTCTTAATTTAATTAAGGCTTTTCTCCCTTTATGTACTATTTTAATTTTATCACATAAATGCTGAGAAAAGCCTAAAATTAAAACACCTAATACATTTGTTTTCTTTCAAATTTGCTATATATGCAAGACATTGCTGTTCATTTTGAAAAGCATTGTTGAATTCATTCAGTTTCATTATTCCCTCCACAAGTACATGTGGGGAGAAGTCCGTTAATTAATTCATTTTCTTCAACAGAACGATTATCTTTAGTTTTAAAACTACCTTAATTAGTAAATTGCTTAATTCAATTGTAAGTAGCTGCTCTTGTAACATTATATTCTTTAACAAGGCAAGATACTGATTTGCCACTTTGATATAAAGCTACTATTTGTTTTTTAAATTCATCGGTATATGAGTTAATATTGGCCATAATTATAGTTCCTTTCTTTGTTCACTTGTCTACGTAATTAGTGTCCAATAAAGTGTAACCCATCCATTATGATAAAAAGTATAATATTGATTCATTTATGGATCTGCAAAGTGGTAAAGCACCTTCACTATTAACATACGATACTGATATTAATAATACTTATATACAAATTACAGGTCCAATATTAGAAAAACCCGTTCCACTATCACCCAAGGAAATTAAAAATATTTTTATTGATACATATGCATATAAATTTGATTTTCGTAATGAATTTAATAAATTTTTTTATAATCCTGTTTATTTTTTAGTTAGAACAACCGAAGAATATATTTATAATCAAATTCATACTTATCGTCAGATTACTAATAATTCTGTTACTAATGATAAAAATTATAAAAATTACATTAGTATTGCAAATAGTTATCAATTTATCAATGCAATAAATTTTATTGAACATTGAAATCAAATTTGAACTTATTTTATGGACTACTATGGTGATTTTTGATTTGAACCTTATGCAACATCTAGTATCGATTTTGATACACAAAAAAATACTTTATTTAGTTATCATGATTTTAAACTAACACTAAATAATAAAAAAATAAAAACTGATAACATTGATTA
Source organism: Spiroplasma endosymbiont of Apeira syringaria (assembly GCF_964020205.1). Lineage (NCBI taxonomy): Bacteria > Bacillati > Mycoplasmatota > Mollicutes > Entomoplasmatales > Spiroplasmataceae > Spiroplasma > Spiroplasma endosymbiont of Apeira syringaria. The sequence continues at coordinate 134,472 of NZ_OZ026543.1, forward strand.
TTTTCAAAATAATCAATCAGTTCTTGAAATATATTGTGGATTTTCTATCTTTTTATTATTACTTTCTTATTTAATGTATAATCGAAAAATTGTTAGTTAGGAGAAAACTTATTATGGGAACTACAGAAGACATTATGATTAGTGTCAGAAACTATAACAAAAAATTTAAAAAGTTTAATATTAGTAATATAAATTTTACTGTATTTAAAGGAACTATTCATGCTTTGGTTGGTCAATCTGGTAGCGGAAAATCTGTTTTATTAAAGTCTATCATTGGTGCAATGCCTAGTAACAGATACAGTGGTACAATTAAGATTAATGATTACAAAGCAGGAAGTGCAAAATCAAAATTAAGTTTAGGTTATTCCTTAAATTTAGAAAACTTTCCACAAGGTTTAACAGCTTATAATTTTCTAAAATATTTAGGACAAACAACCACTATTACCGATAGTGCTCTAGAAGTTAATTTACAAAAATTATTAAATAATTTTAATTTACGAGAACATCGTAATAAGGGTTTAAATTCTTTCTCTTCAGGAATGAAAAATAGAATTATGCTAATCCAAGCCTTAGCACATGATCCAGAACTAGTAATTCTTGATGAACCTGGTGCAAACTTAGATTCAGAGTCACGAAAATATTTTACAAATGTATTAAAAAGATTAAAAGCAGAAGGTAAAACTATTTTCTTAACAACTCATATGATTAACGAGGTTAAAGATATTATTGATGATTGTACTATTATTGATTTGGGAAAAATGCTTTATAGTGGACCAATAGCAAAATTTGATGTTGGCAAAATTTTTATTTTGACTACTAACAATTTACCATTAACAGCCACTATATTAACAAAATATCAATATCAATTTAAATATCTTAAAGATTTAAATGAAATCTTAATTCGCTTAGATACACAACAAAAAATTGATAATCTTAGTTAAATTTTAAATAAATATAAAATTGGTATTCAAAATCTTTATGAAAAAGAAATAGATTTATCACATTTAAAAAATTTTTTATAAAATAAAAAACAAAAATTTAACTATAAAATTTCTAATCTTTTTAATTTCTTATAGTATAATTATTTATAAACTTAATATAAGTTTAATTATTTTAAATAAATACCTTTTCATTTTAATAAGGAGAAAAAATGCAAAAAGTTAATGAATGAATAAATAAACATCAACATGAATTTAAGAAAACACTTGAAGAAAAAAATCAAATAAAAATAAATTGAGAACAAGAATACAAAATAATTAATAATTTAAAAGAAGAAATAAACAACAAATATAAAAAAACTAATTTAATAAAAAAATAAGTTACTCTATAGAGTAACTTATTTTTTTATTAACTATTACATTTTGCTAATTTTGCTTGATGTTCTAAATTAAAAGTAAATTCACTATTCAATTCTACTTGTAAATTAGGATTTGTTTTTAAACGAATTTTATACTTTTTATAGTAATAAGCAAAGTATCAAGTTATTGCAAAAATCACATTACTTAAAATAAATACTAATTCAATAACCATGGAAATGTTTAGTAATCTGTGTAACTTACAAAAATAACTATGTTTAATTAATTCTAGTAAATATAATTAAATGACTAGAAAGAGTGAGTTACAGATGGCTAAAAAAGATAACTTTAATAATAATGATCCAATATCAAAAGCAGTAGATTTATTACTAGAAAATACTGAAGATTTAACAACAGTTTTTAAACCTGGCGGTTTATATAAAGAATTAACAAAAAGATTAGTTGAAAAAATGTTGAATTCTGAAATGCAAAATTATTTAGGATATGAAAAAAATCAACATAGTACTACTGAAAATGCTCGTAATGGTACAAGTTCAAAAAAATTAAGGCTTTTCTCCCTTTATGTACTATTTTAGTTTTATCACATAAATGCTGAGAAAAGCCTATCTACGGACTTCTCCCCACATTTTTAAATCAAACATAGAATTACAGTTTCAAAACTAGGTATCTTGTTGAATTTATATGCAGCTTCTTTAGCATATAAATGAACATGATGTTTTGCAACTTTGATATGTGTTTTAAATGTTCTTCTTATATTTTTTCAAACTGATTCAATTTGGTTGGTATTTACACCAATTTTTGAAACATAGCCATCTTGATGGTTAACTGTTTCATGCTTAGTGAAAACTGATTTAAAATCGCAATATCCTTTTCAAGAATCAGTATATACAAGACATTTTGAAGAAATGTGGTTTTTTGCAAACTGCAAAAGATTTTTACTCTTTGCGTTTTTCAATACTTTCACAATTAAATTATTGGTTGTTTTTTGATAAATGCCAACAATCAAGGTTTTATTCACCAAGGATCTTCCTTGTTTTTTAAAACCCATATGTGAAAGATACATTTCATCAATTTGCACTGTACCTTCAACAATAAATTGAGGTTTTTGTTTTGCAATACGTGTTCTGATTTTATGAGTCATTCTTCAAGCAGTTTTCAAAGTCACTCCCAATTCTTTTGCAATATCTGTTGATGGAATTCCATGTTTGGTGTTTATTCATCTAAAGATAAGATAAAACCAAGATGTTAAAGATGTTTGTGACCTTGAAAATATGGTGCCTGTGAGAATGCTAAATGTTTGATTACATTTTAAACATCTCATTCTTTTTAAATCAGAAGTATTCAAATTAAAACTAAAACACCTAATACATTTGTTTTCTTTCAAATTTGCTATATATGCAAGACATTGCTGTTCAGTTTGAAAAGCATTGTTGAATTCATTCAGTTTCATTATTCCCTCCACAAGTACATGTGGGGAGAAGTCCGTTAATTATTTTATTAAACCAGCACTTTATTAAAGTAATTAATTATTCCATAACTAAATAAAAAATTATTTAGGCTATTGTGCTGGAATATTCCAATAGTAATTTTTGTCATGCTCTTTGAAAATTTCAGAAATTTTGGTTCCCTCCCCCTAGAACCCCTACCCTCCAAGGCTTTGCTACTTACAGTAGCATAAGCCTTACGTAGAGTAGTAGAAGTATTTAGTTAGTAGTATATAAGCCTTTTATCACTGTAGGTGATAAGGCTTATACGTAGAAAGGATTCGTAATGATTAATGTTAATTTAGATATTAAAAATAAAGTTAGAGAAACAACTAAAGGTATGTTATTAGAAATTGGTGAATATGAAACATGATTTCCAATTAAAGATACTACTATTAATCAAAATAATAAAAAAATAACATTAAAAATAATTGAAGATTTTAATTATAAATTAGGTAAAAAATCAATTACAAAAGATATTGAAAGTATTAAAGGTAGTGATATTTTAAAATATATTAAAAATATTTCAGATATTACTACAAATGAAAATGAATTAATATCTTGTGAATTTTATGAACAATATAATGGTTATTATATTTTTACAAATGATAAAAATCAAGAATGTTTTAAATATAACATTACATGAGAACAAGATATGAAAAGTTTTAAAATAAATAATCCATATAATGATAATGATTTAGCAATAAATTATATTGTTACACCAATGAAAGATATAAATACTCATAATTAAAAAATATTTTATTTAAAGTATTAAAGGAAATTAATATGTTATTAAATATTGAAAAAATTGAATTAATTAAAAATTTATGTAATGAAAAATTACTTAAAAATAAAAAATATATTGAAATACAAGAAATATTAAAAATTATAGAAAGAGATTAAAAATGGAAGAAATAGATAATTTAGAAATACAAGAAGATAATAAAGAATTACAAAATAAATTATTAAAAGAACAAATTGAATTAATTGAAGAACAAAAAGAATTTTATAAAAAATCATGAAAAAGTAGAATTGTATTTTTAACAATTTGAATAATTATTATGATTTTAACATTAATAATTATTGCTTCTAAATATTCTTAATTAAAGGAGTTAATATAAATGATTAATTTAAAAGAAGATAAAAGAATATATTTAAAATATGAAGAAATTGAAAAAATATTTGGTTCATGTGATATATGTAATAAAAATTCATCATTTGCAAATAGAACTTGTAATAAATGTTTTTATAAATTAATAGGTGAAAAAAATGAAATGTAATATTCATAATGAAAAATATATTTGAATTAGTGAATTAGATAATAATTATTATTGTAATAAATGTATAGATGAAATGATTGAAGAAGATATGTATTTAACATCAAATAATTGAGATTCTTTATATGAATATTATATTAATGAATTACAATTAGAAAATTTTAAAGGAGTGTAAATATGAATAGATTAGAATTAGAAAATGCAAGAAAATTAATAGAAAAATTTGAAGAATTACAAGAAGAATTTAATGACAAATATGAAGATTTAGAACTTAACATTGATGCTGATTATGAATTAAACATTAGGAATGATTATTTTACATATGAAGATGTAAACAAATTAGAACAAGCAATTATTGATTATAAAAAAATTATTAAAGGTTAAAGGAGATGAATAAATATGGTAGCAACTCCTAAAAAGAAACCAGAAGATTTAATGACTAAACAAATTATTATTCATTTAAGATTTACTGAAAAAAATTATGAAAAATTAAAAGAAATTTGTGAAGAAAAAAATATGAAAATTAATGGATTTATAAGAAGTTTAATTAAAAATGAAATAAATAGAAAGAGTGATTATAATGAATAATTTATATAAAAAAATACTTAAATTACAATTAGAAATTGGTAGTACACCTAAAAATGGTTTTAATACTCATGGTAATTATAAATATTGATTATTAAGTGATATTTTTAATAAATTTAAATTATTATGTAAAGAATTAAATATTGTGATTTTACATGAAGATATATTAACAACTGATAGAAAAATAAATTATTTAGAGACTAAAGAAGTAGAAATAACATATTTTAAAAGATATACAATTATTGATTTAGATAATGATAAAGAAATTAAATATTTTGATATACTTGCTTGTGCTAAAAATAAAGATGTAGCAAAAGCAAAAGGTAGTGCAGAAACTTATGCTTATAGATATTTTTTAATGAATTTATTGTTATTAAGTGAAGATGAACTTGACCCAGATAATGATAATGTTAATTTAGATATTAAAAATAAACAACAAAATAATTATATTAATAATAATGTAAAAATACAAAATGAAAAATGAGAACCAAGTGAAAAACAATTAGATTATTTTGAAAAATATATGATTACAAATACAGTTTTATTTGATGAATGTATCAGAGAAGATATGGAAAGATTAAATCCAAATAATAGTAAAGATTTTTTAATATTAATGGGTGAAAATTATTTAAAAACTTTATTTGATAAATTTAAAGAAATTCGTGAAAGATTTAAAAATATAAAAACTAATAATAAAAATGAGTATAGAAATTATGAATAAATGTAAATATTGTAATAAAAGAATTTGATTAACAAATTATTGATGTATGAATTGTTTAGAAATATTAGTTATGAATTTAAATAAAAATAAGTAGAAAAAATAATGAATAATTATTTACTTTCAATTGACCCAAGTATAAAAAATACTGGATTTACTTTATGAGAAAAAAGATGTCATGTAATAGATTGTGAAAATAATAATTGTATTGAATTAAAACTATGAACACCAATATGAATTAAAAGTTATAGTTTTGAAAAATTTAAAAATATTAATCGAACATTTGATGAACAAATAATATTTGAATTATTTATGATTGGTGAAATTGGAGATTTTGATAATATGAATATAATTATTGAACGTGGTACTTTTCATAGTAAAAATGGTATTGGTTATGAAACACAAGAACATTTAAGAGGTTTTATTGCTGGACAATTTAATAAATTATTAACAAAAGATATGTTAATAAGTCCTTCTTCATGAAAGAAATGATATATAAAAAAATATCATTTACAAAGTATTAATTTTAAAAATAAAAATTGAAGTAAAGAATTTTCAATAAGTATGACAGAAAGTTTAATAGATGAACAAGGTTGAAATATAAAAATATCAAATCATGATGAAGCTGATAGTTTATTAATTGGTTGATATTATTTAAATAAGGAGAAATAAAATGAGTAAGTTTGAAACAGATTATTATGCAATGAAAAGTATACAAGAATTTAGTGAAAATATAGGCAAATTAAAAAAATTAAAAAACTTAGAAATATCAATTAATTTATGTACTTGTAAAAAGGAAGTAAAATAATGCAAAAACAAAAAAAAGAAAAAGTATTACTTAAATGTATTGTTAAAGATTGTAATAGTAAAGTATTAGTTACTTTAAAAACTTTAAATATAGAAAGTAGTACAGAGCAATTTTTTAATATGTGTTATTTTCATAAAAAAACAATTTAAAAATAAAATAAAAGAAATAAGAGAATCTTATAAAGATAAAAAAGTTTAAATAAGTATAAAAAAAATAATCGTGTAAAATAAAATCATAAAACTTAATGTAAATGTAATTTTTAACTCATTACTTTTAAGAAAATAATAAATTAATTTAATAAAAAAAATAAAGGAGTTTATTATAACAAATGCAAATTTATTGTAAACATATAGAGATGTTTATTATGACAAATAAATATTTAGATGATTATTATGGTCAAGTAGAAAATGAAAATATAAATCAAAATGAAAAAGAAATTAAAAAAATGTGAGCTTATATTTTATATTATGAAGAACAAAACTCTTTTAATTTCTTATTTAATCAAGATTTTAATAATATTGATTTATCAAAAATGGATATGAATATGACGATGATATTTGATGAAGAAAATAAATTAATACAAAATAAATTACGGACTTCTCCCCACATGTACTTGTGGAGGGAATAATGAAACTGAATGAATTCAACAATGCTTTTCAAACTGAACAGCAATGTCTTGCATATATAGCAAATTTGAAAGAAAACAAATGTATTAGGTGTTTTAATTTTAATTTGAATACTTCTGATTTAAAAAGAATGAGATGTTTAAAATGTAATCAAACATTTAGCATTCTCACAGGCACCATATTTTCAAGGTCACAAACATCTTTAACATCTTGGTTTTATCTTATCTTTAGATGAATAAACACCAAACATGGAATTCCATCAACAGATATTGCAAAAGAATTGGGAGTGACTTTGAAAACTGCTTGAATAATGACTCATAAAATCAGAACACGTATTGCAAAACAAAAACCTCAATTTATTGTTGAAGGTACAGTGCAAATTGATGAAATGTATCTTTCACATATGGGTTTTAAAAAACAAGGAAGATCCTTGGTGAATAAAACCTTGATTGTTGGCATTTATCAAAAAACAACCAATAATTTAATTGTGAAAGTATTGAAAAACGCAAAGAGTAAAAATCTTTTGCAGTTTGCAAAAAACCACATTTCTTCAAAATGTCTTGTATATACTGATTCTTGAAAAGGATATTGCGATTTTAAATCAGTTTTCACTAAGCATGAAACAGTTAACCATCAAGATGGCTATGTTTCAAAAATTGGTGTAAATACCAACCAAATTGAATCAGTTTGAAAACATATAAGAAGAACATTTAAAACACATATCAAAGTTGCAAAACATCATGTTCATTTATATGCTAAAGAAGCTGCATATAAATTCAACAAGATACCTAGTTTTGAAACTGTAATTCTATGTTTGATTTAAAAATGTGGGGAGAAGTCCGTAGATAGGCTTTTCTCAGCATTTATGTGATAAAATTAAAATAGTACATAAAGGGAGAAAAGCCATAAATTAATAAAAAGTGAAATTGAAAGAAATATAAATAGAATGTGACATAATATGATAAATAACTTAAAAAGTGAAAACGATGAAATTCAAACTAAATTAATAAAAAGTGAATTCAAGTTTGTGGAAGTTAATATAGAAATTAAAAAAATAAAAGAAGAAAATAGTAAATTAAAAGAAATTGAACGTATTACCAGTAATAGTCCAAAATTTATTGATATTTTGGAAAATCTTAAAAATCAAGGTATAGAACATAGAACACCTAGTCCTTTTTTTCCTTCACCATTAGTTAATAATGAATTTTCAATTGAAAAAATACTTGAAGAAGAAAATAGAATTTTAAAACAAGAAAATAGTAAATTAAAAAAAGAAAATATTTATTTAAAGAAAGAAAAATCTAGTAAAAAAAAATACCAATTAAAAAAATTAAATGAAACTAAAAATAAAATTAATTTAAAATTAAAACAATTACAATCTAAAAAAAATGCAAATATTATAAAATAATTATGACTAAATTAAAAAATGACTTATAAGTAATAAGATAAACTTATAAAATATTTAAATATTGAAAGGATAAAATAAATTGAAAACTTTTATAAAACCAATTTTAAATCATTCAAAAAAAGGAAGAAAAATTATAAAAAAATTAAACTTAAAAAAAGAAAATAATCATACAACTAAAGTTATTTATCAAAAAATTGAAAACTTTTTAATAAAAGATAATTTAAATCAAGAAACAAATGAAAATTATATTAAATTAAAATTAAATAATATTTTTCAACATCCAAAACTAGGTAAAAAAGAATTAAAGTCAATAACTTGCAAAAAAATAAATGAAAATGATGAAATTATTAGTGATGAAATTTATATTAATTTTAAAGAATTAAATAATTATGATTATAACATTGAAATTCAGAAAATAGAAAATGAAAATATAGACGAAAAAATAAAAAAATTAAATGAAACTAAAAATAAAATTGAAAATCATATGAAAATTTTAATTAAAATTAACAATGAATTCATAAATCATATTAATAAAGATGAACTTGAAATTAAATTTGAAAAATTAAAAAATAATTATAATTATTCAAATTTAACTACTATTTCAGAATGAAGTGCTAATATAACTAATTTAGGTGCTGGTGCGACTGCATTTGTTCCTAATGTTGGTTCTATAATTTCTCCTATTTTAACAATGGCTTCTGCTAGTTGTTCAATAATAAATAGTGTTATTAAAGATAAAGAAAATAAATCCATTGAAGATAGTATTAGAAATGAAATAAATAATTTAGAAATAATTGAACAACCTTCAACAAGTACAGGAATATATAATTCAAATTTCTCTACAAGATTATAACTAAAATTTAAAAATATAACAAAAAAGTTACCAATAAGGTAACTTTTTAATTAGATGTCAACCTAATTATATAAGAATGAAGAATAATAAAACATCTGTAACTTACCTAAGTAAGCTCAGTACATTATAACATTAAATATTTAAGATTATGGGGAAGTATTATTTTGATTAGACTTTACCAGAAAAATCATTAAGATAATAAAAATTAACATAAGGTGCATATTTAACAATAGTAATATTACCATTAGAAACAATAGTATTATTTAATTTATCTTTTATTTCACTTTCGGTATTATTCATATTTAATCCATATACATTTAAAAATTTACTAAACATTGTTCCGCTAATTTCAATTTTTATATATCATTCTTTATTATAAAAATCATTAAGAGAGCCGGCATTATCTAATACATAACTTTTATAAAGGTTTAAATCCATTACTGGAATTGACATATTAATAATAATAACATTAAATTTACTAATTTTATCAAATTTTGCTGTAAAATTTTGTGGAAGACCTTGTTCAATGCCACAAGCAGTAGTAACTGTCACTGATATTGTTGTTAATTTAATAATACTTAATAAGTTTAAAATATGTTTCATATGAAAATACCCCTTTTATTATAATTAATATAACCTAATTTATCTAATCTATTATAAAAATTATAAAAAAAAATAATTTTTATCTTGCATTTAACACAATTTTATTAATTATTAAAGAATTGTTATTTCCATTTTTTATATTACCAATTCTATTATCAATTTCATTTGGTGTACAATCTAACTCAAAATAAGAAGTTGAAGTACCAATATTTCATATTAAACTATTTGATGAATTATCAAAATTTATACCACATAAAGGAATGTAATCTAATACATTATTATAATTTGTTCCTTGACCATTAAACTGTATTTCAAATTTTGCTTTTTGAAATACATAAGTTCATTGTGATTGTGAATAAGCATAAGCAATATAACCACGGCCATGTGGACTTTCTCAACTATTATGAATAAAATCATTTTTCATTATTCTTGAAAAATGATTATTAAATAATAAATCATTTAATAAAATTGTTTTAGTAGTTGTTACATTATCTGGATTTTGAAATGAAGCATTGTAATTAAAACCTTGTATAGCAAAATTAGTAGTTAAATCAGCATTTATATAATATTCAATAGTTATTGATTTATAATATCTTTTTAAATCATTAAAAGTATTAATTAATAAAGTTGGGTCTAATAATGATTTTAAATCAATAGAATAAATTTTTAAATCATTTTCATTTATATCACCAATTTCAGTACTACCATATCAATTAGAATAATTATCTGTAATTTCAGAACTAATTAAATTTACATTTTGATTAATATATTTTGCAGATACTTCCTTTGAACTTAAAATTGTTATATTTTTTGCTATATTTTGTGGACTTGGTGGTAATATTTTTGCTGGATAACTAAATGTTGTTTCTTCACTTTCAGAATATTCATCATGATTTAATTTATATAAAGTTGTTCAATTAAAAGCATTACCAGTTAAATAACCCATATTATTATAACGAAATTGTGCAACTGATATTTCATTATAATCACCTTGATAAGTAAAAGGATTATCACTATAAAATGTATGTCTTTCTTCACCTTGATGTAATGATTGAGTTACAATTGTATCAATAATATAAGCATAATTTGAACCATCAATAACTCCATTACTTGTAGGATTTCATTGACAATCTTTATCTTCGTTTGTAAATGGTGAAGCAATATCTAAAAATTCAGTATCTTCTGCTAAAATATAAACTTTATTATTTTTCTTTTGTGATAAATCAACAGTTGATATTTGTTCTTTTGTAGTTAATTTCTGACCACTATTAGGGTCTCATGGATATACTGATACTCTATCACTTAATTTCATAGTCATAGCAGTTGTTGAAACATTAGCACCTAATAATTTACCAATAGTAAAATCATTATCATTTGTAAATGCATTTAATGGAATTAAACCACCATTACCAATAATACTTTCTAAATTACTTGTAAAAAATGCACTCATAAAACCATTAAAATATAACATTTTTTTATATTGTTGAGCATTTTGAGTAATAACTCAACTACTTCATATACCTAATGTTAAAGCATTTAATAATTTACCAATTAAAGGAATATCACTTAATGCAAATGGTAATCATTGTTGACTATCATAAGGCATTTGTATTAATGGTGAAAATACTACACTATTAAAATTTAATATTGCTGACATATATTTTTGACTTATTTTACTATAATCTACAGTTGGACTTCCTATAATTAATCCACTTTCTGGGTCTTTATATTTAAAATTACTTGACATATCAACATTATAATTACCAGTTAAATTATTTATATTTCATTCACTATCTCAAAAGAATTTCGCTTCTCCTACTGATGTACCATTACTTAATCTTGCTTTATCTTTATCAAAAGATAACATACCTTTAAAATCTTTTGTTACAAATAAATTATCTTGAAAATTTAATGAAGTTTTTAATCATTCTGTAAAATTTTTAAAATTAGTAAATCCAGTATGTTTTGCATCCATAATATTATAAAATGTAGTTTCTGGATGACTACTTGTTGTTATTTTATCATTTATACCAGCAATTAAACCACCATTATTTTTAATATCAGTTGTAGATTTTTCATTATTACCAGCAATAAATAATCTTCTTGAAGCAAATACTTTACTTTCAAATATTTCTTCATTATTTTGTTGTATTGGTTCTTGACCTTGAATTATTGGTCTTCCATAATAATAACAACTTGTTAATAATTCTAATCCATAACTTTGTCTATGACTATATCTTACTCCTATATCACTCATTAAAGTACGATTTAAAGTTACTTTTCCTTGTTGAATAGTAGGGAAAGCATAACCACTACCTGGGCTTGCATATTGTACAAAATCAAGTGTATTTTGACCAGTAGAAACTTGGATGGGTTACACTTTATTGGACACTAATTACGTAGACAAGTGAACAAAGAAAGGAACTATAATTATGGCCAATATTAACTCATATACCGATGAATTTAAAAAACAAATAGTAGCTTTATATCAAAGTGGCAAATCAGTATCTTGCCTTGCTAAAGAATATAATGTTACAAGAGCAGCTACTTACAATTGAATTAAGCAATTTACTAATTCAGGTAGTTTTAAAACTAAAGATAATCGTTCTGTTGAAGAAAATGAATTAATTAAATTAAGAAAAGAATTAAAACAATTAAGAATGGAAAATGATATTTTAAAGCAAGCAGCACTAATAATAGGCAGAAAATAGAAATTATTGTCAAAAATAAAGTTAAATATAAAATTCGCACAATGTGTCATTTTTTAAAAATCTCTAAATCAACATATTATTTTAATTTAAAGAAAAAAGAAAATAAAATCAAAAATAATATTTATGATGAAGCTGTTATTAGTGCTTTTAAAGAAAATAAAGAAGTTTATGGTACTAGAAGATTAAAAGTCATTCTAGAAAACCAAGAAATTTATTTATCAAGACGAAAAATTAAAGAAATTATGAATAAACATAATTTAATATCAAAATACACTAAATTATCATTCAAAAATTATCATAATAAAGTCAATGATAGTCAAATAACCAATCTTGTTAATAGAAAATTTAATAATAGAGTTAAAAATGAAGTTATTGTTAGTGATTTAACTTATGTTCGGAAATGTTTAGTAATCTGTGTAACTTACAAAAATAACTATGTTTAATTAATTCTAGTAAATATAATTAAATGAATAGAAAGAGTGAGTTACAGATGGCTAAAAAAGATAACTTTAATAATAATGATCCAATATCAAAAGCAGTAGATTTATTACTAGAAAATACTGAAGATTTAACAACAGTTTTTAAACCTGGCGGTTTATATAAAGAATTAACAAAAAGATTAGTTGAAAAAATGTTGAATTCTGAAATGCAAAATTATTTAGGATATGAAAAAAATCAACATAGTACTACTGAAAATGCTCGTAATGGTACAAGTTCAAAAAAATTAATAACTCAACAAGGTAAAATTGAAATTGATGTACCAAGAGATCGCAATAGTAATTTTACTCCTGTAATAGTTCCTAAAAGGCAAAGAAGATTTGATGGTTTTGATCAACAAGTTCTTTCCTTGTATGCAAAAGGAATGACATTATCTGACATTAGAATGCAGTTGCAAGAGTTATATCATGGTGCTGATATTAGTGAAAGTGTTATTAGTCAAATTACTGATGATGTTATTGATGATGTTAAAGCATGACAAAATCGACCATTAGAAAGTTGGATGGGTTACACTTTATTGGACACTAATTACATAGACAAGTGAACAAAGAAAGGAACTATAATTATGGCCAATATTAACTCATATACCGATGAATTTAAAAAACAAATAGTAGCTTTATATCAAAGTGGCAAATCAGTATCTTGCCTTGTTAAAGAATATAATGTTACAAGAGCAGCTACTTACAATTGAATTAAGCAATTTACTAATTCATGTAGTTTTAAAACTAAAGATAATCGTTCTGTTGAAGAAAATGAAATAATTAAATTAAGAAAAGAATTAAAACAATTAAGAATGGAAAATGATATTTTAAAGCAAGCAGCACTAATAATAGGCAGAAAGTAGAGATTATTGCAAATAATAAATCTAAATATAAAATTCGCACAATGTGTCATTTTTTAAAACTCTCTAAATCAACATATTATTTTAAGGCTTTTCTCCCTTTATGTACTATTTTAATTTTATCACATAAATGCTGAGAAAAGCCTATCTACGGACTTCTCCCCACATTTTTAAATCAAACATAGAATTACAGTTTCAAAACTAGGTATCTTGTTGAATTTATATGCAGCTTCTTTAGCATATAAATGAACATGATGTTTTGCAACTTTGATATGTGTTTTAAATGTTCTTCTTATATGTTTTCAAACTGATTCAATTTGGTTGGTATTTACACCAATTTTTGAAACATAGCCATCTTGATGGTTAACTGTTTCATGCTTAGTGAAAACTGATTTAAAATCGCAATATCCTTTTCAAGAATCAGTATATACAAGACATTTTGAAGAAATGTGGTTTTTTGCAAACTGCAAAAGATTTTTACTCTTTGCGTTTTTCAATACTTTCACAATTAAATTATTGGTTGTTTTTTGATAAATGCCAACAATCAAGGTTTTATTCACCAAGGATCTTCCTTGTTTTTTAAAACCCATATGTGAAAGATACATTTCATCAATTTGCACTGTACCTTCAACAATAAATTGAGGTTTTTGTTTTGCAATACGTGTTCTGATTTTATGAGTCATTCTTCAAGCAGTTTTCAAAGTCACTCCCAATTCTTTTGCAATATCTGTTGATGGAATTCCATGTTTGGTGTTTATTCATCTAAAGATAAGATAAAACCAAGATGTTAAAGATGTTTGTGACCTTGAAAATATGGTGCCTGTGAGAATGCTAAATGTTTGATTACATTTTAAACATCTCATTCTTTTTAAATCAGAAGTATTCAAATTAAAATTAAAACACCTAATACATTTGTTTTCTTTCAAATTTGCTATATATGCAAGACATTGCTGTTCAGTTTGAAAAGCATTGTTGAATTCATTCAGTTTCATTATTCCCTCCACAAGTACATGTGGGGAGAAGTCCGTATTTTAATTTAAAGAAAAAAAATAAAATTCAAAATAATATTTATGAACAAGCTGTTATTAGTGCTTTTAAAAAAAATAAAGAAGTTTATGGTACTAGAAGATTAAAAGTCATTCTAGAAAACCAAGAAATTTATTTATCAAGACGAAAAATTAAAGAAATTATGAATAAACATAATTTAATATCAAAATACACTAAATTATCATTCAAAAATTATCATAATAAAGTCAATGATAGTCAAATAACCAATCTTGTTAATAGAAACTTTAATAATAGAGTTAAAAATGAAGTTATTGTTAGTGATTTAACTTATGTTCAAGTAAATGGTAAGTGAAACTATATTTGTTTATTAATTGACCTATTTAACCGCGAAATAATTGGACATAGTGTAGGTACTAAAAAAGATGCATCATTAGTATATCAAGCATTTATGCACTCAAATCGCTGTTTAAAAGATATTCAAATATTTCATAGTGATCGCGGTAATGAATTTAATAATAAAATTATTGATAAACTTTTACTAGCATTCAATATTAATCGCTCTTTAAGCAAAAAAGGTTGTCCTTATGATAACGCTGTTGCTGAATCAACCTTTAAAACTTTCAAAACCGAATTTATTAATGATAAAAATTTTACATCATTAATCCAATTAAAATTAGAATTATTTGATTACATCAATTGATATAACAACATAAGAATTCACGGCACTTTAAACTACTTAACTCCAGTTAATTATCAAAAACAAATGTCTACCAAAAAATAGTCCTAAAAAGGGTTGCCATTCCAAAATCAGAACACGTATTGCAAAACAAAAACCTCAATTTATTGTTGAAGGTACAGTGCAAATTGATGAAATGTATCTTTCACATATGGGTTTTAAAAAACAAGGAAGATCCTTGGTGAATAAAACCTTGATTGTTGGCATTTATCAAAAAACAACCAATAATTTAATTGTGAAAGTATTGAAAAACGCAAAGAGTAAAAATCTTTTGCAGTTTGCAAAAAACCACATTTCTTCAAAATGTCTTGTATATACTGATTCTTGAAAAGGATATTGCGATTTTAAATCAGTTTTCACTAAGCATGAAACAGTTAACCATCAAGATGGCTATGTTTCAAAAATTGGTGTAAATACCAACCAAATTGAATCAGTTTGAAAACATATAAGAAGAACATTTAAAACACATATCAAAGTTGCAAAACATCATGTTCATTTATATGCTAAAGAAGCTGCATATAAATTCAACAAGATACCTAGTTTTGAAACTGTAATTCTATGTTTGATTTAAAAATGTGGGGAGAAGTCCGTAGATAGGCTTTTCTCAGCATTTATGTGATAAAATTAAAATAGTACATAAAGGGAGAAAAGCCATTAATAATTATATTACTATTATTTGTTTCTATATCTTGATTATCTATTAAATCATCAAACATCTCTCTATGATTTGTTCTTAAATAAGCTCATTCATATTGAGGTACTTGTGTAACATTTTTTAATCTTGCAATTCCTATTTTTAAACATGCTTTATCATATTCTTTAAGAAAATCTTTTTGTCATTTTGTCGATCTTCTTCGGCAATCAAATATATATTTATTATCAACATTTAAAATATAATTTAATTCTTGTTTAGTACATTTTTTTAAATTATCTTTATTTTCTCTTAAATATTCTTGTATCTTTTCTTTATAATTACCTAATTCTTTTCTTTGTTTTGGCATATTATATCACCTATATTCAATAATTTATATATTAATTATAACATTTTAAGCAAATTATTTTCCAACACTCACTAGTTAATTATTGTTATACTCAAAGTCATGTATTTAGAAAGGAAAAAGCATTATGATTTTACTATCTGAAAAACTTGACAACTATCAACATAAAATTAATCATGAAAAACAAATGTTATTAGATTATGATAATAAAATATTAAAATATGATAATAATTGATTTTTAAATGAATATGATAGAAATAAATATAAATTAATAAAACGTAGAAAACATTTAATAAAAAGTGAATTTGGAATATCTTATTTACCATTAAGAACATATAAAAATAAATTAACAAATGAAATTATAACTCCAACAAGAACATATATTGATATTGATAAATATAAAAACGGACTTCTCCCCACATGTACTTGTGGAGGGAATAATGAAACTGAATGAATTCAACAATGCTTTTCAAACTGAACAGCAATGTCTTGCATATATAGCAAATTTGAAAGAAAACAAATGTATTAGGTGTTTTAATTTTAATTTGAATACTTCTGATTTAAAAAGAATGAGATGTTTAAAATGTAATCAAACATTTAGCATTCTCACAGGCACCATATTTTCAAGGTCACAAACATCTTTAACATCTTGGTTTTATATTATCTTTAGATGAATAAACACCAAACATGGAATTCCATCAACAGATATTGCAAAAGAATTGGGAGTGACTTTGAAAACTGCTTGAAGAATGACTCATAAAATCAGAACACGTATTGCAAAACAAAAACCTCAATTTATTGTTGAAGGTACAGTGCAAATTGATGAAATGTATCTTTCACATATGGGTTTTAAAAAACAAGGAAGATCCTTGGTGAATAAAACCTTGATTGTTGGCATTTATCAAAAAACAACCAATAATTTAATTGTGAAAGTATTGAAAAACGCAAAGAGTAAAAATCTTTTGCAGTTTGCAAAAAACCACATTTCTTCAAAATGTCTTGTATATACTGATTCTTGAAAAGGATATTGCGATTTTAAATCAGTTTTCACTAAGCATGAAACAGTTAACCATCAAGATGGCTATGTTTCAAAAATTGGTGTAAATACCAACCAAATTGAATCAGTTTGAAAACATATAAGAAGAACATTTAAAACACATATCAAAGTTGCAAAACATCATGTTCATTTATATGCTAAAGAAGCTGCATATAAATTCAACAAGATACCTAGTTTTGAAACTGTAATTCTATGTTTGATTTAAAAATGTGGGGAGAAGTCCGTAGATAGGCTTTTCTCAGCATTTATGTGATAAAATTAAAATAGTACATAAAGGGAGAAAAGCCTATAAAAATTATACAAATTGAGTTAATAAATTAATAATAATTAATGCAGATTTAAATAATATTACATATCCTATAATTAAACATAATTTAAAAATAAATATATCTTTATCAACTATTTGTAGAAGATTAAAAGAAACTATTATATTTGTTCAAGAATTACCAAAAGAAAAAAGACAAATATTACCAACTGATTATATTTATATACAATCAGATGAATCATATAATAATTTAATTGATAATAAGCAAAAAAGAAAATTTAGACACAGAACGGTAAGTATTAGTTTAGGTTTTGATTTAGAAAAATCTACTGATAATAGACATGTTTTAGAAAATAAATATATTTTTGTTATTTCAACTAGAAAAGGTCAAAGAATTACTAAAAAAGAATTTGGTAAATCAATAATAACTAATTTAGATAATATTTTTATTGGTTATACTAATGAAAATTTAAAATTAACTGGTGATGGTGCAACTTATCTTAAATCTACTGCTAATTATTTAAAAATTGATTATGCTGTAGATAAATGACATCCATTACAAAAATTAAAACAAGTATTTATTGTAGGAAAAGGTAAAAGAACAAAAGAAAATAATAAAAAATTAAATTATGCTTATTATAAATTATTTTTAAATGGTAATTATTATAAATTATTAGATTATTTAAAAGAAAATAATGCTGATGAAAAAATATATGAATATTTTAAAAATAATAAAAAAGGTATTGAAAATCAAAATGCTATTTGAAATATTGGTTGTAGTGCTGAAAGTGATGTTTATCATTTAATAAAATCAATATCTAATAATAATGCAAAAATTTATTCAAAAGAAGCATTTTTTAATTTATTAAAATTAAAACAAGCAAGAATAAATAAATTAAAAGTGTTTTTTTAAATTTATAAAATTTAATAAATATAAACCTAAATAGTTAGGAATTTTTGTTGTAAAATAGTAAAAATAAAAAATATATTTTGTTGAAAAAAATATAAAAATGGTATATAATTATACCAACAATTAATAATTTGTTTTATCTTTTATTTAAAGAAAATTAAATTATATCCACATTTGAAATACGTCCAAGATACATTTCATCAATTTGCACTGTACCTTCAACAATAAATTGAGGTTTTTGTTTTGCAATACGTGTTCTGATTTTATGAGTCATTCTTCAAGCAGTTTTCAAAGTCACTCCCAATTCTTTTGCAATATCTGTTGATGGAATTCCATGTTTGGTGTTTATTCATCTAAAGATAAGATAAAACCAAGATGTTAAAGATGTTTGTGACCTTGAAAATATGGTGCCTGTGAGAATGCTAAATGTTTGATTACATTTTAAACATCTCATTCTTTTTAAATCAGAAGTATTCAAATTAAAATTAAAACACCTAATACATTTGTTTTCTTTCAAATTTGCTATATATGCAAGACATTGCTGTTCAGTTTGAAAAGCATTGTTGAATTCATTCAGTTTCATTATTCCCTCCACAAGTACATGTGGGGAGAAGTCCGAAAATTAATAACTCAACAAGGTAAAATTGAAATTGATGTACCAAGAGATCGCAATAGTAATTTTACTCCTGTAATAGTTCCTAAAAGGCAAAGAAGATTTGATGGTTTTGATCAACAAGTTCTTTCCTTGTATGCAAAAGGAATGACATTATCTGACATTAGAATGCAGTTGCAAGAGTTATATCATGGTGCTGATATTAGTGAAAGTGTTATTAGTCAAATTACTGATGATGTTATTGATGATGTTAAAGCATGACAAAATCGACCATTAGAAAGTATTTATCCTATTGTTTATTTTGATTGTATAGTAGTTAAAGTACGACAAGATAAACGGATTATTAACAAATCAGTTTATATAGCATTAGTAGTTGATTTAGAAGGCAAAAAAGATGTTTTAGGATTATGAATTAGTGAAAATGAAGGTTATAAGTTTTGATTATCTAATTTCACAGAAATGAAAAATCGTGGCTTAAATGATATTCTTATTGCTTGTAGTGATAATTTAACAGGCATGTCAGAAGCAATACAATCAGTTTATCCTAAAACAGAACATCAATTATGCATTGTTCATCAAATTAGAAATAGTTTAAAATATGTTTCATACAAACATCGAAAAGGTCTAGTTGCAGATTTAAAACCAATTTATAGTGCATTTAGTGAAGAACAAGCAATGCAAGCTTTAGAATCGTTTGAAAGTAAATGAAATAAACAATATCCTCAAATTACTAAATCTTGATATAAAAATTGAGATAATTTAATGGTTTTTATTAGTTATCCAGTAGAAATCAAAAGAGTGATTTATACTACAAATGCTATTGAATCTGTTAATAGTCAATTACGAAAAATCATCAGAAATAAAAAAGTTTTTCCTAATGATATGGCAGTTTTCAAAATATTTTACTTGGCAATTGAAAATATAACAAAAAAATGAACATTGTCTATTCAAAATTGAAATACAGCAATTGCTCATTTTATGATAAAATTTGAAGACAGAATTAATCTAAATTAGTAACTTTGTAAAACAAAGATACACAGATTATTAAAAAGCCTCCATTTTTATTATACTTACAATATAAAAAATATTAAGTATAATAAATTTATGAAATATTTAGGCATTGATTTAGGTAGTAAAACATTAGGACTTGCTCGTGGTGAAGGAAAAATTGCTTTTTCTTGAAAAACTATTCGTTTCCCAGAGCATGATTTTAATAATGCTATTATCCAACTCCAAAATGTTATTAAAGAATATGATGCTGATATTCTTGTTTTTGGTTACCCTTTAAACATGGATAGCACAGTCGGCCCCAGCGCAAAAATTGTTTTAAATTTTATTGATAAATTTAAATTAACACAAAATAATGATAAACTAAATATTGTTTTACAAGATGAAAGAAGAACTACCTATTCTTCGCAGCAAATATTAATTAAATCTAATGTTTCTTCAAATAAAAAAAAACAAGTTAAAGATCAATTGGCTGCTGCTATTATTTTACAATCATACTTTGATAAAATAACTCAATCTTAAATTTTAGGAGATAAATGTGAAATATAAAAAAATTAATTTAATCGCTATCGCTGGCGGCAGTGCTTCAGGAAAAACAACAGTAGCAGAAAAAATTGCTGAAGCTTGTAATAAAAAAAATGTCATTTTTGTACAAATGGATAATTATTATCATGACCTTAGTAATTTAAAAGTTGAAGAAAGAAAAAAAACTAATTTTGATCACCCTAATGCTATTGATATGAAATTATTAATTCATGATTTAGAACAATTATTACTCGGCAATGCTATTGAAGAGCCTATTTATGATTTTAAAATCAATAGTCGCAGTAAAAACACTGAGATTATTGGTCCGGGTGACGTTATCATTCTGGATGGTATTTTTGCTTTAGAAAATCCTATTATTCGTGAATTATCTACTATCAAAATTTTTGTTGATAATTATAGTGATACTAGACTACTAAGAAGAATTAAACGAGATGTTAGTTTTAGAAATCGTACTCTTGACAGTGTTTTACAACAATATGCATTAACTGTTAAACCTATGCATGATGCTTTTGTTGAGCCAACTAAACGTTATGCTGATATTATTATTCCTTTTGATTTTCATAATACTGTAGCTATTGATATTATTGCTACTAAAATTAAAGCAATTATTAAATAATTGCTTTAAGCTTTAATTTTTAAAATAACAATAAAATGCATCTTTAAGATGCATTTTTAAATTGTTTTTTATTGTTTTTTAAGTTAACAAGAATATTATCAACTTAAATAATCAATTTTGTCTTCATTTAGAAGAGATAAAATATTAAATTTTTGTATTTGCATTACTTGCTCATAAACACTATTTTTTATTTCATATTTTTTTTCTATACTATCAATATTTAAAACTTCAATTACTGTATTTCCATTTTCATGTGTTACTAAACCAAGTTCATTATTTAAATTAAATAATGTTTGAACATTAATTGATAAATCTAATACATAATTTACTTTATTACTATCTAAATCACTATAATATAATTTTGCTTTTTTACTTGCTAAATTTAAACTATAAAAATATATTTTACTATTTATTTCTGTTATTCACATTGTATCGTTAATGTTAAAAAAATCATCTCCAATTATTGGTTTGGCTTCAGATTGACCTTTTTTTATAATTAACACACTATAACTTATAGGTTTATTTATAGATCTATAAATAACAAGATAAATATTTTCATTTTTATCAATAAATATAGAATTAACTATTAGATTGTTTGGTAAATTTATTTTTTCAGTAATTTCAGTATTAATATTATATTTATAAAAGCCATCAAAAGTTGATACATAAATATTATTTTTCAAATAAATAATATCAGTTACCATACCTGAAACTAATGGCATAGTTTTAGATTTATTTTTATTATTAAGAATTATTACTCAACCAGCAGAAGTTAAATAAATATTACCTTTAATATCAATTATCATGTGAAAATAACCTACTTTGAATTCTTTATTTTCTCAATAAATTTCATTATCTCTGGTACTGATATTATATTTTCAAATTTTTTGTCCAGGTGTATGAAGATCAGAACTATCAAAAGTTGTATAATACAAATTACCATTGTCATCCTGTGTTTGTTTTACATTTTTTGTTGATATTATATTTTTATAATTAAAGTTAGTATCTTGATAATTATCATATATTTTTTTCATTATATTATCCCCTTCATTCTTTTTTTAAAATAGTTATTTTTATTATTTCTTCTTTTAAGTACATATCAATAATTCTAGTAACTAAAATGAACAAACAATATCATATGCTTACTAGAACTTACTATAAAAGAAAAATAATTAGTAGTATTTTTTATTATCCATTATATTTTTATATTTCACATTATCTAGGTTAAACCTTGTTTACTTTAAAAATTAAAGTATCGGTCAAAAAATTCTATAAATTCTATAAATTTTATAAAAATAATTATATTTATTTATTTTCTATAAGTCAAATTTTAATAAAAATACAAATATAAATAATCAATAATAGTCATCAATATTTCTTCAATCAATTGTTGCAATTTGACATTAATGTAGCAAAAATGATAAAATAACACGTTGGAGTGGTTAAATATGAAAAGAAAACTAAATTATAAAAAAATATTAATTGCAACTGGTGTATTAGCTGTCGTTGCTACAAAAAGCACAAAATCAGAACCAAAAAAAGAATTAAGTTCTATCATTACTAAGTTAGAAGTTGACGGTAACAAATTTAATACCGAAAAAACAGTTCTTGATGAAATCATTAAAAAAAACAAAGATGTAACTGCTAATGATGTTGAAATTAAAAACTTCAAAGCAGCATCAGAAGGAACTGCTGGTTCAGCAGAACTACATGCTAAAGCCGACAGTAAATATACAGGAAAAGTTAACATTACAATTACTGCAAAAGACAAAATCGCTTTAGACAGTAAAATTACTAACAAAGAAGTTGACGGTAACAAATTTAATACCGAAAAAACAGTTCTTGATGAAATCATTAAAAAAAACAAAGATGTAACTGCTAATGATGTTGAAATTAAAAACTTCAAAGCAGCATCAGAAGGAACTGCTGGTTCAGCAGAACTACATGCTAAAGCCGACAGTAAATATACAGGAAAAGTTAACATTACAATTACAAAAATTGATACTGAAGAAGAAAAATTAGAAAAAATTATTAAAAAAATAAAAACAGCCGCTGATAAAGAAAGATATGGCAAGGAATATGTTGAGGCATATAAGGAATATTTTCCATTTCTTCAAAAATCTATCGAAGCAAAATTTAAAATAGATCCTTGAATTATAGATGTAAAACCTACAGAAATAAATAAAGAATAAATTTTTACAAAATTAGAAAATTATATTAGACAAATTAGAATATCACATTATAAAATTGGATTAATGGAACAAGGAATTTATTTTCATTTTAAACCAGAACAAATGATAATTACTGATAATCAAGAATTAAAACTTAATAATTTGTGAGTATTTTTACATAATTATGATGAAAACAAACATTTACCAAATTCTTTTTTTAATATAAATACAACTATTAAATACCAAGTAAAATAAATTTAAAATATACTAAAAATAACCAAATATTTGGTTATTTTTTATTAATATAACAAATCAATAAATATAAAATTGATAATACTAATTAATTAGTATTTGCATTAGTACTTTCTTTTAATAATTGTTGATCTCCTGTTTTTGAACTATTAATTATTGGTTTAATAAATGATTCAAAAACCAGATTAGGATTTGTAAATAATTGATCTTGATTATTTAATTCAAAAATAGATTTTTCTAATATTTCATTTTTTTGATGTGCTGGTACTTTAATTATATCTTCAATAAAAATATCAATTATAGCATTTTGTGTTTCTTCATTAATTTCTTTATCAGACAACTGATTTTTAAGTTTCAATCTAGCATTAATTAAAAAATCAGCACTTTCCTCTCTTGGAAATAAAATACTTTCTTGAAAACTATTATTACTTGAATTAACTTCAAATGAAGGCGTCACTACTTTTGTAGTTTCTTCCTCATTCCTTTTTGTTGGTGTTTGATTAGTAACATTTGAAAAATATTGATAATGTCGAGCTTGATAGTATAACTTCACCTCATTATTAGCAATTACATTATTATCTGGTTCAAATCTTTCCCTACTTGCAACATCAAAATCTTCATTAATTCTAATAATATTACAATTTAAAATATTACAAATTGCTTCAATTTCAACAGAACCTGTTATTTCGCCATTTTTTCTCATTTGTTCTAAAGTTTTTCTTATTTGTGTATCTTCACTATTGTTAGGATACAATTCTTTATTTTTTTTATTGATTTCACTTTCTAATAACATTGATCTAAAGTTAGCTTTATTATCTGGCCGTTTTGTATCTAAATTTGTTTCAATATAATCACAAATACGATTACGAAAGACTTTAACTAATTTTTCATTTTCTTTATCAGTAAAATTAAAATCAGCAAAATTAAAAATTCGTTCTCAACCGATTTCTATACCAAAAAGTGATTTATATCTTTTTTTAAATTGGTTTTTATTGGTTTTAACTTGTTCTAAATATGAAACAATTACTGCTCATAATAAACAATTGCCATCTCTTTGTACATCTTTAATTGCCATGGTAATGTGTGCTCCTTTAAAAGAAAAATAGTTACTTTAAAATAAAATAATAAACTAAAATTTTAAATAAATATATTGGGATTTTAATGCTCGTTGCTTTGCAATTCATCGCAAAATTGGTAATAAATATTACTACTTATAATATAACAAAAAAACAAAAAAATAATAGCAAATCATTATTAAAATATTATATATAAATATTTTATAATTTAATTTTATTTAATAAAAAATATATTATAATACTTTCCTAACAAATAAAATTAACCTATAAATAAAATATAAGGAGATTTTTAAAAATGAAAATTCAGAAACTTAAAAAAATAAATTTAATAACACTATCACTATTGATTTTAACTATTTTGGTTATATTTACATCTTTAACCCTAATAGATTTTTTTAACATAAAAAATGATATAAAATATATTCCTTCTTTCTATAATTATTATCGAAAACAAGAAATAATAACAAAAGAAAATGGTTTTAATTTAATAAAAGAACGTGGTTTAATTTATATGTTAACTAATAATAAATTATATTTTTGTAAACATTACCTCTTCCAAAATATTGTTGAAAACTATAATCTTAAATCATTAGTACAACTAAAAATTGGAATTGTTTTTGCTATAATTTTAAGTCCAATTTTATTATTTATAACTATATTACTAATTTTTTTAAATATTTATTTAAAAATAAAAAAAGTAGATAATAACTTTTGAGATGCTATTGAAAATTGTGAAATTATTAATAATTATTATGTTCATTAATTTTTTATTTATTATTAGAAATTAAAGTAAGAAATTTAAAAACTATTGATTATATTTATTATTTAATATAGTAAGCATATAATTTTATCTATGCTTACTATAAATTTTTAATTACTCTTGATAAAATTAACTGAATATTATCATTATAAATTTCTACCTTTCCTTCCATTAAAATTACTTTATTAACTTGTAAATATTCTTGGTATATTTGATATAACTTTTCAAAAACCGTTACTTCAATAACATTACTATCATTTTGCATTTCAAAGAAAGCCATTAATTTTTTAGTTTTAGTTTTAATTACTCTAATATTATTGATAACTCCATATACTCTAACATGTTGATCAACATAATTATTAATATATGCTAAATCAATAGCTTTATTATGAGGATCTAATTGTTCTTTTCATAGTAATTTAGGATTATATTTTAAATAAAGTCCTAATGCACGATGTTCATTAATACTATTATTATTTCAATCATCTTCTCTTTGTAACATAATTGGTTTAGCAATTAAATTAAAATTTAATGATAATTCGCCACTAGTTTCATCTTTTACCTGCACCATATTGGCATATTCTAATGCAGCATCCAAGTTTAATAATAACATTGTTCGATTTGATTGAATATCATCTAAAGCACCAGCGGCAATTAAATGTTCAATGTTTTTACGATTCAAACCAATAAATATTGCTCGAGCACAAAAATTAAAAAAATCTTGAAAAAATCCATTACTAGTACGTTCTTTAATAAGATTACTACAACTACCTTGACTCATTTGCTTAATTGCTTGTAAACTATAACGAATAGCTTTTTTAGCATCATCAATTAAAAAATCAATGCCAGAAAATTGAATTGATGGTGGTAAAACTTTAATTTGATATTTTTGACATTCATTCAAATATTGTAAAATTTTTTGATCATTACCAATAACACTACTTAATAACGATACCATAAATGCCAATGGATAATTTGCTTTTAAATAAACTAAATAATAACTAATTAATGAATAAGCAACAGCATGAGATCGATTAAATCCATAACTAGCAAATTTTTCAATATCTTCTCATATTTTCTTAACAACTCTTGATGAATAACCTCTATTAACAGCACTTTTAACAAATGAGTTTGCTTGTTCTTTCATAACTGTAGTATCTTTTTTACTAATTGCACGACGAATTAAATCAGCTTTTCCTAATGAATAACCAGCAACTTTCTGTAAAATTAATAATATTTGTTCTTGATAAATAATAATGCCATAAGTTGATGCTAAATAAGGTTTTAAATCTTCATGAATATACGTAACTTTTTGTTTTCCTAATTTACGATTAATATAATCTTGAATGTACTCTTGTGGTCCAGGACGAAATAAAGAAGAACTAGCAATAATATCTTCTAAGCTATCAACTTTCATTTTAATTAAAATTTGACGCATTCCTGAAGATTCCAATTGAAAAATACCGGTTGTATCACCATTTTTAATAATGCTAAAACTTTTTTCATCATTTAAAGGAATTTGAGATAATTTTAAATTTAAAAAATAATGTTTACTTACTTGTTGTAAAATATTTTGCAAAATAGTTAAATTACGTAATCCTAAAATATCCATTTTTATCAAACCAAGAGCTTCTAGGGTTTGCATTGGAAATTGCGTTTGATAAATACCTTGAAATCCTAATTGTAATGGAATAGCAGTAACTAATGGTGCACTTGTAATAACGATTCCTGCTGCATGAGTACTAGTTTGTCGTGGAAAACCAAGAATTTCTTTGGTTAAAGTAAACAATAAAGGATACTTATTTGCATATCATGCTAATTTTGGTGATTGTTTAATAGCCATATCTATTTCAAAATTATATTGAATTGGTATTAATTTTGTCATTTCATTAATATCTTCAATATTAACTTGAAAAACTCTTCCCAAATCACGAATTGCCATTTTACTAGCAATTGTTTGAAAAGTAACAATATATGCAACATGTTCTTTGCCATATTTTTGATGAATATATTTAATAACTTCATCTCTTCTTGTATCTTCAAAATCGATATCAATGTCTGGTAATGATATTCGTTCTTGATTTAAAAATCTTTCAAAAATTAAATTATAAGCAATAGGATCAACACCAGTAATTCCTAAAACATATGCCACTAAACTACCAGCAACACTTCCTCTACCTGGTCCAACCATTATATTCTTGCTTTTTGCAAATTTAACATAATCATTAACAATTAAAAAATAATCAGCAAAACCCATTTCATTAATTACTTGTAATTCATATAAAACTCTTTTAACGTATGTTTCAGGAATTTCACGACTTTGAAAATGCGCTTCTAATCCCTGCTTACATAATTCTTGCAAATATAAATTACTAGTAAGATTATTAGGGCAAGTAAATTTTGGTAAACTTAATTCTGCACTATTTGGCTTATTTTTAGGAAATTTTAAATTACATAATCAAATAACCTTTTCAATGTTTTCAATAATTTCATTTGGATAATGTTGCATTAAATCTTGTTTAGTTTTATATAAAAACTCATTACTTTTTGATAAATCTTCTGATTTTAATGTTTTTTGTTCTTTAATAGCTTGTAAAATTTGATAAATACGATGTTGTTTTTCATCTAAATATAAAACCAAATCAATTGGAATAATATTAGATGTAATCGATTTTAATAAAGTAATATTATCCATATCACTAGGTACTAAACCAAAACAAACTAGTTCATGACCTGTTGAATTTAAAATATCATAATTATTTTTAATATATCTAATATTTTTGTTATTAGCATGAATAATAACTAAAACTTCACGTGTTTGATTAAGATATTTTTTTACATCATTAGTAGTAACAATATTATTATTAGTACTAATAATAGTAGAAAGTTCTATTAATCTTTGATAACCAGCATATGAAGTTGCCATAATAGTTAATTCAACTTTATCACTAGCACTTTCTCAAACGCAATTTAAACCAATTAATGGTTTAATTTCATTCTCTATACATAAATTACAAAATTCATAAGCACCATACATTATATTTTTATCTACTAAAGATAGAACTTTTAAATTATTTTTTTTAGCAAATTCAATATAATCACTTATTTTAATAGTTGATGAAAGAAATGAATAATTAGAACGAACATTTAAATTAACTATATATTTCATACTATCCCCTACAATTCTTGAATGACTTATATTACAAGTTAATTTTAACATCATTTTATCTTGCTAGGTTATTCTTAAGTTATTTTTTTCAATACAAAACTATTTAAAACACTTAAAATAAACTTTTTTAGAAATAAAATTTATATTAAAAAAGAAAAAATAAACATTATTTTTTTCAATAATTAATAATAAATAACTTGGAAAAATTATAATATATTTTTTGCATATTAAAACCAATAATATGATAAAATCTGCATAAACTTAATATAAGTTTTCAACTTATTACTTCATTTTAAAGTAAGTGAGTTTGTTATTTTTAATCAAATAAGGAGAAAAAAATGGAAATTCAAAATATTAATTTAATAAAAGCTGCTAAAAGTGGTGATCTACAAGTAATTAAAAAAATAATTAAAAATGGTGGCAATGTTAATTATATATGCGATGATATAACCGCTTTAATATGAGCAGCGCAAAATGGTCATTTAGATGTAGTTAATATCTTAATAGATAATGATGTTAATATTTATCATGTAGTTAAAAATAGACCTGATCCTTGAATATTAAATAATATTAATGGACAAATAATTATCGGACTTCTCCCCACATGTACTTGTGGAGGGAATAATGAAACTGAATGAATTCAACAATGCTTTTCAAACTGAACAGCAATGTCTTGCATATATAGCAAATTTGAAAGAAAACAAATGTATTAGGTGTTTTAATTTTAATTTGAATACTTCTGATTTAAAAAGAATGAGATGTTTAAAATGTAATCAAACATTTAGCATTCTCACAGGCACCATATTTTCAAGGTCACAAACATCTTTAACATCTTGGTTTTATCTTATCTTTAGATGAATAAACACCAAACATGGAATTCCATCAACATATATTGCAAAAGAATTGGGAGTGACTTTGAAAACTGCTTGAAGAATGACTCATAAAATCAGAACACGTATTGCAAAACAAAAACCTCAATTTATTGTTGAAGGTACAGTGCAAATTGATGAAATGTATCTTTCACATATGGGTTTTAAAAAACAAGGAAGATCCTTGGTGAATAAAACCTTGATTGTTGGCATTTATCAAAAAACAACCAATAATTTAATTGTGAAAGTATTGAAAAACGCAAAGAGTAAAAATCTTTTGCAGTTTGCAAAAAACCACATTTCTTCAAAATGTCTTGTATATACTGATTATTGAAAAGGATATTGCGATTTTAAATCAGTTTTCACTAAGCATGAAACAGTTAACCATCAAGATGGCTATGTTTCAAAAATTGGTGTAAATACCAACCAAATTGAATCAGTTTGAAAACATATAAGAAGAACATTTAAAACACATATCAAAGTTGCAAAACATCATGTTCATTTATATGCTAAAGAAGCTGCATATAAATTCAACAAGATACCTAGTTTTGAAACTGTAATTCTATGTTTGATTTAAAAATGTGGGGAGAAGTCCGTAGATAGGCTTTTCTCAGCATTTATGTGATAAAATTAAAATAGTACATAAAGGGAGAAAAGCCATAATTATAGCCAAATATTTAAAAACAAATGGTTATTATAACTACTAGATACTATTGAAAATGGTGATACAGCTTTAACAATAGCTGCTAAAAACAAACACCCAAAAATAGTTGAAAGATTAGCCTATCAAATTTATGAACAAGAAATAAAGCAACGATATAAATTTGTATTACCTACTATTCTTAATGTTACAACCAATAAAAATAATTTTGAAGTTAAATCTCTTCAAGAATTAGCAAATGAAGTACAAAAAATAACAACCAATATTGATTTTAGAGAACCAAATCCATATCAAAAATTACAAATAAATTTAAAACTTGCTCAATTAGAAATTGATAAGAAAAAAATAAATGAAATCAATAAAAGAATTGAAAAAACAAAATTATTAGTAAATGAAATAAATGCAATCGATTTACAAAATCAAGCTTCAACAAGTAATCAAAATACTTATTGTAATATTTTATAGTTTACTATTAAAAAATAACAAAAAGAGTGAAGTTTCACTCTTTTTTTATATTTAAAGTAAATAAACTACAATTTATTAAAACTATTAAATTATTAATAAATTTATTTATATTTTTTCAATATCTTTAAAACTATTTATTAAAATTTGTTCTCAATCAATTATTTGCTTTTAATCATTTTCTAAAAGTTCACATTCTTTAATCTTTGGTTGTGTAACAGGGTTTTTGGGAACAAATAATGAACAACAATCAGCGAATGGTAAAATTGATGTTTCATAAGTACCAATTTTTTTAGCAAGATTAATAATATCAACTTTATCTTCGGCAATTAAACTACGCAAAATTGGTAAATTGCTAACAATATTAATAGCATTAATACTTGCTAATGTTTGTGAAGCAACCTGACCAATTGCTTCACCAGTTGCTAATGCTTGAATTTTATATTTTTCTGCAAATAAACTAGCAATTCTAATAAACATTCTACGCATTAAAGTAATACGATAACTTTCTTTCTTAATATGACTTAATTCATTTTGCAAGTTAGTAAAATTGCAACGGACTTCTCCCCACATGTACTTGTGGAGGGAATAATGAAACTGAATGAATTCAACAATGCTTTTCAAAATGAACAGCAATGTCTTGCATATATAGCAAATTTGAAAGAAAACAAATGTATTAGGTGTTTTAGTTTTAATTTGAATACTTCTGATTTAAAAAGAATGAGATGTTTAAAATGTAATCAAACATTTAGCATTCTCACAGGCACCATATTTTCAAGGTCACAAACATCTTTAACATCTTGGTTTTATCTTATCTTTAGATGAATAAACACCAAACATGGAATTCCATCAACAGATATTGCAAAAGAATTGGGAGTGACTTTGAAAAATGCTTGAAGAATGACTCATAAAATCAGAACACGTATTGCAAAACAAAAAACTCAATTTATTGTTGAAGGTACAGTGCAAATTGATGAAATGTATCTTTCACATATGGGTTTTAAAAAAAAAGGAAGATCCTTGGTGAATAAAACCTTGATTGTTGGCATTTATCAAAAAACAACCAATAATTTAATTGTGAAAGTATTGAAAAACGCAAAGAGTAAAAATCTTTTGCAGTTTGCAAAAAACCACATTTCTTCAAAATGTCTTGTATATACTGATTCTTGAAAAGGATATTGCGATTTTAAATCAGTTTTCACTAAGCATGAAACAGTTAACCATCAAGATGGCTATGTTTCAAAAATTGGTGTAAATACCAACCAAATTGAATCAGTTTGAAAACATATAAGAAGAACATTTAAAACACATATCAAAGTTGCAAAACATCATGTTCATTTATATGCTAAAGAAGCTGCATATAAATTCAACAAGATACCTAGTTTTGAAACTGTAATTCTATGTTTGATTTAAAAATGTGGGGAGAAGTCCGTAGATAGGCTTTTCTCAGCATTTATGTGATAAAATTAAAATAGTACATAAAGGGAGAAAAGCCAATTGCAAATATATAAATTTTTACTACCAGCATTATAAGGTGCTAAAATTTGAACTAAAGTTTCTACTTTTTTTAATGCTGTTGGTAAAGTAAAAGGTGGAGTAGCAAAATGTAAATATTGAACTTGTAATCCTCGTTTCATTAATTTATATGCTGCTACAGGGGAATCAATACCACCGCTCAATAATAATAACACTTTCCCTGAACTACCTACTGGAAATCCACCAGCACCAATAATTTTATTTGCAAATAAATAAATATCATCGTTATTAACTTTGATATTTATTTTTAAATCATGATTAGTAACATTAACTTTTAAATCTGTTTTCTTTAAAATTATAGAAGCTATAATTTTAACTATTTGTTCTGAATTTAATGAAAAACTCTTATCACTACGACTAACAAAAAGTTTAAATGTTTTAAAATTTGTTAGATCTTGACTTAAAATTAATGATATTACTTTTTCTGATAATATTTCCATATTTTTAGCAATTATAAAAGTAGGTGATAATGAACTAATACCAAATATTTTCACCAAAATATTAATAACATCATTCATTACATCAAGAGATAAATTGGTTAGTTCCATCCGATCATGAAAATGAATAATATTTATTTGTTTATAATCACTAAGAGCATACTTAATATTTATTTTTAATTGTTTAATAAAATCAATCCGATTTTTACTTTTAGTTGTTAATTCACCATAACGAATAATAATAATTGGTACCATTTAATTTTCCTCTTTTTTAAAATTTATTCAATTAATTCCAATAATAATGTTAATGCTTTTTGATTATGATTATTAGTGATATTATTTTCAATTTCATTAAATTTACTATTAAGTTGCTGATTAATTGAACGATGACGATTAGCATAAACAAGAGTTAAATGTGATAATTTATGAATAGTAATTTCCATTTTTAATTCAGTATAAAGATGAAAAATTTTATTTTGTAAATCATTAAATTTACTAAAAGAAGAATTATCATAATTTCCATTTTTAAAATTTAAAATAGTATCATTTATTAAATATTGTAAATCACTAAACTTTTCTTTATAAATTTCATTTAAATAATAAAAATTAATATTATTTAAAATATTATCAATTTGTAACATCATTGAATTGATTTTATCAACATAAGTTTTAAATTTAATTTTTGCTTTATTTTGTTCATTCAACAATTTATTATACTCTTTTAAACTATTAAAAACAACAATACTATTTTCAAATAACGCCGCTAATAACATC
The DNA here is from genome assembly GCF_964020205.1 of Spiroplasma endosymbiont of Apeira syringaria. Classification (NCBI taxonomy): domain Bacteria; kingdom Bacillati; phylum Mycoplasmatota; class Mollicutes; order Entomoplasmatales; family Spiroplasmataceae; genus Spiroplasma; species Spiroplasma endosymbiont of Apeira syringaria. Next base: position 168,124 of record NZ_OZ026543.1, read on the forward strand.
ACTAATGTTTCATAACTAGTATTTTTTATTGATTTTTGATATTCTATGATTAATAAATTATCAAAATGATTAACAGTAGCAAGTTGTTTATTAATAATAGTTTCTAAGTTAGTTATTTTGCTATTTTCTATCATTTTAGAATTAATTTTATTTGAAAGAGCAATTTCATTTTTAATAGTTTCAAATATTTCATTAAAATTAAAACTCATAACTAAAAATTTTTCATAATTTTGTTTAAAAATATTATAAAATATTTGTTCTTTATCAATTTTATTACTAAAAGTGGCAATTAATTTTAATATTTCTTGAGTGTTAACCTTAGCTTTTTTGTATTGTAAATTATTAATTTGTTTATTAATAAAACTTAACTTTTCATCAACGTTTGCTACTAATTGTTCGTATTGTAAAAGTAAAGTATTATTTATTTTTATCATTTGATATTTATTTTTTAAGGCAGCCATTTTCTGTTTAATTTCATATGTTATAATATAACGAAGTGTTGGTAAATTATCTAAAATTTCTGCCAATGTTACAACAGCAATCGCAATCTCACTTAAAATAGTAATAATTTGACTAACATTAATAGCATTAATATTTGTTTCTAATTCTTTAAACATATCATTAATTATCTTAATAACTTCATCTAATTGTTCTCGATTAAGATCGTTTTGTAAATTAATTTTGATCATTTGATCTTGTAAATAATTAAAATTTTGTTTAAAAAATAATTGATATTCTCGTAATAATTGATCAATACTAATAAAATAATCTATTTCAATTGTTAATAACTGCAACTGATTTTTTAAATTATTACTATTATTATGCATTCTATACATTAATTTATATCTTTTTCATAATTCTTTATTATTTTGTAATTTTAAAATTTGAATATAATTTTTAAAAACCTTATTTAAATCTTTTTTTAAAAAAAGATTATAACGACTAATTCAAATTCCTAAAATAGAACTATATTGTTCATTTGCTTGTACCATTTGATTAATACGATTTAATCTTTCTTTAATATTAATATTTTGAATATATTGCAAATTTTTATAAACCATAAATTGTTTATTTTTATACGAACTAAAAATTACTAATAAACTTGTTAAAACGATAATAGTAAAAATTAATAAACTAATAATAGTTATTATAATAATTTGTGCACTAGTTAATTTATAAATTTTTATTAACATTAACATAGTTTTTTTCTCCTTTCCTTATATTTTAAATATATTAAAAGATATTAATCTTTTATTTTATTATTACTTCTAAAATATTTAATAATATCAACTAAACCTAAAAATAACATTTGTGGTTCATAAATATAAGAAAAATCAAAATAAGATTTTAAAATTGGTACACTACCTCCTGTTAAAATTACAGGTAAACTAATATTTGTTTCATTTTGAATCCTAACAACTATACTATTAATCATTGCACTAAAACCATAACCATAACCAATTGATAAAGCATGATTAGTATTTTTACCTAACATTGATTGATAATGTTGCATTTCAAAATCGACAAGTAAAGCAGCATTATCAATCAATGCATCTTTACTTGTACTAAATCCAGGTCCAATAATAACGCCAACCAAAACATCATTAACAACAATACTATAGGTAGTAGCAGTTCCCAAACTAACAACTATCGCATTGTGATACTTAGTATAAGCAGCATATGATAATGCTATCAAATCACTACCTAATTGGCGATTTTCTAAATTAATTTTTAAAGGTAAAGAACTTAGCAAATTAAAATCAACAATTAACGGTTTTAAATTATATGTAAAAACAATTAATTTTTCTATTATTATTAAAAAATTTGGAACAACACAACTAATAACAGCTTCTTCAAAATGTAATTTTTTATTTAATTTAAATGCTTTTTTCAATTGATCAATTGCAGTTTTACTTTTGGTTTCTATTACTGCTCATTGTTCAATAATTTCACTATCATAAATCATAGCAATCTTAATTAATGTATTACCAATATCTAATAATAACAAACTTTTCATTATTATACTTGTTGAACCATTTCTTTAGTTGAAGCTAATTCATCATATAGTGTACGAACAAGATTATTTAAGTTTTCAACTTGTAAAAACTTACCACTACGAGCTATTGAAACAGAACCATTAGTTTCACTGACAATAACTGATACTGCATCGGTTTGCTCTGATATTCCAATAGCAGCACGATGACGTGAACCAAATTGACTAGATATTTTTTTATTAGTTAGTGGAAAATAAGTAGAGGCACATTCAATACGACCTAAACGAATAATAACTGCACCATCATGCAATGGTGAACCTTTAATAAAAATAGACTGTAATAGTTGTGAAGTAACTTCACCATCAATTTTTACTCCCAAATCAGTATATTCATTTAATGAAACATTCCTTTCAATAGTAATTAGTGCTCCAATTTTTTCTTCTGCTAATTTAATCACTGCTTCTGCTAAAACACTTGCTAACATTCTCTTTTCTGAAGTTGCTAGTAGTTTCATATGAGATTTATTTCTTGTTGTTCATCAAACTTTTTTACTACGAATAAAAGTATTCATAACTATTAAAATAAGAATTGTCATTAATAAAGAAATGGTTATTCCAAATAAAACCGCTATTTCAGCAATAACTGTTCCAATATCTGCTGAAATTACAGTCGAAATAATATTTAACGGTAATACACTCATATTAAATACCACCATTCCTTTATTTTTTGATTCCACTACTTTAATTATAAAGTAAAAAAATTATTTTTGATATTATTAGTATAACAACTTATCATAATTTACAAAATACTCCTTTTAAATTTATTTTTAAAAAGAGTATTAATATTACTAATAATCGGACTTCTCCCCACATGTACTTGTGGAGGGAATAATGAAACTGAATGAATTCAACAATGCTTTTCAAACTGAACAGCAATGTCTTGCATATATAGCAAATTTGAAAGAAAACAAATGTATTAGGTGTTTTAGTTTTAATTTGAATACTTCTGATTTAAAAAGAATGAGATGTTTAAAATGTAATCAAACATTTAGCATTCTCACAGGCACCATATTTTCAAGGTCACAAACATCTTTAACATCTTGGTTTTATCTTATCTTTAGATGAATAAACACCAAACATGGAATTCCATCAACAGATATTGCAAAAGAATTGGGAGTGACTTTGAAAACTGCTTGAATAATGACTCATAAAATCAGAACACGTATTGCAAAACAAAAACCTCAATTTATTGTTGAAGGTACAGTGCAAATTGATGAAATGTATCTTTCACATATGGGTTTTAAAAAACAAGGAAGATCCTTGGTGAATAAAACCTTGATTGTTGGCATTTATCAAAAAACAACCAATAATTTAATTGTGAAAGTATTGAAAAACGCAAAGAGTAAAAATCTTTTGCAGTTTGCAAAAAACCACATTTCTTCAAAATGTCTTGTATATACTGATTCTTGAAAAGGATATTGCGATTTTAAATCATTTTTCACTAAGCATGAAACAGTTAACCATCAAGATGGCTATGTTTCAAAAATTGGTGTAAATACCAACCAAATTGAATCAGTTTGAAAACATATAAGAAGAACATTTAAAACACATATCAAAGTTGCAAAACATCATGTTCATTTATATGCTAAAGAAGCTGCATATAAATTCAACAAGATACCTAGTTTTGAAACTGTAATTCTATGTTTGATTTAAAAATGTGGGGAGAAGTCCGTAGATAGGCTTTTCTCAGCATTTATGTGATAAAATTAAAATAGTACATAAAGGGAGAAAAGCCCTAATAATTTTAGATTTTACCTTATATAAGTTTATAAAATTATTATTTGTTAATTATCTTTATTTACTATAAATTTGGTACAGTGTTATGAACATTATTTTTATTTACTACCGATAATGTTGGTAAATTCTCATTTACTTCTGCTTTTATTAAAAAATCATTATCACTATCTTTACTATTTTCTCTTGAAGATAATTTTTTTTTTAATTGTATTATCATTTTTAATGCATTTGATAGTTTTGCTAATTCCTTTAAAGATAAAAATACTTCTTACAATATTTTTTAAGAAATGAAATTTATTAACGGACTTCTCCCCACATGTACTTGTGGAGGGAATAATGAAACTGAATGAATTCAACAATGCTTTTCAAACTGAACAGCAATGTCTTGCATATATAGCAAATTTGAAAGAAAACAAATGTATTAGGTGTTTTAATTTTAATTTGAATACTTCTGATTTAAAAAGAATGAGATGTTTAAAATGTAATCAAACATTTAGCATTCTCACAGGCACCATATTTTCAAGGTCACAAACATCTTTAACATCTTGGTTTTATCTTATCTTTAGATGAATAAACACCAAACATGGAATTCCATCAACAGATATTGCAAAAGAATTGGGAGTGACTTTGAAAACTGCTTGAAGAATGACTCATAAAATCAGAACACGTATTGCAAAACAAAAACCTCAATTTATTGTTGAAGGTACAGTGCAAATTGATGAAATGTATCTTTCACATATGGGTTTTAAAAAACAAGGAAGATCCTTGGTGAATAAAACCTTGATTGTTGGCATTTATCAAAAAACAACCAATAATTTAATTGTGAAAGTATTGAAAAACGCAAAGAGTAAAAATCTTTTGCAGTTTGCAAAAAACCACATTTCTTCAAAATGTCTTGTATATACTGATTCTTGAAAAGGATATTGCGATTTTAAATCAGTTTTCACTAAGCATGAAACAGTTAACCATCAAGATGGCTATGTTTCAAAAATTGGTGTAAATACCAACCAAATTGAATCAGTTTGAAAACATATAAGAAGAACATTTAAAACACATATCAAAGTTGCAAAACATCATGTTCATTTATATGCTAAAGAAGCTGCATATAAATTCAACAAGATACCTAGTTTTGAAACTGTAATTCTATGTTTGATTTAAAAATGTGGGGAGAAGTCCGTAGATAGGCTTTTCTCAGCATTTATGTGATAAAACTAAAATAGTACATAAAGGGAGAAAAGCCTTTATTAATCTTTATCAATAAAAATACTATACATTAATTGTCTTTAATCATTTCTTTTCTATATTTTTTTATTTAGTTTTTATCTAATATTTTTTAAATTCTCTTTTCATAACGTAAAAATACTTTACGTTATAATCTACTTTTTAATTATAAATAGTACTTTTAGCAAATTATTTTGTTATATTCTTTGATTTAACTTTATTATTTTTATTTAAATTTATGACTAACACAATTATGCCTGTTTTGTTTTTAAAAATGAATACACACTTAAAGATTATTCTAAACCTACATTAATTGTTAACCTTTATTATAAATTAATAATATTAGTATATTAAAGTATTCTATAATTAAAATTAACAAATATAATAATTGTAATCTCTTTTCATAAAACTATAAACCAAACGAAACACGATCATAGCAAGATTTGTTTTTTTATTTTGTCGTATCATTTAAATAATATGTATGATATTTTCGTTTTAATTGTTTTAAATTAATTAAATTAAATAAAGTTGAAATACTAAAAATAATCAAAATAATTAATAATGCAGTTATTAATAATCATATAGCCCCTGGAATACCATAAAAAGATTTGTGAATGTTTAAAAAGAAATATTGATAAGCTCAAACCTTTCCTGCTTGTCAACGAAATTCACCACGAATTAACATTATAACTGCTCAAATAACTGGATAAATATAGTACATTCACATACGCTTTTTTCAAAATTCTTTAGTTGTGAAAACACTACCTTGTTCTCTTGGCATAATAAAAAAGTAAATAATCATTATAATTGGAACTACCATATGTTGGACAATATTAGTAAATCATGCATAAAAGGTTTGTAGTTTATTTACTAAAGTTGGTAATAACATAACATTAAAAACAATACCTGTAATAGTAATAAAAGTTGTTACTGCTAAAGTCATATATTGGCCAAATCATTTACTATTAATTCTACCTTCTTGTTCTCAAAAAATAGCAGATGATATTAATCAAATAATAACAAAAACATTAGTTTGAATTGTAAAAAAAGAAAAATAATTTAAAATAAAATCTCCTTTATCTTCAGTAAATCACATTCAATTTCTAGCATCTTTTTTTTGTTGATCAGTTACAGTAATTCCATTAATTAAAGGTGATAATAATCCATATAATAAAACTGCTAGAAAAAATAAACCAAAACCTAATTTAAAATAAAATTTTCAATCCTTAATACAATCATATCAACTTAAATCCATAATATACTTCCCCCTTTGTTTAATTGTAACACTTATTAGTTTTTAATAATTTTTAATACCAAAACTTATTTCAACACTTTTTTTCTTTTAGCACTACTTATAATTTTTACTTTTTATTAATCCAAAAATACAAATTTTGGCTGATTCTGGTTACCAAAATTACAAAAAAATCATAAAAAACATTTTTAACATTTAAAAAGTTTACAAAAAACCTATTGCTTTAAAATTAAAGAAATAGGATTTAAAATAAACTTGATATTAAGTTTATAAAATTATTGTAATATAGTTTTCTATACCATTATATTTTTATACAAATTAACATCGTTAAATGTTTTTAATATTTAATTCTAAACTATCAAATCAAAAACTAATTAATATTATTTTTAATAATATCTGTTATTTCTTTAACAGCAATATCTAAGTCATCGTTAATAATAATATAATCATATTCATGTTGAACTTTAAATTCTTCTTTTGCTTTATTTAACCTTTTCTCAATAATTGCTTCTGACTCACTAGCACGCATACGAATTCTTTGTTCTAATTCTTGATAAGAAGGAGGCATAATAAAAATACTCATAATATCATTGCGATGTTCATAATTTTTTAAAACTTGACTAGCACCATCAACCTCAATTTCTAAAATAACATTATAACCTTGATTTTGCAAATTTAAAACATAACTCTTACTAGTACCATAGTAATTACCAATAAAATTTGTATATTCTAAAAAATCATTACCTTTAACATGATTTAAAAAAGTTGATACATCAACAAAAAAATAATTAATGCCATCTTGTTCTTTATTACGTGGTTTTCTTGTTGTCATCGAAACTGAATATGCTAAATTTAATGATTTATCAGCAAATAATTTAGCAATAATTGCACCCTTACCAACACCACTTGGTCCAGAAAGAATAATTAATTTTCCTTTTTTTTGTGCCATTTAGATTCTACTTTCTACTTTTCATAAAATTGAATTATTTTAATATATATTTTACCGTATTTTTTATTAGATACTACTTTAAAATGGAAATTTAATTGTAAATTTTCAAGTGGTACATTTGTTTCTAAAACAATTAAAGCATTATTAGCAAGTAAATTATTTTTATAAAAGAAATCAATAATTCACTGTTGACAAGTAATATTTACAAACGGTGGATCAATAAAAACAATATCACACTGTTGTACTAGTGTTTTACTAAAAATTTGATAATCCAAATTACTTAATTTAACTTGTTCTTGTAAATTACAAGCAAAACAATTTTGATTAATAATATTACAAGCAGCTTTGTTAATATCATTTGCAAAAGCAAATTTTGCCCCTCGTGATAAACTTTCAAGAATTAAATTACCACTTCCAGCAAATAAATCAACAACAATTTTATCTTCAAAACTACAATAATTTAACATAATATTAAAAATATTTTCTTTAATTCGATTTAATGTTGGCCGTGTTGATAAACCATCTAAAGTAATTATTTTTTTTCCTTTTAATTTTCCAGCAATAATTTTCATGTTTTCTCCAAAATTTAGTTTATAATAACTTTATCATTAAATTTGATAAAAGCAAATTAGTTTAATTTATTATTTATTACAAACTGATGAAAGGATCTGCAATGTTAAACAAATTACAAAACGAAGTACCATCAGCATCTTTAATTACTGAAGATACAAAAGCTAGTTTATTAAAACCTTGTGCTGATGTTATTTTACCCTTAACACCTAAAGATGAAAATATTATGAAACGTATGATTGATTGAGTAAAAGCATCACAAGATAAAGAATTTAATGCTAACAACATTTTAACCGAAGCTATTGGTATTGCTGCACCACAAATTGGAGAAAATATAAAAATGTATTATATTTTATTACCAATTCCTGATAAAAATGAAAAGATTATTTACTATGAACATGCATTAATAAATCCAAAAATCATTGGTAAAAGCGAACAAATAGCTTATTTAAAAAAAGGTGAAGGTTGTTTAAGTGTAACTAATCACCCTCATGAAGGTTTAGTTCCACGTAGTTATAAAATCAACGTTACAGGTTATGACTATTTAAAAAAGAAAAAAGTAACTTTAACTGTTAGAGGTTATGAAGCAATTGTTTTTCAACATGAGCAAGACCATTTAGAAGGAAAACTCTTTTATCATCACATTAATAAGGATAATCCTTGACTTAATGATGATAAATGGATTATGATATAAACTAGAATGATAAACTTAAGTTTTTAAATTGTTTTATTATGGTTAAATATAATATACCAAATAAGTAATAAGTAAAAACATGATTAAATTCATTACATTTTTTTATGTTATGTTTTATGTTATTTTCTTATAATTTTAAAATGAATGAAGGAGAAAAAATATGAGTGATAAATCGACAAAAAATACTATACCAGTTAAAAAGTTCGTCACGAAAATCTTTGCGCTTGGTGGGCTAGAAGAAGTTGGAAAAAATACTTATGTAATTGAACAAGATAATGAAATTATTATTATTGATGCTGGAGTAAAATTTGCTGATGCTTCTATGCCAGGAATTGAAGCAGTAATTCCTGATTATAGCTACCTAAAAGAAAATAAACATAAAATTAAAGGAATATTTATTACTCATGGTCATGAAGATCATATTGGTGGTATACCATACTTATTAAAAGAAATTAGTGATATTCCGGCTATCTACGCTCCTAATTTAGCAGCAGCTTTAATTCGTCATAAAATTAAAGACAAAGGGATAAAATCAAAAATAAAAATAAATATTGTTGATGGTAATAGTAAAATTAAAACTAACAGATTTATTATTAGTTTCTTTGCTGTTAATCATTCAATTCCTGATGCATATGGAATTTGTGTAGAAAATTCAAATGGAACTGTTGTAACAACAGGTGATTATAAATTCGATTGAACACCTTTAGGTCATAAAGCAGATATTGATAAAATGGCACAAATGGGTCAAAAAGGAGTAACATTATTTTTAGCAGATTCAACCAATGCTGAAGTACCCGGTTATACAATGACAGAAATGCTTGTTGTTAAAAGAATTAGTGAAATATTTGCTAAAGCGAAGGGCAGAATTTTAATTTCTACTTTTGCTTCTAATGTACACCGTTTACAACAAATTATTGAAGTTGCAACAAAACATAATAGAAAAGTTATTGTTGTTGGAAGAAGTTTAGAAAGAATAGTTAATGTTATTCGTCAAATGGGACATTTAAAAGTTCGCGATAGTTCATTTATTAAAGCAGAAGAAGCTAAAAAATATGATAATAATCAAATTGTTATTATTTGTACGGGTTCCCAAGGTGAACCAATGGCAGCATTATCAAGAATTGCTAATCGCGAACATCGTCAAATAAAAATTATACCCGGTGATACAGTAATATTCTCTTCATCGGCAATTCCTGGTAACCGTGCTGACGTTGAAAGAGTAGTTAATAAACTAACACGACTTAGTGCGATTGTTGAAGAAAATTCACCATTAAATTGATTACATACTTCTGGTCATGCTTCACAAGAAGAACAAAAACTAATGTTAAATTTAATTAAACCATCATACTTTATGCCAATGCATGGTGATTATAGAATGTTAAAAGTTCATAAAGAAACAGCTGTATCAATTGGAATCCCTGAAGAAAATATATTTATTTGTGCTAACGGTGATCCAATTATTATGGATAATGGTAAATGTTCTTTAAGTGATAAACGCATTGCTGCTGATCCTATTTATGTTGATGGTGGTAAAGATATGTCAGGAGTAACAACTGCTGCAGTAGTCCGTGATAGACAAATTCTTTCTAAAGATGGTTTAATTGCAATTGTTGTTTCTATTGATTCACAAAATAATAAATTATTAGCACCACCAACGTTTATTTCTCGCGGTTCTTTCTATGTTCGCGATGCAGCACCTTTAGTATCTGAAGCAATATCATTATTAACAAAATCTATTAATGAAGTATTAAAAAGCGAAAGACCTACTTTTGCCACAATAAAAAATGCTATCAAATCAACATTAGCACCTTATATATTTAAAAAGAAAAGAAGAAACCCTTTAATTATTCCTGTTATATTAAATAAAAAATAGTTTTAAAAACTATTTTTTATTTTTTTGATATATTTTATTAAAATAAGGCTTTTCTCAGCATTTATGTGATAAAATTAAAATATTACATAAAGGGAGAAAAGCCTTTTTGGATTCCAAAGATTGTTTTAACATTATCTTTAGAATTATCTAACATTGAAGTCAAATCACTCTTAATTTGAAATTTACTTACTGATTGGCCTACTTTAAATTCACTTTGAAAATTACTATTAAAATCTGTTTTTTAATTGGAAAAATATCATGATTAATTACTCCATTTGGACTTGTTTTTGTAACTACTTTATATTTATCAGTTTTTGTAACACCATTTGTAAACATTATATTATATGAACCTTTTACAATATAAAAATCATTTTTCTGTGTTACTGGATTTAAATCAACATTAATATTTGAAATAATAGTAGTTACATTATTTAATTCTGTTTTATTAAAAATAGCATCTTCTAATTTTGTGCCACTATCAATTTTAATATTTAAAACATTTTTTAAAAATTGAAAACTTTCTTCATCTTTAGCTTTTTTATCATTTTTAATCAAATTTATTACCTTAATATTAGTTGTATTGATTTTTCAAGTTACTTATGATTTATCATTTTCATCAATATTAATAGTAGGCATTAATAATCCTTCACCAGTAGCATTAGTCAATTTTAAACCTTGTGAAACTTTTGCATTTAATAAATTTTCTTCGAAATCTTGATTATCACATGAAATAACTGAGCTTGTGCTAACTGTAGTTAAAGCAACTGCCGACATTAATCTTAATACCGATTTTATAATATTCATATTTTTCTCCTCAATCTTTAAATCTTTTTTACTATACCTATTATATATAATTTTTGTTATATTACATTAATTATTATTTTATTATGATTTGAGTGTTTACTTAAAATTTAATCTGTATAATTAAATGAAAATTACCTTTATATTTGTAAAGTTTTTTTATTATTAATTGTTAAAAAAGTATTATCATCTTCAATTAAATTTATGTTATTTTTAAAATAATCAAAAGCATCAATAGCAACTTCATCTACATCATAATAATAATTTATAATGTTAAATCTATTTTTATTAGCATTTTTATCTTTTTTATTTAAAAGTTTAATAAAACAAGATTCTTTTCTTGATAATAAATCAATATTTTTTTCTAAAAATATTTTATCTTCTTCATTTATTTGAACTTTTGATTTAATTGCTAAAGCATTTTCTTTTTTTAGTAACATACAAGCATGATTTCATGCCGAATTCCCCGAACTATCTTTATAATCAATATCAACCGGTAATTTTGTTACTAAATAAGTTACTAATTTTTGTCAATCATTTAATACTGCTATATGCAATAATGAATAATTTTCCTCTTCAAATTTTAGACTATTAATAAATTCTTTTTTAAAAAAAAGATTTAGTTGTCCATCAATATTTTTGGTTTTTTTATTAATATAATCTTCATAATTTTGCAATATTTTAATAAATTTTCTTTCTATTTTTTTTGAATAAATTCTTTCTTTATTTTTAATAAAAATAATATTCATTTTATTTATCATTTTTTTAACATTTAATAAATTTTCTCTTTTTAAACTATTTACTTCAATAATTATCTTTTTTATCTGTCAATGATTATATTTGGTTGCAAATAATAAAGCAGTATTGCCATTTACATCTACATCATCAATATTAGCATTATGTGCTAATAAAGTTTTAACTATATCCAAATGTCCATTTTTAGCAGCAACAATTAAAGCGGTTTCTTCAATTATATTTTCATGATTAACATTAGCGCCATTTTTGATTAAATTATTAACTATTTCTAAATGACCTTTTTCAGCAGCTCACATTAAAGCACTCAAACCATCAATAGTTACATGATTAACATTAGCGCCATTTTTGATTAAAGTATTAACTACATCTAAATGACCTCTACCAGCTGCAGCAATTAAAGCAGTATAACCACAAATTTTTGTTATAGAATAAACATTTGCACCTTTATTTAATAACAAATTAACTACTTCTAAATGACCATTCCTCGCAGCCCACATTAAAGGCGTATCACCATTTTCATTTATACAATTAACATTAGCTCCCAATTCTAATAAAGTTCTGACTATTTCTAAATGACCATTCCTCGCAGCCCACATTAAAGGCGTATAACCAAACATATTTTTTCTATTAACATTAGGATAATTTGTTAATAAGGCATTAGCTATTTCTAAATAATTAGATTTAATTGCTAATATTAAAGCAGTATTACCATTTATAGAGACATGATTAATATTAGCGCCATTTGCTAGTAAATCATTAACTATTTCTGTATATCCATTTTTAGCAGCCACTAACAAAGCAGTTTCGCCATATCGATTTTCATGATTAACATTAACATTAAGTGTTAATAAAGTTTTAACTATTTCCAAATTTCCATTTTCAGTACTTAAAATTAAAGCAGTATTACCAAATTGATCCTCACAACTAACATTAGCATTATGTTCTAATAAAACATTAACTATTTTTGTATATTTTTTTTTAGCAGCTAAGATTAAAGCAGTATTACCATTTACAGATATGTAATTAATATTAGCATTATGTTCTAATAAAACATTAACTATTTCTAGATAACCTTTTTCAGCGGCCCACATTAAAGGCGTATAACCAGTTCTATCAATATAATCAATATTAATATCATATTTTAATATTTTATTAACTACATCTAACTTTTTATTTTTAATAGCATCTATCATTTTTGCTTCTTTGTTATTAATATTTATATTTATTCCAAATATTTCTCTAACTCACTCCAACATATTCTTTTCCTTTCATTGTTTTTTTAAAAACAATGTATTTAAAATATTATTTTTTAAAATTTACCTTCATTATATATTTTTTTCTCCATTTTACAATGTTTAATACCAGCGTCCAAAAATATTTCAGAACAAACTTTATAACCCAAATTTTTATAAAAATTTAGTGCTTGAATTTGGGCATAAAGAGATATAACTTTAAATTGATTTTTAATTGCAACTTTTTCCATAAATTCCATTAATTTTTTACCAATACCCAATTTACGATATTCTTGCAATATACACACTCTTTCAATCTTTACAATATCTTCAACTTTTCGCATTCTACTAGTAGCTATTGGTTTATTATGATCATCAAAAACTAAAAAGTGAATCGATACATCTTCAAATTGATCAATTTCTTCTTCAAAAGGAACCTTTTGCTCATTAACAAAAACTTTTTTTCTAATCAAAAATGCTTGTTCGCTAAATTGTAAAGGTAAGTGCAACTAAATTATTTTTCTATCCAAATATTCTATCGGTGAAAGATAATTTAGTATTTTTCTTGGTCTTTGGTTTAAAGACAATATAAATTTATGAACTTCATTTTTACAAGTTTTTGAAAAATTAAATTTTTTAGGAAATTTTTCTCTAATTAAACCATTAGTATTTTCATTAGTACCTCTTTGTCAAGGTGAATATGGATTTGCAAAATAAATTTTCACATCTAAATTTTTTTCAAGTTGTTGTCAATTTGAAAATTCTTTACCACGATCAAAAGTAATGGTTTTAACAATATTTTTAGGAAGAATTGATAAATAATGGCTAATATTTTTGTTAATAACTTTAGTAGTTCTGTTTTTAACTAATATTGCTAAAGTAAATCGTGATACTCTTTCAACTAAAGTTATTAAACATTTTTTACTTTTGCCTCGTGATGATACTATAGTATCTCCTTCTCAATGACCAAGTGTTATACGATCATTAATATTAAGATCTCTTTCTTTAATTGATTTGCTATTGAATTTGCCACGATTTTCTTGAGATTTGCGTTTTTTGCCTTTTCTTCTTAAATTTTTACTAGTAACTTGATCAAGCAATCCAGAATAAATTCAATTGTAAATTGTTTTAAAACTAATAACTCATTGTTTATGAAAATTTTTAATTCTGCCATAAATTTGTTCAGGTGATCAGCCTAATAATAGTTTTTGTTGCACATATTTTACTAAATCTTTATTTTTAAACTTATGAAAAAAAATATGTGATTGTTTTCTATTTTCAGCTTTATTTTGTGCAATCAATGAAAAATAATTACTATTATCTTGATTTCTATTAATTTCTCGAATAATAGTACTAATATTTCGATTAAGATTTTTAGCTATTTCACTAATTTTAACTTTAAATTTCAATTGATTCTCAATATAAATTCTTTCATCTACGCCAAGATGTTTATAACTCATATAAAAACTCCTTACTTTTTTTATAAAATAAATTTAGCATTATGAAATTTTTATATGAGAATTTTTTTGCAATTTTATTTACTTGCACTTACAAGTATAATTCAGCAATATTTTAAATTAATTATATAATTAATTTTTAAATTTAATTTAACAATTAGTAAATTTTACCAATTAATAAGTGAATTTTTAATTAGTGCTATAATTTAAGTAAGCGATTTTAAAAAATATTTTTTTTGGGGGAGGGAATAAATTTTGGAAGTACAAAAAATTCAATTTAAAAAATTACGACCGCATAATTTTTTGGGAGGGCAATATTTTGTTTTATTATTTTTTTGAATAATATTTCGGACTTCTCCCCACATGTACTTGTGGAGGGAATAATGAAACTGAATGAATTCAAAAATGCTTTTCAAACTGAACAGCAATGTCTTGCATATATAGCAAATTTGAAAGAAAACAAATGTATTAGGTGTTTTAGTTTTAATTTGAATACTTCTGATTTAAAAAGAATGAAATGTTTAAAATGTAATCAAACATTTAGCATTCTCACAGGCACCATATTTTCAAGGTCACAAACATCTTTAACATCTTGGTTTTATCTTATCTTTAGATGAATAAACACCAAACATGGAATTCCATCAACAGATATTGCAAAAGAATTGGGAGTGACTTTGAAAACTGCTTGAAGAATGACTCATAAAATCAGAACACGTATTGCAAAACAAAAACCTCAATTTATTGTTGAAGGTACAGTGCAAATTGATGAAATGTATCTTTCACATATGGGTTTTAAAAAACAAGGAAGATCCTTGGTGAATAAAACCTTGATTGTTGGCATTTATCAAAAAACAACCAATAATTTAATTGTGAAAGTATTGAAAAACGCAAAGAGTAAAAATCTTTTGCAGTTTGCAAAAAACCACATTTCTTCAAAATGTCTTGTATATACTGATTCTTGAAAAGGATATTGCGATTTTAAATCAGTTTTCACTAAGCATGAAACAGTTAACCATCAAGATGGCTATGTTTCAAAAATTGGTGTAAATACCAACCAAATTGAATCAGTTTGAAAACATATAAGAAGAACATTTAAAACACATATCAAAGTTGCAAAACATCATGTTCATTTATATGCTAAAGAAGCTGCATATAAATTCAACAAGATACCTAGTTTTGAAACTGTAATTCTATGTTTGATTTAAAAATGTGGGGAGAAGTCCGTAGATAGGCTTTTCTCAGCATTTATGTGATAAAATTAAAATAGTACATAAAGGGAGAAAAGCCTAATATTTATTACATTACTAATTACTGCATTAGTCTTATTTTTAAATGAAAGAACAAGAATTGATAAAGAAAATAATGTTAAAGAACTACTAGAACAAATTGCTAACGCAAAACAAGAAAGTGACAAAACTCCTTTCTATAAAAAATTAATGGCTATTTATTATCCATTAATTGATTTTTCATTAATGTCATTTATTTTTACTCAACATGATGATGCACCAATAAGTGACTGAGGAAGTGCATGAACACAACGTTTAAATAGTATTAATACTGCTTATTCATATATCTTTATTACAATTTTAATCGCTTTAATTGCTTTACTTTTTTATATTATTATAATCATTAAACTTTATCGTCGTCGAGCATTTCAAAGAAAATATGGTTTAACAACTCAATTTGCAAATGATTATCCAATTTATGATATTAAAATGTATCTAGGTTTTACAGTTAATTTAGCTATTGTTTTTAGTTTTTTCAATTTTCTAACAACTATCATTGTATTAATTTATGGTATTATCTTGGTATTAACTTCTTATTTCTTTTGATATATTTTAAAAATTAAAACAGAAATATTAATTATGCATAAATGATGAAAAACACCAAACTTTGCTTTATTTTTATCTGTTATTTTATTCCAAAATGGTTATACTTTATTAAAATCAATATTTGCTCAAAAGTTTAATGTTAACTTAGACTTAATTTTATCAATTATTTTACCAATTGGAACAATTACCATCTTTATTACCTTATTAATCAAAAATATGCTTAATTCACAAGTTACAGCAGTAAAAAATGCTATTAAAACAATTGGTGCTAAAATTAGTGCTTTTCAAATTTTCTATTATACACAAAAAGAAAAATCTTTAGAAGACTACATGTTTGTTAGTCAGTTGAAAACATCTTGTACTAATACCATTACAAAATAATAGCATTAACACCAAACAAGCAGTAATGCTAATGGCAACTATTGATGAAACAATAATATTTTTTAAAGGCTTTTCTCCCTTTATGTACTATTTTAATTTTATCACATAAATGCTGAGAAAATCCTATCTACGGACTTCTCCCCACATTTTTAAATCAAACATAGAATTACAGTTTCAAAACTAGGTATCTTGTTGAATTTATATGCAGCTTCTTTAGCATATAAATGAACATGATGTTTTGCAACTTTGATATGTGTTTTAAATGTTCTTCTTATATGTTTTCAAACTGATTCAATTTGGTTGGTATTTACACCAATTTTTGAAACATAGCCATCTTGATGGTTAACTGTTTCATGCTTAGTGAAAACTGATTTAAAATCGCAATATCCTTTTCAAGAATCAGTATATACAAGACATTTTGAAGAAATGTGGTTTTTTGCAAACTGCAAAATATTTTTACTCTTTGCGTTTTTCAATACTTTCACAATTAAATTATTGGTTGTTTTTTGATAAATGCCAACAATCAAGGTTTTATTCACCAAGGATCTTCCTTGTTTTTTAAAACCCATATGTGAAAGATACATTTCATCAATTTGCACTGTACCTTCAACAATAAATTGAGGTTTTTGTTTTGCAATACGTGTTCTGATTTTATGAGTCATTCTTCAAGCAGTTTTCAAAGTCACTCCCAATTCTTTTGCAATATCTGTTGATGGAATTCCATGTTTGGTGTTTATTCATCTAAAGATAAGATAAAACCAAGATGTTAAAGATGTTTGTGACCTTGAAAATATGGTGCCTTTGAGAATGCTAAATGTTTGATTACATTTTAAACATCTCATTCTTTTTAAATCAGAAGTATTCAAATTAAAACTAAAACACCTAATACATTTGTTTTCTTTCAAATTTGCTATATATGCAAGACATTGCTGTTCAGTTTGAAAAGCATTTTTGAATTCATTCAGTTTCATTATTCCCTCCACAAGTACATGTGGGGAGAAGTCCGTTTTTAAAAAACACTTTCATAAACCAAAAGAATTAAACTATATGCTTTTTCACTTATTTAATAGAATAACTGATATTGAAGAAATTGAAGAAATCAAAAATAATATTCTTAAAATAGAAAAAAATAATTAATCAAAATTTAACAAAAAAGTTTTAAAAATAGTTAATACCATAGAAAATAATAAAATTTGTTATAATTGAGTAGAGTAATTATGATATGAGGAAAGGAATTTATATACATGTGACCATTTAAAAAAAGGGATAAAACCGGAGAAGCAAAAGATCAAAAAAAATGTGATTGTTGTGGGAAAATGAAAAGTTCATCTGAATGTACTAAAGCAGCAGATGGTAAATGTTTGTGTAAAGATTGTGCTAAATAAATATATTAAATAAGTGTGTCATTAACACACTTATTTAATATATTTAGAAAGGAAGGATATAATGAAATGATTCAATAAAAAAAACAAAAAAACTGATGATGAACCTTTAACAAAAACCGTAAAATGTTTTGATTGCGAAATGATGTTTGAACCTTTTGACATTCTTGATACAAAAGAAGGGAAATCTTTATGTAAAAAATGTTTCATTAAAGAAGAAGAAAAATAAATTAATGATGTGTTTAGCAAAACACATTTTTTATTATTTAAAATAGGCTTTTATCAGCATTTATGTGATAAAATTAAAATAGTACATAAAGGGAGAAAAGCCCTAATTAAAACAATAAATACTTCAGGTCTTTCTATTTTTTCATATAGTATCTATCAACTGGGAGGTCTTACTTTTTTAATATTTGGCATACTTCGTAATGATATTCCCATGATTACTTGTCAAACTATTACTGCTATACTAAATTTCATAATAATTGGGATTATTGTTAACAATTTAATTAAACAAAAAAATAAGGAGGAAAAAAATGTCTAATATTGCAATTGATATTATTGGATATATAGGTGCCTTTTTTATTTCGGTTGCCTTTTTACCACAAACTATTAAACTAATTAAAACTAAAAACACAAAAGGTTTATCGTTAATTTCTTATAGCATATATCAAATAGTATTAACTTCATTCATAATTTATGCTAGTTTAATTAAAAACATTCCCTTACTAGCAGCAAATGCCTTTGGCACAGTTATTAATATCATATTATTAACATTAATAATTTATAATTTATATTATAATAATAAAGATAAAAAGAACAATTTAACTTCCAAAAAATAAAATTTTTATTAACATAATACTTGCACAAGAATGGAGAAAAAATGGAAAATATTAATCTATTAGGAACTTTTATTTTTATTATCATTGGTTATTTAATTGGCTCAATCTCACCTTCAATTATTATTAGTAAAATAAAATTTAAAACCGATGTTAGAGATTATTACTCTAAAAATGCTGGTGCTACTAATTCAACACGAGTTATGGGTGGTAAATGAGGAGCTATTATTTTAATTATTGACGGTTTTAAGCCCGCTATTCCTATTTTAATTGCATACGGTTTAACCTTTATCAATATTACTAATCCTAATTATGAAACAATGTTTAAACAAGCATATATTTATCCAACTGGTCTTGCTGCAATTATTGGTCACTGTTGACCACTATTTTATGGTTTTCGTGGTGGTAAAGGAGCTGCATCTTCATTAGGAGTACTATTAATGATTAATCCTATTTATTGCGTTATCACAATTGCTAGTTGATGATTTATTTTATATTTAAGTAGAATGTCATCTTTATCTTCAATGTTAATGATGATACTTGCTTTTATCTTATCATGAATACCGAATATGCCACTGCATGCTTTTCTTTCCCAACAAGACACTCAATACTATATTGTTAATATAATTATGGCTCTAATTTGAATATTAATTATTATTCGTCATTGAGATAATTGTAAAAGAATTCTTAATCATACTGAACGTAAAGTGACTATTTTTGATAAAAAAAATAAAAACGCAAATGAAGAAAAAAAATAAAAAATCATCTCTTTATACAAAATTAATAAAAATATTTTTTGAAAAAATGCTTGTTTTATGTTTAAAATTAATGTATTATTATAACCGTGTTGACTTAACATTGTTAATATTCTCTCCGATATTAGCTTTGCTTAAGCCGAATTATATTTAAAGGAGAGTTGTCAAATATGGAACAAATTAAACAAGATGAATTGATTAAAAAATTTAGCTTAAATGCCAAAGATACTGGTTCTTCTGCAGTTCAAATTATTAATTTAACAAAAAGAATTTTAGAATTAACAGCCCATCTACAAGTACAAAAAAAAGATATTACTGCAAAACGAAGTTTGTTAAAAATGGTAGCAAGCAGAAAACGCTTCTTAAAATACTTTAAAAAACAAGATGTTGCTACATACAATAAATTATTAACAGCACTATCACTAAAAGATAACTAATATTAAATCAGTATTTGGAAATGTTTAGTAATCTGTGTAACTTACAAAAATAACTATGTTTAATTAATTCTAGTAAATATAATTAAATGACTAGAAAGAGTGAGTTACAGATGGCTAAAAAAGATAACTTTAATAATAATCATCCAATATCAAAAGCAGTAGATTTATTACTAGAAAATACTGAAGATTTAACAACAGTTTTTAAACCTGGCGGTTTATATAAAGAATTAACAAAAAGATTAGTTGAAAAAATGTTGAATTCTGAAATGCAAAATTATTTAGGATATGAAAAAAATCAACATAGTACTACTGAAAATGCTCGTAATGGTACAAGTTCAAAAAAATTAATAACTCAACAAGGTAAAATTGAAATTGATGTACCAAGAGATCGCAATAGTAATTTTACTCCTGTAATAGTTCCTAAAAGGCAAATAAGATTTGATGGTTTTGATCAACAAGTTCTTTCCTTGTATGCAAAAGGAATGACATTATCTGAAATTAGAATGCAGTTGCAAGAGTTATATCATGGTGCTGATATTAGTGAAAGTGTTATTAGTCAAATTACTGATGATGTTATTGATGATGTTAAAGCATGACAAAATCGACCATTAGAAAGTATTTATCCTATTGTTTATTTTGATTGTATAGTAGTTAAAGTACGACAAGATAAACGGATTATTAACAAATCAGTTTATATAGCATTAGGAGTTGATTTAGAAGGCAAAAAAGATGTTTTAGGATTATGAATTAGTGAAAATGAATGTTCTAAGTTTTGATTATCTAATTTCACAGAAATGAAAAATCGTGGCTTAAATGATATTCTTATTGCTTGTAGTGATAATTTAACAGGCATGTCAGAAGCAATACAATCAGTTTATCCTAAAACAGAACATCAATTATGCATTGTTCATCAAATTAGAAATAGTTTAAAATATGTTTCATACAAACATCGAAAAGGTCTAGTTGCAGATTTAAAACCAATTTATAGTGCATGTAGTGAAGAACAAGCAATGCAAGCTTTAGAATCGTTTGAAAGTAAATGAAATAAACAATATCCTCAAATTACTAAATATTGATATAAAAATTGAGATAATTTAATGGTTTTTATTAGTTATCCAGTAGAAATCAAAAGAGTGATTTATACTACAAATGCTATTGAATCTGTTAATAGTCAATTACGAAAAATCATCAGAAATAAAAAAGTTTTTCCTAATGATATGGCAGTTTTCAAAATATTTTACTTGGCAATTGAAAATATAACAAAAAAATGAACATTGCCTATTCAAAATTGAAATACAGCAATTGCTCATTTTATGATAAAATTTGAAGAGAGAATTAATCTAAATTAGTAACTTTGTAAAACAAAGATACACAGATTATTAAAAAGCCTCCAGTATTTACTTATTAATACTGATTTTTTTTATATACATCTAAATAATATTAAACATAGAAATAAATTTACAAATGATTTAAACGATAATAAAATTAATACTAAAAGTGTTATAATATAATGGGAGATTGTCAAAAATCCGGAATAAATTAAATCTATATAGTGGATGGGTTACACTTTATTGGACACTAATTACATAGACAAGTGAACAAAGAAAGGAACTATAATTATGGACAATATTAACTCATATACCGATGAATTTAAAAAACAAATAGTAGCTTTATATCAAAGTGGCAAATCAGTATCTTGCCTTGTTAAAGAATATAATGTTACAAGAGCAGCTACTTACAATTGAATTAAGCAATTTACTAATTCAGGTAGTTTTAAAACTAAAGATAATCGTTCTGTTGAAGAAAATGAATTAATTAAATTAAGAAAAGAATTAAAACAATTAAGAATGGAAAATGATATTTTAAAGCAAGCAGCACTAATAATAGGCAGAAAGTAGAGATTATTGCAAATAATAAATCTAAATATAAAATTCGCACAATGTGTCATTTTTTAAAAATCTCTAAATCAACATATTATTTTAATTTAAAGAAAAAAAATAAAATTCAAAATAATATTTATGAACAAGCTGTTATTAGTGCTTTTAAAAAAAATAAAGAAGTTTATGGTACTAGAAGATTAAAAGTAATTCTAGAAAACCAAGAAATTTATTTATCAAGACGAAAAATTAAAGAAATTATGAATAAACATAATTTAATATCAAAATACACTAAATTATCATTCAAAAATTATCATAATAAAGTCAATGATAGTCAAATAACCAATCTTGTTAATAGAAACTTTAATAATAGAGTTAAAAATGAAGTTATTGTTAGTGATTTAACTTATGTTCAAGTAAATGGTAAGTGAAACTATATTTGTTTATTAATTGACCTATTTAACCGCGAAATAATTGGACATAGTGTAGTTACTAAAAAAGATGCATCATTAGTATATCAAGCATTTATGCACTCAAATCGCTGTTTAAAAGATATTCAAATATTTCATAGTGATCGCGGTAATTAATTTAATAATAAAATTATTGATAAACTTTTACTAGCATTCAATATTAATCGCTCTTTAAGCAAAAAATGTTGTCCTTATGATAACGCTGTTGCTGAAGCAACCTTTAAAACTTTCAAAACCGAATTTATTAATGATAAAAATTTTACATCATTAATCCAATTAAAATTAGAATTATTTGATTACATCAATTGATATAACAACATAAGAATTCACGGCACTTTAAACTACTTAACTCCAGTTAATTATCAAAAACAAATGTCTACCAAAAAATAGTCCTAAAAAGGGTTGCCATTCCATAGTCTTATTATATTTCAGACAAGAAATAATTTGGATTTTTATGAAATTGTATTTAAATAATATAATTTTTTTAACTTAAATGCAACTAAAATACTTATTTTTAAAAATTACTAAAAAATTAAAAAATAAATTTAATATTTATACACAACAAAAATTCTTATTAAAACACATTTAATAAGTTTTATTTTATTTTGATTTTTTAAAAAAAAATTCAATTTTAATCTATAATAATTGTATTTCTGTATTTATCTTATTACATTTAAAAATAACCATTTTAATATAAATTAAAATATTATATGTTCTATTACCAAGCATTTCTTTTAAAACATGTCAAATATTTGTTTCAGTATAACAACCAATATTTCATTTTGCACTTTGATTTTCAATACCTTGTTTATTATTTTTAAAATATTTTTTCTTTAATTTTTTATGATTATCTAATTCTTTATATAAATATTCAATTAATTTTTCATATTGACCATTATTAATTAAATTTTTGCAATAATTATATTCTTTTAAATATTTTCCTTTATTTCCAGCCATTATACCAAGATATAATGTTCTAATTAAATGGAATTTATCTAAAACAAACTGTGTACTTAAATAATCAGCAACTTCTTTAATTCATCCTGCACTATCACCACAAATAATAATTTTTGCTTGTTCAATGTTTTCGTAAAATTTTTGACAATGTTCTTTAACAAATTCAGCAGTTTTTTTAACTCCAATTTTTGTTTTTGTTGGTCTAATAATTGCTTTTACTCTTTTATTTTGTACTTTGTGATTAATATTATCTGTATATGTTACTATTAATCGCATAGAATGTTTTGTACCTTTACGTTTAAAATTTCAAAATTTTCGATGACCATCATCAATTGCTACAAAAATAGGTTGATTTTTTTCTAATTTTACTTTTACTGGATTTGCTTCAACTATTTCAAAATTTTTAAAAACTCTATGAACACTACTAACACTAATGCCTGCTTTTTTACAAATAACACAAATATCACGATATCTTTTTCCATCTGCAAAATTTTCAATAATAGTATCTTCAATATCTTCACCAATTCTTTTATATTTAGGTAATTGTAGTATTTCATCAACTAAACAAACACGAATTCATTCTTGTAATTCTTCATTAAAATATTCATAAATTCTTCTTTTATATGTTACCATTCCATATAATGTTTTTCTTGTTCGATATTGATAGTCAACAATTTTATATTTCTTTTTATCTCTTGTATTTTTTATTCTTCAATCTCATTTTTCTCATTTCTTTGTTATATGTTCTAAAATTAAATTATCAATTTTTGCACTTTGTTCTCTAAAATTTCATTTATAATTAAAATTCACATTTACTTCTCCTAACTATTTTAAAAAAATCTAAATTTATTGTAAATAATTTAAAAAAATAATTTACTGCATATATTATATAAATATATAAGTGTAATTTTAACTAAAATAAAAAATTATTTAAAAAAACCACTTTCATATTTAAAATATAATAAACAATTTCAATATAATTAATAGTATAGGTATTACAAAATAAACGCCTTTAATTTAGGCGTTATTTTGCATTTAAAAGCATACTTGTAAAAATAATCAAAAATAGTACAATTTATAAGTAAAATCAAGGAAAAAAGGAGTAATTTAATATGAAAACATCTAAAAATAATACAACAACATGATATGTAGATAATATAAATGGAGTTAGACAATCAATCACTTATAATGAAGAAGTATGAGAACATATAAATTTAAATGAAGTAGTAGAAGATAAAAAAATAAAAAACAATAAACAAAATATCAAAAAAAGTAAATGTTGTTCAAAACGTTGTACAATTTTATAAAAATATAAGTAAGGAGTAATTTAATATGAAAACATGAATAAAAACAAATTTAAGTAAAATAACATTAGCATTAGCACTAACTGGTGCAATAAGTGGAGTAACTGGTTTAATAATTGGTTCAATAACACATCACAAAACAAATAATTTACAATATTTTTTAGATTATGATGGTAAGGTCCACTGGGGGGGGCTTGTACAACGATATGGTCAGAAAAAAAAGATGATATTCATAAAATATATTTATATATTTCAATTAATTCTGCATCTAAAAGTGATGTAAAATGAGATGGTATTTATCCTAATGGATATTTTAATAAGAAAATCTAAATAAAATGGTTTATTATGAAAAATAATAGAAAAATTCAAATAGTATGATTAATTTTAGGCTTTTCTCCCTTTATTTACTATTTTAATTTTATCACATAAATGCTGAGAAAAGCCTATCTACGGACTTCTCCCCACATTTTTAAATCAAACATAGAATTACAGTTTCAAAACTAGGTATCTTGTTGAATTTATATGCAGCTTCTTTAGCATATAAATGAACATGATGTTTTGCAACTTTGATATGTGTTTTAAATGTTCTTCTTATATGTTTTCAAACTGATTCAATTTGGTTGGTATTTACACCAATTTTTGAAACATAGCCATCTTGATGGTTAACTGTTTCATGCTTAGTGAAAACTGATTTAAAATCGCAATATCCTTTTCAAGAATCAGTATATACAAGACATTTTGAAGAAATGTGGTTTTTTGCAAACTGCAAAAGATTTTTACTCTTTGCGTTTTTCAATACTTTCACAATTAAATTATTGGTTGTTTTTTGATAAATGCCAACAATCAAGGTTTTATTCACCAAGGATCTTCCTTGTTTTTTAAAACCCATATGTGAAAGATACATTTCATCAATTTGCACTGTACCTTCAACAATAAATTGAGGTTTTTGTTTTGCAATACGTGTTCTGATTTTATGAGTCATTCTTCAAGCAGTTTTCAAAGTCACTCCCAATTCTTTTGCAATATCTGTTGATGGAATTCCATGTTTGGTGTTTATTCATCTAAAGATAAGATAAAACCAAGATGTTAAAGATGTTTGTGACCTTGAAAATATGGTGCCTGTGAGAATGCTAAATGTTTGATTACATTTTAAACATCTCATTCTTTTTAAATCAGAAGTATTCAAATTAAAATTAAAAAACCTAATACATTTGTTTTCTTTCAAATTTGCTATATATGCAAGACATTGCTGTTCAGTTTGAAAAGCATTGTTGAATTCATTCAGTTTCATTATTCCCTCCACAAGTACATGTGGGGAGAAGTCCGTAGATAGGCTTTTCTCAGCATTTATGTGATAAAATTAAAATAGTACATAAAGGGAGAAAAGCCAAAATTAAATCATAATTACCGGCACCAAATATTCCGCTGATTTCAATCCTATTTAAATTATTAATAGGATTTTCAATTTGTAATTCAAATTTATTGTCATTATCAATTTGTGAAATTTCTTTAGAAAATTCTAATTTGGAAAATAATTGAGATTTATTAGAACCATATAAATTTAAAGCATTTTCAATTTTTATTTTTCCAATAATTGCTCTTGTAAAGTATTTGCCATATTCACCATTACCTAATGTTCAATCAGCTGGAATTAATGAAGGTATGTTATTACTTTCTAATTCATTAATTATAGATAGTCAGTTAAATTGGTTATCATCTAATTTGAATAATTCATTTTGGCTAATGTCATTATTTTTTAATTTAATATTATTTATATCTGTAAAATCAAAATATTGAGATTTTAATATTACTTTTACATCTTTAAACTCTCAGACTTCATCAGGATTTCTATGAATTGGATTTGATTTTAATTCAAAATAATAAGGTAATAAAATTTTATTATCATCATTTAAACCTTTATTAATTGACATACTTGAATAAATATTATTTGATAACATAATAATTATTTTTTTAAGTATTTGTACTTGTGGTAAATTTACATAATTTGGGTAATCTAATTTTCATTGTTTAAACAAATTGCTAATTACTTCTTCAGGTTTTTGTCCTTCAAATTTTGCACGTAATTGTGATATTTTTTGTTCAAGATGTGATGGGTCAAAACCATCAAAGTTTCTATTATAACTATATGTATAAGTTAACATGTCTAATAATACTTTTTGTAAACTATCAATTGGTGGTCTATCTTTTATTTCAAGCTCAACATCATGAAATTTATTAGTTGTAGAAATAAATAAATTATAGTTACCTACTAAAAATCATGATTCTAATTTTTTATCTTTTAATTCTATTTCATCGGCTAATGGTCATACTTTTAAATTTTTAGTAACATCATAACCTAATTTAGCATTAGTTACTCTTGCATTATTAATAATTTCTTTTCTTGTTTCACTTCCACCACCAATAGCAATTAAGTCTAAAACTGATTTTTCTTGAGCAATAAATTGTTTTGCTAGATTTAAAGGTAATATTTGTTCACTAAATCATTGTTGTAATATTCTAACTTTTGGTTGAGTTTCAATAGGCATTGATAACAGCGGAAATGCTATCTTATCTTTAACAAATAACTTTGGGTATACTTCCTATATTGTCAACTTCACCAAGTACCTTTATATTGCCAAAAATCATGCTTCTAGGGGCTTTAATTTTTAAACCAGTTACTTTTGTATCTTTGTCTAATGGTTTTTGTAATTTAATAATTATTGGATAACCATCTCTTGTTTTAAAATCTTTAATTTTAATAATAGTTATACTTTTATTACTTCTTGTTTTTTGATTTTGATAAGGTTGTGAATAATTATTAATGATATATAAATTATCAATCGGACTTCTCCCCACAAGTACATGTGGGGAGAAGTCCGTTGGTTATTTTCGGGATTAAATAATTTTAATTTAACAGTTAAATTATTAATTTCTTGTTCATCATTAATATTAAATGTTTTACTATTTAATAAATCTTTATCCATACGTACTAATATTTGAATAAATTTAAGAATATCAATATTAAATTGTCATAATTTTTGTTCAATATAATTAATGGTTGAAATATTTACTGCTGTACTTTCGGGAACTGATTGTTGTGCTGACTTTTTTTGACTTGGTATATGAATACCACAACGTTTAAATATTTCATTAACATTTCAATCATATATATCAGTTAAATTTTTACCTTTAAAATTACTACTTGTCATATTAATATTTTCATTTTTTTCGTTATTATCTCCGCCACTTTTAAATAAATAATTTTTAGTAACTAATTCTCTTACTGCTTGTTCTAATGTTGATTGAACATTACCATAAGTTTGATTAAAAATAAATGGCTTTTCTCCCTTTATGTACTATTTTAATTTTATCACATAAATGCTGAGAAAAGCCTATCTACGGACTTCTCCCCACATTTTTAAATCAAACATAGAATTACAGTTTCAAAACTAGGTATCTTGTTGAATTTATATGCAGCTTCTTTAGCATATAAATGAACATGATGTTTTGCAACTTTGATATGTGTTTTAAATGTTCTTCTTATATGTTTTCAAACTGATTCAATTTGGTTGGTATTTACACCAATTTTTGAAACATAGCCATCTTGATGGTTAACTGTTTCATGCTTAGTGAAAACTGATTTAAAATCGCAATATCCTTTTCAAGAATCAGTATATACAAGACATTTTGAAGAAATGTGGTTTTTTGCAAACTGCAAAAGATTTTTACTCTTTGCGTTTTTCAATACTTTCACAATTAAATTATTGGTTGTTTTTTGATAAATGCCAACAATCAAGGTTTTATTCACCAAGGATCTTCCTTGTTTTTTAAAACCCATATGTGAAAGATACATTTCATCAATTTGCACTGTACCTTCAACAATAAATTGATGTTTTTGTTTTGCAATACGTGTTCTGATTTTATGAGTCATTCTTCAAGCAGTTTTCAAAGTCACTCCCAATTCTTTTGCAATATCTGTTGATGGAATTCCATGTTTGGTGTTTATTCATCTAAAGATAAGATAAAACCAAGATGTTAAAGATGTTTGTGACCTTGAAAATATGGTGCCTGTGAGAATGCTAAATGTTTGATTACATTTTAAACATCTCATTCTTTTTAAATCAGAAGTATTCAAATTAAAACTAAAACACCTAATACATTTGTTTTCTTTCAAATTTGCTATATATGCAAGACATTGCTGTTCAGTTTGAAAAGCATTGTTGAATTCATTCAGTTTCATTATTCCCTCCACAAGTACATGTGGGGAGAAGTCCGAAATAAATTTAGGTGAATTTAAAATGGTATCTAAAACAATTTGTTCATAAATAACATCTAACGCTTTAATTTTATCCATTACTTTATTACAATCTGCTAATTCATTTGCTTTATTTCTCATAATTGCTATTGGTATATAATTAATATTTAATGTTTGTTCTTGTTCTAAATTAGGATTATTAATAAATGATTTAAAATTTAAGGGAAATTGTTTTTTATTATCGCTAATACTATAAATTGCACGATTAATAGTTACTTGTTCATTATTTAATGTATAAACTTCAAATAATCTTACCATTTGTGCATTTTGCTCATAACTATCATAAAAAATAGTACATTGAATTAATTTACCAGTAATATCATAAACTCTTTGTTGTATATCAACAACTTGAAAATATAAATCATCATTAGCAATAAAAATTAAATAACCACTAATTCCTAATTTACTTAATTTAAAAATAGAATTTCAATTTTTTCTATAAAATTCTTGTTGAATTAAATATTGTTTAATAGTTTCATTATTAATATCTAATGGAGCATTATATAAATTAGCATTATTTTTCTGCTACAAAATCAGTGAAATAAGTTTCATGATTAAAATCATTAAAACCAAAATAATTTAAAATTGAAGCATGCGTACTTTTATTTTTATTAGTTAAAAATTTTACTTTTTCATTTTGATTATCACTAGTATTTGTTTTATCTTTTCTAAAAAATCTACCTAACATAATATTCAACACCTTTCCTTAAAATATTTGATTAATTTTTACGGACTTCTCCCCACATGTACTTGTGGAGGGAATAATGAAACTGAATGAATTCAACAATGCTTTTCAAACTGAACAGCAATGTCTTGCATATATAGCAAATTTGAAAGAAAACAAATGTATTAGGTGTTTTAGTTTTAATTTGAATACTTCTGATTTAAAAAGAATGAGATGTTTAAAATGTAATCAAACATTTAGCATTCTCACAGGCACCATATTTTCAAGGTCACAAACATCTTTAACATCTTGGTTTTATCTTATCTTTAGATGAATAAACACCAAACATGGAATTCCATCAACAGATATTGCAAAAGAATTGGGAGTGACTTTGAAAACTGCTTGAAGAATGACTCATAAAATCAGAACACGTATTGCAAAACAAAAACCTCAATTTATTGTTGAAGGTACAGTGCAAATTGATGAAATGT
This sequence comes from Spiroplasma endosymbiont of Apeira syringaria, assembly GCF_964020205.1. Lineage (NCBI taxonomy): Bacteria > Bacillati > Mycoplasmatota > Mollicutes > Entomoplasmatales > Spiroplasmataceae > Spiroplasma > Spiroplasma endosymbiont of Apeira syringaria. The sequence goes on from NZ_OZ026543.1 coordinate 198,423, forward strand.
ATCTTTCACATATGGGTTTTAAAAAACAAGGAAGATCCTTGGTGAATAAAACCTTGATTGTTGGCATTTATCAAAAAACAACCAATAATTTAATTGTGAAAGTATTGAAAAACGCAAAGAGTAAAAATCTTTTGCAGTTTGCAAAAAACCACATTTCTTCAAAATGTCTTGTATATACTGATTATTGAAAAGGATATTGCGATTTTAAATCAGTTTTCACTAAGCATGAAACAGTTAACCATCAAGATGGCTATGTTTCAAAAATTGGTGTAAATACCAACCAAATTGAATCAGTTTGAAAACATATAAGAAGAACATTTAAAACACATATCAAAGTTGCAAAACATCATGTTCATTTATATGCTAAAGAAGCTGCATATAAATTCAACAAGATAACTAGTTTTGAAACTGTAATTCTATGTTTGATTTAAAAATGTGGGGAGAAGTCCGTAGATAGGCTTTTCTCAGCATTTATGTGATAAAATTAAAATAGTACATAAAGGGAGAAAAGCCAATTTTTAATACAATTTTTACAATAATAAATATAATTAAACCAGCAACTGCAGAAGATAATAAAAATCCTATTAAACCTAAAATCACTTTTATAATTTTTCAAATCATAATATTATTCCTGTAATTCTTCTAATTTTAAAAGTTGGCCAAATCTTGAAGGGTCACTAACAATAGCAATTGTATCATTCTGCATTTGTAAAGAAAGCATTATTCTACCATTAATATTATCTCAATCCAAAGTTTGAACATCAGTATTTAATTCACCATATAAAAATTCTTTACAAATAAAAGCAAATTTTTTATTACTGAATTGGCTTTCAAAATTATAATAAATTTTATATTTAGTATTTGATTTAAAAGTATATTTAATATGATTTATATTAACTTTTGTTCCTACTTCTTTTCAATTACCATTATTTATCATTTTCTTTTCATCTTCATGTAATTCATTTGATAATTTTACAAAATCACCTTCAAGTATTCAAACTCTTTTATGTAATTCATTAACTGCATCAACTATAGTTTTATTATAAGTTTGTAATTCTTTAATAGAAGCACTCTTTAAAAGATTTAAAATAAAAATTGGATTAATTTTAAAAACTTTTTCTTCTAAAACTTCATTTATTTTTTCTTGAATAACAAAAATTTCATCACTAAAAAATGGTTTTAATTTATCAATAGTTAAATTAAAATCTTTATTTTTAAGTTCATTAATAGCACTAACAACAGTTTTATTAGTAGTTTCTAAATTAGGAATTTCTTGACCAATAGCATTCATAGAAAAAGCAATTGGAAATAATGATTTTGTATCTTCTAATTTATCATCAACATATTTTTTATTTGGAATATCTAAATCATCTGTTACACTAGGATTATCTCTATAAGTTAATGTTTTTATTCCTTTTTTAATTACTTTATTTATTAAATCAGTAGTAGTATTTTTATCTTCTTTATTATTAAATATTCTATTTTCATCTACATTACCACTACTAGTAGCACTAATTTTATTATTTTCATCAATAGTAATATTTTCACCTTGAATCAATTTATCTTGTTTTTTATCTAATAAGTCATTAGTTTCTATTTTTGTATAATAATCACGTTCAGTATTTTCTGCTGCTATAAATTCAATTGGTGTACCATTTCCAATATATTGATATAATTTATTATTATCTAATCAACCTTTATATTTTGTAGATGAAGTTTGTACTATAAAATTTTTAGTATTAAAATCAAAAGAAAGTGTAATGTTAATATTATCTTCAACAATAATTTTTTCAACAACAATGAACATTTGCTCTTTTGTCAAATTATATTCAATAATAACTTTTGTTAATTTTGAAACAGAACTACTTAATTGCTTACTATCAAAATAAACATAAGTTCAAGGAACAATATATCATTTGTTTGTATATAAGTCATTATTATCAATTTTCTTTCATAATGGGCTAGTTTCAATATTAAATCAATTATTTTTAATATCATCAATACTTTCATTAGTTTTAGTTAATTCATTATTCAATTTAGTTATATTATTCTCATTTGTATTAATTCTTTTTTGTTGTTTAGCAGAAAAATCACATGTTGCAGCATGTGTATAATCACCAATTTGTGGATTGTTTTGTAAAGCTTCGGGTGGTAATGTGCCAATTTCATCAGGTCAATCTAAAATCATTGTTTCAGTTTCTTTATCATAATCAGTTGCAACATAACCTTTATTAATAAATTTACTAACAGGACCTCTATATATTTCATTTTCATTATCATCAACTAAATCATCATATAATTTAATTTGTTTTAATAATGTAAATTCTTTTTGTTCTTTAATTAAGGCTTTTCTCCCTTTATGTACTATTTTAATTTTATCACATAAATGCTGAGAAAAGCCTATCTACGGACTTCTCCCCACATTTTTAAATCAAACATAGAATTACAGTTTCAAAACTAGGTATCTTGTTGAATTTATATGCAGCTTCTTTAGCATATAAATGAACATGATGTTTTGCAACTTTGATATGTGTTTTAAATGTTCTTCTTATATGTTTTCAAACTGATTCAATTTGGTTGGTATTTACACCAATTTTTGAAACATAGCCATCTTGATGGTTAACTGTTTCATGCTTAGTGAAAACTGATTTAAAATCGCAATATCCTTTTCAAGAATCAGTATATACAAGACATTTTGAAGAAATGTGGTTTTTTGCAAACTGCAAAAGATTTTTACTCTTTGCGTTTTTCAATACTTTCACAATTAAATTATTGGTTGTTTTTTGATAAATGCCAACAATCAAGGTTTTATTCACCAAGGATCTTCCTTGTTTTTTAAAACCCATATGTGAAAGATACATTTCATCAATTTGCACTGTACCTTCAACAATAAATTGAGGTTTTTGTTTTGCAATACGTGTTCTGATTTTATGAGTCATTCTTCAAGCAGTTTTCAAAGTCACTCCCAATTCTTTTGCAATATCTGTTGATGGAATTCCATGTTTGGTGTTTATTCATCTAAAGATAAGATAAAACCAAGATGTTAAAGATGTTTGTGACCTTGAAAATATGGTGCCTGTGAGAATGCTAAATGTTTGATTACATTTTAAACATCTCATTCTTTTTAAATCAGAAGTATTCAAATTAAAATTAAAACACCTAATACATTTGTTTTCTTTCAAATTTGCTATATATGCAAGACATTGCTGTTCAGTTTGAAAAGCATTGTTGAATTCATTCAGTTTCATTATTCCCTCCACAAGTACATGTGGGGAGAAGTCCGTTAATTAATTCATCAACTTGATTTCTAGTATAAAATGCTTTTAAATCAATTTTTTCAACATCTATTTCATCATCATTATAACTTGAAAATATTTGTTTTAATTCTGTTAATCTTGCTCATATTTTCATTCTACTTGGTGCTAAATCTCAAACATTAATCGTAGGAGTACTATTTGCACTAAATTGATTACCATTATTAAATTGAATAGTTGCATCAACATTAAATTCAATTGGTGTACGATTAAATACTCAATGTTCTACCATTACATAAACCATATCTCTTAATGTTTCTTTAATTAATTCATCTTTAAAACTATCAAAAGGAAATTTAGATAAAATAAAATCAAGATAAGCATTAATATCATTTTGAGCACGAATAGCAAAAGTTTTAAATCAATCATTAACATTAGGTCATGTTTGTATATATTGCTGTGGCGTTTCTGTAATTTTTCCAGTTAATGGATATCAGTTATTATAATTTTCTAAACTGACATCAGTTCAAAGTTTATTAATCATATTTTATCATTCCTTAAAAAATGCTTTTTTATAATGTTTAGTTTTTGTTTTAGTTTTTCTATGTGCTATATGAATAATTTCTTTTAATATATAAATAATTACCATTTAATCTTAATTGTTGTGCAATTTCATTATCAGTAATTAAACCTTTATTATCTGCCAAGTAAACTATACTATCATAAAGAGCATTAGTAATAAAGAATCTACAATTTGCAATATTTCTATATTGAAATAATGTATTTCATGCCCCCAACATTGCTTCTACATATTTAATTGCTTGTGATTTTGGTTCTGTTGATTTTTCAATCATAAATTTAATTGCATATTTTGCAATTACATTAGTATTGTTATTAGCTAAATAATCTGCTAAATCATTAGCAACTTCATATTGCATACTTTGTAATAAATTTTGTCCATTTTCTACTAATAAATCTTTTGCTGCAATTATTTCGCCAGCAACAGCTTCTTCTGTAATTTCTTTAATAATTTTATCTGTATCAGCATATCCGACATCTATTCTTTTACTCTTATCATTTCATTTAAGAACTTTAACTTTTGGGTCTTTTGGTTTTTTAACTATAAATTCAATTCTTGTTGAATTAACCATTTCGATAGGAAAAAAACTTGCCCATGGACTATTTGATTGTTTAAAAAATTATATAATGGAATGGCAACCCTTTTTAGGACTATTTTTTGGTAGACATTTGTTTTTGATAATTAACTGGAGTTAAGTAGTTTAAAGTGCCGTGAATTCTTATGTTGTTATATCAATTGATGTAATCAAATAATTCTAATTTTAATTGGATTAATGATGTAAAATTTTTATCATTAATAAATTCGGTTTTGAAAGTTTTAAAGGTTGCTTCAGCAACAGCGTTATCATAAGGACAACCTTTTTTGCTTAAAGAGCGATTAATATTGAATGCTAGTAAAAGTTTATCAATAATTTTATTATTAAATTCATTACCGCGATCACTATGAAATATTTGAATATCTTTTAAACAGCGATTTGAGTGCATAAATGCTTGATATACTAATGATGCATCTTTTTTAGTACCTACACTATGTCCAATTATTTCGCGGTTAAATAGGTCAATTAATAAACAAATATAGTTTCACTTACCATTTACTTGAACATAAGTTAAATCACTAACAATAACTTCATTTTTAACTCTATTATTAAAGTTTCTATTAACAAGATTGGTTATTTGACTATCATTGACTTTATTATGATAATTTTTGAATGATAATTTAGTGTATTTTGATATTAAATTATGTTTATTCATAATTTCTTTAATTTTTCGTCTTGATAAATAAATTTCTTGGTTTTCTAGAATGACTTTTAATCTTCTAGTACCATAAACTTCTTTATTTTTTTTAAAAGCACTAATAACAGCTTGTTCATAAATATTATTTTGAATTTTATTTTTTTTCTTTAAATTAAAATAATATGTTGATTTAGAGAGTTTTAAAAAATGACACATTGTGCGAATTTTATATTTAGATTTATTATTTGCAATAATCTCTACTTTCTGCCTATTATTAGTGCTGCTTGCTTTAAAATATCATTTTCCATTCTTAATTGTTTTAATTCTTTTCTTAATTTAATTAATTCATTTTCTTCAACAGAACGATTATCTTTAGTTTTAAAACTACCTGAATTAGTAAATTGCTTAATTCAATTGTAAGTAGCTGCTCTTGTAACATTATATTCTTTAACAAGGCAAGATACTGATTTGCCACTTTGATATAAAGCTACTATTTGTTTTTTAAATTCATCGGTATATGAGTTAATATTGGCAATAATTATAGTTCCTTTCTTTGTTCACTTGTCTATGTAATTAGTGTCCAATAAAGTGTAACCCATCCAATAAATTCTGGTGCTTCTACTAATTTTTCGGTATTATCTAAATTTTGTTTGAATGGTACTGCCATTTTTTATTTTCCTTACTTATAATTTATTTTTATTTTTATAATCCAATAAAGCATTTTTTATTGAATTTGGTTGATTTGTTATTATTGTTTGTGGTTTGCCACCTGTATTAATTGTTTCTTTAAATACTGGTTGTTCTTTAATCATTTTTTTAATAGTTTCTTCAATTTTTGAATTTTCTAAATTATTAGTTTTAAATTTTAAATAATCATAAAATTCAGTTTTAACTTGATATTTTTTAAATATATTAATCATTTCTTTTTCTTTAATTTCTTGATTAAGTTTATTTAACTTATTTTCTGCTTCATTAACTTTTTCCTCCTGTTCTTTCGGTTTTTATTTTCAGTTAAAAGTTCAGTTGTTTGTTGAACATTATTTTCATTTTCTAACATTTAATATTCTCCTAATCTTATCCCAATAATCAATCTTTAACTAATTGTGGCATTTCACTTATTAATTTTTTATAATCATTAACTGCATTTTCTAATGTATCAATATCAGAAAATTTAAAACAATTATCAATATGTAAATCAAAATATCTATCAATACTAATATCTTGTTTTCTATATTTTTCATTAAATTCAATTTTTGTCATATTATTTTTCTCCTTTATTAATCTTTTCATTTAATTTTGCTAATTTTTTTTGATGTTTTATAATTTTGTTATTTGCTCTAACATGTTTTGGAGTTGTAATAAATTTTTTTAATAAAACAATAATTTCTCTGCAAATTAATGTTCCAACACTTGTTCCAATAATTATTAATTCATGTAAAAATTCTTTCATTTCAATATTTTCCTTTCAATTATTTATTATTTATTTTTGATTATTCATCAAATTCACCTTTATTAATTCTTTCAATCATACATTTTGCATCCATTAAAAGATTTGCAATTAAACGTTCATTCAGTCGTATATCTTCTAAATCTTTTTCATGTTGTTTTAATTTATCATTGTAATATTCAAGTAATTTTTCTTTATTCATTATTTTTCACCTCCTTTATAAACTCATGTGATTATAATCTCAATTTAATGAAGTATTATCATTATTTAATGGTACTTCGCTCATATTATCACTACCATATTGACTAGTTGTTTCACTATTAATTGTGAATCTATTATCATTAATTAATGTTGCAGTTTCATTATTAAATGAAGTTTCTTGCATTTCTTGAATATGATTAGTTGTTTCCATTGGTAGTAAATTATGGATTATTTCACTTGCACCAGCAATTATGGTAGGTACTGCATAAGCATTATTAAAATCATTATTAATACCCATTGCTACACCACTAGAAATTAAACAACCACCAGTAGCCATATTACAAATCTTTCTTATTGTTTCAAATCTATTAGGAATTAATTCAGTTAATCCACTGATAAGATTTGATATACCATAAGCATTTAAACTAATATAAGTATCTCAATCCATTAATGACTGATTTTCTTGTTTATTTAATAGTAATCATGGAGGACCTTCTGTTGTAGTTGTAGTAGTTATTGGAGTTGGTGTTTTTGGAATAATAGGAGTAATATTATTTTCACTTCATTTACTATAATTTGCTAATCCAATTGTTCCTAAACCTAATAATATTTTTTTAGAACTATTAATTAATTTAGTTTTAGTATTTGGTCTTTGATTTAAATTTCAAATATCTAAACCTAATTTTTTACCAAATAATAAACTATTAATTGAACCTAATACTGGATTTACAATTACTTGACCATAATAAGCACTTGTACCAATCATTGCACAAATTGGACTTATTCCAGTTCTAATTAATTTAATTAAAGTATAATTTGATTGATTTTCTATATTTGGCATTTTATTCTCCTTTAATTTTCTAATTTTTTAATTGTTACTTTAATTCAACCTTGATAAACATCATTATCACCAACTATTAATGCAACATTACTTTCTGGGTCCGAAACAATTATGTGTTTGGATTTAACATTTGGGTATTGTCTTAAAATAATTGCTCTAATATCATTACTTGTATGAATTGCTTTTGGAAATGGTGAAAATATTTCAATTTCATCTTTATTTTCAAACAAAGTAGGTAATATTATCATTAGTCAAATTCTCCATTTTCAATTCTTTCTTTTAAAGAAAAGACATATTCTGTATAAGTTCTATGTGGATTTTTATCATTTATAATTTCATCGATATCTAAAATTAATTTCGGACTTCTCCCCACATGTACTTGTGGAGGGAATAATGAAACTGAATGAATTCAACAATGCTTTTCAAACTTAACAGCAATGTCTTGCATATATAGCAAATTTGAAAGAAAACAAATGTATTAGGTGTTTTAGTTTTAATTTGAATACTTCTGATTTAAAAAGAATGAGATGTTTAAAATGTAATCCAACATTTAGCATTCTCACAGGTACCATATTTTCAAGGTCACAAACATCTTTAACATCTTGGTTTTATCTTATCTTTAGATGAATAAACACCAAACATGGAATTCCATCAACAGATATTGCAAAAGAATTGGGAGTGACTTTGAAAACTGCTTGAAGAATGACTCATAAAATCAGAACACGTATTGCAAAACAAAAACCTCAATTTATTGTTGAAGGTACAGTGCAAATTGATGAAATGTATCTTTCACATATGGGTTTTAAAAAACAAGGAAGATCCTTGGTGAATAAAACCTTGATTGTTGGCATTTATCAAAAAACAACCAATAATTTAATTGTGAAAGTATTGAAAAACGCAAAGAGTAAAAATCTTTTGCAGTTTGCAAAAAACCACATTTCTTCAAAATGTCTTGTATATACTGATTCTTGAAAAGGATATTGCGATTTTAAATCAGTTTTCACTAAGCATGAAACAGTTAACCATCAAGATGGCTATGTTTCAAAAATTGGTGTAAATACCAACCAAATTGAATCAGTTTGAAAACATATAAGAAGAACATTTAAAACACATATCAAAGTTGCAAAACATCATGTTCATTTATATGCTAAAGAAGCTGCATATAAATTCAACAAGATACCTAGTTTTGAAACTGTAATTCTATGTTTGATTTAAAAATGTGGGGAGAAGTCCGTAGATAGGCTTTTCTCAGCATTTATGTGATAAAATTAAAATAGTACATAAAGGGAGAAAAGCCATTAATTTTTCTTTATATTCATTAATATATTTTTGGGCAATTTTTCTTCTTATATTTTCAACTTTTATCATATGTTTATCACAAAAATATCTTACTTGAACATTATCTTTATCTAATTTTGTTGGTAAATTATTACAATTTGTTATATGTTTACCAAGTTCATTAACTTCACTAAAACAACATGGTATATTTTCTTTATTCATTATCAATGTCTCCTAAATTTCTTCAACTTCTTCTATTTCATTTATTAACTGATTCTAATCAACAACTATTACAGGTATTGGATAAAAAGTTTTCTTTTACTTTATTGCACATAGAACATTTATCTTCATATTTCATATTATTTCTCCTTATTTTCAATTTGATTAGCAATTTCACTTAATATTTTTAATACTTTATATTCATTTTTTAATTCTTTACTAATAAATATTAAAAATATTATTAGTGTTATGCTTGTTATTAATATTGGTACTATTAATAAAATTTTTCATAATATCATTTTTTACTCTTTTCATTTTTTAAATCATTTAACATTTATTGAACAAAATGCACGATTTTAGGAATATTTAAAGTATTAAAGATTTGACCAGTTACTATAATTTCATCGTTTTTGTTTAATAAAATACATCGGTTATAAAGTTTTGGATTGTTAAAAATTAAAGTAACATAGTTTAATCCATTTCATTGTCCACGAACACTATAATATAATCCTTTATTACCTTTTTCGTAATATTTTGCTTCAATACTGTTACTGAGTTTTACTGTTAATTTGACATAATTGGCTTTATCTTTCATTTTTATAATTCCTTAAATAATATTGAATGTGTTTATATGCATATTGTTCATTTTTTGTTAATTTTATATTTCCTTTATAATTTTCTATTTTAGTTTTATTTTTTGGTTCACTTCCTAAATAATCTCAATTCATAACATCTTCTACTAATACCATTAATGTACCAATAGTTTTAGGAGTTGCTAATGGATTAGTTAATAATTGTTTTGAATTTAAAAAGAAATTTTCGACAATAACTAATATTTTTTTATTATCAGAATGTTTTTTAATTAATAAAAAGTATTTTTTATACAAATTTTTACTTTCTAAAACTGTTTTAGTTTTAAATGTTTCATTAAAAATAATATTATTGGTTTCATTTGAATATATAACAATTCCATTATTACCAATACCAGCGGGGTCAATACCAATAATTAAGTCATATTGCATTAATTAAGTTAACCTCTAATAACTGTTTTAATAATTTCTAAATCACAATTACATCAACAATATTTACATTCTTCAATAAATTCTTTATGACCACAAACTAAATTATCTTTTTTTAAATCATCAATCAGTTTAATTAGTCCTATTTTAAATTCAATATCATCACTGTCTGGTATGCGAATCGTTCCTCTTTTAGTTAAATATTCTTTATCCATATTTATAACTCCTACTTAACTTAATATTTAAAATACAGTCATAACAAATCGCTTTACTATTTTTATCTCTTAAAAAATATTTTCTTGTTTTTATATCATTAGTATTAAAGAATAAATAATCTAATTTATTTTGTTTACATGTTCAACAAAAATACTTTTTCATTATGAGTTGAAATTTCCTTATAAGAAGTAACTATATAATTAATTGGTAAATCATCATGTTTATATTGATTATTTATTTTAAAACCTTTTCTGTTTTCTTCTAACGTAATGTTATATTTAAAACAAGGATTAGTAATTTTTGTTTTGTTATCTGTTATTTCACCCATAAATCAACTATTATGCTGTTCATAAAATGTTAATGGTTCAAGTTTTATATCATTAAGATAATATTCTTTTGGAGCGGTTGGTTTATTAACAGTTATTTTTTGGTATTTAATATATGGTTCTAATAATTTTATTAATTCATTACCACTTAATTCTCTTTTAATATTTTCTAAATTAAAAACTCAATATGTATATTTATCATCAGCAATAAAACTATTATTTTTAACCATTCATTTTGGACATTGTAATTTATATTCACCATAATCAATAAGAATAGATTGTGGTCTATCTTTAACAATTTGTTCTTTTTTAAATTCTATTTGCATAATAATCCTTTCCTAATATGTTCTGTTGCTTCTAGCATAAAGAACATATATTTTGATTTTTAGATTATTAATACTACTACTATTCGTTTTATTAATTACAGCAATTCTGGGCTCAAAAATAAATTGTTAAATTTTAAAAAACATTGAGGCATTCGATTCAATATTTATTTAATTTGTGTTAAACAAATTAATATTTTAATTGAACCGGCACCGCTCAATTTTTTTTACAAGTTTGAAATTTATTTTCTCGCCCAAAAAAATTTTCAAAAAAAATAAAAAATAAAACCAACACTTGCTCACTGGGGAGTGGCAAGGTTGGTTAAATAAAGAATAGAATTAATACAATAGGTCCCTACAACAGGTCTATATATACTAGTTTCCAATTCGCTCCCACCCCAAGAATTACCATTAATGGTTAGTATATTTTATTAGGTATCACTCCACTTTTTATTTATCCATGCAAGTCCACATGCTAGCTACTATTTTTAACAACTGTGTTGTAGTTCACTTTTTTAGTTCCTTAACACGTGTTGATAATAGTATTAAAGAGGTTTATTAAAAATTTTAAAATTTTACAATTACAAAAAAAGACAAGATTATTTCTTGTCTTTTTCCTTTATAACTTTGATAATAATTTTTATTTTTTTAAATGTATATTTTTTAAAATACGTCGAATATAAATTTAAAAATTTAAGGGTTAAAGAGAGTAATTTTGTCTAATTTTCATTATTTTGCAAATAATTCATTTTTGGAAATAAGTTACTAATATGATAATTAATTATTTCGTAACTTTGACAACCGCCCTAATATATTAGAAAACATATTTTATCAAGAATATGAAGAATATATTACAAATAAGGCGAAAGTAGAAATTATTAAATATAGGCCAGAATTTTCAAATAACTCATTATTTCATGATATTAAAGATAATATATTAATACATTTCAATACAAATAATTCAGTAAAAAATATAAAAGAAAATTTAATATTAATTGGATTAAAAATCAATAAGAAAAAAATTTTAAAAATTGAACAAAGAATAAAGAAAATATTTAAATGTAACATTAATAAATTAAATACTAATCAAGAAAAAGAAAAAAAATGACAGAAAAAAATTAAACAAGAATTAAAAGAAGAAAATTATCCACAAAATAAGCCATCAACAAGCGGATATATAAAACATTAAATTTATCACAAATATAATGAATAAAAATAGTTACCATTATGGTAACTATTTTACAATTTATATTTAATAAAAATTATCGTTTTTTAATAGTACTTTGTTTAATTTTCATTGCTTGCATTACTGATTTAATTTGAGATTCAGTAGGTTTACGCCCCATTTGTAAATACATTGCACGAATCATATTTTCATTAATAGGAGGATTTTTCTGTAATTGTTTTTCGAAAATCTTCTTAGTAACAATAAAACCAACTAATCCACCAATTAACGCACTAGCAATGCCAATGATTAATACTGCTCACCAAACCATCATTATTAATTTCTCCTTACTTACTGTTTAAAAACTTATTAATTTTATCACACACTTGATTTGATGTAAAGCCATATTTTTCTAGTACTACCTTATCAGGAGCAGAAATACCAAAACTACTTACGCCAATAACAAAGCCATTACCTGCAACATATTTATATCAACTATCTTTAGAACCCATTTCAATAGCAACTTTTATAATATCATTAGGTAAAATTTTATTTTGATATGTTTTATCTTGTTTATCAAAAATAAAAGTAGAAGGCATTGAAACTACACGAACATTAAGTTTTTGATCGTTTCATAGTTGTTCTTGACTAGCAATAGCCAACGAAACTTCACTACCGGTAGCAATAATAATTAAATCTAAAGCTTTACTACTCTTCTCTTTACTAATAATATAAGCACCTTTTTGAACTGCCTCAATATTACTATTTGCAAGTTGTGGTAAATTTTGTCTAGTAATAATAATAGCACTAGGGTTAGTTTTGCTAGATAATGCGATTAAATATGCACCAATTGTTTCTTTTGTATCAGCGGGGCGAATTACATTAAAATTAGGAATAGTTCTTAACATTGTTAGTTGTTCAACTGGTTCATGGGTAGGACCATCTTCGCCAACTGCGATACTATCATGACTAAAAATAAACAAAGATGGAATTGACATTAAAGCTGCTAATCGTAATGCAGGCTTTAGATAATCACTAAACACAAGAAAAGTAGAACCAAAAGGAATTGTGCCTTGATGTAACGTCATACCGTTAACAATAGCGCCCATTGCAAATTCTCTTACTCCATAATGAATATGTCTTCCTGAATGATAAAGAGGTAAAAAGTCTTTATCTGTTACTAATGCTTTAGTTGAGCCACCTAAATCAGCACTACCACCAATTAATGTTGGACAATGAGCTGATAAAAGTTTTAAAATATTACCAGAGTCTACTCTTGTTGCTTGTGGATTTACTCCAATAATTGAAGTTCAATCAATTTTATTTAATTGATAATCTTCATTAAAAATTTCATTTTTCAATGCTGATTTAATTTCATTATACAATTTTGGATATAATTTTGCATATTTTTCAACTTTTTGATTTCAAACTAATTCTATTTTAGAACCATGATTAAGTGCTGTTTGTGTGAAGTAAGTACTTACTTCTTTTGGAACAGTAAATTCAGGATATTCTCAGTTTAAATTTTTAGCAACTGTTTTAATATCTTCCATTAAAGGAGAGCCATGAACACTGGGTGTTCCTTGTTTACTAGCCCCATAACCAATTATAGTTTTAATTTCAATTAAAGTTGGTTTATCACTAAGTTTTGCTTTTTTAATAGCTTCAGAAATAAGTTTATCATCTTCACCATCTTCAACTTTTAAATAATTTCACTCTAATGCTTGAAGACGCATTTTTAAATTTTCTGAATATACTAATTTAACAGATGAATCTAATTGAACATCATTTGAATCATATAAAATAATTAGTTTATTTAATTTAAAATGTCCAGCAAAACTAAGTGCTTCTTGCGCAATACCTTCTTGTAAATCACCATCACCACAAATTGCATATGTATAATGATCAATAATATTAAGATCTTTTTGATTATATTTAGCACCAAGAAAACTCTCAGTAAGTGCCATTCCAACAGCATTAGCGATACCCTGACCTAATGGCCCAGTAGCCGTCTCTACTCCATAGTCTAAATGATATTCGGGATGACCGGGTGTATTACTATTTAATTGACGGAATTGTTTTATATCATTGATTGTATATTTATAACCAGCATGATGTAATATTGAATATAATAAAGCACTACCATGACCTGCTGATAAAACAAATCGATCACGATTAAATCATTTTGGATTTTTTGGATTAAAAGATAAATGATTTTTGAATAAAGAAAAAGTCATTGGTGAAGCACCTAAAACAATACCAGGATGGCCACTTTTAGCAGCATTAACTGCTTGTACTCCTAACATACGAATTGAATTAATAGTTAATTTATCTAAATTAATTTTATTTTCCATAATTTCTCCTTAAATTTTTAATAGTTATTATTTAATATAATATTAACAATATTCTTAATAAAATAAGTAATTTTTTAAAAATAATTAAAAAAGTATAAATAATAATGACAAAAATATAATTTTATTTTAACTAATTTGAATCTTTGAACAAATTAAAAAAGAAAAGATCACCCCAAGATAAAAAAAATAATATTTCATCTTAAATAAGATAACTCTTTTCTTAATATTTTACATTTGTGATGTTCTTGGTTTATTTAAATTTGTTAATGGTGCGTTTGTTGAGTCATTGTTTACTTGTTGTTTATTAAAATCTTTTCCAGATGATTTTGAAAATAATGTTGGATTTGTTTTTGGCTTTTTACTACATGATTCTGATATTTTTTTTCATTTTTTACTAATTTCTAATTCAATTTTCTTATTTTTATTAATTTTTCCAAAAGTTACTAATTTAATAAATAAATTTAAAAATTTATTTATTTTTTGTTGTTCTAAAACTTTAATTTCTTCTATTTCAGATTTTTTGATTACTTGCATTAAATTTGATTGTCTTTTTGCTGATTTTTCAAGTTCTTCTTGTTCTTCTAAATATAAACCAATTGCTTTATTATTTCTTTCTTGTCTTTTTAATGATAAAGCTTCTAATGCAATCGCTCTATCAATATCTTCTCTTTCTTTCTCAGATACTTCTTCTGATTGTAATGTTTTATAAGGTTCATCAACAACTACAAAACCAAATTCATCATCTTCATTGGTTGCTTGTAAATCTAAACTACTTTCATAAAGAGATGGTGAAATGGTTGGTTCGGAAATTATTGCCTTTTCTTGATGATTATTATTTGTATGTTGAATTTGACGTTGAACAATCTTACTTCCTTTGGGTCTTACTCCTTTTTTTAGTATTTCCTCTTCAGTAACTAATTTTACTTCTGTCTCTACTTTAAATGTTTGTGATGAGGGAATTGATGTTTATTTAAATTCTTTTACTATTATGTCAGATTGTTTTTCTTTTTCTAACGATAATTTTTTTGCCAGTTCCACTTGTTCTTCTTCTTCTGATAATCTTATGATTTCATAAATAAGACCTGGATCAATTGCAAGTTGTTCCATTTGTTCAAGTGTGAATGTTCTCATTTGTTCCATTGTAAATAATGGTGTTTGTTTTTTATCAATCGCTTCTCTTTGCTCTTTTGTCAATGAACGGATTTGTTGTGTTGTGAATGCAAATGTTGGCGATAATTTTAATTTTCTAATATAAGTTTCAGCTGCCATTATTTCTTCTTCCTTTCTAAAAATAAAAAAACCCATTTATTTTAAAATTAAAATAAGAGGATTAAAAAAATTTATATTCTTTTGTAGAATATTATCATAATAATAATATTTTTCCAATAAATTCGTATTATTTTTTTTCATTGAGTTATAAATAAATATTATAACTTAAAAAAGGACTTATTTAATATGCAAATTATTAATATTGAAACATATTGTAAAGTACGTTTAATACACATTATTTATTTAAGTTTTTTAGTTTTTGCTAATTTCAAATAAAATGTTTATAATTAAATCAACACTTTTTAATGACTAAAGTGTTATAAAATATATATTTATTAATTTTTTAAATAATTATTTAAAAAATAGAGGTATAAAATTATGAATAAATATTTAATTTTTTTAAGTGTGATACCACCTTTAACTTTTTTAGGAAACAATATTAATAATATAAATATTGAAAATACTGTACTAATAAATCAATTAGAAGAAAATAATGCTTCATTCAATAACCAATTTAACTATTTAAGCAATAGTGAGTGAATTACTAATCAATCAATAACAGATCATAAATTTTATAGTTATGATACATTATCTTTAGCAAAATACACTTTTCCTAAAGCAAGGAATACTTTTTTAGTAGATAACTATGGTAACCTAGTTTATAACCCTAATATAAATATTCCTGATAAAGATAAAGTAAATATTGAAAATACAAAACAAGAAATGAACAGCCACAAAAAAGTAACTATTATTAAAGATGATTATAATCCATATAGTAAAAGTGAATATTCTGATTCATACTTTACTGGTTATAATAATTGAAAATATATTCAACAAGGATATTGGGAAATGTTTAGTAATCTGTGTAACTTACAAAAATAACTATGTTTAATTAATTCTAGTAAATATAATTAAATGACTAGAAAGAGTGAGTTACAGATGGCTAAAAAAGATAACTTTAATAATAATGATCCAATATCAAAAGCAGTAGATTTATTACTAGAAAATACTGAAGATTTAACAACAGTTTTTAAACCTGGCGGTTTATATAAAGAATTAACAAAAAGATTAGTTGAAAAAATGTTGAATTCTGAAATGCAAAATTATTTAGGATATGAAAAAAATCAACATACTACTACTGAAAATGCTCGTAATGGTACAAGTTCAAAAAAATTAATAACTCAACAAGGTAAAATTGAAATTGATGTACCAAGAGATCGCAATAGTAATTTTACTCCTGTAATAGTTCCTAAAAGGCAAAGAAGATTTGATGGTTTTGATCAACAAGTTCTTTCCTTGTATGCAAAAGGAATGACATTATCTGACATTAGAATGCAGTTGCAAGAGTTATATCATGGTGCTGATATTAGTGAAAGTGTTATTAGTCAAATTACTGATGATGTTATTGATGATGTTAAAGCATGACAAAATCGACCATTAGAAAGTATTTATCCTATTGTTTATTTTGATTGTATAGTAGTTAAAGTACGACAAGATAAACGGATTATTAACAAATCAGTTTATATAGCATTAGGAGTTGATTTAGAAGGCAAAAAAGATGTTTTAGGATTATGAATTAGTGAAAATGAAGGTTCTAAGTTTTGATTATCTAATTTCACAGAAATGAAAAATCGTGGCTTAAATGATATTCTTATTGCTTGTAGTGATAATTTAACAGGCATGTCAGAAGCAATACAATCAGTTTATCCTAAAACAGAACATCAATTATGCATTGTTCATCAAATTAGAAATAGTTTAAAATATTTTTCATACAAACATCGAAAAGGTCTAGTTGCAGATTTAAAACCAATTTATAGTGCATGTAGTGAAGAACAAGCAATGCAAGCTTTAGAATCGTTTGAAAGTAAATGAAATAAACAATATCCTCAAATTACTAAATCTTGATATAAAAATTGAGATAATTTAATGGTTTTTATTAGTTATCCAGTAGAAATCAAAAGAGTGATTTATACTACAAATGCTATTGAATCTGTTAATAGTCAATTACGAAAAATCATCAGAAATAAAAAAGTTTTTCCTAATGATATGGCAGTTTTCAAAATATTTTACTTGGCAATTGAAAATATAACAAAAAAATGAACATTGCCTATTCAAAATTGAAATACAGCAATTGCTCATTTTATGATAAAATTTGAAGATAGAATTAATCTAAACTAGTACTTTATAAAACAAAGATACACAGATTATTAAAAAGCCTCATATTGAAAAACATATTGATATTTCTAATCAAGCAGGTGCTGATAAAGTTGAACATAGCAATAATCTAAATGAAACACTAGGTTTATATTATATTGCTAAAGCAACACATGATAATAAAATTAGTAAGACAATAGCTAATAACTTAGCAATGTATTTTATTAATCAAACTAGTTTAAAAGGGCAAATTAACAATCAATTAACTAGTAACATTATTAATTTAATTATTGATAATCAAAATGTTTATAATTTTTTGAATAAATCACCACTAACATTAACTACTAAAAACTATTCATTAAATTGAATTTTTGATAAAAGTAATAGGGACGGTAACAAAAACGGAGGATATAATTACTTTTTAAAGATTTCTTTTAAATTTTAGACAAGAAATAATTGTAATTATATGCAATTGTAAATATATCTTACTATTAAATTAAAATAATTTCAATTAAAATACAAATATTAAAAAATGAAAAATAAAATTAATATTTATACACAACAAAAATTCTTATTAACTTTTAATTTAATAAGTTTTCAAAATTTTAATAAAAAATAAATTAAATTATGTTTTTAAATTTATTTGATTACATTTAAAAATAACCATTTTAATATAAATATTTATGTTATAAGTTCTATTACCAAGCATTTCTTTTAAAATATGTCAAATATTACCTTCTGTAAAACAACCTATATTCCACTTTGCACCTTGATTTTCAATACCTTGTTTATTATTTTTAAAATATTGTTTTTTTAATTTTTTATGATTTTTTAATATTTCATTCATATATTTTATTAACTCATCATATTGACCATTTTCAATAAAATTTCTACAAATCTTATATTCATCTCAATATTTTCCTTTATTTCCAGCGATTATTCCAACATATAATTTTTTAACTAAATGGAATTTATCTAAAACAAAACTTGCACCTAAATAATCAGCAACTTCTTTAATTCATCCTGCACTATCACCACAAATAATAATTTTTGCTTGGTCAAAATTTTCAAAAAATCTATTTCCTTGTTCTTTAATAAATTCAGCAGTTTTTTTAACACCAATTGCTGTTTTTGTTGGTCTTATTATTACATCTGCTCTTTTATTAACTAATTTATGATTAACATTATCTGTACAAAATAATACTAAACGCATTGAATATTTACCAGAATTGCGTTTAAATTTTCAAAATTTTCGATGTCCATCATCAATACTAATATAAATAAATTGATTTGGTTCTAATTTTATTTTAGGAACATCTAATTTATTAACTTGATATTCTTGAAATAATCTACTAATACTTGTTGTACTAAATTTTGTTTGCTTCATAGTATGTAAAATATCAACATATCTTTTTCCGTCAGCAAAATTTTCAATAACATTATTTTTGATATCCTGACAAGTTCTTTTATATTTAGGTAATTCTAATTCTTCATCTAATAAACAAACTCTTACTCATTTTTTTAATTGTTCATCATAATATTTATAATCACGACATTTATAAGTAACAAGACCATTGATAGTATTTCTAGTTCTTTCTTTAATTTTAACTGGAATATATTTTCTATCTCTTTCTTTTAATATTCTTCAATCTGTTTTTTCTCATTGATTTTTTATATCATCTCTAAATGATTGATACATTTTTTTGGTTGCTTCTTTTAAAGTTCATAAATAATTAAAACTCATTTTTTTCTCCTAACTATTTTAAAAAAATCTAAATTTATTGTAAATATATTTAAAAAATTAACGGACTTCTCCCCACATGTACTTGTGGAGGGAATAATGAAACTGAATGAATTCAACAATGCTTTTCAAACTGAACAGCAATGTCTTGCATATATAGCAAATTTGAAAGAAAAAAAATGTATTAGGTGTTTTAGTTTTAATTTGAATACTTCTGATTTAAAAAGAATGAGATGTTTAAAATGTAATCAAACATTTAGCATTCTCACAGGCACCATATTTTCAAGGTCACAAACATCTTTAACATCTTGGTTTTATCTTATCTTTAGATGAATAAACACCAAACATGGAATTCCATCAACAGATATTGCAAAAGAATTGGGAGTGACTTTGAAAACTGCTTGAAGAATGACTCATAAAATCAGAACACGTATTGCAAAACAAAAACCTCAATTTATTGTTGAAGGTACAGTGCAAATTGATGAAATGTATCTTTCACATATGGGTTTTAAAAAACAAGGAAGATCCTTGGTGAATAAAACCTTGATTGTTGGCATTTATCAAAAAACAACCAATAATTTAATTGTGAAAGTATTGAAAAACGCAAAGAGTAAAAATCTTTTGCAGTTTGCAAAAAACCACATTTCTTCAAAATGTCTTGTATATACTGATTCTTGAAAAGGATATTGCGATTTTAAATCAGTTTTCACTAAGCATGAAACAGTTAACCATCAAGATGGCTATGTTTCAAAAATTGGTGTAAATACCAACCAAATTGAATCAGTTTGAAAACATATAAGAAGAACATTTAAAACACATATCAAAGTTGCAAAACATCATGTTCATTTATATGCTAAAGAAGCTGCATATAAATTCAACAAGATACCTAGTTTTGAAACTGTAATTCTATGTTTGATTTAAAAATGTGGGGAGAAGTCCGTAGATAGGCTTTTCTCAGCATTTATGTGATAAAATTAAAATAGTACATAAAGGGAGAAAAGCCAAAATTAATTTACTTTTTTATTATAAACATATATAAGTTTAATTTTAAATAAAATAAAAAATATTTAAAAAACCACTTTCATATTTAAAATATAACAAACAATTTCAATATCATTAATAGTATAGGTATCACAAAATAAACGTTTTTTATTTAGACGTTATTTTGCATTTAAAAGCATACTTGTAAAAATAATCAAAAATAGTACAATTTATAAGTAAAATCAAGGAAAAAAGGAGTAATTTAATATGAAAACATGAATAAAAGCAAATTTTCAAAAAATAGCATTATCATTTGCTGTAATAACTGGTGTTACTGGTTTAGTATTAGGAGCAGTTGCACATCATAAAACAAGTGAATTAACATATTATTTAGACCATGATTATAAAGCACAATGGGGGGGCAACTATATGAGAACATAAAATAAATTATAAGTATAAAATAGATTTATATTTTGCAATTAAACCAATTAATTCTAATGATATAAAATGAAATG
Organism: Spiroplasma endosymbiont of Apeira syringaria; assembly: GCF_964020205.1. Classification (NCBI taxonomy): domain Bacteria; kingdom Bacillati; phylum Mycoplasmatota; class Mollicutes; order Entomoplasmatales; family Spiroplasmataceae; genus Spiroplasma; species Spiroplasma endosymbiont of Apeira syringaria. The sequence goes on from NZ_OZ026543.1 coordinate 219,538, forward strand.
GTAAATATCCAAATGGATATTTCTATAATTAAATTTCAATATTTATATAAGATAATGTTTCATCATTTGAACTAAATAATTTAAAATTATTAATTTCTATATTTTTATTATTAGTTTCTAAAATTAAATCATAGGTACCATTACCAAAAATACCTGAAATTTCTAATTTATATAAATTAGAAATTTCTTTTTCTATATTAAATTTAACTTTATTGTTAAAATAATTTTTTTGAACAAAATTAAATCAATCTCAATTTGAAAAATATTGTTTTTGACTATTAAATAATTTTAATAATTCTAAAACATTATTAATTATACTTTTAACCATATACTTTCCATATTCACCATTACTAAAACTCATATCTTGTGGTAATAATGATGGTATATTATTACTTTCTAATTCATTCGTTAATGATAATCAATTATATTGATTATCATTTAATTTAAACCATTAATTTTGACTAATATTTTTATGGCTTTTCTCCCTTTATGTACTATTTTAATTTTATCACATAAATGCTGAGAAAAGCCTATCTACGGACTTCTCCCCACATTTTTAAATCAAACATAGAATTACAGTTTCAAAACTAGGTATCTTGTTGAATTTATATGCAGCTTCTTTAGCATATAAATGAACATGATGTTTTGCAACTTTGATATGTGTTTTAAATGTTCTTCTTATATGTTTTCAAACTGATTCAATTTGGTTAGTATTTACACCAATTTTTGAAACATAGCCATCTTGATGGTTAACTGTTTCATGCTTAGTGAAAACTGATTTAAAATCGCAATATCCTTTTCAAGAATCAGTATATACAAGACATTTTGAAGAAATGTGGTTTTTTGCAAACTGCAAAAGATTTTTACTCTTTGCGTTTTTCAATACTTTCACAATTAAATTATTGGTTGTTTTTTGATAAATGCCAACAATCAAGGTTTTATTCACCAATGATCTTCCTTGTTTTTTAAAACCCATATGTGAAAGATACATTTCATCAATTTGCACTGTACCTTCAACAATAAATTGAGGTTTTTGTTTTGCAATACGTGTTCTGATTTTATGAGTCATTCTTCAAGCAGTTTTCAAAGTCACTCCCAATTCTTTTGCAATATCTGTTGATGGAATTCCATGTTTGGTGTTTATTCATCTAAAGATAAGATAAAACCAAGATGTTAAAGATGTTTGTGACCTTGAAAATATGGTGCCTGTGAGAATGCTAAATGTTTGATTACATTTTAAACATCTCATTCTTTTTAAATCAGAAGTATTCAAATTAAAACTAAAACACCTAATACATTTGTTTTCTTTCAAATTTGCTATATATGCAAGACATTGCTGTTCAGTTTGAAAAGCATTGTTGAATTCATTCAGTTTCATTATTCCCTCCACAAGTACATGTGGGGAGAAGTCCGATTTTTATTTTTTATTTTAATATTATTTAAGTCTGTAAAGTCAAAATACTCAGATTTTAAACTAACATAAACATTTTCAAATACTCAAATTTTATCAATTGATATTCTTGTAGGTTTTGATTTTAATTCAAAATAATAAGGTAACAAAATTTTATAATCATCATCTAAACCCTTATTTATTGACAAATAAGAAAGTATATAATTAGATAACATCATTACTATTTGTTTAAATGTTTTAATTTTTGGATGATTAACAAAATCAGGATTATCTAATTTTCACTGTTCAAAAAGATTAGTAATAACATCATGTGTTTTTTGACTTTCAAATTTAGCATGTAATTTATCTAAATCTGTAATTTTTTGTGGGTCTGTTTGAAAAGATATTCCATCAAAATTTCTTTGATAATTATAATTATAAGTTAACATATCAATTAAAACTTTTCATAATGATGTAATAGGTTTAAATTTTTCATAAGTTAATACTACTGGATGGGTTACACTTTATTGGACACTAATTACGTAGACAAGTGAACAAAGAAAGGAACTATAATTATGGCCAATATTAACTCATATACCAATGAATTTAAAAAACAAATAGTAGCTTTATATCAAAGTGGCAAATCAGTATCTTGCCTTGCTAAAGAATATAATGTTACAAGAGCAGCTACTTACAATTGAATTAAGCAATTTACTAATTCAGGTAGTTTTAAAACTAAAGATAATCGTTCTGTTGAAGAAAATGAATTAATTAAATTAAGAAAAGAATTAAAACAATTAAGAATGGAAAATGATATTTTAAAGCAAGCAGCACTAATAATAGGCAGAAAATAGAAATTATTGTCAAAAATAAAGTTAAATATAAAATTCGCACAATGTGTCATTTTTTAAAAATCTCTAAATCAACATATTATTTTAATTTAAAGAAAAAAGAAAATAAAATCAAAAATAATATTTATGATGAAGCTGTTATTAGTGCTTTTAAAGAAAATAAAGAAGTTTATGGTACTAGAAGATTAAAAGTCATTCTAGAAAACCAAGAAATTTATTTATCAAGACGAAAAATTAAAGAAATTATGAATAAACATAATTTAATATCAAAATACACTAAATTATCATACAAAAATAATAATAACAAAGTTAACGATAGTCCAATAAACAATCTTGTTGATAGAAACTTTAATAATAGAGTTAAAAATGAAGTTATTGTTAGTGATTTAACTTATGTTCAAGTAAATGGTAAGTGAAACTATATTTGTTTATTAATTGACCTATTTAACCGCGAAATAATTGGACATAGTGTAGGTACTAAAAAAGATGCATCATTAGTATATCAAGCATTTATGCACTCAAATCGCTGTTTAAAAGATATTCAAATATTTCATAGTGATCGCGGTAATGAATTTAATAATAAAATTATTGATAAACTTTTACTAGCATTCAATATTAATCGCTCTTTAAGCAAAAAAGGTTGTCCTTATGATAACGCTGTTGCTGAAGCAACCTTTAAAACTTTCAAAACCGAATTTATTAATGATAAAAATTTTACATCATTAATCCAATTAAAATTAGAATTATTTGATTACATCAATTGATATAACAACATAAGAATTCACAGCACTTTAAACTACTTAACTCCAGTTAATTATCAAAAACAAATGTCTACCAAAAAATAGTCCTAAAAAAGGTTGCCATTCCACTACACTGTCAACATTTACTAATTTTCATGTATAAATATTTCGACTAATTTTCTTTTCAATTAAAATTGGTTCGCCTTCAATTGTAGTACCAGAATTCAAATAACTACTATTATCATTTTTTGAAATTAAAATACTATCTACTTTATTTTCATGTTGTTTATTTTTATTATTAGTTATGGCTGTTACTTCTTTCAATTCAATTTGTTTAATATGTTTAAATTCTTGTGCTGGTGGATTAGGTATAATTTCACCAATATCTAAATATTCTAAAATAGAATTTTGATTAATGAAATTTCGGACTTCTCCCCACAAGTACATGTGGGGAGAAGTCCGATTTAATTGTGAAAGTATTGAAAAACGCAAAGAGTAAAAATCTTTTGCAGTTTGCAAAAAACCACATTTCTTCAAAATGTCTTGTATATACTGATTCTTGAAAAGGATATTGCGATTTTAAATCAGTTTTCACTAAGCATGAAACAGTTAACCATCAAGATGGCTATGTTTCAAAAATTGGTGTAAATACCAACCAAATTGAATCAGTTTGAAAACATATAAGAAGAACATTTAAAACACATATCAAAGTTGCAAAACATCATGTTCATTTATATGCTAAAGAAGCTGCATATAAATTCAACAAGATACCTAGTTTTGAAACTGTAATTCTATGTTTGATTTAAAAATGTGGGGAGAAGTCCGTAGATAGGCTTTTCTCAGCATTTATGTGATAAAATTAAAATAGTACATAAAGGGAGAAAAGCCTCTTTAATTTTAATAATAGTTATACTTTTAGTACTTCTTGTTTTTGGATTTTGATAAGGTTGTGAATAATTATTTATGATATATAAATTATCAATATTATTTTCAGTTAATGGTTCATTAATAGATACTGCATATAACTTAAATTGATTTAATAAATTTATTTCTTGAAAAATTAAATTTTTAATATCAGTCATACTATATTCAATTGTATTATCATTAATATTAGTACTTGCTCTTTGATTTAATTGCATAGTAAAGTCTGATGTTTCAACAGCAGTATTTTTTAATACTTTTTCAATATCAATAAAACCTATTTTAATAGTATTTGCTGAAAATTTTAAACTATTATTTTCATTATTTTTAAATAAACGCTCAATTTCATAAATATATAAAGTTCTTTTTTTAAATTCATCGTATGCTCTATTTTAATATCTGGGTCACTACTAGCACTCATCATATTAGTAAAATCATAAGGAATATTATCAATTAAATAATCATTTTCTACTTCTGCTTGATTAAGTTTAGTTTGTTTCTGTGGAAACTTCGTTTGTGGTTTGTTGTTGTTTTCCATTGTTCTCTCCTATTAATTGGTTATTTTCGGGATTAAATAATTTTAATTTAACTGTTAAATTATTAATTTCTTGTTCATCATTAATATTAAATGTTTTACTAGTTAATAAGTCTTTATCAACACTTACTAATATTTGAATAAATTTAAGAATATCAATATTAAATTGTCATAATTTTTGTTCAATATAATTAATAGTTGAAATATTTACTGCTGTACTTTCGGGAACTGATTGTTGTGCAGATTTCTTTTGACTTGGTATATGAATACCACAACGTTTAAATATTTCATTAACATTTCAATCGTATATATCAGTTAAATTTTTACCTTTAAAATTACTATTTGTCATATTGATATTTTCATTTTGTTCATTATTATCTCCGCCACTTTTAAATATGTAGTTTTTAGTAACTAATGTTCTTACTGCTTCTTCTAATGCTGATTGAACATTACCATAAGTTTGACTAAATATAAATTTAGGTGAATTTAAAATGGTATCTAAAACAATTTGTTCATAAATAACATCTAATGCTTTAATTTTATCCATTACTTTATTACAATCTGCTAACTCATTTGCTTTATTTCGCATAATTGCTATTGGTATATAATTAATATTTAGTGTTTGTTCTTGTAATAGATTAGGATTATTAATAAATGATTTAAAATCTAATGGAAATTGTTTTTTATTATCACTAATACTATAAATTGCACGATTAATTGTTACTTCTTCATTGTTTAATGTATAAACTTCAAATAGTCTTACTGTTTGTGCATTTTGTTCATAGTTATCATAAAAAATAGTACATTGAATTAATTTACCAGTAATATCATAAACTCTTTGTTGTATATCTACGACTTGAAAATATAAGTCATCATTAGCAATATAAATTAAATAACCACTAATTCCTAATTTACTTAATTTAAAAATTGAATTTCAATTTTTTCTGTAAAATTCTTGTTGAATTAAATATTGTTTAATAGTTTCATTATTAATATCTAATGGAGCATTATATAAATTAGCATTATTTTCTGCTACAAAATCAGTGAAATAAGTTTCATGGTTAAAATCATTAAAACCAAAATAATTTAAAATTGAAGCATGAGTAATTTTATTTTTATTAGTTAAAAATTTTACTTTTTCATTTTGATTATCACTAATATTACTTTTTTCTTTTCTTTTAAATAGACTTAACATAATATTCACCACCTTTTTAAAATATTTGATTAATTTTTAATATGATTTTTACAATAATAAATATAATTAAACCCGCTGTTGCAGACGATAATAAAACTCCAATTAAACCTAAAATAAGGATAATAATGTTTTTGCTGGTTCTTGAAATGGTCGTCTTTATAAGATAAAGAATGGAATATATGAGGTAATATTAGAAACAAATCCAAACCACGATGTTAAAGGTTTAGTCATTGATAGAGATAATAATTTATTTGTTGGTATTGACTCTAATAAAGTATATAAAAAATTGGTCCAGATGATTCAATTTATGCTGCTGGATCGCAAGGAATCTTATATACAGCTAAAAATTTTAATAAAATATAGGTTATATATAAGTAATTAGTATTAAAATTAATAAAAATAAAAGACTTGCTTGCTAATTATATAGTAAGTTTTTTTATTTTTATTTAAATTTATGTACTAACATATTAAAAAAATCTTGTAATTTATTAAAAATCTAATATAATAATAGTTGACATAAAGAAAGTAGTTTTTACGCTCACCTGATAACTAAGTTGTTATAGGTTCAATGCTTTAAATTTTTATTTTTAAAATAAAGTTTTGTAGTGGTGAGTGTGCGTTTTAGCAGAATTTTATTTATGCAAATTAAAGGAGGTATGTATGGCTTTTAAAAATAATGATAATTTATGAAATAGTAATATTCCCTTTTATGAATTTTTATTAATTGGTAATGAGGGTACTAATTATGGCTTAATGAAAAAAAATGATGCTTTAAAAAAAGCAGAAGATTTAGGATATGACCTGTTATGTATATCACCAAATGCTAAACCACCTGTTTGTAAAATGTTTAAATTTGATACATATCGTTTTGAACAACAAAAAAAGGAAAAAGAAGTTAAAAAAGCACAAAAATTAACAATTGTTGAAGAAAAAGAAATTCGACTAAGTGTTGTTATTGATAACAATGACATTAAAACAAAGGCAAATAAGGCTCGTAAATTTCTAAGTAATGGTAACAAAGTAAAAGTTACATTAAAATATCGTGGTCGTGAATTACATAATCCTGAAGCAGGATTTGAAGTAATTACAAAATTTTATAAAGAATTAGAAGATATTTGTATTTATGATAAAAACTTTGATAAAAAAGAAAAAAATATACAAACTATTTATCTTTTTCCAAAAAAGAAAAATCAAGAAAATTAACAATAGGAGGTAAAATATGCCAAAAATGAAAACAAAAAAAGCTTTAAAAAAAAGAATTAAAGTAACAGGAAGTGGTAAATGAATGCGTAGTGGTGCTTTTGTTTCTCACTTAGCTCAAAATAAAACAACAAAACAAAAACGTCAATTACGTGGGTGAAGTGAAGTATCTGCTTCTGACTATAAGCGTTTAAAAGATTTAATTTAGGAAGGTGACAAAATAAATGGCTAGAGTTAAAGGCAGTTATACAACTAATCATCGTCGTAAAAAAATACTAAAAGCAGCAAAAGGATATTATGGAGCAAAACATAGTTTATATCGTACAGCAAATGAACAAGTAATGAACTCATTAGCATATGCTTATCGTGATCGTAAAAATTGTAAACGTGAGTTTCGAAAGTTATGAATTCAAAGAATTAATGCAGCTGTTCGTAATTATGATTTATCATATTCACGTTTTATTGATGGCTTAAATAAATCTAATATTAATCTTAATCGTAAAATATTGTCTGAGTTATCAATTAATCAACCAGAAGAATTTGAGAAATTAGTTTTGGCATCAAAATCTGCTTTAGCAAAATAATTAATTGCAAATTTTATATAAATTAAAAACACTTATAATAAATTTAATTTATTTCAAGTGTTTTTAATTTATAAAATTATGATAAGTTTTGGAAATGTATTTAATATAAATTTCAAAGAATATTTTTTTATCACAAACTTTGTTTTATAATATATTTAATGGTAAAATTAAAAAATAAATTCGCTTCTTAGTATAAAAATAAGAAAGAAATTTAAAAAAGAGGGGGGCCATTATGCAATTTGTTTTTCTTGGATTTTTTGATGGTAATCCACAAGCAGTTATTAATCCTTTATTTGGTATGTATTATTGAATTGGCTTATCTATATCATTATTCTTGATAATTAGTTTATTTATTTTTAAAAGGTTTTATGCTAATTTAAGTAAGTGCTATAGTTTTAAATATAGTTTAGGTATTTTTCAAATACTTTTATATATTAGTTTTTATATTGTTCATGGATTGAATGGAGATAATTATCAATGGTATGATTATTTTCCTTTTCAATTATGTTCGGTATTAAATATTACTAGTGGTATATTATTAATTATTCCTAATAAAAGTTTATTTAATATTACTTTTCCTTTAATTGGTCTTGTTATTTTGGCATTTTTATTACCAGATAAAACAAAATGAGTTTTTGGTCCACAGCATTTTCTTTATTGAAATTATTATTTTATTCATATTATTATTCTTTTTTCTTATTTACTTTTATATTTATATGGTCATATTGAATATGACAAAATATATATCAAAAAAAGTATATTATATTTAACTTTATTTGGTTGTGTTTTTATTTTTAATACTTCCTTTGGTACTAATTACTTATTTATTGGAAATGCCGGTTATACAGCAAGTTTTGGTAAAAAAGTATTAGACACTTCAGTGTGGTTACCAATTTTACGTTTTACATTTATGTCTGTTGTTGGTATTTCATTACTAGTTTTAACATATATTTTTATTATAAAAACTTTATCTCCTTTTTATTTAGAAAAAGGAACAAAAATTAATCCTATTTACAAAGATAAAAAATCATTAATTACAAAATTTTATAAAAAATTAAATTTAAAAGATAAAAAAATAATGAAATCTTAATTAATAATTAAAAAAAGAAAGTGAGTTAATTATGTTAAATTCAAAACAATTTTCAACAATTATCCAACTTCAAAATGAGTTAGATAAAAAAATAATTATTAATCGCGGTGTTAGCGATATTAAAACATTAAATTCTAGATTTTTAGCACTTTTAGTTGAATTAGGTGAATTTGCAAATGAACAAAGATGTTTTAAATATTGAAGTTCAAAACCAAGTAGTGAAAAATCAGTAATGCTTGAAGAATATATTGATAGTCTTCATTTTATTCTTAGTATCGGTAATAGCCTTAATATTGATTTTCAAAATTTTAGTTTTTCAGAAAAAACAAATTATCAAGATCTTAATCTTGCATTCATTGATTTATTTGCTTTTGTTACAACTTTTTTTAAATCAAAATCAAGTAATGATTTTTTTGAATTATTAAATATTTATTTTACAATTGGTAAAAAATGTAACTTTAATAGTGAAGACATTATTTCTTGTTATATTTATAAAAATGAAATAAATCATTTACGACAATCACAAAATTATTAATGGAAATAAGTGATCGTTTTATTTAGGAGATTAAAATGACTAATGTTAAAATTTTCAATTATAATAATACAAAATGAGAGTACATTATTACATATAAACAACAAAAACATATGTATTTAAAAGTGCGCATTGATAAAATTATTATTAGTGCTCCATTTTTTATGCAAGAAAAATTAATTGAAGATTTCATTTTAAAAAGTTTACCTAAAATTTTAAAAAAGAAAACTATATTAAAACCTAATATTGTTATTAATAATAATGACAGTTATCTTTATTTTTTAAGTAAAAAATATAAATTAATTACTAAGTATCATTCAAAAAAAACCATTATTTATTTTGAATTTAATAATTTGGTAGTATGCACAAATATTCAAGATGATAAGCAAATATTAATTAAAATTCAAAAATTTTTAAAAGAAGAGTCAAAAAATATTTTTATGAGTCGTTTACAATATTGATCAGAAATTATGAATATTGAGTTTTCAGTACTAAAAATTCGTTCGATGTTAAATAAATGAGGTGTTTGTCAACCAAATACTAAAATCATTACACTTAATTATAAATTAATTCATTTTGATTATGCTGTAATTGATTATGTTATAATTCATGAGTTAACGCATATAATTCATGCTCATCATAAAAAAAAATTTTGAAATTTTGTTGCTCAATATTGTCCAGATTTTCAAGATTGTCAAAAAATATTAAAACAAGGAGTTATGGATGAAACAAATAACCTCACTTAAAAATCCAATAATTCAAGAATTAGTTTTATTACATGAAAGAAAACATCGCAATGTTAAAAAAAAGTTTTTAATTGAAGGAGAACATTTAATTAGTATTGCATTATTAAAAAAAAGATTACTTGCAGTATATGTTGATGAGAAGTATTTAGACAAATATGCAAATTTATTAAAAGATTGTAATAATATTGAAGTTATTGTTGTAAATAGTATGATTATTAAAAAAATTTCACAACAAAAAACACCACAACCAATAATTGGCGTTTGTAATATTGTTAAACCTTTAAATTATTTTTATTCTTCTCATATTATTCTAATTGATACAATTCAAGATCCAGGTAATTTAGGAAATATTTTACGCAGTGTTACTGCTTTTAATATTTCTGAAGTATATTTATCGAATGAAAGCGTTGATTTATATAATCACAAAGTAATTAGTGCAAGTCAAGGAGCTATTTTTTATACTAATGTGTATTATGAAAATTTTGATCAATTTTTATTAAAAGTAAAAAATGCAAATTATATGATTTATGGTACATTTCTACATGAAGATAATAGTACTAATTTATCTGAAATTACCTTTAAGCAAAAGAATGCTTTTTTATTTGGCAATGAAGGACAAGGCATTAATAAAAAGTATAAAGATAAAATTAATAGTAATATTTTTATTCCAACTTCTTTTAATGTTGAATCATTAAATTTAGCAACAAGTATAGCAATAGTAACGTATTGCTTATTTACTAGTAATATATCTAGTAATATATTAAAATAAATTATACTTATTTTGAATTATAAAAATTTAATTATACATATTAACAAATTAATGGAGGAATAGAATGTTAGCGGTTAACGATTTAAAAAAAAGATTAGAAATTATTAGACAGCAAGCATTTAATAATATTGATGAAGTTGCTGATTTACATAAATTGCAAGTTTTAAAATCACAATATTTAGGTAAAAATTCGGATATTAATAATATATTAAAATCTTTAGAAAAGTTTCCTCATAATTTTAGAATTGAAATTGGTCAAGCAGCTAATAAATTAAAAAAAGAAATTAATGAATATATAATAAAAAAATTTAATGAAATTGAGAAAGATAACATTAATAAGCGTCTTAAATCTTCAGAAATTGATTTAACACTACCGGGTATTGATTTTAATATTGGTCACATCAATCCTCTATTAAAAACTGTTACCGAAATATCTGAAATTTTTAAAAATTTGGGTTATCAAATCATTAGTGGTAATGAAGTAGAAAATGAAGAATATAATTTTAATCGCTTAAATTTACCATTTGATCATCCAGCAAGAGATATGCAAGATACTTTTTATCTTGAAAATAATAATGACAAACTTAATCGTTGATTATTAAGAACACACGCTACAAATATGACTGCACGCATTCTTAGCGAGCAAGATAAAAATTCAAAAGAAACCACGGCTATTATTAGTTTAGGAAATGTTTATCGAAAAGATGATGATGATGTTACTCATTCTCATCAATTTATGCAAGTTGATGGGTTTTTAGTTGGTTCTAACATTACTTTTGCAAATTTAAAATGAACATTAAATTATTTTTGTCAGCAATTTTTTGGTATGGAAACTAAAACAAGATTACGTCCTAGTTATTTCCCATTTACGGAGCCTTCAGTTGAAGTAGATGTAAGTTGCCAAAAATGTAATACAGAAGGTTGTTCATTATGTAAGTATACTGGTTGAATTGAAGTTTTGGGTGCTGGTATGATTCATCCAAATGTTTTTATTGCTGCTGGTTTAGATGAAACAACAGCAGGTTTTGCCTTTGGTGTAGGCATTGAAAGAATTACTATGATTAAATATGGCATTGACGATATCAGATTATTTTATAATAATGATTTTCGATTCTTAAAACAATTTTAAAAATTAAAAGGAGTATAAAATAAAATGATAGTTTCACGTAAAATCATTTCGCAGTGATTGAATATTAATAGCATTAAAGATTATGAAATCGTTGATGCTTTAAATAGTTTAGGTTTTGAGGTTGATCAAGTAAAAAATTTAATGTTTAGTAATACAAACTTAGTTGTTGGTCAAATTACTAAAATTACCAAACATCCTAAATCGAATAAATTAAATATTTGTGAAGTAACAGTAGGTACTGAAATGTTAACTATAGTTTGTGGTGCACCAAATGTAGTTATTGGTATTAAAGTTGTTGTAGCAAGGATAGGAAGTGTTTTAGGTAATGGTCTTACTATTGTTGAAAGAACAATTCAAGATGTTGTTTCTTCAGGAATGCTTTGTTCATTAACAGAATTAGGATTAAGCGGTATTGTTCAGAATAAAGAAGAATTAAGTGGTATTATTAATTTACCAGATGATGCAATGATTGGTAATATTAATCCGTTACAATATTTAAATTTAGATGATACAATTTTTTTTATTGATTTAACAGTAAATCGTAGTGATTGTTTGGGGATTTATAGTATTGCTAGAGAATTAAGCGGGTATTTTAAAATTCCTTTAAAAAACATGGAAGTTAGTAGTATAGGAAAATTTGATAATAAAAGTCAAGTTAGCGTTCTTAATGGTAAAATTCAAGCTTTAGCAACATTAAAGATTGAATTTGATGATAAATCTGTAATAACACCAATTTGAATTAGAAGAACACTACAACTTGCAAATATTGTACCCAAAACTTTATCAGAAGATATTATTCATTTAGTAATGTTAGAATTGGGTCAACCCTTAATTACTTTTAGTGCTGATGTTTTAAAAAAACCATCTTTAAATATTTCGCCTAAATCATACCCAGAAGGTAATTTGCAAATTAAAGAGGGCGATATTTTATTACACGATAAATATTTGGCTTTTAGTGTTTTAGGAGTTAGTCATAATATTGAATATGAAGTTAAACCAAGTTCCAAAGAAGTTTTTATATTTTCAATTAATCCTGATGTTACCTTAATGAGTAAACAAGCAAAACGACATGGTGCTCTTATTAATACATTATTAGAACGTTTAACAAGACCAGTTGTTCCTGACTATTATTTAATTGCTTTACAACGTTATTTGTTTATTTTAGGACAATTGCAAGTTAAATATGAAATTACCGGTTTTAGTAATGATATTCCTTATCAAGTTAAAACAAAAGTGATTAATTTTAATTTTAATTTTATTAATAAAATTTTAGGTACAAAATTTGAGGTTAATGAAATAATTAATTATTTGACTATTATTGGTTGTCAAATTGAAATTGATGCAAAAAATCAAGAAATTTTAAAAGTAACAGTTCCTAATCATCGTAGTGATTTAAATAACGCTAATGATTTTAGTGAAGAAGTTGCCAGAGTATTTGGATATGATAAATTACCAGTTATTAAACCACAATTTAATGTATCATTTAAGTCACCAACAGCATTGGAAAATTTAATGATGAAATGAAGACAACATTTAACAAGTTATGGTTTTAATCAAGTAAAAACATATAGTTTAACAAGTATGCAGAGATTAAATGATTTTAATTTTTTTAAATATAAAATACCTGTAAAATTAGAAGCACCGTTGACATTAACAAGAGAAGTTATGCGTTTTAGTTTGACAGATAGTTTATTAAGAATTTGTCAATATAATTATGCACGTAAAGAAACACAATTAAAAATTTTTACTGATGAAACTGTTTATACAGGTGATGAAACTGATGATAATCATCATTTAGATTTTATGATTATGGATAATTTTTGACCAAAAATTAATGCTAATAAAATTACTAATAGTACTTATTATTTTATTAAAGGTTTTTTAGATGGTTTTTTAGCAAAAGTTATGCCAAATTTATTTAACTCTATTGTTTATAAAAATAATAATAATTCTTTAATGCATCCGTATTTAAGCGCAGATATTTTTTATGAGCAAGAACATATTGCTACTATTGGCGCACTGCATCCACAAACTGAAAAAATAATGAATGTTGAAAAAATATTCTTAGCAGAAATTAATTGTAGTAAGTTAGTTAAAATCATAGAAGAACAACAAAAAGTAGTTTCTAAATTTAAGCTTTGATCAAAATTTAATACTTTAAGTCGTGATATATCAATTATTGTTAATAGCGATATTCAATTTTCTGATGTAAAAAATGCTATAATGTTTGCAAATATTGATTTTTTAGAACAAATATCTTTGGTAGATTTTTATAATGATGAAAAATTAAAATCACAACATCAACACTCATTAACTTTTAATTTGAAATTTAATAGTCAAGAAGAACAATTAGATGAAACAAAAGTAAGTGGACAAATAAGTAATATTCAAGAAATATTAAAGAAAAAATTTCAAGCAATTATTCGTTAAAAATATAACAAAATATTAAATAATAACATTAATATATTTTTTTATTATATTAAATTTTAAATTGGGTGAGATGATATGAAAATGTTAAACAAAGATAATTTAAGCTTTTATAAAATGGCATTATTATTTATGATTCCAATTTGTGCACAATCTTTAATTGAAACATTAATAAACTTAATGAATAATTTTGTGGTTGGTCAATTTGGAAATGATGATGCTATTGCCGGAGTTGCATCATCAAGTAATATTTATGATATGGTTTGATATATCTTTTTTGCTATTGTTGCTACTGGTAATATTTTTACTGCTCAATATTTAGGTATTAAAGATAAGAAGAAAATTCAAGAAACTACTAATATAAAATTATTTTATACTTTAATTTTTTCAATATTTTTTGTTGTAATATTAGAATTATTTAGTAAACAAATTATGGGAATAATTCTTGGTGCTGAAGATAATTCTCATCAAAATGCTATTGGTATTGCTGAAGAATATAGTAAATTAATTGCTTGAAATTACCCATTATTAGGTTTTGCTTTTATTATGTCAATTACTATGAATACATGTGGTAACGTTAAAACACCATTGATAACTTCTATTTGTTCATTACTCTTAAATACATTTTTAGTTTGTATTTTATCATTACCATATAGTGGGGGACCACAATTAGGCATTAAAGGATTAGCAATAAGTTTAATTATTTCAAGAGCAGTAGAATGTTTTATATTGTTAGGTTATTTAATTTATAAAAAACCAATTTATGACCCTAATTGAAATATTTTTAAATTTACAAAAGATTTACATAAAAAATATATTATTACTTTTATTCCTTTATTTGCTAGTCAAGTATTATTTGGTGTTTCAGTAGTAATGTTAACAGCTTTATATTCTCATTTTGGTGATACTGAAGTTGTTGCCGCTGTGCAAATTGTTGGTAGTGTTGTTGCTATTTTTTATTCTACTTTTAGGGGATATAATGCTTTAGTTGGCTATGCTGTTGGTAGCAAGTTAGGTTTAGGAGAACTAGTACTGGCTAAAGAAAATGCTAAGAAGATATTAAAATTGAGTTTTGCTATTTCAACTGTTATTGCTTTAATTATTTTGGGTAGTGCTTTTTGAGTTCCAAAAGTATTATTTCCAAATTTATCTAATAATGCTATGAAACTTGCAGTTTGATATATGGCTTTTTCAGCAGTAACTTATTTTTTCATTAATATGATGCAACCATTATTTAGTTTTCTTTATGCTGGTGGCTATACTTTAATTATTAGTATTGCTGATCTATTTTTAATTTGATTTATTGATATTTTTATTACTTTTGCTTTATTGCAGTGAACTGACTTAAGTATTAAAATGGTAATTATGATTTCGTGTTTAAGTAAATCAGCTGATTTTATTTGTGCTTATGTATTTTATAAAATAATTCCTTGAAATAAAAATATTATTAATTCTAAAGTAGAAATTGTACCTCATCCGACATTTGAACCACATGGATAATATAAAAATCCCTTTTTAATAATAGATTTATTTTAATAACTCTGTTTAAAAAATTTTAAAAAAATTCTATTATATTTTAGAAAATAAATTCATATTTATAGTTTTATTTTTATTGTATTTAATATACAATTATTATAATTACTGGTGTGATTTTATAGGATGGTAAAAGTAATGATTTTTTTATTTTTAGTTATAATTAAACTTTTATAATAATTAAATTTTAAATAACTAAATAAATACGGACATTAAAAATTTTGACATACCTTTATTATAAGAAATTTTTATTTTTTGAAAGAATTTTAAAAAATAAGTTTAAGTAAATATATAAAAATAGTAATAACACCAGAACTAATAAAATCATTTTGGAATTAAAAAAGAAATTAAGAAATAATAAAAAAATAAAAAAAGCATGATTGTTTTAAAATTTTTTTATTTTTTTATAAGAAGGAGAAAGAAAATGTTAAAGTTTATAAGAAAATTTTATAATAAGTATCTTAAAAAGTACTTTAAAAAGAAAAATAAAGAATTACAAAAAATAAGAAAAGAAATTCTTCATATAGAAGAAGAGATGAAAAAACTAAAAGAAGATAATATTTTTTTATTTAATACTATTAAAATGTTATTAAATTATCAAAATAGTTCAATTGATAATCCTTTATATTTTAATCAAGATGATCATATTTATGAAGAAATAAAAGAAAAAGCTATTTTTGAAAAATTTATTTATGAAAATGTAAAAGATGAAACAACTTCATTGAGTTCAGTTGGTAATAATGTTCCTCCACAATTACCACCAAGAAATAAAACAAGTGAAAATAATATGAAAGTAACGACGGAATAAATTAATGAAATTAAACTATCAAATATTACAAAAAAAGTAGAAGAACAACCTATATATGAAAAAATAAATACCGATTCAATTTATGATGAAGTTAAATCAAATATTAAACCATTTTGTCATTCTATTTCTTAGGAGGGCAAAATTATGAAAAAAATATTAAGTATATTTACAATAAGTATTTTAGCATCATTACTTTTCACAAGTAACATTATTAATATTGATAGTAATAAAACGGATAATAATGTTGTTAATAAAAATTCCTTACTACCAAAAAAAGAATCAACAAATGAGCCCTTAACTTTATTGGGAGCGTACCGATGTTGTCAATAATATTCAAATTTGTCTTAAAATTATAAAGTTAGACGAGAATAATTTAGACTTCAATATGCAATTGTATGTTAATCTTAACACTTGAAAAATATTAGTCAATAATAATACTTACTTTTATAACTCAAAAATTCTTATTAAAGCATCTTTAATAAGTTTTATTTTATTTTTTGGTTTTTTTAAAATTTTAATTTTAATTTATAATAACTGGATGGCTGTATTTATTTGATAGCATTTAAAATTAACCATTTTTGTATACATATCAATGTTATAGGTTCTATCACCAATCATTTTTTTTAAAATTTGTTTAATATTAGTTTCAGTAAAGCAACCAATATTTTCAACTAGTGCTTGGTTTAATACACCATCTTTGGCATTAATAAAATAACCAACTTTTAATTTTTTATATTGTAAGGTTAATGATTGCAAAAAATCAATTAATTCATAATATTGACCTTTGGAAAATAAATTTATTGCATTTTGATAGTGTAATTTAGCAATTTGATTTTTTCTTCTTCCTGCCATTATACCAAGAAATAAAACATGAAAAGCATGGAATTTATCTAAAATAAATTTAGCATTTAAAATTGTAGCAGTTTTTCTAATTCATTTTGCACTATCGCCACAAAATATTAAATTTGCTTGGTTAAAGTTTTCAAAATATAAATGACCATATTTTTGAATAAATTTAGCTGTTTTTTCTGCGCCAATTTCTGTTTTTGATACTCTTATTTTACAAACTGCTCTTTTATTAATTAATTTTCCATTTTTCTTTTTACCAGTACAAAATATTAATAATCTCATAGAACATTTTTTACAATTTTTAGTTGGATGGGTTACACTTTATTGGACACTAATTACGTAGACAAGTGAACAAAGAAAGGAACTATAATTATGGCCAATATTAACTCATATACCGATGAATTTAAAAAACAAATAGTAGCTTTATATCAAAGTGGCAAATCAGTATCTTGCCTTGCTAAAGAATATAATGTTACAAGAGCAGCTACTTACAATTGAATTAAGCAATTTACTAATTCAGGTAGTTTTAAAACTAAAGATAATCGTTCTGTTGAAGAAAATGAATTAATTAAATTAAGAAAAGAATTAAAACAATTAAGAATGGAAAATGATATTTTAAAGCAAGCAGCACTAATAATAGGCAGAAAGTAGAGATTATTGTCAAAAATAAAGTTAAATATAAAATTCGCACAATGTGTCATTTTTTAAAAATCTCTAAATCAACATATTATTTTAATTTAAAGAAAAAAGAAAATAAAATCAAAAATAATATTTATGATGAAGCTGTTATTAGTGCTTTTAAAGAAAATAAAGAAGTTTATGGTACTAGAAGATTAAAAGTCATTCTAGAAAACCAAGAAATTTATTTATCAAGACGAAAAATTAAAGAAATTATGAATAAACATAATTTAATATCAAAATACACTAAATTATCATTCAAAAATTATCATAATAAAGTCAATGATAGTCAAATAACCAATCTTGTTAATAGAAAATTTAATAATAGAGTTAAAAATGAAGTTATTGTTAGTGATTTAACTTATGTTCAAGTAAATGGTAAGTGAAACTATATTTGTTTATTAATTGACCTATTTAACCGCGAAATAATTGGACATAGTGTAGGTACTAAAAAAGATGCATCATTAGTATATCAAGCATTTATGCACTCAAATCGCTGTTTAAAAGATATTCAAATATTTCATAGTGATCGCGGTAATGAATTTAATAATAAAATTATTGATAAACTTTTACTAGCATTCAATATTAATCGCTCTTTAAGCAAAAAAGGTTGTCCTTATGATAACGCTGTTGCTGAAGCAACCTTTAAAACTTTCAAAACCGAATTTATTAATGATAAAAATTTTACATCATTAATCCAATTAAAATTAGAATTATTTGATTACATCAATTGATATAACAACATAAGAATTCACAGCACTTTAAACTACTTAACTCCAGTTAATTATCAAAAACAAATGTCTACCAAAAAATAGTCCTAAAAAGGGTTGCCATTCCAGTTTTACTGAAACAAATATTTGACATGTTTTAAAAGAAATGATTTCTAATAGAACATATATTATTTTTATTTATATAAAAATGGTTATTTCTAAATGTAATAGAATAAATTTAAAAACATAAAATTTAGATATTTTTATGTTAATTACAGAATATAAAAACTTATTAAATTGCTGAATTATACTTGTAAGTGCAAGTAAATAAAATTGCAAAAAAATTCTCATATAAAAATTTCATAATGCTAAATTTATTTTATAAAAAAAGTAAGGAGTTTTTATATGAGTTATAAACATCTTGGCGTAGATGAAAGAATTTATATTGAGAATCAATTGAAATTTAAAGTTAAAATTAGTGAAATAGCTAAAAATCTTAATCGAAATATTAGTACTATTATTCGAGAAATTAATAGAAATCAAGATAATAGTAATTATTTTTCATTGATTGCACAAAATAAAGCTGAAAATAGAAAACAATCACATATTTTTTTTCATAAGTTTAAAAATAAAGATTTAGTAAAATATGTGCAACAAAAACTATTATTAGGCTGATCACCTGAACAAATTTATGGCAGAATTAAAAATTTTCATAAACAATGAGTTATTAGTTTTAAAACAATTTACAATTGAATTTATTCTGGATTGCTTGATCAAGTTACTAGTAAAAATTTAAGAAGAAAAGGCAAAAAACGCAAATCTCAAGAAAATCGTGGCAAATTCAATAGCAAATCAATTAAAGAAAGAGATCTTAATATTAATGATCGTATAACACTTGGTCATTGAGAAGGAGATACTATAGTATCATCACGAGGCAAAAGTAAAAAATGTTTAATAACTTTAGTTGAAAGAGTATCACGATTTACTTTAGCAATATTAGTTAAAAACAGAACTACTAAAGTTATTAACAAAAATATTAGCCATTATTTATCAATTCTTCCTAAAAATATTGTTAAAACCATTACTTTTGATCGTGGTAAAGAATTTTCAAATTGACAACAACTTGAAAAAAATTTAGATGTGAAAATTTATTTTGCAAATCCATATTCACCTTGACAAAGAGGTACTAATGAAAATACTAATGGTTTAATTAGAGAAAAATTTCCTAAAAAATTTAATTTTTCAAAAACTTGTAAAAATGAAGTTCATAAATTTATATTGTCTTTAAACCAAAGACCAAGAAAAATACTAAATTATCTTTCACCGATAGAATATTTGGATAGAAAAATAATTTAGTTGCACTTACCTTTACAATTTAGCAATTAAAATTTAATAAGAATTTTTGTTGTATATTGATGTTAATTAAATATTTATAAATTTCATAATTTGTATTTTAGTTGTAATTATTTTTACTAAGTAGTATTATTAATTTACAATTACATAACAAAAGTCTTAATTTATTCTCATCTAAATAATAATAAAGACAGTATTGAATAATTTATTCCGCATTTTTGTTATTCGCCCAAAAAGTATCTTAACATTTGCTATATAATAAACAAGTTTAATATCATTAATAGTATAGGTCTCATAAAATAAACGCCTTTAATTTAGGCGTTATTTTGCATTTAAAAGCATACTTGTAAAAATAATCAAAAATAGTACAATTTATAAGTAAAATCAATGAAAAAAGGAGAGTTTATGGAGAAAAAAGAGTTAATGAAATTAGTATCTGAAAAAACTAATTTTTATTTAGAACATGTAGAATTAGTTTTTGATGCTATTTTTGAAGAAATTAAATATCAAAATAAACAAGAAAAATCAGTAAATATAAAAGAAATTGCAAATTTTAAAATCGTTAAGGTTCAACCAAAAAATAGAAGAAATAAAAAAAATAATAAAATAATAAAAGTAAAACCTTATAATATTATTAGGTTTGAACCAACAGAAACTTATTTAAAAGAAATCAAAAAATATTGAAGTGAAAAAGAAATGGAAGTCTCAAAATATGAAAACATGAATAAAAACAAATTTAAGTAAAATAACATTAGCATTAGCACTAACTGGTGCAATAAGTGGAGTAACTGGTTTAATAATTGGTTCACTAGCACAAAATAAAACAAATAATCTGACTTATTTTTTAAATCATGACCATATAGCAGTATGAGGAAATACAACTATATGAAAATATGAATTTGAAGGGGGGGATTAATTTATATTTTTCTGTTAAAAAAGCAGGAGATAATGATATAAAATGAGATGGTATTTATCCTAAAAATTATTTTTCAAATTAAATTTCTAAATTAATATAGGAAATATTTTCATTATATTTATCAAATAAATTAATATTTGGAAATGTTTAGTAATCTGTGTAACTTACAAAAATAACTATGTTTAATTAATTCTAGTAAATATAATTAAATGACTAGAAAGAGTGAGTTACAGATCGCTAAAAAAGATAACTTTAATAATAATGATCCAATATCAAAAGCAGTAGATTTATTACTAGAAAATACTGAAGATTTAACAACAGTTTTTAAACCTGGCGGTTTATATAAAGAATTAACAAAAAGATTAGTTGAAAAAATGTTGAATTCTGAAATGCAAAATTATTTAGGATATGAAAAAAATCAACATACTACTACTGAAAATGCTCGTAATGGTACAAGTTCAAAAAAATTAATAACTCAACAAGGTAAAATTGAAATTGATGTACCAAGAGATCGCAATAGTAATTTTACTCCTGTAATAGTTCCTAAAAGGCAAAGAAGATTTGATGGTTTTGATCAACAAGTTCTTTCCTTGTATGCAAAAGGAATGACATTATCTGACATTAGAATGCAGTTGCAAGAGTTATATCATGGTGCTGATATTAGTGAAAGTGTTATTAGTCAAATTACTGATGATGTTATTGATGATGTTAAAGCATGACAAAATCGACCATTAGAAAGTATTTATCCTATTGTTTATTTTGATTGTATAGTAGTTAAAGTACGACAAGATAAACGGATTATTAACAAATCAGTTTATATAGCATTAGGAGTTGATTTAGAAGGCAAAAAAGATGTTTTAGGATTATGAATTAGTGAAAATGAAGGTTCTAAGTTTTGATTATCTAATTTCACAGAAATGAAAAATCGTGGCTTAAATGATATTCTTATTGCTTGTAGTGATAATTTAACAGGCATGTCAGAAGCAATACAATCAGTTTATCCTAAAACAGAACATCAATTATGCATTGTTCATCAAATTAGAAATAGTTTAAAATATGTTTCATACAAACATCGAAAAGGTCTAGTTGCAGATTTAAAACCAATTTATAGTGCATGTAGTGAAGAACAAGCAATGCAAGCTTTAGAATCGTTTGAAAGTAAATGAAATAAACAATATCCTCAAATTACTAAATCTTGATATAAAAATTGAGATAATTTAATGGTTTTTATTAGTTATCCAGTAGAAATCAAAAGAGTGATTTATACTACAAATGCTATTGAATCTGTTAATAGTCAATTACGAAAAATCATCAGAAATAAAAAAGTTTCGGACTTCTCCCCACATGTACTTGTGGAGGGAATAATGAAACTGAATGAATTCAACAATGCTTTTCAAACTGAACAGCAATGTCTTGCATATATAGCAAATTTGAAAGAAAACAAATGTATTAGGTGTTTTAATTTTAATTTGAATACTTCTGATTTAAAAAGAATGAGATGTTTAAAATGTAATCAAACATTTAGCATTCTCACAGGCACCATATTTTCAAGGTCACAAACATCTTTAACATCTTGGTTTTATCTTATCTTTAGATGAATAAACACCAAACATGGAATTCCATCAACAGATATTGCAAAAGAATTGGGAGTGACTTTGAAAACTGCTTGAAGAATGACTCATAAAATCAGAACACGTATTGCAAAACAAAAACCTCAATTTATTGTTGAAGGTACAGTGCAAATTGATGAAATGTATCTTTCACATATGGGTTTTAAAAAACAAGGAAGATCCTTGGTGAATAAAACCTTGATTATTGGCATTTATCAAAAAACAACCAATAATTTAATTGTGAAAGTATTGAAAAACGCAAAGAGTAAAAATCTTTTGCAGTTTGCAAAAAACCACATTTCTTCAAAATGTCTTGTATATACTGATTCTTGAAAAGGATATTGCGATTTTAAATCAGTTTTCACTAAGCATGAAACAGTTAACCATCAAGATGGCTATGTTTCAAAAATTGGTGTAAATACCAACCAAATTGAATCAGTTTGAAAACATATAAGAAGAACATTTAAAACACATATCAAAGTTGCAAAACATCATGTTCATTTATATGCTAAAGAAGCTGCATATAAATTCAACAAGATACCTAGTTTTGAAACTGTAATTCTATGTTTGATTTAAAAATGTGGGGAGAAGTCCGTAGATAGGCTTTTCTCAGCATTTATGTGATAAAATTAAAATAGTACATAAAGGGAGAAAAGCCAAAAGTTTTTCCTAATGATATGGCAGTTTTCAAAATATTTTACTTGACAATTGAAAATATAACAAAAAAATGAACATTGCCTATTCAAAATTGAAATACAGCAATTGCTCATTTTATGATAAAATTTGAAGACAGAATTAATCTAAATTAGTAACTTTGTAAAACAAAGATACACAGATTATTAAAAAGCCTCCTATGTTGATTTTTTTCATATCCTAAATAATTTTGCATTTCAGAATTCAACATTTTTTCAACTAATCTTTTTGTTAATTCTTTATATAAACCGCCAGGTTTAAAAACTGTTGTTAAATCTTCAGTATTTTCTAGTAATAAATCTACTGCTTTTGATATTGGATCATTATTATTAAAGTTATCTTTTTTAGCCATCTGTAACTCACTCTTTCTAGTCATTTAATTATATTTACTAGAATTAATTAAACATAGTTATTTTTGTAAGTTACACAGATTACTAAACATTTCCTTTTTTATTTCTGATGATTTTTCGTAATTTACTATTAACAGATTCAATAGCATTTGTAGTATAAATCACTCTTTTGATTTCTACTGGATAACTAATAAAAACCATTAAATTATCTCAATTTTTATATCAAGATTTAGTAATTTGAGGATATTGTTTATTTCATTTACTTTCAAACGATTCTAAAGCTTGCATTGCTTGTTCTTCACTACATGCACTATAAATTGGTTTTAAATCTGCAACTAGACCTTTTCGATGTTTGTATGAAACATATTTTAAACTATTTCTAATTTGATGAACAATGCATAATTGATGTTCTGTTTTAGGATAAACTGATTGTATTGCTTCTGACATGCCTGTTAAATTATCACTACAAGCAATAAGAATATCATTTAAGCCACGATTTTTCATTTCTGTGAAATTAGATAATCATAAAAAGTTAAAAAAACAATATTTTAAAAATAATAAAAAAGGTATTGTTAATCAAGGTGCAAAATGAAATATAGGTTGTTTTACTGAAACAAATATTTGACATGTTTTAAAAGAAATGATTGTTAATAGAACATATAGTATTTTTATTTATATAAAAATGGTTATTTTTAAATGTAATCAAATAAATTTAAAAACATAATTTTACTTATTTTAAAATAAAAAACGGACTTCTCCCCACATGTACTTGTGGAGGGAATAATGAAACTGAATGAATTCAAAAATGCTTTTCAAACTGAACAGCAATGTCTTGCATATATAGCAAATTTGAAAGAAAACAAATGTATTAGGTGTTTTAGTTTTAATTTGAATACTTCTGATTTAAAAAGAATGAGATGTTTAAAATGTAATCAAACATTTAGCATTCTCACAGGCACCATATTTTCAAGGTCACAAACATCTTTAACATCTTGGTTTTATCTTATCTTTAGATGAATAAACACCAAACATGGAATTCCATCAACAGATATTGCAAAAGAATTGGGAGTGACTTTGAAAACTGCTTGAAGAATGACTCATAAAATCAGAACAAGTATTGCAAAACAAAAACCTCAATTTATTGTTGAAGGTACAGTGCAAATTGATGAAATGTATCTTTCACATATGGGTTTTAAAAAACAAGGAAGATCCTTGGTGAATAAAACCTTGATTGTTGGCATTTATCAAAAAACAACCAATAATTTAATTGTGAAAGTATTGAAAAACGCAAAGAGTAAAAATCTTTTGCAGTTTGCAAAAAACCACATTTCTTCAAAATGTCTTGTATATACTGATTCTTGAAAAGGATATTGCGATTTTAAATCAGTTTTCACTAAGCATGAAACAGTTAACCATCAAGATGGCTATGTTTCAAAAATTGGTGTAAATACCAACCAAATTGAATCAGTTTGAAAACATATAAGAAGAACATTTAAAACACATATCAAAGTTGCAAAACATCATGTTCATTTATATGCTAAAGAAGCTGCATATAAATTCAACAAGATACCTAGTTTTGAAACTGTAATTCTATGTTTGATTTAAAAATGTGGGGAGAAGTCCGTAGATAGGCTTTTCTCAGCATTTATGTGATAAAATTAAAGTAGTACATAAAGGGAGAAAAGCCATAATTTATTCCGGATTTTTGACAATCTCCCGTAATATTTTTGCTAAATCTTAGCAATAAATATTAAACTGATTCATGGTAAAATATAAATATATATTTTAAAATAGGTGAGGTAAGATGGCATTCTTAAAAAGAATTGAAGCATATGGTTTTAAGTCATTTGCAGAGCCTTTAACAATAGAATTTGATACTAATATTGTAGGTATTGTTGGTCCTAATGGTTCTGGAAAGTCTAATATTAATGATGCTATTCGTTGAGTTTTAGGTGAACAATCAGTTAAATCATTACGTGGTGAAAATAGTGAAGATATAATTTTTAATGGTGCTAAAGGTAAACAGCCATTAAATAGTGCTCAAGTTACTTTAGTTTTTGATAATACTAATAAAATATTTAAAGTTGATTTTAATGAAGTACAAATTACTAGAAAAACTTTTCGTAATAGTTCAGAAAATGAATATTACATTAATAAAGCTCGTGTTCGTTTAAAAGATGTACAAGAAATTATTATGGGTACAGGTTTAGCTAAAGGTTCACTTGCAATTATTAGTCAAGGTAATGTTTCAAAATTTGCTGATTCTAAACCAGAAGAAAGAAGAACTTTATTTGAAGAGGCTGCGGGTGTTTCAAAATACAAAAAGAGGAAAGAAGAGTCATTACGTAAATTAGAGCGTACTAATGAAAATTTAGTTCGAGTTAATGATATTATTAGTGAAATAAGTAGAAAAATTGAACCATTAGCAAAACAAGCACAGAAAGCTAAAACTTATGTTGAATTACGTGATAATTTAAAAAAATATGAAATTACTATTATTGTTAAAGATTTGGAGACATATCATAATCAATTAAAACTTACAACAGTCAGTATAAATGATAATGAAATTTTACAACAACAACTTAATTTAAATATTAGTAAGAATGAACAACAATTAAAATTTTTAAAAAACAAAAGTTATGATTTAGATAAAAACATTAATAGTTTAGAAATGAATTTATCTAATGTTAATAGTTTATTGCAAGTTTTAGAACAACAAAAATCATTAATGAAAACAAAACAAAGTGAAATAAAAGATCAAACAGAAGTTGAAAAATTAAAAAATGAAATTGAAACTTTGCTTACTATTATTGAACAAAAAACTTTTTTACAAAAAAAAGAACAAGAAAATTTTGATAAAATTAATAATTTATTTGAAGAACTAAATGTTCAACATCAAGATTTAATTTTAGGACAAAATAATATTCATCGTGGTTTAGGCGAAAAAAAAGCACAATTAGAATCGGTAATTAATTATCAACAACGACAAAATCAAAAATATTTGGGTGTTCAAACAATTTTAAATAATAAAGATAAACTATATGGCATCATTGGAGTAGTGAGTGATTTAATTTCGGTGCCCGATCTTTATAGTGAAGCGATTGTTAAAGTATTGGGTAATACTTTAAAAAACATTGTTACGGCGACTAACAAAGATGCAACCAAGGCTGTTGAATTTTTAAAACAAAATAAAGCGGGAATTGCCACTTTTTTACCTTTAAATTCAATTCAAGTTCGAACAGCGACTAAAGAAGATGAAATTATTGTTAATAGCAAATCGGGTTATTTAAGTTTTGCTCATCATTTAGTTATAGCAGTTGATAATAGAATTCAGCC
Source organism: Spiroplasma endosymbiont of Apeira syringaria (assembly GCF_964020205.1). Taxonomy (NCBI): domain Bacteria; kingdom Bacillati; phylum Mycoplasmatota; class Mollicutes; order Entomoplasmatales; family Spiroplasmataceae; genus Spiroplasma; species Spiroplasma endosymbiont of Apeira syringaria. The sequence continues at coordinate 246,483 of NZ_OZ026543.1, forward strand.
GATTATTAATTTTCTTTTAGGTCGTACTATTATTTGTGAAGACTTAGAAAGCGCAAGAGTTATTTCACAATTAATTGCTGCTAAATATCAATGTGTAACTTTAGATGGTCAATTAATTAAAGCTGGAGGTGCTATTGTTGGAGGTTATCAACATCAAAATAGTATTAATGTTTTTAAAGAAAAGTTAATAGTTTCTGAATTAAAAGAAGAAATTAAATCATTAGAACAACAATTAGTTAATATAAATGTCCAAAGAACAAGTATTGAAAGCGAATTAAATAATTATCAAGGTCAAAAGTTGACAATTACTTTAACAATAAATAAATTGATTAGTGAAATTAGTGATATCACTAATCAATCACAATTATTAACTACTCAATATCAAACATTGACTGGTAAAAAATTAGATATTGATACTACAAATCAATTAAATGATATTTTTATTCAATATGAAAATTCTAAATATGATCAAGCGACAATAAAAAGTCAATTACAATTAATTCGTAAACAGAAACATCAATTATTAGAACAAATGCAAACTTTAGAAAATGAATTATATAGTTTAAATCAAGAACATTTTATGACTAGTGATAAATTAAATAATCAAAAACTTGAGCAAGTAAAAATGGAGTCAAAAGTAGAACAACATTTAAGACGTTTAGTTGAAACTTATAATTTAACTTATGAATATGCTAGAGAACATTATAGTGAACCATTAGCAGATGAACAACAAGCACGTAATTTGGTACAACAATTACGTAGTGAGATTGAAGATTTAGGATTTGTAAATATTAATGCTATTGAAGAATTTGAAAATGAAAATGAACGTTATTTACGTTTAAAAACTAAACATGATGAATTGCAATTAGCATCACAATCGTTGTTAACAGCTATTGATGAAATGGATAATGTTATGGTAACGCAATTTGATGAAACAATAAAAGATATTAATATGGTATTGCCCGAAACATTTCAAACTTTATTTGGTGGAGGAACTTGTAGTTTACGATATACATCACCTGATGATATTTTAAATACAGGTGTGGAAGTGCTTGCTAATCCTCCTGGTAAAAGAATTAGTAATTTAAACTTATTATCAGGTGGTGAAAAATCATTAGTTGCATTAGCAGTATTATTTGCTATTTTAAAAGTCAAGCCATTGCCATTGACAATATTAGATGAGGTTGAAGCGCCATTGGATCCAGCTAATTTAGAACGTTTTGCTAGATATGTTCGTAGTTTTTCACAATATACGCAATTTATTATTGTTACTCATCGTCCAGGCACAATGGAAAATTGTGATGTATTATATGGGACAACTATGCAAAATCAAGGAATTACGAAAATGGTAGCCATTAAATTAGCATATGCTAAAAAAATTATTGAAAGCGATAAATCAGTGAAAAATGTTAATTATGTTGTTTAATTAAAAAGGTAGTAATAACTACTTTTTTATGTTAAATTTAAATTAATCTATAATAGAAAGATGCAAAATTAAATGGCAGATTCAAAAGATTGTTTAGACAAAAATGTAGAAGAAAACATTAAGTTTATTAGTTCAAAAATAATTGAAAAGAAAACAATATTATTTTTAGGAGCAGGTTTTTCTGCAAATTTTGGTTTTCCTTTATGAAAAGAATTATTAATTGCTGAATTATACTTGTAAGTGCAAGTAAATAAAATTGCAAAAAAATTCTCATATAAAAATTTCATAATGCTAAATTTATTTTATAAAAAAAGTAAGGAGTTTTTATATGAGTTATAAACATCTTGGCGTAGATGAAAGAATTTATATTGAGAATCAATTGAAATTTAAAGTTAAAATTAGTGAAATAGCTAAAAATCTTAATCGAAATATTAGTACTATTATTCGATAAATTAATAGAAATCAAGATAATAGTAATTATTTTTCATTGATTGCACAAAATAAAGCTGAAAATAGAAAACAATCACATATTTTTTTTCATAAGTTTAAAAATAAAGATTTAGTAAAATATGTGCAACAAAAACTATTATTAGGCTGATCACCTGAACAAATTTATGGCAGAATTAAAAATTTTCATAAACAATGAGTTATTAGTTTTAAAACAATTTACAATTGAATTTATTCTGGATTGCTTGATCAAGTTACTAGTAAAAATTTAAGAAGAAAAGGCAAAAAACGCAAATCTCAAGAAAATCGTGGCAAATTCAATAGCAAATCAATTAAAGAAAGAGATCTTAATATTAATGATCGTATAACACTTGGTCATTGAGAAGGAGATACTATAGTATCATCACGAGGCAAAAGTAAAAAATGTTTAATAACTTTAGTTGAAAGAGTATCACGATTTACTTTAGCAATATTAGTTAAAAACAGAACTACTAAAGTTATTAACAAAAATATTAGCCATTATTTATCAATTCTTCCTAAAAATATTGTTAAAACCATTACTTTTGATCGTGGTAAAGAATTTTCAAATTGACAACAACTTGAAAAAAATTTAGATGTGAAAATTTATTTTGCAAATCCATATTCACCTTGACAAAGAGGTACTAATGAAAATACTAATGGTTTAATTAGAGAAAAATTTCCTAAAAAATTTAATTTTTCAAAAACTTGTAAAAATGAAGTTCATAAATTTATATTGTCTTTAAACCAAAGACCAAGAAAAATACTAAATTATCTTTCACCGATAGAATATTTGGATAGAAAAATAATTTAGTTGCACTTACCTTTACAATTTAGCAATTTCTATTATTGAAAAAATAGAGAATGAATTTCAAGATTTAGATGATTATTATAAAAAAGAACTTAAGAATTTGAAGAGTATGGTTCAAAATAACTTTGATCTTTCAAGAGTTTTGGATAATTTAAAGAGTTTATTAGATACAAAAGAGAAAAAAGACAGTGCAAGTGCTTTTTTTATAGAAGAATATAGGAGTAAACTTGATATAGAAAAAAAGGAAATTGATAGTGAAAAAAAGAAATTTTAGAATTAATAAATAATAATTTTGATAAAATAATTACTACAAATTATGATAATATTTTTGCTTGAAATAAATTAGAAAATCCTAAACAATATATAAAAAATTGAATTAATAGTATTGAAGAATTAAATGATAAAGTATATGCAATTCATTGTTCAATAACTGGAATTAATTAAAAATCAAATGAAACAAGTGAACATAAAGTTAATAATTTGAATAAAAAAGGTAAAAAAAATAGAATTTATAGATACTTATAAAAGTTTTATTGAGAATTGAATTATTGAAAATTTTACAGAATCATTTAAAAAAATAATAGAAGATGCAGTAAATCAAAATTATACATTTATTTTTTTAGGTTATAGTTTTGAAGATCAGTTTGTAGCCAATAGTTTGGCGACTTTTATTTTAGAAAAAGCAAAAGTTAAAACATGAGAGAATGAAAATTTTGTTGTATTATTTAATGACTAGAGGCTTTTTAATAATCTGTGTATCTTTGTTTTACAAAGTTACTAATTTAGATTAATTCTGTCTTCAAATTTTATCATAAAATGAGCAATTGCTGTATTTCAATTTTGAATAGGCAATGTTCATTTTTTTGTTATATTTTCAATTGCCAAGTAAAATATTTTGAAAACTGCCATATCATTAGGAAAAACTTTTTTATTTCTGATGATTTTTCGTAATTGACTATTAACAGATTCAATAGCATTTGTAGTATAAATCACTCTTTTGATTTCTACTGGATAACTAATAAAAACCATAAATTGAGGCTTTTTAATAATCTGTGTATCTTTGTTTTACAAAGTTACTAATTTAGATTAATTCTGTCTTCAAATTTTATCATAAAATGAGCAATTGCTGTATTTCAATTTTGAATAGGCAATGTTCATTTTTTTGTTATATTTTCAATTGCCAAGTAAAATATTTTGAAAACTGCCATATCATTAGGAAGAACTTTTTTATTTCTGATGATTTTTCGTAATTGACTATTAACAGATTCAATAGCATTTGTAGTATAAATCACTCTTTTGATTTCTACTGGATAACTAATAAAAACCATTAAATTATCTCAATTTTTATATCAAGATTTAGTAATTTGAGGATATTGTTTATTTCATTTACTTTCAAACGATTCTAAAGCTTGCATTGCTTGTTCTTCACTACATGCACTATAAATTGGTTTTAAATCTGCAACTAGACCTTTTCGATGTTTGTATGAAACATATTTTAAACTATTTCTAATTTGATGAACAATGCATAATTGATGTTCTGTTTTAGGATAAACTGATTGTATTGCTTCTGACATGCCTGTTAAATTATCACTACAAGCAATAAGAATATCATTTAAGCCACGATTTTTCATTTCTGTGAAATTAGATAATCAAAACTTAGAACATTCATTTTCACTAATTCATAATCCTAAAACATCTTTTTTGCCTTCTAAATCAACTCCTAATGCTATATAAACTGATTTGTTAATAATCCGTTTATCTTGTCGTACTTTAACTACTATACAATCAAAATAAACAATAGGATAAATACTTTCTAATGGTCGATTTTGTCATGCTTTAACATCATCAATAACATCATCAGTAATTTGACTAATAACACTTTCACTAATATCAGCACCATGATATAACTCTTGCAACTGCATTCTAATGTCAGATAATGTCATTCCTTTTGCATACAAGGAAAGAACTTGTTGATCAAAACCATCAAATCTTCTTTGCCTTTTAGGAACTATTACAGGAGTAAAATTACTATTGCGATCTCTTGGTACATCAATTTCAATTTTACCTTGTTGAGTTATTAATTTTTTTGAAATTGTACCATTACGAGCATTTTCAGTAGTATTATGTTGATTTTTTTCATATCCTAAATAATTTTGCATTTCAGAATTCAACATTTTTTCAACTAATCTTTTTGTTAATTCTTTATATAAACCGCCAGGTTTAAAAACTGTTGTTAAATCTTCAGTATTTTCTAGTAATAAATCTACTGCTTTTGATATTGGATCATTATTATTAAAGTTATCTTTTTTAGCCATCTGTAACTCACTCTTTCTAGTCATTTAATTATATTTACTAGAATTAATTAAACATAGTTATTTTTGTAAGTTACACAGATTACTAAACATTTCCCTTGTTAATCTTTATTCTAAAGATTTTAATGAAAATTTTTATACATTTTTTTTGCCTAATCAACAATTATTAACTGATTTTACATTTCCCAATGGAATAAAAGTAGATAAACAGACTATTTCTTATTTTGCTGTTTATGAACCTTTTAATGATGGAATTTTTTTATGAAAAAAATTTCTAGAACCTTTTTTGTTTTATATAAAAACAAAAGGATATTATGTTCCAAATAATTGTTTTGTAAAACAAACTGATTTTTTAGGTTTTGCTAATTCATTTAATCCTTGAGTTAGAAAAATAAGAGAAGAACAAAGTGAAAGACGGAAATCTAATGAACTAAGTTTATCAGTTAATGTTGAAGCAGTAAATAGCTTAGAAAATGATAAACCTAATTCCAAAAAAATAAAAGAACAGTTATTTTGTATTAATTCAAATTTGTCTTTGTGTTAGATTGCTTTTTTTTAAATTGTTGTTTTAAGTATCAATCATAAATAATAGCAATAATAGTTAAAATGAAACCAATACCAAGAAAACCAGAAATAATATAACCTAAAGTATTACCACGCGCTTCATTAATTGTTCAATTAACTGATAAATTTCTTAGATTATTAATTTCTTTTGCATTCATATTTTCTAGCTCCTTAGAAGTATAATTAAGTTTTAAAGCAGCATTTCATAATTTTATACCAGTATCAGTAGTTCAAAATTCAACAATAGGTAAATTATTACCATGATAAATAGTAAAATATTGTCAGTTGCTAATATTATTTCAATTAACAGTTTGTAGTAGATATACATTATTATTGCTTTTGGCATTTAATTTAAAAGTAGTTTTTGGTTTTAATGTTCATAAATTCATTTTATTCATAGTAGTACTATCAATAGTAATAATATTTACAAATTGGATAGTATTATCATAGTTAAAATTAATTGTAAAACCGTCATTAGTATTAGTGCTATTAATATCATATAAATTATTATTTACTATTCCAACATATTTAATATTAGTATTAGTACTATTATCTAGTGTTGGCAAAATATTTTGATTATATATTAATACATGGTAAGTTATTATTTCATCTTCAAATTTAATATTAATTTCAGAATTACTATTAATAATAGTCGTAATATTATTATTAATATTTGGTAATAATGGTTGATTATCATTAATAGTAATATCTTTTAGCTCATCATTAGTTACATTTAAAATTAAACTATTATTACTAATTCAATTATTAGTACGATTAACTGCAGTGAGTTTATCTTTATAAATATATGAATTAATAAAATTAGTCAATTGTTCATCTTTAGTTTTAGTAAATTTAATATTATTAATTCGACTTCAATTGTTATTTTTACTATCACTTAGTAATAATTTACTTGTATTATTATTAATAAAACCAAGATTATCATTTATTCTTTGGAAATTGGCACAATAACCAATTTTAGTAAAAGTACCTAATTCATTTACAAAATAGCCAATTTCTTGTTCATCAATAAAAACACCTAAACCATCATGAAGTAAAATGAAATTATTCATATAATGTTCATTAATTTTTGTAAGTTTAATATCATTACTATCAGTAATGCTTAAATGATAAGGTTGTCCAAAAAATTTGGAGCTATTTTTGAGATTTACGTTTAAAATTCCTTGATTGTTACCAGTCTTGCTAAAAAAAACAGTAGTAGTACTAAACAGTGGTTCCTTATTAATAATTAATGGTTTTGTTGTAGCATTACCATTATCATCTATTGTTAAATAAAATAATTGCCCATTAACATCACGAATAATGCCACCATTATCATTAATGGCAACAAAAGAATTTAATAGTATTGGATTAGGAACATTAATATTAATTGGTTTGATATTACCATCAACTTTTAGAATATAAGAATTTTGATCACCACCAACAAAAACGCCAAAAGTAGCATTTATAGTAGTAAAACTAGTTTTACCTTTTCCATAATGATAGGGAGTAACTAAGTTAGTTACTTTTCCGTCTGTATTAATTAAGTCAGCACCAATATCGGTACTAACGATATTATTACCAAAGTTAGTAAAAGTATGATTTGGAGTTTCAATGGCAGTAGCATCATCACTAATACCATTTTTAGTCATTAAAAATGAATTATTAATAAAATTAATATCATCACTTTTATGAAAATTATTTAAAGTAGCAATTCCTAAGTTATCATCAAATCTAATAAAATTACTAATTTGTAAGTCTAAATTATTATATGTGCCATCCTTATTTAATAAATAAGATTGTGCTTGTGAATTTGTAAAAATACCAGCAATAGAATTAGTTGAATCATTTTCATTTCAATTATAAAAATTTCCACTTTCAAAAGCTAAGGTTAAACTTTGTTCGTTTAGGATAGTATTTTCTGATTTTATTTCTTTATGATGATAATTATTTATTTTCACTTGGCTTAAATTAGTAAAAGTGACTAGTGAAATAGTAACTAGTGTATATAAAATTTTAAACATATTATCAATTCCTTTAATATAAACTAATATTAATTATAAAGATTTTGAAGATAGTGTATAGCAAAATAATAAAAATAAGTTACAATTTATATATGATATTTTATAAATTAAGGAATGATTATAATTATGAAAAAAATTTTAACATTAATGGGTACTATTGCTTTTGGTAGTGGAATAGTAACGCCAGTTTTAGCTTGTTATGATCAACAACAAGATAGTATTTTAAAAGCAATTACTAATGGTAATGGTAATTATAATGGTTGAGAAGCAACTTTGTCAAAAGTTGGTATTAAAAAACCAGTGGATGTTCCTATTGATGGTCAAAGACCTGAAAAAGAACAAGTTATTAAAAATGAAGCATTAGAAAACAGTCTTGCACAATCACTTGCCAAATTAATTTTAGATAAAGCAAATATTAAAGAACCAACTTGATTTGATAGTCAATTAGAAGTGGGTACTAAATGTTATTATTTTACGATTGATAATGGTAAAATAGATGAATTAACAAAATCAAGAACTTGAGATGTTGATGCTTCAACTGGTAGAATTAGTATTAATATTACTTATCAAGTTGGAGTAGTAAATAATGATAAAAGTTTTAAAGTTGAACAATACATAAAAAAAACTTTTAATATAAAATGTTCTTATACACAAAGCGATTACATAGTTTATAGTTGTGTTAGTGATGTTACTAAATTATCAGAACAAATAGTACCAATTAGTGTTGATGAAAAAACTAAACCTGATATTGATAAAACATATGCTGATTTTTCTCAAAAAACTAAAACTTTAGTTCAAGAAGGAATAAGTTTAGCATTAAATAATAATCCTCATGTTAATTCTGTTAATATTAATATCAAAGGAATTGATGGTCAAAAAGTTACAAGTTCTGGTCCTAATAAATTAGAACTTAAAGTTAATTTTGTGATTATTTTTCAAGATTCATTAATTGACATGTCTTTACCTTCGCCTTATGATGATAGTAATTATGTTCCAACAATACTTCAATTTAATAGTTAAAAAGGAGTTTAATATGTCCAATAATTCAGAAGCAAAAAATAAAGATAAAGAGCCACCGTTAATTGTTGATGCCTTTACTTTTAAAAATATTGGTGTTAAGCAAGAGATCCATTCTTCATGAAAAAACTTTAATTGAAAAATAACTTCCAAAAATTTATTATTAATTTTTATTAGTGCTTTTTTAACAACTGTTTCCTTTTTTTATTTTATTAATCGTGCTGGTTTATATACTAATGGTTTATCAGCTTTTGCACAATTAATAGCTAAATTTATTGCCTTATCTTATAATGGCAGTATTACTGAACAAGAAACAACCCAAGCATTTTGATTTTATCCAGTATATTTTCTTATTAATGGTCCTATCATTATTTGAGGATTATTCAAGGTTGGATTTCGTTTTACTCTTTATACTATTATTTATTTGTTATTTCAAAACGGAATTAACTTTTTGTTAACATCAATTGATGTTCTTAAAAATTTTCAAGTTTTAGGTAATGAGCCATTAAAAGGTACTACAGATTATTGGCACTTAGTTTTACCACGTACTTTTATTTTTGCTGCTTTAGGTGGATTAATTTATGGTGCTGGTATTGGTATTTTATTTAAAACTGGTGGATCTAGTGGTGGTATGGATTTTATTAGTACTTATATTTCTATGAAACGTAAATATTCAATTGCTACTATTATTAGAAATACTAATATTATTATTGTTGTTATTGTTTTAATTCTTGATGGAACTTTTTTACAGAAAACTAGTCTTGTTGATAATTTTTTAGTTAGACCTTATTTTATGTCAACGCTTGTTTATATTTATGTAGCAGCTTTTGTTATGAATAGAGTTTATCCAAAATATATGTTGATGAGTGTCTTTATTATTTCTAATGAATTAGAGCAAATCCGTAATGATATTTATCGAAATAATTATTTACGTGGTGGTAATGTTTGAAATGTGAAAGGTTTGTATTCAGGTAATGAATATAAAATGATGATGACAACAATGTCATTATTAGAATATAATTTTTTTAAAACAAAAATAGTTCGAATCGATCCTAAAGTTTTTATGGTAGCAGTTCTTGCAAAATATATGCATGGTGGTAATGCAGGTAAACCTCCACAAAATGCACCTGTTAATATTACTGAAATTAATGATTTTTTAGAAAAAAACTAATAATATATATGTTATAATGTCATTATTTTTATAATAATAGGTTTTTAGACTTCTAAATATATTATCGGACTTCTCTCCGCAAGTACATGTGGGGAGAAGTCCGTAATTTAATTGTGAAAGTATTGAAAAACGCAAATAGTAAAAATCTTTTGCAGTTTGCAAAAAACCACATTTCTTCAAAATGTCTTGTATATACTGATTCTTGAAAAGGATATTGCGATTTTAAATCAGTTTTCACTAAGCATTAAACAGTTAACCATCAAGATGGCTATGTTTCAAAAATTGGTGTAAATACCAACCAAATTGAATCAGTTTGAAAACATATAAGAAGAACATTTAAAACACATATCAAAGTTGCAAAACATCATGTTCATTTATATGCTAAAGAAGCTGCATATAAATTCAACAAGATACCTAGTTTTGAAAATGTAATTCTATGTTTGATTTAAAAATGTGGGGAGAAGTCCGTAGATAGGCTTTTCTCAGCATTTATGTGATAAAATTAAAATATTACATAAAGGGAGAAAAGCCTAGATTATTACATCTATAGTTAGTCTTTTTCTATTTTTTATAAAAAAAAATTAGTTATAAACTATATTAAGAATTAAAAAAGAATGGAATAATTATGAAACATAATTTATCGCCAAAGGTTGTAAATGAGATTCTTAATAATATTCATACTGACTATAATAATAGTAGTAATCATTGATGAATTAAATTAATAAATAATCGTTTATGAATTAGTTTATGAATTATTACTACCATTATTGCTCTAATTGCTATTGGTGCTAGTATTGGAAATGTTTAGTAATCTGTGTAACTTACAAAAATAACTATGTTTAATTAATTCTAGTAAATATAATTAAATGACTAGAAAGAGTGAGTTACAGATCGCTAAAAAAGATAACTTTAATAATAATGATCCAATATCAAAAGCAGTAGATTTATTACTAGAAAATACTGAAGATTTAACAACAGTTTTTAAACATGGCGGTTTATATAAAGAATTAACAAAAAGATTAGTTGAAAAAATGTTGAATTCTGAAATGCAAAATTATTTAGGATATGAAAAAAATCAACATACTACTACTGAAAATGCTCGTAATGGTACAAGTTCAAAAAAATTAATAACTCAACAAGGTAAAATTGAAATTGATGTACCAAGAGATCGCAATAGTAATTTTACTCCTGTAATAGTTCCTAAAAGGCAAAGAGAGGATTTTTAATAATCTGTGTATCTTTGTTTACAAAGTTACTAATTTAGATTAATTCTGTCTTCAAATTTTATCATAAAATGAGCAATTGCTGTATTTCAATTTTGAATAGGCAATGTTCATTTTTTTGTTATATTTTCAATTGCCAAGTAAAATATTTTGAAAACTGCCATATCATTAGGAAAAACTTTTTTATTTCTGATGATTTTTCGTAATTGACTATTAACAGATTCAATAGCATTTGTAGTATAAATCACTCTTTTGATTTCTACTGGATAACTAATAAAAACCATTAAATTATTTCAATTTTTATATCAAGATTTAGTAATTTGAGGATATTGTTTATTTCATTTACTTTCAAACGATTCTAAAGCTTGCATTGCTTGTTCTTCACTACATGCACTATAAATTGGTTTTAAATCTGCAACTAGACCTTTTCGATGTTTGTATGAAACATATTTTAAACTATTTCTAATTTGATGAACAATGCATAATTGATGTTCTGTTTTAGGATAAACTGATTGTATTGCTTCTGACATGCCTGTTAAATTATCACTACAAGCAATAAGAATATCATTTAAGCCACGATTTTTCATTTCTGTGAAATTAGATAATCAAAACTTAGAACCTTCATTTTCACTAATTCATAATCCTAAAACATCTTTTTTGCCTTCTAAATCAACTCCTAATGCTATATAAAATGATTTGTTAATAATCCGTTTATCTTGTCGTACTTTAACTACTATACAATCAAAATAAACAATAGGATAAATACTTTCTAATGGTCGATTTTGTCATGCTTTAACATCATCAATAACATCATCAGTAATTTGACTAATAACACTTTCACTAATATCAGCACCATGATATAACTCTTGCAACTGCATTCTAATGTCAGATAATGTCATTCCTTTTGCATACAAGGAAAGAACTTGTTGATCAAAACCATCAAATCTTCTTTGCCTTTTAGGAACTATTACAGGAGTAAAATTACTATTGCGATCTCTTGGTACATCAATTTCAATTTTACCTTGTTGAGTTATTAATTTTTTTGAACTTGTACCATTACGATCATTTTCAGTAGTAGTATGTTGATTTTTTTCATATCCTAAATAATTTTGCATTTCAGAATTCAACATTTTTTCAACTAATCTTTTTGTTAATTCTTTATATAAACCGCCAGGTTTAAAAACTGTTGTTAAATCTTCAGTATTTTCTAGTAATAAATCTACTGCTTTTGATATTGGATCATTATTATTAAAGTTATCTTTTTTAGCCATCTGTAACTCACTATTTCTAGTCATTTAATTATATTTACTAGAATTAATTAAACATAGTTATTTTTGTAAGTTACACAGATTACTAAACATTTCCATCAAATCTTCTTTGCCTTTTAGGAACTATTACAGGAGTAAAATTACTATTGCGATCTCTTGGTACATCAATTTCAATTTTACCTTGTTGAGTTATTAATTTTTTTGAACTTGTACCATTACGATCATTTTCAGTAGTAGTATGTTGATTTTTTTCATATCCTAAATAATTTTGCATTTCAGAATTCAACATTTTTTCAACTAATCTTTTTGTTAATTCTTTATATAAACCGCCAGGTTTAAAAACTGTTGTTAAATCTTCAGTATTTTCTAGTAATAAATCTACTGCTTTTGATATTGGATCATTATTATTAAAGTTATCTTTTTTAGCCATCTGTAACTCACTCTTTCTAGTCATTTAATTATATTTACTAGAATTAATTAAACATAGTTATTTTTGTAAGTTACACAGATTACTAAACATTTCCTTAAAAGCAATTCTTGCTGGAATATTATTTTTAATTACGCCAGTAATTACATCTACTGATGGTCTTTGTGTTGCTATTACTAAATGAATTCCTGCCGCTCGACCCATTTGTGTAATTAGCATGATTCCTTCTTCAACTTGCTTGCTTGTACCATTAAATCTGCTAATTCATCAATAACAATAATATAATAAGGTAATTTATCAATTTCTTGACTTATTTTTTTATTATAACTTTCAATATCACGATTTCCATTTTTTGAAAATAGTTGGTATCGACGCATCATTTCTAAAATTACTACTTGTAATGCTGCTGGTGTTTTGTTTGCTTCATTAATTACTGGAATAATTAAATGTGGGATATCATTATAAATTGCTAATTCTACTCATTTAGGATCGATTAATATTATTTTTATTTCATGAGGTTTGTATTGTAAGAGCAAAGAAATTAGTAAATCATTAATAAAAACGGATTTTCCTGAACCAGTATTACCAGCAATTAATAAGTGGGGCATTTCTTTTAATGAATGAAAGATGTAATCACCAGTAGTATTTCTACCAATACTAATTAATAATTTTTTATTTTTATATTTTTCGCTTATATTTTCAAATTGTTCTTGCATATTAATTGGAACAATATTTTTATTACTAACTTCAATTCCAATCATTGATTTACCAGCTATTGGTGCTTCGATTCTAATATTATTATTTGCTAAAACTAGTTTTAGTTCTTCTTCTAAGTTAGTAATTTTGTTAATTTTCATTCCTGAAGTGATTGAAACCTCGTATTTTGTTACTGTTGTACCAATAGTAAAATCATTTACTTTTCCTTGAACAGAAAATTCTTTAAATAACTGATTAATTTTTTCTTTATTTTCTAAAGCATATTTTTCATTTTCTTCTTGCTTTTTTATTAGATTATCTGATTTTTTAGTTAATTTTAATGTTGGTAAAATATATTTTTGATTAATTATAGTTTGTTCAGGAAGAAAAAATTTTGTTTTTTCTTGATTGTTATTTTGTTTTTCATTTTGATTAATAATTTTGTTTTGCTCTTTAATTTTTGTTTCATTATTTTCTAATTTTTGATTATTAATTTTGTTATTTTCTTGTAATAATTCCTTATTGGTTTCTATATCAAAGTTTATTTTTTCGTTTTTTACTTTATTGTTTGCTAAATTTTCTTTTGTAAATTGTTTAGTTTCTAATTTAGATTGCTTATTATTGTTTTTTGCTTGTTGTTTATTTATTTTTAGTTCTTTTTTTAGATTATTGATTTTGATAGTATTATTTTGTGCCAAAGTAAGTTTTTTTTGTTTTTCTTTTGCTTTTTCTAATTTATTAATTTTTTGTTCTTTTCGCTTAACTTTAAAATCTAAAATTGTTTCTTTGATATGATTTGAAATAGTGATAAATAAAATTAAGGGACGGTTAAAAAATAATCAACTAAAACAAATAATAATCATTAATATATTTAATATAAAATTAACAAAAAAAGTTGTGTAACCTAAAAATTCTAGTATAGTATTACCAATTAATCCACCAACAAGATAAGAAGGAAAGAAACTATCAATAGTTCAATTATTAAAGGAAATAGGTGATTTGAAAAATCCGTGATAGTTATTAAAAATAGTTGAATTTCATCAAGATTGATAATAATCATTAATTAAATTAATATGAAATTTATTATTAAATCAAATATTATCATAACGACTAATAATAGTAATAGTTTCAATTGTTCAAACGCAGCATATAATAGTAGTAATTATTGCTCAAACAAATGAAGCTTTAAATTTAAAATAATAATTAAAACAAAGTGGAATTAAAGATATATATAATAATATATAAATTAAATATTTGCTTCATCCAAATAAAAAAGAAAATATAAAGTCGTCTAAAAATTTACCAATTGGTAGTAGTCGTAATAAACTAAAAGTTATTAATAACAATAAAATTAGAGTACCTAATAAGATACCAATTTTATTATTATTACTATTTTTAATTTGTTTAATTTTAATATTTTTAAAATCTTTCATAATTTTAAACTCCTAACTTTTCTATTTTAAATTTATTGGTTGAGTGATTGTATAAAAATAATATCATATATAGGGGTGTTTGTTACTACTTACTAACCATTTTAATAAATATTATTATGATGTGAACTATTAGTAATTTTTAATTATTTTTTTAAAAAATATAGAATATATATAAATTAAAATATTATTAATATAAGGAGTAAAAAATGATATTTGAGTAATTTTATTTTGTATGTGTTTAGTAGTGATAATTATATTGACAATTTTTTAAATATTATTAGTACTTTAATTGATTATATGGTTATATATAATAAACAATATCCATAGTTTAAATCTTGAAAAAGAATAAAAAATAAATTAAAAGAGAAAAGTAAAAATTAAAGATTGAAAGTGAATTAAAAAATGTATAATACTGAAATGAATAATAATGATTTAATGTTTATGATTATAGGTTTGCCTATAATAGTTATTATTATAGGAGTTATTATAGTTTGTGTAGTTACTTCAATTGATAGTAGTTCTAGAGTATATGCAGTTAATAATGCAATTGAAAAAGAAATAAAATATTTTTTATTGAATAAAAATGATATAAATTATGTTTTTAAAAATGGTAATTTATATCAACAAATGAAAAATGAGGTAAAGACTGCAATAATAGATTTGAGATATAATAAATATACGTTTAATAAATCATATATTAATAGATCTGAAAATAAGATTAAACAAATACAACGTATTATTAATAAATATTATAAATTAGATAAAAAAAATATTATTGAAATTGATAATGAAGAAGTTACTAATAATATTATTTTACGGACTTCTCCCCACATGTACTTGTGGAGGGAATAATGAAACTGAATGAATTCAACAATGCTTTTCAAACTGAACAGCAATGTCTTGCATATATAGCAAATTTGAAAGAAAACAAATGTATTAGGTGTTTTAATTTTAATTTGAATACTTCTGATTTAAAAAGAATGAGATGTTTAAAATGTAATCAAACATTTAGCATTCTCACAGGCACCATATTTTCAAGGTCACAAACATCTTTAACATCTTGGTTTTATATTATCTTTAGATGAATAAACACCAAACATGGAATTCCATCAACAGATATTGCAAAAGAATTGGGAGTGACTTTGAAAACTGCTTGAAGAATGACTCATAAAATCAGAACACGTATTGCAAAACAAAAACCTCAATTTATTGTTGAAGGTACAGTGCAAATTGATGAAATGTATCTTTCACATATGGGTTTTAAAAAACAAGGAAGATCCTTGGTGAATAAAACCTTGATTGTTGGCATTTATCAAAAAAAACCAATAATTTAATTGTGAAAGTATTGAAAAACGCAAAGAGTAAAAATCTTTTGCAGTTTGCAAAAAACCACATTTCTTCAAAATGTCTTGTATATACTGATTCTTGAAAAGGATATTGCGATTTTAAATCAGTTTTCACTAAGCATGAAACAATTAACCATCAAGATGGCTATGTTTCAAAAATTGGTGTAAATACCAACCAAATTGAATCAGTTTGAAAACATATAAGAAGAACATTTAAAACACATATCAAAGTTGCAAAACATCATGTTCATTTATATGCTAAAGAAGCTGCATATAAATTCAACAAGATACCTAGTTTTGAAACTGTAATTCTATGTTTGATTTAAAAATGTGGGGAGAAGTCCGTAGATAGGCTTTTCTCAGCATTTATGTGATAAAACTAAAATAGTACATAAAGGGAGAAAAGCCTATTTTAATAGAAAACAAAGAAATTGATAATGAATAAAATAAAGTTACCTAAATAACTTTATTAATAATATTATTGGATTAAATAATGACTTTGTTGTATTCTTATTTTATAACTGAGTAAATAATAAAATATTTTATTATTGAATTCATTTTAATTATTATTGTGCTTGGATTTTATATAGCATATTTTATTATATAAGACATTTTAATATGACTATTTAATGAAAAATTATCTATCGGACTTCTCCCCACATGTACTTGTGGAGGGAATAATGAAACTGAATGAATTCAACAATGCTTTTCAAACTGAACAGCAATGTCTTGCATATATAGCAAATTTGAAAGAAAACAAATGTATTAGGTGTTTTAATTTTAATTTGAATACTTCTGATTTAAAAAGAATGAGATGTTTAAAATGTAATCAAACATTTAGCATTCTCACAGGCACCATATTTTCAAGGTCACAAACATCTTTAACATCTTGGTTTTATCTTATCTTTAGATGAATAAACACCAAACATGGAATTCCATCAACAGATATTGCAAAAGAATTGGGAGTGACTTTGAAAACTGCTTGAAGAATGACTCATAAAATCAGAACACGTATTGCAAAACAAAAACCTCAATTTATTGTTGAAGGTACAGTGCAAATTGATGAAATGTATCTTTCACATATGGGTTTTAAAAAACAAGGAAGATCCTTGGTGAATAAAACCTTGATTGTTGGCATTTATCAAAAAAAACCAATAATTTAATTGTGAAAGTATTGAAAAACGCAAAGAGTAAAAATCTTTTGCAGTTTGCAAAAAACCACATTTCTTCAAAATGTCTTGTATATACTGATTCTTGAAAAGGATATTGCGATTTTAAATCAGTTTTCACTAAGCATGAAACAATTAACCATCAAGATGGCTATGTTTCAAAAATTGGTGTAAATACCAACCAAATTGAATCAGTTTGAAAACATATAAGAAGAACATTTAAAACACATATCAAAGTTGCAAAACATCATGTTCATTTATATGCTAAAGAAGCTGCATATAAATTCAACAAGATACCTAGTTTTGAAACTGTAATTCTATGTTTGATTTAAAAATGTGGGGAGAAGTCCGTAGATAGGCTTTTCTCAGCATTTATGTGATAAAATTAAAATAGTACATAAAGGGAGAAAAGCCTTATCTATTTAAATTAGCAGTTATATTAATTTTTATTCAGTGTCGACTTTAATAATTTCAGTTTTTGTTTTTTGTTTAAATAGTGTATTATTAATTTTTATAAAATAGATTTTAATATTATTTCAGAAAGTAAAAATTAAAGTAAATAATAAAACAGTAATAGCTGCTAGCGTCAAGCCAATAGTTAGAAATATAAAAGGATTACTAATTATATTATTAATTAATTGATATAAAGCAAAGACCAAGTTAATTAAAATAATTGTTGGAATAAGGATTAAACATAAATATTTGAAACCTTTATTTCATTTAACTCATGAATATTGATTATTAAATTCTTTTAAACTATCATAACATTTCCAAATAAGGATAACACCAATTAATTCACAAATACCAATAATCATTTGTCAAATACCAGTAACTCATATTGCGAGCCCATCAATTAAAGGACTACTATTATTAAAGCAAAATATTAAACCAAGCATAAAACTACTAATAATCATTATTAATAATGCTTGATAACGTTTAATACCATAACAACTAATTAGAGGATTAACAACGGCTTCAGCTATTGCTATTAATGAAGATATACCAGCAAAAAATACTGATAAAAAGAAAAGGAAAGCTAAAGTGTGACTTAAAAATGGAAGATGTGTTTGCTCAGTAATGATTGCAAAAACTTGTGGAAAAACTTGAAAAATTAAAGTTGGACCCGAAATAAATACTTCATCAATAGTTTTATGCTGATTATATGCAATTGCACCAATTCCTCCAAAAACAGTACATGTTGTTAATAAAGCAACAATAACAGTACCAACCATAATAATTAAACCTTTATTAGTATTACTAGTACCAATTGGCGCATGACTTGAAAAAATAATAATAACACCTGTACAAGTTGAAAGCATAAAGAAGGCTTGTCCAAAAGCATCAGTTCAAATGCTACTAGTTAATATTTTTTCACTATTAAAACTAAACATTGTTTTTAAACCATCTAGAGCACCAGGCAAAGTTAAAACGTAAATCATCATCATTAAAATCATGATAAATAGACTAGGAATAAAAATTTTATTTGCTAAATCAATCCCTTTAACAACGCCACCCAACAAAATAACACCAGTAATAATTCAAACCATAATTAAACTAATTAAAACTCAAATACTAATATTACCCAATTGACTAAAACTTTGTGGTACATCGTTGGAAGTTTGACCAATTAATTTATTTAAGAAAAATCCTTGTTGATTTAAACCAGGAAGAAAAGACATAACTATTTCCAATAATGATCAAGCGACAAGAACACTATAAAATACACCCATTATTCAAACAACTGCAGTTTGTAAAAATCCAAAGAAAGTCCCGGGAGTTTTTGCTAAATCTTTAAAAATTTCAACATTATTTTTAAGATATTTATTACCTAAATTGATTTCAATTAATAAAATTGGTAAAGCACAGACAATTAGTGCAATAAAGAATGGAATTAAAAAGATACCACCATGTTTATTCATTTGATTTGGGAGGCTTTTTAATAATCTGTGTATCTTTGTTTTACAAAGTTACTAATTTAGATTAATTCTGTCTTCAAATTTTATCATAAAATGAGCAATTGCTGTATTTCAATTTTGAATAGGCAATGTTCATTTTTTTGTTATATTTTCAATTGCCAAGTAAAATATTTTGAAAACTGCCATATCATTAGGAAAAACTTTTTTATTTCTGATGATTTTTCGTAATTGACTATTAACAGATTCAATAGCATTTGTAGTATAAATCACTCTTTTGATTTCTACTGGATAACTAATAAAAACCATTAAATTATCTCAATTTTTATATCAAGATTTAGTAATTTGAGGATATTGTTTATTTCATTTACTTTCAAACGATTCTAAAGCTTGCATTGCTTGTTCTTCACTACATGCACTATAAATTGGTTTTAAATCTGCAACTAGACCTTTTCGATGTTTGTATGAAACATATTTTAAACTATTTCTAATTTGATGAACAATGCATAATTGATGTTCTGTTTTAGGATAAACTGATTGTATTG
Organism: Spiroplasma endosymbiont of Apeira syringaria; assembly: GCF_964020205.1. Classification (NCBI taxonomy): domain Bacteria; kingdom Bacillati; phylum Mycoplasmatota; class Mollicutes; order Entomoplasmatales; family Spiroplasmataceae; genus Spiroplasma; species Spiroplasma endosymbiont of Apeira syringaria. The sequence goes on from NZ_OZ026543.1 coordinate 266,290, forward strand.
CTTCTGACATGCCTGTTAAATTATCACTACAAGCAATAAGAATATCATTTAAGCCACGATTTTTCATTTCTGTGAAATTAGATAATCAAAACTTAGAACCTTCATTTTCACTAATTCATAATCCTAAAACATCTTTTTTGCCTTCTAAATCAACTCCTAATGCTATATAAACTGATTTGTTAATAATCCGTTTATCTTGTCGTACTTTAACTACTATACAATCAAAATAAACAATAGGATAAATACTTTCTAATGGTCGATTTTGTCATGCTTTAACATCATCAATAACATCATCAGTAATTTGACTAATAACACTTTCGCTAATATCAGCACCATGATATAACTCTTGCAACTGCATTCTAATGTCAGATAATGTCATTCCTTTTGCATACAAGGAAAGAACTTGTTGATCAAAACCATCAAATCTTCTTTGCCTTTTAGGAACTATTACAGGAGTAAAATTACTATTGCGATCTCTTGGTACATCAATTTCAATTTTACCTTGTTGAGTTATTAATTTTTTTGAACTTGTACCATTACGAGCATTTTCAGTAGTACTATGTTGATTTTTTTCATATCCTAAATAATTTTGCATTTCAGAATTCAACATTTTTTCAACTAATCTTTTTGTTAATTCTTTATATAAACCGCCAGGTTTAAAAACTGTTGTTAAATCTTCAGTATTTTCTAGTAATAAATCTACTGCTTTTGATATTGGATCATTATTATTAAAGTTATCTTTTTTAGCCATCTGTAACTCACTCTTTCTAGTCATTTAATTATATTTACTAGAATTAATTAAACATAGTTATTTTTGTAAGTTACACAGATTACTAAACATTTCCTGATTTGGAAATCCCCAAATACTTCCTAATCCTACAGCAGCACCTAGTACTGACATAATAAATCCTCATGTAGTTATGTTTTTTTTCTTTTTGCCTTTCATATAATCAGTCCCTTTATTTTTAGATATTATTATCAATTTTACACAATAGTTATCAAAGTTACAATATATATTAGTAATATATTTTTAATCTTTAGTTAAAAGTTATATTTTTTTAAAACCATTAAAATTCAAATTTAAAAATATCAATGTATAATATTCTTAGTTATGTATATTTGATTTTTGTTTATTAGGAGTAAAATAGATGATAAAGATATTACTTACGTGTTCAGCTGGTATGAGCACTTTAAGACTAGAAGCAAATATGAAAGAGTATATTAAAGAGTTAAATTTAGATTATGAAGTGAAAGCATTAGGTGCTACTGAAGCAAAAGCATCTTTTGCTAAAGGTGAAAAATGGGATGTTGTTTTATTAGGACCACAAGTAAGTTATATGAAAAATGATTTTACTAATATTATTGGAAATGCTGCTCTTAATGTTATTCCAGCAGCAGTTTATGCGATGGTTCAAGGTAAAGAAACGTTAGAATTAGCAATGAGTTTATTAGAAATTAAAAAATAATACTATGAGCATTAAAGAAAAAGAGAAAAGTAGTAATATTGATTTTGAAAAAATTTCACTTGAAATAATTTCTTCTGCTGGAAAAGCAAAATCTTTAGCAATAGAAGCAATTACTCTCGCTAAGGAAGCACAATTTGAAACAGCATTAAAAATGATTGATGAAGCAAATGATAATATTACTAAAGCTTTGCAATCACATATGAGCGTCATTGTTGAAGAAGGTAAAGGTTATCAATTACCTTTTTCAGTATTGTTTATGCATTCTGAAGATCATTTGTTAACAACACAAATGATGATTGAAATTAGTAAAGAATTTATTAATTTATATCAATTTATAAACAGAAAAAAATAAAAATAGTCATTTGCCTATTTTTATTTAAAGTATAAAATTAATCTTTTGGTTTTTTTTCAAAATCTTCTCCATCTTTTTCTAATCCTTTGATTGGACAAAGTAGAGGATAATTTTCTTTACAATAATCACAATGTCATTTTTTCTTTTTGAAAATTTCTTTAAATTTTTTAAACATTATATTTTTTATCTCTTTCTTTTCATTATTTTTTTGTAAGTATATTTTATTATTGTTCAAGTTCTGTTCATGAGCCAGTAGTGTTAGTGACTACTTTTCATCCTGTATTACTATTTTCGAATTTAGTTTTAATTGATTAAAATTCTCAATAATTTTTTCAGATAAAGTATATAAATCTTCGTTTGAAATATAACCTTTTCAACCACTTGCATCTCATTCGGGAAATCTAGAAATAATATTAAAAATTTCAGTTTTATTTTTATTAGTATTTAAAATTTTTTGTCATTCATATCGACTTATTGCAATTTTTAAAGTATCATGTCATAAAAATTTATAATATTTTTCTATTATATTTTTATCGTGATTATTTGGTGAAAATTGTGGTGCTAAAAAAAATAATTCCTTAGGTGCTTCATGATAAGTTACTATAATTCCATACGTATTATATCCACGTATATTAATTAAAGACGAAAAATTATTTATTAACTTTTCAGTTAATTCATATATGCTAATCTTTTCTCATCCATTACCTTGATAAGGAAAAGATGAAGTATCATAGTATATTTTTTCTCTTAATTTTTCAAGGTCATTTAAAGAAAAAAGTTTAAATCAACTATCTAAAGTACTACTATTAATGTATATATACGATATAGCAAGTTCATATTGAAATTCATAGTTAGTAATAATTTTATCTTCACCATCATATTTTATTGGTTCATTATTTAAAATATTTGTAGTTTTAATTTCGGTGCTTAAAATAGAATTTAAGTTTCCTGTGGTTGTTGCAAATGTTAAAAGAATTACTGTTGTTAATAGTTTTTTTCATAATCATCCCCCCTTATTTAGTTTCTTTACTTTATATAAAAATTATTTTAATTATCTGGCTAAAATTTTACTATATTTTAAGTAAAATAAAATATAAAAGATAATAACTCAATTTTAAACATTGGATTTATTTGATACTAAACTTTAAATTTTTTAAGAAATTTATTATAATTTTTTATACTTATAAAAATCAAAAAATAAGTATAGTATTTATATTGTTTTATAATAATTTTAGGCTTTTCTCCCTTTATGTACTATTTTAATTTTATCACATAAATGCTGAGAAAAGCCTATCTACGGACTTCTCCCCACATTTTTAAATCAAACATAGAATTACAGTTTCAAAACTAGGTATCTTGTTGAATTTATATGCATCTTCTTTAGCATATAAATGAACATGATGTTTTGCAACTTTGATATGTGTTTTAAATGTTCTTCTTATATGTTTTCAAACTGATTCAATTTGGTTGGTATTTACACCAATTTTTGAAACATAGCCATCTTGATGGTTAACTGTTTCATGCTTAGTGAAAACTGATTTAAAATCGCAATATCCTTTTCAAGAATCAGTATATACAAGACATTTTGAAGAAATGTGGTTTTTTGCAAACTGCAAAAGATTTTTACTCTTTGCGTTTTTCAATACTTTCACAATTAAATTATTGGTTGTTTTTTGATAAATGCCAACAATCAAGGTTTTATTCACCAAGGATCTTCCTTGTTTTTTAAAACCCATATGTGAAAGATACATTTCATCAATTTGCACTGTACCTTCAACAATAAATTGAGGTTTTTGTTTTGCAATACGTGTTCTGATTTTATGAGTCATTCTTCAAGCAGTTTTCAAAGTCACTCCCAATTCTTTTGCAATATCTGTTGATGGAATTCCATGTTTGGTGTTTATTCATCTAAAGATAAGATAAAACCAAGATGTTAAAGATGTTTGTGACCTTGAAAATATGGTGCCTGTGAGAATGCTAAATGTTTGATTACATTTTAAACATCTCATTCTTTTTAAATCAGAAGTATTCAAATTAAAACTAAAACACCTAATACATTTGTTTTCTTTCAAATTTGCTATATATGCAAGACATTGCTGTTCAGTTTGAAAAGCATTTTTGAATTAATTCAGTTTCATTATTCCCTCCACAAGTACATGTGGGGAGAAGTCCGTAATTTTAATTATATAAAAGTTTTATTATTATTTTATTTAAAATAATATGGTATTGTATATAGAAGTTTTAAAGGAATATAAAGTTATGTTTAAATTAAAAGCACCTTATAAACCAACAGGTGATCAACCCGAAGCAATTAGTAAATTAGTAGTAGCTATTAAAAATAATATTAAATACCAAGTATTATTGGGAGCCACTGGCACGGGTAAAACTTTTACAATGGCCAATGTTATTGCGCAAGTGCAAAAACCAACTTTAATTTTAGTACATAATAAAACATTAGCTATGCAATTATATGGAGAATTGAAAACTTTTTTTCCTGAAAATCGCGTTGAATATTTTGTCTCATATTTTGATTTTTATCAACCTGAGGCATATTTACCAAAAACCGATACTTATATTGATAAAAATTCTAAACAAAATCAAGAAATTGAAATGTTAAGATTAAGTGCTTTAAATGGTTTATCTATTAGTAAAGATGTTATTGTTGTGGCATCGGTAGCAGCAATTTATGGTGAACAAGAACCAACAGCATATAAAGATAACTTTTTTGAATTGAGAAAAGGACAAAAAATTAATAGAAAAGATTTATTATTAAGACTAATTAAAAATGGATATGTACGTAATGATATTACATTAGAACCGGGTAGTTTTAGTGCAAAAGGTGATTTAATAAAGTTAGCTCCATCTTGAAATGATCAATTTTATTTAAGAATTAGTTTATTTGGTGATGAAATTGAAGAAATAGCACGTATTGATACATTAGGTGCTAATGTTTTAGAGCGTTTTCCCTTTATTACAATTTTTCCTGCGCAAAATTATATTACTAGTAAAAATCGTGTTGATCAGGCAATTATTAAAATTACTGAAGAGTTAAAAATAACATTAGCACAACTAAGAAAAAATAATATGTTAGTAGAAGCGCAAAGATTAGAACAAAGAACAGAACATGATCTAGAATCCTTAAAAGAATTTGGTATTTGTAGTGTTATTGAAAATTATTCTCGTCATTTAGAAAATAGAGAAGTGGGTTCAGCACCATATACTTTAATTGATTTTTTTCCAGATGATTTTTTAACAATTATTGATGAATCTCATATGACATTACCGCAAATTAGAGGAATGTATAATACTGATCGTAGCAGAAAAGAAACATTAGTAAAATATGGCTTTCGTTTACCTAGTGCTTTGGATAATCGTCCTTTAAATTTTAATGAATTTTCTAATAAGTTAAAGCAAGTTATTTATACTTCAGCAACTCCTGCTGATTATGAATTAGCATTAATTAAAAATGAAGTTGAGCCTTTTAATGTACCAGTTCAACAAATTATTCGTCCCACAGGTTTATTAGATCCAACAATTGAAATTAAACCAACTAAAAATCAAATGGAAGATATTATTAATCAAATAAAATTACGAACAAAAAATAATGAAAGAGTATTTATTACTACTTTAACAATTAGAATGGCAGAAGAATTATCAAATTTTTTACAAGAACAAAAAATTAAAGTTGCTTATATTCATAATGAATTAAAAACATTAGAACGTACTAAAGTTTTGTTAGATTTAAGAAAAGGTGTTTTTGATGTTATTGTTGGTATTAATTTATTACGTGAAGGATTAGACGTACCAGAAGTTTCATTAATCTGTATTTTGGATGCTGATAAATCTGGTTTTTTACGTAATACTAAATCATTAATCCAAACTATTGGTCGCGCAGCACGAAATGTTAATGGTCATGTTATACTATATGGAGATATTAAGACAGAGGCAATGACACAAGCAATTGAAGAAACGCAAAGAAGAAGAGAAATTCAACTTGCTTATAATAAAAAACATAATATAGTACCAGTTACTGTTAAAAAACCGTTGAGTGAAATCGTAAGTACTAGAGAATTAGATGTTGATTTAAAAATTTTAAATTCAAGTAAAGGTAAAACAAAAATAGCTGCTAAAACAAAGATAATTGCTGATTTAAGAGTTGAAATGTTACAAGCAGCTAAAGATTTAAATTTTGAAAAGGCAGCTTCACTTCGTGATTTAATTTTGAGTATTGAAAGTGAAAAATAAAGGAGTAAAATAAGTTGACCGATAAAGCACAAAAAGGTATTTTGATAAGTCCAAATACTAAAATTAATCCTCATATACCAATAATATTTTTAATAAAAAATTATATTACTAAACCTAAAATTTTTATTGGTGATTATACTTATTATCATGATTTTAATGGTGAGCAAGCAGCTATTGATTTTGAAAATAAAAATATAATTTATCATTTTCCAAATATGATAAATGATGAATTAATTATTGGTAAATTTTGTTCAATTGCACAAGGTGTTTTATTTATAATGAATGGTGGCAATCATAATTATTGTGTAGTTTCAACATTTCCTTTACCATTATTTTATAAATCATTAAATTTATCAGAAGTTACAGAAAAAGATAAATTAGATAAATTTCCGATTAAATCACCAACAGAGATAGAAAATGATGTTTGAATTGGTCATGATGTGGCAATCTTAAGAGGGCTAACTATTGGTAATGGGGCAGTAATTGCAGCTAAAAGTGTAGTTACAAAAAATGTGCCTCCTTATGCTATTGTTGGTGGTAATCCTGCTAAAATTATAAAATATCGTTTTTCTAAAAAAATAGTTCAAAAATTACAAAATATAAAGTGATGAGATTGATCTATTGAAAAGATTATTGAAAATTCAGATTTGTTAAAACAAAATTTTGATAATAAAATATTACAAAAACTTGTAAAAGAAAGTAATAGTTTAAATAAAATAAAGGGTTAATAAAAAATATGAAAAAATATGGTTATTTAACTACTAAAATAGGTTTAATTGAAATCATAGTAGTTGCAGAACAAGTAGTAAAAGTTAGTTTCGTTAATACTCGTCAAGTTGCTAAGGATAGTAGTAATATAGTGGTAGTTAATTGTTTAAAACAACTAGCAATGTATTTTGATAAAAAATTAAGTGATTTTAACTTACCAATAGCTTTAAAAGGAACTCCTTTTCAAGAATTAGTATGGAGTAAAACTTGTACTATTCAATTTGGTACAACTTTAACTTATCAAGAATTAGCGCAAAAAATAGGTTATCCAAAAGCAAGTAGGGCAGTGGGTTCGGCTTTAAGTAAAAATCCATTAGCAATTATTGTTCCTTGTCATCGAGTTGTTAATAAAAATAAGAATATTGTTAATTATCTTTATGGTGCCCATATTAAAAATTTTTTATTAGCACAAGAAAGTAAATAAGGTATAAGATTATTTTTTTATGATTGATTATTTTTTTTTTGATTTTTAAAATTGTTAACAATTTTAACTACATAATTTTTAATATAGTAAACAGGATATCCTGCTAACATAACAGCAATTAAAATTAGTGAATTTCATAATGCTCAAATATTATTATTTTGTGTACCATAATAATACATTGCTAAAAATGATCCAACAATAGCAATTATTGCTCCTAAATAACCAATAATAATGAAAAAATAAAATCAAAAATTATTAAAAATCTTTTGATAGTCTGGATGTTTGCACCTTAAAAAGATAATGACTGAATTAACAATTAATTTTAAAAAACTAATAGCAATAATAAAGTAATTAGTTACTTCATACAATTGATTTCATAAAATATAAATTAAAGCAGCAAATATTAATAGTAGCATAGCAGCTCATGGCATATTAGTTCTTTTAGTTGTTTTTTGAAAAAATTTAAACAAATCTTTTTCTTCACTCATTTTAAAAATTAAACGTGATTGATAAAGTAGAAATGCATTTAGTGAACCAACAAATAATAAAATTGCTAGTCCTGAAAAAATATAAGCTAAAACGCGAGGAATATTAGGATTATTGATAATAGCATAATATCAAACGTTACTAAATCCTTTATTTTCATCTAATCATAAAAGTGGTTCATTAATAGTTAACAAAGCAATTAATAGTATTAAATATAAAAAAATAACGGACTTCTCCCCACATGTACTTGTGGAGGGAATAATGAAACTGAATGAATTCAACAATGCTTTTCAAACTGAACAGCAATGTCTTGCATATATAGCAAATTTGAAAGAAAACAAATGTATTAGGTGTTTTAGTTTTAATTTGAATACTTCTGATTTAAAAAGAATGAGATGTTTAAAATGTAATCAAAAATTTAGCATTCTCACAGGCACCATATTTTCAAGGTCACAAACATCTTTAACATCTTGGTTTTATCTTATCTTTAGATGAATAAACACCAAACATGGAATTCCATCAACAGATATTGCAAAAGAATTGGGAGTGACTTTGAAAACTGCTTGAAGAATGACTCATAAAATCAGAACACGTATTGCAAAACAAAAACCTCAATTTATTGTTGAAGGTACAGTGCAAATTGATGAAATGTATCTTTCACATATGGGTTTTAAAAAACAAGGAAGATCCTTGGTGAATAAAACCTTGATTGTTGGCATTTATCAAAAAACAACCAATAATTTAATTGTGAAAGTATTGAAAAACGCAAAGAGTAAAAATCTTTTGCAGTTTGCAAAAAACCACATTTCTTCAAAATGTCTTGTATATACTGATTCTTGAAAAGGATATTGCGATTTTAAATCAGTTTTCACTAAGCATGAAACAGTTAACCATCAAGATGGCTATGTTTCAAAAATTGGTGTAAATACCAACCAAATTGAATCAGTTTGAAAACATATAAGAAGAACATTTAAAACACATATCAAAGTTGCAAAACATCATGTTCATTTATATGCTAAAGAAGCTGCATATAAATTCAACAAGATACCTAGTTTTGAAACTGTAATTCTATGTTTGATTTAAAAATGTGGGGAGAAGTCCGTAGATAGGCTTTTCTCAGCATTTATGTGATAAAATTAAAATAGTACATAAAGGGATAAAAGCCAAAAATAATTAGTCATGTTGCAATAATTAAAGCTCAAAGTACATTTTTTCTTGGATTTTCTACTTCTTCAGTAACATAAGTTATTGCTTCAATTCCTGAATAGGCAAATAGTGTCATTGTTGTAGCTGGTAATAAAACATAAGTTGCAAGAAAAATTTTTGATAAATCTTTTTGAACTATTTCACTATTAAAACTATCTGTATTTCCATAAATCATAGCAATAAATAAAACAAAAGTAATTGGTAATCCTTTTAAAATTGTAAAAATAATTTGTGTTTTTCCAGAACTATTTTAATAAATATTTGGACTATAGCTAATGCAAATAAAATTAAAATTCCAAATAATTTTATCAACCATTGGTTAGTAATATGAGCTAAAGTACCGATAATATTACCTAATGCTAAAGTAGCAGAAGCAACGGCAGTAGCACTAACCATTAAAACTAAAATCCATCCCAATCAAAACGAACAAGCCATTCAATTTGTTTTTTTTAATCAATAATAAGCACTTCCATTTCCCGGAAAAGAAATAGCAGTTTCTGCTAGTAATAACATTTCTGGCAAAATTAAAATACCGCCTAAAATTCAGGCACATATCATTAAAATCGGATTAAATCCACTTTGAAATGCTACTTGTCCAAATGAAATTAGTACTGATGATCCAACTGTGGCAGAAATTGCCATCATTAATATTACTCAAAACGAATACTTCTTTTTTAATTTCATGTCTTTTTCCTATCTCTATTTTTTTATTTCGTATGTATTGATAAAACTTTTTATTTTATTAATATAAGTTTGATAAGCATTTGGTAAGGTTTCAATATGACCAATATTTTCCAAAAATAAATAATCATAATTTTTATAATGGAGTTTAACTTGATAATTATGAATGACATTAGCCATGAAAAATGGGACAAAATTATCTTTTTTACCGTGAATTAATAAAGTAGGAACTTGAAAACCTGTTTTGCTTTTTTTTGGGTGATTGTCAAAAATCCGGAATAAATTAAATCTATATAGTCTTATTATATTTCAGACAAGAAATAATTTTGATTTTTATGAAATTGTACATTCATCTTACTATTTTTTAAAAGATATTTCAACTAAAATACTTATATTAAATTTTATTAAATGCTAAACTTATTAAATAAACTTAGAGAGGATTTAAAAATGAAAATTAAAGCACTTAAAAAATTACAGTTAATAACTGTATTAATATTTATTTTAACTATTTTAATTATTATTGCAGGATTATTATTACTAGGTTTATTTCATGGAAAAGAAGTAGTAACTATTAAAAGTAATCATTTAGTTAAAAATACAGAACCTTTAATATATGAATATAATGGTTTTACTTTATGAAGTAAATACAGTTGATATTATATATTAACTAATAACAATATTTGCCTTAATAATTTTGGAAGTTATTATATTATTCATAATTCTTATAATTATTCTTTATTATGGTTAAAAATTGCAGTTATTTTTTCTACAATTGTAGTTCAAATTTTTATTTCTATAATTTTGTCATTAACATTCTTAATTATTGGTTTAAAAAGAAAAATAAAAAATAATAATTTTTGAGATGCTATTGCAAATTGTGAAATAATAAGTAATTATTACATTCATTAATTATATTTCTAAATTTATCTTATTACATTTAAAAATAACCATTTTAATATAAATTAAAATATTATATGTTCTATTACCAAGCATTTCTTTTAAAACATGTCAAATATTAGTTTCAGTATAACAACCTTTATTTCATTTTTTACCTTGATTTTCAATACCTTGTTTATTATTTTTAAAATATTTTTTCTTTAATTTTTTATGATTATCTAATTGATTATATAAATAGTCAATTAATTAATCATATTTACCATTATTAATTAAATTTTTACAGTGATTATATTCTTTTAAATATTTTCCTTTATTTCCAGCCATTATTCCAAGATATAATGTTCTAATTAAATGGAATTTATCTAAAACAAACTGTGTACCTAAATAATCAGCAACTTCTTTAATTCATCCTGCACTATCACCACAAATAATAATTTTTGCTTGTTCAATGTTTTCATAAAATTTTTGACAATGTTCTTTAACAAAATCAGCAGTTTTTTTAACTCCAATTTTTGTTTTTGTTGGTCTAATAATTGCTTTTACTCTTTTATTTTGTACTTTGTGATTAATATTATCTGTATATGTTACTATTAATCGCATAGAGTGTTTTGTACCTTTACGTTTAAAATTTCAAAACTTTCGATGTCCATCATCAATTGCTACAAAAATAGGTTGATTTTTTTCTAATTTTACTTTTATTGGATTTGCTTCAATTATTTCTAAATTTTTAAAAACTCTATGAACAGTACTAACACTAATACCTGCTTTTTTACAAATAGCACAAATATCATGATATCTTTTTCCATCAGCAAAATATTCAATAATAGTTTGTTCAATATCTTCACCAATTCTTTTATATTTAGGTAATTATAGTCATTCATCAACTAAACAAACACGAACTCATTTTTGTAATTTTTCATCAAAATATTCATAAATTCTTCTTTTATAAGTTACTAATCCATACATTATTTTTCTTGTTCGATATTGATAATCAACAATTTTATATTTATTTTTATCTCTTGTATTTTTTATTCTTCAATCTCATTTTTCTCATTTTTTTCTTATATGTTCTAAAACTAATTTATCAATTTTTGCACTTTGTTCTCTAAAATTTCATTTATAATTAAAATTCACATTTACTTCTCCTAACTATTTTAAAAAAATCTAAATTTATTGTAAATAATTTAAAAAAATAATTTACTGCATATATTATATAAATATATAAGTGTAATTTTAACTAAAATAAAAAATTATTTAAAAAACCACTTTCATATTTAAAATATAATAAATAATGGCTTTTCTCCCTTTATGTACTATTTTAATTTTATCACATAAATGCTGAGAAAAGCCTATCTACGGACTTCTCCCCACATTTTTAAATCAAACATAGAATTACAGTTTCAAAACTAGGTATCTTGTTGAATTTATATGCAGCTTCTTTAGCATATAAATGAACATGATGTTTTGCAACTTTGATATGTGTTTTAAATGTTCTTCTTATATGTTTTCAAACTGATTCAATTTGGTTGGTATTTACACCAATTTTTGAAACATAGCCATCTTGATGGTTAACTGTTTCATGCTTAGTGAAAACTGATTTAAAATCGCAATATCCTTTTCAAGAATCAGTATATACAAGACATTTTGAAGAAATGTGGTTTTTTGCAAACTGCAAAAGATTTTTACTCTTTGCGTTTTTCAATACTTTCACAATTAAATTATTGGTTGTTTTTTGATAAATGCCAACAATCAAGGTTTTATTCACCAAGGATCTTCCTTGTTTTTTAAAACCCATATGTGAAAGATACATTTCATCAATTTGCACTGTACCTTCAACAATAAATTGAGGTTTTTGTTTTGCAATACGTGTTCTGATTTTATGAGTCATTCTTCAAGCAGTTTTCAAAGTCACTCCCAATTCTTTTGCAATATATGTTGATGGAATTCCATGTTTGGTGTTTATTCATCTAAAGATAAGATAAAACCAAGATGTTAAAGATGTTTGTGACCTTGAAAATATGGTGCCTGTGAGAATGCTAAATGTTTGATTACATTTTAAACATCTCATTCTTTTTAAATCAGAAGTATTCAAATTAAAATTAAAACACCTAATACATTTGTTTTCTTTCAAATTTGCTATATATGCAAGACATTGCTGTTCAGTTTGAAAAGCATTGTTGAATTCATTCAGTTTCATTATTCCCTCCACAAGTACATGTGGGGAGAAGTCCGTAAATTTATTGCATTTTGATAGTGTAATTTAGCAATTTGATTTTTTCTTCTTCCAGCCATTATACCAAGAAATAAAACATGAAAAGCATGGAATTTATCTAAAATAAATTTAGCATTTAAAATTGTAGCAGTTTTTCTAATTCATTTTGCACTATCTCCGCAAACTACTAAATTTGCTTGTTCAAAATTTTCAAAAAATAAATTACCATATTTTTCAATTAATTTTGCAGTTTTTTCAGCACCAATTTCTGTTTTTGATACTCTTATTTGACATGCAGCTCTTTTATTAATTAATTTTCCATTTTTCTTTTTACCAGTACAAAATACTAATAATCTCATAGAACATTTTTTACAATTTTTAGTATTGTGTTTTTCATTAAACTTAAATCGGACTTCTCCCCACATGTACTTGTGGAGGGAATAATGAAACTGAATGAATTCAAAAATGCTTTTCAAACTGAACAGCAATGTCTTGCATATATAGCAAATTTGAAAGAAAACAAATGTATTAGGTGTTTTAATTTTAATTTGAATACTTCTGATTTAAAAAGAATGAGATGTTTAAAATGTAATCAAACATTTAGCATTCTCACAGGCACCATATTTTCAAGGTCACAAACATCTTTAACATCTTGGTTTTATCTTATCTTTAGATGAATAAACACCAAACATGGAATTCCATCAACAGATATTGCAAAAGAATTGGGAGTGACTTTGAAAACTGCTTGAAGAATGACTCATAAAATCAGAACACGTATTGCAAAACAAAAACCTCAATTTATTGTTGAAGGTACAGTGCAAATTGATGGGACGTATTGCAACCTTAGTTAGATTTAATAAGAAATTAAATGAGAGATAAAAGTCTCATTTTTAATTGTTGAACAATTATAATTAATTATTTTATTAAACCAGCACTTTATTAAAGTAATTAATTATTCCATAACTAAATAAAAAATTATTTAGGCTATTGTGCTGGAATTAACCAATAGTAATTTTTGTGTTGCTCTTTGAAAATTTCAGAAATTTTGGTTCCCTTCCCCTAGAACCCCTACCCTCCAAGGCTTTGCTACTTACAGTAGCATAAGCCTTACGTAGTAGTAGTATTAGTTAGTAGTATATAAGCCTTTTATCACTGTAGGTGATAAGGCTTATACGTAGAAAGGATTCATAATGATTAATGTTAATTTAGATATTAAAAATAAAGTAAGAGAAACAACTAAAGGTATGTTATTAGAAATTGGTGAATATGAAACATGATTTCCAATTAAAGATACTATTATTAATCAAAATAATAAAAAAATAACATTAAAAATAATTGAAGATTTTAATTATAAATTAGGTAAAAAATCAATTACAAAAGATATTGAAAGTATTAAAGGTAGTGATATTTTAAAATATATAAAAAATATTTCAGATATTACTACTACTGAAAATGAATTAATATCTTGTGAATTTTATGAACAATATAATGGTTATTATATTTTTAAAAATGATAAAAATCAAGAATGTTTTAAATATAACATTACATGAGAACAAGATATGAAAAGTTTTAAAATAAATAATCCTTATAAAGATAATGATAAGTCAATTAATTATATTGTTATTCCAATGAAAGATATAAATACTCATAATGAAAAAATATTTTATTTAAAGTATTAAAGGAAATTAATATGTTATTAAATGTTGAAAAAATAGAATTAATTAAAAATTTATGTAATAAAAAATTACTTAAAAATAAAAAATATATTGAAATACAAAAAATATTAAAAATTATAGAAAGAGAGAATTAATTATGTTTAATTTAAAAGAAGAAAAAAGAATGTATTTAAAACATGAAATAAAAGTATATGGTTCATGTGATATTTGTCATAAAAATTCATCATTTGCAAATAGAACTTGTAATAAATGTTTTTATAAATTAATGAGTGATAATAATGAAATGTAATATACATAATGAAAAATATATATGAATTAGTGAAATAGATAATAGTTATTATTGTAATAAATGTATAAATGACATGATTGAAGAAGATATGTATTTAACATCAAATAATTGAGATTACTTATATGAATATTATATTAATGAATTACAATTAGAAAATTTTAAAGGAGTGTAATAAAAAATGAAAGATAAAAATTTTCAAGAAATAAAAAATGAATATCAACAATTTTTTCAAGATATTGAAAATGGTAAATATGGTGAAAGAATTAAAGAATTATTTATGAAAGAAGAAAGTAGTGAATAAAAATGGTAGCAGCACCTAAAAAGAAACCAGAAGATTTAATTATTAAACAAATTCATATTAGATTAAATAAAAATGATTATTATGAATTAAAAAAGATGTGTTTAGAAGAAGATATTACAATTAATAGTTTTGTAAAGAATTTAATTAAAAATGCAATTAAACAATCAAAAAAATAATTTAATTTTTAAAAAAGAAACACATCAATATTTTATTCAAAATAAAGAATTAATATCAGTAAGTAAAATACTTGATTATTATTTAGGTAATTCATATTGTAAATGTAATAAATGTAAATATTGTTTTAATATAAATAATGCAAGAATTCGTGGTAATGCAGTTCATAAAGTAGCAGAATTATATTTTAAAAATATAAATATTAAAAATATAAATAATCAAATTAAAAATATTATTAAAGATTTATTTTCACAAAATTATTTAAATTATTGTTATACATTATTAGAATATTTACCAAATAAATTTATTAATAATACTGAATATATTAGTGAAAAAATATTTAATTATGATATTGTTGCTGGAACACCAGATTTAATTTATAAAGAAAATAAGTTAAATATAATAATAGATTTTAAAACTTATAAAGTTTTTTCAAAAGAATTATTAGAAAAATCAAAATTACAAATAATAGCATATTATTGATTATTAAAAAATAATAATTATGAATTATCAAATATACATTTTATATGTTGAGTTAAAGAAAATGAAATTGAATTAATAAAAGTTGAAATAACAAATGAATTATTAATTGAATGAGAAAAAGCAATTTGAACATGAAAGGAATTAAAATAAAATGGCAAATTTAATATTACCTAAAACAATTACACAAAATCAAATTAATGATTTTAAAAAATATTATGAAATTACTAAATTAAATGATAAAAAATTATCCACATTTAATCCACAATCTTTATTAAATACATTAGCAACTATATTTGAATTAAATTTATCAAATAATCCTATTAAAAAAGAATTAGCATTAATACCTTATGGAAATGATTTACAAGTTCAAATTCAAGAAGATGGTTTTTTAACTTTATTACAAAGAAGTAATTGTGTTATTGATTTTCAAAGAGAAATTATTACAAATAAACATATTTATAATGATAAAACAAAACGTTGAGAAATTAATCCAGCAAAAATATTTGAACCAAAAGAAATTATTGGATATTATGGAATGATTTGTATTAAAGATTATTTAGGTAAAAATATTACTTTTATTAAAGGTATGACTAAACAAGAATGTGAAGAACATAGAAAAAAATATAGTAAAGCAAATGGTAATAGTCCTTGAAATACTAGTTTTGATGCTATGGCTTTAAAAACAGTTATTAAAGCAATTATTAGAGATATTAATAAAAATCCAAGTATTAAATTAGAAAATCAAAATTTAATTAATAAAGCATTACAAGTTGACCAATCAGCAATTATTGATGAAGAAATTGTTTATATTGATAATCCAAATACTAATAATTTAATTGAAAATAATACAAATTTTCAACAATTAGAAGAAAATATTAATAAATTAGATAATTATGAATTTAAAAATGAATAAATGTAAATATTGTAATAAAAAAATATTTTTAAATAAATATTGATGTATTAATTGTTTAAAAATATTAGTTATGAATTTAAATAAAAATAAGGAGAAAAAATAATGACTAATTATTTACTTTCAATTGACCCAAGTATTAAAAATACTGGAATAACTTTTTGACAAAATAAAGTACCAATATTAATAAAAAGTTATAGTTTTAATGGAAAAATAGATTTTAGAAAATATATAGTTGAAGATATTGATTATTATATTATGATTGAAAGTTTATATATTTATAACAAAGATATTGAAGATTATATTTATCAAGAAAATAATTATAATTTAGATTTAATTATTGAACGTGGTACTTTTCATAGTAAAAATGGTATTGGTTATGAAACTCAAGAACATTTAAGAGGATTTATTGCTGGACAATTTAATAAATTATTAACAAAAAATATGTTAATTAGTCCAAGTGAATGAAAGAAATATTATTGAATAAAATTAGATTTACCATATCATAAAGAATTAAAAAAAATTAATGAATGAAATAAAAATTTATCATTAGAAATAGCAAATAATTTAATAGAAGAAAATAATTGAAATATAACAATATCAAATCATGATGAAGCAGATAGTTTATTAATTGGTTGATATTATTTAAATAAGGAGAAAAAATAATGGAAATTACTACTGAAGATATTATTAATGAATATAAAAACGAATATAAACAAAAATTAATTGATTATTTAAATTTATGTATTGAAATGGATAATAAAAGATTACAAACTAAACTTTATAATGAAAGTCATATAAAAGGTTCAATAGAACAAACTAATGTAATTTTACAATTAATAAAGAATGGAGTATTTGATTAATGCAAAAGCAAAAATAAGAAAAAGTATTACTTAAATGTATTGTTAAAGATTGTAATAGTAAAGTATTAGTTACTTTAAAAATTGGAAATATTGAAGATAGTGCTGTTCAATTTTTTAATATGTGTTATTTTCATAAAAAACAATTTAAAAATAAAGTAAAAGAAATAAAAAATAAGGAGTAAAAAGTATGATAGAAAATCATAAGTTTTTTAAGCCAAAAAATTGATGTTGTAAAAATGAAGATGGTAATCCAAAAAGAGCAGGTGTTAATAAAGAAAATCGTAGAAGATGAAGATTAAAAATAAAAAAAGAATTAAATAAGGAGTAAATAATGAATTTATGAGACTTTTTAAAATATAGTGATAAATATAATGTTTTTAAAATATATACAAGAAATACAGAAATATATTTTTCATGAAATGGTGGAAGTAGTGAATTAGATGATGACCGTACTTTATTAGGTTATGAATTAGCAGATTGAAAAGTTTTATCATATAAACAATATCCAAATGAAATTAGAGTATTTATTAAATTAGATAATCAAGAAATGTGTGCATATAATCATTTTCCAAAAACAAAAGAAGAAAGATTAAATTATAATTAGGAGTAAATAATAATGTTTTGATATGATTGAATTATATTTATAGTAAATACTATTATTAGTTCCATTATAGGTAATATTTTAGGTGAATTAATTATTAGATGATGATATAAAAAAAATAAGGAGTAAATAATGACTAAAGAAATTGAAGAAAAAATTATAGAATTTACTAATGAAATAAGTAATAAATTAGATACTAATGAACAAGAAGTATTAAGTAAAATTATAAATAATTATATAAATTTAAGTCAAACTTTAAATCAAATAACAAAGCAACATAAGGAAAAACATAAATAATGACATTTTGATATTGATTTACACATTGATTTTATTTAAGTAGATGAGAATTAATGAATGTACCAATATGATATGAAATAGTTGCTAGTTTAATAATATTTGGAGTAATTGGTTTAATTTTAGGAATTATTGGTATTGGATATTTAATTTATGAAAAAATAACTAATTAAATTATACATATTTAGTAAATATTTATGATATAAAAAATATAAACTTAATATAAGTTTATAACTCATTACTTTATTTTAAAGTAAATGAGTTTTTTTTAAAAAAAGAAAAAAAAGAAAGGTGATTAAATTATGTGAAAAAAAGATGAAAAATATAAAAAATTTAATGATAAAGCTAAAGAACAAAAAAAAGAAGATATGAAGAGATATAATGATTTTCAACAAGAAAGAAAAAAAGAAGAAGAAAAAATAAAAGAAAATCTAAAAAGAGCCGAAAAAGAAGCAAGAGCCAAGGAAGAACGCGAACGAAGAGACCGTGAACGAAGAGAAAAAGAAGCAAGAGCCAAAGAAGAACGTGAACGAAGAGACCGTGAACGAAGAAAAGTAGAAGAACAAAAAGCTCATGAAAAAGCATGAGAACGTGAACAAAAAGAACGAGAAAGAAGAGAACAACAAAGAATGGAATTACAAAAAAAAGAAGAAGATAGAAAATTTAAAAAAGAAATCGAAGAACAAATTAAAGAAATGGAAAAATTAAAACTAAATTCAAATAAAAATAAATCAACTTGGTTGTAAAGATTTAATATTAAAAAAAAGTTACCAATTAAGGTAACTTTTTAATTAGGTGCCAACCTAAGTTTAAATATAAATGAAATAAATTGATATATACAACTTACCTTTTCTAACCCCTTAGTTAAGTATTTTCATATTATACATTAATATTTAAGATTGTGGGGTTTTATCTTTTTCTTGTTTATCTAAATAATTATTTAATTTATCATATAATGTTTTTTTTTCTTTATATCTTAAATTAGAAATAATACAACAACCAAAAATTAATCCAAAAACATTTAATGCAACAAAAAGCAATAAAATACCATAAGTGTTATTTTTAAAACATAATTTTAATCCAAAATAAATAAATGCAGTTATTATTGGCAACATTATAGCAATTAGTAAAGCAATTGTACTAGGTAAATCCATTTTAACTCCTTTGTAAATTAATATTAAAATTATAACAAAGAATATTAAATTATCTATTGTTAAATATTAATTTTGTAATTTTTAAAGTTACATTTGAAATATATCTTTTACCATATCCAATTTTTTCACCAATTGCATCTCCATAAATTGATTCTATTTTTCCGAGATTTATGTAAATATTAAATTTTCAAATTAATATATTATTTTTACTTACATCTAATATATTAATACCACATGCACTATCCGTAGTAAATTCTTCTTTTATACCATAATAACTTTCAGTTAATGTAAATGTATATCCAGTAAGATTATAATTAGATAATACTGTGGAATTATAAGCATATCCAAAAGCAGAATAAGGTTGAACATTAGGAACTAATTTTCAATCTTTAACATTTTTATTTTGTAGATTTGAAAATATTAAATCTTTTAAATCAATAGTTTTACTTGTATTTTCTGTTTTTGCCGGATTAAAACTTTCTGTTGTGTTAAAATTTATACCTTGTTCATTATGTTTATTTTCAATTGTTTCAAAATTATATTCATAATAAATAGTTATGGACTTATAATATCTCTTAAAATCATTAAAACTATAAATCAATAATGTAGGGTCTAATTTTGATGTTATATTTAATACAAAATCATTAGTTTTAATTTTGTTATTATTAAATCAATCATTAGTATTATCATAAGGATTATGCGAACTATCAAAACCAATTAAAGGTATATCGGTTCCTTTATTAATTACATTAAAATTATCTGGATTAATAATTATGGTTTTAGCAATATTTTGTGGACTTGGTGGTAATATTTTTGCTGGATAACTAAATGTAGTTTCCTCACTTTCTTCATATTCATCATGATTTAATTTATACAAAGTCGTTCAATTAAAAGCATTACCAGTTAAATAACCCATATTATTATAACGAAATTGAGCAACTGATATTTCATTATAATCACCTTGATAAGTAAAAGGATTATCACTATAAAATGTATGTCTTTCTTCTCCTTGATGTAATGATTGAGTTACAATTGTATCAATAATATAAGCATAATTTGAACCATCAATAACTCCATTTCCTGTTGGATTTCATTGACAATTTTTATCTTCATTTGTAAAAGGACTTGCTATATCTAAAAACTCAGTATCTTCAGCTAAAATATAAACTTTATTATTTTTCTTTTGTGATAAATCAACTGTACTTATTTGTTCTTTTGTAGTTAATTTCTGACCAGTAGTAGGGTCTCATGGATAAACACTAACTCTATCACTTAATTTCATTGTCATAGCAGTTGTTGAAACATTTGCTCCTAATAATTTACCAATAGTAAAATCATTATCATTTGTAAATGCATTTAAAGGAATTAAACCACCATTACCAATAATACTTTCTAAATTACTTGTAAAAAATGCACTCATAAAACCATTAAAATATAACATTTTTTTATATTGTTGAGCATTTTGAGTAATAACTCAACTACTTCATATACCTAATGTTAAAGCATTTAATAATTTACCAATTAAAGGAATATCACTTAAAGCAAATGGTAATCATTGTTGACTATCATAAGGCATTTGTATTAATGGTGAAAATACTACACTATTAAAATTTAATATTGCTGACATATATTTTTGTGATATTTTTGAATAATCAACAGTTGGACTTCCTATAATTAATCCACTTTCTGGGTCTTTATATTTAAAATTACTTGACATATCAACATTATAATTACCAGTTAAATTATTTATATTTCATTCACTATCTCAAAAGAATTTTGCTTCTCCTACTGATGTACCATTACTTAATCTTGCTTTATCTTTATCAAAGGCAAGCATACCTTTAAAATCTTTTGTTACAAATAAATTATCTTGAAAATTTAATGAAGTTTTTAATCATTCTGTAAAATTTTTAAAATTAGTAAATCCAGTTGGTTTTGCATCCATAATATTATAAAATGTAGTTTCTGGATGACTACTTGTTGTTATTTTATCATTTATACCAGCAAGTAAACCACCATTATTTTTAATATCAGTTGTAGATTTTTCATTATTACCAGCAATAAATAATCTTCTTGAAGCAAATACTTTACTTTCAAATATTTCTTCTGTTCCTTGTTGAATAGGTTCTTGACCTTGAATAATAGGTCTACCATAATAATAACAACTTGTTAATAATTCTAATCCATAACTTTGTCTATGACTATAACGTACACCAATATCACGCATTAAAGTACGATTTAATGTTACTTTTCCTTGTTGAATAGTAGGGAAAGCATAACCACTACCAGGACTTGCATATTGTACAAAATCAAGTGTATTTTGACCACTAGAAACTACTCTATCATTTAAACTACTAAAAGTTAATACTTGCATACTAAATGCACCATTATAAACAAACTAATGTAGAAGGAGTTAATGAAAATGCCAAATGACACCATTGTACAATCAAATAATTATACTTTATTAAAAATAATTCGTTCTTCAATTAGTCCATTATCAGCAATGATAGGTATAAGTGCTTATTATGGTCAAGTAATAGATAATCCAATATTAGGTTCAATTAATAGTTTATTATTTGGTAAAAAATTAGGTGTAGATATATGAAATTTAAATCAAAGACCTTCTGTTAAAAATAAATTAATTAATAGTTCTAAAAAAATATTATTAGGTTTAGGGACAATTGGTTTAATTAATTATGCAAAATTTACTAATAATGATATTAATCCTAATCCAACAGAAAATCCAATAACTCCTACAACAATTAATCCATTTCCAGATAATTTATTATTTAGTAATAATAGAACTGATAATCATTTAATAGATTGAGATACGTATATTAGTTTAAATGTTTATGGTGTTTCAAATATTATTAATGGAATTACTGAATTAATACCAAATAGATTTGAAAATATTCGTAAAATAGCAAATATGGTCACCGGTGGATGTTTAATATCAAGCGGTGTAGCAATGGGTATAAATAATGATTTTAATAATGCTTATGCAGTCCCTACCATAATTGCTGGTGCAAGTGAAATTATTCATAATTTGTTACCTATAGAAACTAATCATAATGAAGAAATGCAAGAAATACCATTTAATAATGAAACTGCAAGATTAATTAATGATAATAGATTTACTATTAATAGTGAAACTGCAAGTCAATATTATGGTAGTGATAATATGAGTGAAGTTCCATTAAATCACGATAATGCTTTATTAAATTGAGATTATAATCACATGAGTTTATAATGAATCCTTTAATTATTGAATGAATATACAATGCTTTAGTAAGTAATGATATTAAATTAGCATTAATAAATACTTTAAAAACTTATTATAAAAATCAATCATTAAAAGCAGTATTTGATAGTGAAAATATTAGTGAAAAAGAAATACATCAACCATATAGTGTTTTTAATCCAAATATACTTAAAAAATTAACAAGTATATTAAAACCAACTGAATTATCTATATTACAAAATGAAATTAATAAATTTAAAAATCCAATAAATAGTTTTAAAAATTCTATTATGCCAACAGAAATTAGAACTGTTAAAAATTATGTAAATAAATTTGATAATTTACTTAAAGAAAATGAAGAAGAAATACCAAATAATGCATGAGAAGTATTATCAAGTTCATGATTTAAAAAAGGAAGATTTATTGTTGATAATAAAAATTTAAAAATTGGAACTTTAACAACATTATTTCAAAGTGATAATGATAAAAGACAAATATGATATGGTCCATATACTTATCCAATATTTCCACAAGAAATATGAATATTAATGACACAAGCTAAAGGTAAAAATGGTTCTGGTGCTGGAACAATATTTTGAAAATTTTGAAATAGAAAATGATTACCAAGTCAATTAAGAAAATATGTTAAAAGTGAATTAGCAAAAAAAGGTAAATATTATGGTTCACAAGATACTAGTGTAATTTATCCTAATAATATTAATGTACAAAAAACTATGCTGGAATGGCAACCTTTTTTAGGACTATTTTTTGGTAGACATTTGTTTTTGATAATTAACTGGAGTTAAGTAGTTTAAAGTGCTGTGAATTCTTATGTTGTTATATCAATTGATGTAATCAAATAATTCTAATTTTAATTGGATTAATGATGTAAAATTTTTATCATTAATAAATTCGGTTTTGAAAGTTTTAAAGGTTGCTTCAGCAACAGCGTTATCATAAGGACAACCTTTTTTGCTTAAAGAGCGATTAATATTGAATGCTAGTAAAAGTTTATCAATAATTTTATTATTAAATTCATTACCGCGATCACTATGAAATATTTGAATATCTTTTAAACAGCGATTTGAGTGCATAAATGCTTGATATACTAATGATGCATCTTTTTTAGTACCTACACTATGTCCAATTATTTCGCGGTTAAATAGGTCAATTAATAAACAAATATAGTTTCACTTACCATTTACTTGAACATAAGTTAAATCACTAACAATAACTTCATTTTTAACTCTATTATTAAAGTTTCTATCAACAAGATTGTTTATTGGACTATCGTTAACTTTGTTATTATGATTTTTGTATGATAATTTAGTGTATTTTGATATTAAATTATGTTTATTCATAATTTCTTTAATTTTTCGTCTTGATAAATAAATTTCTTGGTTTTCTAGAATGACTTTTAATCTTCTAGTACCATAAACTTCTTTATTTTCTTTAAAAGCACTAATAACAGCTTCATCATAAATATTATTTTTGATTTTATTTTCTTTTTTCTTTAAATTAAAATAATATGTTGATTTAGAGATTTTTAAAAAATGACACATTGTGCGAATTTTATATTTAGATTTATTTTTGACAATAATTTCTATTTTCTGCCTATTATTAGTGCTGCTTGCTTTAAAATATCATTTTCCATTCTTAATTGTTTTAATTCTTTTCTTAATTTAATTAATTCATTTTCTTCAAAAGAACGATTATCTTTAGTTTTAAAACTACCTGAATTAGTAAATTGCTTAATTCAATTGTAAGTAGCTGCTCTTGTAACATTATATTCTTTAGCAAGGCAAGATACTGGAATGGCAACCTTTTTTAGGACTATTTTTTGGTAGACATTTGTTTTTGATAATTAACTGGAGTTAAGTAGTTTAAAGTGCTGTGAATTCTTATGTTGTTATATCAATTGATGTAATCAAATAATTCTAATTTTAATTGGATTAATGATGTAAAATTTTTATCATTAATAAATTCGGTTTTGAAAGTTTTAAAGGTTGCTTCAGCAACAGCGTTATCATAAGGACAACCTTTTTTGCTTAAAGAGCGATTAATATTGAATGCTAGTAAAAGTTTATCAATAATTTTATTATTAAATTCATTACCGCGATCACTATGAAATATTTGAATATCTTTTAAACAGCGATTTGAGTGCATAAATGCTTGATATACTAATGATGCATCTTTTTTAGTACCTACACTATGTCCAATTATTTCGCGGTTAAATAGGTCAATTAATAAACAAATATAGTTTCACTTACCATTTACTTGAACATAAGTTAAATCACTAACAATAACTTCATTTTTAACTCTATTATTAAAGTTTCTATCAACAAGATTGTTTATTGGACTATCGTTAACTTTGTTATTATGATTTTTGTATGATAATTTAGTGTATTTTGATATTAAATTATGTTTATTCATAATTTCTTTAATTTTTCGTCTTGATAAATAAATTTCTTGGTTTTCTAGAATGACTTTTAATCTTCTAGTACCATAAACTTCTTTATTTTCTTTAAAAGCACTAATAACAGCTTCATCATAAATATTATTTTTGATTTTATTTTCTTTTTTCTTTAAATTAAAATAATATGTTGATTTAGAGATTTTTAAAAAATGACACATTGTGCGAATTTTATATTTAACTTTATTTTTGACAATAATTTCTATTTTCTGCCTATTATTAGTGCTGCTTGCTTTAAAATATCATTTTCCATTCTTAATTGTTTTAATTCTTTTCTTAATTTAATTAATTCATTTTCTTCAACAGAACGATTATCTTTAGTTTTAAAACTACCTGAATTAGTAAATTGCTTAATTCAATTGTAAGTAGCTGCTCTTGTAACATTATATTCTTTAGCAAGGCAAGATACTGATTTGCCACTTTGATATAAAGCTACTATTTGTTTTTTAAATTCATCGGTATATGAGTTAATATTGGCCATAATTATAGTTCCTTTCTTTGTTCACTTGTCTACGTAATTAGTGTACAATAAAGTGGAATGGCAACCCTTTTTAGGACTATTTTTTGGTAGACATTTGTTTTTGATAATTAACTGGAGTTAAGTAGTTTAAAGTGCCGTGAATTCTTATGTTGTTATATCAATTGATGTAATCAAATAATTCTAATTTTAATTGGATTAATGATGTAAAATTTTTATCATTAATAAATTCGGTTTTGAAAGTTTTAAAGGTTGCTTCAGCAACAGCGTTATCATAAGGACAACCTTTTTTGCTTAAAGAGCGATTAATATTGAATGCTAGTAAAAGTTTATCAATAATTTTATTATTAAATTCATTACCGCGATCACTATGAAATATTTGAATATCTTTTAAACAGCGATTTGAGTGCATAAATGCTTGATATACTAATGATGCATCTTTTTTAGTACCTACACTATGTCCAATTATTTCGCGGTTAAATAGGTCAATTAATAAACAAATATAGTTTCACTTACCATTTACTTGAACATAAGTTAAATCACTAACAATAACTTCATTTTTAACTCTATTATTAAAGTTTCTATTAACAAGATTGGTTATTTGACTATCATTGACTTTATTATGATAATTTTTGAATGATAATTTAGTGTATTTTGATATTAAATTATGTTTATTCATAATTTCTTTAATTTTTCGTCTTGATAAATAAATTTCTTGGTTTTCTAGAATGACTTTTAATCTTCTAGTACCATAAACTTCTTTATTTTTTTTAAAAGCACTAATAACAGCTTGTTCATAAATATTATTTTGAATTTTATTTTTTTTCTTTAAATTAAAATAATATGTTGATTTAGAGAGTTTTAAAAAATGACACATTGTGCGAATTTTATATTTAGATTTATTATTTGCAATAATCTCTACTTTCTGCCTATTATTAGTGCTGCTTGCTTTAAAATATCATTTTCCATTCTTAATTGTTTTAATTCTTTTCTTAATTTAATTAATTCATTTTCTTCAACAGAACGATTATCTTTAGTTTTAAAACTACCTGAATTAGTAAATTGCTTAATTCAATTGTAAGTAGCTGCTCTTGTAACATTATATTCTTTAACAAGGCAAGATACTGATTTGCCACTTTGATATAAAGCTACTATTTGTTTTTTAAATTCATCGGTATATGAGTTAATATTGGCCATAATTATAGTTCCTTTCTTTGTTCACTTGTCTATGTAATTAGTGTCCAATAAAGTGTAACCCATCCAAGAATTGAAAATGGAGAATTTGACTAATGATAATATTACCTACTTTGTTTGAAAATAAAGATGAAATCGAAGTATTATCACCATTTCCCAAATCAATTCATACCAGTAATGATATTAGAACAATTATTTTAAGAGAATATCCAAATGTTAAATCAAAACACATAATTGTTTCTGATCCCGAAGGTAATGCTGCATTAATAGTTGGTGATAATGATGTTTATCAAGGTTGAATTAAAGTAACAGTTAAAAAATTAGAAATTAAAGGACAATAAAATGATTAATAATTATGAATGACTATGATATTGTGATAGTTATGGTTGTAAAAATAACAATAGTAATCAAGAAATATATGTTTGCTCAATTAAAAAAGATAAAAAATTAGGATTATGTAAAACTCATTTTAATAATTACAAAAATATAACAATTGATTATGTTATCAAAATTAAAGGAGAATAGAAAATGACAATATTCAAATTAGACTTAATAAATAAAAAATTAGAAAAATAAGATGAAAATCATCAAAAATGGGAAAAAATTAAAAACAAGGAGAATAAAAATGGAAACAAATAATTATACTTTAACTAAATTAATTAGAACTGGAATAAGTCCAATTTGTGCAATGATTGGTACAAGTGCTTATTATGGTCAAGTAATTGCAAATCCAGTATTAGGTTCAATTAATAGTTTATTATTTGGTAAAAAGTTAGGTTTAGATATATGAAATTTAAATCAAAGACCAAATACTAAAACTAAATTAATTAATAGTTCTAAAAAAATATTATTAGGTTTAGGAAAAATTGGTTTAGCAAATTATAGTAAATGAACAGAAAGTAATATTAGTCCTATTATTCCAACAACACCAATTCCAATAACTACTACAACTACAACAGAAGGTCCGCCATGATTACTATTAGATAAACAAGAACATCAGTCATTAATGGATTGAGATACATATATTTCATTAAATGCTTATGGTATTTCAAATCTTATTAGTGGATTAACTGAGTTAATACATAATAAATTTGAAGCAATAAGAAAGATTTGTAATATGGCAACTGGTGGATGCTTAATATCAAGTGGTGTAGCAATGGGTATAAATAATGATTTTAATAATGCTTATGCAATTCCTACTATTGTTGCTGGTGGAAGTGAAATAATCCATAATTTACTACCTATGGAAACTACACATCATAATGAAGAAATGCAAGAAACATCATTTAATGATGAAACTGCAAGATTAGTAAATGATAATAGATTCACAATTAATAGTGAAACAACCAGTCAATATGGTAGTGATAATATGAGCGAAGTACCATTAAATCATGATAATGCTTCATTAAATTGAGATTATAATCACATGAGTTTATAAAGGAGGTGAATAATTTATGAATAAAGAAAAAATAATTGAATATTATAATCAGGAAATAAAAACATATAAAGAAAGAATAGAAGAATTCAATAAAGAAATATCTGTATTAGTAGAAATTATAAGTAATTCACAATCAATGATTGAAAGAATTAATGGTGGTCAATTTGATGAATAATTAAAAATGGCTTTTCTCCCTTTATGTACTATTTTAATTTTATCACATAAATGCTTAGAAAAGCCTATCTACGGACTTCTCCCCACATTTTTAAATCAAACATAGAATTACAGTTTCAAAACTAGGTATCTTGTTGAATTTATATGCAGCTTCTTTAGCATATAAATGAACATGATGTTTTGCAACTTTGATATGTGTTTTAAATGTTCTTCTTATATGTTTTCAAACTGATTCAATTTGGTTGGTATTTACACCAATTTTTGAAACATAGCCATCTTGATGGTTAACTGTTTCATGCTTAGTGAAAACTGATTTAAAATCGCAATATCCTTTTCAAGAATCAGTATATACAAGACATTTTGAAGAAATGTGGTTTTTTGCAAACTGCAAAAGATTTTTACTCTTTGCGTTTTTCAATACTTTCACAATTAAATTATTGGTTGTTTTTTGATAAATGCCAACAATCAAATTTTTATTCACCAAGGATCTTCCTTGTTTTTTAAAACCCATATGTGAAAGATACATTTCATCAATTTGCACTGTACCTTCAACAATAAATTGAGGTTTTTGTTTTGCAATACGTGTTCTGATCTTATGAGTCATTCTTCAAGCAGTTTTCAAAGTCACTCCCAATTCTTTTGCAATATCTGTTGATGGAATTCCATGTTTGGTGTTTATTCATCTAAAGATAAGATAAAACCAAGATGTTAAAGATGTTTGTGACCTTGAAAATATGGTGCCTGTGAGAATGCTAAATGTTTGATTACATTTTAAACATCTCATTCTTTTTAAATCAGAAGTATTCAAATTAAAATTAAAACACCTAATACATTTGTTTTCTTTCAAATTTGCTATATATGCAAGACATTGCTGTTCAGTTTGAAAAGCATTTTTGAATTCATTCAGTTTCATTATTCCCTCCACAAGTACATGTGGGGAGAAGTCCGTTAAAAATAAACAATTGAAAGGAAAATATTCAGATGAAAGAATTTTTACATGAATTAATAATTATTGGAACAAGTGTTGGAACATTAATTTGCAGAGAAATTATTGTTTTATTAAAAAGATTTATCACAACTCCAAAATATGTTAGAGCAAATAACAAAAGGCTTTTCTCCCTTTATGTACTATTTTAATTTTATCACATAAATGCTTAGAAAAGCCTATCTACGGACTTCTCCCCACATTTTTAAATCAAACATAGAATTACAGTTTCAAAACTAGGTATCTTGTTGAATTTATATGCAGCTTCTTTAGCATATAAATGAACATGATGTTTTGCAACTTTGATATGTGTTTTAAATGTTCTTCTTATATGTTTTCAAACTGATTCAATTTGGTTGGTATTTACACCAATTTTTGAAACATAGCCATCTTGATGGTTAACTGTTTCATGCTTAGTGAAAACTGATTTAAAATCGCAATATCCTTTTCAAGAATCAGTATATACAAGACATTTTGAAGAAATGTGGTTTTTTGCAAACTGCAAAAGATTTTTACTCTTTGCGTTTTTCAATACTTTCACAATTAAATTATTGGTTGTTTTTTGATAAATGCCAACAATCAAATTTTTATTCACCAAGGATCTTCCTTGTTTTTTAAAACCCATATGTGAAAGATACATTTCATCAATTTGCACTGTACCTTCAACAATAAATTGAGGTTTTTGTTTTGCAATACGTGTTCTGATCTTATGAGTCATTCTTCAAGCAGTTTTCAAAGTCACTCCCAATTCTTTTGCAATATCTGTTGATGGAATTCCATGTTTGGTGTTTATTCATCTAAAGATAAGATAAAACCAAGATGTTAAAGATGTTTGTGACCTTGAAAATATGGTGCCTGTGAGAATGCTAAATGTTTGATTACATTTTAAACATCTCATTCTTTTTAAATCAGAAGTATTCAAATTAAAATTAAAACACCTAATACATTTGTTTTCTTTCAAATTTGCTATATATGCAAGACATTGCTGTTCAGTTTGAAAAGCATTTTTGAATTCATTCAGTTTCATTATTCCCTCCACAAGTACATGTGGGGAGAAGTCCGTAACAAAATTATAAAACATCAAAAAAAATTAGCAAAATTAAATGAAAAAATTAATAAAGAAAATAAATAATAAAGGGTGATGTAAATGTTAGAAAATGAAGATAATGTTCAACAAACAACTGAACCTTTAACTGAAAATAATGCTCAACAAGAAATAAAAAATAAAGTTAATGAAGCAGAAAATAAGTTAAATAAACTTAATCAAGAAATTGAAGAAAAAGAAATAATTAATATATTTAAAAAATATCAAGTTAAAACTGAATTTTATGATTATTTAAAATTTAAAACTAATAATTTAGAAAATTCAAAAATTGAAGAAACTATTAAAAAAATGATTAAAGAACAACCAGTATTTAAAAAAACAATTAATACAGGTGGCAATAAACAAATAATTATTAATAATAAAACAAATGATAAAGAAAATTTTTTAATTAATTATGGCTTTTCTCCCTTTATGTACTATTTTAATTTTATCACATAAATGCTGAGAAAAGCCTATCTACGGACTTCTCCCCACATTTTTAAATCAAACATAGAATTACAGTTTCAAAACTAGGTATCTTGTTGAATTTATATGCAGCTTCTTTAGCATATAAATGAACATGATGTTTTGCAACTTTGATATGTGTTTTAAATGTTCTTCTTATATGTTTTCAAACTGATTCAATTTGGTTGGTATTTACACCAATTTTTGAAACATAGCCATCTTGATGGTTAACTGTTTCATGCTTAGTGAAAACTGATTTAAAATCGCAATATCCTTTTCAAGAATCAGTATATACAAGACATTTTGAAGAAATGTGGTTTTTTGCAAACTGCAAAAGATTTTTACTCTTTGCGTTTTTCAATACTTTCACAATTAAATTATTGGTTGTTTTTTGATAAATGCCAACAATCAAGGTTTTATTCACCAAGGATCTTCCTTGTTTTTTAAAACCCATATGTGAAAGATACATTTCATCAATTTGCACTGTACCTTCAACAATAAATTGAGGTTTTTGTTTTGCAATACGTGTTCTGATTTTATGAGTCATTCTTCAAGCAGTTTTCAAAGTCACTCCCAATTCTTTTGCAATATCTGTTTATGGAATTCCATGTTTGGTGTTTATTCATCTAAAGATAAGATAAAACCAAGATGTTAAAGATGTTTGTGACCTTGAAAATATGGTGCCTGTGAGAATGCTAAATGTTTGATTACATTTTAAACATCTCATTCTTTTTAAATCAGAAGTATTCAAATTAAAACTAAAACACCTAATACATTTGTTTTCTTTCAAATTTGCTATATATGCAAGACATTGCTGTTCAGTTTGAAAAGCATTGTTGAATTCATTCAGTTTCATTATTACCTCCACAAGTACATGTGGGGAGAAGTCCGTTAATTATAAAAAGAAAAATTATTTATAAACGAAAGGAAGAAATAAAATGTCAGTACCATTTAATCAAAATTTAGACAATACAGAGAGATTAGTAGAAGCACCAGAATTTATAGATTTTTTTAAAATTTCAAATAGTCCATGGGCAAACTTTTTCCCTACTGAAATTGTTGACTCAGTAAATATTGAGTTTATTGTTAAAAAACCAAAAAAACCAGAAGTAAAAATTATTGCTTGAGATGATAAAAGTAAAAGATATGAATTACCATATGTTGATACAGATAAAATTAGTAAAAAAATAACTAAAAAATATCTTGCAGGAGAAATTATTGCAGATGTAGATTTAAAAGCAAATAATGGACAAAATTTATTAGATAGTATGCAATATGAAGTTGCTAATGACTTAGCAGATAAATTGGCAATTGATGATACACAAGCAATTGCAAAATTTGCTACTAAAATTGATATTGAGTATTGAGGAAATGTTTAGTAATCTGTGTAACTTACAAAAATAACTATGTTTAATTAATTCTAGTAAATATAATTAAATGACTAGAAAGAGTGAGTTACAGATGGCTAAAAAAGATAACTTTAATAATAATGATCCAATATCAAAAGCAGTAGATTTATTACTAGAAAATACTGAAGATTTAACAACAGTTTTTAAACCTGGCGGTTTATATAAAGAATTAACAAAAAGATTAGTTGAAAAAATGTTGAATTCTGAAATGCAAAATTATTTAGGATATGAAAAAAATCAACATAGTACTACTGAAAATGCTCGTAATGGTACAAGTTCAAAAAAATTAATAACTCAACAAGGTAAAATTGAAATTGATGTACCAAGAGATCGCAATAGTAATTTTAAT
Source organism: Spiroplasma endosymbiont of Apeira syringaria (assembly GCF_964020205.1). NCBI lineage: Bacteria > Bacillati > Mycoplasmatota > Mollicutes > Entomoplasmatales > Spiroplasmataceae > Spiroplasma > Spiroplasma endosymbiont of Apeira syringaria. Next base: position 299,062 of record NZ_OZ026543.1, read on the forward strand.
CCTGTAATAGTTCCTAAAAGGCAAAGAAGATTTGATGGTTTTGATCAACAAGTTCTTTCCTTGTATGCAAAAGGAATGACATTATCTGACATTAGAATGCAGTTGCAAGAGTTATATCATGGTGCTGATATTAGTGAAAGTGTTATTAGTCAAATTACTGATGATGTTATTGATGATGTTAAAGCATGACAAAATCGACCATTAGAAAGTATTTATACTATTGTTTATTTTGATTGTATAGTAGTTAAAGTACGACAAGATAAACGGATTATTAACAAATCAGTTTATATAGCATTAGGAGTTGATTTAGAAGGCAAAAAAGATGTTTTAGGATTATGAATTAGTGAAAATGAAGGTTCTAAGTTTTGATTATCTAATTTCACAGAAATGAAAAATCGTGGCTTAAATGATATTCTTATTGCTTGTAGTGATAATTTAACAGGCATGTCAGAAGCAATACAATCAGTTTATCCTAAAACAGAACATCAATTATGCATTGTTCATCAAATTAGAAATAGTTTAAAATATGTTTCATACAAACATCGAAAAGGTCTAGTTGCAGATTTAAAACCAATTTATAGTGCATGTAGTGAAGAACAAGCAATGCAAGCTTTAGAATCGTTTGAAAGTAAATGAAATAAACAATATCCTCAAATTACTAAATCTTGATATAAAAATTGAGATAATTTAATGGTTTTTATTAGTTATCCAGTAGAAATCAAAAGAGTGATTTATACTACAAATGCTATTGAATCTGTTAATAGTCAATTACGAAAAATCATCAGAAATAAAAAAGTTTTTCCTAATGATATGGCAGTTTTCAAAATATTTTACTTGGCAATTGAAAATATAACAAAAAAATGAACATTGCCTATTCAAAATTGAAATACAGCAATTGCTCATTTTATGATAAAATTTGAAGATAGAATTAATCTAAACTAGTACTTTATAAAACAAAGATACACAGATTATTAAAAAGCCTCGATATTGAAGATACAACACCAGTAGGCTATTTAAAATCAATGTTATCGGCTTGAAATACTTTGTTTCAATTTAGAAATATTGCAAATAGTAAATTTTTTATTACTAATGGTCTTTATGATAGTTTAGTTTATTTAGCAGATAATAAAGGTTTAATTACTGATAATCAATTGGCACAACAATTACGTTTAAATGGAAATAATTTATATGTAAAAGGTGTATTATGTGAAATCGTTCTTGATGACTATATGATTTTTACTAATGATAAAAATGAACAACAATTAATGACCTTTATTTTAGCAACACCAAGAGCGATGAAAAGATACATGATAGAAAATACAGTTATTTATGTAGATTTTATTAAAGATGATAAAGCAGGAAGAGCATATAAAGTTGCTGGTGAAGTTGTTGGAGAAGCAATTCCATATATTTCTAATAATGAAACAACATCAAGATGAATGTTATGTGGAGTTATTAAAACAGAAAAAACTGATTTAAAAACTAAAATTACAGTTTTAACAACAAATATTACTGCAAATGTTAATAAAAATAATAATGAATTAGATACACAAATAAAAAGTGCTAATGAACTTAAATCATTAAATCCAAATTTAACAAATCCAACTATTAAATATTTTAGTGATGCACAAGGAAAAACTAATGTAAGTAATCAAAAACAAAAAGCAGGTGACTTATATATAACTATTACTGCAAATGTTAATGACTTAAATTATAAAGGAACAACAAATCCAATTAAAATAACTCTTAAATAAAGGACATTAATATCATGCCAATTGGTACAACTAGTACAGCAATACTTTTAAACATAAATAAACCAAAACATACTAGAATAAGTAAACAACAAGAAAATAAAAGTTTTTGATGAGAAATTTTAGAAATGATTGGTGTACAAGTTATAGCAGTAGCACTTGCTCCTTTTACTGGTGGATTAAGTGAAGATTTAGCACTTGGATTAGGTGCAAGTGATTTAATTGCTAGTATTAGTGCTGTTGGTGTAGAATTTTTAACTGATTTTACTATTAATCAAGTTTATGATTATTTAAAAGGAAATGTAACACCATTAAATACTTTTTTTAATATATTACCAGCATTTTCTGGACTTAATAAAATTAGTCGTGGTTATCGTACAACTAAATTTATTAAGTTAGCACAAAAAACTAAAACATTAGAACAAGTTGGTATTAAAGAAGCAAAAAACTTACAAGAAATTATTAGTCAAGTAAGTGGAAAAGAAATTTTAACAGATAAAATTATTGGTAATAAACGTTATTTAATGAATTATAGTTTTACTCCTAATCGTGAAACAGTATTACGAGATTTAGGTTATGTTGCTGAAAGACAATATAAGAATAATTTTCAAAAACTAGAAACAGAAAAATTAATGGAACACTTATTATTACAAAATACATTAATAAAATTAAGTCCATAATTAACTCCTAAATTTAAAATTAAAGATATTGAAAAAGCAAATAACTTTTTAAAAAAATTTACGGACTTCTCCCCACATGTACTTGTGGAGGGAATAATGAAACTGAATGAATTCAACAATGCTTTTCAAACTGAACAGCAATGTCTTGCATATATAGCAAATTTGAAAGAAAACAAATGTATTAGGTGTTTTAATTTTAATTTGAATACTTCTGATTTAAAAAGAATGAGATGTTTAAAATGTAATCAAACATTTAGCATTCTCACAGGCACCATATTTTCAAGGTCACAAACATCTTTAACATCTTGGTTTTATCTTATCTTTAGATGAATAAACACCAAACATGGAATTCCATCAACAGATATTGCAAAAGAATTGGGAGTGACTTTGAAAACTGCTTGAAGAATGACTAATAAAATCAGAACACGTATTGCAAAACAAAAACCTCAATTTATTGTTGAAGGTACAGTGCAAATTGATGAAATGTATCTTTCACATATGGGTTTTAAAAAACAAGGAAGATCCTTGGTGAATAAAACCTTGATTGTTGGCATTTATCAAAAAACAACCAATAATTTAATTGTGAAAGTATTGAAAAACGCAAAGAGTAAAAATCTTTTGCAGTTTGCAAAAAACCACATTTCTTCAAAATGTCTTGTATATACTGATTCTTGAAAAGGATATTGCGATTTTAAATCAGTTTTCACTAAGCATGAAATAGTTAACCATCAAGATGGCTATGTTTCAAAAATTGGTGTAAATACCAACCAAATTGAATCAGTTTGAAAACATATAAGAAGAACATTTAAAACACATATCAAAGTTGCAAAACATCATGTTCATTTATATGCTAAAGAAGCTGCATATAAATTCAACAAGATACCTAGTTTTGAAACTGTAATTCTATGTTTGATTTAAAAATGTGGGGAGAAGTCCGTAGATAGGCTTTTCTCAGCATTTATGTGATAAAATTAAAATAGTACATAAAGGGAGAAAAGCCAAAATTTAATACTGATTTAAAAGAAGTATTAAAAATGAATCAACATGATTGATTAAATTTAGTTCATACAATACATACAGAAAATAGATATGGAAAAACTTTAATTTTAGATTTACAAAAAATTCGTGCTAATGCTATTAAATTTAATTTTAAAAATAATGTTATTCATCAACTTGTTTTAAAAGCAAATCAAACTTTTAAATATTTTGATATTAGATTTTATTTAAAAAAAGGTTTAAATAAATTTTGAAAAGATACACCATATTTTGAAAAAATACGAGAAAGTATATATAAATTACAAGAAAAATTTGAAAAGTTAGAAAAACAAGTATTTGAAAAAATTCAGAAATTAAAAGAAAAAGCAACTGATTTATTTACTAGTGCAGAAAAAAGAGCAATTAAAAACGCACAATTAATTCCATTAAATTCACCAGTATTTATGGGTTGTAAAATTCAACCTTTGTCATTAGATAAATGTGCAATTACTATTTATCATCGCAATCCTAAATATAAACCAATTACAGTTGTTGATAGTATTCTTAAAGCAAAAACTTTTGTTACTCAAATACATCCATTCCATTGATATCGTTGATATAGTGGTTGATACATTGGTTATGGAGTTAATCAAAATAAATGATTAAAAGCAATAGCATTTGCTCCACCAGTGGTGCAACAAGTAATTAGAGATAGTTTTAAAGTATATAGAGAAATATTTAGAACTATTATAACTTATCATAAAGTAGTAAATGTTATTAATAATCCTATTGAAAATATTAACAAATCATTTAAAAATGTTGGTTTAAAATTTAGTGTTAATACTTTATTTGGTACTGGATTATTACATCATTTAGAAAAGTTTGCATATAGTCAAGTTGTAACAAAAAGTAAGAAAAAAATAAAAAAAGGTAAAAATAAAATACAAAAAGAAATTGAACATATAACACATAAAAAAACAAAAAAACATACTCATCATTATAAACAAGCATTTTTTAAGGAATGATAAATTATGATTAATAAACTTTGAACTGATGTCAGTCTTGAAAATTATAATAACTGATATCCATTAACTGGAAAAATTACAGAAACTCCACAACAATATATACAAACATGACCAAATATTAATGATTGATTTATAACTTTTGCTATTCGCGCGCAAAATGATATTAATGCTTATCTTGATTTTATTTTATCTAAATTTCCTTTTGATAGTTTTAAAGATGAATTAATTAAAGAAACATTAAGAGATATGGTTTATGTTATGGTTGAACATTGAGTATTTAATCGTACACCAATTGAATTTAATGTTGATGCTACTATTCAATTTAATAATGGTAATCAATTTAGTGCAAATAGTACTCCTACAATTAATGTTTGAGATTTAGCACCTAGTAGAATGAAAATATGAGCAAGATTAACAGAATTAAAACAAATATTTTCAAGTTATAATAATGATGAAATAGATGTTGAAAAAATTGACTTAAAAGCATTTTATACTAGAAATCAAGTTGATGAATTAATCGAACAACAAAAAGAATTTACATTATCAAAACAAATTAAATTATATGATGATTTAGTTGATGATAATGAAAATGAAATATATAGAGGTCCTGTTAGTAAATTTATTAATAAAGGTTATGTTGCAACTGATTATGATAAAGAAACTGAAACAATGATTTTAGATTGACCTGATGAAATTGGTAAATTACCCCCCGAAGCATTACAAAATAATCCACAAATTGGTGATTATACGCATGCACCAACTTGTGATTTTTCTGCTAAACAACAAAAACGAATTACTACAAATGAAAATAATATTAAATTATTAGAAACTAAAGTTGATAATAATATCAAATCAATAGAAAATAAAATTGAGATTAATAAACAAAATATTGATGATATTAAAAATAACGAGGCTTTTTAATAATCTGTGTATCTTTGTTTTATAAAGTACTAGTTTAGATTAATTCTGTCTTCAAATTTTATCATAAAATGAGCAATTGCTGTATTTCAATTTTGAATAGGCAATGTTCATTTTTTTGTTATATTTTCAATTGCCAAGTAAAATATTTTGAAAACTGCCATATCATTAGGAAAAACTTTTTTATTTCTGATGATTTTTCGTAATTGACTATTAACAGATTCAATAGCATTTGTAGTATAAATCACTCTTTTGATTTCTACTGGATAACTAATAAAAACCATTAAATTATCTCAATTTTTATATCAAGATTTAGTAATTTGAGGATATTGTTTATTTCATTTACTTTAAAAAGATTCTAAAGCTTGCATTGCTTGTTCTTCACTACATGCACTATAAATTGGTTTTAAATCTGCAACTAGACCTTTTCGATGTTTGTATGAAACATATTTTAAACTATTTCTAATTTGATGAACAATGCATAATTGATGTTCTGTTTTAGGATAAACTGATTGTATTGCTTCTGACATGCCTGTTAAATTATCACTACAAGCAATAAGAATATCATTTAAGCCACGATTTTTCATTTCTGTGAAATTAGATAATCAAAACTTAGAACCTTCATTTTCACTAATTCAGGAAATGTTTAGTAATCTGTGTAACTTACAAAAATAACTATGTTTAATTAATTCTAGTAAATATAATTAAATTACTAGAAAGAGTGAGTTACAGATGGCTAAAAAAGATAACTTTAATAATAATGATCCAATATCAAAAGCAGTAGATTTATTACTAGAAAATACTGAAGATTTAACAACAGTTTTTAAACTTGGCGGTTTATATAAAGAATTAACAAAAAGATTAGTTGAAAAAATGTTGAATTCTGAAATGCAAAATTATTTAGGATATGAAAAAAATCAACATAGTACTACTGAAAATGCTCGTAATGGTACAAGTTCAAAAAAATTAATAACTCAACAAGGTAAAATTGAAATTGATGTACCAAGAGATCGCAATAGTAATTTTACTCCTGTAATAGTTCCTAAAAGGCAAAGAAGATTTAATGGTTTTGATCAACAAGTTCTTTCCTTGTATGCAAAAGGAATGACATTATCTGACATTAGAATGCAGTTGCAAGAGTTATATCATGGTGCTGATATTAGTGAAAGTGTTATTAGTCAAATTACTGATGATGTTATTGATGATGTTAAAGCATGACAAAATCGACCATTAGAAAGTATTTATCCTATTGTTTATTTTGATTGTATAGTAGTTAAAGTACGACAAGATAAACGGATTATTAACAAATCAGTTTATATAGCATTAGGAGTTGATTTAGAAGGCAAAAAAGATGTTTTAGGATTATGAATTAGTGAAAATGAAGGTTCTAAGTTTTGATTATCTAATTTCACAGAAATGAAAAATCGTGGCTTAAATGATATTCTTATTGCTTGTAGTGATAATTTAACAGGCATGTCAGAAGCAATACAATCAGTTTATCCTAAAACAGAACATCAATTATGCATTGTTCATCAAATTAGAAATAGTTTAAAATATGTTTCATACAAACATCGAAAAGGTCTAGTTGCAGATTTAAAACCAATTTATAGTGCATGTAGTGAAGAACAAGCAATGCAAGCTTTAGAATCGTTTGAAAGTAAATGAAATAAACAATATCCTCAAATTACTAAATCTTGATATAAAAATTGAGATAATTTAATGGTTTTTATTAGTTATCCAGTAGAAATCAAAAGAGTGATTTATACTACAAATGCTATTGAATCTGTTAATAGTCAATTACGAAAAATCATCAGAAATAAAAAAGTTTTTCCTAATGATATGGCAGTTTTCAAAATATTTTACTTGGCAATTGAAAATATAACAAAAAAATGAACATTGCCTATTCAAAATTGAAATACAGCAATTGCTCATTTTATGATAAAATTTGAATACAGAATTAATCTAAATTAGTACTTTATAAAACAAAGATACACAGATTATTAAAAAGCCTCTACAACGATTTAATTTATTCCGGATTTTTGACAACTGCCCTAAAATTTTTCATAATATCATTTTTTACTCTTTTCATTTTTTAAATCATTTAACATTTATTGAACAAAATGAACGATTTTTAGCAATATTTAAAGTATTAAAAATTTGACCAGTTACTATAATTTCATCGTTTTTGTTTAATAAAATACAGCGTCTATAAAATTTTGGGTTGTTAAAAATTAAAGTAACATAGTTTAATCCATTTCATTGACCTCTAACACTATAATATAATTCTTTATTACCTTTTTCGTAATATTTTGCTTCAATAGTATTACTTAGTTTTACTGTTAATTTGACATAATTTGCTTTATCTTTCATGTTTATAATTTCCTTAAATAATTATCAAAAATTAATATTTTTTTATGATTTTTTAAATAATATTGAATATGCTTATAAGCATCTTGTTCATGTTTTGTTAATTTTATATTTCCTTTATAATTTGTTATTTTATTTTTATTTTTTGGTTGGTTTTCTAGATAATCTCAGTTGAAAACATCTTGAACTAATACCATTAATGCACCAATGATTTTAGGCGTTGATAATGGATTAGTTAGTAATTGTTTTTAATTTAAAAAGAAATTTTCTACAATAACTAATATTTTTTTATCAATAAATTTTTCTTTAATTAATTGAAATTTTTCTTTATACATATTTTTAGTTAATAAAACAGTTAATGTATTGAATGTTTCATTAAAAACAATATTATTAGTTTCATTTGAATATATAACAATTCCATTATTACCAATTCCAGCGGGGTCAATTCCAATAATTAAATCATATTGCATTAATTAAGTTAACCTCTAATAACTGTTTTAATAATTTCTAAATTACAATTACATCAACAATATTTACATTCTTCAATAAATTCTTTATGACCACAAACTAAATTATCTTTTTTTATAATCAACAATCAGTTTAATTAGTCCTATTTTAAATTCAATATCATCACTGTCTGGTATGCGAATCGTTCCTCTTTTAGTTAAATATTATTTATCCATATTTATACCTCCTACTTAACCTAATATTTAAAGGCTTTTCTCCCTTTATGTACTATTTTAATTTTATCACATAAATGCTGAGAAAAGCCTATCTACGGACTTCTCCCCACATTTTTAAATCAAACATAGAATTACAGTTTCAAAACTAGGTATCTTGTTGAATTTATATGCAGCTTCTTTAGCATATAAATGAACATGATGTTTTGCAACTTTGATATGTGTTTTAAATGTTCTTCTTATATGTTTTCAAACTGATTCAATTTGGTTGGTATTTACACCAATTTTTGAAACATAGCCATCTTGATGGTTAACTGTTTCATGCTTAGTGAAAACTGATTTAAAATCGCAATATCCTTTTCAAGAATCAGTATATACAAGACATTTTGAAGAAATGTGGTTTTTTGCAAACTGCAAAAGATTTTTACTCTTTGCGTTTTTCAATACTTTCACAATTAAATTATTGGTTGTTTTTTGATAAATGCCAACAATCAAGGTTTTATTCACCAAGGATCTTCCTTGTTTTTTAAAACCCATATGTGAAAGATACATTTCATCAATTTGCACTGTACCTTCAACAATAAATTGAGGTTTTTGTTTTGCAATACGTGTTCTGATTTTATGAGTCATTCTTCAAGCAGTTTTCAAAGTCACTCCCAATTATTTTGCAATATCTGTTGATGGAATTCCATGTTTGGTGTTTATTCATCTAAAGATAAGATAAAACCAAGATGTTAAAGATGTTTGTGACCTTGAAAATATGGTGCCTGTGAGAATGCTAAATGTTTGATTACATTTTAAACATCTCATTCTTTTTAAATCAGAAGTATTCAAATTAAAACTAAAACACCTAATACATTTGTTTTCTTTCAAATTTGCTATATATGCAAGACATTGCTGTTCATTTTGAAAAGCATTTTTGAATTCATTCAGTTTCATTATTCCCTCCACAAGTACATGTGGGGAGAAGTCCGTATTTAAAATACAATCATAACAAATCGCTTTACTATTTTTATCTCTTAAAAAATATTTTCTTGTTTTTTATATCATTATTATTAAAGAATAAATAATCTAATTTATTTTGTTTACATGTTCAACAAAAATATTTTTTCATTATGAGTTGAATTTTCCTTATAAGAAGTAACTAGATAATTAATTGGTAAATGATCATGTTTATATGGATTATTTATGGCTTTTCTCCCTTTATGTACTATTTTAATTTTATCACATAAATGCTGAGAAAAGCCTATCTACGGACTTCTCCCCACATTTTTAAATCAAACATAGAATTACAGTTTCAAAAATAGGTATCTTGTTTAATTTATATGCAGCTTCTTTAGCATATAAATGAACATGATGTTTTGCAACTTTGATATGTGTTTTAAATGTTCTTCTTATATGTTTTCAAACTGATTCAATTTGGTTGGTATTTACACCAATTTTTGAAACATAGCCATCTTGATGGTTAACTGTTTCATGCTTAGTGAAAACTGATTTAAAATCGCAATATCCTTTTCAAGAATCAGTATATACAAGACATTTTGAAGAAATGTGGTTTTTTGCAAACTGCAAAAGATTTTTACTCTTTGCGTTTTTCAATACTTTCACAATTAAATTATTGGTTGTTTTTTGATAAATGCCAACAATCAAGGTTTTATTCACCAAGGATCTTCCTTGTTTTTTAAAACCCATATGTGAAAGATACATTTCATCAATTTGCACTGTACCTTCAACAATAAATTGAGGTTTTTGTTTTGCAATACGTGTTCTGATTTTATGAGTCATTCTTCAAGCAGTTTTCAAAGTCACTCCCAATTCTTTTGCAATATATGTTGATGGAATTCCATGTTTGGTGTTTATTCATCTAAAGATAAGATAAAACCAAGATGTTAAAGATGTTTGTGACCTTGAAAATATGGTGCCTGTGAGAATGCTAAATGTTTGATTACATTTTAAACATCTCATTCTTTTTAAATCAGAAGTATTCAAATTAAAATTAAAACACCTAATACATTTGTTTTCTTTCAAATTTGCTATATATGCAAGACATTGCTGTTCAGTTTGAAAAGCATTGTTGAATTCATTCAGTTTCATTATTCCCTCCACAAGTACATGTGGGGAGAAGTCCGTTATTTATTTTAAAACCTTTTCTGTTTTCTTCTCACGTAATGTTATATTTAAAACAAGGATTAGTAATTTTAGTTTTGTTATCTGTTATTTCACCTATAAATCAACTATTATGCTGTTCATAAAATTTTAATGGTTCAAGTTTTATATCATTAAGATAATATTCTTTTGGAGCAGTTGGTTTATTAACAGTTATTTTTTGGTCTTTAATATATGGTTCTAATAATTTTATTAATTCATTACCACTTAATTCTCTTTTAATATTTTCTAAATTAAAAACTCAATATGTGTAACTGTTATCAACAATAAAAGAATTATTTTTCGGACTTCTCCCTACATGTACTTGTGGAGGGAATAATGAAACTGAATGAATTCAAAAATGCTTTTCAAACTGAACAGCAATGTCTTGCATATATAGCAAATTTGAAAGAAAACAAATGTATTAGGTGTTTTAATTTTAATTTGAATACTTCTGATTTAAAAAGAATGAGATGTTTAAAATGTAATCAAACATTTAGCATTCTCACAGGCACCATATTTTAAAGGTCACAAACATCTTTAACATCTTGGTGGAATGGCAACCTTTTTTAGGACTATTTTTTGGTAGACATTTGTTTTTGATAATTAACTGGAGTTAAGTAGTTTAAAGTGCTGTGAATTCTTATGTTGTTATATCAATTGATGTAATCAAATAATTCTAATTTTAATTGGATTAATGATGTAAAATTTTTATCATTAATAAATTCGGTTTTGAAAGTTTTAAAGGTTGCTTCAGCAACAGCGTTATCATAAGGACAACCTTTTTTGCTTAAAGAGCGATTAATATTGAATGCTAGTAAAAGTTTATCAATAATTTTATTATTAAATTCATTACCGCGATCACTATGAAATATTTGAATATCTTTTAAACAGCGATTTGAGTGCATAAATGCTTGATATACTAATGATGCATCTTTTTTAGTACCTACACTATGTCCAATTATTTCGCGGTTAAATAGGTCAATTAATAAACAAATATAGTTTCACTTACCATTTACTTGAACATAAGTTAAATCACTAACAATAACTTCATTTTTAACTCTATTATTAAAGTTTCTATTAACAAGATTGGTTATTTGACTATCATTGACTTTATTATGATAATTTTTGAATGATAATTTAGTGTATTTTGATATTAAATTATGTTTATTCATAATTTCTTTAATTTTTCGTCTTGATAAATAAATTTCTTGGTTTTCTAGAATTACTTTTAATCTTCTAGTACCATAAACTTCTTTATTTTTTTTAAAAGCACTAATAACAGCTTGTTCATAAATATTATTTTGAATTTTATTTTTTTTCTTTAAATTAAAATAATATGTTGATTTAGAGAGTTTTAAAAAATGACACATTGTGCGAATTTTATATTTAGATTTATTATTTGCAATAATCTCTACTTTCTGCCTATTATTAGTGCTGCTTGCTTTAAAATATCATTTTCCATTCTTAATTGTTTTAATTCTTTTCTTAATTTAATTAATTCATTTTCTTCAACAGAACGATTATCTTTAGTTTTAAAACTACCTGAATTAGTAAATTGCTTAATTCAATTGTAAGTAGCTGCTCTTGTAACATTATATTCTTTAACAAGGCAAGATACTGATTTGCCACTTTGATATAAAGCTACTATTTGTTTTTTAAATTCATCGGTATATGAGTTAATATTGGCCATAATTATAGTTCCTTTCTTTGTTCACTTGTCTATGTAATTAGTGTCCAATAAAGTGTAACCCATCCATATTTCTTATATTAACTTGGAAATTTAAGCTATTTATTAAAATATCCATCAGGATATTTACCATCTCATTTTATATCTCCTTGATGTCTTGGTTTGATATCAAAATATAAATCTATTTTATGATAATCTCCACTTTTATGCGATCATATAATTGCTCCTTTACCACCAACAATTTTTATACGGTCATAATTATAAAATGATAAATCTTGTAAGAATATCATAAATAAGAATTTTATTCATTATTTTATTATACTTTTTATGATTTCTTCAACAAGAAAATTTTCACCAAAAATTTCATTAATATTAGCATTTTCAATGATATTAGTAATAGTTGCTAAATTATATTTTTGTTTTTCTAGTTTTTTTTCTAAACTAGTAGTACCTGCTGAGCCTAGGAAATCACCATATATTTTAATATTTTCAATAATTCCTGCCTTAACATTCATTCAAACGTGAATAGTTCCTTTACTAGGAAAAAGTGTTTTATGCTTTAAATCAAAATCTGGAGATTTACCATAAACTCAATCTCAAGTTCGATATTTAGTATTTGCTAATAATTCAATATCAGCAATCATTTTTTCAGAAAATTCCATAATCTTTGTATTTTTTGTACTTTTTAATTGTTCAATAATTAAATTTTGAAATTCTTCAATTGTTATTGGTGGATTTAATAATGGTAAAATATTTGTTACTCGTGCTTGTACTGATTTAATACCTTTTGATTTTAATTTATCCAAATCAGGTTTTAATACTTTTGGTAACATTTGCATATCAACATTAAAAAGAATAGTACCATGATGTAAAATTCGATTTTTATATGTATATTGGGCATTACCCGATATTTTTTTATCATCAACTAAAATATCATTTTTACCACTAAATTGAGCATTTAAACCTAGACTTTGTAAAACATTAACTATTGGTTTTGTAAAAAGAGCATAATTACGAGCATTATCTTTATTTTTATCAAAAATAAAAGTAAAATTTAAATTTCCTAAATCTTGATAAACAGCTCCACCACCAGATAATCTTCGTACAACATTAACTTTTTTTGTTCTTACATATTCATTATTAATTTCTTCAATTGTATTTTGGTTTCTACCAACAACAATAGTATTATTATTTTGTCATAATAATAAGATTTCATCAGTTATATAAGGATTAGTAATCAAATATTCTTCGGCTGCTAAATTAAAATATGGGTCTTTGCTATTATTAATATAATAAATCATTATTAATTTAATCTCCTTTATCTTCAGTTTTAAAATTTGTTAATAAATGAACAAATTTTAAAGTAGTTTTGCAATATGTATCATAATCGGTAGTGACGGCTCTTATATGTTTAGCAAATGGCATAATTAATAATTCACTTATTGTTTCTTCTTCATAATTTATTTTCTCTTCATACATTTTTTGTGCCATTGTTGCTGGTACAGTTTCATCATCATTACCATGAATAAATAATACAGGAATTGAAGAACAATATTTTAATTTATTAATAGGATCAATACTATTAATATTAAATTTATCTTTTAACCTAAAGAAAAATTTAACACCATAATAAAATCAAAATCAATGAAGGTTAAAGTATTGTTTACCCATAATTTTAATAATATGACTAAAACTATCAAATCCACAATCAGAAATTGCACATTTAACACCAAATTTACCAGTATCAAATCGAGATATTGTTTCCAAAACAGTACTAGCACCCATACTATTACCAATTAAAGTAATATTGGGGGGTTGTTTAAAATCTGTTTCTGTTAAATAATTATTAAGACTTAAAATAACAGCATATAAATCATCTGCTTCTTTATTGCCAAAAGTAATTGCATCATGAATATTATTACTACCATGACCTCTTGTATCATAAGTAACAATACTATATCCCTGCTCATAAAAATGTTTAACTAAATATAAAATGCTATAGCGATTTTGTTGTCAACCATGAGTTGCAATTATTCATTTATGATTTTTATTAGATTGATGATTATTAATGAAAAAAGCTGATAACAAGCGATTATCATAAGTAGTTATCGTCATATCTTGTGCTTCCATCATATCCCAATTACTATCATCAATCATTAGTTGTAGAGAATTTTGTAATTCCATATCTCGATTATAAAAACTCAAAGTATTAAGATCAATTTTATCAAAATTTGGATTAGTACTTCGTCCAATTCGTTGAAAATTTTCCATAACATTTCGCATCATTAAACCAATAAAAAAATTAGTAATTAAAAAAGGAATAATCCATAATGGAAAAGTAAATATCAAAATAATTTTTAATCATCAAGCAATTTTATATTTACTTTCTTTAACTGGTGAAGTCATTCTTGCTCTAAGTTTTAAATATTTTTCATTACTAACCATTATATTTTATTCCTCTCAAAATTAATTTGATAAGGCAATCTATTTTTTCTTACCTTTTAAATATGGATCTGGATATGTAACATCTTCTTTTGTTAAAATTCCTGTTGCTAAAAGTGCTGCCGCAGTAACAAAGTTATAAGGCTTATTAAAGTGTGGTAAAAAATACATATCAATTAATGGAATTTCATCAATAGTAACCTTTTTCAATATTGCTAATGAAAACATTGCAATTGTTTCTGTATGATCATGAGTTGAACCAATTTCAGCTCCAACAATACGACGAGAACTCTTTTCTCATATAATTTTAATTTTTACTTCATGATTTTCACTCATAAAAGGTGGAAACACTGTATCTTGATAAAAATATGCTTCTACATTATTAGAACCTAAAATTGCTTTTGCAGAAACTTCTGATAAACCAGTAGCACATAACTTTCAACCAAAAACAGCAATTGCATTTGTTCCTTGAACACCAGGAAAGGCGATTCTTGTTTTAGGATCTGTTTTTGCAACATTTAATCCAGCAATTAAACCACTACGTACAGCATTAGTTGCTAAGGTAATATTAACATTTTTATTTCAAGCATTTGAACGAATATTAATACAATCACCAATTGCATAAACATTAGGATCTGAAGTTTGAAAATATTCATTAACTTCAATTGCACCACGAGGATCTAAGTTAAGTTGAACTTTACCATTCTCATCTTTCAAGATAGCAGTATTTGGTAAGAAACCAACAGCCATAATTACTAAATCAGCTTTATATGTTCCTTTATTAGTTTTTACTTCACTCACTTTATCATCTTTAATAATAAATTCTTGTAAAGTTTCTCCTAATTGTAATTTTACTCCTACTTTTTTCATATCTGCTTCAACATCATTTGTAAATTCTTCATCATAATAACGAGGCATAATACGATTTTCAAAATCAATTAAAGTAACTTCTTTTTTATCTTTATAAAAAGCTTCTACTAATTCAATACCAATATAACCTGCACCAATTACTACTACTTTTTTTACTTCCGGTTTACTCAAATCAGAAATAATTTCTTGAGCATGTTGGTATAGTTTTGATAAATGAATGCCATTTGTTAATTTAACACCATTTAAAGTATCTTTAACAATCACACCATCTTTATGAGCAATTAAACCAGGAATTTCTTTACCACCTGGATTTAAGATTGGTCATGAACCAATTCCTAATACTAACTTATCATAACTTTCAATAAATACTTCATTAGTATCTAAATTTTTAATAGTAACAGTTTTTGCTTTACTATCATATTTAATCATTTCATGTTTTTCTTTAATTTTAACACCTAATGCTCTTAACTTTTCAATTGTGGCATAAAATAATCCTTTTGGATCAGTAAATTCTTTACCAACTCAAAGCGCAATTCCACATCCTAAAAATGAAATATTATTATTACGATCATATGCTACTACTTCACTATTTGGATTAGACCTAATAATTGCCTTTAATGCTGTTGTTCCGGCATGATTAACACCTATAACAACTATCTTTTGTTTTCTTTCCATGCTAAAATCCTCTCTTACTTATTACTTTTTTTTCAATTTCTTTTATTGTGTAATCACAAATACAAATATATACATTATTTTATCACTTTTTATTTAATAGTTACAACTCTTTCTTTGTTCAGTAAATGAATATAACAATAATTTTAAGAAACTGAAATTGCCATTGCTGATGGACTACTTCCATCATGATCATGATGATATTTATTAATTTCTAATAAGCCACGACAAGTATCTCAATTATTATTTAAGAACGGCTTATTAGTTTGTTTATTTTTTTTGTCATAATTATTTATTTTATTTATCATGCTTTTATCAAAATTTTCAATTTCATCTTTTTCAAAAATTTTAAAAATTT
Source organism: Spiroplasma endosymbiont of Apeira syringaria (assembly GCF_964020205.1). Classification (NCBI taxonomy): domain Bacteria; kingdom Bacillati; phylum Mycoplasmatota; class Mollicutes; order Entomoplasmatales; family Spiroplasmataceae; genus Spiroplasma; species Spiroplasma endosymbiont of Apeira syringaria. Next base: position 315,635 of record NZ_OZ026543.1, read on the forward strand.
TCTTTTCTTTAATGTCTTTATATGTCATACTTTTTTCTCCTTGAATCTTTAAAGTATTTATTTTTAATTAAAATTTGATAATTATTAAGTATTTTCACTTAATTTAAACATTATATATCAAAACAAAAAACCTTAATATATTTTTTTCATTTTTTAAATATTTTTTAATAAATTATATGTATCTTGACAAATCATTAATTCTTCATTTGTTCTAATTTTAAAAATAGGAACTTCTGATTGTTTATCACTAATTTCTAAGTAATCATTATACTTATCATTATTTTTATTAGTTACTAATTTTAAAGTAAACACTTTAATTTCCTCAATAACTAATTGACGAATAATTGCAGAATTTTCACCAATACCTGCTGTAAATACTAATGCATCAATATTACTATCTAAATCATTACCATATTGAACAATATAATTAGCAATTCTTTGAACAAACATTTTTATTGCTAATTGTGATTGTAAATGATATTTATGGTTTTTATCATTACTACTTGCAAGAACATCACGTAAATCAGAAGAATGTCCACTAATTCCTAATAAACCTGAACTTTTATTTAAATCATTAGTAATAGTTTCAATAGTTGCTTCTGCTTTAACATTACACATATAACCATGAATAGAAGGGTCAATGATACCACTTCTAGAACCCATAATTAAACCATCTAATGGTGTTAATCCCATGCTAGTATTAAAACTTTTACCATTTTTAATAGCACAAATACTAGCACCATTACCTAAATGACAAATAATAGCATTAATCTTATCTTTTGGTTTATTTAAAATATTAGTTAATTTATCTAAAATATAACGATAACTAGTACCATGAAAACCATATCTTCTTACCTTATATGTTTTATATCAATCATATGGAACTGAGTAAAGATATTTTTCTTCAGGAATAGTACTATGAAATGAATTATCAAATACTGCCACATGTTTAGCATGTGGAACTAATTTTTGAAAAGATGATAATCCTTTTAAAGCTGGTGGATTATGTAATGGTGCTAATGGAATACATGCTTTGATACCAGCAATGACTTTCTCATCAATAACAATTGAGTTATTAAATTTTTGACCACCGTGAACCATACGATGACCAATTCGTTTAATATCATCAAAATTATTAATGACCTTATACTCAATTAATGCATCAATAACTGTTTGTGCTCCTATAACATGATCGGCAATATCTTTCGTTACTTCATGTTTAATAAAGTTATCACCATTAGCAATTTCAATAATAAAATTACTATTTTTAATAGCTATCCTTTCAACTAAACCTTTACAAAGAATAGTAAAATGAGGTTGTTTATCATTATTAATAGCATTAAAAAGTTGAAATTTAATAGAACTACTTCCAGCATTAATAACTAAAATTTTATTTTGTTCTGACATATTTGTTTTATCTCCTTATTAATTCTTAATTAATGTTTGAATAGCAGTGATCAATGCTGTGTAATAAATGTCATCAATAGTAGCACCACGAGAAAGATCATTAACTGGCTGATTTAAACCCAAAACAATAGGACCAATAGCTTTATAATCACCTAATCTTTGGGCAATTTTATAACCAATATTAGCAGCATCTAAAGTTGGGAAAATAAATGCATTACAATGATTTTTAATTGTTAATTCTGGGAATTTTTTATTTCGCACTTCTTGATCTCAAGCAGCATCAAATTGAATTGGTCCTGCTACTTGCACATTCTTTAATTTTAAATGCTGAACAAAGTTAGTAGCATTACGTACTTTATCAACACTTTCACCACTACCACTAGTATTAGTAGAATAAGATAACATTGCTAATTTAATTCGATTAAATTCTAAAAGTTCGCCAAAGTGAATTGTAGATTTTGCAATATCTGCTAATTGTTCAGCTGTTGGATTTAAATTAATTGAACCATCACTAAATAAAAATATTTCTTCATTTTTATTCATAATAAATGTACTTGAAACAGTTTTAGTACCTGCTTTTGGTCCAATAATTTGTAAAGCCGGACGTAAAATATCAGCAGTAGTAAAAGTAATACCACCAACAAAACCATTAACTTCTTTATTATTTAATAACATCATTCCATAGTAATTACGACTTAATACCAATTTATTAGCTGCTTCTAAAGTTAAACCCTTTGCTTTTCTTAATTCATATAATTGATTAGTAAAATTTGTTACTTGATTTTCTTCAATAGATAATGTTTTAATATTAGAATTTTTAATATTACTAGTAATTTCTTTATCATTATTAAATAATAAAACTGGTGTAATAAAATTTTTAACAGGTGAATTATCATTAATAATTTTTAAAGCTACTGCCTGTACTTTTTCATTATCACCTTCTGGAAATAAAATTCTGATTGATGTTTTGCTTTTTTGTAAAATAGATAAAATAAAATCTAATAGTTTCATATTATCTTCTCTCCTTTAATTTGTTAATTTTGATTGCTAATAATAGTTGCAATTGCTTTATTTTGTACTGCTTTAATGATATTATTTTCAACCTTAATATCAAATACCATAATTTTCAAGTTAGCTTCCATGCACATTGTTGAAGCAGTTAAATCCATTACTTTTAATTGTTTATTAGTAATATCTTGATATGATAAATGTGAATAACGAATAGCATTTTTGTTAATATTTGGATCTTTATCATAAACACCATCAACGCCATTTTTTGCCATTAATAATATATCCGCATTAATTTCAGTAGCACGAAGTGCTGCTGCAGTATCCGTTGTAAAGTACGGTGAACCAGTACCACCAGCAAAAATACAAACATAGCCTTTTTCAAAACTACTAATAGCTTTTTTGTAATAAAAAGGTTCAGCAACTTGATTAATCTCTAATGATGTTTGCACAATAACTTTTACGTTAAGAGCTTTTAACTTTGATTCAATTACCAAAGCATTCATAATAGTTGCTAACATTCCCATATAATCAGCATTAATTCTTTTTAAACCAATCTTTTCTCCTTGTTTAGCACCACGTCAAATATTACCACCACCAATTACTAAACCAACTTCTACTTTTGCCTTAACTAGGGTTTGAATTTGTTTACAAACATTATCAATACTTTCATTATTATATAATTCATTACTACCATCACCTAAAGCTTCACCACTAATTTTTAATAATATTCGTTTATATTTAAATTGTTCCATTTTTTATCATCCTCCTTAAATTTAATATTATAAAAAGCCACAGATTGCTTTGTGGCTTCTTATTTATTTACTGTTATCACTAGATAATGAATCATTATTTGCGCTTTCAGCGACAGTTTCTAATTCAACGTTAGCAATAACTTTTTGTGCTAAATGATCTTTAACAAAAAGTTGTGCTTGTGGAGTAATAATTGTTAAACGTTTTTTAATTTTTTTAATACCCTGTTCATAAACAATTTTTAAAACATTTTTCTTTTGTTCCAATGCAACAATTTTACTAGTATTAACGCTTTGTCCAAAGAAATAAATATTATGTTCATCAACTGCGATACCAAAATCAAAACTAAAAATATATGCTAATCCTAACATGATAACTAAAAATATATACTCTACTATTAATAAACTTAAAAAAGCAGGATCAGATTTAATATATTCTGGTTCAAATGTTCAAACTTGCATTCCAATTGGAACAATCGAGATAACTAAACCAATTACCCCAACTATTAATGTTGCTACTAATAATTTTAAATTCAAAAATTTAATAGTTGTTTTTGGTTTATTAAAACTATATCATCCTCAAACAAGAATAACTAATAATAATATAAACATTACTAATGCAATATAATATATAATTTGAAAATTCACTTTATTTACCTCCTAAATGTTTATTTGGCAGAACTATCAATTTTTTCACCTAATTGATAACGTATCATAGCTATAATTGTAGCATGATTTTTAGTTAAATACTCTTTAACCTTAATTGTATTATCTTTAATATAAAGTTGATCAACAATAGTTAATTCAGATAATACTTTTTCAAAACGACCTCTTATAATATTTTCAAGAATATTATCAGGACTTTTTTTTGCTTTCAATTTTTCTTCTTCTTTTGTTTTTTCACTAATAATTGATAATTCTTTATCACGAACTGTTGCGGGTATGTGATCAATATCAATATATTTAGCATCTGCTGATACTAATTGCATAGCAACATTATTTGGAATATCACTTTCCTTATCAACACCTTTGATAATAACTAAACCACTATATTTACCACCACCATGGACATATGAACCAAAAACTTCATCACTATTTTTACTTAAATATTGAAAACGATTTAAAACAATATTTTCACCTAATTTAGCGATAGCAAATCTTATCTCATCATTTAAACTTTCACTACTTCCATCAGCTTTTAACATTAAAGCTTCTTCAATAGTTTTAGGTTGATGTTTTAAAATTGTTTCTAAAATCTTAGTAAATAAATCATTAAAATCTTCTAAATCAGCAACTTGTTCAGTTTGACAATTTAATTCAGCAATAATTGCATTATTACCACTAATAACAACTTTAGTAACCCCTTCAGTGGCTTTATTAATACTTTTTTTCTCTGCTTTTGCTAAACCTTTAATTTTTAATAGGGAAAGTGCTGCTTCAAAAATATTATTTTTTTCCATCAAAGCTTCTTTACAATCAGTAATTGGTAAATCGGTTGTATCTCTTAATTTTTTCAATAATTTAACATCTACTTTAACTTCTGACATATAAACTATTCTCCTTTATTCTTTATTTTTTCAATTCCATTTTCAGTTTTATTTTGATCAAGACTAGTAGTTTCTTCTACTACTATTTCTTTTTTATCAATAACTGGTTTTACACTTTGTCCTTCATTAATAGCTTCAGCAATTTTCTTTGTAATTAAAGTAATTGATTTTGTAGCATCATCATTACCAGGAATAATATAATCAATATTATCTGGATTTGAATTACTATCACAAATCGCAATAATTTTGATACCAAGTTTAACTGCTTCTTCGACAGCAATTTTATTAGTAATAGTATCAGTAACAAAAATAGCTTCTGGTAATTTATACATATTTCTAATACCACCAAGATTACGTTCTAAACGCGCTTTTTCTTTAATTACTAGCATTTGCTCTTTTTTTGTTAAAAGTTTAATTTCTCCACTTTTTTCTTTATTTTCAATATCAATTAACTTTTTAATACTTGATTTAATAGTTTTAAAATTAGTTAAATTACCACCTAATCAACGTTCTGTTACATAGGATGAATTACAACTAATTGCAAGTTCTTGCACAGCTTCTTTGGCTTGTTTTTTTGTACCTACAAATAAAACTTTACCACCATTTTCACTAGTTTCTTTAACAAAGTGACAAGCTTCATCTAATTTACGCATTGATTTTTGTAAATCAATAATATGAATACCATTTCTTTGACCAAAAATATATTTACGCATCTTTGGATCTCATCTTTTAGTTTGGTGACCAAACTGAACTCCCGCTTCAAGGAGTTGTTCACGTGTTACAACTGACATATTGTCTCCTTCTAATTTGTTTTTCTTCCATTTATTTCTAACATTGGCCACTTTTTAATTAAAAAGCACTAGGCAATGAATTCACAAATGTGTTGCTTATTTTCATTAAATTAAGCCTATATATTGTAGCATATTTTTTATATTTTAAACAAATTATTTTTAAACATAAAAATAGAATTGTATTTTAATAAACTATATTATAAAAATATTTTTTTATTTTTCTTAAAAAAATATGGCTTTTCTCCCTTTATGTACTATTTTAATTTTATCACATAAATGCTGAGAAAAGCCTATCTACGGACTTCTCCCCACATTTTTAAATCAAACATAGAATTACAGTTTCAAAACTAGGTATCTTGTTGAATTTATATGCAGCTTCTTTAGCATATAAATGAACATGATGTTTTGCAACTTTGATATGTGTTTTAAATGTTCTTCTTATATGTTTTCAAACTGATTCAATTTGGTTGGTATTTACACCAATTTTTGAAACATAGCCATCTTGATGGTTAACTGTTTCATGCTTAGTGAAAACTGATTTAAAATCGCAATATCCTTTTCAAGAATCAGTATATACAAGACATTTTGAAGAAATGTGGTTTTTTGCAAACTGCAAAAGATTTTTACTCTTTGCGTTTTTCAATACTTTCACAATTAAATTATTGGTTGTTTTTTGATAAATGCCAACAATCAAGGTTTTATTCACCAAGGATCTTCCTTGTTTTTTAAAACCAATATGTGAAAGATACATTTCATCAATTTGCACTGTACCTTCAACAATAAATTGAGGTTTTTGTTTTGCAATACGTGTTCTGATTTTATGAGTCATTCTTCAAGCAGTTTTCAAAGTCACTCCCAATTCTTTTGCAATATCTGTTGATGGAATTCCATGTTTGGTGTTTATTCATCTAAAGATAAGATAAAACCAAGATGTTAAAGATGTTTGTGACCTTGAAAATATGGTGCCTGTGAGAATGCTAAATGTTTGATTACATTTTAAACATCTCATTCTTTTTAAATAAGAAGTATTCAAATTAAAATTAAAACACCTAATACATTTGTTTTCTTTCAAATTTGCTATATATGCAAGACATTGCTGTTCAGTTTGAAAAGCATTTTTGAATTCATTCAGTTTCATTATTCCCTCCACAAGTACATGTGGGGAGAAGTCCGAAAAATAATACCAATAAAAACACACAATATATTATAAAAGTAAAAAGTAAATTACACATATAAAATATTTATTTATGATATAAAATAACAAAAACTTAATATTAAGTTTTTTAAACTAATTACTTTAATTTTAAAAGTAAATAATTTTTTTATATTTAAAAAGGAAGATGGAAGAAAAATGTGGATGGGTTACACTTTATTGGACACTAATTACATAGACAAGTGAACAAAGAAAGGAACTATAATTATGGCCAATATTAACTCATATACCGATGAATTTAAAAAACAAATAGTAGCTTTATATCAAAGTGGCAAATCAGTATCTTGCCTTGTTAAAGAATATAATGTTACAAGAGCAGCTACTTACAATTGAATTAAGCAATTTACTAATTCAGGTAGTTTTAAAACTAAAGATAATCGTTCTGTTGAAGAAAATGAATTAATTAAATTAAGAAAAGAATTAAAACAATTAAGAATGGAAAATGATATTTTAAAGCAAGCAGCACTAATAATAGGCAGAAAGTAGATATTATTGCAAATAATAAATCTAAATATAAAATTCGCACAATGTGTCATTTTTTAAAAATCTCTAAATCAACATATTATTTTAATTTAAAGAAAAAAGAAAATAAAATCAAAAATAATATTTATGATGAAGCTGTTATTAGTGCTTTTAAAGAAAATAAAGAAGTTTATGGTACTAGAAGATTAAAAGTCATTCTAGAAAACCAAGAAATTTATTTATCAAGACGAAAAATTAAAGAAATTATGAATAAACATAATTTAATATCAAAATACACTAAATTATCATTCAAAAATTATCATAATAAAGTCAATGATAGTCAAATAACCAATCTTGTTAATAGAAACTTTAATAATAGAGTTAAAAATGAAGTTATTGTTAGTGATTTAACTTATGTTCAAGTAAATGGTAAGTGAAACTATATTTGTTTATTAATTGACCTATTTAACCGCGAAATAATTGGACATAGTGTAGGTACTAAAAAAGATGCATCATTAGTATATCAAGCATTTATGCACTCAAATCGCTGTTTAAAAGATATTCAAATATTTCATAGTGATCGCGGTAATGAATTTAATAATAAAATTATTGATAAACTTTTACTAGCATTCAATATTAATCGCTCTTTAAGCAAAAAAGGTTGTCCTTATGATAACGCTGTTGCTGAAGCAACCTTTAAAACTTTCAAAACCGAATTTATTAATGATAAAAATTTTACATCATTAATCCAATTAAAATTAGAATTATTTGATTACATCAATTGATATAACAACATAAGAATTCACGGCACTTTAAACTACTTAACTCCAGTTAATTATCAAAAACAAATGTCTACCAAAAAATAGTCCTAAAAAGGGTTGCCATTCCACAATGAAATGAAGAAATGAAAAATAAAAGTAATCAAAATGCTGGAAGTTCTCATTGAGATAGAAAACAAAATAGTAATCCTTTTAGTTCTCCATTTAAATAAAATTAAATATAACTATATAAAAAGAAGAGTGAAATTTCACTCTTCTTTGTTATATTTATTAATTTTAATAATTAAGATATAAATAAAGTCTCTTCAGTAGCAAATTTAATATCACCAATTGATATTTTTACTTTTATGGTATTTCCTTTAACAAAATTTCCTGTACCTTCTGCAGATTCACTAACTTTAATTTTTAAAGCACCTTGTTTAATAAGGTCAGCAATACTTTTTACTGTTTTACCTTCAAGTTCAGTAGTTTTAAAATATTGTGTTAAATCTGTACCAACTGGAAATTTTGCTTTTGGTTCCCCAACTGCAAATCCAGGAATAGATTCAAAATTAGCATTTGATATTGTAGTTGGTAAAATTGATGTAACTAATCCTTGATCTGATTGACCCAAAATATCTAATGAGAAATTATCACCTAATGACTTATTATTTTTTTGAAAATTAAAAATTAGTGTTCCACCAGTAACTACATAATCAGCATTATCTGCCTTCTTAGAAATTGCAGGTGAATATGATTGAACATTGATACTAATTTCATTTGTTTTTTTAACCTCAAATATTCTGTTTTCACCTTCACCAGTTTTTGCTTCAATTTTTAAAACATTAACTAAAAAATTCGCAGCATCATTTGACTTAGCTTTTTGCTCACCAGTATCACCTTTTAATAAAGCTGTCGCAGTAATTGCTAATTGTTCAGATTTTCATGATGCTAATTTACTAGTTGCATTAATATCAATACTCAATTTAATTAGTGAATTAGCATTTGTATCTAAAAAAACAAAATCTTTTTTAACTTGAACATCCATTTCTTTAGTTGGTGTAGGATTTGGATTTGCTCCTCCTCCACAAGCCACAACTGAACTTGCTGCAACAGTACTTAAACTAACTGCTCCTAATAATTTTAACAACGTTTTTATATTTCTCATAATCGTTCCTCCTCAAAAATTTTTTTCCAAAAATAAAAATTATTTTCTGTTATTATTATACATTCTTTTTTTCAGTATACATAATTTTTATAGTAAAAGTCATTTTTTAGTGTTATTTATTCTTTTAAGAAAAAAAATATGTAATTTTATATTAATTAATAAATATTTTTTATTTTTATATAACGATTTACAATAAAAACTATCTGGTAACTTAATACTTCCTGAAACACTATTTCATAAATTTTTAATAACAGGAATTGATATTCCTGCTAACATGGCACCCATCAAAAATTGAGGAAAATTACCACTAACTGCCTGACACTCTTGATCAGTCATTGGTTCTAAATCTTCTAAAATCATATTTATCAACCTCCTAAAACTTATTTTTATTTAAAAAATAGTTTTTTCCTTTTTAAATTTTATAAGTTTAAAAAAATTAAAAAAAAGAATATTTTATTTGATACTCAAATAAAATATTCCTTTAACTAAAAATTTTAATTGTTAATAATTACAATAAATTAAATTTAAACTATTTTTATAATTTCTAAAATATTAATTAAAATTTTTGCTTATATATAAGTACCCTTCAGTTCCTGCTGCATATAAATTATCACCTTGATCAGTTGTTAAAGCAAGAATATGTTCTCAACCATTTTCTATTCCTATCATTTTATAAAATATAGATGAGTCTTTTACTTTTTTATAAACTTCATTTGAATCAACACCAATAAATAAACTACCTTCTTTATCTATTACTAAACGTTTAATTTCATGGCCTGTTTCTAACATTTTAGCATACATACTACCATTATCAATTTTATAAACATTACCATTATCAGATCCAGCAAAAATATTATTTGTACTATCTATTACTAAACTTTTCATTGACCCAGCATCATCTCGTTGTTTAATTAATTTAAATTCACTTATACCATCATAGCTTTTATAAATTTTACCACGATTATCAGCACCCGCATAAACAGAACCATCTTCACCTACTGCTAAACTATTAATATAATCATGTGTTCCTAACATATGATTAACATTACCATTTTTATCAATGCTATATACACCATCATCGTTACCAGCATAAACAATGCCGGTTTTTTTATTAACTGTTAAAGCTCATATTCAATTTGTTGAATCTGGCAATGAAATTTTTGGGAGCGTGTCGAAGATGTCGATAACTAATCATTTTCAAAAATAAAAACTTTCTTTTTTTACCCTTGAATTAAAAATAAATGACAAAAGACGAGAATAAAATTCTTGTCTTTTTTTGTAATTGTAAAATTTTAAAATTTTTAATAAATCTCTTTAACGCTATTATCAACACGTGTTAGGGAACTAAAAAAGTGAAATACAACACAGTTGTTAAAAATAGTAGCTAGCATGTGGACTTGCATGGATAAATAAAAAGTGGAGTGATACCTAATAAATTATACTAACCATTAATGGTAATTCTTGGGGTGGGAGCGAATTGGAAACTAGTATATATAGACCTGCTTAGGGAACCTACTATATTAAAATTCTATTTTTTATTTAACCAACCTTGCCACTCCCCAGTGAGCAAGTGTTGGTTTTATTTTTTATTTTTTTGAAAAAATTTTTGGGCGAGAAAATAAATTTCAAACTTGTAAAAAAAATTGAGCGGTGCCGGTTCAATTAAAATATTAATTTGTTTAACACAAATTAAATAAATATTGAATCGAATGCCTCAATGTTTTTTAAAATTTCATAATTTATTTTTGAGCCCATAATTTCTGGAATTAATAAAACGAATAGTAGTATTATTAATAATCTAAAAATCAAAATATATGTTCTTTATGCTAGAAGCAACAGAACATATTAGGAAAGGATTATTATGCAAATAGAATTTAAAAAAGAACAAATTGTTAAAGATAAACCACAATCTATTCTTATTGATTATGTTGAATATAAATTATCACTTCCAAAATGAATGATTAAAAATAATTCTTTTATTGTTGATAATAATTACACATATTGAGTTTTTAATTCTGAAAATATTAAAAGAGAATTAAATGGTGATGAATTAACAAAATTATTAGAACCATATATTTCTGAACAGAAAATAACTGTTAATAAACCAACTGCTCCAAAAGAATATTATCTTAATGATATAAAACTTGAACCATTAACATTTTATGAACAGCATAATAGTTGATTTATGGGTGAAATAACAGATAACAAAACAAAAATTACTAATCCTTGTTTTAAATATAACATTACGTGAGAAGAAAACAGAAAAGGTTTTAAAATAAATAATCAATATAAACAAGATGATTTACCAATTAATTATATAGTTACTTCTTATAAGGAAATTTCAACTCATAATGAAAAAGTATTTTTGTTGAACATGTAAAAAAAATAAATTAGATTATTTATTCTTTAATACTAATGATATAAAAACAAGAAAATATTTTTTAAGAGATAAAAATAGTAAAGCGATTTGTTATGACTGTATTTTAAATATTAGGTTAAGTAGGAGGTATAAATATGGATAAAGAATATTTAACTAAAAGAGGAACGATTCGCATACCAGACAGTGATGATATTGAATTTAAAATAGGACTAATTAAACTGATTGATGATTTAAAAAAAGATAATTTAGTTTGTGGTCATAAAGAATTTATTGAAGAATGTAAATATTGTTGATGTAATTGTGATTTAGAAATTATTAAAACAGTTATTAGAGGTTAATTTAATTAATGCAATATGACTTAATTATTGGTATTGACCCCGCTGGTATTGGTAATAATGGAATTGTTATATATTCAAATGAAACCAATAATATTATTTTTAATGAAACATTTAAAACTAAAACAGTTTTAGAAAGTAAAAATTTGTATAAAAAATACTTTTTATTAATTAAAAAACATTCTGATAATAAAAAAATATTAGTTATTGTCGAAAATTTCTTTTTAAATTCAAAACAATTATTAACTAATCCATTAGCAACTCCTAAAACTATTGGTACATTAATGGTATTAGTAGAAGATGTTATGAATTGAGATTATTTAGGAAGTGAACCAAAAAATAAAACTAAAATAGAAAATTATAAAGGAAATATAAAATTAACAAAACATGAACAAGATGCATATAAGCATATTAAATATTATTTAAGGAATTATAAAAATGAAAGAGAAAGCCAATTATGTCAAATTAACAGTAAAACTGAGTAACACTATTGAAACAAAATATTACGATTCATTCCTTAAAAAATGCTTTTTTGGAAATGTTTAGTAATCTGTGTAACTTACAAAAATAACTATGTTTAATTAATTCTAGTAAATATAATTAAATGACTAGAAAGAGTGATTTACAGATGGCTAAAAAAGATAACTTTAATAATAATGATCCAATATCAAAAGCAGTAGATTTATTACTAGAAAATACTGAAGATTTAACAACAGTTTTTAAACCTGGCGGTTTATATAAAGAATTAACAAAAAGATTAGTTGAAAAAATGTTGAATTCTGAAATGCAAAATTATTTAGGATATGAAAAAAATCAACATAGTACTACTGAAAATGCTCGTAATGGTACAAGTTCAAAAAAATTAATAACTCAACAAGGTAAAATTGAAATTGATGTACCAAGAGATCGCAATAGTAATTTTACTCCTGTAATAGTTCCTAAAAGGCAAAGAAGATTTGATGGTTTTGATCAACAAGTTCTTTCCTTGTATGCAAAAGGAATGACATTATCTGACATTAGAATGCAGTTGCAAGAGTTATATCATGGTGCTGATATTAGTGAAAGTGTTATTAGTCAAATTACTGATGATGTTATTGATGATGTTAAAGCATGACAAAATCGACCATTAGAAAGTATTTATCCTATTGTTTATTTTGATTGTATAGTAGTTAAAGTACGACAAGATAAACGGATTATTAACAAATCAGTTTATATAGCATTAGGAGTTGATTTAGAAGGCAAAAAAGATGTTTTAGGATTATGAATTAGTGAAAATGAAGGTTCTAAGTTTTGATTATCTAATTTCACAGAAATGAAAAATCGTGGCTTAAATGATATTCTTATTGCTTGTAGTGATAATTTAACAGGCATGTCAGAAGCAATACAATCAGTTTATCCTAAAACAGAACATCAATTATGCATTGTTCATCAAATTAGAAATAGTTTAAAATATGTTTCATACAAACATCGAAAAGGTCTAGTTGCAGATTTAAAACCAATTTATAGTGCATGTAGTGAAGAACAAGCAATGCAAGCTTTAGAATCGTTTGAAAGTAAATGAAATAAACAATATCCTCAAATTACTAAATCTTGATATAAAAATTGAGATAATTTAATGGTTTTTATTAGTTATCCAGTAGAAATCAAAAGAGTGATTTATACTACAAATGCTATTGAATCTGTTAATAGTCAATTACGAAAAATCATCAGAAATAAAAAAGTTTTTCCTAATGATATGGCAGTTTTCAAAATATTTTACTTGGCAATTGAAAATATAACAAAAAAATGAACATTGCCTATTCAAAATTGAAATACAGCAATTGCTCATTTTATGATAAAATTTGAAGATAGAATTAATCTAAACTAGTACTTTATAAAACAAAGATACACAGATTATTAAAAAGCCTCAATTTTTTTGAACTTGTACCATTACGAGCATTTTCAGTAGTACTATGTTGATTTTTTTCATATCCTAAATAATTTTGCATTTCAGAATTCAACATTTTTTCAACTAATCTTTTTGTTAATTCTTTATATAAACCGCCAGGTTTAAAAACTGTTGTTAAATCTTCAGTATTTTCTAATAATAAATCTACTGCTTTTGATATTGGATCATTATTATTAAAGTTATCTTTTTTAGCCATCTGTAACTCACTCTTTCTAGTCATTTAATTATATTTACTAGAATTAATTAAACATAGTTATTTTTGTAAGTTACACAGATTACTAAACATTTCCTAATAATCCGTTTATCTTGTCGTACTTTAACTACTATACAATCAAAATAAACAATAGGATAAATACTTTCTAATGGTCGATTTTGTCATGCTTTAACATCATCAATAACATCATCAGTAATTTGACTAATAACACTTTCACTAATATCAGCACCATGATATAACTCTTGCAACTGCATTCTAATGTCAGATAATGTCATTCCTTTTGCATACAAGGAAAGAACTTGTTGATCAAAACCATCAAATCTTCTTTGCCTTTTAGGAACTATTACAGGAGTAAAATTACTATTGCGATCTCTTGGTACATCAATTTCAATTTTACCTTGTTGAGTTATTAATTTTTTTGAACTTGTACCATTACGAGCATTTTCAGTAGTAGTATGTTGATTTTTTTCATATCCTAAATAATTTTGCATTTCAGAATTCAACATTTTTTCAACTAATCTTTTTGTTAATTCTTTATATAAACCGCCAGGTTTAAAAACTGTTGTTAAATCTTCAGTATTTTCTAGTAATAAATCTACTGCTTTTGATATTGGATCATTATTATTAAAGTTATCTTTTTTAGCCATCTGTAACTCACTCTTTCTAGTCATTTAATTATATTTACTAGAATTAATTAAACATATGGATGGGTTACACTTTATTGTACACTAATTACGTAGACAAGTGAACAAAGAAAGGAACTATAATTATGGCCAATATTAACTCATATACCGATGAATTTAAAAAACAAATAGTAGCTTTATATCAAAGTGGCAAATCAGTATCTTGCCTTGCTAAAGAATATAATGTTACAAGAGCAGCTACTTACAATTGAATTAAGCAATTTACTAATTCAGGTAGTTTTAAAACTAAAGATAATCGTTCTGTTGAAGAAAATGAATTAATTAAATTAAGAAAAGAATTAAAACAATTAAGAATGGAAAATGATATTTTAAAGCAAGCAGCACTAATAATAGGCAGAAAATAGAAATTATTGTCAAAAATAAAGTTAAATATAAAATTCGCACAATGTGTCATTTTTTAAAAATCTCTAAATCAACATATTATTTTAATTTAAAGAAAAAAGAAAATAAAATCAAAAATAATATTTATGATGAAGCTGTTATTAGTGCTTTTAAAGAAAATAAAGAAGTTTATGGTACTAGAAGATTAAAAGTCATTCTAGAAAACCAAGAAATTTATTTATCAAGACGAAAAATTAAAGAAATTATGAATAAACATAATTTAATATCAAAATACACTAAATTATCATACAAAAATCATAATAACAAAGTTAACGATAGTCCAATAAACAATCTTGTTGATAGAAACTTTAATAATAGAGTTAAAAATGAAGTTATTGTTAGTGATTTAACTTATGTTCAAGTAAATGGTAAGTGAAACTATATTTGTTTATTAATTGACCTATTTAACCGCGAAATAATTGGACATAGTGTAGGTACTAAAAAAGATGCATCATTAGTATATCAAGCATTTATGCACTCAAATCGCTGTTTAAAAGATATTCAAATATTTCATAGTGATCGCGGTAATGAATTTAATAATAAAATTATTGATAAACTTTTACTAGCATTCAATATTAATCGCTCTTTAAGCAAAAAAGGTTGTCCTTATGATAACGCTGTTGCTGAAGCAACCTTTAAAACTTTCAAAACCGAATTTATTAATGATAAAAATTTTACATCATTAATCCAATTAAAATTAGAATTATTTGATTACATCAATTGATATAACAACATAAGAATTCACAGCACTTTAAACTACTTAACTCCAGTTAATTATCAAAAACAAATGTCTACCAAAAAATAGTCCTAAAAAAGGTTGCCATTCCAATAGTTATTTTTGTAAGTTACACAGATTACTAAACATTTCCTACCGATGTTGTCAATAATATTCAAATTTGTCTTTAAATTATAAGATTAGACGAGAATAATTTAGACTTCAATAGAGTATCTACAGTTAACTTTGTAAATTATAATCCTTTTAATCTTTAAACAAAAAAACGTAAGTATTACTTACGATTTCTATTTTGTTTACGTTCATTTTCAGTCAAGAATTTTTTACGCATACGAATATTTTGTGGTGTTACTTCAACTAATTCATCGCTAGCAATAAATTCTAAAGATTCTTCTAAACTAAAAATAGTTGGTGGTGTTAATCTAACAGCTTCATCATTACCTGAACTTCTAGTATTTGTTAATTGTTTTGCTTTGCAAGGATTAACATCTAAATCTTTATCACGATTACTTAAACCAATAATCATTCCTTCATACACTTTAGTTTGTGGTTTAACAAATAAAGTACCACGTTCTTCTAAAGAATTTAAAGCATAAGGTAATGTTGTCCCTGTAATCATACTTACTAGAACGCCATTTCTATTATTATTAATTTCGCCTTTTAATGGTTCATATGTAAGGAAACTACGAACCATAACACCCGTTCCACGAGTAATATTAACGTATTGACGACCAAATCCAATTAATCCTCTTGTTGGAATATGAAAAATAATTTTATCACGAACATTATCAGAATCCATATTAGTCATAATACCTTTTCTTAG
Source organism: Spiroplasma endosymbiont of Apeira syringaria (assembly GCF_964020205.1). Taxonomy (NCBI): domain Bacteria; kingdom Bacillati; phylum Mycoplasmatota; class Mollicutes; order Entomoplasmatales; family Spiroplasmataceae; genus Spiroplasma; species Spiroplasma endosymbiont of Apeira syringaria. The sequence goes on from NZ_OZ026543.1 coordinate 332,259, forward strand.
ATTTAAATTATTAATAACAGTACTACTATATTCAGTAGGATGATTTAAAATAATTTCTTCGACTGGTTCAGTGGTGTGTCCTTTTTCATCTTTTTTAAATACTACTTCCGGTTTAGAAATACCTAATTCAAAGCCTTCGCGACGCATATTTTCAATTAAAACAGATAAATGTAATTCACCACGACCAAAAACTTTAAAACCATCAGCATTACTTCCGGATAATTGTTCTATTTTTAAACCAACATTAGTTTCTAATTCTCTTGTTAAACGTTCTTTAATTTTATTACTAGTTACTAGTTTACCTTCAGTTCCAGAAAATGGTGAATTATTGACAAGGAAATTCATTGACATTGTTGGAGCCTGTATTGTAATTGGTTCCATTGACACAACATTATCTTTATCACAAATAGTATTACCAATTGTTATATTTTCAATACCCGCTATGCAAACAATATCACCAGCAACAGCGTTTTTAACAGCTACTCGTTTTAATCCTTGATAAACAAATAAATATTTTACTTTTGCTTTTCTTTTTAAATCATAATCATCAACAACAATTATTTCTTGTCCTTCAGAAATAGTACTTTGAAATAATCTACCAATTCCAATTCTACCAATAAAACTATCATAATCTAATGAACTAATTTGCATTTGTAAAGGCTCATTATATTTTACTAATTTAGAAATTTTAGCATGTTTAATAATTGTTTCAAATAATGGTTCTAAATTTTCGCTTGGTTGATTCAATTCATATTGGGCAATACCTTGTTTAGTAATTCCATAAAGTGTTGGAAAGTCTAACTGTTCATCATTAGCATTTAATTCCATAAAAAGTTCTAATACTTCATCTTTTACTTCTTCAATTCTTTGGTCCTTTTTATCAATTTTGTTAATCATTAAAATTGGATTTAAGTTATGTTCTAGTGCTTTTTGCAATACAAAACGAGTTTGTGGCATTGGTCCTTCAACACTATCAACTAGTAAAATAACACAGTCTACTGTTTTCATAATTCTTTCAACTTCAGAGGAAAAGTCAGCATGACCAGGTGTATCAATAATATTAATTTTTGTATTACCATGCATGATTGAACAATTTTTAGAATAAATAGTAATTCCTCGTTGACGTTCTTGATCATTACTATCCATTATTTGTTCAACAATAACTTGGTTTTGATGAAAAATATTTGATTGCTTTAATAAAGCATCAACTAATGTTGACTTTCCAACATCGACGTGTGCTATCACTGCAATATTAATAATTTTTTGTTCAGCAGAAACTTTTTCTTGTTCAGACATTATTCATTCTCCGTTATTCTTAAATTTTGACATTATATAAATTATACGCAATATTTTTAAATTTAGTAAAATAATTAAAAAAATAATTTATTTAAAATGATTTTTTGACATATAATAATTATCTAAATCTTATGATTTGTGATTTTTTTTCATTTTCATCAGTTTTGTTTCTATATTTACTTTTATCATTATTATTTAAAAAATTATTTTGTTGTATTTGTTGGGTTAATAAATATGTTTGTATATCATTAAAATTATTTGTATATATAAAACTGCTACTAGGTTTTGATATTTTTATCGGACTTCTCCCCACATGTACTTGTGGAGGGAATAATGAAACTGAATGAATTCAAAAATGCTTTTCAAACTGAACAGCAATGTCTTGCATATATAGCAAATTTGAAAGAAAACAAATGTATTAGGTGTTTTAATTTTAATTTGAATACTTCTGATTTAAAAAGAATGAGATGTTTAAAATGTAATCAAACATTTAGCATTCTCACAGGCACCATATTTTCAAGGTCACAAACATCTTTAACATCTTGGTTTTATCTTATCTTTAGATGAATAAACACCAAACATGGAATTCCATCAACAGATATTGCAAAAGAATTGGGAGTGACTTTGAAAACTGCTTGAAGAATGACTCATAAAATCAGAACACGTATTGCAAAACAAAAACCTCAATTTATTGTTGAAGGTACAGTGCAAATTGATGAAATGTATCTTTCACATATGGGTTTTAAAAAACAAGGAAGATCCTTGGTGAATAAAACCTTGATTGTTGGCATTTATCAAAAAACAACCAATAATTTAATTGTGAAAGTATTGAAAAACGCAAAGAGTAAAAATATTTTGCAGTTTGCAAAAAACCACATTTCTTCAAAATGTCTTGTATATACTGATTCTTGAAAAGGATATTGCGATTTTAAATCAGTTTTCACTAAGCATGAAACAGTTAACCATCAAGATGGCTATGTTTCAAAAATTGGTGTAAATACCAACCAAATTGAATCAGTTTGAAAACATATAAGAAGAACATTTAAAACACATATCAAAGTTGCAAAACATCATGTTCATTTATATGCTAAAGAAGCTGCATATAAATTCAACAAGATACCTAGTTTTGAAACTGTAATTCTATGTTTGATTTAAAAATGTGGGGAGAAGTCCGTAGATAGGCTTTTCTCAGCATTTATGTGATAAAATTAAAATAGTACATAAAGGGAGAAAAGCCATTTTTATTTCAATAAATAAAGGAAATGTTTAGTAATCTGTGTAACTTACAAAAATAACTATGTTTAATTAATTCTAGTAAATATAATTAAATGACTAGAAAGAGTGAGTTACAGATGGCTAAAAAAGATAACTTTAATAATAATGATCCAATATCAAAAGCAGTAGATTTATTACTAGAAAATACTGAAGATTTAACAACAGTTTTTAAACCTGGCGGTTTATATAAAGAATTAACAAAAAGATTAGTTGAAAAAATGTTGAATTCTGAAATGCAAAATTATTTAGGATATGAAAAAAATCAACATAGTACTACTGAAAATGCTCGTAATGGTACAAGTTCAAAAAAATTAATAACTCAACAAGGTAAAATTGAAATTGATGTACCAAGAGATCGCAATAGTAATTTTACTCCTGTAATAGTTCCTAAAAGGCAAAGAAGATTTGATGGTTTTGATCAACAAGTTCTTTCCTTGTATGCAAAAGGAATGACATTATCTGACATTAGAATGCAGTTGCAAGAGTTATATCATGGTGCTGATATTAGTGAAAGTGTTATTAGTCAAATTACTGATGATGTTATTGATGATGTTAAAGCATGACAAAATCGACCATTAGAAAGTATTTATCCTATTGTTTATTTTGATTGTATAGTAGTTAAAGTACGACAAGATAAACGGATTATTAACAAATCAGTTTATATAGCATTAGGAGTTGATTTAGAAGGCAAAAAAGATGTTTTAGGATTATGAATTAGTGAAAATGAAGGTTCTAAGTTTTGATTATCTAATTTCACAGAAATGAAAAATCGTGGCTTAAATGATATTCTTATTGCTTGTAGTGATAATTTAACAGGCATGTCAGAAGCAATACAATCAGTTTATCCTAAAACAGAACATCAATTATGCATTGTTCATCAAATTAGAAATAGTTTAAAATATGTTTCATACAAACATCGAAAAGGTCTAGTTGCAGATTTAAAACCAATTTATAGTGCATGTAGTGAAGAACAAGCAATGCAAGCTTTATAATCGTTTGAAAGTAAATGAAATAAACAATATCCTCAAATTACTAAATCTTGATATAAAAATTGAGATAATTTAATGGTTTTTATTAGTTATCCAGTAGAAATCAAAAGAGTGATTTATACTACAAATGCTATTGAATCTGTTAATAGTCAATTACGAAAAATCATCAGAAATAAAAAAGTTTTTCCTAATGATATGGCAGTTTTCAAAATATTTTACTTGGCAATTGAAAATATAACAAAAAAATGAACATTGCCTATTCAAAATTGAAATACAGCAATTGCTCATTTTATGATAAAATTTGAAGATAGAATTAATCTAAACTAGTACTTTATAAAACAAAGATACACAGATTATTAAAAAGCCTCAATTTTTTTGAACTTGTACCATTACTAGCATTTTCAGTAGTACTATGTTGATTTTTTTCATATCCTAAATAATTTTGCATTTCAGAATTCAACATTTTTTCAACTAATCTTTTTGTTAATTCTTTATATAAACCGCCAGGTTTAAAAACTGTTGTTAAATCTTCAGTATTTTCTAATAATAAATCTACTGCTTTTGATATTGGATCATTATTATTAAAGTTATCTTTTTTAGCCATCTGTAACTCACTCTTTCTAGTCATTTAATTATATTTACTAGAATTAATTAAACATAGTTATTTTTGTAAGTTACACAGATTACTAAACATTTCCAAGAACTCCAATTGGAGTTAAAAAAACTGCTGAATTTGTTAAAGAACATTGTCAAAAATTTTATGAAAATATTGAACAAGCAAAAATTATTATTTGTGGTGATAGTGCAGGATGAATTAAAGAAGTTGCTGATTATTTAGGTGCACAGTTTGTTTTAGATAAATTTCATTTAATTAGAACATTATATCTTGGAATAATGGCTGGAAATAAAGAAAAATATTTAGAAGAATATAATCATTGTAAATATTTAATTAATAATGGTCAATATGAACAATTAATTAACTATTTATATAATCAATTAGATAATCATAAAAAATTTAAAAAAACAATACTTTAAAAATAATAAAGAAGGTATTGAAAATCAAGGTGCAAAATCAAATATTGGTTGCTTTACTGAAACTAATATTTGACATGTTTTAAAAGAAATGCTTGGTAATAGAACATATAATATTTTAATTTATATTAAAATGGTTATTTTTAAATGTAATAAGATAAATTTAGAAACATAATTTTAATGAATGTAATAATTATTGATTATTTCACAATTTTGAATAGCATCTCAAAAATTATTATTTTTTAATTTTGTTTTGAAACCAATAATGAAAAAAGTTAATGATATAGTTATAAAAAATAAAATTGGAAGTAAAAATAAAACCAAAAAAATGCCACTTCGTAATTCAGTTCATTCATAAAAATTTTCTTTAATATGATGAGTTCCAAAATTATAAAAATATTTTGCAGAATGCTCTATGATAAAACTTAATTGAAAGTGTTTTAACATATAAAATCCATCAATACAATTTAATTTTTTGTTTAAATAAAAAAGATTAAAATGACTAAAATCTATTAATATTAATCCTATAATTAAAGTTAAAATAGTAAAAATAAATAATAATACAGTTAATAACTGTAATTTTTTAAGTGCTTTAATTTTCATTTTTAAATTCTCCTTAATTTTACTTCATAATTTTAACACTTACTAAACTTAATTATAAGTATTTTAGTTGAAATATTTTTTAAAAAATAGTAATATAAATGTACAATTTCATAAAAATCCAAATTATTTCTTGTCTAAAATTATAATAAGACTATATGAATTAATTTAGGCTTTTCTCCCTTTATGTACTATTTTAATTTTATCACATAAATGCTGAGAAAAGCCTATCTACGGACTTCTCCCCACATTTTTAAATCAAACATAGCATTACAGTTTCAAAACTAGGTATCTTGTTGAATTTATATGCAGCTTCTTTAGCATATAAATGAACATGATGTTTTGCAACTTTGATATGTGTTTTAAATGTTCTTCTTATATGTTTTCAAACTGATTCAATTTGGTTGGTATTTACACCAATTTTTGAAACATAGCCATCTTGATGGTTAACTGTTTCATGCTTAGTGAAAACTGATTTAAAATCGCAATATCCTTTTCAAGAATCAGTATATACAAGACATTTTGAAGAAATGTGGTTTTTTGCAAACTGCAAAAGATTTTTACTCTTTGCGTTTTTCAATACTTTCACAATTAAATTATTGGTTGTTTTTTGATAAATGCCAACAATCAAGGTTTTATTCACCAAGGATCTTCCTTGTTTTTTAAAACCCATATGTGAAAGATACATTTCATCAATTTGCACTGTACCTTCAACAATAAATTGAGGTTTTTGTTTTGCAATACGTGTTCTGATTTTATGAGTCATTCTTCAAGCAGTTTTCAAAGTCACTCCCAATTCTTTTGCAATATCTGTTGATGGAATTCCATGTTTGGTGTGGAATGGCAACCCTTTTTAGGACTATTTTTTGGTAGACATTTGTTTTTGATAATTAACTGGAGTTAAGTAGTGGAATGGCAACCCTTTTTAGGACTATTTTTTGGTAGACATTTGTTTTTGATAATTAACTGGAGTTAAGTAGTTTAAAGTGCCGTGAATTCTTATGTTGTTATATCAATTGATGTAATCAAATAATTCGAATTTTAATTGGATTAATGATGTAAAATTTTTATCATTAATAAATTCGGTTTTGAAAGTTTTAAAGGTTGCTTCAGCAACAGCGTTATCATAAGGACAACCTTTTTTGCTTAAAGAGCGATTAATATTGAATGCTAGTAAAAGTTTATCAATAATTTTATTATTAAATTCATTACCGCGATCACTATGAAATATTTGAATATCTTTTAAACAGCGATTTGAGTGCATAAATGCTTGATATACTAATGATGCATCTTTTTTAGTACCTACACTATGTCCAATTATTTCGCGGTTAAATAGGTCAATTAATAAACAAATATAGTTTCACTTACCATTTACTTGAACATAAGTTAAATCACTAACAATAACTTCATTTTTAACTCTATTATTAAAGTTTCTATTAACAAGATTGGTTATTTGACTATCATTGACTTTATTATGATAATTTTTGAATGATAATTTAGTGTATTTTGATATTAAATTATGTTTATTCATAATTTCTTTAATTTTTCGTCTTGATAAATAAATTTCTTGGTTTTCTAGAATGACTTTTAATCTTCTAGTACCATAAACTTCTTTATTTTTTTTAAAAGCACTAATAACAGCTTGTTCATAAATATTATTTTGAATTTTATTTTTTTTCTTTAAATTAAAATAATATGTTGATTTAGAGAGTTTTAAAAAATGACACATTGTGCGAATTTTATATTTAGATTTATTATTTGCAATAATCTCTACTTTCTGCCTATTATTAGTGCTGCTTGCTTTAAAATATCATTTTCCATTCTTAATTGTTTTAATTCTTTTCTTAATTTAATTAATTCATTTTCTTCAACAGAACGATTATCTTTAGTTTTAAAACTACCTGAATTAGTAAATTGCTTAATTCAATTGTAAGTAGCTGCTCTTGTAACATTATATTCTTTAACAAGGCAAGATACTGATTTGCCACTTTGATATAAAGCTACTATTTGTTTTTTAAATTCATCGGTATATGAGTTAATATTGGCCATAATTATAGTTCCTTTCTTTGTTCACTTGTCTATGTAATTAGTGTCCAATAAAGTGTAACCCATCCATTTCTAGAATGACTTTTAATCTTCTAGTACCATAAACTTCTTTATTTTTTTTAAAAGCACTAATAACAGCTTGTTCATAAATATTATTTTGAATTTTATTTTTTTTCTTTAAATTAAAATAATATGTTGATTTAGAGAGTTTTAAAAAATGACACATTGTGCGAATTTTATATTTAGATTTATTATTTGCAATAATCTCTACTTTCTGCCTATTATTAGTGCTGCTTGCTTTAAAATATCATTTTCCATTCTTAATTGTTTTAATTCTTTTCTTAATTTAATTAATTCATTTTCTTCAACAGAACGATTATCTTTAGTTTTAAAACTACCTGAATTAGTAAATTGCTTAATTCAATTGTAAGTAGCTGCTCTTGTAACATTATATTCTTTAACAAGGCAAGATACTGATTTGCCACTTTGATATAAAGCTACTATTTGTTTTTTAAATTCATCGGTATATGAGTTAATATTGGCCATAATTATAGTTCCTTTCTTTGTTCACTTGTCTATGTAATTAGTGTCCAATAAAGTGTAACCCATCCAAATTAAAAGTTCCTCTTTGGTTGGAATTAAATTTTTTGCTAAAATTTTAATAAATCCTAGATTTTGATTTGCTATAAGTAAATTTAAGTCTTTTTTCTCTTGTGTGGTTGTAATATTTATATTTATCGTTTTTTCACCTATAAAGTTTATAGAAGTACTTAATGCAATTATTTTTATAATTAATTTTCTATTTTTAATGCTGAATTATACTTGTAAGTGCAAGTAAATAAAATTGCAAAAAAATTCTCATATAAAAATTTCATAATGCTAAATTTATTTTATAAAAAAAGTAAGGAGTTTTTATATGAGTTATAAACATCTTGGCGTAGATGAAAGAATTTATATTGAGAATCAATTGAAATTTAAAGTTAAAATTAGTGAAATAGCTAAAAATCTTAATCGAAATATTAGTACTATTATTCGAGAAATTAATAGAAATCAAGATAATAGTAATTATTTTTCATTGATTGCACAAAATAAAGCTGAAAATAGAAAACAATCACATATTTTTTTTCATAAGTTTAAAAATAAAGATTTAGTAAAATATGTGCAACAAAAACTATTATTAGGCTGATCACCTGAACAAATTTATGGCAGAATTAAAAATTTTCATAAACAATGAGTTATTAGTTTTAAAACAATTTACAATTGAATTTATTCTGGATTGCTTGATCAAGTTACTAGTAAAAATTTAAGAAGAAAAGGCAAAAAACGCAAATCTCAAGAAAATCGTGGCAAATTCAATAGCAAATCAATTAAAGAAAGAGATCTTAATATTAATGATCGTATAACACTTGGTCATTGAGAAGGAGATACTATAGTATCATCACGAGGCAAAAGTAAAAAATGTTTAATAACTTTAGTTGAAAGAGTATCACGATTTACTTTAGCAATATTAGTTAAAAACAGAACTACTAAAGTTATTAACAAAAATATTAGCCATTATTTATCAATTCTTCCTAAAAATATTGTTAAAACCATTACTTTTGATCGTGGTAAAGAATTTTCAAATTGACAACAACTTGAAAAAAATTTAGATGTGAAAATTTATTTTGCAAATCCATATTCACCTTGACAAAGAGGTACTAATGAAAATACTAATGGTTTAATTAGAGAAAAATTTCCTAAAAAATTTAATTTTTCAAAAACTTGTAAAAATGAAGTTCATAAATTTATATTGTCTTTAAACCAAAGACCAAGAAAAATACTAAATTATCTTTCACCGATAGAATATTTGGATAGAAAAATAATTTAGTTGCACTTACCTTTACAATTTAGCAATATCAGCATCTTGTAGAGGTGTATTATTATTTTTACTAATTTTTACATCGCTTAGTTGTAAATTTGAAAATGTTTTTTTCTTAATTTATTAATTAATTCAACTTTAAAAACTTTTACATTATTATCAAGTGTTGTAATGTCTAAGTTATCAGATAAACCTTTTAAATCTTTTTTATGTACAGGATATACTGTTCCTCCACAAGCAACTAAACTAATACTTGTTGGTGTTGCAACCATTAAAGATAATATAAATCTTAGCAGTTTTTTCATAATTATTTACCACCTTATTTTTTTCTTATTATTTTTTTTATTGTTTAAATTTTGGTAATTTATTGGGATTATCAATTTTTGAGCCAGTAGCAAAATTACTGTGTTCTATTATTTTTTTTACATTTCATTTTGAAAGTTTTTGATTGAATGATCTTGCATTAAAAAACATTTTATTCATATTTGTTACATTAGAAGTATTTCAATTTGAAATATTTTGATTAAATGTTAAAGCATCAGCAAACATTGAATTCATATTTATTACATTTGATGTATTTCAATCTGCAAGACTTTGATTAAATGCAATAGCATTTTGAAAGATAAGACTTAAATCTGTTACTTTTGAAATGTCTCACTTTGAAATATCTTGATTGAAGACAATAGCATCTCAAAACATGTGTTTTAAAGAAGTTATTTCTGGTGGTAATTGATCTGGCACTTTTTGAATTGTTTTTGGCATTTTAACCACTTGAATTTGATTAATGATGTTTTTATAAAATCCAATTTGAACAATTTCTTTGCTATTTATATTTGATAAATCTGTTTCATTAGTTGTTATTTGTTCTCCATCTTTGTCAATGTAAATTGTGTCTTGTTGAGTTTTATTAATTATATGTGCATTTTGTTGCGAACTACTATTTAAATTAACATTATTTACATTTCCAACAGTAATTGTAATTGCTAAAATACTTAATGTTGTTAATATTTTTTTCATATTACTAACACCCTCCCTCCTTTATTTTTTGTTATTATAATTTTACATGATTTTAAAAACTAGTTATTTATGTATATATCTTTTCATATATTGTTAAGTGATAGTTTAATTATATTTATAAGATTATCTGCAACTTTCGATTTAATTTTATTTAAACTTTGATATACTAAAACATAGTAAATAGTTTATAAGCAAAAGATAGGTGAATAAATAATATTATGAGTATCGATAAAAAATACATTAGAAATTTTTCAATTATTGCCCATATTGATCATGGTAAATCAACTTTGGCTGATCGTATTTTAGAATTAACTAATGCCGTTTCAAAAAGGGAAATGAAAAATCAATTGTTAGATTCACTGGATTTAGAACGTGAACGTGGCATTACAATTAAACTAAATAGTGTACAGCTTAAATATCAATCATTAGATGGTCATACTTATTTGCTTCACTTAATTGATACTCCAGGTCATGTTGACTTTACTTATGAAGTATCGCGTAGTTTAGCAGCATGTGAGGGTGCCATTTTAGTAGTTGATGCTGCTCAGGGTATTGAAGCACAAACTTTAGCAAATGTATATTTAGCATTAGATAATGACTTAGAAATTATTCCTGTTATTAATAAAATAGATTTACCAAGTGCTGAACCAGAAAAAGTTAAAGAAGAAATTGAAAAAGTATTGGGTTTACCTGCTGATTATGCGCCTTTAATTTCTGCAAAAACAGGTATTAATATTCGCGATGTTTTAGAAGCAGTTATTAAATATATTCCTTATCCAATTGATGCTGACGATAATGAACCATTACGTGCTTTAATTTTTGATTCATTATATGATAAATATCGTGGAGTGATGGCATTTATTATAATCAAAACTGGTGTAATTAAAGTTGGTGATAAAGTAAGAATGATGTCAACTGGTGCTGAATATGAAATTACTGAATTAGGAGTACGCACACCAAAAGAAGAAAAGAGAGAAATGTTAACAGCTGGTGAAGTTGGTTGAATTAGTGGTGCAATTAAAATAATTAGTGATATTCATGTTGGTGATACGATTACTAGTGTTATTAATCCTGCTGATGCACCATTACCAGGTTATAAAACTTTAAAACCAATGGTTTATTGTGGTTTATATCCAATTGATACTAATAAATATCAAGAATTAAAGGATGCATTATATAAAATTCAATTATCGGATGCCTCATTAATTTTTACTGCTGAAACATCACAAGCATTAGGTTTTGGTTTTCGTTGTTGTTTTTTAGGGTTATTACATATGGATGTTATTCAAGAGCGTTTAGAGCGTGAATATAATTTAGTTTTAATTTCAACAGCTCCTTCTGTAATTTATGAAGTAAATTTAACTAATGGTGAAAAGTTAATAATTGATAATCCAGCAAAATGACCAACTGTGCAAACAATTAAAAGTGTAGAAGAACCATTTGTACAAGTAACAATAATGACACCAGAACAATATGTTGGTGCATTGATGCAATTATGTCAGGATAAACGCGGAACTTATTTAGATCTAAAATATGCTGATAATTTACGAAGAACTCTTATTTATAATATGCCACTGAATGAAATTGTCATTGATTTTTTTGATAAATTAAAATCAATATCAAAAGGTTATGCTTCATTAGATTATGAGTTAATTGGTTATCAGGAAAGTAAATTAGTGAAAATGGATATTTTATTAGCAGGTAATATTGTTGATGCATTATCTGTTATTGTTCATAAGGATTTTGCTTATGATCGTGGGCGTGTTTTATGTGAAAAATTAAAAAAATTAATTCCGAAACAAAATTTTGAAGTTGCTATTCAGGCTGCTATTAATAATAAAATTATTGCTCGTCAAACTGTGCAAGCAGTTAGAAAAGATGTTATTGCTAAATGTTATGGTGGTGATATTACAAGAAAAAGAAAACTTTTAGAAAAACAAAAAGAAGGAAAGAAAAAAATGAAATCGATTGGTAATGTTGAATTACCACCAGAAGCATTTCGTGCTGTTTTAAAAATAGATGAAGAAAATTAAAAAAAATGTATATATATATATATATATGATTTGTATTTTTCTAAATTGAATTATTTGAAAATAAAAAAATAATTGACTTAAATAGAACAATTATTTTTTTATTTGCTAAATTGTAAAGGTAAGTGCAACTAAATTATTTTTCTATCCAAATATTCTATCGGTGAAAGATAATTTAGTATTTTTCTTGGTCTTTGGTTTAAAGACAATATAAATTTATGAACTTCATTTTTACAAGTTTTTGAAAAATTAAATTTTTTAGGAAATTTTTCTCTAATTAAACCATTAGTATTTTCATTAGTACCTCTTTGTCAAGGTGAATATGGATTTGCAAAATAAATTTTCACATCTAAATTTTTTTCAAGTTGTTGTCAATTTGAAAATTCTTTACCACGATCAAAAGTAATGGTTTTAACAATATTTTTAGGAAGAATTGATAAATAATGGCTAATATTTTTGTTAATAACTTTAGTAGTTCTGTTTTTAACTAATATTGCTAAAGTAAATCGTGATACTCTTTCAACTAAAGTTATTAAACATTTTTTACTTTTGCCTCGTGATGATACTATAGTATCTCCTTCTCAATGACCAAGTGTTATACGATCATTAATATTAAGATCTCTTTCTTTAATTGATTTGCTATTGAATTTGCCACGATTTTCTTGAGATTTGCGTTTTTTGCCTTTTCTTCTTAAATTTTTACTAGTAACTTGATCAAGCAATCCAGAATAAATTCAATTGTAAATTGTTTTAAAACTAATAACTCATTGTTTATGAAAATTTTTAATTCTGCCATAAATTTGTTCAGGTGATCAGCCTAATAATAGTTTTTGTTGCACATATTTTACTAAATCTTTATTTTTAAACTTATGAAAAAAAATATGTGATTGTTTTCTATTTTCAGCTTTATTTTGTGCAATCAATGAAAAATAATTACTATTATCTTGATTTCTATTAATTTCTCGAATAATAGTACTAATATTTCGATTAAGATTTTTAGCTATTTCACTAATTTTAACTTTAAATTTCAATTGATTCTCAATATAAATTCTTTCATCTACGCCAAGATGTTTATAACTCATATAAAAACTCCTTACTTTTTTTATAAAATAAATTTAGCATTATGAAATTTTTATATGAGAATTTTTTTGCAATTTTATTTACTTGCACTTACAAGTATAATTCAGCATTTTTATAAATCATATTTTTAGATTAAAATCAGATTTCTCACAATTTTATGTTAAATATATAGTATTTTTTTTAATTCTGCAATTATTTCCATTTTAATTTTGATGTAATTTTTTTGCATTTCAATATTAATTAAATTTTCTTGAGTTTTTGACTGATTATTTTCTAAATTATTTTTTAATTATTGCGTGACACTCAATTTCTCTAGAGTAATTTTTAATCATATTTTTTATGTTATTAATCATTTTATATTCCCCATTTCAAAGTTTTATAAATAATTTAGGCTTTTCTCCCTTTATGTACTATTTTAATTTTATCACATAAATGCTGAGAAAAGCCTATCTACGGACTTCTCCCCACATTTTTAAATCAAACATAGAATTACAGTTTCAAAACTAGGTATCTTGTTGAATTTATATGCAGCTTCTTTAGCATATAAATGAACATGATGTTTTGCAACTTTGATATGTGTTTTAAATGTTCTTCTTATATGTTTTCAAACTGATTCAATTTGGTTGGTATTTACACCAATTTTTGAAACATAGCCATCTTGATGGTTAACTGTTTCATGCTTAGTGAAAACTGATTTAAAATCGCAATATCATTTTCAAGAATCAGTATATACAAGACATTTTGAAGAAATGTGGTTTTTTGCAAACTGCAAAAGATTTTTACTCTTTGCGTTTTTCAATACTTTCACAATTAAATTATTGGTTGTTTTTTGATAAATGCCAACAATCAAGGTTTTATTCACCAAGGATCTTCCTTGTTTTTTAAAACCCATATGTGAAAGATACATTTCATCAATTTGCACTGTACCTTCAACAATAAATTGAGGTTTTTGTTTTGCAATACGTGTTCTGATTTTATGAGTCATTCTTCAAGCAGTTTTCAAAGTCACTCCCAATTCTTTTGCAATATCTGTTGATGGAATTCCATGTTTGGTGTTTATTCATCTAAAGATAAGATAAAACCAAGATGTTAAAGATGTTTGTGACCTTGAAAATATGGTGCCTGTGAGAATGCTAAATGTTTGATTACATTTTAAACATCTCATTCTTTTTAAATCAGAAGTATTCAAATTAAAAATAAAACACCTAATACATTTGTTTTCTTTCAAATTTGCTATATATGCAAGACATTGCTGTTCAGTTTGAAAAGCATTGTTGAATTCATTCAGTTTCATTATTCCCTCCACAAGTACATGTGGGGAGAAGTCCGATAATTTATTTATATTTTTGATTATATCATTTTATTTATAATTTTTATAAATAAAATGATATAATTTTCTATAATAAATCTAGTATTCATAGAAAAATAAATTAAAAGCAAGTTTAAATAAAATGATATAATAAAAAAACAATTCCCTAAGAAATTGATAAAATTTTAAGGCTTTTCTCTCTTTATGTACTATTTTAATTTTATCACATAAATGCTGAGAAAAGCCTATCTACGGACTTCTCCCCACATTTTTAAATCAAACATAGAATTACAGTTTCAAAACTAGGTATCTTGTTGAATTTATATGCAGCTTCTTTAGCATATAAATGAACATGATGTTTTGCAACTTTGATATGTGTTTTAAATGTTCTTCTTATATGTTTTCAAACTGATTCAATTTGGTTGGTATTTACACCAATTTTTGAAACATAGCCATCTTGATGGTTAACTGTTTCATGCTTAGTGAAAACTGATTTAAAATCGCAATATCCTTTTCAAGAATCAGTATATACAAGACATTTTGAAGAAATGTGGTTTTTTGCAAACTGCAAAAGATTTTTACTCTTTGCGTTTTTCAATACTTTCACAATTAAATTATTGGTTGTTTTTTGATAAATGCCAACAATCAAGGTTTTATTCACCAAGGATCTTCCTTGTTTTTTAAAACCCATATGTGAAAGATACATTTCATCAATTTGCACTGTACCTTCAACAATAAATTGAGGTTTTTGTTTTGCAATACGTGTTCTGATTTTATGAGTCATTCTTCAAGCAGTTTTCAAAGTCACTCCCAATTCTTTTGCAATATCTGTTGATGGAATTCCATGTTTGGTGTTTATTCATCTAAAGATAAGATAAAACCAAGATGTTAAAGATGTTTGTGACCTTGAAAATATGGTGCCTGTGAGAATGCTAAATGTTTGATTACATTTTAAACATCTCATTCTTTTTAAATCAGAAGTATTCAAATTAAAATTAAAACACCTAATACATTTGTTTTCTTTCAAATTTGCTATATATGCAAGACATTGCTGTTCAGTTTGAAAAGCATTGTTGAATTCATTCAGTTTCATTATTCCCTCCACAAGTACATGTGGGGAGAAGTCCGAATTTTAATTTATAATAAGTATATTAATAATAATTACTTAAATGGGGAGTAGGGGGTTATGTGAAAATTTTATTAAAAATAATTGATTGTTTGAACCCAATTTCTATTTTTAAAAGTATTAAAAAGTATATAGAAAATAGAGCTAAGATTGAAGCAAAATTAATTGATAAAGAAAAGCAAAGACAACATGAAAAAGATTTACAAGATTCTAGATTTAAACATGAATCACTTGAAAATGAAAAAGACAGAAAATTACAAAAAGAATTAGCTGAAGAAAAAACTAAAAGATTAGGGTTAATATTAGAAAATAAATTAATTATAAATAGACAAAATTATTATTTAAAACATGATAATAATCCTAGAGGCTTTTTAATAATCTGTGTATCTTTGTTTTACAAAGTTACTAATTTAGATTAATTCTGTCTTCAAATTTTATCATAAAATGAGCAATTGCTGTATTTCAATTTTGAATAGGCAATGTTCATTTTTTTGTTATATTTTCAATTGCCAAGTAAAATATTTTGAAAACTGCCATATCATTAGGAAAAACTTTTTTATTTCTGATGATTTTTCGTAATTGACTATTAACAGATTCAATAGCATTTGTAGTATAAATCACTCTTTTGATTTCTACTGGATAACTAATAAAAACCATTAAATTATCTCAATTTTTATATCAAGATTTAGTAATTTGAGGATATTGTTTATTTCATTTACTTTCAAACGATTCTAAAGCTTGCATTGCTTGTTCTTCACTACATGCACTATAAATTGGTTTTAAATCTGCAACTAGACCTTTTCGATGTTTGTATGAAACATATTTTAAACTATTTCTAATTTGATGAACAATGCATAATTGATGTTCTGTTTTAGGATAAACTGATTGTATTGCTTCTGACATGCCTGTTAAATTATCACTACAAGCAATAAGAATATCATTTAAGCCACGATTTTTCATTTCTGTGAAATTAGATAATCAAAACTTAGAACCTTCATTTTCACTAATTCATAATCCTAAAACATCTTTTTTGCCTTCTAAATCAACTCCTAATGCTATATAAACTGATTTGTTAATAATCCGTTTATCTTGTCGTACTTTAACTACTATACAATCAAAATAAACAATAGGATAAATACTTTCTAATGGTCGATTTTGTCATGCTTTAACATCATCAATAACATCATCAGTAATTTGACTAATAACACTTTCACTAATATCAGCACCATGATATAACTCTTGCAACTGCATTCTAATGTCAGATAATGTCATTCCTTTTGCATACAAGGAAAGAACTTGTTGATCAAAACCATCAAATCTTCTTTGCCTTTTAGGAACTATTACAGGAGTAAAATTACTATTGCGATCTCTTGGTACATCAATTTCAATTTTACCTTGTTGAGTTATTAATTTTTTTGAAATTGTACCATTACGAGCATTTTCAGTAGTAGTATGTTTATTTTTTTCATATCCTAAATAATTTTGCATTTCAGAATTCAACATTTTTTCAACTAATCTTTTTGTTAATTCTTTATATAAACCGCCAGGTTTAAAAACTGTTGTTAAATCTTCAGTATTTTCTAGTAATAAATCTACTGCTTTTGATATTGGATGATTATTATTAAAGTTATCTTTTTTAGCCATCTGTAACTCACTCTTTCTAGTCATTTAATTATATTTACTAGAATTAATTAAACATAGTTATTTTTGTAAGTTACACAGATTACTAAACATTTCCGCATTTTCTATTATTTCTTGAATATTAAAAAAACTATCATAACTAATAATATGTTTTAATATTAAAGTTCAGCACTACCAAAAGTATTATATGTTCTAGTAAATCCAATAACAACTACTTCTTATAATGAATCAACTTCATTTTGCGTTATTTTTTTATATAAAACCATTCTTTCATTTTTTAAAAATATCACTAAAAAATAAGCAAGTAAACTATTACTAAAATGATATAACTAACATAGTATCTTTACTAAATTTTTTTAATTTATCTATTTTACTTAAACTATTATTTAAAATAGTTTATAAACAAAAATTAATCTTTAAAAAAGAAAAAATATAAAAAAGAATTAATTAATTCACTACTAATAAAAGTAGTGGGTCTCATAATAAAGTCATTTCATCCATTTACAAATTCAAATTTGGTAGTATTTTTTCAATAGTTAGTTATTGCCACAATTGGTGACATAATTATTGAAACTGTTCATGATAAACTAATTAAACTAAATGGTTTTATTCCTGATTTTCAAATAGGAGTAGTGGTAGTTTTAATATTATTGTTATTACCAGTTAATAATGGTAATTATGAATATGTTAATGATTATGACAAAATTAGGCTTTTCTCCCTTTATGTACTATTTTAATTTTATCACATAAATGCTGAGAAAAGCCTATCTACGGACTTCTCCCCACATTTTTAAATCAAACATAGAATTACAGTTTCAAAACTAGGTATCTTGTTGAATTTATATGCAGCTTCTTTAGCATATAAATGAACATGATGTTTTGCAACTTTGATATGTGTTTTAAATGTTCTTCTTATATGTTTTCAAACTGATTCAATTTGGTTGGTATTTACACCAATTTTTGAAACATAGCCATCTTGATGGTTAACTGTTTCATGCTTAGTGAAAACTGATTTAAAATCGCAATATCCTTTTCAAGAATCAGTATATACAAGACATTTTGAAGAAATGTGGTTTTTTGCAAACTGCAAAAGATTTTTACTATTTGCGTTTTTCAATACTTTCACAATTAAATTATTGGTTGTTTTTTGATAAATGCCAACAATCAAGGTTTTATTCACCAAGGATCTTCCTTGTTTTTTAAAACCCATATGTGAAAGATACATTTCATCAATTTGCACTGTACCTTCAACAATAAATTGAGGTTTTTGTTTTGCAATACGTGTTCTGATTTTATGAGTCATTCTTCAAGCAGTTTTCAAAGTCACTCCCAATTCTTTTGCAATATCTGTTGATGGAATTCCATGTTTGGTGTTTATTCATCTAAAGATAAGATAAAACCAAGATGTTAAAGATGTTTGTGACCTTGAAAATATGGTGCCTGTGAGAATGCTAAATGTTTGATTACATTTTAAACATTTCATTCTTTTTAAATCAGAAGTATTCAAATTAAAACTAAAACACCTAATACATTTGTTTTCTTTCAAATTTGCTATATATGCAAGACATTGCTGTTCAGTTTGAAAAGCATTGTTGAATTCATTCAGTTTCATTATTCCCTCCACAAGTACATGTGGGGAGAAGTCCGCAAAATTAAATCATCCTTTTTATTTTCATTTTAACTATCTAATTTTGTTCTTGTAAAAATGTTAATAATTGCTCAATTGCTGAATTATGATGAGAAATTTTATTTTTATCTGCTAATGACAATTCACCTAAAGTAGCATGTACTACTGGAACATAAAATATTTGATCGTAACCAAAACCATCATTACCTTTTATCTCAGTAGTGATTTCACCTTCAAGTTTACCAATAAATGCTTTAGTAATCTTATGATCAAAATCAACATAAGCAATAGCAGAAATAAATACTGCTGCACGATTAGTTTCACCTTCCATTTGTTCTAAAATGTCTAACATTGCATCATGATAGGACATTTCTCCCTTTCATCGTGCTGAGTTAATACCAGGAAAATTATTTAAAGCCAATATTTCTAATCCTGAATCATCAGCAATAACAGGACCATTCACTAATTTTGCAAGTGTTGTTGCTTTTAAAATTGCATTTTCAATAAATGATGTACCTGTTTCATTAATTTCAAGAGGAGAATTAAGATCTAACATTGATTTGACATTATATCCCTTTGTTTGTAATATACTATTTAATTCATTAATTTTACCGATATTATTAGATGCAAACCATAAGGTTTTAGCAGTCATTAATAATCAATCCCTTCACGAGCAATTTGACCTTGTTCAAAATAATGTTTAATTGATTTAACTTCACTAATTAAATTAGCACATTGTTCTAAGGCAAAAGATGCATATCTACCAGATAATGCAATTTCAATATGTCTTTTTTTATTTTTTAAAATTTCAATTAAGTCTTGTTCTTTAATCAAATTATTTTGAATACACCCTAAAATTTCATCAACAACAATAAGATCAGTATTATCACTTTGACTTAACAGTTTTAATCTAGTAAGACCATAATTAGTTTCTTGTTTTAATTTATTTTTTTCTTCTTCATCCATTTCTCAAAAAAATTTTTGCGAAGATTCATAAAAACTTTCAATTTTAAGTTTAGTATTTTTTTTTAAAAAATTAATTTCACCAGAAGGACGATTTTTTAAAAAACGTAAGTAACTAACATTAAGATTATTACCCAATTCTCTAATTACCATACCATTAAGAATTGAGGTTTTACCTCTTCCTTCACCTTTATAAATATGAATATAACCTTTTTTTAACATACTATCACTTACTTTCAATAATTTTTATTTAATAAATTGTATAATTTTATTACGGACAATACAAACAAAATAGAGGTGTCATTTTGAAATTTAAAACTATTAAACCACCATATCAATTAGAACTATTAAAAACAAAAGGTTTAACCAATGACTTATTTTTAGTAAATAAACATTTTTTTTAAAACAATCTAAAGATGTTTTGCAACCTTTTTTGAATTTTACAAATCAAATTAATGTTATTAAATTAATTAAATCAAAAAAATTTACATTACCTATTAATGAAGTCAATATTAATAATAATAAACTATTAACCTTAATGCCATATTATCATAATTTAATTAATTTAAGCGAACAAATAATTAATAAACAAATATTAGAACAAATTTCATCATTGGTAAAACAACTACATAATATTAAATTTGATAATAAATCATTAATTAAAACTTGAAAAGGCTTAGAACAACTTAATTTATACTGTAATTTAACTACTAGTAATCCTTGCTTAGAAAAAATAACCAGTGAGGTAATCAAATGAATTGCTACTTATCAACCAACAACAATTATTTTATCTCATAATGATTTAACATTAAATAATTTTGTTAAAAAAAATAATTGCTGATATTTAATTGATTGAGATTTTGCCTG
Organism: Spiroplasma endosymbiont of Apeira syringaria; assembly: GCF_964020205.1. Taxonomy (NCBI): domain Bacteria; kingdom Bacillati; phylum Mycoplasmatota; class Mollicutes; order Entomoplasmatales; family Spiroplasmataceae; genus Spiroplasma; species Spiroplasma endosymbiont of Apeira syringaria. The sequence goes on from NZ_OZ026543.1 coordinate 353,015, forward strand.
TTGAAATGATGAATTATTTGATATTGCCTCTTTTGCTTCTGAAAGTTTAACTTCTGAAACCGAAATTAATACTTGATTTAATTGTTTTAATTTAAATAATGAACAAACAATTATTGCTAAAAAATGAATGAATTATCAAAATTTAATTTGATATTATTGAGCTTGTTATTTATACGAACAAACTAATTTAAACATATATAAAGAAATTAGTGAAAGTAAATTAACTAATCTATTAAAATAAGTTATTTAAATAATTCATCATTTTAATTCTGATTATGTAGTTTTAACTTCTTAACAAATTGAACCATAATTAGGTAATTTATTAGTAGTCTGTTTTTTTTGTTCAATTTGTTTTCCTTGTAAATTTATTTCTACTATATTATTAACAGCTGAAATGTTTGATTCTATTTCAATAACTATACATTTATTATTTGAAGTGTGTTCTTGTAACAATGGCATTCTTTCATCATTTACAATTTGACAATTATCATTTTAAGTAATATTTTTATGTAAATTTTCTTTATAATCACATTTTGCACAAATTTCATTATTATCTCTTATTTGATTTATAAATTCTTTTACTCAATATTTCATTATTTATTTACTCCCTTTTTTCTTTTTTATTTTTCATTAGCATATACAATAAAATTTAATTTTACTGGAAATAGTTTTTAATAAATAGTATTTATAATGTTTAATAATTATTGTAAATATAAAGAATATCACAATTATTATGGCTTTAATAATTTACTACTAGAATTAGCAAAATATTTAATTGTTTCTATTAAATCTTTATCCACTTGTTTTTTTAAATCATCTAAATTAGTAAATTTTAAATTATCACGAAGAAAATCTAAAAATCTAACTTTAATGATTTTTCCATATAAATCTTGATTAAAGTTTAATAAGTAAGTTTCAACTAACGGCTTATTATTACGTAACATAATTACTGTCATACTTTGATATCATTTATTATCTACTTCAGTAAGCGTAATATAAGTAGCAAGACCTGGTAGTGCATAGTTTGTTAATAACGATAAATTAGCAGTTGGAAAATTAATCGTTCTAGCCTCTTTAATACCATGAACTACTTTACCACTAATTGTATATGGCTCTTGTTGTAAACAAAGATTAGCACTACTAATATCTTTATTTTGTAAAAGTTGTTTAATATAAGTTGAAGAAACTTTGTTATTATTAATAATAATATCATTACAAAGATAAACTTGTAATGAAGATTGTTGTAATGTTTTAATATTACCTTGCCCTTTATAACCAAACCTAATATTTGGATTAACAACTACTGCTTTAACATTATTTGCCAATAATCACGAAATAAATTGCTCTGGTGAAAGTGTTGCTATTTCTTTACTAAACTTAATTTCCCAATAATAATCAAAATTATATTTAGCAATTGTTTTAATTTTATCTTCATTACTTAATAAAACCTCATTATTTTTATTACTAATTACACTTTGTGGTTTTCTATCAAAACTAATAATACATGTTTGATAATTATTTATTGTTGAATTAACTAATAATTGTTTAAATAAGGCTTGATGACCTTGATGAATACCATCAAAAAATCCTCAACAAGCAATAATTGGTTTAGACATCAATTTTTGATTTTGAATATTTAGATTTTTCAATTTTAATATCTTCATTACATTTAAAACCTCGTTGGCTTACGTATAAATTATTTTTTTGATTACGATAAATAGCTAATGGCAAATGTTCAGAATTAACAACTAAAACATATGGCTCATTAGTACTATCAATAACTAAAGGTTTACCATCAATAACACTTTTACTATTATCAACAACAATCGCTGGCATAATATTTTTAACACCATCATAAATACTAATATGATTTTTACTAACTGTTTCTTCATTGATAACATCTAAATTTAAGGCATTACTTAAATCAAAACCCGATTGATGAATTCTTCTCAAATAAGTTAAAGTTGCTGATGTATGTAAAATTCTAGCAATGTCAGTAACCAAAGCTCGAACATAAGTTCCTTTTGAACATACTACTTCAAAAGTAACTAAATCATTATTAAAACTAATTAATTTTAAAGATTTAATATAAACCTTACGTTTTGGTAATTCAACAGGAATATTATCGCGAGCATATTCATAAAGTTTTTTACCATTAATTTTAACTGCTGCATAAGCAGGAATTATTTGCTCATATTGACGATTATTATAAAATTCAAGTGCTTTAACAATTTCTGATTCTTTTAAATCAAGATGTGGTTTTGATTCAATAATTTTACCAGTAATATCGCCGGTGTCGGTTTTTAAAAATAGTTGCATTTTTGCAATGTAAACTTTATCACTTTTTAAAATAAAATCACTAATTTTGGTTGCTTCATTCACAAGTACTACCATTAGTCCTGTTGCTAAAGGATCTAACGTACCTGTATGACCAATTTTATTTAATTTCAAACGTTTTTTAATAACAACAAGACAATCTTGTGATGTCATAAATGAAGGTTTATCTATTAATAATATATAATCTTTTAACATGCGTTTCACCTACTTTACTTCTTTATCAGAAGCTATTTCTTGATACTTTTCAACATGTTTACAATTTGGATAATTAGTACACCCTAAAAATTTTCGATTTTGTTTTGAAGATTTAACAACCATTCAACCATCTGTACATACTAAACAAGGTTTAATTTTTTCTAATTGTTTTTGAATATATCGACATTTTGGAAATGCTGAACAACCGTTAAATTTACCATATCTTCCTGTTCTTTGCACAAGTGGGGCACCACAAAGTGGACAATCTTGATCTAATAAAACTGGTTTAATTTTAAACTCAGTCATTTTATCAAAAGCATCATCAATCCTTGGTTCAAACTTAACTCAAAAGTCTTTTACCACTTGATGCATATCAAAATTACCATGAGCAATTTGATCTAATTGAGTTTCAACTTGTGAAGTATATATCTCATTAATAATATCATAAAAAAACTCTTGAAGTTTATCATTAGTTAAAAGACCTTTCTCAGTAGCTTTAAAAGACTTATTTTCAATAATAACATAACCGCGTTCTTTAATAGTGTTCATAATTGGATTATAAGTTGATGGTCGACCAATTCCTAGTTCTTCTAATGTTTTAATTAATTTAGCTTCTGTGTATCTTGGTTTTGGTTTAGTAAAGTGTTGCTGTAAATTTACTGACTCAACTTTAATAATTTGATTTTTTTCAAATTTTGGTAAAACTAAAAGTTCTTCATTTTCAAGACTTTCTATATCAAGCGTTAAAAATCCTTTAAACTTGATTTGTTGTCCTGTTAAACGAAATTGATAATCATTATTTTTAAATAAAACAGTAGTACTAATTAATTGTGCTGGTGGCATTAATGAACTAAGGGCACGAAAATAAATTAAATTATAAAGTTTTAATTGATCTTTATTTAAAAAATCAATAGCACGTTTATTATTCATTGTTAAATCAGTTGGTCTGATTGCTTCATGAGCATCTTGCACATTTTTTTTATTAGTCTGTTCTTTCTTCTGCCCAAGATATTGGTCACCATATTCATTAACAATTAATGTTTTGGCATTTTCAATAAATTTATCATTTAAACGTATTGAATCAGTACGAGGATAACTAATAAATCCGGTAAGTGTTCCATTAACATCAATTCCTTCATACAATTGCTGAGCAATAAGCGTTGTTTTAGCAGTACTAAAATTTAATTGCGTTGATGCTGCTTGTAATAAACTACTAGTAGTAAATGGATTTAATGAATTACGCTTACGATTTTGTTCAGTAACAGAAATTACTTGATAACTATCACTTAATGCATTTTTAATAGCAACTGCTTCTTGTTCATTATTAATAACTAACAGTTCTTCTTTATATTTTTCACAATTTAATATTATTTTTTTTTGATAAGTACTATTAATTGTTCAAAATTCTTTACTAATAAAATTAGTAATTTCACGTTCTCTTGTTGCTATTAATTTTAATGCTACTGATTGTACTCTCCCTGCACTACGTGAACCGATCTTTTTTTGTAATAGATTACTTAAGCGAAAACCAATGATACGATCAACTATTCTTCTTGCTTCTTGACTACGAACTAATGGTAAATCAATACTATGTGGAGATTTAAATGCTGTTAAAATTGCATCTTTAGTAATTTCATTAAAAGTTATTCGTGATGATATATTACTTGTTGCTAATACTTGATCTAAATGATAAGCAATTGCTTCTCCTTCGCGATCATGATCGGTTGCTAGATAAACATGAGTAATACTTTTTAATTTACTTTTTAATTCTTTTACCTTTCGCATTTTTTTGCGATCAATTTTGTAAATTGGTTCAAAAGTTTCTAAATCAATTCCCAAACCATATTGACCTTTAATTGCTAAATTACGAATGTGTCCATCCGAAGATAACACTAAATAATCATTACCTAAATATGATTGTACTGCTTTACTTTTAACTGGAGATTCCATGATTACTAATTTTGATGGCATCTTATATCTTCCTCTATATATAATTTATTAACTTTATTCAAATACTATTTTGTAATATATATAACTTTAACGCGAAAGTCAATATTTTTTTGGATATATGCTTTTTTATAAAAATTTTGGGAGCGTGTCGAAGATGTCGATAACTAAAAAGTTTTAAAAATTGCTCCTTTCTTTTTTAAACCCTTAAATTAAAAATAAATGACAAAAGACGAGAATAAAAATCTTGTCTTTTTTTGTGTAATTGTAAAATTTTAAAATTTTTATGGCTTTTCTCCCTTTATGTACTATTTTAATTTTATCACATAAATGCTGAGAAAAGCCTATCTACGGACTTCTCCCCACATTTTTAAATCAAACATAGCATTACATTTTCAAAACTAGGTATCTTGTTGAATTTATATGCAGCTTCTTTAGCATATAAATGAACATGATGTTTTGCAACTTTGATATGTGTTTTAAATGTTCTTCTTATATGTTTTCAAACTGATTCAATTTGGTTGGTATTTACACCAATTTTTGAAACATAGCCATCTTGATGGTTAACTGTTTCATGCTTAGTGAAAACTGATTTAAAATCGCAATATCCTTTTCAAGAATCAGTATATACAAGACATTTTGAAGAAATGTGGTTTTTTGCAAACTGCAAAAGATTTTTACTCTTTGCGTTTTTCAATACTTTCACAATTAAATTATTGGTTTTTTTTTGATAAATGCCAACAATCAAGGTTTTATTCACCAATGATCTTCCTTGTTTTTTAAAACCCATATGTGAAAGATACATTTCATCAATTTGCACTGTACCTTCAACAATAAATTGAGGTTTTTGTGCAATACGTGTTCTGATTTTATGAGTCATTCTTCAAGCAGTTTTCAAAGTCACTCCCAATTCTTTTGCAATATCTGTTGATGGAATTCCATGTTTGGTGTTTATTCATCTAAAGATAAGATAAAACCAAGATGTTAAAGATGTTTGTGACCTTTAAAATATGGTGCCTGTGAGAATGCTAAATGTTTGATTACATTTTAAACATCTCATTCTTTTTAAATCAGAAGTATTCAAATTAAAATTAAAACACCTAATACATTTGTTTTCTTTCAAATTTGCTATATATGCAAGACATTGCTGTTCAATTTGAAAAGCATTGTTGAATTCATTCAGTTTCATTATTCCCTCCACAAGTACATGTGGGGAGAAGTCCGAAAAGTTTTTATTAGACCCTACATTATTAATTAAATCTTTTAATGATTTAAAAAGATATTATAAATCAATAACTATTTATTATGATTATGATATTAAAACAGTACAAGAAATTCATAATAATTCCATTCCTACTATAACATCAACTTTATATACTGATTTTTCTATAGAAGAAAATTTTACCAATCCAAAAAAATATGATGGAATTCAAGAAATTTTATTAAAAGATTTAATTTTTCAAGATAATCCTCCAGTTAATAACCTTAGATTAGGTTATTGAAGTCATAATACTTCTGGTTCTACAATACAACTTGAAAAGGAAAGTGGTATTGCTAATATATATGGAATAACTAACGAACATTATAATTTAAATAATTACAAATTTAAAATCAAAGATAATGGTAATATTGGTGGGTGAGAAAATAATTTTGAAAATAATAATTTTTTAAATTATTGTATTGTAAATAATAATTTGAAATGAAATTTTTATTTACAAGCAACATTAGGAAAAATTGAAAATATGTGATATATTACAGGTAAAATTGGTGAAAATGATAAAGCATATGCTAGAGTATATATTGATAGTATTAAAGCAAATATATATAAAATAGTACTAAATTCAAGATAATTATGATATTATAATACTATTAAGTTAAGTAAAATATTCAAGGAGTAAATTATGGATACAAAAAAAATGTTATAACTCATGAAATAGAAAGGAAAAATTTGTTGATAAAATTTATAATAATAAGTTTTTTTTAATAACTATTATGATGACAGCAATAATAATTTTGATGATAATAGTTGCTTCTCTGTTTTTTGCATTCTTTTTAAAATAATATTTCCCCACAATCTTAAATATTAATGTATAATTTACTATAATACTTATCAAGGGTTATAGAGAAAGATAAGTATATAATTTCACTTTTATATTATTAGTAGGTTGGCACCTAATTTAAAAGTTACCAATTAAGGTAACTTTTTTTGTTTATATTATTAAATTTTAATTATAAACTTGTTATATTACTTGTAGAAAAATTAGGTTTATTATCAATTGGTAAATGTTGTTCATGATTAATAGATTTTGTAAACTCATCAGTTCATTTAGTTACATTTTTAAGTTCATTTTTTTCTTCAAAAATTTCTCTTCTTTTTCTATCATTAGGATTTGAAATTTGAGTTTCAAATGTATCATCATTATATAATCTAATTCCATTTCCAAGTTTCACAGAGCATTCAAGAGATGATTCAGAAGCTCATCAATTACAGTATTGTGATGCACCTATTTTTAAATAATAATTATCATCCTCTCAATATCAAGTTAAACCAAATCTTTGATGAACTGCTATTTTCGCTGATAAATAATTATCATCAAATTTTTGTAAACTGTTGTCTATAGAATAGTCATTACTTTTTGTATTTTCAATAATATCATGAAATTTATTATTTCTATTGCCTTTATATTTCATAAAATATTTAAGATCATATGTATTTTCTGATTTATGATTTTTTGGTTTACCATCATAAATTCAAGAACCTCATTTTGTTTTAACACCTCAACTATCAGAAAAAGTATCACCTAAAAATTCTAATTTTTCATAATTATCAATGGGATTAATTTTTTGTAATTGTAAAATTTTGTTCTCATAATTAGTTTGTATACTAAGATTAGGTTCCAAATTCATGTATCAATTATCTTTATTATAGTAATAGTAAAGTTTTATTTCCTTTTCTAGATTAGAACTTTTTACTTTAGAATCAAATAATTCTTCTGCATATACAGAATCAGGATACAATATATTTATATGGTCTGTATTTATATAAAAAATTTCTTCTTTTTTTGTTGTTACAAAAATTTTATTACTTTTTAATATTGATATAGAATTTATTTCATCATCAATATTATTTACTTTAAAAACAAAGTCTTTTCCGTGAATTAAATAAACTCCTTCTGTAGTTCCAGCATAAATATCTCCTGCTTTTAAATTTCTAACTTTTGTATTTTCATCTAAAACTTTTATAGCAGTTATATTTCCTTCAATTTTATCAATTTCTGGTTTTAAATCACAAAACTTTTCATGTCAATATTTATTTATTGCTTCTCTTTTTCCTCTAGTACAATCTCTATCTATTTTATCTAATAGAGGAGAAATCAATAAAAAAATCCTAATTCCAGTTTGCAATAAAAGTATTGTAACAGTATCTATTGATGTATTTTCTAAATGGTTTAATACTTCAGTCATAAAATTTCTTTCAGAAAAATTTCTAATTCTGTTTAATCTTTGATTAATTTGATTTCTGATTTGTATATATAAGTCAGTTTAACCATATTCATTATAGATTCTATTAAGGAACAATGCTAGGTGTGTTTGAGAATATTGACCTCATCTTATTAATAATTGATAATTATTGTTGCTATTTAATCCAATTGAAAAATAATTTCTATTAATAATTAATTCCCTATTTATGATATTTTCTCACTCTCTAAATATTAATGCTTCAGCTGTCATTAAAATAACTCTACCTAATGATAACGCTAAACTTCCTAAAGGACGTTCTGTATCAACATTTATATCAATCGTTAATCTTAAAAAAGCATTATAAATATTAGTTCAATAAATATTAGTATCTTCACTTGGCAACAGATGTCTATAAGCATTACAAATATGATTTAACATTATAGAATTTATATTAGGTATCGTTGTTAATTGTGGATTGTATCGACCAGAAGGAGTTCCTAAATTAGGATTAAAATAATAATAAGTTTCAATATTTGATGTATGTGAACCAGTATCATGATGATTTATTATAAAACCTTGAATATATAAAGCATCTGCACTTAAAACTAATTCTAATTCTATTGAATTGCTTTGTCCATTTTGTTCTTGTATAATTCGGACTGGAAGTCGAAAATAACCATAATTTGTTTCGGGATTTAAAATATATAATTGATTATCAGTTGCAGGAAGATTTAATAATATATTGTTTTGAGCTAATTCATTAATTATAGCTTGAAAACTTGTTCGATATTGTTCAGGATTATTTAATCTAATAATTAATCTTTCACTTAATTGAAAAATTGCTCTACTTGGTCTTGGATGTGGTGTCACTTGCTTTTTAATTCTTCTACTTTTTTGATGACGGTATTTGTGATGTTCATTATGTGTAGTTAAATTACTATTTCATAATGGTAAATTTAATAAAGTTAATTCTTGATTTTCTAATAATGATATATTAGTAGTATTTTTGCTAGCTCAATCTTTAATATTTTGATTATCAATTGACTTAGCATATATACCTTCACTTTTAGAATTAAAAAGTGGTGCAGATAATATTCATAATTTAAATCAATAACTTGGATTAAAATATTTCATAATTTTATACCTCTTTATTTTAAAAATAAAAACCCATTTACTTTAAAATAAAGTAATGAGTTAAAAAATTATATTAAAAACTTATATTAAATTTATGAGTTTATTCTACACCATTATTTTATTTATACTTGTTTAAACTTTTTTATAATATTCTTTAATTTCTTTTACTTTATTATTAAATTGTTTTTTATGAAAATAACACATATTAAAAAATTGAATTACACTATCTTCTATATTTAAAGTTTTTAAAGTAACTAATACTTTACTATTACAATCTTTAACAATACATTTTAATAATACTTTTTCTTGTTTTTGTTTTTGCATTAATCATCTTCCTTTTTACAATTACATAAATTAATTGATATATTTAATTGTTTTAATTTTTTTAAATTTTTTGATGATTCAATAATTGCATTTTTTGTAAAAATATCCATTTCAAATTCTATTTTCATTATTTATTTTCCTTATTTAAATAATATCAACCAATTAATAAACTATCTGCTTCATCATGATTTGATATTTTTATATTTCATTCATATTTTTCATTTAAATAAAAACATATATCTTCACTTATTTTTTTAGGCTTTTCTCCCTTTATGTACTATTTTAATTTTATCACATAAATGCTGAGAAAAGCCTATCTACGGACTTATCCCCACATTTTTAAATCAAACATAGAATTACAGTTTCAAAACTAGGTATCTTGTTGAATTTATATGCAGCTTCTTTAGCATATAAATGAACATGATGTTTTGCAACTTTGATATGTGTTTTAAATGTTCTTCTTATATGTTTTCAAACTGATTCAATTTGGTTGGTATTTACACCAATTTTTGAAACATAGCCATCTTGATGGTTAACTGTTTCATGCTTAGTGAAAACTGATTTAAAATCGCAATATCCTTTTCAAGAATCAGTATATACAAGACATTTTGAAGAAATGTGGTTTTTTGCAAACTGCAAAAGATTTTTACTCTTTGCGTTTTTCAATACTTTCACAATTAAATTATTGGTTGTTTTTTGATAAATGCCAACAATCAAGGTTTTATTCACCAAGGATCTTCCTTGTTTTTTAAAACCCATATGTGAAAGATACATTTCATCAATTTGCACTGTACCTTCAACAATAAATTGAGGTTTTTGTTTTGCAATACGTGTTCTGATTTTATGAGTCATTCTTCAAGCAGTTTTCAAAGTCACTCCCAATTCTTTTGCAATATCTGTTGATGGAATTCCATGTTTGGTGTTTATTCATCTAAAGATAAGATAAAACCAAGATGTTAAAGATGTTTGTGACCTTGAAAATATGGTGCCTGTGAGAATGCTAAATGTTTGATTACATTTTAAACATCTCATTCTTTTTAAATCAGAAGTATTCAAATTAAAATTAAAACACCTAATACATTTGTTTTCTTTCAAATTTGCTATATATGCAAGACATTGCTGTTCAGTTTGAAAAGCATTGTTGAATTCATTCAGTTTCATTATTCCCTCCACAAGTACATGTGGGGAGAAGTCCGTTTTTTTATTTCAATTTTTTAAAGAAATATTAATAATATTATTATCTATATATCATTTCTTTCATGAAGAAGGACTTATTAACATATTTTTTGTTAATAATTTATTAAATTGTCCAGCAATAAAACCACGTAAATGCTCTTGTGTTTCATAACCAATACCATTTTTTGAATGAAAAGTACCACGTTCCATTAATAAATCATATTTATTCATATCTATTAAATAACTTATTTGTAATTGTATTTTTTCTCAATCATAATTATAATCTTTAAAACTATAACTATTTATTCATATTGGTTTTTTATTTTCTCATAATGTAAAACCTGTATTTTTAATACTTGGGTCTACTGAAAGTAAATAATTATTCATAATTTCTATACTCATTTTTATTATTATTTTTTAAATTTTTAAATCTTTCACGAATTTCTTTAAATTTATCAAATAATACTTTTAAATAATTTTCACCCATTAATATTAAAAAATCTTCGGACTTCTCCCCACATGTACTTGTGGAGGGAATAATGAAACTGAATGAATTCAACAATGCTTTTCAAACTGAACAGCAATGTCTTGCATATATAGCAAATTTGAAAGAAAACAAATGTATTAGGTGTTTTAATTTTAATTTGAATACTTCTGATTTAAAAAGAATGAGATGTTTAAAATGTAATCAAACATTTAGCATTCTCACAGGCACCATATTTTCAAGGTCACAAACATCTTTAACATCTTGGTTTTATCTTATCTTTAGATGAATAAACACCAAACATGGAATTCCATCAACAGATATTGCAAAAGAATTGGGAGTGACTTTGAAAACTGCTTGAAGAATGACTCATAAAATCAGAACACGTATTGCAAAACAAAAACCTCAATTTATTGTTGAAGGTACAGTGCAAATTGATGAAATGTATCTTTCACATATGGGTTTTAAAAAACAAGGAAGATCCTTGGTGAATAAAACCTTGATTGTTGGCATTTATCAAAAAACAACCAATAATTTAATTGTGAAAGTATTGAAAAACGCAAAGAGTAAAAATCTTTTGCAGTTTGCAAAAAACCACATTTCTTCAAAATGTCTTGTATATACTGATTATTGAAAAGGATATTGCGATTTTAAATCAGTTTTCACTAAGCATGAAACAGTTAACCATCAAGATGGCTATGTTTCAAAAATTGGTGTAAATACCAACCAAATTGAATCAGTTTGAAAACATATAAGAAGAACATTTAAAACACATATCAAAGTTGCAAAACATCATGTTCATTTATATGCTAAAGAAGCTGCATATAAATTCAACAAGATACCTAGTTTTGAAACTGTAATTCTATGTTTGATTTAAAAATGTGGGGAGAAGTCCGTAGATAGGCTTTTCTCAGCATTTATGTGATAAAATTAAAATAGTACATAAAGGGAGAAAAGCCAAAATCTTTATTATTATTTGGATTTAATCTTTCCATATTTTCTCTTATACATTCATCAAATAAAACTGTATTTGTAATCATATATTTTTCAAAATAATCTAATTGTTTTTCACTTGGTTCTCATTTTTCATTAGATGCTTTTATATTATTAACGTAATTATTTTGTGGTTTATTATTTTGAATTAAATTTATATTATCATTATCTGGGTCAAGTTCATCTTCACTTAATAATAATAAATTCATTAAAAAATATCTATAAGCATAAGTTTCTGCACTACCTTTTGCTTTTGCAATATCAGTATTTGGATGGGTTACACTTTATTGGACACTAATTACATAGACAAGTGAACAAAGAAAGGAACTATAATTATGGCCAATATTAACTCATATACCGATGAATTTAAAAAACAAATAGTAGCTTTATATCAAAGTGGCAAATCAGTATCTTGCCTTGTTAAAGAATATAATGTTACAAGAGCAGCTACTTACAATTGAATTAAGCAATTTACTAATTCATGTAGTTTTAAAACTAAAGATAATCGTTCTGTTGAAGAAAATGAAATAATTAAATTAAGAAAAGAATTAAAACAATTAAGAATGGAAAATGATATTTTAAAGCAAGCAGCACTAATAATAGGCAGAAAGTAGAGATTATTGCAAATAATAAATCTAAATATAAAATTCGCACAATGTGTAATTTTTTAAAACTCTCTAAATCAACATATTATTTTAATTTAAAGAAAAAAAATAAAATTCAAAATAATATTTATGAACAAGCTGTTATTAGTGCTTTTAAAAAAAATAAAGAAGTTTATGGTACTAGAAGATTAAAAGTCATTCTAGAAAACCAAGAAATTTATTTATCAAGACGAAAAATTAAAGAAATTATGAATAAACATAATTTAATATCAAAATACACTAAATTATCATTCAAAAATTATCATAATAAAGTCAATGATAGTCAAATAACCAATCTTGTTAATAGAAACTTTAATAATAGAGTTAAAAATGAAGTTATTGTTAGTGATTTAACTTATGTTCAAGTAAATGGTAAGTGAAACTATATTTGTTTATTAATTGACCTATTTAACCGCGAAATAATTGGACATAGTGTAGGTACTAAAAAAGATGCATCATTAGTATATCAAGCATTTATGAACTCAAATCGCTGTTTAAAAGATATTCAAATATTTCATAGTGATCGCGGTAATGAATTTAATAATAAAATTATTGATAAACTTTTACTAGCATTCAATATTAATCGCTCTTTAAGCAAAAAAGGTTGTCCTTATGATAACGCTGTTGCTGAAGCAACCTTTAAAACTTTCAAAACCGAATTTATTAATTATAAAAATTTTACATCATTAATCCAATTAAAATTAGAATTATTTGATTACATCAATTGATATAACAACATAAGAATTCACGGCACTTTAAACTACTTAACTCCAGTTAATTATCAAAAACAAATGTCTACCAAAAAATAGTCCTAAAAAGGGTTGCCATTCCAATTTTTAGCACAAGCAAGTATATCAAAATATTTAATTTCTTTATCATTATCTAAATCAATAATTGTATATCTTTTAAAATAAGTTATTTCTACTTCTTTAGTATCTAAATAATTTATTTTTCTATCAGTTGTTAATATATCTTCATGTGTAATAACAATATTTAATTCTTTACATAATAATTTAAATTTATTAAAAATATCACTTAATAATCAATATTTATAATTTCCAAATTTATTAAAACAATTTTTAGGTGTACTACCAATTTCTAATTGTAATTTAAGTATTTTTTTATATAAATTATTCATTATAATCACTCTTTCTATTTTTTATTTTTTTTAATTGCATTTTTAATTAAATTTCTTACAAATTCAGATACAGTTATATCTTTTTCTTTACAAAAATCTTTTAAGTTTTGAAATTCTAATTCTCTAAATCTAATTATTAATATTTTATTTAATAATTCTTTTTTAGATATATTTTTAGGTGACATTATTATTCACTACTTTCTTTTTTAAAAGCATTTTTAATACTTTCACCATATATACCATTTTCAATATCTTGAAAAAATTGTTGTAAATTATTTGTTATTTCTTGAAAACTTTTATTTTTCATTATTTATTACACTCCTTTAAAATTTTCTAATTGTAATTCATTAATATAATATTCATATAAGTAATCTCAATTATTTGATGTTAAATACATATCTTCTTCAATCATGTCATTAATACATTTATTACAATAATAATTATTATCTATTTCACTAATTCAGATATATTTTTCATTATGAATATTACATTTCATTTTTTTCACCTATTAATTTATAAAAACATTTATTACAAGTTCTATTTCCATATGATTAATTTTTATGACAAATATCACATGAACCTTTAATTCTATATTCTCTACATTCCATAATTATTTATCCCTTTCTATAATTTTTAATATTTCTTGTATTTCAATATATTTTTGATTTTTTAATAATTTTTCATTACATATTTTTTTTATTAATTCTATTTTTTCAACATTTAATAACATATTTAATTTCCTTTAATACTTTAAATAAAATATTTTTTCATTATGATTTTCTATATTTTTCATTGGTGTAATAATATAATTTATTGCTAAATCATTATGTTTATATGGATTATTTATTTTAAAACTTTTCATATCTTGTTCTCATGTAATGTTATATTTAAAACATTCTTGATTTTTATCATTTTTAAAAATATAATAACCATTATATTCTTCATAAAATTCACAAGATATTAATTCATTTTCATTTGTATTAATATTTGGAATATTTTTAATATATTTTAAAATATCACTACCTTTAACACTTTCAATATCTTTTGTTATTGATTTTTTACCTAATTTATAATAAAAATCTTCAATTATTTTTAATGCTATTTTTTTATTTTTTTCATCAATAATAGTATCTTTAATAGGAAATCATGTTTCATATTCACCAATTTCTAATAACATACCTTTAGTTGTTTCTTTAATTTTATTTTTAATATCTAAATTAACATTAATCATTACGTATCCTTTCTATGTATAAGCCTTATCACCTACAGTGATAAAAGGCTTATATACTACTAACTACTTATCTACTCTACGTAAGGCTTATGCTACTGTAAGTAGCAAAGCCTTGGAGGGTAGGGGTTCTAGGGGAAGGGAACCAAAAAATATCAAGTTGTAAAAGAGCATGACAAAAATTACTATTGGTTAATTCCAGCACAATAGCCTAAATAATTTTTATTTAGTTATGGAATAATTAATTACTTTAATAAAGTGCTGGTTTAATAAAATAATTAATTATAATTGTTTAACAATTAAAAAATGAGAGTATTATCTCTCATTTAAGTTTTTATTAAATCTAACCATTAACTTGATACGCCCTCATTAGAAAACTTAGTACCATTCATAATATTAATTGCTTCTAAAATTAAATCTTTATCAACTATTCCGTTTTTTCAAAACTTTTACTATAAGGCAATGCTTTTTTAGTTATTATTTGACTAATATCATTACTTAGTCAAAGCAAATTAACCTCTTTAACTAAAAAAGGTAAATATGTTGTATCTGGCATATAACGAATAATAGCCTTTGTCATTCCATCTAACATATCAACATCAATATTATCAGTATTCATTTTTTCTTTTCTTAATTCACTTTTCAAACTAAATGAATTAGGAATTATAGTATAAGTTTCTTTAATACTATTATTTATTTTGCTTAGATTCGTACTTAATACATTTCCAAAAGTTCCTACAGTTGTTCCAAATGTTAAAAAACTTAATGTTGCTAATAATAACTTCATAAATTAAAACCCCTTTATATTGATAATGTAATTCTACATGATTTCTATGTTTACTTCTTTCTAATTATTTTTACAATTAATAGTATTCATTATTACAAATAATACTTAAGTTATTATTATATTTAATTTAAAAAAATGATTAATAAAGCATATACATTGCCGTAATCAAGAAAAAAATAAAAAAAACTTTATTAGTTATTGCAAATTATACTTTTCTTCAATATAATAATTAAGGTTTAGTAAATGCCCGGTTAGCTCAGCGGCAGAGCATTCGACTGTTAATCGAAGTGTCATAGGTTCAAATCCTATACTGGGCGCCATTATTCTAAACTCTTGTTTTCTACGGCTCGTTGGTGAATTGGTAAACACATAGGATTTTCATTCCTACATTACGGGTTCGATCCCCGTACGAGTCACCATTAATTAATATTTAGACTGCAAGTATTATAATTACTTGTTTTTTATTCGCCTAGATGTCTCGTTAGCTCAATTGGCAGAGCATCAGACTCTTAATCTGAGGGTTGTAGGTTCGAGGCCTATACGGGACACCAAAATGCGGAATTGGCGAAACTGGCAGACGCACCAGATTTAGGCTCTGGCGCCGAAAGGCATGAGGGTTCAAGTCCCTTGTTCCGCACCATACATTATTTTGTTAACCTTTATGTTTTTCATTAAAGGTTTTTTTCTTTTTTAACATTTTTATATAATAAAAAATTAAAATAAAATATTATATTTTAAACATAATATTTTATTTTAATTTAAGAAATTTTATTCTATGGAAATATATAGTATTTTATTATTTTATCTTTATAATATTAATAAAATAATAGAAAAAAAGAAAGCAGGAAATGATTGATGGTAAAAATAATTTTTACTGATGTAGATGGTACTTTATTTGATAGTGGCAGTGCCTTAAGTGAAATTAATCTTAATGCTTGTTTAAAAGCTCAAAAAAATAATATTAAAGTTGTAATTAATACAGGTAGATATGGTGAAAATGCTATTCGTGTTGGTAAAATGATTAATGCTGAAAAATATGATGGTTATATTATTGGTAATGATGGTGCTGAAATTTGATCATATACTAAACAAAAATGAATTTATTTACAACAATTAAATTCAGAAATAACAATTAAAATTTATGAATGATTAACCAAATATAATAAACAAATGATTTTACATTTTAATAGTATTGATACTTTGTATGTTAACCATGCGGCTAATAGTTGAAGTACATGAGTTGAAAATCTGCAAATTAAAATTATTAAGTTAACTAATAGTACTGATATTAAAATGCCAATCTCAAAAGTAATGGTTATTTTAGAAAAATATTGAAAGGCTAATGAAATTACAAAATTCATTAATAGTTTTGAAACTAACTTTCCAGATTTAACAATTGTTCAATATCATACAAATGTTTTTTCAATTGGTAATAAAAACATTAATAAAGGTTCGGCACTACAATGATTATGTAATCATTTAAATATTGACACTAAAGATGCATTAACGATTGGTGATGAATTTAATGATTTACCAATGTTTGAAGTATCTGGTCATCCAATAGTAATGGAAAATGCTAATATTGCTTTAAAACCATATGGTAAAACTATTGCTCCAAATAATGATGAGCATGGAGTTGGATACATTATTAATAATTATGTTTTTAAAAAATAAAAACTTAATATTTTTAAAAATATACTATTATAGTTTATTAACACACTAATAATTAAAATATATTATAATAATAATATAAGAAAAGTGAAAGGAGAAGGAAAATATGGCAGCAAAAAAACCTACTGTTTTTAATATTTTTATGAAAACTACATTGTCAAAGGTTAAAGCAGAACACCCAGAATTAAAACACACTGAGGCTTTTGGAAAAGCAGCAGCATTATGAGCTAATGCTGAAGAAAATCCCAAAAACAAATAGATAGACAGATAATTGCTTAAAAGAGTCAGATTTAAAATCTGACTCTTTTAAATATAAAAAAATATTGAAATTTTAAAAAAACACTAAAATTGCTATACAAATCAACAATGATAAAGTATAATCAAAATACTTACCTAGTAGGGTTATAGAGAAAGGTAAGTTTTAATTTTTAAAAAGGCTTTTCTCCCTTTATGTACTATTTTAGTTTTATCACATAAATGCTGAGAAAAGCCTATCTACGGACTTCTCCCCACATTTTTAAATCAAACATAGAATTACAGTTTCAAAACTAGGTATCTTGTTGAATTTATATGCAGCTTCTTTAGCATATAAATGAACATGATGTTTTGCAACTTTGATATGTGTTTTAAATGTTCTTCTTATATGTTTTCAAACTGATTCAATTTGGTTGGTATTTACACCAATTTTTGAAACATAGCCATCTTGATGGTTAATTGTTTCATGCTTAGTGAAAACTTATTTAAAATCGCAATATCCTTTTCAAGAATCAGTATATACAAGACATTTTGAAGAAATGTGGTTTTTTGCAAACTGCAAAAGATTTTTACTCTTTGCGTTTTTCAATACTTTCACAATTAAATTATTGGTTGTTTTTTGATAAATGCCAATAATCAAGGTTTTATTCACCAAGGATCTTCCTTGTTTTTTAAAACCCATATGTGAAAGATACATTTCATCAATTTGCACTGTACCTTCAACAATAAATTGAGGTTTTTGTTTTGCAATACGTGTTCTGATTTTATGAGTCATTCTTCAAGCAGTTTTCAAAGTCACTCCCAATTCTTTTGCAATATCTGTTGATGGAATTCCATGTTTGGTGTTTATTCATCTAAAGATAAGATAAAACCAAGATGTTAAAGATGTTTGTGACCTTGAAAATATGGTGCCTGTGAGAATGCTAAATGTTTGATTACATTTTAAACATCTCATTCTTTTTAAATCAGAAGTATTCAAATTAAAACTAAAACACCTAATACATTTTTTTTCTTTCAAATTTGCTATATATGCAAGACATTGCTGTTCAGTTTGAAAAGCATTGTTGAATTCATTCAGTTTCATTATTCCCTCCACAAGTACATGTGGGGAGAAGTCCGTTTAAAAATATAAAAAAAGTTACCAATTAAGGTAACTTTTTTTATATTTTTGATAAACTTCATTTATTTTGACTTGTAGATGGTTTATCAATATCTTCTAAATTAATTGTTTCTCAATCATTATTTTCTCTTTCTTTTACTAATAGAGAAAGTTTGTTCTTATAATAATCAATTATCAGTTGATTAATTATAATCAACTTTTCATCAGGCTTTGGTTCAACATTATTTTTTTTCTTCTATAATACCTATCATTTTTTGTAAAATAGATATCTTTTGATCAAGCTCTGCTTTTTTTTCTTGATTTTATCTAGCCATTTAAATTCCCCCTTTTAAAAAATTAAAGTACTTTTTTATTTATTATTAATTTATATATTATCTAATATTTATATTTTCTTCATTTAAAAATTAATGAATTTCCAACAACAGTTATATCAGAAAGAGCCATTGCAATTGCTAAATCAGATTGTTCTAAGGCAATAACATCATTAATACCATCACCAACAAACGCTACTTTTTTACATTTTGCTTGTAAATCAGCAACAATTTGTGATTTACCTTGTGGTGTAACATTAGCAAAGGATGTTTCTATCCCAACACGATTAGCAATAGCAAGTGTTTGTGATTCATTATCACCACTAATTAAAATAACCTCAATTCCTTGTTTTTTAACTTTTTCAATTGTTAATAATGCATTTGTTTGTAATTCATCTTCTAAAATAAAAATGGCTTTTCTCCCTTTATGTACTATTTTAATTTTATCACATAAATGCTGAGAAAAGCCTATCTACGGACTTCTCCCCACATTTTTAAATCAAACATAGAATTACAGTTTCAAAACTAGGTATCTTGTTGAATTTATATGCAGCTTCTTTAGCATATAAATGAACATGATGTTTTGCAACTTTGATATGTGTTTTAAATGTTCTTCTTATATGTTTTCAAACTGATTCAATTTGGTTGGTATTTACACCAATTTTTGAAACATAGCCATCTTGATGGTTAACTGTTTCATGCTTAGTGAAAACTGATTTAAAATCGCAATATCCTTTTCAAGAATCAGTATATACAAGACATTTTGAAGAAATGTGGTTTTTTGCAAACTGCAAAAGATTTTTACTCTTTGCGTTTTTCAATACTTTCACAATTAAATTATTGGTTGTTTTTTGATAAATGCCAACAATCAAGGTTTTATTCACCAAGGATCTTCCTTGTTTTTTAAAACCCATATGTGAAAGATACATTTCATCAATTTGCACTGTACCTTCAACAATAAATTGAGGTTTTTGTTTTGCAATACGTGTTCTGATTTTATGAGTCATTCTTCAAGCAGTTTTCAAAGTCACTCCCAATTCTTTTGCAATATCTGTTGATGGAATTCCATGTTTGGTGTTTATTCATCTAAAGATAAGATAAAACCAAGATGTTAAAGATGTTTGTGACCTTGAAAATATGGTGCCTGTGAGAATGCTAAATGTTTGATTACATTTTAAACATCTCATTCTTTTTAAATCAGAAGTATTCAAATTAAAATTAAAACACCTAATACATTTGTTTTCTTTCAAATTTGCTATATATGCAAGACATTGATGTTCAGTTTGAAAAGCATTGTTGAATTCATTCAGTTTCATTATTTCCTCCACAAGTACATGTGGGGAGAAGTCCGATAAAAATATTAGTAACAACTTTATTAATTGCCAATGCCAATACTTTCTGGCTAGGAGTAACTGTTTCAAAGTCAAATGTTTTTAGAAATGGACTAAATGGCATTTTTGCTTTTTGTAAATTTTCAAGTGATGAAATTTGTAATTCTTCAGTTTGATATTTTGCTTTAATACCAAAACCAATTTGTTCTTTAACCTCGGTAATTGTCAATGATTGTCAAACATTATTAGTATTAGAATATAAAGAAAAAGCTAAAGCCAAAGGATGTGTTGAATGCTTTTCCATAGCAATTGCCTTATTAACATGTTTTTCTTGACCATAAATTTTATTAATAACCAAATTACCAGTAGTTAATGTTCCTGTTTTATCAAAACAAATGGTATCAATCTTAGTAATTTTTTCAAAAGCACTAGCCTTATTATAAATGATTCCTATTTTTGCTGCTTTATTAATTCCAACAGCAACTGCTAATGGTGTTGCAATTCCTAATGCACAAGGACAAGCAATTATTAAAGTTGCAATTGCAATTTCTAATGATTCTTGCACACCATTACCTACTGCAAAATAACGAATAAGAAAAACTAAAATGGCAATTAAAATAACAGTTGGTGTAAATCACCCAGAGATTTTATCAGCCAATTTTTGTAATTTTGGTTTCTGAGATTGTGCATCTTCAACTGCCTTAATAATACTTGCTAATACTGTGTCTTTACCAATTTTAGTTGCTTTCATCCTAAAACTATCACCAACATTATTAGTTCCACCAATTAAATTTTGGTTAACTTGTTTCGTAATAACTTGCAATTCACCAGTTAACATTGATTCATTAATAAATGCTTCTTCACTAATTAATTGACCATCAGTAGGAATATTTTCACCTTTTCGAATAATTAAAATATCATTTAATTGTACATCTTCAATATTAATAAAAGTTTCTGTTTTGGTATTATAATCATATTTTAAGATTGATTTTGGCTTTAATGACATTAAACTTTCTAAGCCACTAGTAGCCCTTTTCTGTGCAACAGCACTAATTAAATCACCAAGTAAAACAATCATAATAATTGAAGCACTAAATTCAAAATATAAGTGTTCGGTTTTATTAATTATCATTAAATAAATAGAAAAAATAAATGCCGTTGTTGTTCCTAGTGCTACTAAAGTATGCATACCAGGTCATTTTTGTTTAATTAATTCTCGATAAATACCAATATAAAATTTACGACAAAAATAAAATTGAATTGGAATTGCTAGTGCAAATTGAACATAAGGATTACGTAAACTATCAAAAAATGAAGTATTAGGTATCATAATTAATAATAATGGTAGTAACAATATTCAACCAATAATAAGTTCAATTAAATCACGTAATTTAACATTATGTTGATGATTATGATGTTGTTCTGACATATGAGATTGATGTTGTTCACTACTATGACTATGACTACTATGATCATCTGTAATATCTTTCATATCAACTTGGTGACTCGTTTTTATATATTTAATCTCAGTTTCAAACTTACAAATTTCATATCCTAAATGATGCATTGCTTTTTTAATTTTTTTTTCATTTCAAAACTTAGGATCATAACTAAATTGTGCTTTTTTAGTAGCAAAATTGATACTAACAGTAATACCATCTTCTTTAGTAAAATGTCTTTCGATAACACTAGCACAAGAGGTACATGAAACATCTGACAGTACTGCTCTACTAATAACAAAATTATCATTTATATCACTTGTATTATTCATATTAACTTCATCTCCTCAAATTTTAATATTTTAATCTTTTTTATTATTTTTTAACACACAATATATACAAAAATAAATTATACACATTTTAATGTTAAAAAATATTAAAAAAACTAAATCCCCAATCATGTTATTGGGGATTTATTACCTTAAAAAGTAATTAAAAAGTAATATATTTATATTATAACATAGACTACCTTAAATCTAAAATTTCATTATAAACTGGCCATTTTCTTTGATTCTATTTTTACTTCAATTTGTGAATCTATATTATTTATAGCGGTTTTTTTATCTGCAAACTTATCATTGTCAACTTCAATTTGTCTTCTTTGTTTTTCATCAAATTTTTTTGCTGCATCTATGCCAAAAATAATAGCACCACCAACAGCAGCAATACCAGCACCAACAGGAATAAAAACAGGTGTTATTACAGCATTGGCAATCCCACCAATAGCAGCAGCACTAGTAGCAGCAGTTATAATATCAGTTTCTAATTGTTCTTCAGAACGGTTACTAACAGCACTGACACCACCCGCAACAGTAGCAGCAACTAAACCGCTCATTTGAGCAATAGGATTAATATACAAAGCACCAACAGCAGCACCAGTAGCAACACCTTTAGTCACTTTTATAATTTTTGCGGTTGTTCGATGTTTTGTTTTAAATTCTTTTCATTTTGTAGGTTTTTGTTCTACATTTTCTTCTGATTTTGCTTCAATATTTTGTAAAATTTCATTTTTTATAGGCATTTCTTTTAATCTTCCTTTCAAATAAAAACTCATTTATTTTTATCAAAATAATGAGTTAAAAACTTATATTAAGTTTAATTATTATTATATTCTATTCTATACTGAATATTGATATTTTTAATAAATATCGGACTTCTCCCCACATGTACTTGTGGAGGGAATAATGAAACTGAATGAATTCAACAATGCTTTTCAAACTGAACAGCAATGTCTTGCATATATAGCAAATTTGAAAGAAAACAAATGTATTAGGTGTTTTAATTTTAATTTGAATACTTCTGATTTAAAAAGAATGAGATGTTTAAAATGTAATCAAACATTTAGCATTCTCACAGGCACCATATTTTCAAGGTCACAAACATCTTTAACATCTTGGTTTTATCTTATCTTTAGATGAATAAACACCAAACATGGAATTCCATCAACAGATATTGCAAAAGAATTGGGAGTGACTTTGAAAACTGCTTGAAGAATGACTCATAAAATCAGAACACGTATTGCAAAACAAAAACCTCAATTTATTGTTGAAGGTACAGTGCAAATTGATGAAATGTATCTTTCACATATGGGTTTTAAAAAACAAGGAAGATCCTTGGTGAATAAAACCTTGATTGTTGGCATTTATCAAAAAACAACCAATAATTTAATTGTGAAAGTATTGAAAAACGCAAAGAGTAAAAATCTTTTGCAGTTTGCAAAAAACCACATTTCTTCAAAATGTCTTGTATATACTGATTCTTGAAAAGGATATTGCGATTTTAAATCAGTTTTCACTAAGCATGAAACAGTTAACCATCAAGATGGCTATGTTTCAAAAATTGGTGTAAATACCAACCAAATTGAATCAGTTTGAAAACATATAAGAAGAACATTTAAAACACATATCAAAGTTGCAAAACATCATGTTCATTTATATGCTAAAGAAGCTGCATATAAATTCAACAAGATACCTAGTTTTGAAACTGTAATTCTATGTTTGATTTAAAAATGTGGGGAGAAGTCCGTAGATAGGCTTTTCTCAGCATTTATGTGATAAAATTAAAATAGTACATAAAGGGAGAAAAGCCATAAATATATACATATTAAACAACTTTTATCTTTTTTTATAGCAACAAATATTATACTATTAAGTTTCTACTTCAACTTCATTAGTATTAACATCATCTGCTAATTTACTAATTACTAAATCAATTCCTTGTTTACTAATACTAGAAAATAAAATAATAGGAGTATTAGTGCTAAGTTTTAAAGTTGATAATATTAATTTTTTATTTTTTACTAATTGACTATTTTTCACTTTATCAACTTTAGTAGCAATTAAATGAATTTTTAAATGATAATGTTGTAAATATTCCAACATATCAATATCATCTTTACTGGGTGCATGTCTTAAATCTAATAATAAAAAAACTGCTTTTAAATTTTTTCGTGACTGAAAATATTCATCCATCATTGTCGCAAATTGGATTTTTTTTTCATTTGATACTTTAGCAAAACCATAGCCAGGAACATCAACAAAGCGACAAATATTATTATTAATTGTAAAAAAATTTAGCATTTGTGTTTTACCAGGTGTTTGTGAAACTCTAGCTAACTTACCATTATTACAAATTGTATTTAAAAATGTTGATTTACCAACATTACTGCGACCAACAAAACAAAATTCAGGAATTTCATCCTGCGGCCATTGTTCTTCTTTAATAGCACTAGTTAAAAATTGTGCTTGCTTAATTCGTTCCATTTTTTACCTCTTATTCAAAAATATATTATAGTTAATAGTTAAGATTTAAACTAATTATTATTTATTATTTTAATTTGGCTTTTCTCCCTTTATGTACTATTTTAATTTTATCACATAAATGCTGAGAAAAGCCTATCTACGGACTTCTCCCCACATTTTTAAATAAAACATAGAATTACAGTTTCAAAACTAGGTATCTTGTTGAATTTATATGCAGCTTCTTTAGCATATAAATGAACATGATGTTTTGCAACTTTGATATGTGTTTTAAATGTTCTTCTTATATGTTTTCAAACTGATTCAATTTGGTTGGTATTTACACCAATTTTTGAAACATAGCCATCTTGATGGTTAACTGTTTCATGCTTAGTGAAAACTGATTTAAAATCGCAATATCCTTTTCAAGAATCAGTATATACAAGACATTTTGAAGAAATGTGGTTTTTTGCAAACTGCAAAAGATTTTTACTCTTTGCGTTTTTCAATACTTTCACAATTAAATTATTGGTTGTTTTTTGATAAATGCCAACAATCAAGGTTTTATTCACCAAGGATCTTCCTTGTTTTTTAAAACCCATATGTGAAAGATACATTTCATCAATTTGCACTGTACCTTCAACAATAAATTGAGGTTTTTGTTTTGCAATACGTGTTCTGATTTTATGAGTCATTCTTCAAGCAGTTTTCAAAGTCACTCCCAATTCTTTTGCAATATCTTTTGATGGAATTCCATGTTTGGTGTTTATTCATCTAAAGATAAGATAAAACCAAGATGTTAAAGATGTTTGTGACCTTGAAAATATGGTGCCTGTGAGAATGCTAAATGTTTGATTACATTTTAAACATCTCATTCTTTTTAAATCAGAAGTATTCAAATTAAAACTAAAACACCTAATACATTTTTTTTCTTTCAAATTTGCTATATATGCAAGACATTGCTGTTCAGTTTGAAAAGCATTGTTGAATTCATTCAGTTTCATTATTCCCTCCACAAGTACATGTGGGGAGAAGTCCGTTTAATTTTTATTAATATTAATAAAATTAGTAAAATGAATATTATCTAATGGCCATATACCAAAACCAAAAAATAATGCAGCCAAAATGATACCACCAACAATAATACAAATAGCAAGTCATTTTATAATTTTAAATAATAACATAAAGCTAATAATAGCAATAGCTATTATAATAATACCAACTATTACAAATGTATTCATGTTTACCTCCTATTATTTTAATTATTAAAGTAACACGTAACATTAATTAATAATAACATAAAATAAATTCGAATATTTTATAGTAATCATCTTTTTCTTAAAATTATATAAATTAAAAAAAGTTATCTTTTTAAAGAGAAACATGTTAAAATGTCAAAGGATAAAGGAGAGTGATATCATGACTGACAGCGATTCCGTTTATAATAAGAAAAATAATACTAATTTAAAAATTAGTAATTTTAAAAGTGTACTTTTAAATAAAGATTCAGTTAAATATTCTCCTGTTATTTTTACTAAAAAAATATTTTTTTAGCGTGTTAATAAATTTCTAAATCCTTATTTAAAAGTCTTAAAATAAGAAAAATAAGGAGGTAAAGAAATTATGAAGATTTTTTTAAACAAAATTTATTTTAAATTACAATTTAGTTTTAAAAAACCATTAGTTTACACAAATGGTGATTATATTAAACAAATTGCACATTTTAACCAAAAACAATTACTAAAAAATTTAGATTTACATAATTTTGGTCTTAAAATAGACCAAATTGAAATAAGAAGAAAAAAATATGGTATTAATACTTTAAAAAATACAAAATTTAATTGAATTTTAGAATTTTTAAAATCATATTTTGGACCATTCAATATAATTTTAGCAATTATTACTATCTATAATTTATTCTCATATTTTACAAAAAATGATACTTCAATTTATTCATTGGTTGCCGCTATTATTGTTGGAACTATGATTTTATTAAGTGGAACCCTAATTTACATTCAATCAATACGAGCTTTTTTTATTACTAAACATTTAACAATTTTGGTCAAAAATACAAATACTGTTATTCGTAATATAAACATTAATCAAATTACTAAAGAAAACTCAATTAAAATAATTAAAAAAGCACAAGAAATAAATGTTAATGAATTATTACCAGGTGATTTAATTTATTTATCAGCGGGTGATTTAATTCCTGCTGATTTAAAAATTTTATTAAGCAATGATTTATTTATTAATCAATCATCATTAACAGGAGAATCACTACCTGCTCAAAAACACGCTATTAACGATCCTACATATCAAAACTTATTTGATTTACAAAATATTTGTTTTATGGGAACAAGTGTTGTCTCTGGAAGTGCAATTGCTATTGTTATAGCAACAGCTACTAACACCTACTTCGCTACTATTGCTGATACAATAAATAAACAACGTCCATTAAGCAGTTTTTCCAAAGGAATTAAACGCGTTACTTTAATGTTAATTTGCTTTATGCTAGTAATGGTACCCATTGTGTTAATTATCAATGGTCTTTTAAAAAACAATTGACCTGCAGCATTTATTTTTTCAATTTCGGTTGCTGTTGGTTTGACTCCTGAAATGCTACCAATGATTGTTACCTCTAATCTAGCGCGAGGTGCTAGTAAAATTAGTAAACAAAAAGTAGTTGTTAAACAACTAGCTGCTATTCAAAATTTAGGTGCAATTGATATTTTATGTACTGATAAAACAGGAACTTTAACTAATGATAATATTGAAGTAGTCAACCATATAACATTGGATAATAAAACAAATAATGACTTAATTAAGTTTATTTATTTAAATAGTTATTTTCAAACAGGAATAAAAAATCCAATGGATAATTCAATACTTGAATTTGGAGAAAAAAACAAATTAAAAAATATAAGTAATTATTATCAAAAAATTGATGAAATTCCTTTTGATTTTAATCGTCGTAAATTAACAGTTGTTTTAGAAGATAAATTAAATAATAAAAAATTAAGGCTTTTCTCCCTTTATGTACTATTTTAATTTTATCACATAAATGCTGAGAAAAGCCTATCTACGGACTTCTCCCCACATTTTTAAATCAAACATAGAATTACAGTTTCAAAACTAGGTATCTTGTTGAATTTATATGCAGCTTCTTTAGCATATAAATGAACATGATGTTTTGCAACTTTGATATGTGTTTTAAATGTTCTTCTTATATGTTTTCAAACTGATTCAATTTGGTTGGTATTTACACCAATTTTTGAAACATAGCCATCTTGATGGTTAACTGTTTCATGCTTAGTGAAAACTGATTTAAAATCGCAATATCCTTTTCAAGAATCAGTATATAAAAGACATTTTGAAGAAATGTGGTTTTTTGCAAACTGCAAAAGATTTTTACTCTTTGCGTTTTTCAATACTTTCACAATTAAATTATTGGTTGTTTTTTGATAAATGCCAACAATCAAGGTTTTATTCACCAAGGATCTTCCTTGTTTTTTAAAACCCATATGTGAAAGATACATTTCATCAATTTGCACTGTACCTTCAACAATAAATTGAGGTTTTTGTTTTGCAATACGTGTTCTGATTTTATGAGTCATTCTTCAAGCAGTTTTCAAAGTCACTCCCAATTCTTTTGCAATATCTGTTGATGGAATTCCATGTTTGGTGTTTATTCATCTAAAGATAAGATAAAACCAAGATGTTAAAGATGTTTGTGACCTTGAAAATATGGTGCCTGTGAGAATGCTAAATGTTTGATTACATTTTAAACATCTCATTCTTTTTAAATCAGAAGTATTCAAATTAAAACTAAAACACCTAATACATTTGTTTTCTTTCAAATTTGCTATATATGCAAGACATTGCTGTTCAGTTTGAAAAGCATTGTTGAATTCATTCAGTTTCATTATTCCCTCCACAAGTACATGTGGGGAGAAGTCCGAAAATTAATTTGTAAAGGTGCAATTGAAGAAGTTATTAATACATGTAATCGTATAGTTTATCAAGATAAAGTAATACCATTAAATTCTGATTTAATGAAAATGGTTAATAAAAAAATAACAAAATTAAATGAACAAGGATTACGTGTCTTAGGTGTCTCATATGAAGATACAAATCTTACTAATAATAAATATAATGAAACAAACGAAAAAAATTTAATTTTTCTTGGTTTTGTAACTTTTCTTGATACACCAAAACCTACAGCAACAAAAATGATCAAATTGCTAAAAACACATGGTGTTGATCTTAAAATATTAACTGGTGATAATGAATTAGTAACAAGAGCAATTTGTAATCGTGTTAATCTAGAAATTAAAGGATTAATTTCTGGTGAACAATTAACTGGCCTAACTGAATATGAATTAAAAAGAATTGTTGAAAATAATAATATTTTTGTTAAACTAAACCCATTACAAAAGGCAAAGATTATTCAAACTTTAAAAAGTAATGATCACGTCATTGGTTTCATGGGTGATGGTATTAATGATGCTTTAGTATTAAGAAATGCTGATGTTGGAATTTCTGTTGATAATGCTACTGATATTGCAAAAGAAGCATCAGATATCATTTTATTAGAAAAATCATTATTAGTTTTAGAAAAAGGTATTATTGAAGGTCGTCGCATTTTTGGTAATATTTTAAAATATATTAAAATCACGATTGCTTCTAACTTTGGTAATGTATTTAGTGTGCTAGTAGCATCAGCATGATTTGCTTTTGCACCAATGTCACCAGTACAATTATTATTTCAAAATTTATTATATGATATTTCACAATTTACAATTGCCTTTGATCGTGTTGATCTATCATTTTTATTAAAACCACAACGCTGAAATCCAAAAGGAATGTTACCATTTGCTTTTATTAATGGACCTATAAGTAGCATTTTTGATATCTCTACTTTTGCAATTTTAGGATTTGGATTTGGTGTCTTTGGTAATCCTTCTGCAGAAAATATTAATATGTTCAACTCAGGATGATTTATTGAAGGTTTATTAACACAAACATTAATAGTACAAATGTTTAGAACTGAAAAAATTCCTTTTATTCAAAGTCGTGGTACTTGACCGGTGAATATAATGGCAATTGTTATTTGTACCATTGGATTAGGTTTACCTTATACTTACATTGGTCATCAAATGAATATGATAGGACCACCGCCAGTCTATATTCCAATTGTTTTA
Organism: Spiroplasma endosymbiont of Apeira syringaria; assembly: GCF_964020205.1. Classification (NCBI taxonomy): domain Bacteria; kingdom Bacillati; phylum Mycoplasmatota; class Mollicutes; order Entomoplasmatales; family Spiroplasmataceae; genus Spiroplasma; species Spiroplasma endosymbiont of Apeira syringaria. The sequence continues at coordinate 382,993 of NZ_OZ026543.1, forward strand.
GGAATAATCATGACTTATTGTGTGCTAAGTCAATTAATAAAAATGGGATACATTAAAGTATTTAAAAAATGATTATAACGGCTAATTAATATTAAAGTTTGCAATTTTAAATAGCAATTATCTATATTTAATATAGAAATAAATCTTATGATATAATTTTTTCAAACTTAATATAAGTTTTTAACCTATTTATTTTAGTTTTAAAATAAATAGGTTTTTTAATTTGATAGGAGAAAAAAATGTCTAATTTAAAAGAAATATCTAAATTAAATACAACTATAAAAATTAATAAAAATGAAAAATTAATTAAAGCCGCTAAACATGATGATTTAGAATTGACCCAAACTTTACTAAAAAATAATGCTGATGTTAATTATGTAGATGAACATTATAATAGTACATTAACAATAGCTGCTGAACATGGTAATTTAAAAATTGTTCAAATTTTATTAAAAAATAACGTTAATATTAACCATATAAATGATTTTGGTGATGATGCTTTAAGAATGGCTGCTAAAAAGGGACACACAGAAGTAGTTAACGCTTTATTAGCAACAAATAGTAAGATTATTAATCACAAAAATTGAATTGGTGATAGCGCTCTAATATCAGCAGCACAAAATGGGCATGTAAATACAATTAAAACTTTATTAAAAAGTGGTGCTTATATTAATGATACAAATATATTTGGTGATACTGCTCTAATATGAGCTACTGAAAACGGACACACAGAAACAGTTAAAGTTTTAATAACAAAAGATAATGACATTAATAATCATGTAAACAACATTGGTGACTCTGCTTTAATAATAGCCGCCAGAAAAGGTTATTTGGAAATAGTTGATACTTTAATTAAAATAAACTCTGATGTAATTCTACATAGAACTAAATTTAATAATACTGCTTTAATAATAGCGGCTAAAAATGGACACTTAGATATAGTAAAAATTTTAATAAAGAATGATATTAATATTAATCGCGAAAATAATGTTGGTGAAAATGCCTTAATATGAGCTGCCAGAAACGGACACACAGAAGTAATTAACGCTTTATTAACAAAAAATAGTGATATTATTAATCATAAAACAAAATATGGTAATAATGCTCTAATATGAGCTGCCAGAAACGGACACACAGAAGTAATTAACGCTTTATTAACAAAAAATAGTGATATTATTAATCATAAAACAAAATATGGTAATAATGCTCTAATATGAGCTGCCAAAGAAGGACACCTAGATGTAGTTAACACTTTAATAAAAAGTGGAATTGACCTTAATCATATTAATTATTTTGGTGATAATGCTCTAATATGAGCAGCCAAAGAAGGACACCTAGATGTAGTTAACACTTTAATAAAAAATGATATAGATATTACTCATTTAGATGCTAATGGTGATAGTGCTTTAACATGAGCTACTAGAAATGGACATTTAGAAATACAAAATATAATTAATGAATCAAATTATTGAAAATAACAAATAAATTCTATAGATTTACAAAATCATAATTTACAGAACAAATGTGATAAATCAAATTCTTTAAAAATATAATTTTTAAAAAAAGAAATAAAAAAAATTAAAAGATAATAATATTTTTTTGGATTTTTTCATGATAAAATCTTAAATAACATAAAGTAAATCTAAAAGAAAAAAGGACATAACTATGAATAAAAAAACAATATACTATAGTTTATTAATAATTCCTATTTCTTTATTTGTATTATTACTTACTTTATTTTTAACAAATATTTGAAAACCCTCAATTGTTGCTATTATTTTTATTACTATTTTGTTAATAATAGTAGCAATTTTTACATGATATCTTATAAAAAATAGTTATTCACAATTTGATGAAGAACATATCCATAATTTTGAAGATAATTTTAAACAACGATTTTGAAAACTAGGAATAATTGGTTTTATTGCTGATTTTTGTGACACAATTGGTATTGGTTCATTTGCAGTAAGTATTATTTTATTAAAATTAACAAAACAAGTACGTAATGATAAAAAAATTTTAGGAATTATGAATGTTGGTCATAGTATTCCTACTTGCTTAGAAGCAATTATTTTTATTGCTTTAATTCAAGTAGCATGACCAACACTAGTTTCATTAATTTCTGCTGCAACATTAGGTGCCTATTTAGGCGCCATTATCGCAAATAAAATTAAACTTAGTTGATCACAACTATTTATTGGTATTCTATTATTTATTGTTTCAATTATCATGCTTTTAGGTCAAAAACAAATTGGAATTATGCCAACAGCGGGTAATAATAATAGTCTTGATATTTGATGAAAATATTTGGTTGGTATTAGTATATTCTTTATCCTTGGTGCTTTCATGGCATTAGGCATTGGTATTTATGCTCCAGCAATGGCAACTACTTATTTATTAGGTCTTAACGCTGAATGTGCTTTTCCAATTATGATGGGATCTGCAGCTTTTTTAATGCCAGTTGCTGGCACACGTTTTATTAAAGATAAAAACTATGAAATTAAACCAGCAATTGCTTTCACACTATGTGGATCAATTGGTGTTATTTGTGCTTACTTAAGTGTATTCTTATTATTACAAAATGGTCTTGGCTTAAATAAAGAACAATTTATTAATATCCTACTATGATTAATTATCGTAATAATTTGATATACATCTTCTTCACTAATAATTACATCAGTAAAAAATTTACGTAATTATAAAAAACAAAAATCACATCAGAAATTAATTATTGACTCTTAAAAATCATAAAAGGTTGTTAATTAACAACCTTTTATTATTACTACTTAAATTTTATTATTGCTAAAATCATCAATTCCTTTTTTAATAATATTAAATACTTGCTTTGATAATACATCAGTAGATAATTTAATAAATTCACTTGGCTCAATTAGCTTATGAAAAATAAGATGAATATCTTTTTTGCCTTTATATTTTAGATCAAAAATTTGATAAGAATTAATAATAGTAACAGGAATAATTGGTACATAAGATTGATATGCCATATTAAAAGCACCTGCTTTAAATTCTTGCATTTCTTGTTGATGACTTCTTGTTCCTTCTGGAAAAATCATCATTGTACGCGGAATTCTAATTAATTCCTTTGCTTCTTGAAAAGCCGTAACGGCTGTTCGTGGATTATTACGATCAATAAATAAAACATCAATTAAAAAAATAAATCTTCGTGCCAAATGGCTTTTTTTTAATTCTTCTTTTGCAATAAAACCTAAAGGTGCATATAAACTATAATCATTTACCGATAATACTAATAATGGATCAAAATTTGATTGATGATTGGCAACCATTACACAACCTTTTCTTTTTGGTCAATTCTCAATGTTATGAACGGTTAATTTAATATTATATAATCATTTAATATAACGCACACGTTTTTTCAATCAAATATATCGTTTTGCTTCAGAAACTAAACTTGGGTCTTTTAATACCTTTCTTGTCATTGAACCTGATTTACTATAAGTTTGTAATAAATAAGGTCATGTTAAAATTGCTTTTCAAATGTTCATTATTATTTTTTTTCCTTTCTTTGATACACATTCGCCACAAATTCTGCAAATTCTGTTGTTTTGATTAATTTAAAATCAGAAAAATTACTAATAGGAAATAAAAGATCACCATTATATAAATTTTTAATGACTGAAACATATAAATAATCAGCATAATCTCATGCCTGCTTATAAATTTCAGCACCACCAATAATACAAATATCTGTTTTTTTATTACCTTGATATTGTTTTAAATATGAAATAATATCATTTGTGAAAGTAATATTATTATCATTTAGAAATTGTTGATAACGTTCTTGATGATTAGTAACAACTATATTGTAACGATTTTTTAATGGTTTGCCAATACTTTCAAAAGTTTTTGAACCCATTAATACATTTTTATTTAAAGTAATGCTCTGAAAATATTGCATTTCTTCTTTAATTTTTCAGGGCAATTTATTATTAAAACCAATTACCTTTTCTTTGGTCATTGCTCAAACTAAAATTACCATTATACTGCAACCTGACCTCTAATCAACGGATATGGATCATATTGTTCTAATTTAAAATCTTCAAATTTAAAATTAAATAAATTAGTAATATTTTTATTAATAACTAAAATTGGTAATGATTTTGGTTTTCTACTTAATTGTTCATTAATTTGTGAAAAATGATTACTATAAATATGAGCATCACCTAAAGTGTGAATAAATTCTCCTAACTGATAGCCACATATTTGTGCTAACATTATTGTTAATAATGCATAAGAAGCAATATTAAAAGGAACTCCTAAAAAAATATCTGCACTACGTTGATATAATTGACAAGATAATTTTTTATCATCAGAAACGTAAAATTGAATTAAAGTATGACATGGTGGTAGTGCCATATTTTTAATTTCTGCAGGATTTCATGCTGATAAAATGTGTCTTCGTGAAAAAGGATTGTTTTTTAAATTTTCTATTAACTCCTGCAACTGATCAACACCATTAAAATTACGTCATTGTCTACCATAAACAGGTCCTAAATCACCAAATTCAAGAGCGAATTGATGATCAGTTTTAATTTTTTCAACAAATTCTTCTAAAGTTTCATTTTGATATTTTTTACTTTCCATAAATTTCTTATAAGGTCACTCATTTCAAATTCTAATATTATTTTTAACTAAATATTCAATATTAGTATCACCAGCAATAAATCATAATAACTCATGAACAATAGAAGCAAAATGAACTTTTTTTGTAGTTAATATGGGAAAACCTTTTTGTAAATCAAAACGCATTTGATAACCAAAAGTAGAAACAGTACCAGTGACTGTTCTATCAGCTTTTTTATATCCTTTTTCTAAAACATATTGACATAAATCTAAATATTGTTTCATAATCATTACCTCTTTCATAAATCAAATTAAATCAATTATATTTTAACAAAAAATATTTTTTTATCTAAGTTTTAATTTTATTATTTATTTTATATACATATTCAAAAATTTGTAAAATACACTTAATAAATATTTAATTTTTATTATGTCTATGTATAATTAAAATAAAATATCAACATCATATTTCATGTTATTTGAAATGAAAATTAAATTGAGTCAAAATCAAGTATTTAGTTGAATAGGTGTTATTTCTGGTTCTAGCTTACTTATTTCTTTTATATTACTTTTAATGTTTTTACTAATAAAATTTTTATTAAATTATAAACAAAAAAACAAAGTTAAAAGAATACTTTCTTCAAATGATTTTAGTCAAATCATAGAAACGAAAAAAGAATTAAAAATAAAATTAAGAAAATATTTTAAAGAAATATTTATTAGAGATGTTGATATAAATTTATTTAAAAAATTCCTAAAATCAGAAAGTGGAGTTAATAAAAAACCAACAAAAATTGCCTGAAATTTTTTTATAATTTTGACAAGTTCAATATTAGTAAATAAATCCGAAGGAAGAGTTTCTGAAGCAATCAAAAGTATTAAAAATACTTTTGATGAAAGTAAACAAATATTATTAACTTCTGATAAAAATAACTTAGTAACAGATGTAATTTTAAAAATTATGAAGGCTTTTCTCCCTTTATGTACTATTTTAATTTTATCACATAAATGCTGAGAAAATCCTATCTACGGACTTCTCCCCACATTTTTAAATCAAACATAGAATTACAGTTTCAAAACTAGGTATCTTGTTGAATTTATATGCAGCTTCTTTAGCATATAAATGAACATGATGTTTTGCAACTTTGATATGTGTTTTAAATGTTCTTCTTATATGTTTTCAAACTGATTCAATTTGGTTGGTATTTACACCAATTTTTGAAACATAGCCATCTTGATGGTTAACTGTTTCATGCTTAGTGAAAACTGATTTAAAATCGCAATATCCTTTTCAAGAATCAGTATATACAAGACATTTTGAAGAAATGTGGTTTTTTGCAAACTGCAAAAGATTTTTACTCTTTGCGTTTTTCAATACTTTCACAATTAAATTATTGGTTGTTTTTTGATAAATGCCAACAATCAAGGTTTTATTCACCAAGGATCTTCCTTGTTTTTTAAAACCCATATGTGAAAGATACATTTCATCAATTTGCACTGTACCTTCAACAATAAATTGAGGTTTTTGTTTTGCAATACGTGTTCTGATTTTATGAGTCATTCTTCAAGCAGTTTTCAAAGTCACTCCCAATTCTTTTGCAATATCTGTTGATGGAATTCCATGTTTGGTGTTTATTCATCTAAAGATAAGATAAAACCAAGATGTTAAAGATGTTTGTGACCTTGAAAATATGGTGCCTGTGAGAATGCTAAATGTTTGATTACATTTTAAACATCTCATTCTTTTTAAATCAGAAGTATTCAAATTAAAATTAAAACACCTAATACATTTGTTTTCTTTCAAATTTGCTATATATGCAAGACATTGCTGTTCAGTTTGAAAAGCATTTTTGAATTCATTCAGTTTCATTATTCCCTCCACAAGTACATGTGGGGAGAAGTCCGATTATGAATTTAAAAATCAGACCAATCTTAATTGCTAGTAGATCACTAACAAAAATAGATACTAATGGTAATTTCATCATTAATGATGAAAATTTAAGCAAAGAATAAATCGAAGATTTTTGAAAACAAATTGATAAAGTTAGAAAAGATTTAATAGAAAACAAATACTTATATTTTATTTCAATACTTTCACTTTCAACTGCAACTAATGAACAAATCAAAAAATTATTAAACTACACAGATCAGTATAAAATACATAAAAAATAAACATTATAAAAATAATTTTTTTAAAAAAATTCTTATATTATGTTGCTTTTTAATAGATTTTTTAAATTATATATGTATATAATTAAAATGGAATATTATTATTAATATCATAATAATTTTCAATAAATATTGGCTTTTCTCCCTTTATGTACTATTTTAATTTTATCACATAAATGCTGAGAAAAGCCTATCTACGGACTTCTCCCCACATTTTTAAATCAAACATAGAATTACAGTTTCAAAACTAGGTATCTTGTTGAATTTATATGCAGCTTCTTTAGCATATAAATGAACATGATGTTTTGCAACTTTGATATGTGTTTTAAATGTTCTTCTTATATGTTTTCAAACTGATTCAATTTGGTTGGTATTTACACCAATTTTTGAAACATAGCCATCTTGATGGTTAACTGTTTCATGCTTAGTGAAAACTGATTTAAAATCGCAATATCCTTTTCAAGAATCAGTATATACAAGACATTTTGAAGAAATGTGGTTTTTTGCAAACTGCAAAAGATTTTTACTCTTTGCGTTTTTCAATACTTTCACAATTAAATTATTGGTTGTTTTTTGATAAATGCCAACAATCAAGGTTTTATTCACCAAGGATCTTCCTTGTTTTTTAAAACCCATATGTGAAAGATACATTTCATCAATTTGCACTGTACTTTCAACAATAAATTGAGGTTTTTGTTTTGCAATACGTGTTCTGATTTTATGAGTCATTCTTCAAGCAGTTTTCAAAGTCACTCCCAATTCTTTTGCAATATCTGTTGATGGAATTCCATGTTTGGTGTTTATTCATCTAAAGATATGGATGGGTTACACTTTATTGGACACTAATTACGTAGACAAGTGAACAAAGAAAGGAACTATAATTATGGCCAATATTAACTCATATACCGATGAATTTAAAAAACAAATAGTAGCTTTATATCAAAGTGGCAAATCAGTATCTTGCCTTGCTAAAGAATATAATGTTACAAGAGCAGCTACTTACAATTGAATTAAGCAATTTACTAATTCAGGTAGTTTTAAAACTAAAGATAATCGTTCTGTTGAAGAAAATGAATTAATTAAATTAAGAAAAGAATTAAAACAATTAAGAATGGAAAATGATATTTTAAAGCAAGCAGCACTAATAATAGGCAGAAAATAGAAATTATTGTCAAAAATAAAGTTAAATATAAAATTCGCACAATGTGTCATTTTTTAAAAATCTCTAAATCAACATATTATTTTAATTTAAAGAAAAAAGAAAATAAAATCAAAAATAATATTTATGATGAAGCTGTTATTAGTGCTTTTAAAGAAAATAAAGAAGTTTATGGTACTAGAAGATTAAAAGTCATTCTAGAAAACCAAGAAATTTATTTATCAAGACGAAAAATTAAAGAAATTATGAATAAACATAATTTAATATCAAAATACACTAAATTATCATACAAAAATCATAATAACAAAGTTAACGATAGTCCAATAAACAATCTTGTTGATAGAAACTTTAATAATAGAGTTAAAAATGAAGTTATTGTTAGTGATTTAACTTATGTTCAAGTAAATGGTAAGTGAAACTATATTTGTTTATTAATTGACCTATTTAACCGCGAAATAATTGGACATAGTGTAGGTACTAAAAAAGATGCATCATTAGTATATCAAGCATTTATGCACTCAAATCGCTGTTTAAAAGATATTCAAATATTTCATAGTGATCGCGGTAATGAATTTAATAATAAAATTATTGATAAACTTTTACTAGCATTCAATATTAATCGCTCTTTAAGCAAAAAAGGTTGTCCTTATGATAACGCTGTTGCTGAAGCAACCTTTAAAACTTTCAAAACCGAATTTATTAATGATAAAAATTTTACATCATTAATCCAATTAAAATTAGAATTATTTGATTACATCAATTGATATAACAACATAAGAATTCACAGCACTTTAAACTACTTAACTCCAGTTAATTATCAAAAACAAATGTCTACCAAAAAATAGTCCTAAAAAAGGTTGCCATTCCAATAAGATAAAACCAAGATGTTAAAGATGTTTGTGACCTTGAAAATATGGTGCCTGTGAGAATGCTAAATGTTTGATTACATTTTAAACATCTCATTCTTTTTAAATCAGAAGTATTCAAATTAAAACTAAAACACCTAATACATTTGTTTTCTTTCAAATTTGCTATATATGCAAGACATTGCTGTTCAGTTTGAAAAGCATTGTTGAATTCATTCAGTTTCATTATTCCCTCCACAAGTACATGTGGGGAGAAGTCCGTAAATATTAATAAGAAACTAAAATAAAATTAATAACTAACACAAAACAAGTAACTATTTAATTAAAAAATTATAATACTAAATTTTTTTATTTTTTTTAAACTAATACCCCAAATTATAAATATAAAAGTTATATATTTTTTTGTCGTATTATGTTTAACATTTTATGGATAAAACTAAGGAAAAGCAGATTGACTACAACTAAAATATTTAATTGAATAGCTTATATTTCAAGTATTACTTTACTTATTTTTTTCATATTACTTTTAATGTTTTTACTAATAAAATTTTTATTAAATTATAAACAAAAAAACAAAGTTAAAAGGATACTTTCTTCAAATGATTTTAATCAAATCATAGGAACGAAAAAAGAATTAAAAATAAAACTAAGAAAATATTTTAAAGAAATATTTATTAGAGATGTTGATATAAATTTATTTAAAAAATTCCTAAAATCAGAAAGTGGAGTTAATAAAAAACCAACAAAAATTGCCTGAAATTTTTTTATAATTTTGACAAGTTCAATATTAGTAAATAAATCCGAAGGAAGAGTTTCTGAAGCAATCAAAAGTATTAAAAATACTTTTGATGAAAGTAAACAAATATTATTAACTTCCGATAACAATAATTTAGTAACAGATGTAATTTTAAAAAATTATGAATTTAAAAATCAGACCAATCTTAATTGCTAGTAGATCACTAACAAAAATAGATACTAATGGTAATTTCATCATTAATGATGAAAATTTAAGCAAAGAAGAAATCGAAGATTTTTGAAAACAAATTGATAAAGTTAGAAAAGATTTAATAGAAAACAAATACTTATATTTTATTTCAATACTTTCACTTTCAACTGCAACTAATGAACAAATCAAAAAATTATTAAACTACACAGATTAAAATATTAAATGTTTAAATAAAATATAAGTAAAAAACAAATTTAAATTTTTAAAACAATATCTTTAAAATTACCTATTAAGACTTATGTTTTATAATCAAAAAAATTATAAAACATAATTTTTAATAATTTTAAAAAAGGAGTTAAACAGTGAGAAAAATTTTTATTTCATATCATCATCTAAGAGAACAAGAAGAAAAAGACCAATTAGCAGAGTTAATTAAAAAGTATGCTAATTATTTAAATATAAAAGACATGTCTGTAGAAATAGGGGATATTGATACCACATGATCAAATAATGAAATCGCTAAAACTATTAGACAAAATCATTTAAAAGATACAACTATTACTATTCTTATTCTAGGAATACATACAAAATGTAGACAACATATTGACTGAGAAATTGAAGCTTCATTAAATAAATATGGAAGTTTAAATAGAAGAAAGAAGATAAATATTTTTATAATACTTTTAACTGCTGATTTTATTAAAAAAGCAAAAATAAATTGTAATTTTAATAACACTTGTGATTATTCTTCTTTAATCACCCAAGAAAATGCTGGTCAAAGAATATATGAAACCGTAATAAATAAACATGCAATTATTGCTACTTATGATGAAATCTTTTCAGATATAATAATTCTTAAAAATTTACTTGATAAAGTTCAATCTAATCATAAAAAAGAAGAAATGTTTTATCAAAATGTTATCAGCCGTATTTTTTTAAAACCAACTGTTTTAAAAGATAATACTAAAGATACTGTTTTTAATGAAAAAAAAGAAATAGATAATGCAATATTATCTTCAAATAAAGATAATGGTTTTAAAGAAGAAGATAGTGATATTGAAATACTTTCTGAATCAGACGAAGAAATAGAAAATGCAAAATTATCTTCAAATAAAGATAATGGTGTTAACAAAGAAAATGATGATAATGATAGTGTAGTACCTTCTAAATCAGAGGAAAAAATAAATAATGAAAAATTAACTTCAAGTCAAGATAGTGGTTTTAACGAAGATGATGATAGTAATATTGTAGTACCTTCTAAATCAGAGGAAAAAATAAATGATGCAATATTAACTTTGAGTAAAGATAATGATTTTAACAAAGATGATGATAGTAATATTGTAGTACCTTTTAAATTAGAGGAAAAAATAGATAATGTAATATTAACTTCAATTCAAGATAGTGAAATTAATAATCAATTACTACAAGAAACTACAACCAACTTTACTAAAGATGATAATAAAAGTAATCTTTTAAGAAAATTATCTTTAAAACATAATAGTAAAGATAATGGAATTGGTAGTGAACTACAAAAAATAAGTATAATGAAAGATGAAAATTTTAAAAGAATACATCTCCATAAAAAAGGTAATTCAGAAGAATGTGAAGCAAAAGAAAAAGAAGAAAAAACAATGCAAGAGTTTACTAAAAAAACAAAAAAATTTATAAATTCTGGTAAAACTAATTATACACAAGAATGTCCAGAAATATATTTATCCTATCTTTAAAACATACAACTAGTAAAATTAAACATTAGAAAATAAAATATAAATATTTAAAAAGTGAGAATAAAATTTTCACTTTTTATGGAAATGTTTAGTAATCTGTGTAACTTACAAAAATAACTATGTTTAATTAATTCTAGTAAATATAATTAAATGACTAGAAAGAGTGAGTTACAGATGGCTAAAAAAGATAACTTTAATAAGGGAGGTTCCCAAAAAAGTAGGAAGATAAATTACTAGATAAATAAATTCTTTTGAATATTACCATTTCAAAATGATGATAGATAAATTAAATTTTCTTTAACCCTTAAATTTTTAAATTTATATTCGACGTATTTTAAAAAATATACATTTAAAAAATAAAATAAAAATTATTAACAAGGAAAAAGACAAGAAATAATCTTGTCTTTTTTTGTAATTGTAAAATTTTAAAATTTTTAAGAACCGTCTTTAACACTATTATCAACACGTGTTAGGGAACTAAAACAGTGAACTACAACACAGTTGTTAAAAATAGTAGCCAGAGCATGTGGACTTGCATGGATAAATAATAAGTGGAGTGATACCTAATAAAATATACTAACCATTAATGGTAATTCTTGGGGTGGGAGCGAATTGGAAACTAGTATATATAGACCTGTTGTAGGGACCTATTGTATTAATTCTATTCTTTATTTAACCAACCTTGCCACTCCCCAGTGAGCAAGTGTTGGTTTTATTTTTTATTTTTTTTGAAAAATTTTTTTGGGCGAGAAAATAAATTTCAAACTTGTAAAAAAAATTGAGCGGGGCCGGTTCAATTAAAATATTAATTTGTTCAACACAAATTAAATAAATATTGAATCGAATGCCTCAATGTTTTTTAAAATTTCACAATTTATTTTTGAGCCCAGAATTGCTGCAATTAATAAAACGAATAGTAGTATTATTAATAATCTAAAAATCAAAATATATGTTCTTTATGCTAGAAGCAACAGAACATATTAGGAAAGAATTATTATGCAAATAGAATTTAAAAAAGAACAAATTGTAAAAGATAAACCACAATCTATTCTTATTGATTATGTTGAATATAAATTACAATGTCCAAAATGAATGGTTAAAAATAATAGGGCTTTTCTCCCTTTATGTACTATTTTAATTTTATCACATAAATGCTGAGAAAAGCCTATCTACGGACTTCTCCCCACATTTTTAAATAAAACATAGAATTACAGTTTCAAAACTAGGTATCTTGTTGAATTTATATGCAGCTTCTTTAGCATATAAATGAACATGATGTTTTGCAACTTTGATATGTGTTTTAAATGTTCTTCTTATATGTTTTCAAACTGATTCAATTTGGTTGGTATTTACACCAATTTTTGAAACATAGCCATCTTGATGGTTAACTGTTTCATGCTTAGTGAAAACTGATTTAAAATCGCAATATCCTTTTCAAGAATCAGTATATACAAGACATTTTGAAGAAATGTGGTTTTTTGCAAACTGCAAAAGATTTTTACTCTTTGCGTTTTTCAATACTTTCACAATTAAATTATTGGTTGTTTTTTGATAAATGCCAACAATCAAGGTTTTATTCACCAAGGATCTTCCTTGTTTTTTAAAACCCATATGTGAAAGATACATTTCATCAATTTGCACTGTACCTTCAACAATAAATTGAGGTTTTTGTTTTGCAATACGTGTTCTGATTTTATGAGTCATTCTTCAAGCAGTTTTCAAAGTCACTCCCAATTCTTTTGCAATATCTGTTGATGGAATTCCATGTTTGGTGTTTATTCATCTAAAGATAAGATAAAACCAAGATGTTAAAGATGTTTGTGACCTTGAAAATATGGTGCCTGTGAGAATGCTAAATGTTTGATTACATTTTAAACATCTCATTCTTTTTAAATCAGAAGTATTCAAATTAAAATTAAAACACCTAATACATTTGTTTTATTTCAAATTTGCTATATATGCAAGACATTGCTGTTCAGTTTGAAAAGCATTGTTGAATTCATTCAGTTTCATTATTCCCTCCACAAGTACATGTGGGGAGAAGTCCGAATAATAGTTTTATTGCTGATGATAAATATACATATTGAGTTTTTAATTTAGAAAATATTAAAAGAGAATTAAGTGGTAATGAATTAATAAAATTATTAGAACCATATATTAAAGACCAAAAAATAACTGTTAATAAACCAATTGCTCAAAAAGAATATTATCTTAATGATATAAAACTTGAACCATTAAAATTTTATGAACAGCATAATAGTTGATTTATCGGTGAAATAACAGATAACAAAACTAAAATTACTAATCCTTGTTTTAAATATAACATTACGTGAGAAGAAAACAGAAAAGGTTTTAAAATAAATAATCCATATAAACATGATGATTTACCAATTAATTATTTAGTTACTTCTTATAAGGAAATTTCAACTCATAATGAAAAATTATTTTTGTTGAACATGTAAACAAAATAAATTAGATTATTTATTCTTTAATACTAATGATATTAAAACAAGAAAATATTTTTTAAGAGATAAAAATAGTAAAGCAATTTGTTATGACTGTATTTTAAATATTAGGTTAAGTAGGAGGTATAAATATGAATAAAGAAAAACCATTTTCTTATAAAGACCAAGAAATTATTAATGAATATAATAAAAAAAGTAATCAAGAAATAAAAAAAGAACATTTAAATAATATAGAAAAATTAAGATAAGATTTTAAAAAAGAAGTAATTAATGAATATAAAGAAAAAATAATTAATAGAATACTTGATTATGAAACCTTTTATATTGGTGATACACAAGGTTTAACTCCATTCGGATTTATTATTAAATTAAGAGATGAAATTAAAAATGGAGACTTTGATTAATAATGCAATATGACTTAATTATTGGAATTGACCCCGCTGGAATTGGTAATAATGGAATTGTTATATATTCAAATGAAATTAATAATATTGTTTTTAATGAAACATTTAAAACTAAAACAGTTTTAGAAAGTAAAAATTTGTATAAAGAATAATTTTTATTAATTAAAAAACATTATGATAATAAAAAAATAATAGTTATTGTAGAAAATTTCTTTTTAAATTCAAAACAATTATTAACTAATCCATTAGCAACTCCTAAAACTATTGGTACATTAATGGTATTAGTAGAAGATGTTATGAATTGAGATTATTTAGGAAGTGAACCAAAAAATAAAAATAAAATAACAAATTATAAAGGAAATATAAAATTAACAAAACATGAACAAGATGCTTATAAACATATTCAATATTATTTAAAAAATCATAAAAAAATATTAATTTTTGATAATTATTTAAGGAAATTATAAACATGAAAGAAAAAGCAAATTATGTCAAATTAACAGTAAAACTAAGTAATACTATTGAAGCAAAATATTACGAAAAAGGTAATAAAGAATTATATTATAGTGTTAGAGGTCAATGAAATGGATTAAATTATGTTACTTTAATTTTTAATAAACCAAAATTTTATAAACGATGTATTTTATTAAACAAAAACGATGAAATTATAGTAACTGGTCAAATTTTTAATACTTTAAATATTCCTAAAAATCGTACATTTTGTTCAATTAATGTTAAATGATTTAAAAAATGAAAAGAGTAAAAAATGATATTATGAAAAATTTTATTAATAGTACCAATATTAATAACAAGTATAACACTAATAATAATTTTAATATTTATTATTAAAGAATTAAAAAATGAAGGCTTTTCTCCCTTTATGTACTATTTTAATTTTATCACATAAATGCTGAGAAAAGCCTATCTACGGACTTCTCCCCACATTTTTAAATAAAACATAGAATTACAGTTTCAAAACTAGGTATCTTGTTGAATTTATATGCAGCTTCTTTAGCATATAAATGAAAATGATGTTTTGCAACTTTGATATGTGTTTTAAATGTTCTTCTTATATGTTTTCAAACTGATTCAATTTGGTTGGTATTTACACCAATTTTTGAAACATAGCCATCTTGATGGTTAACTGTTTCATGCTTAGTGAAAACTGATTTAAAATCGCAATATCCTTTTCAAGAATCAGTATATACAAGACATTTTGAAGAAATGTGGTTTTTTGCAAACTGCAAAAGATTTTTACTCTTTGCGTTTTTCAATACTTTCACAATTAAATTATTGGTTGTTTTTTGATAAATGCCAACAATCAAGGTTTTATTCACCAAGGATCTTCCTTGTTTTTTAAAACCCATATGTGAAAGATACATTTCATCAATTTGCACTGTACCTTCAACAATAAATTGAGGTTTTTGTTTTGCAATACGTGTTCTGATTTTATGAGTCATTCTTCAAGCAGTTTTCAAAGTCACTCCCAATTCTTTTGCAATATCTGTTGATGGAATTCCATGTTTGGTGTTTATTCATCTAAAGATAAGATAAAACCAAGATGTTAAAGATGTTTGTGACCTTGAAAATATGGTGCCTGTGAGAATGCTAAATGTTTGATTACATTTTAAACATCTCATTCTTTTTAAATCAGAAGTATTCAAATTAAAATTAAAACACCTAATACATTTGTTTTCTTTCAAATTTGCTATATATGCAAGACATTGCTGTTCAGTTTGAAAAGCATTTTTGAATTCATTCAGTTTCATTATTCCCTCCACAAGTACATGTGGGGAGAAGTCCGAAAATGAATATAAAGTATTAAAAATATTAAGTGAAATTTCTAATAAAATTAAAAATAAGGAGAAAAAATAATGACAATAAATGAATTTTTAAACAAATGAAAAGAAGAATGAGAAGGAATTAATATTGGTCATTTTTCAATAAATGGAGATTTTACTTTAAACCTAGATGATATTTGTATTGATAAATATGACTTAAATAAGTTTAAAAAATTGATAAATGATTTTGAAAATAATTTTAAAAATTGAGAAAAACTTGAAAATTGTAATAGTTGTGGAAATATCATATGAGAAGAAAATAAATAATGATAATAAAAATAAAAAAGAATAATAAATGTGGTTATGGTAGAGTTTTTGCTCATAAATGTAATAACTTATGTAAACAAAAACAAAATAAAAGAGTTAGGAAAGAAAGGTTAAATTATGAATAAAGAAAAATTAATTTTAGATATCGATGAAATTATAAATGATAAAAATCCACATAGAACTTATACAGAATATGTATTTTCTTTAAAAGAAAGAATTGAAAATGGAGAATTTGACTAATGATTATATTACCTACTTTATTTGAAAATAAAGATGAAATTGAAATATTATCACCATTTCCAAAAGCAATTCATACCAGTAATGATATTAGAGCAATTATTTTAAGACAATATCCAAATGTTAAATCAAAACAGAGGCTTTTTAATAATCTGTGTATCTTTGTTTTATAAAGTACTAGTTTAGATTAATTATATCTTCAAATTTTATCATAAAATGAGCAATTGCTGTATTTCAATTTTGAATAGGCAATGTTCATTTTTTTGTTATATTTTCAATTGCCAAGTAAAATATTTTGAAAACTGCCATATAATTAGGAAAAACTTTTTTATTTCTGATGATTTTTCGTAATTGACTATTAACAGATTCAATAGCATTTGTATTATAAATCACTCTTTTGATTTCTACTGGATAACTAATAAAAACCATTAAATTATCTCAATTTTTATATCAAGATTTAGTAATTTGAGGATATTGTTTATTTCATTTACTTTCAAACGATTCTAAAGCTTGCATTGCTTGTTCTTCACTACATGCACTATAAATTGGTTTTAAATCTGCAACTAGACCTTTTCGATGTTTGTATGAAACATATTTTAAACTATTTCTAATTTGATGAACAATGCATAATTGATGTTCTGTTTTAGGATAAACTGAGCCTTTTTAATAATCTGTGTATCTTTGTTTTACAAAGTTACTAATTTAGATTAATTCTGTCTTCAAATTTTATCATAAAATGAGCAATTGCTGTATTTCAATTTTGAATAGGCAATGTTAATTTTTTTGTTATATTTTCAATTGCCAAGTAAAATATTTTGAAAACTGCCATATCATTAGGAAAAACTTTTTTATTTCTGATGATTTTTCGTAATTGACTATTAACAGATTCAATAGCATTTGTAGTATAAATCACTCTTTTGATTTCTACTGGATAACTAATAAAAACCATTAAATTATCTCAATTTTTATATCAAGATTTAGTAATTTGAGGATATTGTTTATTTCATTTACTTTCAAACGATTCTAAAGCTTGCATTGCTTGTTCTTCACTACATGCACTATAAATTGGTTTTAAATCTGCAACTAGACCTTTTCGATGTTTGTATGAAACATATTTTAAACTATTTCTAATTTGATGAACAATGCATAATTGATGTTCTGTTTTAGGATAAACTGATTGTATTGCTTCTGACATGCCTGTTAAATTATCACTACAAGCAATAAGAATATCATTTAAGCCACGATTTTTCATTTCTGTGAAATTAGATAATCAAAACTTAGAACCTTCATTTTCACTAATTCATAATCCTAAAACATCTTTTTTGCCTTCTAAATCAACTCCTAATGCTATATAAACTGATTTGTTAATAATCCGTTTATCTTGTCGTACTTTAACTACTATACAATCAAAATAAACAATATGATAAATACTTTCTAATGGTCGATTTTGTCATGCTTTAACATCATCAATAACATCATCAGTAATTTGACTAATAACACTTTCACTAATATCAGCACCATGATATAACTCTTGCAACTGCATTCTAATGTCAGATAATGTCATTCCTTTTGCATACAAGGAAAGAACTTGTTGATCAAAACCATCAAATCTTCTTTGCCTTTTAGGAACTATTACAGGAGTAAAATTACTATTGCGATCTCTTGGTACATCAATTTCAATTTTACCTTGTTGAGTTATTAATTTTTTTGAACTTGTACCATTACGAGCATTTTCAGTAGTAGTATGTTGATTTTTTTCATATCCTAAATAATTTTGCATTTCAGAATTCAACATTTTTTCAACTAATCTTTTTGTTAATTCTTTATATAAACCGCCAGGTTTAAAAACTGTTGTTAAATCTTCAGTATTTTCTAGTAATAAATCTACTGCTTTTGATATTGGATCATTATTATTAAAGTTATCTTTTTTAGCCATCTGTAACTCACTCTTTCTAGTCATTTAATTATATTTACTAGAATTAATTAAACATAGTTATTTTTGTAAGTTACACAGATTACTAAAAATTTCCTCAAAACACATAATTGTTTCTGACCCGGAAAGTAATGTTGCATTAATAGTTGGTGATAATGATGTTTATCAAGGTTGAATTAAAGTAACAATTAAAAAATTAGAAAATTAAAGGAGAATAAACAAATGCAGAAGGAAAAAATTAAAATTAGAAATTATGAATTTGAATTAAATTCTTATGTAGTAGATTATTTACTAGATGTTATAAGAGAACTAATAAAAACAAATAAAGGAGATTAAAATGCCAAACGAAAATACACAATCAAATTATACTTTAACTAAATTAATTAGAACTGGTATAAGTCCAATTTGTGCAATGATTGGTACAAGTGCTTATTATGGTCAAGTAATTGTAAATCCAGTATTAGGTTCAATTAATAGTTTATTATTTGGTAAAAAATTAGGTTTAGATATTTGAAATTTAAATCAAAGACCAAATACTAAAACTAAATTAATTAAGGCTTTTCTCCCTTTATGTACTATTTTAATTTTATCACATAAATGCTGAGAAAAGCCTATCTACGGACTTCTCCCCACATTTTTAAATCAAACATAGAATTACAGTTTCAAAACTAGGTATCTTGTTGAATTTATATGCAGCTTCTTTAGCATATAAATGAACATGATGTTTTGCAACTTTGATATGTTTTTTAAATGTTCTTCTTATATGTTTTCAAACTGATTCAATTTGGTTGGTATTTACACCAATTTTTGAAACATAGCCATCTTGATGGTTAACTGTTTCATGCTTAGTGAAAACTGATTTAAAATCGCAATATCCTTTTCAAGAATCAGTATATACAAGACATTTTGAAGAAATGTGGTTTTTTGCAAACTGCAAAAGATTTTTACTCTTTGCGTTTTTCAATACTTTCACAATTAAATTATTGGTTGTTTTTTGATAAATGCCAACAATCAAGGTTTTATTCACCAAGGATCTTCCTTGTTTTTTAAAACCCATATGTGAAAGATACATTTCATCAATTTGCACTGTACCTTCAACAATAAATTGAGGTTTTTGTTTTGCAATACGTGTTCTGATTTTATGAGTCATTCTTCAAGCAGTTTTCAAAGTCACTCCCAATTCTTTTGCAATATCTGTTGATGGAATTCCATGTTTGGTGTTTATTCATCTAAAGATAAGATAAAACCAAGATGTTAAAGATGTTTGTGACCTTGAAAATATGGTGCCTGTGAGAATGCTAAATGTTTGATTACATTTTAAACATCTCATTCTTTTTAAATCAGAAGTATTCAAATTAAAACTAAAACACCTAATACATTTGTTTTCTTTCAAATTTGCTATATATGCAAGACATTGCTGTTCAGTTTGAAAAGCATTGTTGAATTCATTCAGTTTCATTATTCCCTCCACAAGTACATGTGGGGAGAAGTCCGAATATTTATATTAAAATGGTTATTTTTAAATGTAATCAAATAAATTTAAAAACATAACTTAATTAATTTTTTTTATTAAAATTTTAAAAACTTATTAAATTAAAAGTTAATAAGAATTTTTGTTGTGTATAAATATTAATTTTATTATTGATTTTTTCAATTTTTGTATTTTAATTGAAATTAATTTAATTTAGTAGTAAGATGTATTTACAATTGCATATAATTACAATTATTTCTTGTCTATAATTTGAAAGAAATCTTTAAAAAGTAATTATATCCTCCTTTTTTGTTACCGTCCCCTTTAATAATAATGATCCAATATAAAAAGCAGTAGATTTATTACTAGAAAATACTGAAGATTTAACAACAGTTTTTAAACCTGGCGGTTTATATAAAGAATTAACAAAAAGATTATTTGAAAAAATGTTGAATTCTGAAATGCAAAATTATTTAGGATATGAAAAAAATCAACATACTACTACTGAAAATGCTCGTAATGGTACAAGTTCAAAAAAATTAATAACTCAACAAGGTAAAATTGAAATTGATGTACCAAGAGATCGCAATAGTAATTTTACTCCTGTAATAGTTCCTAAAAGGCAAAGAAGATTTGATGGTTTTGATCAAAAAGTTCTTTCCTTGTATGCAAAAGGAATGACATTATCTGACATTAGAATGCAGTTGCAAGAGTTATATCATGGTGCTGATATTAGTGAAAGTGTTATTAGTCAAATTACTGATGATGTTATTGATGATGTTAAAGCATGACAAAATCGACCATTAGAAAGTATTTATCCTATTGTTTATTTTGATTGTATAGTAGTTAAAGTACGACAAGATAAACGGATTATTAACAAATCAGTTTATATAGCATTAGGAGTTGATTTAGAAGGCAAAAAAGATGTTTTAGGATTATGAATTAGTGAAAATGAAGGTTCTAAGTTTTGATTATCTAATTTCACAGAAATGAAAAATCGTGGCTTAAATGATATTCTTATTGCTTGTAGTGATAATTTAACAGGCATGTCAGAAGCAATACAATCAGTTTATCCTAAAACAGAACATCAATTATGCATTGTTCATCAAATTAGAAATAGTTTAAAATATGTTTCATACAAACATCGAAAAGGTCTAGTTGCAGATTTAAAACCAATTTATAGTGCATGTAGTGAAGAACAAGCAATGCAAGCTTTAGAATCGTTTGAAAGTAAATGAAATAAACAATATCCTCAAATTACTAAATCTTGATATAAAAATTGAGATAATTTAATGGTTTTTATTAGTTATACAGTAGAAATCAAAAGAGTGATTTATACTACAAATGCTATTGAATCTGTTAATAGTCAATTACGAAAAATCATCAGAAATAAAAAAAGTTTTTCCTAATGATATGGCAGTTTTCAAAATATTTTACTTGGCAATTGAAAATATAACAAAAAAATAAACATTGCCTATTCAAAATTGAAATACAGCAATTGCTCATTTTATGATAAAATTTGAAGACAGAATTAATCTAAATTAGTAACTTTGTAAAAAAAAGATACACAGATTATTAAAAAGCCTCCTTTTTATTTTAATTTAGTATTCTTCTTCAAGTGAAGAATTACCCATACCTATTAACTTCTCAGTTGGCATTAAACCAGTACCGGCCGGTATCAAGTTTCCTAAAATAACATTTTCCTTTAAACCACGTAAATTATCTTGTTTTGACTTAATAACAGCATTAGTTAATACTCTTGTTGTATCTTGGAAAGAAGCAGCAGCCAAGAATGATTCTGATTCTAATGGTGCTTTTTTAATCCCTAAAATAATTGGATGACCAAAAGCGGGTTTTTTACCAGCAACAATAATTTTGGCATTAACATTCTTAAATTCTTTGATATCAACAATCGCTCCAGGCAATAATGGTGAATCATTACCTTCAACTACAAAAATACGATTCAACATTTGTTTTACAATAATTTCAATATACTTATCAGAAATTTCAATTCCTTGTAAACGATAAACACGTTGTACTTCTTTTAAAATATATTGTTGAACTTCAATGATTCCTGCTACTTCTAGTAATTGTGTAATATTAATTGCACCTTCAGTTAGTTTTTGGCCAATCTTAACATTATCACCAATTTTAATTCTTACCTGCGCATTATATTGAGTTTTATATTCTTTATAGTCAAGTTTTGACTTTACAGTAATTGTATAAATTCCTTGCTCTTCACGAATATCTGTTACTTTACCATCAAACTCACTAATAATAGCAACAGCACCTTTGGGATTAGTAATATCTAATAATTCTTTAATTCTTGGTAATCCTTGGGTAATATCACTACCACCAGCAACTCCTCCAGTATGGAAAGTTCTCATCGTTAGTTGAGTTCCTGGTTCACCAATTGATTGCGCTGCAATAATTCCAACTGCTTCACCAATAGCAACAATAGAACCTGTTGTTAAATTAATACCATAACATTTTTGACAAACACCATAACTTGCTTCACAAGTTAAAACTGAACGAATATTTATTTTTGTAATTTTTGCCTCTAATATTGTTTCTACTAATTTTTCAGTAATTAATTCATTATTTGCAACAATTACATTATTGTTACTATCAACAACATCACCTTGAACAAAACGTCCAAATAAACGGTCACGTAAGGGCACAATAATATTATTACGTTTTTGGTCAACAACGTCACTAATTATAAAGCCATTACCGGTATTACAATCTTCTTCAGTAACAATAATATCTTGTGAAACGTCAACTAGTCTTCTTGTTAAATAACCTGAGTCAGAAGTTTTAAGCGCCATATCTGCCATTCCTTTACGAGCACCATGGGTAGAAATAAAGAACTCTGAAACATTTAATCCTTCACGGAATGAAGATTTAATTGGTAATTCAATAACTTCTCCTTTTGGATTATTCATTAAACCACGCATCCCTACTAATTGAGTAAAGTTACTAATATTAGTTCTAGCACCTGAATCTCACATCATAAAGA
Organism: Spiroplasma endosymbiont of Apeira syringaria; assembly: GCF_964020205.1. Taxonomy (NCBI): domain Bacteria; kingdom Bacillati; phylum Mycoplasmatota; class Mollicutes; order Entomoplasmatales; family Spiroplasmataceae; genus Spiroplasma; species Spiroplasma endosymbiont of Apeira syringaria. Next base: position 406,099 of record NZ_OZ026543.1, read on the forward strand.
TTGGATTTTCAATATCTTTTCTTAAAACTGTTTCTAGTTCAACTTGAATATTATTTTTAATACCACTTCATTTATTAATAATATGGTAATGACGCTCACGATTAGTTAACATACCTTGTTTATAAAACTTGTTAATTGTTTTAACATATTCATCTGCTTCTTTAAATAATCTTGTTTTACCTGAATAAGATACAACATCGCCTGCAGAAATTGTTGTTCCTGAAATTGTTGAAAATTTAAAACCAAGATTTTTCATTTTATCTAACATTTGTGCAGTTAATTGAGTTCCAAAAGTTTTAAAATATTTATGAATAATATCTGCTAAAGCTTTTTTCTTAAATGGTTCAACAATAACTCTTTTTTTAATAAATTCACGAAAATCAACATCAGTTGTAACTAAATCTTCATTATGGGTTTCAGTTAAATTAATAATATTTGGGCGATTAATAAATGGCATTCTTTCTGAAAACATTTGATTAAAAATAATCTTACCAATAGTAGTAATTAAAAATTTGTTTTGATCGGTAGCAGCAAATTTACTTGCACCTAAACTAGCAACACGAATTCCAATAATAGCATGTAATGAAACTTGTTTTGTATCATAAGCTTTAATTGCTTCATTAACATCTTTAAAAATTGAACCTTGACCTAATTCATCTAATTTTTCAATAGTTAAATAATAATTACCAAGAACCATATCTTGAGTTGGCGTAACAATTGGTTTACCATCTTTAGGACTTAAAATATTTTTTGAACCTAACATTAAACTTCTTGCTTCAGCTACTGCTTCTTGGGTAATTGGCACGTGAACAGCCATTTGGTCACCATCAAAGTCAGCATTAAAAGCAGGAGTTACTAGTGGATGTAAACGAATAGCTTTCCCTTTAACTAGAATTGGTTCAAATGCTTGAATTCCTAAACGGTGTAAAGTTGGGGCACGGTTTAATAAAACAGGACGATCTTTAATTACTTCTTCTAAAACATCTCAAATTCGTTCATCTTGGATTTCAATTAATTTTTCAGCAATTTTAATATTTAAAGCTAATTCTTGATGAACTAATCTTTGCACAACAAAAGGTTTGAACAAAATAATTGCCATATCACGAGGAATACCACATTGATACATTTTTAATTCCGGACCAACAGCAATAACACTTCGACCTGAATAATCAACACGCTTACCTAATAAGTTTTGACGGAAACGTCCTTGTTTTCCTTTTAATGTTGAAGTTAAAGATTTTAATGGACGTTTATCTCTTCCTGTTACTGGACGTGCTTTACGTTCATTATCAAATAAAGCATCAACTGATTCTTGCAACATTCTTTTTTCATTATTAATAATTAAGATTGGTGCTCCCATTTGTTTTACTTTTTTTAAGCGTTCATTACGAATAATAATTCTTCGATATAAATCATTAATTTCTGATGTTGTAAAACGACCACCATCTAACTGAATAATTGGACGAATATCAGGTGGAATCACCGGAATAGCGTGTAATACCATTCATTCTGGTTTATTTCCTGATTTAGCAAATGAATCAATAACATCTAAACGACGTTCTAGTTTTCTACGATCAGTTTGTGATTTCTTGTTTGTCAATTGTTTTTTAATGGCAAGAAATTCTTTTTCTAAATTAATATTTTTTAATAAATACTCAATAGCTGAAGCACCAATTCCAAATTTTGTTCCAGTATGTTTAGTAATAAATTGAGCACATTCATCCATTGAAAATGGACGTGAAGTATCTGCTAAAGTATCAGTTAACATTTGAGAACGAGTATAAGCAAAAGAAGAAGGTTCTAATTGTTCTAAAATTTGTGCAAATACTTTACGTAAACGATTACGAGTATCAGTTGAAGATTTAGCATTACCTAAATCCATAATCATTTTTTGTTTTAAACCTTTAGCGGTCCCTGGGTCTAAAACAATATAAGAAACAAAATATGCTACTTCTTCTAAGTCTTTAGCTTTCATATCTAATGCTAACGCAATTCTTGAAGGAGAAGCCTTTAACATTCAAATATGAGTTACTGGCTCTTCTAACTCAATGTGTCCTAAACGTTCACGTCGAACAATTGCTTCAGTAATTTCTACTAAACAACGTTCACAAACTTTACCTTTATTTTTTATTTTCTTATATTTACCACAAGTACATTCATAATTTTTAGTTGGTCCAAATATTCGTGCATCAAATAATCCATCTTTTTCAGGTTTTAATGACTTATAATTAATTGTTTCTGGCTTTGTAATTTCTCCATGTGATCATGAGCGAATTTGATCGGGAGAAGCAAGAGAAATTTTAAGGGCAGTATAATGTTTTGAATTTTTTTGCATTTGCATATATTTATTACTCCTTTTCTAATCCTCAAGATAACTTTCGACTTCTTCATCGTAAGTTACCACTTTTTGTTCTTGACCTTTTTCGTCAATTAACACAATATTTATTCCTAAACCTTGTAGTTCTTTTGTTAAAACATTAAATGATTCAGGGATACCTGGCGTTGGAATCTGTTTATTACGTAGAATCGCTTCATAAGTTTTAATTCTACCTTTAATATCATCAGATTTAATAGTTAGGATTTCTTGTAAAGTATGAGCAGCACCATAAGCTTCTAATGCTCAAACTTCCATTTCTCCAAATCTTTGTCCACCATTTTGTGCCTTACCACCTAATGGTTGTTGAGTAATTAATGAATATGGACCCACATTACGAGCATGTAATTTATCATCTACCATATGTGATAGTTTTAGCATATACATAACACCAACAGAAATTTTCTTGGCAAACTTTTCACCAGTTAAACCATCATATAATGTTAATTTATCAAAATCATTATATTTTGCTTCTTTCATAATATCTAACAAGTCTTGATTTTTTGCACCATCAAAAACAGGGGTTGCTACTTTAATTCCTAAAGTTTTAGCAGCCATTCCTAAGTGTAATTCAAGAATTTGTCCAATATTCATCCGCGATGGTACTCCTAATGGATTTAACATAATATCAACCGGTGTTCCATCTTCTAGGAAAGGCATATCTTCAATTGGTAAGACTTTAGAAATAACACCTTTATTTCCGTGTCTTCCAGCCATTTTATCTCCTTCTCGGATTTTACGTTTTTGGACAATAAATACTTTAACTACTTCTTCTACTTCTGAAGGTAAGTCAAAACCATCTTCACGTTTATAACGTTTAATACCTTGAACAATTCCAGCACCACCATTAGGTACTCGTAATGAATTATCTTTAACATTACGTGATTTTTCACCAAAAATAGCTGCTAATAATTTTTCTTCAGCAGTTGATTGTGTTTGACATTTTGGTGTAACTTTACCAACAAGAATATCTCCTTCTTTAACTTCAGTTCCAATTAAAACAATTCCTTCATCATCAAGATAACGTCTTGATTGTTCAGAAGTATTAGGGATTTCACGTGTAATTTCTTCTTTACCTTGTTTTGTTTTTCGACATTCTAAATTATATTCTTCAATATGCATTGAAGTATAAACATCATCTTTTACTAAACGTTCACTAATAATAATAGCATCTTCATAGTTATAACCATGTCAAGTCATGAAAGCAATAATTACATTTTGTCCTAATGCAAGTTCGCCATCTTTCATCGAAGGTCCATCTGCTAAAATTTGATTAACTTCAACTTTATCACCAACTTTTACTAATGGCACATGAGTTACTGCTGTTCCTTGATTACTACGTTCAAAACGACTTAACTCATAAGTTGTTATTTCATCTTCTGATTTAATAATAATTTCATGAGAATCAACATATTGTACAACTCCCGGTAAATTAGCAACAATAGCTAATCCTGAGTCACGAGCAACAGCATACTCAACACCCGTACCAACAATTGGTGTTTGGGTTTTTAATAATGGAATTGCTTGACGTTGCATATTAGCTCCCATTAAAGCACGGTTAGCATCATCATTTTCTAAAAAGGGAATACAACTTGTAGCTATTGACACAATTTGTTTTGGTGAAACATCAATATATTCAACTTCGTTTGGTCCAACAATAATATTTTGACCATTACTACGAGCAATAACATTATTATTTTTAATAACATTATTAGTATCTAATTCAATATTAGCTTGTGCAATGATATAATTCTTTTCTTCACCAGCAGTTAAATATTTAATTTCATTAGTAATTTTACCTGCAATTACTTGACGGTAAGGTGTTTCAATAAAACCGTATTCATTAATACGAGCATAAGTGGCTAAATTATTGATTAAACCAATATTAGGTCCTTCAGGAGTTTCAATCGGACAAATTCTTCCATAGTGAGAATAGTGAACATCACGAACTTCTAAACTAGCACGATCACGTGATAATCCACCAGGTCCTAAAGCAGTTAAACGTCTTTTATTAGCCAATTCTGCTAATGGATTAGTTTGATCCATAAATTGTGATAATTGTGATAAGTTAAAAAACTCACCAATAACAGCTGTTAATGGTTTATTATTTGTAATATTTGCTGGTTTCATTTTATCACTATCAGTAGTTGACATTTTTTCTTTAACGTTTTTTTCAATACGTCCCATTCCAATACGAAATTGGTTTTGTAGTAATTCACCAATTGTACGAATACGACGATTTGCTAAGTGATCAATATCATCAGCATTACCAATACCATGAACAAAATTTAAAATATAAGAAAGAGTTGCTAAAATATCAGCAATAGTAATAATTACTTCTTTACATTTAGGATTAATTCCAACAACATTAATAACTTCATTTAATCTTTCTTTATCATTATAAACTTTAATTAACTGCACATAATGTTTTGGTTCACTATCACTGATTGATGTTTTTAAAGGTACTAAACATGCTCCTTCTTCTAATACTGTTTTTAGAATTTCTAATTGTGATTTACCAATTACTGTTTTTTTTGATAAAACAACATTACCTCTAATATCTTTAATATCTTCAGCTAGAGTGTAATTTAAAACACGATCTGTAATAGCTAATTTTTGAATTAGCTTATATCTTCCTGCTTTTGTTAAATCATATTTTTTTGAATCAAATAATAATCCAGTTAAAAATTTTTCAGCACCATCAACACTGGCAGTTTCTCCGGCTTTAATTTTTTTATAAATTTCTTGCACTGCTGCTGGTAAATTTTGATGTTCATCATATTCATAAGTATTTAATAAAACATCATCTTTACCAATGATATTAATAACATCATCTTTAGTTAATCCTAAGGCAGTAAGTAAAGTGGTTACTGCAATTTTACGTGATTTTTCAATTTTAACTTGAATAATATCTTTAATTGCATTTTTATTACGAACTAATTTATTACGTTTAGAATCAGTTTCAAATTCTAGTCAAGTTCCACGTGATGGAATTAAATCACCTAAAAATTTATATAATCCGGTTTTTGGATCAATTTCAATTTTAAAATATGCACCTGGTGAACGAACTAATTGTGAAACAACAACCTTTTCACTTCCATTAATAATAAATGTTCCTTTTTGTGTCATTAATGGAAAATCACCTAAAAATACATCTCCTTCACGAGTTAATGTATAATCAACAATTAAAACATCTTCTTCTCTACTTTTAATAGTAACTTCAATAGTTGAAAATTCACTATTAGCATGAACATTTTTTTCTTCAAAATAATATATATTATCGCTAACTTTTGGTTCATTAATGTTTTTAATACCAAATTGGTCTTTAATTCAACGCATTAAATAATCTAAAATATTATCTTTAGCAGCAATAGTTAAATGACGATTATTTTCATGAATTGATAGAGATAATTTTGTATAGATTGGTGATTCATAAGTTTTTGACTCATCTTTTGCTTCTTTTAATGTTCTTCTTGGTTTACGAAATTCTCAATCAATCAATGATAAAATAATACGATTATCATTATCAGTTACCGGAAATATTTCATTAAATACTTCTTGTATTCCTGTATCAATAAATCATTTATAAGTATCACGTTGAATTGAAATTAAATCAGGAAGATCTAAATTTCCTGATACTTTAGTATAGTCACGTCTTTTAGCATAATGACCAAATTGTTTTGTAGTATATGACATTGGTTCATCTCCAATTTTAAAAATTTATTAAAATCAAATAATTTGATTTCAGTTAATTAGTATTAAATTACTAATTAGTTTGATAAAATATTAAGTTTTAAGTTGATAATTTTTAGTTAAATAACAAACAGAAAACCAGTTTTAATTAATACTGGTTTTCATATAAATTTTTAATATTTGAACTACTTAACTTCAACAATAGCACCAACGGCTTTTAACGTTGCTTCGTGTTCTGTTGCTTTTGCTGTATCAATATTTTCTAAAATCTTTTGTGGTCCTGTTGCTACTGCATCAACCATTTTTTTAGCATCCATTAAAGACATTGTTCCACCAACAATTGCCTTAACTGCTTTAATAACATCAACTTTTTTGTCTCCTACTTCTTTTAAGATTACAGAAACTGTTGATGGTTTTGTTGCTTCTTCTTTAGCTGCTGCTGGTGCAGAAGCAACTGCTGCAGTTACTCCAAAAGTTGTTTCAATTAATTCAACTAATTCTTTTAATTGAACTGCTGTCATTGTTTTAACATGTTCAATAATTTGTTTATTTGTAATATTTTCCATTATTTTTTCCTCCATATATTTTTTTATTTAATAAGTGTTAATTATGCGTTTTCTTTTTTTTGGGCTACTGCTTTAATTGCTAAAGCCAAATTGCGAACTGGTGCTTGTAAACAAGAAGCTAACATTGAAATTAATTCTAATTTTGATGGTAATGAAGCTATTTTTTGTAACTCACTTTGGTCAATAACTTTCCCTTCAAAAATGCCACCTCTTAATACTAATAATTTATTAAAATTAGCATAATTAGAAACTATTTTAGCTGTTTCTAAGTCGTTTTCAAATCCAAAGATAAAACCATTTGGACCAACTAAACTACTTTCAAGCGATGAATATTCTTTTTTTAAAGAACGAGCAACTAAATTATTCTTATAAATAGTGAATGTTGCACCTTTAGCTCTTAATTCCTTACGTAAAGAACTAATTTCTTCAACATTCATACCTTGATATTGTACAACAATTGTTGTTTTTGAATCATTAATTTGCTTAGCAATTAAATCAATAGTTTTTTGTTTTTCAACCATTGCTGGGCGCATAAGTACACCTCCTTATTATTCTGAAATAACTAGCAATAAGTAGTAAATAAAAATCGGAGCAAAACCGAGTAAATCACATGCATATATAATGATGGAAATTACCTGAGCAACATAATTAAGACAAAAGTCCGTTGCTGTCTTTGGCTTATTCTAGCTTGTATATTATATGATATATATATATTAAAATCAAGAAAAATTTACAAAAGATTAAATAAATAATTTTTTATTATATATCTTTTAAGTTATAAACACTATTTTTAATAACATAAATGCTAATTTCATCAATATCTTAATTAAGATTAAAAAAATAAACGGACTTCTCCCCACATGTACTTGTGGAGGGAATAATGAAACTGAATGAATTCAAAAATGCTTTTCAAACTGAACAGCAATGTCTTGCATATATAGCAAATTTGAAAGAAAACAAATGTATTAGGTGTTTTAATTTTAATTTGAATACTTCTGATTTAAAAAGAATGAGATGTTTAAAATGTAATCAAACATTTAGCATTCTCACAGGCACCATATTTTCAAGGTCACAAACATCTTTAACATCTTGGTTTTATCTTATCTTTAGATGAATAAACACCAAACATGGAATTCCATCAACAGATATTGCAAAAGAATTGGGAGTGACTTTGAAAACTGCTTGAAGAATGACTCATAAAATCAGAACACGTATTGCAAAACAAAAACCTCAATTTATTGTTGAAGGTACAGTGCAAATTGATGAAATGTATCTTTCACATATGGGTTTTAAAAAACAAGGAAGATCCTTGGTGAATAAAACCTTGATTGTTGGCATTTATCAAAAAACAACCAATAATTTAATTGTGAAAGTATTGAAAAACGCAAAGAGTAAAAATCTTTTGCAGTTTGCAAAAAACCACATTTCTTCAAAATGTCTTGTATATACTGATTCTTGAAAAGGATATTGCGATTTTAAATCAGTTTTCACTAAGCATGAAACAGTTAACCATCAAGATGGCTATGTTTCAAAAATTGGTGTAAATACCAACCAAATTGAATCAGTTTGAAAACATATAAGAAGAACATTTAAAACACATATCAAAGTTGCAAAACATCATGTTCATTTATATGCTAAAGAAGCTGCATATAAATTCAACAAGATACCTAGTTTTGAAACTGTAATTCTATGTTTGATTTAAAAATGTGGGGAGAAGTCCGTAGATAGGCTTTTCTCAGCATTTATGTGATAAAATTAAAATAGTACATAAAGGGAGAAAAGCCAAAATAAATTAAAATAAACTTCATATTGAAGTTTATTTTAATTAAAAAAATTGTTTTTTTATAACTGGTTACTATTTTTACTACTAGAGTTTTTGCTTTCACTTGAAGAAGATTCACTATTTATTTTTGATTTATCTAACTCAAGATTTTTACAAACTCTTTCTCTTCTTTCAGATTCATTTTTTTCTCCTCAAGCTTTATTTATTTTATCAGCATTTTTAGCATGTGCTTCTTGTTTTAATTTATTATTCTCAATAGATTTTCATGGCATAATTTATTATTCCTTTCACTTTTTGAATATTTTTTCTACCTTTAAATACTCAATAAAATTATATATTTTTTATTAAAAATATATATAAAAATATATAAAAAATTATGGGAGATTGTCAAAAATCCGGAATAAATTAATTCATATAGTCTTATTATTATGTTAGACAAGAAATAATTTGGATTTTTATGAAATTGTATTTAAATAATATAATTTTTTTAACTTAAATGCAACTAAAATACTTATTTTTAAAAAGGCTTTTCTCCCTTTATGTACTATTTTAATTTTATCACATAAATGCTGAGAAAAGCCTATCTACGGACTTCTCCCCACATTTTTAAATCAAACATAGAATTACATTTTCAAAACTAGGTATCTTGTTGAATTTATATGCAGCTTCTTTAGCATATAAATGAACATGATGTTTTGCAAATTTGATATGTGTTTTAAATGTTCTTCTTATATGTTTTCAAACTGATTCAATTTGGTTGGTATTTACACCAATTTTTGAAACATAGCCATCTTGATGGTTAACTGGATGGGTTACACTTTATTGGACACTAATTACGTAGACAAGTGAACAAAGAAAGGAACTATAATTATGGCCAATATTAACTCATATACCAATGAATTTAAAAAACAAATAGTAGCTTTATATCAAAGTGGCAAATCAGTATCTTGCCTTGCTAAAGAATATAATGTTACAAGAGCAGCTACTTACAATTGAATTAAGCAATTTACTAATTCAGGTAGTTTTAAAACTAAAGATAATCGTTCTGTTGAAGAAAATGAATTAATTAAATTAAGAAAAGAATTAAAACAATTAAGAATGGAAAATGATATTTTAAAGCAAGCAGCACTAATAATAGGCAGAAAATAGAAATTATTGTCAAAAATAAAGTTAAATATAAAATTCGCACAATGTGTCATTTTTTAAAAATCTCTAAATCAACATATTATTTTAATTTAAAGAAAAAAGAAAATAAAATCAAAAATAATATTTATGATGAAGCTGTTATTAGTGCTTTTAAAGAAAATAAAGAAGTTTATGGTACTAGAAGATTAAAAGTCATTCTAGAAAACCAAGAAATTTATTTATCAAGACGAAAAATTAAAGAAATTATGAATAAACATAATTTAATATCAAAATACACTAAATTATCATACAAAAATAATAATAACAAAGTTAACGATAGTCCAATAAACAATCTTGTTGATAGAAACTTTAATAATAGAGTTAAAAATGAAGTTATTGTTAGTGATTTAACTTATGTTCAAGTAAATGGTAAGTGAAACTATATTTGTTTATTAATTGACCTATTTAACCGCGAAATAATTGGACATAGTGTAGGTACTAAAAAAGATGCATCATTAGTATATCAAGCATTTATGCACTCAAATCGCTGTTTAAAAGATATTCAAATATTTCATAGTGATCGCGGTAATGAATTTAATAATAAAATTATTGATAAACTTTTACTAGCATTCAATATTAATCGCTCTTTAAGCAAAAAAGGTTGTCCTTATGATAACGCTGTTGCTGAAGCAACCTTTAAAACTTTCAAAACCGAATTTATTAATGATAAAAATTTTACATCATTAATCCAATTAAAATTAGAATTATTTGATTACATCAATTGATATAACAACATAAGAATTCACAGCACTTTAAACTACTTAACTCCAGTTAATTATCAAAAACAAATGTCTACCAAAAAATAGTCCTAAAAAAGGTTGCCATTCCATGGTATCTTTTCCCATCAGCAAAATATTCAATAATAGTTTGTTCAACATCTTCACCAATTCTTTTATATTTAGGTAATTCTAGTCATTCATCAACTAAACAAACACGAACTAATTTTTGTAATTTTTCATCAAAATATTCATAAATTCTTCTTTTATAAGTTACTAATCCATACATTGTTTTTCTTGTTCGATATTGATAATCAACAATTTTATATGGCTTTTCTCCCTTTATGTACTATTTTAATTTTATCACATAAATGCTGAGAAAAGCCTATCTACGGACTTCTCCCCACATTTTTAAATCAAACATAGAATTACAGTTTCAAAACTAGGTATCTTGTTGAATTTATATGCAGCTTCTTTAGCATATAAATGAACATGATGTTTTGCAACTTTGATATGTGTTTTAAATGTTCTTCTTATATGTTTTCAAACTGATTCAATTTGGTTGGTATTTACACCAATTTTTGAAACATAGCCATCTTGATGGTTAACTGTTTCATGCTTAGTGAAAACTGATTTAAAATCGCAATATCCTTTTCAAGAATCAGTATATACAAGACATTTTGAAGAAATGTGGTTTTTTGCAAACTGCAAAAGATTTTTACTCTTTGCGTTTTTCAATACTTTCACAATTAAATTACGGACTTCTCCCCACAAGTACATGTGGGGAGAAGTCCGTTTTATATTTCTTTTTATCTCTTGTATTTTTTATTCTTCAATCTCATTTTTCTCATTTCTTTGTTATATGTTCTAAAATTAATTTATCAATTTTAGGATATTGTTCTTTATAAGTTCATTTATAATTAAAATCCATATTATTATCCTAATCATTTTTTTAAATTTCTAAATTTATTATATACATATATAAGTTTAATTTTAATAAAAATAAAAAATTTTTTTAACTTCTACTCTTTTTGTTTTTTATAGTAGCTGAATTATACTTGTAAGTGCAAGTAAATAAAATTGCAAAAAAATTCTCATATAAAAATTTCATAATGCTAAATTTATTTTATAAAAAAAGTAAGGAGTTTTTATATGAGTTATAAACATCTTGGCGTAGATGAAAGAATTTATATTGAGAATCAATTGAAATTTAAAGTTAAAATTAGTGAAATAGCTAAAAATCTTAATCGAAATATTAGTACTATTATTCGAGAAATTAATAGAAATCAAGATAATAGTAATTATTTTTCATTGATTGCACAAAATAAAGCTGAAAATAGAAAACAATCACATATTTTTTTTCATAAGTTTAAAAATAAAGATTTAGTAAAATATGTGCAACAAAAACTATTATTAGGCTGATCACCTGAACAAATTTATGGCAGAATTAAAAATTTTCATAAACAATGAGTTATTAGTTTTAAAACAATTTACAATTGAATTTATTCTGGATTGCTTGATCAAGTTACTAGTAAAAATTTAAGAAGAAAAGGCAAAAAACGCAAATCTCAAGAAAATCGTGGCAAATTCAATAGCAAATCAATTAAAGAAAGAGATCTTAATATTAATGATCGTATAACACTTGGTCATTGAGAAGGAGATACTATAGTATCATCACGAGGCAAAAGTAAAAAATGTTTAATAACTTTAGTTGAAAGAGTATCACGATTTACTTTAGCAATATTAGTTAAAAACAGAACTACTAAAGTTATTAACAAAAATATTAGCCATTATTTATCAATTCTTCCTAAAAATATTGTTAAAACCATTACTTTTGATCGTGGTAAAGAATTTTCAAATTGACAACAACTTGAAAAAAATTTAGATGTGAAAATTTATTTTGCAAATCCATATTCACCTTGACAAAGAGGTACTAATGAAAATACTAATGGTTTAATTAGAGAAAAATTTCCTAAAAAATTTAATTTTTCAAAAACTTGTAAAAATGAAGTTCATAAATTTATATTGTCTTTAAACCAAAGACCAAGAAAAATACTAAATTATCTTTCACCGATAGAATATTTGGATAGAAAAATAATTTAGTTGCACTTACCTTTACAATTTAGCAGTATTAATTTTTTAAACATGTTAATATTTAAATGTAAAATATTAAAATAGGTGATTGATATGAAAACTAAAAAAATAAATAATAAATTATTTTGGGAGCGTGTCGAAGATGTCGATAACAACTCATTTCCCTTAAATAGCTCCTTTCTTTTTTAAACCCTTGAATTAAAAATAAATGACAAAAGACGAGAATAAAATTCTTGTCTTTTTTTGTAATTGTAAAATTTTAAAATTTTTAATAACCGTCTTTAACGCTATTATCAACACGTGTTAGGGAACTAAAAAAGTGAACTACAACACAGTTGTTAAAAATAGTAGCTAGCATGTGGACTTGCATGGATAAATAAAAAGTGGAGTGATACCTAATAAAATATACTAACCAGAAATGGTAATTCTTGGGGTGGGAGCGAATTGGAAACTAGTATATATAGACCTGCTTAGGGAACATACTATATTAATTCTATTCTTTATTTAACCAACCTTGCCACTCCCCAGTGAGCAAGTGTTGGTTTTATTTTTTATTTTTTTTTGAAAAAATTTTTTGGGCGAGAAAATAAATTTCAAACTTGTAAAAAAAATTGAGCGGGGCCGGTTCAATTAAAATATTAATTTGTTAAACACAAATTAAATAAATATTGAATCGAATGCCTCAATGTTTTTTAAAATTTCACAATTTATTTTTGAGCCCAGTTTTCATGGAATGAATAAAACGAATAGTATTAGTATTAATAATCTAAAAATCAAAATATATGTTCTTTATGCTAGAAGCAACAGAACATATTAGGAAAGGATTATTATGCAAATAGAATTTAAAAAAGAACAAATTATGGCTTTTTTTCCTTTATGTACTATTTTAATTTTATCACATAAATGCTGAGAAAAGCCTATCTACGGACTTCTCCCCACATTTTTAAATCAAACATAGAATTACAGTTTCAAAACTAGGTATCTTGTTGAATTTATATGCAGCTTCTTTAGCATATAAATGAACATGATGTTTTGCAACTTTGATATGTGTTTTAAATGTTCTTCTTATATGTTTTCAAACTGATTCAATTTGGTTGGTATTTACACCAATTTTTGAAACATAGCCATCTTGATGGTTAACTGTTTCATGCTTAGTGAAAACTGATTTAAAATCGCAATATCCTTTTCAAGAATCAGTATATACAAGACATTTTGAAGAAATGTGGTTTTTTGCAAACTGCAAAAGATTTTTACTCTTTGCGTTTTTCAATACTTTCACAATTAAATTATTGGTTTTTTTTTGATAAATGCCAACAATCAAGGTTTTATTCACCAAGGATCTTCCTTGTTTTTTAAAACCCATATGTGAAAGATACATTTCATCAATTTGCACTGTACCTTCAACAATAAATTGAGGTTTTTGTTTTGCAATACGTGTTCTGATTTTATGAGTCATTCTTCAAGCAGTTTTCAAAGTCACTCCCAATTCTTTTGCAATATCTGTTGATGGAATTCCATGTTTGGTGTTTATTCATCTAAAGATATGGAATGGCAACCTTTTTTAGGACTATTTTTTGGTAGACATTTGTTTTTGATAATTAACTGGAGTTAAGTAGTTTAAAGTGCTGTGAATTCTTATGTTGTTATATCAATTGATGTAATCAAATAATTCTAATTTTAATTGGATTAATGATGTAAAATTTTTATCATTAATAAATTCGGTTTTGAAAGTTTTAAAGGTTGCTTCAGCAACAGCGTTATCATAAGGACAACCTTTTTTGCTTAAAGAGCGATTAATATTGAATGCTAGTAAAAGTTTATCAATAATTTTATTATTAAATTCATTACCGCGATCACTATGAAATATTTGAATATCTTTTAAACAGCGATTTGAGTGCATAAATGCTTGATATACTAATGATGCATCTTTTTTAGTACCTACACTATGTCCAATTATTTCGCGGTTAAATAGGTCAATTAATAAACAAATATAGTTTCACTTACCATTTACTTGAACATAAGTTAAATCACTAACAATAACTTCATTTTTAACTCTATTATTAAAGTTTCTATCAACAAGATTGTTTATTGGACTATCGTTAACTTTGTTATTATGATTTTTGTATGATAATTTAGTGTATTTTGATATTAAATTATGTTTATTCATAATTTCTTTAATTTTTCGTCTTGATAAATAAATTTCTTGGTTTTCTAGAATGACTTTTAATCTTCTAGTACCATAAACTTCTTTATTTTCTTTAAAAGCACTAATAACAGCTTCATCATAAATATTATTTTTGATTTTATTTTCTTTTTTCTTTAAATTAAAATAATATGTTGATTTAGAGATTTTTAAAAAATGACACATTGTGCGAATTTTATATTTAACTTTATTTTTGACAATAATTTCTATTTTCTGCCTATTATTAGTGCTGCTTGCTTTAAAATATCATTTTCCATTCTTAATTTTTTTAATTCTTTTCTTAATTTAATTAATTCATTTTCTTCAACAGAACGATTATCTTTAGTTTTAAAACTACCTGAATTAGTAAATTGCTTAATTCAATTGTAAGTAGCTGCTCTTGTAACATTATATTCTTTAGCAAGGCAAGATACTGATTTGCCACTTTGATATAAAGCTACTATTTGTTTTTTAAATTCATCGGTATATGAGTTAATATTGGCCATAATTATAGTTCCTTTCTTTGTTCACTTGTCTACGTAATTAGTGTCCAATAAAGTGTAACCCATCCAATAAGATAAAACCAAGATGTTAAAGATGTTTGTGACCTTGAAAATATGGTGCCTGTGAGAATGCTAAATGTTTGATTACATTTTAAACATCTCATTCTTTTTAAATCAGAAGTATTCAAATTAAAATTAAAACACCTAATACATTTGTTTTCTTTCAAATTTGCTATATATGCAAGACATTGCTGTTCAGTTTGAAAAGCATTGTTGAATTCATTCATTTTCATTATTCCCTCCACAAGTACATGTGGGGAGAAGTCCGCAAATTATTAAAGATAAACCACAATCTATTCTTATTGATTATGGTGAATATAAATTACAATGTCCAAAATGAATGATTAAAAATACTAGTTTTATTGCTGATGATAAATATACATATTGATTTTTTAATTTGGAAAATATTAAAAGAGAACTAAATGGTAATGAATTAATAAAATTATTAGAACCATATATTAAAGACCAAAAAATAACTGTTAATAAACCAACTGCTCCAAAAGAATATTATCTTAATGATATAAAACTTGAACCATTAACATTTTATGAAAAGCATAATAGTTGATTTATGGGTGAAATAACAGATAACAAAACAAAAATTACTAATCCTTGTTTTAAATATAACATTACGTGAGAAGAAAACAGAAAAGGTTTTAAGATAAATAATCCATATAAACATGATGATTTACCAATTAATTATATAGTTACTTCATATAAGGAAATTTTAACTCATAATGAAAAAGTATTTTTGTTGAACATGTAAACAACATAAATTAGATTATTTATTCTTTAATACTAATGATATAAAAACAAGAAAATATTTTTTAAGAGATAAAAATAGTAAAGCAATTTGTTATGACTGTATTTTAAATGTTAGGTTAAGTAGGAGGTATAAATATGGATAAAGAAAAATTAATTTATTATCTTGATAATGAATTTATGGAATTACTTAAAGATGATATTAGTGATGAAATTAAAATTAATATTAGTAATTGAAAACTTAAATTAATAATGAAATTACAAGAAAAAATTCAAAATGGTGAATTTGATTAATTATGCAATATGACTTAATTATTGGAATTGACCCCGCTGGAATTGGTAATAATGGAATTGTTATATATTCAAATGAAACAAATAATATTGTTTTTAATGAAACATTTAAAACTAAAACAGTTTTAGAAAGTAAAAATTTGTATAAAAAATACTTTTTATTAATTAAAAAACATTCTGATAATAAAAAAATATTAGTTATTGTCGAAAATTTCTTTTTAAATTCAAAACAATTATTAACTAATCCATTAGCAACTCCTAAAACTATTGGTACATTAATGGTATTAGTAGAAGATGTTATGAATTGAGATTATTTAGGAAGTGAACCAAAAAATAAAACTAAAATAGAAAATTATAAAGGAAATATAAAATTAACAAAACATGAACAAGATGCATATAAACACATTCAATATTATTTAAGGAATTATAAAAATGAAAGATAAAGCCAATTATGTCAAATTAACAATAAAACTCAGTAACAGTATTGAAGCAAAATATTACGAAAAAGGTAATAAAGGATTATATGGAAATGTTTAGTAATCTGTGTAACTTACAAAAATAACTATGTTTAATTAATTCTAGTAAATATAATTAAATGACTAGAAAGAGTGAGTTACAGATGGCTAAAAAAGATAACTTTAATAATAATGATCCAATATCAAAAGCAGTAGATTTATTACTAGAAAATACTGAAGATTTAACAACAGTTTTTAAACCTGGCGGTTTATATAAAGAATTAACAAAAAGATTAGTTGAAAAAATGTTGAATTATGAAATGCAAAATTATTTAGGATATGAAAAAAATCAACATACTACTACTGAAAATGCTCGTAATGGTACAAGTTCAAAAAAATTAATAACTCAACAAGGTAAAATTGAAATTGATGTACCAAGAGATCGCAATAGTAATTTTACTCCTGTAATAGTTCCTAAAAGGCAAAGAAGATTTGATGGTTTTGATCAACAAGTTCTTTCCTTGTATGCAAAAGGAATGACATTATCTGACATTAGAATGCAGTTGCAAGAGTTATATCATGGTGCTGATATTAGTGAAAGTGTTATTAGTCAAATTACTGATGATGTTATTGATGATGTTAAAGCATGACAAAATCGACCATTAGAAAGTATTTATCCTATTGTTTATTTTGATTGTATAGTAGTTAAAGTACGACAAGATAAACGGATTATTAACAAATCAGTTTATATAGCATTAGGAGTTGATTTAGAAGGCAAAAAAGATGTTTTAGGATTATGAATTAGTGAAAATGAAGGTTCTAAGTTTTGATTATCTAATTTCACAGAAATGAAAAATCGTGGCTTAAATGATATTCTTATTGCTTGTAGTGATAATTTAACAGGCATGTCAGAAGCAATACAATCAGTTTATCCTAAAACAGAACATCAATTATGCATTGTTCATCAAATTAGAAATAGTTTAAAATATGTTTCATACAAACATCGAAAAGGTCTAGTTGCAGATTTAAAACCAATTTATAGTGCATGTAGTGAAGAACAAGCAATGCAAGCTTTAGAATCGTTTGAAAGTAAATGAAATAAACAATATCCTCAAATTACTAAATCTTGATATAAAAATTGAGATAATTTAATGGTTTTTATTAGTTATCCAGTAGAAATCAAAAGAGTGATTTATACTACAAATGCTATTGAATCTGTTGATAGTCAATTACGAAAAATCATCAGAAATAAAAAAGTTTTTCCTAATGATATGGCAGTTTTCAAAATATTTTACTTGGCAATTGAAAATATAACAAAAAAATGAACATTGCCTATTCAAAATTGAAATACAGCAATTGCTCATTTTATGATAAAATTTGAAGACAGAATTAATCTAAATTAGTAACTTTGTAAAACAAAGATACACAGATTATTAAAAAGCCTCTTTTGCATTTCAGAATTCAACATTTTTTCAACTAATCTTTTTGTTAATTCTTTATATAAACCGCCAGGTTTAAAAACTGTTGTTAAATCTTCAGTATTTTCTAGTAATAAATCTACTGCTTTTGATATTGGATCATTATTATTAAAGTTATCTTTTTTAGCCATCTGTAACTCACTCTTTCTAGTCATTTAATTATATTTACTAGAATTAATTAAACATAGTTATTTTTGTAAGTTACACAGATTACTAAACATTTCCTTTTTGTGGCCAATACCCCCAATCATTTCTATTAAAGCACTTAATCCTTTTGGCATACTAATCACCTCCCTCCTCTAACTATTTTCTTGCTCTTTCTTTACGCTTTTGTTCTTTACAATATCAACAATCTGGGTCAACTATATTGTGTTTTCTATTTTTAAATTTTCAAAATATCTTTTTAATAGTACCTTTAAAAGCCCAAGAAGTACCAAGCACAGCAATTATCACAACTATTCACTTAACCATTATTTTTTACCCCCTAATAAAAAATCATCATAATTCATATTTTCACTTAATCTTTGGTCAAAATTTCTTTTTGCTTTTTTCTTATGCAACTTTTGTCTTGACATATTTTTTCATTTATCTTTTTTCATAAAATTAATTCACTCCTTATAAAATAAATGTTCTTATAGTTTTATTTTGTTCATTATTTCTTAAATTTTCATCGGACTTCTCCCCACATGTACTTGTGGAGGGAATAATGAAACTGAATGAATTCAACAATGCTTTTCAAACTGAACAGCAATGTCTTGCATATATAGCAAATTTGAAAGAAAACAAATGTATTAGGTGTTTTAATTTTAATTTGAATACTTCTGATTTAAAAATAATGAGATGTTTAAAATGTAATCAAACATTTAGCATTCTCACAGGCACCATATTTTCAAGGTCACAAACATCTTTAACATCTTGGTTTTATCTTATCTTTAGATGAATAAACACCAAACATGGAATTCCATCAACAGATATTGCAAAAGAATTGGGAGTGACTTTGAAAACTGCTTGAAGAATGACTCATAAAATCAGAACACGTATTGCAAAACAAAAACCTCAATTTATTGTTGAAGGTACAGTGCAAATTGATGAAATGTATCTTTCACATATGGGTTTTAAAAAACAAGTAAGATCCTTGGTGAATAAAACCTTGATTGTTGGCATTTATCAAAAAACAACCAATAATTTAATTGTGAAAGTATTGAAAAACGCAAAGAGTAAAAATCTTTTGCAGTTTGCAAAAAACCACATTTCTTCAAAATGTCTTGTATATACTGATTCTTGAAAAGGATATTGCGATTTTAAATCAGTTTTCACTAAGCATGAAACAGTTAACCATCAAGATGGCTATGTTTCAAAAATTGGTGTAAATACCAACCAAATTGAATCAGTTTGAAAACATATAAGAAGAACATTTAAAACACATATCAAAGTTGCAAAACATCATGTTCATTTATATGCTAAAGAAGCTGCATATAAATTCAACAAGATACCTAGTTGGAAATGTTTAGTAATCTGTGTAACTTACAAAAATAACTATGTTTAATTAATTCTAGTAAATATAATTAAATGACTAGAAAGAGTGAGTTACAGATGGCTAAAAAAGATAACTTTAATAATAATGATCAAATATCAAAAGCAGTAGATTTATTACTAGAAAATACTGAAGATTTAACAACAGTTTTTAAACCTGGCGGTTTATATAAAGAATTAACAAAAAGATTAGTTGAAAAAATGTTGAATTCTGAAATGCAAAATTATTTAGGATATGAAAAAAATCAACATAGTACTACTGAAAATGCTCGTAATGGTACAAGTTCAAAAAAATTAATAACTCAACAAGGTAAAATTGAAATTGATGTACCAAGAGATCGCAATAGTAATTTTACTCCTGTAATAGTTCCTAAAAGGCAAAGAAGATTTGATGGTTTTGATCAACAAGTTCTTTCCTTGTATGCAAAAGGAATGACATTATCTGACATTAGAATGCAGTTGCAAGAGTTATATCATGGTGCTGATATTAGTGAAAGTGTTATTAGTCAAATTACTGATGATGTTATTGATGATGTTAAAGCATGACAAAATCGACCATTAGAAAGTATTTATCCTATTGTTTATTTTGATTGTATAGTATTTAAAGTACGACAAGATAAACGGATTATTAACAAATCAGTTTATATAGCATTAGGAGTTGATTTAGAAGGCAAAAAAGATGTTTTAGGATTATGAATTAGTGAAAATGAAGGTTGTAAGTTTTGATTATCTAATTTCACAGAAATGAAAAATCGTGGCTTAAATGATATTCTTATTGCTTGTAGTGATAATTTAACAGGCATGTCAGAAGCAATACAATCATTTTATCCTAAAACAGAACATCAATTATGCATTGTTCATCAAATTAGAAATAGTTTAAAATATGTTTCATACAAACATCGAAAAGGTCTAGTTGCAGATTTAAAACCAATTTATAGTGCATGTAGTGAAGAACAAGCAATGCAAGCTTTAGAATCGTTTGAAAGTAAATGAAATAAACAATATCCTCAAATTACTAAATCTTGATATAAAAATTGAGATAATTTAATGGTTTTTATTAGTTATCCAGTAGAAATCAAAAGAGTGATTTATACTACAAATGCTATTGAATCTGTTAATAGTCAATTACGAAAAATCATCAGAAATAAAAAAGTTTTTCCTAATGATATGGCAGTTTTCAAAATATTTTACTTGGCAATTGAAAATATAACAAAAAAATGAACATTGCCTATTCAAAATTGAAATACAGCAATTGCTCATTTTATGATAAAATTTGAAGACAGAATTAATCTAAATTAGTAACTTTGTAAAACAAAGATACACAGATTATTAAAAAGCCTCACCTAGTTTTGAAAATGTAATTCTATGTTTGATTTAAAAATGTGGGGAGAAGTCCGTAGATAGGCTTTTCTCAGCATTTATGTGATAAAATTAAAATAGTACATAAAGGGATAAAAGCCATTTTCATTATTAATTTCTAATAATTTACTTTGAAATTCTAATGTTTGTTTTAATTCTTTTACTTGATTATTTAAATTTTGAAATTTTCTTTCTAATTTTTTTTTTCATATCTTTTTCTTTCAACTTTTAAATCATTCTTTTTAATAAATTTATTTTCTTTTCTCTTAAAAACTCAATTTGTTATTTTATTTTTAATATTATTTCATGGAATACCAATATAACCCACAACAATACCAATTAAAATAGATACTGGTTTAATTGCAACAATTCCTAAAACTATAATGCTAGGAATTAATCCTAAAAATATACTAAATGTAATACATCCAGTTAATGCCATAAATTTTAAAATTCATCACATATATATTTTCACTTTAAACACCACCTAGTGTATAAGCATAAGAATAATCCCAATTTAAACTTGCTCTATCTAAATTAATCTCTGACATACTATCATCATTTAAATCAACATCAAGCATACCGTCATCTGTACTTTGATAATCATTAACACTACCATTAATTAATCTTGCTCTTTCATCAGTAAATACTTCTTGTAATTCTGTATTATTATGTGTATATCCTAACGGTAACAATAAAGTATTTATAATCTCACTTGCACCAGCAATAATCGTAGGAATAGCAAAATAATTATTAAAATCATTATTAATACCCATTGCTACACCACTACTAATCAAACATCCACCAGTACCCATATTTGCTATCTTTCTTATATTTTGAAATCTATTAGGTATTAATTCAGTTAATCCACTAATAACATTCGCTATACCAAAACTATTTAAAGATATATAAGTATCTCAATCTACAAAAGGCTTATCAACTACTGGCTTAGGTGTTGGTATTGGAGTAGGAATTGGTGGTTCAGTTGGACAAGGTGGTCAAAAACATGGTTCATCTCTTAATAAAAAAACTGACTTATCTACATAATGAACAAACTTAGCATAATTTATTAAACCAATTGTTCCTAAACCTAAAAATATCTTTTTATAACTATTAATCACTTTATTTTTAGTAGTAGGTCTTTGATTAATATTCCATATATCAATTCCTAACTTTTTACTAAATAACAAAGAATTAATAGAACCTAAAATTGGGTCTTTTAAATATTGACCATAATAAGCACTAATTCCTACCATAGCACTTAATGGACTTAATCCAGTTCTTAAAATTTTAGTTAAAGTATAATTACTAGTTTGTTCTAAATCATTAGGCATAAATAAAACTCCTTACTTTATATACACTAATAAGGAGCTTATTTATGAATTATAATCTAATCCATTGGGGCTTAATGAAAAATATATAATCCATATATAAGCCCCTTATTTAATTTTTACTTATTTCTTTTATTCTCTTTTCTTATTCGTTCCATTTCATTAGCAACTCTGTAACAAATTTCACAACCATATACTCTTTCATAAGTTAAATCACTACACTTATGTCTCATAATTTAACTTACTTTCTTGCTGTCTCATTGCCTTATTTAAAGCAATATCTAATATACAATTTGGACAATAATATTTTTTAGTATATAAGTTTTGTAAAACTCTTTTAGGACAAATAACTTGGTCACAAAGTTTACACATATAAATTGCTAAATGAAATGCTTGTTCACATGAACAATTATCATTTTTAGCCATAACTTAAACTTAACTCCTAACATATTAATAATTATTTAAAATTACCCTTTTAATAAATAACTATTTTCAATTAGAAAGTTTTTTAATATTACCGCTTAAATCAAGTTCAAGTGAATAAAAATTACCAACTTTTAAATCAACAGTAGATAAACAATTATTAAAATCACTAGCAAATTCGGGATTATATCATTTATCACGTGTTTGGCCAGTTGGCACGCTTGTTTGCTTATTTATTTCTACAAATTTCAAAAAATCAAACTTTAATGTTTGAACTTTATTATTTTTATCGGGAATAATACGCCCTTTTTCAATATTAACTAACTGTACTTTAAACATAAAAAAACTTAACCTCGACTATTCATTAAAATTTAATTTAATAAGTTAAGCATAGTAGGGTAAAACCTATACTTATTAATAATATATCATAAAAATATAAAATTTCAACAAAAAATAAAAAAATGAACACTAGTAAGAATAGTCGTAATTACTAATGTTCAATAAACATTATATATATATATATATATATATACAAGTAAAAATATAGAAAAACTAGTTTTTTTTCTAATGTAAAACTTTTTTCTTAAAATCTATTTTTTCAACTTTATTGCCAAAAACTTTTTCTGTCCAAGTCAAAACATCTTTATCTCTTTGAATTAAATAACCGATTTCACTAGTCCGTAAATAATGCTTATACGATAAAGCACTTAAATATAAATAGCGTTCATAATCTTCATACTCTTTAAAATAATCATTAACAACAGTACTTTCAATAATCCCACCAATCATAACAGTATCACCATTATTATCTTTTTGAGTTTTAAAATAAAACACATTTGTTGCATTAAAACTTGCTTTAATTATATCTGCAATTGTTAATTTCTTAATTCCACGAACTACAATAGGATTTTTACAATTACGACTAAAAGCATAAGCTTTTACACCTATATCTGCTTGATTTAAAGACTTAACATCATCTATTGCTTTTGTAACATATTTTCCTAAATATTTAATAACAAATTCATTAGTACCTTTTTTAACTACCCTTAAATCATTAAAACCATGAGTTCATTATTCTGCTAACATACTTTTATGTATCTTTCTATTAAAAATTATATGAAAATGTATAGCACAACGAGATTGATATTCATAAACATAAAAATATTTTAATTCTCCTAAATAATGAAAACGTTTAGGGTCATTTCATCACTTCTTTATTTTAAGAAAAAATAAACGAATATCTTTTTTTGCTTTTTTAATATCTTTTATATTATCTTTATAAGTTAAAGTAACAAAACTTAACATTTTACTATTATAAAAATTATGTAATGCTTTTTGAATTAAATTAGTTTTAGTACGAATAGTACTATTTCTTAATTTTTGTTTATTGCCAACATAAGACTTACCCCTAACATTCTCAATATTATTTAAAAAAGAAATAGGTAAAATTACATTTTTAACATAACAAGCATAAAAAATCTTTTTAACATAAAAATCTTGTTGAATATCCATACATAAAAATCGCTAATTCTAGGTTTTAAAAACCAATTTTATATATTTTAATAACAAACAAATCTTAACATAAAAAATTATAAAAACAAACAATAAAACAAAAACGTTACTTAATTAATTTAATCAATATTATATTAATTTTACAATAAAAATGTACCTTTAAATTTTTAGGTACATTTTTATTATTTTCTATTTTTTATTAACTTTGTATCATTCTAATTCTAAATCTTGTGCAACATCCATAACTACTTCTGACATTGTTGGATGTGGATGACAAGAAGAGGCTAATTCAACAATAGTACCTTCCGTTTGCATAATATTAACAATTTCAGCAATTATATCAGTAGCCGTTGAACATAAAATATGAGCACCTAGGATTTCTCCATATTTTTTATCAATAATTATTTTAACAAAACCATCAGTCTCACCATCAGCCAATGCCTTACCATTAATAGTAAATGGTATTTTCTTCATCAAATATTCTTTACCTAAAGATTTACATTCAGTTTCAGTTAAACCAACACTTGCCACTTCTGGGAATGAATAAATACAACTAGGCATTTTATTATAATCTACTTCTTGCTCTTTCAATGGATGATTATCAGCATCCGTTCTACCTTCTTTAACTAAAATATTATTAAGCGCTGCTAATCCTTGTGTTGATGCAACATGAGCAAGCATTCTTTGACCATTAGCATCTCCAATTACATATATATTATCAATAACATTATTGTTAGCATCTAAAGCTTCCAATTTATTATTTACGGCAAATGCTTGATTAGGCTTAATTTGAATTCCCAAATTAGTAAAACCTTCAGTAATCGGCGTTCTTCCAGTACTTAATAAACAATAGTCACTAGTTACTGTTAATGGTTTTTTATGTTCTTTATCGGTTGCAGCATAATAAGTTAAAGTTTTATCCTTTAATTCATTAACACTATGACCAGTAATAATATTAACAGCATTTTTTTCAAGAATTTTAGTTAAAGTTGTGCTAATATCTTCATCTAGTAATGCTAAAATACGATCTAAATATTCAATAATAGTAACTTTAGTACCAAGTGTACTAAATAAACAAGCAAACTCAATTCCAATAACACCACCACCAATAATAGTTAGTGTTTTTGGAACTTCTTTTAAAGAAAGAATTTCAGTCGAAGTTAATAATGTTTGGTTTGTTTTTAAATCTTTTTCACTTAAACCTTGTGGACCATTAGGATTATCAAACATTTTTACTTTTGAACCAGTAGCAATTATCATATATTTAGTAGTATATTTCTTTTCTTTACCATCTTTAGCTTTCACTAAAATCGTATTTTTATCAATAGCACTTCCAATCCCTAATAATTGTTCTACTTTATTAGCTTTCATTAAAAAGCCAACTCCACCAGTTAAACCTTTAACAACACCAGTTTTACGATCTTGCATTACTTTTCAATTAATTTCAATATTTTTTTTATCTTTAATAGCAACACCATATTTATCAGCATTTTCAATATAATGAAAAACTTTTGCGCCCTTTAGTAACGTCTTAGTAGGAATACATCCAACATTTAAACAGACTCCACCTCAGTTATCTTTTTCAACAATTGCAGTTTTTAAACCCATCTTTGCTGCTCGAGCCGCTGTTACATAACCACCAGGGCCTGCCCCGATAATTATTAAATCAAAATCATAGTTAGACATCTTTTACATTTTCTCCTTAAGCTAAAATTAATGTTGGATTTTCTAATAACTCTTTAAGTCGAGAAAGGAAATAACCAGCAGGTGCACCATCAATAACACGATGATCAATTGAAAGTGATAATGGAAAGAACTTATGTTCAACAATTTTACCATCAGCAATAATTAGTTTTTTTTGCATCATCCCTAGACCCAAAATTGCTACCTCTGGATAATTAATAACTGGTGTTCCCATTTCAATTCCTGCTGAACCAAAATTAGTAATAGTAAATGATCCACCTTGCATTTCATCACCTTTTAATAGCCCCTTACGAGCTTTATCACCTAATGAATTAACTTGTCTTGCTATTTCAAATAATGAAAGTTGATCAGCATTTTTAATAACAGGAACTACTAAACCCTTTTCAGTATCAGCTGCCATACCAATGTTATAATATTTTTTAACAAGAATTTCATTATTAGCCATGTTCAAAGTTGAATTAAGTAATTTAAATCGTTCTTCTTTTAACGCTTTAGCAACAACCTTTACAAAGAATGGCATAAATGTTAATTTAGCACTACCATCTGGATCTTTTTCCGCTGGTTCTTTTAAAGTTGCACGTAATTGTACTAAGTTTTCAGCATCAACATTAATCATTAAACTAACATGTGGTGCTGTATAAACTGATAATGACATTTGATTAGCAACAGCCTTACGAATTCCTGATAATGGTAAATGTTCAACATTACCAAAACTTTCGATTTTAGTAACATTAATACCTTGTGAACTAATAGTTGTAGCAGAAACTGAAGATATTGAATTAATAGGTGTTGTTGATGCAGTAGTACTGGTTGTTGTACCACCATTCTTGGCATTTAATAAATCATCTTTTAAAATTCTACCACGAGGACCAGTTCCTTTAATTGTTCCCATATCAACACCTAAGTCACGAGCCATTCTACGTGCTAATGGTGTTGCTAATACTTTACCCGTTTGTTGAATAGGTTGCACATTTTGTTTTGGTAATTCAACTGGTGATACTGTAGATGTACTAGCAACTGATTCAGATTTTGGTGAAGAATTTGTTGATGAAGGACTTTTATTATCACTAATCGTTCCACCAAACTCAACAATAACAGCACCTGATTTAATACTATCTCCTTCTTTAACAAGAATCTTAGAAACTTTACCATCCGCTTCGGCTTTAATACTATCTGAAGCTTTATCTGCTTCAATATCAACAACATTATCACCTTTTTTTACATTATCTCCAACTTTAACATGAATTTGAGTTACAGTAACTTCATCGATTCCATCCATATCTTTAAACTTCAATTCCATCTTTTCACTTTCCTTTCTTTAAACAACTAACTAAACTGGATAATTCATCATTAGTTTAACTTTTTCCATAATTTTATCTGGACTAATTATAAATCATTTTTCACCTTTAGACAGTGGAACAGTAATATCATAACCTGTTAATCTTGTTGGAGGACATTCTAAATATTCAAAACACTTTTCATTAACAACGGTAATAATTTCTGAAGCAACTGAAAATGAACGAACCGCTTCTGAAACAACTAATAATCTTCCTGTTTTTTTAACAGAATTAACAACTGTTTCTTCATCTCATGGTTGTAATGTTTGTAAATCAATTAATTCAATTTTAAAATTTTCTTTTTCTTCTAAAATTTTAACAGCAGCTTCACAATCATAAACTTTTGAACCATAAGTTACAATCGTTAAATCAGGTTTTTCTTCAGACTTATATTCTTTAAGAACTTTAGCTTTACCAAGAACAGCCACTTCATAAGCATCACTAACTTCTTCTCTAACATCATATGTATAATTATTGCTAGTATAACTATTGAAATAAGTTCCTAAACATTCTAAAACAATAACAGGATCTGGACTTTCAATTGCTGCCAATAATAATTTTTTAGTATCATTAGGTTTTGAAGTCATAACTACTTTTAAACCTGGAATATGACAAAATAAAGCTTCAATTGCTTCTGAATGATGCTCCAAAGCACCATTATTACCGTTATTTCAATCATATGAAGGCATACGTACTACCATTGGACAAGTGAATCTACCACGAGAACGATTTCTCATTCGTGCAGCATGACATAACAATTGTTGAAAAGCAGGGAAAGCAAATCCTGAAAATTGCATTTCAATAATTGGATTTAAACCATTAATTGCCATTCCAACGGCACTACCAGCAATAACTGCTTCAGCAATTGGTGCATCAAAACAACGATTAACGCCAAATTTTGCTTGTAAACCTTTAGTTGCTCGAAAAACACCACCAACATTACCGGCATCTTCACCATAAACAACAACATTAGGATTTTTTTTAATTGCTAATTCTAAGGCTAAAGTAATAGCTTGCACATTATTTCTTTTCATAATTATTTTTTCTCTCCTTCATTGAAGAAAGCTTTTGCTTCTGCTTTTTGTTCTATTAATTGTGGTGTTAATTTTTCATATGTATAATCAAATATTTCATCAATTGAAACATTTTCATTTTTTAATGCTCAAGTAATTGCATCATTAACCTTTTTAGTAAT
Source organism: Spiroplasma endosymbiont of Apeira syringaria (assembly GCF_964020205.1). Taxonomy (NCBI): domain Bacteria; kingdom Bacillati; phylum Mycoplasmatota; class Mollicutes; order Entomoplasmatales; family Spiroplasmataceae; genus Spiroplasma; species Spiroplasma endosymbiont of Apeira syringaria. Next base: position 434,629 of record NZ_OZ026543.1, read on the forward strand.
TTGTTTATCTAATTCTGCTTGTTTGTTGTCATCTCAAAGTTTAATTGATTTTAAATATTCTCTAATACGATCAATTGGATCTTTTTTTAATCATTCTTGTTCAATTTTATAATCTTCAGCAGAAAAATAATCTTTTTTAATATCAAAAGCAGAATGCGCATTTTGACGATAAGTAACAGCTTCAATTAATGAAGGACCATTACCTTTTTTTGCTCTTTCAATTGCTTCTTGTGTAGCATAATAAACAGCAAAAAAATCATTACCATCAACACGAATATTAGGTACGCCAAATGCTGTTCCTTTTTGTGCAAAAGTTGGACTCATTGTTGCTTTAGCAGTTGGTGTATCTAATGACCACTGATTATTTTCAACAAAGAAAACAACAGCTAATTTATGGATAGCAGCAAAATTAATTGCTTCAGAAAACTCACCTTCAGAAGTACCACCATCACCAATCGTAGTAATAACAATTCCTTTATCTTTTTTATATTTTTCAGCAAAAGCAATACCTGTTGCATGTGAATATTGAGTAGCAATTGGAATATTAACTGGTAAAATATTAACACCTTTCGGCATTTGACTTCCCATTTCATTTCCTAATCAATATTGAATTACTTTTTCAACTGGATATCCAGCAGTAATTCATGCTGCATTATTACGATAGGCTGGTACTAATCAATCAATACCTGGTCGTAAACAACTAGCATAAGCAACTTCAACACCTTCTTGACCTTTTGAAGATAAAAAGTTAATAACTTTTCCGATTACTTTTGGAATTCCATTTACTAATTTAACTTGTCATTTTTCATCTTTTTCATAGTTTAATTCCATTTGCATTTGTTCTTGTATTCGTGAAAAACACATGTTTTCATATGCTTTTAATAAAACCTTACTATCAAATTTTTTTAAATAATCAACAAAATTAGGATTAATTACTCCTTTTTCATTTAATATTTGAAAAATTTCTTTTTGGGGATTATCAAATTTATCAACTCACATTTAAATTTTCCTCCTAAATATTTTAGCTAATTGCAGTTACACTTTTAATTATACTAATTTTTAAAATAATGAATGAACATACCTTTTCATTATACTACTAATAATTGTTGGTTCAAGATAATTTGTACTAAAATATTAATTTATCTCCCGTTTTATTAATATCGTATTTTTTTATTTCCTATTATCATGTAAAAATGAAAAATATATTCTAACAATAAACAAAATAAAAAAATAATTCAAATAATAATATCGTTGTTTATTTATTTTTTTACAACATAAAGTCCTAATAAAATTAGGACTTTATAATAAAATTTATAATCATAAAACATTATCAAGATAATAAATATACAATAAAAATATTTTTAGGCTTTTCTCCCTTTATGTACTATTTTAATTTTATCACATAAATGCTGAGAAAAGCCTATCTACGGACTTCTCCCCACATTTTTAAATCAAACATAGCATTACAGTTTCAAAACTAGGTATCTTGTTGAATTTATATGCAGCTTCTTTAGCATATAAATGAACATGATGTTTTGCAACTTTGATATGTGTTTTAAATGTTCTTCTTATATGTTTTCAAACTGATTCAATTTGGTTGGTATTTACACCAATTTTTGAAACATAGCCATCTTGATGGTTAACTGTTTCATGCTTAGTGAAAACTGATTTAAAATCGCAATATCCTTTTCAAGAATCAGTATATACAAGACATTTTGAAGAAATGTGGTTTTTTGCAAACTGCAAAAGATTTTTACTCTTTGCGTTTTTCAATACTTTCACAATTAAATTATTGGTTGTTTTTTGATAAATGCCAACAATCAAGGTTTTATTCACCAAGGATCTTCCTTGTTTTTTAAAACCCATATGTGAAAGATACATTTCATCAATTTGCACTGTACCTTCAACAATAAATTGAGGTTTTTGTTTTGCAATACGTGTTCTGATTTTATGAGTCATTCTTCAAGCAGTTTTCAAAGTCACTCCCAATTCTTTTGCAATATCTGTTGATGGAATTCCATGTTTGGTGTTTATTCATCTAAAGATAAGATAAAACCAAGATGTTAAAGATGTTTGTGACCTTGAAAATATGGTGCCTGTGAGAATGCTAAATGTTTGATTACATTTTAAACATCTCATTCTTTTTAAATCAGAAGTATTCAAATTAAAATTAAAACACCTAATACATTTGTTTTCTTTCAAATTTGCTATATATGCAAGAAATTGCTGTTCAGTTTGAAAAGCATTTTTGAATTCATTCAGTTTCATTATTCCCTCCACAAGTACATGTGGGGAGAAGTCCGTATTTTTATTTAATGTAAGATAAATATTCTTCATATCCTTCTGTAATCATTTCTGATAATGGAATAAAACGTAAAGCTGCTGAATTAATACAATAGCGTAAACCGCCTTCTTTTTGTGGACCATCCTTAAAAACATGCCCTAAATGAATATCAGTTTTTTTAGAACGTACTTCAGTACGCTGCAACATTAGATTAGTGTTATCTTCCTTTTTAAGGATAACTATTTCACTGATTGGTCTTGTAAAACTTGGTCAGCCATGACCAAAATTACATTTATCTGATGATGCAAATAATGGTTCACCTGATAAAATATCGACATAAATCCCCTTTTCCTTATTATCTCAATATTTATTTTTAAAAGGAAGTTCCGTTACTGATTTTATAATGACCTCATATTGTAAAGTAGTTAACTCATTAATAGTTTTAATTTTTCATTTTTGTTTCATATTTTTTGTGTTTTTGGGTTATAATATGTACAAATACGTCGTTTATAATTTAATAAACCTTTTTTTGTTTTTAATCTTCTTTTTCTAAATCTATATGATTTATATACAGATTTATCACATGTACTTCATAAATAATCATCTATTTTTTTAAATAATTCTTCTGTTTGTTGTAAATTTAATTCATCTTGATTAAAATAGTGTTTGTCTCAATCAAAATGATTTGCGAATGGTAATATAAACATTTTTAATGTTCCTTTCTAATTTTTGTTTGTTAATAATTTAAGTTTAATTTTTTTAAAAAATAAGGAGTAAATATGGCTTTTATCACTAGTTATGCACAATTAAATAAAAAATATAGTCTTAATTTTAGTGATAATAATTATGGTTTTAGTTGAGATATTTTTAAACAATTTGTTGGTGATGAATGAGCAGAATTTTTTACAACTAATTGTTTTTATCGTTTTGTTCCAACTGCACGTGGAACAAGAAAAATGGAATGGCAACCTTTTTTAGGACTATTTTTTGGTAGACATTTGTTTTTGATAATTAACTGGAGTTAAGTAGTTTAAAGTGCTGTGAATTCTTATGTTGTTATATCAATTGATGTAATCAAATAATTCTAATTTTAATTGGATTAATGATGTAAAATTTTTATCATTAATAAATTCGGTTTTGAAAGTTTTAAAGGTTGCTTCAGCAACAGCGTTATCATAAGGACAACCTTTTTTGCTTAAAGAGCGATTAATATTGAATGCTAGTAAAAGTTTATCAATAATTTTATTATTAAATTCATTACCGCGATCACTATGAAATATTTGAATATCTTTTAAACAGCGATTTGAGTGCATAAATGCTTGATATACTAATGATGCATCTTTTTTAGTACCTACACTATGTCCAATTATTTCGCGGTTAAATAGGTCAATTAATAAACAAATATAGTTTCACTTACCATTTACTTGAACATAAGTTAAATCACTAACAATAACTTCATTTTTAACTCTATTATTAAAGTTTCTATCAACAAGATTGTTTATTGGACTATCGTTAACTTTGTTATTATGATTTTTGTATGATAATTTAGTGTATTTTGATATTAAATTATGTTTATTCATAATTTCTTTAATTTTTCGTCTTGATAAATAAATTTCTTGGTTTTCTAGAATGACTTTTAATCTTCTAGTACCATAAACTTCTTTATTTTCTTTAAAAGCACTAATAACAGCTTCATCATAAATATTATTTTTGATTTTATTTTCTTTTTTCTTTAAATTAAAATAATATGTTGATTTAGAGATTTTTAAAAAATGACACATTGTGCGAATTTTATATTTAACTTTATTTTTGACAATAATTTCTATTTTCTGCCTATTATTAGTGCTGCTTGCTTTAAAATATCATTTTCCATTCTTAATTGTTTTAATTCTTTTCTTAATTTAATTAATTCATTTTCTTCAACAGAACGATTATCTTTAGTTTTAAAACTACCTGAATTAGTAAATTGCTTAATTCAATTGTAAGTAGCTGCTCTTGTAACATTATATTCTTTAGCAAGGCAAGATACTGATTTGCCACTTTGATATAAAGCTACTATTTGTTTTTTAAATTCATCGGTATATGAGTTAATATTGGCCATAATTATAGTTCCTTTCTTTGTTCACTTGTCTACGTAATTAGTGTCCAATAAAGTGTAACCCATCCAAAAACTTGAAATTGCTTAGCATTTGATTTATTTATATGTTGTAATTTTAGTGATAGTAGTGTTCAAGAAGTAAGAAGATATGAAAATACTCATAGTGAAACTACAATTGGTGCTTTAATGAATGTTTGTCAAGTTTTATTAGATACATATAATATTAATTTATTACCTAATAATCCACATGGCATTAAATGAAAAATTACTAAGGATGGGGGATGTATTATATTTCCAAGTAATCAACAAATTGACTTTATTGGTTATGCTAATGGTAATAAAATTTTTGGAAAAGAAGCTGGTGGTTCAAGTTTTTTAGGTTCAAGAACAGATGAAATTATTATGGCAGAAGAAAAAGAAACATTAACTGAAAAGCAACTAACATATCGATATGAAAGATTACAAAACTCTATGTTTAGAAGCAACAGAATTAAAGTGTCAAATGAACCAATTAAAGAGTGAAGTTGAACATTTATTGATAAAAATATATATAGTAGTACATTTTGACAAAAGATTACTCGCTATTTTTACAAAAGTTTCTTTATTACTTTTACATGTAATCCATATGATAAATATCATCCATTTTATTTAAAATACTGTACGCCGTTTTTACCATTAAATGATAAAGTGATGAATAATCTTAAAAAAGTTGGTAAAGTTTACTATGAAAATCAAGACATATTTAGTGGTTTAGGTTTATTTGTTTTAAGATTTACTATTCAACCATTTTGAAATAAATTACCTGACATTCAAAAAAGAACATTATTAGAAATGAAAAAAAGTAATCCTGATGAATTTAATTCTGTTAATTATGGTTTTGAATTTTTAGATAGTGATGCAACAATTTTTCCATTTCAAAAAACAGTAAAATATTGACAATCATATATTTTAAAACAATTTTATAATCAAGAAAAAGATATGTATAAATTTGATTTTTATAGTGTTGGTATTGATTGAGCTACGGGACCAAAAGACCATACTGTATTTATGGTATTTGGTTTTAAAGAAGGCTTTTCTCCCTTTATGTACTATTTTAATTTTATCACATAAATGCTGAGAAAAGCCTATCTACGGACTTCTCCCCACATTTTTAAATCAAACATAGAATTACAGTTTCAAAACTAGGTATCTTGTTGAATTTATATGCAGCTTCTTTAGCATATAAATGAACATGATGTTTTGCAACTTTGATATGTGTTTTAAATGTTCTTCTTATATGTTTTCAAACTGATTCAATTTGGTTGGTATTTACACCAATTTTTGAAACATAGCCATCTTGATGGTTAACTGTTTCATGCTTAGTGAAAACTGATTTAAAATCGCAATATCCTTTTCAAGAATCAGTATATACAAGACATTTTGAAGAAATGTGGTTTTTTGCAAACTGCAAAAGATTTTTACTCTTTGCGTTTTTCAATACTTTCACAATTAAATTATTGGTTGTTTTTTGATAAATGCCAACAATCAAGGTTTTATTCACCAAGGATCTTCCTTGTTTTTTAAAACCCATATGTGAAAGATACATTTCATCAATTTGCACTGTACCTTCAACAATAAATTGAGGTTTTTGTTTTGCAATACGTGTTCTGATTTTATGAGTCATTCTTCAAGCAGTTTTCAAAGTCACTCCCAATTCTTTTGCAATATCTGTTGATGGAATTCCATGTTTGGTGTTTATTCATCTAAAGATAAGATAAAACCAAGATGTTAAAGATGTTTGTGACCTTGAAAATATGGTGCCTGTGAGAATGCTAAATGTTTGATTACATTTTAAACATCTCATTCTTTTTAAATCAGAAGTATTCAAATTAAAACTAAAACACCTAATACATTTGTTTTCTTTCAAATTTGCTATATATGCAAGACATTGCTGTTCAGTTTGAAAAGCATTGTTGAATTCATTCAGTTTCATTATTCCCTCCACAAGTACATGTGGGTAGAAGTCCGATATAAAATTCGCACAATGTGTCATTTTTTAAAAATCTCTAAATCAACATATTATTTTAATTTAAAGAAAAAAGAAAATAAAATCAAAAATAATATTTATGATGAAGCTGTTATTAGTGCTTTTAAAGAAAATAAAGAAGTTTATGGTACTAGAAGATTAAAAGTCATTCTAGAAAACCAAGAAATTTATTTATCAAGACGAAAAATTAAAGAAATTATGAATAAACATAATTTAATATCAAAATACACTAAATTATCATACAAAAATCATAATAACAAAGTTAACGATAGTCCAATAAACAATCTTGTTGATAGAAACTTTAATAATAGAGTTAAAAATGAAGTTATTGTTAGTGATTTAACTTATGTTCAAGTAAATGGTAAGTGAAACTATATTTGTTTATTAATTGACCTATTTAACCGCGAAATAATTGGACATAGTGTAGGTACTAAAAAAGATGCATCATTAGTATATCAAGCATTTATGCACTCAAATCGCTGTTTAAAAGATATTCAAATATTTCATAGTGATCGCGGTAATGAATTTAATAATAAAATTATTGATAAACTTTTACTAGCATTCAATATTAATCGCTCTTTAAGCAAAAAAGGTTGTCCTTATGATAACGCTGTTGCTGAAGCAACCTTTAAAACTTTCAAAACCGAATTTATTAATGATAAAAATTTTACATCATTAATCCAATTAAAATTAGAATTATTTGATTACATCAATTGATATAACAACATAAGAATTCACAGCACTTTAAACTACTTAACTCCAGTTAATTATCAAAAACAAATGTCTACCAAAAAATAGTCCTAAAAAAGGTTGCCATTCCAATAAGATAAAACCAAGATGTTAAAGATGTTTGTGACCTTGAAAATATGGTGCCTGTGAGAATGCTAAATGTTTTATTACATTTTAAAAATCTCATTCTTTTTAAATCAGAAGTATTCAAATTAAAATTAAAACACCTAATACATTTGTTTTCTTTCAAATTTGCTATATATGCAAGACATTGCTGTTCAGTTTGAAAAGCATTTTTGAATTCATTCAGTTTCATTATTCCCTCCACAAGTACATGTGGGGAGAAGTCCGTTAAAGAATATAATAATGCTCGTTATTATGACCCGTATGTTATTTGTGAATTAGTAGTTACTCCAAACGATTTTATTAATGAAAACGAAAAAATTAATGCTTATGTTAATGAAATTTTAGGATTAATGGATAATTTTGAAAATTTTGACCAAGCAATTTATTTTTATGATGATAAAGCAAGAACAGCAATTGATTGATTAAATCAAAAATTAATAGATGAACATAATACTATTTTAATAACACAAACTGCTATTAAACATGCTTCAAATTTAAATCAAGAAGCAGGATTAACTAATAGAGTAATTTGAATGATAAATATTATGAGTTATGGAAACTTTTATGCTAATAAAGATGATTTACCAAAAACTACTCAATGTTTAGAAGAATTACGTTATGACCAAACCAAAACTAATATTCCTGACAAAAATATGTATCAAGATCCATATGATGCTTTGTTTTATGCACTGTATCCATATAAAAATGTAATTAGGGGTAAAAATAATGCTACTGTGAAAAAAATTATCTTCACATTTGCTATATAATAAACAATTTCAATATAATTAATAGTATAGGTCTCATAAAATAAACGCCTTTAATTTAGGCGTTATTTTGCATTTAAAAGCATACTTGTAAAAATAATCAAAAATAGTACAATTTATAAGTAAAATCAAGGAAAAAAAAGAGTAATTTAATATGAAAACATGAATAAAAACAAATTTAAGTAAAATCACATTAGCATTAGCATTAACTGGTCCTACAACCGGAACAATAGGATTAATCATGGGGGGTGCTTACCCATGAAAATAGTAAAGATTTATGGGAGATTGTCAAAAATCCAGAATAAATTAACGGACTTCTCCCCACATGTACTTGTGGAGGGAATAATGAAACTGAATGAATTCAACAATGCTTTTCAAACTGAACAGCAATGTCTTGCATATATAGCAAATTTGAAAGAAAACAAATGTATTAGGTGTTTTAATTTTAATTTGAATACTTCTGATTTAAAAAGAATGAGATGTTTAAAATGTAATCAAACATTTAGCATTCTCACAGGCACCATATTTTCAAGGTCACAAACATCTTTAACATCTTGGTTTTATCTTATCTTTAGATGAATAAACACCAAACATGGAATTCCATCAACAGATATTGCAAAAGAATTGGGAGTGACTTTGAAAACTGCTTGAAGAATGACTCATAAAATCAGAACACGTATTGCAAAACAAAAACCTCAATTTATTGTTGAAGGTACAGTGCAAATTGATGAAATGTATCTTTCACATATGGGTTTTAAAAAACAAGGAAGATCCTTGGTGAATAAAACCTTGATTGTTGGCATTTATCAAAAAACAACCAATAATTTAATTGTGAAAGTATTGAAAAACGCAAAGATTAAAAATCTTTTGCAGTTTGCAAAAAACCACATTTCTTCAAAATGTCTTGTATATACTGATTCTTGAAAAGGATATTGCGATTTTAAATCAGTTTTCACTAAGCATGAAACAGTTAACCATCAAGATGGCTATGTTTCAAAAATTGGTGTAAATACCAACCAAATTGAATCAGTTTGAAAACATATAAGAAGAACATTTAAAACACATATCAAAGTTGCAAAACATCATGTTCATTTATATGCTAAAGAAGCTGCATATAAATTCAACAAGATACCTAGTTTTGAAACTGTAATGCTATGTTTGATTTAAAAATGTGGGGAGAAGTCCGTAGATAGGCTTTTCTCAGCATTTATGTGATAAAATTAAAATAGTACATAAAGGGAGAAAAGCCTAAATTAATTCATATAGTCTTATTATAATTTTAGACAAGAAATAATTTGGATTTTTATGAAATTGTACATTTATATTACTATTTTTTAAAAAATATTTCAACTAAAATACTTATAATTAAGTTTAGTAAGTGTTAAAATTATGAAGTAAAATTAAGGAGAATTTAAAAATGAAAATTAAAGCACTTAAAAAATTACAGTTATTAACTGTATTATTATTGATTTTTACTATTTTAACTTTAATTATAGGATTAATATTAATAGATTTTAGTCATTTTAATCTTTTTTATTTAAACAAAAAATTAAATTGTATTGATGGATTTTATATGTTAAAACACTTTCAATTAAGTTTTATCATAGAGCATTCTGCAAAATATTTTTATAATTTTGGAACTCATCATATTAAAGAAAATTTTTATGAATGAACTGAATTACGAAGTGGCATTTTTTTGGTTTTATTTTTACTTCCAATTTTATTTTTTATAACTATATCATTAACTTTTTTCATTATTGGTTTCAAAACAAAATTAAAAAATAATAATTTTTGAGATGCTATTCAAAATTGTGAAATAATCAATAATTATTACATTCATTAAAATTATGTTTCTAAATTTATCTTATTACATTTAAAAATAACCATTTTAATATAAATTAAAATATTATATGTTCTATTACCAAGCATTTCTTTTAAAACATGTCAAATATTAGTTTCAGTAAAGCAACCAATATTTGATTTTGCACCTTGATTTTCAATACCTTCTTTATTATTTTTAAAGTATTGTTTTTTTAAATTTTTTATGATTATCTAATTGATTATATAAATAGTTAATTAATTGTTCATATTGACCATTATTAATTAAATATTTACAATGATTATATTCTTCTAAATATTTTTCTTTATTTCCAGCCATTATTCCAAGATATAATGTTCTAATTAAATGAAATTTATCTAAAACAAACTGTGCACCTAAATAATCAGCAACTTCTTTAATTCATCCTGCACTATCACCACAAATAATAATTTTTGCTTGTTCAATATTTTCATAAAATTTTTGACAATGTTCTTTAACAAATTCAGCAGTTTTTTTAACTCCAATTGGAGTTCTTGTTTTTCTTATAATTGCTTTTACTCTTTTATTTTGTACTTTATGATTAATATTATCTGTATATGTTACTATTAATCTCATAGAGTGTTTTGTACCTTTACGTTTAAAATCTCAAAATTTTCGATGTCCATCATCAATTGCTACAAAAATAGGTTGATTTTTTTCCAATTTTACTTTTACTGGATTTGCTTCATTTATTTCTAAATTTTTAAAAACTCTATGAACGCTACTAACACTAATACCTGCCTTTTTACAAATCGCACAAATATCACGATATCTTTTTCCATCAGCAAAATTTTCAATAATAGTATCTTCGATATCTTCACCAATTCTTTTATATTTTGGAAGTTCAATTTTTTTCATCAACTAAACAAACACGAACTAATTTTTGTAATTTTTCATCAAAATATTCATAAATTCTTCTTTTATATGGATGGGTTACACTTTATTGGACACTAATTACGTAGACAAGTGAACAAAGAAAGGAACTATAATTATGGCCAATATTAACTCATATACCGATGAATTTAAAAAACAAATAGTAGCTTTATATCAAAGTGGCAAATCAGTATCTTGCCTTGCTAAAGAATATAATGTTACAAGAGCAGCTACTTACAATTGAATTAAGCAATTTACTAATTCAGGTAGTTTTAAAACTAAAGATAATCGTTCTGTTGAAGAAAATGAATTAATTAAATTAAGAAAAGAATTAAAACAATTAAGAATGGAAAATGATATTTTAAAGCAAGCAGCACTAATAATAGGCAGAAAGTAGAGATTATTGCAAATAATAAATCTAAATATAAAATTCGCACAATGTGTCATTTTTTAAAACTCTCTAAATCAACATATTATTTTAATTTAAAGAAAAAAGAAAATAAAATCAAAAATAATATTTATGATGAAGCTGTTATTAGTGCTTTTAAAAAAAATAAAGAAGTTTATGGTACTAGAAGATTAAAAGTCATTCTAGAAAACCAAGAAATTTATTTATCAAGACGAAAAATTAAAGAAATTATGAATAAACATAATTTAATATCAAAATACACTAAATTATCATTCAAAAATTTGGAATGGCAACCTTTTTTAGGACTATTTTTTGGTAGACATTTGTTTTTGATAATTAACTGGAGTTAAGTAGTTTAAAGTGCTGTGAATTCTTATGTTGTTATATCAATTGATGTAATCAAATAATTCTAATTTTAATTGGATTAATGATGTAAAATTTGGAATGGCAACCCTTTTTAGGACTATTTTTTGGTAGACATTTGTTTTTGATAATTAACTGGAGTTAAGTAGTTTAAAGTGCCGTGAATTCTTATGTTGTTATATCAATTGATGTAATCAAATAATTCTAATTTTAATTGGATTAATGATGTAAAATTTTTATCATTAATAAATTCGGTTTTGAAAGTTTTAAAGGTTGCTTCAGCAACAGCGTTATCATAAGGACAACCTTTTTTGCTTAAAGAGCGATTAATATTGAATGCTAGTAAAAGTTTATCAATAATTTTATTATTAAATTCATTACCGCGATCACTATGAAATATTTGAATATCTTTTAAACAGCGATTTGAGTGCATAAATGCTTGATATACTAATGATGCATCTTTTTTAGTACCTACACTATGTCCAATTATTTCGCGGTTAAATAGGTCAATTAATAAACAAATATAGTTTCACTTACCATTTACTTGAACATAAGTTAAATCACTAACAATAACTTCATTTTTAACTCTATTATTAAAGTTTCTATTAACAAGATTGGTTATTTGACTATCATTGACTTTATTATGATAATTGGATGGGTTACACTTTATTGGACACTAATTACGTAGACAAGTGAACAAAGAAAGGAACTATAATTATGGCCAATATTAACTCATATACCGATGAATTTAAAAAACAAATAGTAGCTTTATATCAAAGTGGCAAATCAGTATCTTGCCTTGTTAAAGAATATAATGTTACAAGAGCAGCTACTTACAATTGAATTAAGCAATTTACTAATTCAGGTAGTTTTAAAACTAAAGATAATCGTTCTGTTGAAGAAAATGAATTAATTAAATTAAGAAAAGAATTAAAACAATTAAGAATGGAAAATGATATTTTAAAGCAAGCAGCACTAATAATAGGCAGAAAATAGAAATTATTGTCAAAAATAAAGTTAAATATAAAATTCGCACAATGTGTCATTTTTTAAAAATCTCTAAATCAACATATTATTTTAATTTAAAGAAAAAAGAAAATAAAATCAAAAATAATATTTATGATGAAGCTGTTATTAGTGCTTTTAAAGAAAATAAAGAAGTTTATGGTACTAGAAGATTAAAAGTCATTCTAGAAAACCAAGAAATTTATTTATCAAGACGAAAAATTAAAGAAATTATGAATAAACATAATTTAATATCAAAATACACTAAATTATCATACAAAAATCATAATAACAAAGTTAACGATAGTCCAATAAACAATCTTGTTGATAGAAACTTTAATAATAGAGTTAAAAATGAAGTTATTGTTAGTGATTTAACTTATGTTCAAGTAAATGGTAAGTGAAACTATATTTGTTTATTAATTGACCTATTTAACCGCGAAATAATTGGACATAGTGTAGGTACTAAAAAAGATGCATCATTAGTATATCAAGCATTTATGCACTCAAATCGCTTTTTAAAAGATATTCAAATATTTCATAGTGATCGCGGTAATGAATTTAATAATAAAATTATTGATAAACTTTTACTAGCATTCAATATTAATCGCTCTTTAAGCAAAAAAGGTTGTCCTTATGATAACGCTGTTGCTGAAGCAACCTTTAAAACTTTCAAAAACGAATTTATTAATGATAAAAATTTTACATCATTAATCAAATTAAAATTAGAATTATTTGATTACATCAATTGATATAACAACATAAGAATTCACAGCACTTTAAACTACTTAACTCCAGTTAATTATCAAAAACAAATGTCTACCAAAAAATAGTCCTAAAAAAGGTTGCCATTCCAACTTTAATGATATTCCAGAATTTAAAATTGGACAACCTAAATCAAAATTATTAGTTGATACAGATTTAACAAACTATCTAAAAAGTCCAATTTATTCTTTAGGAGAAAGAATTGCTGATCTTATGAAACAAGGTGACCACTTTAAAGTTAAAGTAAGTAAATCCGTAAATGATGGAACTTATTTTTCAAAAGGTGATGTTATTAAAGTAAAATTTTCAATTGGTGAAATTCAATTTAATAATGAATATACGCTAACTATTATTTAAAATAAAAAATGAATATAATAATTATTCATTTTTTTATTATTAATTAAATATTAAAAGTAACATTTCATGATATTAATTTATCTATATTACTGATGTTAATCTCTTTGTTTGAGATTTACTACCTTCAATAACACTATTATTTTCTGATTCATTTATTTTTTCTACTATATATGTCATAGCAGAAACCGTTCCCACCGCAATAATACTACCAGCAAGCACAGGAGCAATAACGGGTGCACCACCAGCTCCAATTATAATACCACTAATAGCAGCAGCAGAAAGAACAGTAGTTGCAATAACTGTTTCAGATGGTGTTGGATCGATTATATGATTTTTAATTACTTTTTTTAACTTAGATATTTTTTAAAACTTTTTTTAATTTTTTTATTCATAAAACCTTTTTCTCCTTATTTTAATTAAAAACCCTTTACCTTAAAACTTAAGTAAATGGGTATAAACTTATATTAAGTTTATAAAATTATACCATATTGTCTATATTAGATATCAATAATTGATAATAAGTAAACTATTCTAAAACAGTTATTTTTTTATTTTTTAAATAATCAAATTCTTGATCATTTCAAAAACTATAATTTGATCTAATCTTATTTTTACTAAGAGCATAATAAAGTGGAATAGCAACAAAATAAGCAAAGATAGCTTGAATACTATCAGTAATTAATTCATTAACTGTAATAGCATAATCTTGATAAATTACTAAATAAGACAATGGGTAAATAAGTAATAAAATACCAGCAAAAAAGAAAGTATAAATAGTACTTCATCAAGATTTATTAATTAATAACTTAATAACAAAAAACATTAAAATTCTAATAAAAATTGTAATAGGAATAAACACAATTTTAACACCACTAATTAAATCAAAAATGCCACCCGCAATTGGTCCTGCAAATAACAGCATTGGCCCTTCAAAAAAAGCACAAAACGGAATAAAAACAGCATCAAATAATTGCAAAGTAGAATTTCCACCAAATAAACTAGTAATTGCTCAACCAAAAAGAAAAGTTGAACAATAACCAATTGTTACTAATAAACCAGTAATAATACCAGTCATTGCTAGATATTTAATTGAGCGAAAACGATACATCTTTTCCTCCTAGATTACCAAAAAATATTAGTTATTTTTTTATTACTATTTAAAGATAAAACCAATTGCAATTGGATTAATTTTAGAACCATAGTAACAAGCTGCTATAATTTCTTTTTTACCTGCTGGTTGAATAACCTTAATTACTATGTTATTAGTTTTAGTGGCAACAATAATACCTAATTTATTTATTGCAACAATTGTTCCTGGCAGAGCATTTGATAATTCATTAGTTACTGTTACTTGATGAATTTTGTATATATTATCATTCAATGTAGTATAAGCGATTGGTGTATTATACAATCCACGAACATGACATGAAATTAATTGTGCTGAAAGATTTCAATTAATTTTTTCATCACTTCTTTTAATATTTAAACCAAAAGTTACTTTATTTTCATCTTGTTCTTGCTCTTGTATTTCATTATTAATGATTTTTAATAAATATTTTATTAACATATTTTGTGCTAAAGTTATCAACTTATTAACTAAAGAAGTATATGTATCCTCAATACCAATTGAAACTTGTTCTTGAACATAAATTGCTCCTGCATCCATTTTACTTACCATTTTCATTAATGTAATACCAGTAGTTTGTAATCCATTAATAATTGCTCATTGAATAGGGGCACCACCACGCAATGATGGTAATAATGAAGCATGAATATTTAAACATTTATATTTTGGTAAATTTAAAATTGCTTTTGGTAAAAATTGACCATAAGCACAAGTAAGAATAACATCAATATTTAATAATTGTAAACTTTTTAAACTTTCAATAATATTTTCTGGTTGGAAAACAGTGATTTGATATTCTTCTGCCAATTGTTTAATTGCTAAAGGAACAACTTCTTGTTTACGACCAATTTTACGATCTGGCTGACAAACAACACCAACTATTTCAACTTCATTTTTCATTGTTATTAACAATGTTTTTAAAATATTTTCAGAAAAAAAAGAAGAACCCATAAATAAAATTTTAAATTTTTTCATAATTTTCGCCCTCAATTTTTGCTTTGTACATTTCAATAATATTTTTTACATGTCAGAATAATACTACCATACCTAAAGTATCTTGAGCACAATATTTTAACATATTTTCACGAAAATTATGAATTCAATTAGTTAAACTAATGTTATTTTCAACTCTTCTACGAAAAACTTCTGATGCCATATCTCCTTTTTTAATAACTAATCCTTCATAAGAAAAGGAAGGTTCAAATGCTGGTAAAGTTTTTTTAATTGAAAGAGAACCATAAAACTGTTCTTTATAAATTTTAAATTCTTTAAAAAAATCTTGTAAATCAATAGTACCATCATGGATTAATGATAATTTATTTTTATATTGAGGATAATAATAAGCTAATTTTTTAAGAACAGATTTTTCAAATGATTGATTATAAGCAACATACGTACCCTTACCATGAATATTAATTAAATCATGACATAATTTTTTTGTTAACATTTCTCTTGGATCATCATTTCCATCTGCTAAAAATTCATAATGTTTAATTGATTTATAAGTTTTAAAATCAAAATCTGGTGCCAATAATACATGGACAGAATATTGAAAAGGAATTTGTTGATATGGTTTACTATTTTTAAACTTAGGTATTGCAGATTTCATAGTCTCAAAATCATACATATAAATTGGATATTGGTACTTTTTGTATTCAATTTTTAAATCAACAAATTTATTGCCATCAATTAATTTTTCACCATTTTTAATTACATCATATTGTCTTAAATGTAAATTAGACTTTGTTAAAAATGGTAATAATCTTTCATCATTAATTTCTAACAAATCTTCTTCATAATATCACAATGCTTTCTTAGTTTTTCTTAAACGATATAATTCAAAAATAGTATTATGAATAGAAAAATATTTAAAAATATGAGGACAAAATTGATTACTATTTTCATGACAATAAGGTAAAGTTAATAATTTAACTATTTCATCAATATCACTAATTTTAATAATATTCTTAATATTTTCATATTGTAATTTAAAATTATTATTTAAAATTTCATCTTGAATTGATTCAAAAAGACTAAAACTTTTTTTAGTATTAGGACTTTTTTGCCAAGTTGATCCATTAACAATAAATAATTCATTTAAATCTATTTTTTCTTTATTAACATAATTATTATTTAAATACATAATATAAGTATTAACTACTTTAATTCCACATTTGGTTAAAATATCATACTGATAAAGTAAATCTCACATATGTTCTTCTTTAACTCAAGTTACTGCTTTTACTTCAATTAAATCCCAACCATCATTATTTCGTTTTAAAATATCACACTTAGTAACACAGCCCTGATATTCAAATCTTGGTTCAAATAAAACATCATACTCTTTATTATTAATAATTTCTATGACATTATTACCTGGTTCAGACTCAAAATTAAAATAAGAATATTTTACTTTAAAATATTCTTGAGCATAGTGCCCAGTTTCAATACCATCTGCAATTGTTTCACCAAGATAAAATTCAGAATCATCTTCTTCATTATAATTATTTTCAAATGTATCATCATCTAAATCAGAAATAGTAATTAAATTAGATTTAAATTTACTACTTGTTTTAGTATGCGTTAGTTCAACAAAATTTATTATCTTTTTCTCTTCAATTAAATGCTTAGCTAAAGCATAATTTTTTGCATTTAAAAATCATGAAAGTTTTCGACAAATACGGAAATGCTTATAATCATCTTTATAAATTTTCATTACATATCACCCAATTGCCTACTTAAAAATAAAGATTTATTTATCTTTTCATCCAGAAAATTTATCATGAATTGCAATTTTAGGTTTTTCTAAATTTTTAGCACGTTTTTTATTTTCTTTATTTTGTAAACGTTCTTCTTCAATTGCAAGTTTAACGGCTTCATTTTCTTTTTTAATTGCTGTTTTTTCTTCTGCTGTCTTTCTTTTTATTTTAATTTTACCACTACGTTTTTTTGACATTTCAATTTTCTTAAGTGTTTCTTCTAAATCCAATTCACAATTTACTTTTCAAATTGTTTCAAATTCTTTCTTTGATAATTGCTTAGTAAATCCTTCTACCTCAAATGCTTTAGTTGCAAATAAATCATTTTTCTTAGAATCATATAATTTTACAATTACATCAAAAACATCACGATAGCGATATTCTTTACTACTACGTGAAACTACTTGTTCAAATTCTACTGTTTTATGTTGCAATTTTAATTCATCACGCATAAAGGATTTAATAATATTTTTTACTTCTTTTTGACGTTGTTTTTTCTCTTCTTTTTTCTTCTTTTTTGCTGAAATGGTTGTAAAAATAAAAATTATTAAAACTACTCCTATAAGCGCTAACATTCATCATTGACTAGATAAATTTCCCATTTTTTATTCCTCTTTTTTTGATTTATAAATTTTCCTCGATTACTGCTAATAGTTTAGTTGGACTCATCGGTGAAATTGTTAAAATTAAATTAACATCTTTTTTAATTACAAAATAAAGATGTGTTTTATTTACTCTAATATATTTAAAACTTTTTGTCTCTTCAATATCATAAGACTCATTAATCAATTTTAAACAATATTCACGTAATTGGATATCATTTAAGTCTTGCAATTTTAATCTTGTTCTAATCCTACCAATACTATGGTAAGAAAATTGATAAGGGTTACGAAAATAGTAACTCATTTATTTACCACACCTACATTTATCATTAAAGTTTTTAAACAAATAATTTACATTAAAAGTGTAAAAAAATTAAAATATACTATTAACAAAAAGCTAACACATTAATTATACTGAAAAAATAAAAAATATTATACAACATTTATGATTTTTGTTATAATTATTTTTGTTGTAATTAATCTATAAAACATGTTCAAAACAAAAAAGGAGAAAAAATGGCTAACATTGCATCACAAATTAAAAGAATTAAAACAAACCAAAAAATAAATGAAATTAATAAAAGTTATAAATCTAAAGTTAAAACTGCTTTAAAAAAAGCTGAAATATCAATAAAAAACAAAGCAGAAAATGCTACAGTACTTGTTAATGAAGTATGTAGTTTAATTGATAAAGCTGTTGTTAAAGGCATTTATCACATTAATAAAGCTGCTCGTCAAAAATCTAAAATTATGACTAAATTAGCAAAAGCAAAATAACTATAATTTATTTTAAAAAGAGACACTATTAATAGTGTCTCTTTTTATATAATTGATATTTTTAAACTAAATTTTTGTTTTAATAAAGGCTTTTCTCCCTTTATGTACTATTTTAATTTTATCACATAAATGCTGAGAAAAGCCTATCTACGGACTTCTCCCCACATTTTTAAATCAAACATAGAATTACAGTTTCAAAACTAGGTATCTTGTTGAATTTATATGCAGCTTCTTTAGCATATAAATGAACATGATGTTTTGCAACTTTGATATGTGTTTTAAATGTTCTTCTTATATGTTTTCAAACTGATTCAATTTGGTTGGTATTTACACCAATTTTTGAAACATAGCCATCTTGATGGTTAACTGTTTCATGCTTAGTGAAAACTGATTTAAAATCGCAATATCCTTTTCAAGAATCAGTATATACAAGACATTTTGAAGAAATGTGGTTTTTTGCAAACTGCAAAAGATTTTTACTCTTTGCGTTTTTCAATACTTTCACAATTAAATTATTGGTTGTTTTTTGATAAATGCCAACAATCAAGGTTTTATTCACCAAGGATCTTCCTTGTTTTTTAAAACCCATATGTGAAAGATACATTTCATCAATTTGCACTGTACCTTCAACAATAAATTGAGGTTTTTGTTTTGCAATACGTGTTCTGATTTTATGAGTCATTCTTCAAGCAGTTTTCAAAGTCACTCCCAATTCTTTTGCAATATCTGTTGATGGAATTCCATGTTTGGTGTTTATTCATCTAAAGATAAGATAAAACCAAGATGTTAAAGATGTTTGTGACCTTGAAAATATGGTGTCTGTGAGAATGCTAAATGTTTGATTACATTTTAAACATCTCATTCTTTTTAAATCAGAAGTATTCAAATTAAAATTAAAACACCTAATACATTTGTTTTCTTTCAAATTTGCTATATATGCAAGACATTGCTGTTCAGTTTGAAAAGCATTGTTGAATTCATTCAGTTTCATTATTCCCTCCACAAGTACATGTGGGGAGAAGTCAGTTAATAAATACCAAATTCAAAAATTATTTAGCTAATAATGTAAAGTTAGAACTTGATGCTCTAATCTCAGCAAAAATTTTATTTTTTTGAAATTCATCTGATGTATCCATAACTATAAAAATACTAAAATTACTAATATCTAATTTATTACGATCAAATGTACTGTGAATTTTATAAATAGAAGCACCATTTTTAGTAATAATATTAATAATTTCGCTAATAGTACTATTATTAATTTTACCGTTAACTGAAAAAGGAACTCGTCGATGTGAACTAATTAAGGCACTATTAATAATTGTTCCTAATGTAGTAATATCAACATTGCCACCACTAATTACACAAACAACATTTTTATCTTTACCAATGATTTTATCTAATTTACCAGAAAGAATAGCAGCAACACTAACAGCACCACTACCTTCAGTTACAATTTTACATTTTTCTAATAAAAATAACATTGCTTGTGCAATTTCTTCTTCGCTAACAGTAATAACTTTATCAACATTTTTCTTTAAAATATTAAATGTTAATTCCCCTGTTTGTTTAACAGCAATTCCATCAGCAATTGAACTTTTACCTTGAATTTTAAATGGTTTTCCTTGTTTTAAAGCTTGATTATAAGAATCAACATTTAGTGCTTCAATACCAATAAATTTAATACGGACTTCTCCCCACATGTACTTGTGGAGGGAATAATGAAACTGAATGAATTCAACAATGCTTTTCAAACTGAACAGCAATGTCTTGCATATATAGCAAATTTGAAAGAAAACAAATGTATTAGGTGTTTTAATTTTAATTTGAATACTTCTGATTTAAAAAGAATGAGATGTTTAAAATGTAATCAAACATTTAGCATTCTCACAGGCACCATATTTTCAAGGTCACAAACATCTTTAACATCTTGGTTTTATCTTATCTTTAGATGAATAAACACCAAACATGGAATTCCATCAACAGATATTGCAAAAGAATTGGGAGTGACTTTGAAAACTGCTTGAAGAATGACTCATAAAATCAGAACACGTATTGCAAAACAAAAACCTCAATTTATTGTTGAAGGTACAGTGCAAATTGATGAAATGTATCTTTCACATATGGGTTTTAAAAAACAAGGAAGATCCTTGGTGAATAAAACCTTGATTGTTGGCATTTATCAAAAAACAACCAATAATTTAATTGTGAAAGTATTGAAAAACGCAAAGAGTAAAAATCTTTTGCAGTTTGCAAAAAACCACATTTCTTCAAAATGTCTTGTATATACTGATTCTTGAAAAGGATATTGCGATTTTAAATCAGTTTTCACTAAGCATGAAACAGTTAACCATCAAGATGGCTATGTTTCAAAAATTGGTGTAAATACCAACCAAATTGAATCAGTTTGAAAACATATAAGAAGAACATTTAAAACACATATCAAAGTTGCAAAACATCATGTTCATTTATATGCTAAAGAAGCTGCATATAAATTCAACAAGATACCTAGTTTTGAAACTGTAATTCTATGTTTGATTTAAAAATGTGGGGAGAAGTCCGTAGATAGGCTTTTCTCAGCATTTATGTGATAAAATTAAAATAGTACATAAAGGGAGAAAAGCCATAATTTAATAAAAAACTAATATAAATAAAAAATACTTATATTAGTAATGAACATATATTAAATTATTAATAATAATATCACAAATATTGATTTTAATAAAATTTAATATTTCATTTTATTACTAAAATAATTTATTATAATAAATATTAAAAATAAAGTAATTTTTCGTTTATAAAAAAATATTAGATATAATACTTGTAATCTAAAATATAGTTTTTGACCTATTGTTTTATTTTTTAACAAATAGGTTTTTATTTTAAAAGGGGGACAAAATGAAAACAATTAAAAAAGAGCAATTATTTACTAACAAAACTTATTTAATAAAGGCTTTTCTCCCTTTATGTACTATTTTAATTTTATCACATAAATGCTGAGAAAAGCCTATCTACGGACTTCTCCCCACATTTTTAAATCAAACATAGAATTACAGTTTCAAAACTAGGTATCTTGTTGAATTTATATGCAGCTTCTTTAGCATATAAATGAACATGATGTTTTGCAACTTTGATATGTGTTTTAAATGTTCTTCTTATATGTTTTCAAACTGATTCAATTTGGTTGGTATTTACACCAATTTTTGAAACATAGCCATCTTGATGGTTAACTGTTTCATGCTTAGTGAAAAATGATTTAAAATCGCAATATCCTTTTCAAGAATCAGTATATACAAGACATTTTGAAGAAATGTGGTTTTTTGCAAACTGCAAAAGATTTTTACTCTTTGCGTTTTTCAATACTTTCACAATTAAATTATTGGTTGTTTTTTGATAAATGCCAACAATCAAGGTTTTATTCACCAAGGATCTTCCTTGTTTTTTAAAACCCATATGTGAAAGATACATTTCATCAATTTGCACTGTACCTTCAACAATAAATTGAGGTTTTTGTTTTGCAATACGTGTTCTGATTTTATGAGTCATTCTTCAAGCAGTTTTCAAAGTCACTCCCAATTCTTTTGCAATATCTGTTGATGGAATTCCATGTTTGGTGTTTATTCATCTAAAGATAAGATAAAACCAAGATGTTAAAGATGTTTGTGACCTTGAAAATATGGTGCCTGTGAGAATGCTAAATGTTTGATTACATTTTAAACATCTCATTCTTTTTAAATCAGAAGTATTCAAATTAAAACTAAAACACCTAATACATTTGTTTTCTTTCAAATTTGCTATATATGCAAGACATTGCTGTTCAGTTTGAAAAGCATTGTTGAATTCATTCAGTTTCATTATTCCCTCCACAAGTACATGTGGGGAGAAGTCCTTTAATAAATTATGAAACTATAGAAAAAATTAAAAAACAACTACTAAATTTAAAAGCAGAAAAAATAAAACTTATTGAAAAAAGTGAGAAAATTGAAAAAAAAATTAATAATTATCAAAAAACTATTCAATTTTGAATTAAACAAGACTTTTCTCCCTTTATGTACTATTTTAATTTTATCACATAAATGCTGAGAAAAGCCTATCTACGGACTTCTCCCCACATTTTTAAATCAAACATAGAATTACAGTTTCAAAACTAGGTATCTTGTTGAATTTATATGCAGCTTCTTTAGCATATAAATGAACATGATGTTTTGCAACTTTGATATGTGTTTTAAATGTTCTTCTTATATGTTTTCAAACTGATTCAATTTGGTTGGTATTTACACCAATTTTTGAAACATAGCCATCTTGATGGTTAACTGTTTCATGCTTAGTGAAAACTGATTTAAAATCGCAATATCCTTTTCAAGAATCAGTATATACAAGACATTTTGAAGAAATGTGGTTTTTTGCAAACTGCAAAAGATTTTTACTCTTTGCGTTTTTCAATACTTTCACAATTAAATTATTGGTTGTTTTTTGATAAATGCCAACAATCAAGGTTTTATTCACCAAGGATCTTCCTTGTTTTTTAAAACCCATATGTGAAAGATACATTTCATCAATTTGCACTGTACCTTCAACAATAAATTGAGGTTTTTGTTTTGCAATACGTGTTCTGATTTTATGAGTCATTCTTCAAGCAGTTTTCAAATTCACTCCCAATTCTTTTGCAATATCTGTTGATGGAATTCCATGTTTGGTGTTTATTCATCTAAAGATAAGATAAAACCAAGATGTTAAAGATGTTTGTGACCTTGAAAATATGGTGCCTGTGAGAATGCTAAATGTTTGATTACATTTTAAACATCTCATTCTTTTTAAATCAGAAGTATTCAAATTAAAACTAAAACACCTAATACATTTGTTTTCTTTCAAATTTGCTATATATGCAAGACATTGCTGTTCAGTTTGAAAAGCATTTTTGAATTCATTCAGTTTCATTATTCCCTCCACAAGTACATGTGGGGAGAAGTCCGTTAAACAAAATAAAGAAATAGAAGATAAAGTATTTCAATTTAATATTCAAATCTATAAATTAAAGTAACAAAAAATTAACAAAATTAAAAATTTTTTTATTAATCTTTTTTCATTTGGAAAAATAAATAAAAATAAAAGTATTAATAATTTAATTGAAACAGAAGAAATAAATTGTGAATTATTTAAAAAACAAAATTAAATAATCAACAAAAAATTAATATTTTAAATTCAAATTATATTGAAAAACAAACAGAATATGCAAATTTAATAACTAATATTAATCAAATAACTGAACATGAAAACAAATTATTAGAAGATAAAAATAATTTGTTAAATAATAACAATAATTTATTAATTGATTTATTAAATCAAAAAGAACAGCAAGAAAAAGAAACAATTGTCGAAGTCAATGAACAAATGGTTGAACAATTTGAATCAGAAATATTTCAACTTAGTGAAAAAATTTGTGATTTGGAAAATCAATTATTATCTAACAGTAGTGATGAAGGTTTTAATTCAAAATCCACATCAACAGATTCTTTAAATTCAGATATTTCAGTACCTCTAAAATGCAACCAAAACTACAAATATCTAACCCCATTAATAAACAAAAAGAAAAGGACATCCCTTGAGAACAAACACTACGTAAATATGAAAATGATATTCCAACAAAAAATTATAAGCAAAGAATAAAGCCAAGTAATTCAAGAATAGTAAAATTTTAAAAATTAAACATATTTAAATAAACGCCATAAAAGGCGTTTATTTAAATTATATATTAAAGAAATTTTCAATCTTTAGAAATTAGCAATATCAACTTTATCTTTTGCTTTTGGTATATCAATTACTGGTGGAGATTCTGGATATACTTTATTCATACTACTTGCTAAATTTCTTACTCATTTATCACGATGATAAATAAATAAAGAAATAATCATCTTAAGAACATCACAAGAACGCATAATAGCATAAATATAAACAATATCTAAAGGACTATAATGTACCTCAATAAATAAAATTAATATTGAAAAACACCAAGTAAAACAACTATCAACAAGTAAAACAGTAATTGCTAAGCCACCAGCACGAAATGCATAAATACAAGTATACAAAATAGTATAAGCACTAAAAACTATAGCATCAACACGCATCATTCAACTAGAAATTCGTAAGGCTTCTGTTGTTGCATTAAATAATAATTGTGGTAAAAAAAATGAAGATAAAACTAATAAGCTAGCAAAAAATAATGATACAAAAAAGCCTAACCTAATTAAATGTTTAGCATTATATTTAGCACCAATCAAATCATCGGCACCTAAACGATTGGCAATTAACACCGAAGAAGCAATACCAAATCCAATATATAAAGTATAGAACATGGTATTAATCGTGGAAGCAATTGCCGAACCACTTAATGCTTCAAAGCTTCATTGCGAAATTAATCTAATAATCATTGTCGTAGCAACTGCAAATAATAAATCATTTAACATTAATGGCCATGTTTTAATTATAATTTTTTTAAATAAATCACCCCTAATCTTAAACATTTTCAAAACTTTTGGTTGAAATTCATATTTCTTTCATATAATAAAACCACTAATTAATGCCAACTGAGCAATTCTCGCTGTTAAAGTAGCAACTGCTGAACCTCGTGCTCCAATTCCTGTAACTACACCAATACCATTAATTAATAATAAATTTAGGCTTTTCTCCCTTTATGTACTATTTTAATTTTATCACATAAATGCTGAGAAAAGCCTATCTACGGACTTCTCCCCACATTTTTAAATCAAACATAGAATTACAGTTTCAAAACTAGGTATCTTGTTGAATTTATATGCAGCTTCTTTAGCATATAAATGAACATGATGTTTTGCAACTTTGATATGTGTTTTAAATGTTCTTCTTATATGTTTTCAAACTGATTCAATTTGGTTGGTATTTACACCAATTTTTGAAACATAGCCATCTTGATGGTTAACTGTTTCATGCTTAGTGAAAACTGATTTAAAATCGCAATATCCTTTTCAAGAATCAGTATATACAAGACATTTTGAAGAAATGTGGTTTTTTGCAAACTGCAAAAGATTTTTACTCTTTGCGTTTTTCAATACTTTCACAATTAAATTATTGGTTGTTTTTTGATAAATGCCAACAATCAAGGTTTTATTCACCAAGGATCTTCCTTGTTTTTTAAAACCCATATGTGAAAGATACATTTCATCAATTTGCACTGTACCTTCAACAATAAATTGAGGTTTTTGTTTTGCAATACGTGTTCTGATTTTATGAGTCATTCTTCAAGCAGTTTTCAAAGTCACTCCCAATTCTTTTGCAATATCTGTTGATGGAATTCCATGTTTGGTGTTTATTCATCTAAAGATAAGATAAAACCAAGATGTTAAAGATGTTTGTGACCTTGAAAATATGGTGCCTGTGAGAATGCTAAATGTTTGATTACATTTTAAACATCTCATTCTTTTTAAATCAGAAGTATTCAAATTAAAACTAAAACACCTAATACATTTGTTTTCTTTCAAATTTGCTATATATGCAAGACATTGCTGTTCAGTTTGAAAAGCATTGTTGAATTCATTCAGTTTCATTATTCCCTCCACAAGTACATGTGGGGAGAAGTCCGTAAATTTAATAAAAAGTTAATAAATACTGAAACAAAAGTTAATATTAATGAAATATAACCACGTTTTGTTTCGCGAAATACTGAAACAAAAGCAAAGTTTATTCCTAACAATGGATAAGAAAAAACAATTCATTGATTATAATCAATACCTTGTGCTGTTGCTAAAGATGCTGAATGAAATTCATAATAACGTAAAATAATTTGTACAAATTGGGGATCATTTTTATCAATATTATGAATATTCATAAAATCAATAAGTGAATTTTCACTAAAAGGATGATTATAATTTAAAATGTCCTTTAACTCATTAATATCATTAAGAGTTAATCCTTTAGCAGCACATAATTGATTAAATTTATCCAATGCACTACTAGGACTAGTAGTATAAGAAATTAAATATTCACCTACTGTATAAGATAAAATAATAACTATTACTCCAATTAAAAATCCAAAAATAATTCTCATTCTTACTGTTTGTCTTAAAGAACCATATCTTCCAGCTCCATAAAATTGAGCACCAAAAATACTAACACCGTTGATAAAACCTCCCATAACGGCATAAATAATAACAAAAATTTGATTAGAAGCAGTAACTCCCGAAACAGCAATTTGTCCTGCTGAATATTGCAAATGATAAAAATGTTCTAAACCATTATCTTTTCATCAACTTCAATTATCTCAAAGTCCTAATGAAGTAAAAATATCCCTAATATGATTATTCATTGGCTTTAAATCACTAATAAAACTATCCTTTAATTCTCCAACCATAATATTATCTAGTAAATTCATTGATGCTGATAATATTTGTTGCAATACTGCTGGAATAATAATCATTAATGCTAATAAATATCATTTTTTAGTAGCAAAAAAATTACTAATTTTATGTGGATTTGCTCTATTATTAATTTTAAATCCACTAATTTTCATAATTTCACCCTTATCATTAATTTGCTCTATATTATAATAATAATTTTACATCATTTAAATAATGAGGTTTGAAATTTAATATCGGACTTCTCCCCACATGTACTTGTGGAGGGAATAATGAAACTGAATGAATTCAACAATGCTTTTCAAACTGAACAGCAATGTCTTGCATATATAGCAAATTTGAAAGAAAACAAATGTATTAGGTGTTTTAATTTTAATTTGAATACTTCTGATTTAAAAAGAATGAGATGTTTAAAATGTAATCAAACATTTAGCATTCTCACAGGCACCATATTTTCAAGGTCACAAACATCTTTAACATCTTGGTTTTATCTTATCTTTAGATGAATAAACACCAAACATGGAATTCCATCAACAGATATTGCAAAAGAATTGGGAGTGACTTTGAAAACTGCTTGAAGAATGACTCATAAAATCAGAACACGTATTGCAAAACAAAAACCTCAATTTATTGTTGAAGGTACAGTGCAAATTGATGAAATGTATCTTTCACATATGGGTTTTAAAAAACAAGGAAGATCCTTGGTGAATAAAACCTTGATTGTTGGCATTTATCAAAAAACAACCAATAATTTAATTGTGAAAGTATTGAAAAACGCAAAGAGTAAAAATCTTTTGCAGTTTGCAAAAAACCACATTTCTTCAAAATGTCTTGTATATACTGATTCTTGAAAAGGATATTGCGATTTTAAATCAGTTTTCACTAAGCATGAAACAGTTAACCATCAAGATGGCTATGTTTCAAAAATTGGTGTAAATACCAACCAAATTGAATCATTTTGAAAACATATAAGAAGAACATTTAAAACACATATCAAAGTTGCAAAACATCATGTTCATTTATATGCTAAAGAAGCTGCATATAAATTCAACAAGATACCTAGTTTTGAAACTGTAATTCTATGTTTGATTTAAAAATGTGGGGAGAAGTCCGTAGATAGGCTTTTCTCAGCATTTATGTGATAAAATTAAAATAGTACATAAAGGGAGAAAAGCCTTTAATATATAAAAAATACTTAAACTACTAAGTAAAATCTCTACGATTAAATACTAATCATGAAGAACAAAATAAACCAATACCAAGCAAAACATAGACAGTCAATAAAACTGGAAAATTAAGAATTTTACTATTAGTTGCTTTATTGGTATCAACTTCATAATTTGTGTTAACTTTATTAAAACTAACTAAATAAGGATCTGCTGTCATAGTATACTCCTCTGGATAAGAAAAGATTGAACCTTGTTTAGTCGATATTCCATCTCAAATATATTTTAATTGATAAAAAATATTTAAATAACGCATTGCTTTAACTTGTGATGTCTTAGTATTAAGAGCATCATATTGTGATTGAGAAAGAGATGTATTTAAACCCGTAATCATAAGATTTACTCAATAATCAACATCATTGCTACCAACACCATTTGATCTTTTGGAACCAAGGTTATCAAGTCCAACTTTTTTACCTGTCATTAATTCTTCAAAACTTTGTTCTTTTCATTGACGAAAAGCATTACTAATATTGTAAATATGAGTAACTAAGTCTTTAGGAGCATCAGTAGTTGGTGGAGTAATAGTACTACCATTCTTAATTGCTAATACTATTGTTTGTTCTTTTTGATAATCATAATTATTTGGATACTTAACTTCTTTAATATATGTATCGTAAATACTAAACATAGCCTTTTGAATAGATTCA
Organism: Spiroplasma endosymbiont of Apeira syringaria; assembly: GCF_964020205.1. Classification (NCBI taxonomy): domain Bacteria; kingdom Bacillati; phylum Mycoplasmatota; class Mollicutes; order Entomoplasmatales; family Spiroplasmataceae; genus Spiroplasma; species Spiroplasma endosymbiont of Apeira syringaria. The sequence continues at coordinate 463,813 of NZ_OZ026543.1, forward strand.
ATAGTAGTTGTTGGGTTTTTTCTATATACATCATTAATTCAATCAATATCAGTTTTATCTAATTTAGCTTTTACATTATTATAAACTGCTAATGACTGTGAAACAACATAATATGTAGGATCAAATGTTACTAAACGATTAATTAATGTCGCAAAAATACTGAATAAAGCAGCCATTCCAATCATAATTGCAACTAAAGCCTTAGCATTTAAAATTAATGAAAATAAAATAGCAATTGAAGAAATAATTAAATCAAAAATAATAGCAACACCAAATAAAATTCATAAATAAGGAAATACCGCACTATAAATAGTTGAACTACCAATGCCAGGAATAGTAATGACAAAACTAGCAATAAAAATAGATAAAAATAAATATAAAATAATTACCACTTGTAAAGATAATAACTTTTCAGTCCAAATTCTAGTTCTACTAACTGGTTTTGATACTAAAATCAATAAAGTACCATCATCAATTTCATCACGAAAAACTTGTGTTGCTTTAACTGAAATAAATACAAAAATCATAATTGATAAAAGTACCGAGAATGATAATACTTTTCATTGTGGTACATAAAAATTTAATGCTTGATCATAAGTTAATTGTTTTATTGCTTCAGAACCCACAAATAACGAAATTAAAGACCAAGATAAGGCAAGAAAAATTAAAGTTATAATAAAAATAATTCAAGTTGAAGGAGTAGCAATCATCTTTTTAAAAGTATAACGAAATATTGGCATTATTTTTCTCCCTTCTTATTTTTATCATTGGCTTCCATAACAATTCGTTCATACATTGTTTGTAAATCAACAGTATATGGTTTTAAATAAGTAATGATAATATTAGCATTTAAAGCAATTGCTAATACTTCTGCAACTTGTGCCTCAGTTTTAATATTTACCAATAAACGATTTTCATTAACATCTACTGAAAATTTTTTATCTATTAATAACTTCATTAATTTATTATTATCATTATTAGAACTTATTTCATATAATGAATCAGTTTTATTAACCAATCCTGTATAAACAACTTTACTATAATTTAAAACAGTAACTTCATCAGCTAAATTTTGTAATTCAGATAAAATATGTGATGAAATAAAAACAGTTTTACCTTGCTCACGAAGTTTTCTTAAATCATTAAACAATTCTGTTCTCGCTGTTGGATCAAGATTAGCGGCTGGTTCATCTAAAATTAAGACATCTGGATTATTTAATAGTGATTGTGCTAATAACACCTTTTTCTTCATACCCGAAGAATAAGCATTAGGGTTACGTTTTTTAAACTTTCATAAATCTAATTCCTTTAAAATCATTTCTGTCTTTTCCTTAGCAACTTTATATTTCAAACCGCTAATTTGTCCCATTGAAATTAAATAATCATAAGTAGTAATTCGTTTAGGAAATCTTGCAGCTTCTGGAATATAACCAACTTGTTTTTTTGCTTCAACTGTTCATGAACGCTTACCATGAATAATTAAATCACCGTGTGTTTCAACCATAGCGCTAATTAAACATTTAATAGTAGTGGTTTTGCCTGATCCATTTGGACCAATAAAACCATGAATAGTACCTTTTTTAACTTTAATAATAGCATTATCAACAGCTTTAAATTTTTTAAACTGTTTAGTAAAATCACAAATTAAAATTGCATATTGAGCATCTTCAGGATTAACTATTACATTACGGTTATAATGATTACGTCAGTTTTTAAAATATGATTTAATAAAATTTAGAAATTTATGTTTTTCTTTTGATTTAGCATTAACATCATCTTCAACTAAAGAACTATTAATAACTGGTTTTAATATTTCTTGTTTTTTCATACTCATTCTCCTAACTACTTAAATATAATAAGGCTTTTCTCCCTTTATGTACTATTTTAATTTTATCACATAAATGCTGAGAAAAGCCTATCTACGGACTTCTCCCCACATTTTTAAATCAAACATAGAATTACAGTTTCAAAACTAGGTATCTTGTTGAATTTATATGCAGCTTCTTTAGCATATAAATGAACATGATGTTTTGCAACTTTGATATGTGTTTTAAATGTTATTCTTATATGTTTTCAAACTGATTCAATTTGGTTGGTATTTACACCAATTTTTGAAACATAGCCATCTTGATGGTTAACTGTTTCATGCTTAGTGAAAACTGATTTAAAATCGCAATATCCTTTTCAAGAATCAGTATATACAAGACATTTTGAAGAAATGTGGTTTTTTGCAAACTGCAAAAGATTTTTACTCTTTGCGTTTTTCAATACTTTCACAATTAAATTATTGGTTGTTTTTTGATAAATGCCAACAATCAAGGTTTTATTCACCAAGGATCTTCCTTGTTTTTTAAAACCCATATGTGAAAGATACATTTCATCAATTTGCACTGTACCTTCAACAATAAATTGATGTTTTTGTTTTGCAATACGTGTTCTGATTTTATGAGTCATTCTTCAAGCAGTTTTCAAAGTCACTCCCAATTATTTTGCAATATCTGTTGATGGAATTCCATGTTTGGTGTTTATTCATCTAAAGATAAGATAAAACCAAGATGTTAAAGATGTTTGTGACCTTGAAAATATGGTGCCTGTGAGAATGCTAAATGTTTGATTACATTTTAAACATCTCATTCTTTTTAAATCAGAAGTATTCAAATTAAAACTAAAACACCTAATACATTTGTTTTCTTTCAAATTTGCTATATATGCAAGACATTGCTGTTCAGTTTGAAAAGCATTGTTGAATTCATTCAGTTTCATTATTCCCTCCACAAGTACATGTGGGGAGAAGTCCGATTTAATATTTGGATTTTTACTTTTTAAATAAATTGAAATACCACTTAAAAGTCCTCCTCCACCAATTGGAACTAAACAATAATCAATTTCTTTACCCATTGCATTCATTTGTTCATATATTTCCAAACCAATTGTACCTTGACCAGCAATAACAAAATTATCATCATATGGATGAACTAACGTTAACCCTTCTTCTTTTTCAAGTCTTAATGCTTCAGACATTGCATCATCAAACATATTACCACAAAGTTTAACAGTACATTTAGCACCACCAAATTCTTTAGTAGCAGCAATTAAACCCTTTGCTTGCTGTTCCTTTGATAAATTAAGAATTTTATTTAAAGCGCCTCTAATTTTAAAACTACCTGTTTTTTGTAAATTTTCTAACTTTAAAAATATATTATTACCAGAAAATGAAGAAAGTTTATCTGCTTTTATCAAACTTGTCTTACTAATTTTATCTTTAATTTTTGAATACGTTTCTTCAATTATTTCTTCACTTACTAAATTTTCCACAATGGTTCCTCCTGAGTTTCTATCTAATTTCTCAAATATAATTAATTATACAATATAATAACTTTTATTTATAAAACAACAAAAGTAATCATTAATAGTGAAAGGGTCACCCCTAAGTTGCAATAATTATACTCTAGTGAAAAAGTAATTGAAATACTCTTTCTGGAGTATTTTTAATTATTGTATGAAATCTTGTATTATTGTATTTTCAAATAGCATGATTCATATGTAATAAAAAGGTATTTTTATTTTTGAATTTTTGTCTTTTAAAATAAACAACTTTTAAAGTTTTAAATACAGTTTCAACAATTGCATTTTGATATGAAGCATAGCCATCTGTCATGCTTAATTGAATATTATTTTTTTTAGCATAATTTCAATAATCATGAGTTCGAAACTGTATTACGCGATCAGTATGAATAATCGTATTATGCAAATTATATTTAAAAGACATGTCTTTTAAAGATTTTATAAGATGTGATTTTTCTTGATTTTTAGATCAGTGGTGATGTAATATTTTTCGTGAATAAAAATCAACAAATGCTCACAAGTATAGTTTTTGATTATTAATTTTAAATTCACTAATGTTTAAAGCAATTTTTTCTAATGGTTTATTAACGTTAAAACTAATGGTATTATTAGCTTGTTTTAATAAATTAGGTGCTATAAATTTATGTTCGGCTTTTAATTTTGATTTTTTGCCATAAGTTCCTTGTTTATGAATTGTTTTTAAACCTAACCTTTTCATTGCTGAAAGTGCTTTTTTTCTACCAATTTTTAAAATGGCAGCCATTCGTTTATGACCATATTCTTGTTGACAACCATAATCTTTATCATCATCATAAAAGATTAAATTTATTGCTTGGTCGTAACTATCATCAAACTTTGGTTTTCATTCTGGACATCCACGGATCTTTCACTTGCGATATCCTTCATTAGAAATTTGTAATAAATTTACGGACTTCTCCCCACATGTACTTGTGGAGGGAATAATGAAACTGAATGAATTCAAAAATGCTTTTCAAACTGAACAGCAATGTCTTGCATATATAGCAAATTTGAAAGAAAACAAATGTATTAGGTGTTTTAATTTTAATTTGAATACTTCTGATTTAAAAAGAATGAGATGTTTAAAATGTAATCAAACATTTAGCATTCTCACAGGCACCATATTTTCAAGGTCACAAACATCTTTAACATCTTGGTTTTATCTTATCTTTAGATGAATAAACACCAAACATGGAATTCCATCAACAGATATTGCAAAAGAATTGGGAGTGACTTTGAAAACTGCTTGAAGAATGACTCATAAAATCAGAACACGTATTGCAAAACAAAAACCTCAATTTATTGTTGAAGGTACAGTGCAAATTGATGAAATGTATCTTTCACATATGGGTTTTAAAAAACAAGGAAGATCCTTGGTGAATAAAACCTTGATTGTTGGCATTTATCAAAAAACAACCAATAATTTAATTGTGAAAGTATTGAAAAACGCAAAGAGTAAAAATCTTTTGCAGTTTGCAAAAAACCACATTTCTTCAAAATGTCTTGTATATACTGATTCTTGAAAAGGATATTGCGATTTTAAATCAGTTTTCACTAAGCATGAAACAGTTAACCATCAAGATGGCTATGTTTCAAAAATTGGTGTAAATACCAACCAAATTGAATCAGTTTGAAAACATATAAGAAGAACATTTAAAACACATATCAAAGTTGCAAAACATCATGTTCATTTATATGCTAAAGAAGCTGCATATAAATTCAACAAGATACCTAGTTTTGAAACTGTAATTCTATGTTTGATTTAAAAATGTGGGGAGAAGTCCGTAGATAGGCTTTTCTCAGCATTTATGTGATAAAATTAAAATAGTACATAAAGGGAGAAAAGCCTAAATTTAATAGAAAAGATTTGGGCGGTTGTCAAAGGGCGCATCACTTTAACCCTTAGAATCATAATTGGATAACAAAGAACGATATAAATATCGTTCTTTTTTTGTTAAAAGATTAAAACTTAATAAAACTGTCGTAGAAGTCTAATAGTGAGTACTTTATGTAAATACTTCTATATCAGTATAAAAGCGCATTTAATGTTAAGCAAGTTAAAATGTTACACTGTATCGCTTAATGTAATTATAGATTAATTTGAATAGCCTTATTATGGCTCAGTAAATAACCCATTAATCTAATTAACAATTACATTTGTATTATTTAAGAAAATAGGGGGTTTATATATAAATACATACCTCATTAACAATATCATAACACAATAAATTGGAATGGCAACCTTTTTTAGGACTATTTTTTGGTAGACATTTGTTTTTGATAATTAACTGGAGTTAAGTAGTTTAAAGTGCTGTGAATTCTTATGTTGTTATATCAATTGATGTAATCAAATAATTCTAATTTTAATTGGATTAATGATGTAAAATTTTTATCATTAATAAATTCGGTTTTGAAAGTTTTAAAGGTTGCTTCAGCAACAGCGTTATCATAAGGACAACCTTTTTTGCTTAAAGAGCGATTAATATTGAATGCTAGTAAAAGTTTATCAATAATTTTATTATTAAATTCATTACCGCGATCACTATGAAATATTTGAATATCTTTTAAACAGCGATTTGAGTGCATAAATGCTTGATATACTAATGATGCATCTTTTTTAGTACCTACACTATGTCCAATTATTTCGCGGTTAAATAGGTCAATTAATAAACAAATATAGTTTCACTTACCATTTACTTGAACATAAGTTAAATCACTAACAATAACTTCATTTTTAACTCTATTATTAAAGTTTCTATTAACAAGATTGGTTATTTGACTATCATTGACTTTATTATGATAATTTTTGAATTGGAATGGCAACCCTTTTTAGGACTATTTTTTGGTAGACATTTGTTTTTGATAATTAACTGGAGTTAAGTAGTTTAAAGTGCCGTGAATTCTTATGTTGTTATATCAATTGATGTAATCAAATAATTCGAATTTTAATTGGATTAATGATGTAAAATTTTTATCATTAATAAATTCGGTTTTGAAAGTTTTAAAGGTTGCTTCAGCAACAGCGTTATCATAAGGACAACCTTTTTTGCTTAAAGAGCGATTAATATTGAATGCTAGTAAAAGTTTATCAATAATTTTATTATTAAATTCATTACCGCGATCACTATGAAATATTTGAATATCTTTTAAACAGCGATTTGAGTGCATAAATGCTTGATATACTAATGATGCATCTTTTTTAGTACCTACACTATGTCCAATTATTTCGCGGTTAAATAGGTCAATTAATAAACAAATATATTTTCACTTACCATTTACTTGAACATAAGTTAAATCACTAACAATAACTTCATTTTTAACTCTATTATTAAAGTTTCTATTAACAAGATTGGTTATTTGACTATCATTGACTTTATTATGATAATTTTTGAATGATAATTTAGTGTATTTTGATATTAAATTATGTTTATTCATAATTTCTTTAATTTTTCGTCTTGATAAATAAATTTCTTGGTTTTCTAGAATGACTTTTAATCTTCTAGTACCATAAACTTCTTTATTTTTTTTAAAAGCACTAATAACAGCTTGTTCATAAATATTATTTTGAATTTTATTTTTTTTCTTTAAATTAAAATAATATGTTGATTTAGAGAGTTTTAAAAAATGACACATTGTGCGAATTTTATATTTAGATTTATTATTTGCAATAATCTCTACTTTCTGCCTATTATTAGTGCTGCTTGCTTTAAAATATCATTTTCCATTCTTAATTGTTTTAATTCTTTTCTTAATTTAATTAATTCATTTTCTTCAACAGAACGATTATCTTTAGTTTTAAAACTACCTGAATTAGTAAATTGCTTAATTCAATTGTAAGTAGCTGCTCTTGTAACATTATATTCTTTAACAAGGCAAGATACTGATTTGCCACTTTGATATAAAGCTACTATTTGTTTTTTAAATTCATCGGTATATGAGTTAATATTGGCCATAATTATAGTTCCTTTCTTTGTTCACTTGTCTATGTAATTAGTGTCCAATAAAGTGTAACCCATCCATATTCTTATATTGTCTTTCAGCAACATATCCTAAATCTCGTAATACTGTTTCACGATTAGGAGTAAAACTATACTTCATTAAATAACGTTTATTACCAATAATTTTATCTGTTAAAATTTCTTTTCCACTTACTTGACTAATAATTTCTTGTAAGTTTTTTGCTTCTTTAATACCAACTTGTTCTAATGTTTTAGTTTTTTGTGCTAACTTAATAAATTTAGTTGTACGATAACCACGACTAATTTTATTAAGTCCAGCAAATGCTGGTAATATATTAAAAAAAGTATTTAATGGTGTTACATTTCCTTTTAAATAATCATAAACTTGATTAATAGTAAAATCAGTTAAAAATTCTACACCAACAGCACTAATACTAGCAATTAAATCACTTGCACCTAATCCAAGGGCTACACTTTCACTTAATCCACCAGTAAAAGGAGCAAGTGCTACTGCTATAACTTGTACACCAATCATTTCTAAAATTTCTCATCAAAAACTTTTATTTTCTTGTTGTTTACTTATTCTAGTATGTTTTGGTTTATTTATGTTTAAAAGTATTGCTGTAATAGTTGTACCGATTGGCATGATATTAATTTCCTTTATTTAAGAGTTATTTTAATCAGATTTGTTGTTCCTTTATAATTTAAGTCATTAACATTAGCAGTAATAGTTATGTATAAGTCACCTGCTTTTTGTTTTTGATTACTTACATTAGTTTTTCCTTGTGCATCACTAAAATATTTAATAGTTGGATTTGTTAAATTAGGATTTAATGATTTAAGTTCATTAGTACTTTTTATTTGTGTATTTAATTCACTATTATTGTTATTAACATTTGCAGTAATATCAGTTGTTAAACTTGTAATTTTAGTTTTTAAATCAGTTTTATCAGTATTAATAATTCCACATGCCATTCAACGTGATGTTGTTTCATTATTAGAAATATAAGGTATTGCTTGACCTGTAACTTCTCCACCAACTAAATACATTCTTCCAACTTTACCATCTGCCACTTCTTGAACATAAATAATTGTATCTTGCAACATATATCTTTTCATTGCTCTTGGCGTTGCTAAAACAAATGACATAATTTCATCATCATTTTTATCATTTTTAAAAGTCATATAGTCATCCATTACAATTTGACATAATACACCTTTAATATATAAATCATTACCATTTAATCTTAATTGTTGTGCAATTTCATTATCAGTAATTAAACCTTTATTATCTGCCAAGTAAACTATACTATCATAAAGAGCATTAGTAATAAAGAATCTACAATTTGCAATATTTCTATATTGAAATAATGTATTTCATGCCCCCAACATTGCTTCTACATATTTAATTGCTTGTGATTTTGGTTCTGTTGATTTTTCAATCATAAATTTAATTGCATATTTTGCAATTACATTAGTATTGTTATTAGCTAAATAATCTGCTAAATCATTAGCAACTTCATATTGCATACTTTGTAATAAATTTTGTCCATTTTCTGCTAATAAATCTTTTGCTGCAATTGTTTCGCCAGCAACAGCTTCTTCTGTAATTTCTTTAATAATTTTATCTTTATCAGCATATCCGACATCTATTCTTTTACTCTTATCATTTCATTGAAGAACTTTAACTTTTGGGTCTTTTGGTTTTTTAACTATAAATTCAATTCTTGTTGAATTAACCATTTCGATAGGAAAAAAACTTGCCCATGGACTATTTGATTGTTTAAAAAATTCTATAAACTCTGGTGCTTCTACTAATTTTTCGGTATTATCTAAATTTTTATTGAATTGTATTGCCATTTTTTGATTTCCTTTCTGTTATAAATTATTATTTTTTTTATAATCCAATAATGTACTTTTTATTGAATTTTGTTGATTTGTTATTATTGTTTGTTGTTTACCACCTGTATTAATTATTTCTTTAAATACTGGTTGTTCTTTAATAATTTTTTTAATAGTTTCTTCAATTTTTGAATTTTCTAAATTATTAGTTTTAAATTTTAAAAAATCATAAAATTCAGTTTTAACTTGATATTTTTTAAATATATTAATTATTTCTTTTTCTTTAATTTCTTGATTAAGTTTATTTAACTTATTTTCTGCTTCATTAACTTTATTTTCTATTTCTTGTGAAGAAGCATTGTTTTCAGTTAAAGGTTCAGTTGTTTGTTGAACATTATTTTCATTTTCTAACATTTACATCACCTCTTTATTATTTATTTTCTTTATTAATTTTTTCATTTAATTTTGCTAATTTTTTTTTGATGTTTGATAATTTTGTTATTTGCTCTAACATGTTTTGGAGTTGTAATAAATCGTTTAAATCAAACAATTAATTCTCTGCAAATTAATGTTCCTACACTTGTTCCAATAATGATTAATTCATGCAATAATTCTTTCATTTCAATATTTTCCTTTCAATTATTTATTTTTTAATTATTCGTCAAATTGACCACCATTAATTCTTTCAACCATTGACTGATAATTACTTATAATAGTTACTAATAAAGAAATTTCTTTATTTAATTGTTCCATTCTTTCTTTATGTATTTTTATTTCGTGATTATAATATTCAATTATTTTTTCTTTATTCATTATTTTTCACCTCCTTTATAAACTCATGTGATTATAATCTCAATTTAATGAAGCATTATCGTTATTTAATGCTACTTCGCTCATATTATCACTACCGTATTGACTAGTTGTTTCACTATTAATTGTGAATCTATTATCATTTACTAATCTTGCAGTTTCATCATTAAATGATGTTTCTTGCATTTCTTGAATATGATGTGTAGTTTCCATAGGTAATAAATTATGGATAATTTCACTTGCACCAGCAACAATTGTAGGTACTGCATAAGCATTATTAAAATCATTATTAATACCCATTGCTACACCACTTGATATTAAACATCCACCAGTTGCCATATTACAAATCTTTCTTATTGTGGAATGGCAACCCTTTTTAGGACTATTTTTTGGTAGACATTTGTTTTTGATAATTAACTGGAGTTAAGTAGTTTAAAGTGCCGTGAATTCTTATGTTGTTATATCAATTGATGTAATCAAATAATTCGAATTTTAATTGGATTAATGATGTAAAATTTTTATCATTAATAAATTCGGTTTTGAAAGTTTTAAAGGTTGCTTCAGCAACAGCGTTATCATAAGGACAACCTTTTTTGCTTAAAGAGCGATTAATATTGAATGCTAGTAAAAGTTTATCAATAATTTTATTATTAAATTCATTACCGCGATCACTATGAAATATTTGAATATCTTTTAAACAGCGATTTGAGTGCATAAATGCTTGATATACTAATGATGCATCTTTTTTAGTACCTACACTATGTCCAATTATTTCGCGGTTAAATAGGTCAATTAATAAACAAATATAGTTTCACTTACCATTTACTTGAACATAAGTTAAATCACTAACAATAACTTCATTTTTAACTCTATTATTAAAGTTTCTATTAACAAGATTGGTTATTTGACTATCATTGACTTTATTATGATAATTTTTGAATGATAATTTAGTGTATTTTGATATTAAATTATGTTTATTCATAATTTCTTTAATTTTTCGTCTTGATAAATAAATTTCTTGGTTTTCTAGAATGACTTTTAATCTTCTAGTACCATAAACTTCTTTATTTTTTTTAAAAGCACTAATAACAGCTTGTTCATAAATATTATTTTGAATTTTATTTTTTTTCTTTAAATTAAAATAATATGTTGATTTAGAGAGTTTTAAAAAATGACACATTGTGCGAATTTTATATTTAGATTTATTATTTGCAATAATCTCTACTTTCTGCCTATTATTAGTGCTGCTTGCTTTAAAATATCATTTTCCATTCTTAATTGTTTTAATTCTTTTCTTAATTTAATTAATTCATTTTCTTCAACAGAACGATTATCTTTAGTTTTAAAACTACCTGAATTAGTAAATTGCTTAATTCAATTGTAAGTAGCTGCTCTTGTAACATTATATTCTTTAACAAGGCAAGATACTGATTTGCCACTTTGATATAAAGCTACTATTTGTTTTTTAAATTCATCGGTATATGAGTTAATATTGGCCATAATTATAGTTCCTTTCTTTGTTCACTTGTCTATGTAATTAGTGTCCAATAAAGTGTAACCCATCCAAATGATAATTTAGTGTATTTTGATATTAAATTATGTTTATTCATAATTTCTTTAATTTTTCGTCTTGATAAATAAATTTCTTGGTTTTCTAGAATGACTTTTAATCTTCTAGTACCATAAACTTCTTTATTTTTTTTAAAAGCACTAATAACAGCTTGTTCATAAATATTATTTTGAATTTTATTTTTTTTCTTTAAATTAAAATAATATGTTGATTTAGAGAGTTTTAAAAAATGACACATTGTGCGAATTTTATATTTAGATTTATTATTTGCAATAATCTCTACTTTCTGCCTATTATTAGTGCTGCTTGCTTTAAAATATCATTTTCCATTCTTAATTGTTTTAATTATTTTCTTAATTTAATTAATTCATTTTCTTCAACAGAACGATTATCTTTAGTTTTAAAACTACCTGAATTAGTAAATTGCTTAATTCAATTGTAAGTAGCTGCTCTTGTAACATTATATTCTTTAACAAGGCAAGATACTGATTTGCCACTTTGATATAAAGCTACTATTTGTTTTTTAAATTCATCGGTATATGAGTTAATATTGGCCATAATTATAGTTCCTTTCTTTGTTCACTTGTCTATGTAATTAGTGTCCAATAAAGTGTAACCCATCCATTTCATTAATAATGGTCAATATGAACAATTAATTGATTATTTATATAAAGAATTAGATAATCATAAAAAGTTAAAAAAACAATATCGGACTTCTCCCCACATGTACTTGTGGAGGGAATAATGAAACTGAATGAATTCAACAATGCTTTTCAAACTGAACAGCAATGTCTTGCATATATAGCAAATTTGAAAGAAAACAAATGTATTAGGTGTTTTAATTTTAATTTGTGGATGGGTTACACTTTATTGGACACTAATTACATAGACAAGTGAACAAAGAAAGGAACTATAATTATGGCCAATATTAACTCATATACCGATGAATTTAAAAAACAAATAGTAGCTTTATATCAAAGTGGCAAATCAGTATCTTGCCTTGTTAAAGAATATAATGTTACAAGAGCAGCTACTTACAATTGAATTAAGCAATTTACTAATTCAGGTAGTTTTAAAACTAAAGATAATCGTTCTGTTGAAGAAAATGAATTAATTAAATTAAGAAAATAATTAAAACAATTAAGAATGGAAAATGATATTTTAAAGCAAGCAGCACTAATAATAGGCAGAAAGTAGAGATTATTGCAAATAATAAATCTAAATATAAAATTCGCACAATGTGTCATTTTTTAAAACTCTCTAAATCAACATATTATTTTAATTTAAAGAAAAAAAATAAAATTCAAAATAATATTTATGAACAAGCTGTTATTAGTGCTTTTAAAAAAAATAAAGAAGTTTATGGTACTAGAAGATTAAAAGTCATTCTAGAAAACCAAGAAATTTATTTATCAAGACGAAAAATTAAAGAAATTATGAATAAACATAATTTAATATCAAAATACACTAAATTATCATTCAAAAATTATCATAATAAAGTCAATGATAGTCAAATAACCAATCTTGTTAATAGAAACTTTAATAATAGAGTTAAAAATGAAGTTATTGTTAGTGATTTAACTTATGTTCAAGTAAATGGTAAGTGAAACTATATTTGTTTATTAATTGACCTATTTAACCGCGAAATAATTGGACATAGTGTAGGTACTAAAAAAGATGCATCATTAGTATATCAAGCATTTATGCACTCAAATCGCTGTTTAAAAGATATTCAAATATTTCATAGTGATCGCGGTAATGAATTTAATAATAAAATTATTGATAAACTTTTACTAGCATTCAATATTAATCGCTCTTTAAGCAAAAAAGGTTGTCCTTATGATAACGCTGTTGCTGAAGCAACCTTTAAAACTTTCAAAACCGAATTTATTAATGATAAAAATTTTACATCATTAATCCAATTAAAATTAGAATTATTTGATTACATCAATTGATATAACAACATAAGAATTCACGGCACTTTAAACTACTTAACTCCAGTTAATTATCAAAAACAAATGTCTACCAAAAAATAGTCCTAAAAAAGGTTGCCATTCCAAGTCCTGTTTTAAAATACGCAACTTACTTTAATCCATTCAAATACGCTATGGATCCATTTATTCAAGCTTTAATTGAAACAAGTTTTACTTTTACAACAACTTATGGAATATATCTAGGAGTTGCACTTGGATTGATTGGTATTTACACAATAGTTGCAAGTTCAAAATTACGTTGACAAGCATAATAAAAATAATAATTAAAAATAATAAAATTAAAAATGACTTTTAGTCTTTTTTAATTTTATTATTTAAATAAATCAATATTACGTCAAAATTTATGATCTTTTGTATCTTTTTTATTATCATTATCTAAACTATCATCAAAAAGTGATGGATCGATTTCATAGGGTTTACCACTTAAAGCATTATTAATAACATTTTGATATTCCGAATTGGCTCTCATAATTTTATTACGATCAATTTTTGGATTAAGAATAGCAATAACTAGTATAATAGCAATTGGTAAAATTGCTGATGCTGCTGTAATATATGTTAATATTTGAAAAGCTTTAAAAGTTGCTAATCCTTTTAATCAGGGTAAAGCATTAGGATTAATTTTGTCACCTTTATCTAAAAAAGAAGTAAATGTTCTTAATAATGAATCATCTGTTGTCATATAAAATAAATTTGAAATTGTATAAATTATTCAAAAAATTAAAATAACTATTAAAAAATATGATGTTCGATATAAATCACGACCTAATTTTGGTGGTTTTAAAATTGAATATAAAAAGCCTCCATTTAAAACTATTGTTGTAACAATAGTGAAAACTATAGTTTTTGATTGTTGTGCAAAATTATAATAAACGGGTGATGTACTATTATCTTTAATTTGAAAAGTACCTGCTATAAAATAAGTTAGTATATAAGTAGCTATTGCTAGCACTGTTGTTAATAAGAAAAAAGCTGATAATATTTTCTTTAAAAGTGGAATATATTTTGGTTTATTCATATAAGGGTAAAATTTAGGATTTGTGGCGGGATGTTGCGGTAATACACCTAACTTCGCTAAATTTGCTAAACTATTATTATCAAGATTATTAATATTTAAATTATTACCTAGATTCCCAATGCCACCAATATTAGGATTTGTATCAACATTATTATCAACATTCTGATTATTTGGAGTAACACTTGGCTTAACCTCAGTAGCATCATCACTAAAATTATTTAATGCAGTAATTTGATCATTTAATTCATTAAAAGTATTATTATCAAACTGTCTTATTCGTTCAAGACTTTCTTTTTCCACAGTCTTACAAATATTAGTAATTGTAACTATTAATAAGTTACGCTCTTCAAGAATTTCAATACGATTTTTAGGAGAACTTTTAGTAATACTCAAACTACGATTTACCAAATTAGAAATTAACTGCAAAAATTCTATTGCATACTTTTTATCTTTTAATTCTTTTAGTTCTTTTTCAAGAAAAAATAAATTAGAAATTTGTAATTCTAAAATTTTTAAAAGTTCTTCATTAGCAAAAATAGATTTTCTAACAATTAAATTATTTAAACTGTTATATATAGTACTTGATATTTCATAGTATAATGCAACATTTAAATCTTCTTCTGAGTACACTTTTTCGGTTTTTTTCTTTGTAACTCTTTTTACTTTTGGTTTAACCAATGTAATGTCACTATTTTCTTCTACTAACTTTTTTTCTGTAACATCAGTATTTTTATTACTTTTCATTATATGTATCACCTCTTGAGTTTAAAACATCTATAATTATATACTAAATATTCAAAAAAAATAAATCAATTGCAATATTTTTATTAAACTTTCCTTTTTTGATATTGTAATCTAATTCATATAATTTTAACAAAATATTATTAATATTTAAATTAATATTTAAATATTGTTCTAATATTTTTACTTGAAACTTGGAAATATTTAATATATTGGAAATATCTTCATTACTTTTTTTTTGTTTAACTAAAATTTTGATATCTCTAATTAATTCTAATTGATATACAAGAATATTAATCAATTTAATTTTATCATAATTAATAACATTATAATAGTTATATTGTGTTCAAAAATTGTTATAATCTTTTTTTAATATATATTCAACAGTTTTAAAAATATTTGTTTCAAAATATTTAGGAACCACCTCAATAATAATATCTGAAGTTATTTTTTTTCCAATTAACCTTAATTTTGATAACTCATTTAAAATAATACTGACATCATTTGGCAAGTATTCTAAAAGAAAATTAGTTGCTTCTTGAGTAATGTTAACTTTAAAACTATTGCAAACTTTATTAATTAATAATAATAATTGTGATTTTGTATAATTTTTAATTTTGATAATATTAAATTGTTGAAATTCTCTACTAATTTTAAAATCAACATTTAAACTTTTAATAATTATCATTGTTTTTTGATTATGATTAAGCAAAGCATTAACAAATTTTTTTTCTTTAATATATTTTTGCCATAAATTACTGCTATCATTAATTACGATTACTTTATTTTCTTCAAATATACTCATAATTTGAATTTCATTAATAATATTAACAATTGTATCCTCTTGTAATTCATATAGATTATAATCATAATTTTCTTTTTTATGATTTTTTTTAATTAATTGTTCAATATTTTTTCTTACTAAATACTCATCTTGACCATGAACAATATAAACCATGTTTCGAACCTCACAAAATTATTAATATATTTTATGTTAATGTTATAATATAATAATGTTTCATATATAATCACACTTTTATTTTTTCCTCAATAATAAACTTTTTTAAGATTATTCAGTGTTTCAATATTCGGAAAACACTTTCGTTTTTGATAATATTCCAAATTTGAACTTTTATCTTATATACTAATTGTTATATCTAATGTTTTAAAACATTATCACTTTTCAACTAAATTATAAAGATCTTCAGCAACTGCTTGATGCACTAATGTTGTTGGATGAACTTCATCAAAGAAGAAATAATTATTTAATGTTTCTTTTGTTGAACCATTAACATATGTTCTGTAACAGCACCATCTAATGCCATATGAGCATAATCAGATTCAATTGCATTTTGAGTAATATTTTTTCCTTCTTGTTGAAATATCAACGCATATTTAGTTAATTCTTCTCTTAAACTAAATCTTCTAATAAAATTAGGATAATTAGTTGTATATAAAGATATCTCATGATTTCAAAGTGTTTTATAAGCATCAGATAATTGTTTTGCTAAAACTTGCGATTTAGTTCCATAATATTTTGGGACAAGACTAAAATCTGGAACATCAGTAGCAACAATATGTTGAATGCCTTTATTAATTAATTCTTGAATTATATCTCCTTCTTTTATAATTGCATTATAAATAATATCAAGTCCTTTATAATAGTTACCACTATCAATAGCAGCCAACATATCATTATTTCCTGATTCAAGAAAGACTAAATCATCACTTTGTAAATTTTGATGTTGAGATAATAAAGCAGCCATTTGATGTTGAAGGCTAAAACGATTTGAATAAAATTCTCCTGTTCATGAATCATTTTCAGCTGCAACAGCGCCTCCAACCGCATAGTTATTACCAAATTGTTCATAAGTTGCTGCATCATTTAAAATCGTATATTTTCATCCTGCTTGTAAGTTTAAATGTAATTTATTAGCTAAAATTTCAGCTGCAACCTTACCATTGCTGAAAGAGCGATTTAAATAATATGGATCTCCTAATTCTACTTGAGCGACTCATAAAGGTGCTAATGGTGATTTTTGGACAAAGTCACTCCCAGCTCCAACAAAACTACCAGTATCAGAAAGACTATCACCAAGAACGTATAATTGATGATAATCAGTAACTGTTTTTTCTGCCTTGCTATTGGATGTAATAGTAGTTATTAACATTGAAGGTAACAACAAAATTTTTAATAAATGATTTATTTTTTTCATATTTTTTCCCCTTTTGTTTTAATTATATATTTTTTAGCTTTCTTTTCTAAAAAGTAATTTTCTTTTAATTATTCAATACTTTTACTAAATACTCATATTGAACATGAATAATATAAATACTATTTCTAATCTCACAATATTATTATATCAGTTTATATTAACGTTATAATATCATAATGTTTCATATATATTCTTATAATCACAGTTTTATTTTTTCCCGAATAATAAATTTGAGCATTAATTTTTTTAAGATTATTCAATGTTTCAATATTGGGAAACTGTCTTCGTTTTTGATAATGTCCGGAAATTAATGCTAGTTCTGGATTAAGAGTTTTTAAAAAACTAATAGTTGATGAAGTTTTTGAACCATGGTGAGGAACTTGTAAAATATTAATTTTACTTAATACATGGGTGTTAACTAATAAATTTTCGGTTTGTTCTTCAATATCACCAGTAAATAAAATTTTATAATTATAAACTTTTAATAACAAAACTAAACTTTTATTATTTTCAGAAACATATTGCAAATTAAAACCATAAACTAAATTATGAATTGGATTAAAACCATCAATAACATATTGCGATAATTGATTGGTATTTTCATAAATTTTATCTATTTTTAAGTTCATTTTCAAAAATCCAATATTACTAATATGATCTAAATCATGATGAGTTAAAAATACTGCTTTTAAACTATGAATTCCTTTTGCTGAAAGATAATTATAAATAGTTGGATTATTTGGTTTTAAATCTTCTGTGCCCGCATCAATTAAAATAGCAGATTTATTATAAGGACTAGTTATTAAAAAACTCATAGCATTACCAACATTAATCATTGTTAATTCATAATAAGGTTTAATAATACTATTCATTCATAATGTTGAAAGTAAAACAAAATTAATAATCGGACTTCTCCCCACATGTACTTGTGGAGGGAATAATGAAACTGAATGAATTCAAAAATGCTTTTCAAACTGAACAGCAATGTCTTGCATATATAGCAAATTTGAAAGAAAACAAATGTATTAGGTGTTTTAGTTTTAATTTGAATACTTCTGATTTAAAAAGAATGAGATGTTTAAAATGTAATCAAACATTTAGCATTCTCACAGGCACCATATTTTCAAGGTCACAAACATCTTTAACATCTTGGTTTTATCTTATCTTTAGATGAATAAACACCAAACATGGAATTCCATCAACAGATATTGCAAAAGAATTGGGAGTGACTTTGAAAACTGCTTGAAGAATGACTCATAAAATCAGAACACGTATTGCAAAACAAAAACCTCAATTTATTGTTGAAGGTACAGTGCAAATTGATGAAATGTATCTTTCACATATGGGTTTTAAAAAACAAGGAAGATCCTTGGTGAATAAAACCTTGATTGTTGGCATTTATCAAAAAACAACCAATAATTTAATTGTGAAAGTATTGAAAAACGCAAAGAGTAAAAATCTTTTGCAGTTTGCAAAAAACCAC
Organism: Spiroplasma endosymbiont of Apeira syringaria; assembly: GCF_964020205.1. Taxonomy (NCBI): domain Bacteria; kingdom Bacillati; phylum Mycoplasmatota; class Mollicutes; order Entomoplasmatales; family Spiroplasmataceae; genus Spiroplasma; species Spiroplasma endosymbiont of Apeira syringaria. The sequence continues at coordinate 482,809 of NZ_OZ026543.1, forward strand.
ATTTCTTCAAAATGTCTTGTATATACTGATTCTTGAAAAGGATATTGCGATTTTAAATCAGTTTTCACTAAGCATGAAACAGTTAACCATCAAGATGGCTATGTTTCAAAAATTGGTGTAAATACCAACCAAATTGAATCAGTTTGAAAACATATAAGAAGAACGTTTAAAACACATATCAAAGTTGCAAAACATCATGTTCATTTATATGCTAAAGAAGCTGCATATAAATTCAACAAGATACCTAGTTTTGAAACTGTAATTCTATGTTTGATTTAAAAATGTGGGGAGAAGTCCGTAGATAGGCTTTTCTCAGCATTTATGTGATAAAATTAAAATAGTACATAAAGGGAGAAAAGCCTTAATAATAATAACTGTTAACATTCTTCAATTAAAATATCGTCAACAGTTATAAATAACTATTAAAATAAAAAAATAAAGTTGTAAAATTCAAATTTCAATTTTAAAAGTCGGAATTCAAATATTACTCATATTTATTAACTTAATAATAATAATTAAAAAATTTAAAATTGGAGAAACAAAAAAACTTAAAATTGAATTTAAAAATAAATTTAAAAATAAAATAACATCACAAAAAATAATGATTGGTGTAAAAAATAATAAATATGCAACAGTTAATAAACTAAAACCATGATTTATTTGTCACTGAATAGGAATAGTGAATAAAAATAAAACAAAATTAATCAATAACATTCTAATCCAATAACTATATTTTTTAAATTTATTATTAATAAATAAAATCAAAAAAGTAATACCAAAAGAAAGTTGAAATCCTAAAAGATAGAATTGTAAAGGTCATAAACAAAGACAACAATAAGCACTAAAACTAAGAATAGAAATTGGATGAATAGTTTTTTTATTAAATTTTAAAATACAACTAAAAATTAAAAAAAATAATGCTTTCATTGCTGCAATAGATTAATTAAGTAAATATAAATAAAAACATAAAATTACAAAGCAAATTAAAAGTTTAATTAATTGATTTTTGATAAATCAAAAACTTTTTTTAAAAAAAACAAAGAAAAAATTAATGTGTAAACCACTAACAACAATAATTGGAGTAATACCAAACTTATTAAAAATGGTAAAAATAGATTTGTTTTCTTCAGTTTACTGACCAAATAATAATACGGACTTCTCCCCACATGTACTTGTGGAGGGAATAATGAAACTGAATGAATTCAACAATGCTTTTCAAACTGAACAGCAATGTCTTGCATATATAGCAAATTTGAAAGAAAACAAATGTATTAGGTGTTTTAATTTTAATTTGAATACTTCTGATTTAAAAAGAATGAGATGTTTAAAATGTAATCAAACATTTAGCATTCTCACAGGCACCATATTTTCAAGGTCACAAACATCTTTAAACATCGGAAATGTTTAGTAATCTGTGTAACTTACAAAAATAACTATGTTTAATTAATTCTAGTAAATATAATTAAATGACTAGAAAGAGTGAGTTACAGATGGCTAAAAAAGATAACTTTAATAATAATGATCCAATATCAAAAGCAGTAGATTTATTACTAGAAAATACTGAAGATTTAACAACAGTTTTTAAACCTGGCGGTTTATATAAAGAATTAACAAAAAGATTAGTTGAAAAAATGTTGAATTCTGAAATGCAAAATTATTTAGGATATGAAAAAAATCAACATAGTACTACTGAAAATGCTCGTAATGGTACAAGTTCAAAAAAATTAATAACTCAACAAGGTAAAATTGAAATTGATGTACCAAGAGATCGCAATAGTAATTTTACTCCTGTAATAGTTCCTAAAAGGCAAAGAAGATTTGATGGTTTTGATCAACAAGTTCTTTCCTTGTATGCAAAAGGAATGACATTATCTGACATTAGAATGCAGTTGCAAGAGTTATATCATGGTGCTGATATTAGTTAAAGTGTTATTAGTCAAATTACTGATGATGTTATTGATGATGTTAAAGCATGACAAAATCGACCATTAGAAAGTATTTATCCTATTGTTTATTTTGATTGTATAGTAGTTAAAGTACGACAAGATAAACGGATTATTAACAAATCAGTTTATATAACATTAGGAGTTGATTTAGAAGGCAAAAAAGATGTTTTAGGATTATGAATTAGTGAAAATGAAGGTTCTAAGTTTTGATTATCTAATTTCACAGAAATGAAAAATCGTGGCTTAAATGATATTCTTATTGCTTGTAGTGATAATTTAACAGGCATGTCAGAAGCAATACAATCAGTTTATCCTAAAACAGAACATCAATTATGCATTGTTCATCAAATTAGAAATAGTTTAAAATATGTTTCATACAAACATCGAAAAGGTCTAGTTGCAGATTTAAAACCAATTTATAGTGCATGTAGTGAAGAACAAGCAATGCAAGCTTTAGAATCGTTTGAAAGTAAATGAAATAAACAATATCCTCAAATTACTAAATCTTGATATAAAAATTGAGATAATTTAATGGTTTTTATTAGTTATCCAGTAGAAATCAAAAGAGTGATTTATACTACAAATGCTATTGAATCTGTTAATAGTCAATTACGAAAAATCATCAGAAATAAAAAAGTTTTTCCTAATGATATGGCAGTTTTCAAAATATTTTACTTGGCAATTGAAAATATAACAAAAAAATGAACATTGCCTATTCAAAATTGAAATACAGCAATTGCTCATTTTATGATAAAATTTGAAGACAGAATTAATCTAAATTAGTAACTTTGTAAAACAAAGATACACAGATTATTAAAAAGCCTCATAAAAAGTTGTTATATTTAAAAAATAAATTATTCTTTTATTTTAACTCTTTTGACTCAATTTCATCAATGTTGTTACTTCTTCTTCTGTCAAATAACGATATTCACCCATTGTTAAACCTTTTAAAGTAATATTAGCAACTTGTAAACGTTTTAAAGTAATTACTCTACTTCCTATTGCTTTAATCATACGTTTAACTTGTTGATTTTGTCCCTCATGAATGGTTAGATGTAGTAAAGTATTTTCTTTTTTTATATTTTTATAAATTATTTTAACAATAGCAGGAGAAGTTGTAAATGAAGTTGATAAAATAATACCGTCTTGTAGTTTTTTAATAGCATTTGATGACAAAATACCACTTGCCAATACTTCATATACCTTATCTATTTTATAACGAGGATGAATAATAGCATTAGTAAATTCACCATCATTAGTCATTAACAACAAACCTGAAGTATCAAAATCTAAACGACCGACTGGGTAAATTCTACTATTAATATTAGTAAAATAATTCATTACCGTTGGTCGATTTTTAGGATCACTGACTGTTGTTAAACAATTAGGTGGTTTATAAAATGCTAAATAAATATGATTAGATTGCTTAATAATTTGATTATTAACTTTAATAACATCACTACTTGTAACTTTAAAACCTAACGTTGTAATAATTTGCCCATTAACTGTTACTTGCCCATTAATAATTAGTAATTCTGCTTTTCGTCGTGAACATACTCCAGAATTAGCAATAGCTTTTTGCAAGCGTTCTAAATCATTATTCATTAGTAAAGTTGTAGACTTCTTGTTCATCATTTTGGTTATTAAATTGAGGCAAAGTTGGTAATTGAGTTAAAGATTCGATATTAAAATGATCCATAAATTCATCAGTTAAATCATATAAAATTGGTTTTCCTGGTAATTCACTACGACCAATCTCAGTAATTAAATTTAAACTTTTTAGTTTAAAAATAATAGAATCACAATTTACACCACGAATATCTTCAATTTGTGGTTTAGTAACTGGATGATTATAAGCAATAATAGCTAGTGTTTCTAAAGCTGCTTGTGATAAACGTATTAAAGGTTGTTGTTTTAATACTTGATAGCGATTATAATGAATAGGTTTTGTTGTTAATTTATAAATATTACCAACTTTAATTAAACTTAAACCACTGGTATCATCATCATTTAATTTCATTTGTAAAGACGCAATTAAATTTTCAACAGTCTTTGGTTTTTTTGTTAATTCTAAATATTCAGCAAGTGTTAATAAATCAAGGCCTTCATTGCCAGCAATAAATAATAAACCTTGTAAAACTGCTAATCTTTCGTTTGTTTTTCAATTGCTATTATTCATTTTTCTCACCTCGATAAATTACTTTAATTTCAGTAAAAGTATTAGTTTGTATAATATGTAAAATTTGATGATTTGCAAGATCTAAAATTGCAATAAAAGTAATAATAAAATAATGTAAAGTTAATGCTTTAGTAAAAAATAATTGTTCTAAAGTAAAGTGTTGCTTGGGGTTTTTCTTCAGTAACTGTTTAATTTCTTTAGCTCGATCTTCAGCTGAAATTAAGTTTAATGCTAAATTAACTGGTAATTTATTTTCATTTTGTAGTCTATTAAATAAGTTTAACATTGCTTGTGTTAATTTATTAATATTATTTTTTACCAAAATTGGTGTAATTTCATCAACTAAATATGTTTTTAAATCACTAGGTGTTTTTGTTAATAATTGGGTTCTATATAAAGCCTGTTCTTTAAAATAATTACTTATTTCTTTGAATTTTTTATATTCTAATAAACGAGCAATTAATTTTTGACGATTAACTTCATTTTCATAAGCACTATCTACCACTAGTTCTTGTTTTGGTAATAATTGTTTTGATTGCAATTCTAATAAATAAGCAGCAATCGGTAAATATTCACTTACTAAATCAATGTTTTTAATTAATTCTTCATTAATAAAATGAACATATTGGTTAGTAACATCATTTAGATTTAAATCTAAAATATCAATATTTTTTTCTTTAATTAAATGCAAAAGCAAATCCATTGGTCCTTGAAAAGATTCAATTGTAATTACTGGTTGTAACATTATTCTCGTTCCCTCAATATCATTTTATACTTATTAATATTAACGGACTTCTCCCCACATGTACTTGTGGAGGGAATAATGAAACTGAATGAATTCAAAAATGCTTTTCAAACTGAACAGCAATGTCTTGCATATATAGCAAATTTGAAAGAAAACAAATGTATTAGGTGTTTTAATTTTAATTTGAATACTTCTGATTTAAAAAGAATGAGATGTTTAAAATGTAATCAAACATTTAGCATTCTCACAGGCACCATATTTTCAAGGTCACAAACATCTTTAACATCTTGGTTTTATCTTATCTTTAGATGAATAAACACCAAACATGGAATTCCATCAACAGATATTGCAAAATAATTGGGAGTGACTTTGAAAACTGCTTGAAGAATGACTCATAAAATCAGAACACGTATTGCAAAACAAAAACCTCAATTTATTGTTGAAGGTACAGTGCAAATTGATGAAATGTATCTTTCACATATGGGTTTTAAAAAACAAGGAAGATCCTTGGTGAATAAAACCTTGATTGTTGGCATTTATCAAAAAACAACCAATAATTTAATTGTGAAAGTATTGAAAAAAGCAAAGAGTAAAAATCTTTTGCAGTTTGCAAAAAACCACATTTCTTCAAAATGTCTTGTATATACTGATTCTTGAAAAGGATATTGCGATTTTAAATCAGTTTTCACTAAGCATGAAACAGTTAACCATCAAGATGGCTATGTTTCAAAAATTGGTGTAAATACCAACCAAATTGAATCAGTTTGAAAACATATAAGAAGAACATTTAAAACACATATCAAAGTTGCAAAACATCATGTTCATTTATATGCTAAAGAAGCTGCATATAAATTCAACAAGATACCTAGTTTTGAAACTGTAATTCTATGTTTGATTTAAAAATGTGGGGAGAAGTCCGTAGATAGGCTTTTCTCAGCATTTATGTGATAAAATTAAAATAGTACATAAAGGGAGAAAAGCCAATATTAATTATAACTTAATTTAATAGTACTTGATTAATCTTTAATAAATAAAAAAACTTATTTTTAATTTTTTAATGATTAAAATAAGTTTTAAAAGTTATTATATATTTAAATATTATTATTTAACTTCACGTAACGTAATATTAATATTTTCAACATTTATTTCAAATTTTGAAGATGTCTTTATATCTGGAAAGTCTTTACTTAGGTCATATTCTAATTTAAAGTTTAAATTAAAATAACCATTTTTTTCGTTAGGATTAAGATTAAATCCACTTTCGGGATTAGTAATAGTTATTACACTATCATTTCATTTGGGAACAAGAATACTATAAATTTTATTAATATTAGCAAAATAACCCTTTGTTATAACTTGTTCTTTTATATTATTCATTTCCTTATAATCTGAAAAACTTTCTGAAGCATTTGGTAATTCCTTTACTGCATCAACTGTTCATTCAGAAAATATTTTTGAAATTTGTGTTGTTGCATCAACAAAAGTTTGGTTAATCTGAATAGCAGACTTACTTTCAATATCACCAGTATTAAAAGTAGATTTACCATCATTACCAACTAAGAAATCAATAGTAATATTACTAACATTACCATTAAATACAATTGATTTATCATCATTATTGGTCACCGTTGGATCTGCCATTTTAAATAAAGTTGATTTAGCATCATCTGAAAATTCAAAACTTAAACTTAAACCAGAATATTGAACTTTATCTTTAATGGCAACATTTAAATTTTGTTTAATATATGATAACTGAGTTCTAGCAATATCTTCTTTTGAAGGTGCATCAATTTTTCCACTAATTGGTAAGTTTTCAACATTAACATTTAAAACATTATCTTTAATTTCTCCATTAATAAGTTTCTCAATAAAATCTTTAATTGCATCAGCTTTTTTTTGATCACTAGTATGACTTGTATCATTATTAATTGTAATTTTAATATCTTTAGTAACTGATGGTAAATTTAAATAAGAGATTTCCGCTTTTACTCATAAATAACCATTGACTAATTCACTACCAGTTGGTAAAACAAACTTAGGTTTTTCTTTTTCATCATTATCATTATCTTTTTTTGGAACATAGTCCATAATTTTGACATGTGCATCAGGGTGATATCAATTTGTTGGATGTTCATTGGTACTTTCTTTAAGTTTACTAGAGAAAAAGTTACCAATAGCTGTTTGCACAGAAGTATCTAATTTGCTAAAAATTTTACCTTTCATTTCTCCTATATTTGTATCATCTGATAAATTAAGATCAGCCTTAATTTGCACACTACTATCAGTAACAAAAGAGGCAGCAAAATTAAGAATATCCCTTGGAGTCATTTGATTATTTTCACTACCACAAGCAATAACTGTTACAACTGGTGTTGTTGCTAAAGCAAGTGTGCCCAGTAATTTTAATAAAGATTTCACAAAAACGCTCCTTATCATTTCATTTAATTAATATTTTTAAAATACTGTAACATTATAAACAATTTTAAACTAAATTACATTATTATTTCTAAAATTATTGGTTTAATATCGTATTTTTTATTAGTAATCTGAAATGTAGAAATTGCCAAATCTAAAAATTGTTGATGGAAATGTTGATCTTTATTAGTATGGAGTTCCATAATTACACTATTTTTTTCAACTTTTTGACCATGAATTTGTTTTAAATAAATTCCTGCCACCGGATCAATGATATCAGTTTTCGTAGTTCTTCCTGCTCCTAATATTACTGATAATTCACCTAAAGCATAATTATTAGTAAAATCTAAATAGCCCAATAATTGCGCCTTAACTTTAATAATATATTTAGCTGGTGGTAATTTATCAATATTATCAAGATATTTAGTATCTCCACCTTGACTTTTAACAAAATCATAAAAAATTTGTAGTGGTTTTTCACTAGTAAACATAGCATTAACTTTATCAATACCCTCTTTTAAGGTTTTTACCTTTTTAGCTCCCAATAAGGCTAAAGCTACTAAATTACTAACAAGGATCTTCAAATCTTCTGGTCCTTTATTTTTTAAACTTAAAATAACTTCTTGTAATTCTAGTGCATTACCAATTGTTCGTCCTAAAGGCTTATTCATATCACTAATAATAGCATAAATTTTTTTATTAAAAGCTTTACCAATATGTACCATTAATTTTGCTAACTCTCTTGCAGTTACTATATCCTGAACAAAGGCACCTTTTCCGCATTTAATGTCTAGTAAAATTAAATCAGCGCCCATTGCTATTTTTTTAGACATAACACTAGCAGCAATTAATGGTAATGAATCAACTGTTCCTGAAACATCACGTAATGCATATAATTTTTTATCAGCAGGCACTAAATTACTAGTTTGACTAATAATACTCATACCAACTTTATTAACAACTTTAATAAAATCTGATATTTCTAAATCACATTTAAAATTTGGAATTATTTCCAGTTTATCAATAGTACCACCAGTAATACCCAATCCTCTTCCAGAAATTTTTGCAACCTTTAATCCACAAGCAGCAGCTATTGGAGCAAATACTAAACTAGTTTTATCACCAACACCACCAGTTGAATGTTTATCAATACTAAAACCAGTAATTTGTGATAAATCCATGGTTTCACCACTATTAATAATATCTTTTGTATATTCTACTAATTCATCATTAGTCATTCCCTGAAAATAAACAGCCATTGCTCAAGCACTAATTTGATAGTCTGGTATTGTTTCATTGGCAATACCTTCTGTTAAAAATTTTAGTTCTTCTTTATTTAAACTTTGTCCTAATTTCTTTTTAGAAATTAAATCAATCATATACATTTTAATAAAACACCTTACTTTCTTTTTATTAAATAACAATTGCAATTGCAATTGCATTAGTTTCATTATGTGATAAAGATAAAAGTAATTGATAATTATTAATAATAGTTATTGGTTGATTATATTGATTATAGCTAATATCAATATTTTTAAATGTTAACTTTTCTTGTGGTAATGCCTTAAAAATTGCTTCTTTTAATGCTCATCTTCCTGCCAAAAATTCCTGTTGACGTTGTAAAGAATATTGATTAAAAAGTATAATTTCTTTTTTACTTAAAATTCTTTTAGCAAGTTCTTCAATATTTTCTATTCGATTTACTTCAATAATATCTATACCTACACTACGCATTGTTAACTCCTTATATAAAATAAAAGGTTAAAACCCTAAAATCCTTGTTTTTATTATATAATTAATATGAAAGAAAGTGTGATATTAATTTCAATAAATCAAATAAATTTTGAAAAGATGGTGGTATATTAATGACATTTTACTTAAATCAAAAACAAAAATCATTAATTAAAGAACACTACCAAAACTATAAAGTTGATAATAAAAATAGTAGTTATGAATTATTTCAATATCATAATATAACAATTGAAATTTATCAAGAAAAAGTTATTTTTAAAGGTACTAAAGAAGATATTATTGCAGAATATCGCAGTATTTGAAATCAACTTGATGAAAATCAATCACCAGTCATTGGCAATGCTGAATTTGGTATTAATAATTTTTTTGGTCCACTTGTTATTATTAGTTCTTATATTGGTTCAGGTAATTTAGAAAAATTACGTTTACTTAACATTCGCGATTATAAAGACTTATCGCAAAGTAAATTTATTGAATTAGCACAAGATATTATGAAAACAATTATTTTTGAGTCAGTAATCATTAACAATCGTAAATATAATCAATGAATTGATGCGGGTTATAGCCCCAATATTATTAAAACTTGAGGAGAAAATCAAGCATTAGTTCGTATGTTACAACATAGAATTCAATATGATACTATAGTTATTGATCAATATATTAATGAAGATACATATTACAAATACATTGAAAATATGAAAGATAATCGTAATAAAATTATTAAAGATAAAGTTCAATTTGTTACTAATGCAGAAAGTAAGTATTTAGCTATCGCTTGTAGTACTATTATTAGTCGTTATTTATTTTTAGAAGAAATTAAAAAAATAAAAGTTATTGACACTAATACAATTCCATTAGGTACTGGAAAAGAAGTTAATGTATTTTTAGAAAAAATTAAAAATGAAAAAACAATTGAATTTAATAAATTTCTTGAACGTCATAGCAAAAAATCATTTACTGAATTTTTTAAATAAATAATTAAAACTTAATGGCTTTTCTCCCTTTATGTACTATTTTAATTTTATCACATAAATGCTGAGAAAAGCCTATCTACGGACTTCTCCCCACATTTTTAAATCAAACATAGAATTACAGTTTCAAAACTAGGTATCTTGTTGAATTTATATGCAGCTTCTTTAGCATATAAATGAACATGATGTTTTGCAACTTTGATATGTGTTTTAAATGTTCTTCTTATATGTTTTCAAACTGATTCAATTTGGTTGGTATTTACACCAATTTTTGAAACATAGCCATCTTGATGGTTAACTGTTTCATGCTTAGTGAAAACTGATTTAAAATCGCAATATCCTTTTCAAGAATCAGTATATACAAGACATTTTGAAGAAATGTGGTTTTTTGCAAACTGCAAAAGATTTTTACTCTTTGCGTTTTTCAATACTTTCACAATTAAATTATTGGTTGTTTTTTGATAAATGCCAACAATCAAGGTTTTATTCACCAAGGATCTTCCTTGTTTTTTAAAACCCATATGTGAAAGATACATTTCATCAATTTGCACTGTACCTTCAACAATAAATTGAGGTTTTTGTTTGGAAATGTTTAGTAATCTGTGTAACTTACAAAAATAACTATGTTTAATTAATTCTAGTAAATATAATTAAATGACTAGAAAGAGTGAGTTACAGATGGCTAAAAAAGATAACTTTAATAATAATGATCCAATATCAAAAGCAGTAGATTTATTACTAGAAAATACTGAAGATTTAACAACAGTTTTTAAACCTGGCGGTTTATATAAAGAATTAACAAAAAGATTAGTTGAAAAAATGTTGAATTCTGAAATGCAAAATTATTTAGGATATGAAAAAAATCAACATAATACTACTGAAAATGCTCGTAATGGTACAATTTCAAAAAAATTAATAACTCAACAAGGTAAAATTGAAATTGATGTACCAAGAGATCGCAATAGTAATTTTACTCCTGTAATAGTTCCTAAAAGGCAAAGAAGATTTGATGGTTTTGATCAACAAGTTCTTTCCTTGTATGCAAAAGGAATGACATTATCTGACATTAGAATGCAGTTGCAAGAGTTATATCATGGTGCTGATATTAGTGAAAGTGTTATTAGTCAAATTACTGATGATGTTATTGATGATGTTAAAGCATGACAAAATCGACCATTAGAAAGTATTTATCCTATTGTTTATTTTGATTGTATAGTAGTTAAAGTACGACAAGATAAACGGATTATTAACAAATCAGTTTATATAGCATTAGGATTTGATTTAGAAGGCAAAAAAGATGTTTTAGGATTATGAATTAGTGAAAATGAAGGTTCTAAGTTTTGATTATCTAATTTCACAGAAATGAAAAATCGTGGCTTAAATGATATTCTTATTGCTTGTAGTGATAATTTAACAGGCATGTCAGAAGCAATACAATCAGTTTATCCTAAAACAGAACATCAATTATGCATTGTTCATCAAATTAGAAATAGTTTAAAATATGTTTCATACAAACATCGAAAAGGTCTAGTTGCAGATTTAAAACCAATTTATAGTGCATGTAGTGAAGAACAAGCAATGCAAGCTTTAGAATCGTTTGAAAGTAAATGAAATAAACAATATCCTCAAATTACTAAATCTTGATATAAAAATTGAGATAATTTAATGGTTTTTATTAGTTATCCAGTAGAAATCAAAAGAGTGATTTATACTACAAATGCTATTGAATCTGTTAATAGTCAATTACGAAAAATCATCAGAAATAAAAAAGTTTTTCCTAATGATATGGCAGGTTTCAAAATATTTTACTTGGCAATTGAAAATATAACAAAAAAATGAACATTGCCTATTCAAAATTGAAATACAGCAATTGCTCATTTTATGATAAAATTTGAAGATAGAATTAATCTAAACTAGTACTTTATAAAACAAAGATACACAGATTATTAAAAAGCCTCGAGAAGTCCGTAGATAGGCTTTTCTCAGCATTTATGTGATAAAATTAAAATAGTACATAAAGGGAGAAAAGCCATCAATTATTAACCTTAAATGATGTTAAATTAATAGGAATTTATATTAATGCAAAAAATCCAAAACTTTTAAAAAATATAAAACATATTGCAGATAAATATAATTTTTTAACTAAAGTTATGTTAAATAAAATTTTTGAAAATATTAAAGAATATTTTGAAGATGAAAGTGAAATTAATTTTAGGATTGATGAAAGACAAGATAAAGGATTATTTCCAAATGGTTTAGAACAATATTTAAAACAAAATTGAAAACTATGTAATGTTAATGAAAATATAAAATTAAGGCTTTTCTCCCTTTATGTACTATTTTAATTTTATCACATAAATGATGAGAAAAGCCTATCTACGGACTTCTCCCCACATTTTTAAATCAAACATAGAATTACAGTTTCAAAACTAGGTATCTTGTTGAATTTATATGCAGCTTCTTTAGCATATAAATGAAAATGATGTTTTGCAACTTTGATATGTGTTTTAAATGTTCTTCTTATATGTTTTCAAACTGATTCAATTTGGTTGGTATTTACACCAATTTTTGAAACATAGCCATCTTGATGGTTAACTGTTTCATGCTTAGTGAAAACTGATTTAAAATCGCAATATCCTTTTCAAGAATCAGTATATACAAGACATTTTGAAGAAATGTGGTTTTTTGCAAACTGCAAAAGATTTTTACTCTTTGCGTTTTTCAATACTTTCACAATTAAATTATTGGTTGTTTTTTGATAAATGCCAACAATCAAGGTTTTATTCACCAAGGATCTTCCTTGTTTTTTAAAACCCATATGTGAAAGATACATTTCATCAATTTGCACTGTACCTTCAACAATAAATTGAGGTTTTTGTTTTGCAATACGTGTTCTGATTTTATGAGTCATTCTTCAAGCAGTTTTCAAAGTCACTCCCAATTCTTTTGCAATATCTGTTGATGGAATTCCATGTTTGGTGTTTATTCATCTAAAGATAAGATAAAACCAAGATGTTAAAGATGTTTGTGACCTTGAAAATATGGTGCCTGTGAGAATGCTAAATGTTTGATTACATTTTAAACATCTCATTCTTTTTAAATCAGAAGTATTCAAATTAAAACTAAAACACCTAATACATTTGTTTTCTTTCAAATTTGCTATATATGCAAGACATTGCTGTTCAGTTTGAAAAGCATTGTTGAATTCATTCAGTTTCATTATTCCCTCCACAAGTACATGTGGGGAGAAGTCCGTAATTGATTTATAAAAATTGCTTTTTCTGTAACATTTAAATCTGTAGCTTTTATTTCAATTTTATTTTTTAAACTTTCTTTTAAATTATTTTTTACTTTGTTATATATAAATTTTACTTTTCTTATATCTTTACATATATAGCCTGCTATGACAAAATATTTATGTCTATTATTTATTGATAAAGTCCCGGATTCATCTAATATTATATATTATAAATACCATTATATACTACACTTTCATAAGTTATCAAATTTATTATACTTGAATCATATATAAAAGTATAGTAAAATATAATAAAGTCCTTTAAGATAAACCGTATACCACTTGATTACTAAGCGTATGTTAAGTACGTGGTTTCTTAGGCAAAATCCCTTTAATTAGGGATTTTTTATTAATAAAAGTTACCTAGGTAACTTTTATTTTTTACATATAATTAATATTTTTAAATATCTTAATTTCTTTTTTTTATTTATTATAATTATCAATATATCTATTTAATCTATTTAATAACCACCCTTAGCTTCATCCCCTGAAATAATAGCAACACCATTACTAGTACCAATTCTAGTAGCACCAGCATTAATCATCGCCATTGCATCATCTTCATTTTTAATACCACCAGAAGCTTTAATTGCAACATGAGGACCAATATTTGCTTTCATTAATTTAATATCAGCAACCGTTGCACCACCATTAGCAAAACCAGTTGAAGTTTTAATAAAATCTGCTTTTACTTTAGTTACTAACTGACAAGCAATAATTTTTTGTTCTGTTGTTAATAAACTACACTCAATTATTACTTTTAAAATAATATTTGACGGACATGCATTACGAACTGCTTGTAGATCTTGCAATACAAGTTTTTGATCATTATCCTTTAGTGCCCCAATGTTAATAACAACGTCAATTTCTTGAGCACCATCTTTAATCGCATTAATTGTTTCTGCTACTTTAGTTTGTGTAGTATTGGCACCCAATGGAAAACCAACCACTGTACATACTTTAACATTACTATTTTTTAATAAAGTAACAGCACGATTAACATAAAATGGATTAATACAAACTGCTTTAAAATAATAAGTTTTAGCTTCTTTACATAATGTATCAATCATTGATAATGTTGCTTCTGGTTTTAATAATGTATGATCAATATATTCATTTAAATTAATATTACTTTTCATAAACTTCAACTCCTAATTCATTTTCACTTTTAATAATTGCTTCAATAACTTCAAGATTCATTAAACTATGATTTAATCAATAATCTCGACTTAAATAATCTTTATTTTTAATCATTTTTACAAAGTCATTTAATTCATATGTCATTAAACTTTCTTCATTGGTATTATCTGCGATTTCTTTTATTCCGTTTTTAGTATAAACCTTAATTCCACTTAATGGATGAACTTGTGATAAAACAAGACTACTATTATGACCTATAAATTCACTTTGTGCATAAGAGGTTACTCCTTTACTACAAATAATAGTAGTAATAGTTCCATTTTCATGCTTCAAAATAACATGATTACTTAAATTAACACCATTAGGTAATTTAATTGCCATCGCTTTAACTGTTTTTACTTTACCTAATAAATACAATACTAATTGTAATGGATATACTAAACTATCATAAGTTGAACCTTTACCAAAATCTTTATCAAAAACAGAATCATATATTCCTTTTTCAACTGATGGCATTCTTGAAGAAATACGATTAAAATTAAGGTTAACTACTTCTGGATTTATTTCATGCACTAATTTTTTTAATTTAGAAAAAATAGGTAAATGAACAGTAACATAAGCTTCTAATAAAATTATTTTTTTACTTCTTGCTAAAGAAATTAGGTTTTTAACTTCTTCAACTGTAAAAGTAATAGTTTTTTCTACCAAAACATGAATATTATTTTTTAAAAATAATTTACTTTGTTTGTAATGCAAACCATTTGGTGAAGCAATATAAATAGCATCAATATGTTCTATCATTTTATTTAAATCATCAGTACTATGGGCAATATTATATTTTTTTGCTCATGTTTCTGCTTTATCTAAACTTCTTGAATATATACAAGTTATTTTAACTTTTTTATTAGTTAACGCTTGCTTTATAAATCTTTGAACAATTTTTCCAGTTCCAATAATACCAATTCTAATCATCTTGTACTCCTCTAACTTTTTAAACTTGTTTCATAATTAATGATTGAAATTAAAAATAAAGGTGCAGTTTCAGCACGTAAAATTAATTTTCCTAAACTAATATTACTAAAATTAAGTTGTGTTAAAGTTGCAATTTCTTCTTTAGTGATTCCTCCTTCGGGTCCAACTATAATTGTTATTGATGATAATTTATTATTTATTTGACTAATTCAACTAGTTTCTGATGAATTTTCATATGCAACCAAATTAAGATGAGACCGATATCGCTCTAATTGTTTTAAATCAAAAACAACGGGTGTAACAATCGGAATTAAATTGCGATTTGATTGTTTGGCAGCAGCTTTTGCAATATTTTGTCAACGTAAAACTTTCTGTTCTGCTTTTGTTATTGTTAAAACACTAACACATCGTTTTAACTGCAATGGCACAATTTGATAAACTCCCAATTCTACTGCTTTTTGAATGACTAAATCAAATTTTTGTTCTTTTAATAAAGATATTACTAATGTGATTTTACATCTTAATTCTGAATTACTATTTGGCACTGTTTTTATAATTTCGCATTTAATAACTGATGTAATTTCAATAATTTTTGTTAAATATTTTTGTTCTTGATGAATAATAACTATTTCATCATTAATTTTATGACGTAATACTTTAATTAGATGTTTACTATCTTCTTCATCCAATATTAAAATATTATTAGTTTTATGGTTAGTAAAGTAGCATTCCATAGTCCACCTCTAATTTGATTATAACATAAGGTAAAACTCAAATTAACCAGTTTTAACTATCATCTTTAATTTATAAAATATAAAATTTCTTTTTTCTTTTATCATGAAACTAAATTAAAAACTACTTAATTAATTAAGTAGTTTTTAATTATTTATAAAATAATACATTTTGCAACTTTAGTAATGAGGCTTTTTAATAATCTGTGTATCTTTGTTTTACAAAGTTACTAATTTAGATTAATTCTGTCTTCAAATTTTATCATAAAATGAGCAATTGCTGTATTTCAATTTTGAATAGGCAATGTTCATTTTTTTGTTATATTTTCAATTGCCAAGTAAAATATTTTGAAAACTGCCATATCATTAGGAAAAACTTTTTTATTTCTGATGATTTTTCGTAATTGACTATTAACAGATTCAATAGCATTTGTAGTATAAATCACTCTTTTGATTTCTACTGGATAACTAATAAAAACCATTAAATTATCTCAATTTTTATATCAAGATTTAGTAATTTGAGAATATTGTTTATTTCATTTACTTTCAAACGATTCTAAAGCTTGCATTGCTTGTTCTTCACTACATGCACTATAAATTGGTTTTAAATCTGCAACTAGACCTTTTCGATGTTTGTATGAAACATATTTTAAACTATTTCTAATTTGATGAACGATGCATAATTGATGTTCTGTTTTAGGATAAACTGATTGTATTGCTTCTGACATGCCTGTTAAATTATCACTACAAGCAATAAGAATATCATTTAAGCCACGATTTTTCATTTCTGTGAAATTAGATAATCAAAACTTAGAACCTTCATTTTCACTAATTCATAATCCTAAAACATCTTTTTTGCCTTCTAAATCAACTCCTAATGCTATATAAACTGATTTGTTAATAATCCGTTTATCTTGTCGTACTTTAACTACTATACAATCAAAATAAACAATAGGATAAATACTTTCTAATGGTCGATTTTGTCATGCTTTAACATCATCAATAACATCATCAGTAATTTGACTAATAACACTTTCACTAATATCAGCACCATGATATAACTCTTGCAACTGCATTCTAATGTCAGATAATGTCATTCCTTTTGCATACAAGGAAAGAACTTGTTGATCAAAACCATCAAATCTTCTTTGCCTTTTAGGAACTATTACAGGAGTAAAATTACTATTGCGATCTCTTGGTACATCAATTTCAATTTTACCTTGTTGAGTTATTAATTTTTTTGAACTTGTACCATTACGAGCATTTTAAGTAGTACTATGTTGATTTTTTTCATATCCTAAATAATTTTGCATTTCAGAATTCAACATTTTTTCAAATAATCTTTTTGTTAATTCTTTATATAAACCGCCAGGTTTAAAAACTGTTGTTAAATCTTCAGTATTTTCTAGTAATAAATCTACTGCTTTTGATATTGGATCATTATTATTAAAGTTATCTTTTTTAGCCATCTGTAACTCACTCTTTCTAGTCATTTAATTATATTTACTAGAATTAATTAAACATAGTTATTTTTGTAAGTTACACAGATTACTAAACATTTCCGACTTCTCCCCACATTTTTAAATCAAACATAGAATTACAGTTTCAAAACTAGGTATCTTGTTGAATTTATATGCAGCTTCTTTAGCATATAAATGAACATGATGTTTTGCAACTTTGATATGTGTTTTAAATGTTCTTCTTATATGTTTTCAAACTGATTCAATTTGGTTGGTATTTACACCAATTTTTGAAACATAGCCATCTTGATGGTTAACTGTTTCATGCTTGGTGAAAACTGATTTAAAATCGCAATATCCTTTTCAAGAATCAGTATATACAATACATTTTGAAGAAATGTGGTTTTTTGCAAAATGCAAAAGATTTTTACTCTTTGCGTTTTTCAATACTTTCACAATTAAATTATTGGTTGTTTTTTGATAAATGCCAACAATCAAGGTTTTATTCACCAAGGATCTTCCTTGTTTTTTAAAACCCATATGTGAAAGATACATTTCATCAATTTGCACTGTACCTTCAACAATAAATTGAGGTTTTTGTTTTGCAATACGTGTTCTGATTTTATGAGTCATTCTTCAAGCAGTTTTCAAAGTCACTCCCAATTCTTTTGCAATATCTGTTGATGGAATTCCATGTTTGGTGTTTATTCATCTAAAGATAAGATAAAACCAAGATGTTAAAGATGTTTGTGACCTTGAAAATATGGTGCCTGTGAGAATGCTAAATGTTTGATTACATTTTAAACATCTCATTCTTTTTAAATCAGAAGTATTAAAATTAAAACTAAAACACCTAATACATTTGTTTTCTTTCAAATTTGCTATATATGCAAGACATTGCTGTTCAGTTTGAAAAGCATTGTTGAATTCATTCAGTTTCATTATTCCCTCCACAAGTACATGTGGGGAGAAGTCCGAAAATTAAATGTAAAATATTTAGATTCTAAAACAAATTTAGATATTCAAATGGCAGATTATATTGATAATATAATTTTTGTAAAAAAAAATTATCCTGAACATTCACAACCTATAAATTTTATTAATGACTGGGAATTAAATAATAACCTAATATGATATTATGAAGATTATCATAATAAAAAAATAATTGAAAAAGATGAAGTAAAAACAACAAAGAATACACATGTTACACATGTAAATCTAGTAAATGTTAAAAAAATAGATAAAATTAAAGAGTTTAAAAAAGTAAATAATAATGTTTTGATAGAAAATATATATCAAAAGGTGAATTTTTGAACATTAACGCACTATAAAAATGGAAGAATATTAATTCAAGGTAAAGAAATTATTGAATTAATAAAAATTTTAGAAATAGAAAATTTTTAGAAAAAACTGTTTAAAATGGTAATTTTTTATAGTAAAAAATAAGCAGTTTCTCATAATTACATTCTATTTTTAAATATTTCACCAATCTTTTTATCATTCCAAATAAAATATTTGATTTATTAGTATTTTATTTCCAAAAATTTGAAAAACTTATCAAAAAAAATAGATTTTTCTGATAAATCAATATATAATTTATGAGATACTAAAGTAAGGAGGCAACAGACTATGGCAGTACCAGCAAGAAGAACGTCAAAAATGCGTAAAAATACACGTCGTGCCCATGATAGTTTATCTGCAACAACTACAACTAACTGTTTAAATTGTGGAGCAATTACTAAACCACATCATGCCTGTATGAAATGCAAGACATACAAAGGTGTAAGTATTACTAATCCATTACAAGCAGAAAAAACATCATCAACAGAAAAAAAATAAAATATGAATATATCTTATCTTAGATTACCTTCCTCATTATTTATTTAAAATATTATTTTAAATATTAGAGTTTTTTTACTTTACAAAATTATTTTATAATAGTTAATAATATATTAAAATATAGATTATAATTTATTAAAATAGACACTATTTATTAGGAAGTGTAGAGTATTAAAAATAAGGGTTATTATGATTTATTATTAAAGATTAGTGATGATATTAGCAATAACTTCCAAACATCACATATTAATGATGAAAAAGAATTAATTAAAGAAATTGATCATTATTTAGTTAAACAACTAAATAATACTTTAATTGAAAAACGGACTTCTCCCTACATGTACTTGTGGAGGGAATAATGAAACTGAATGAATTCAACAATGCTTTTCAAACTGAACAGCAATGTCTTGCATATATAGCAAATTTGAAAGAAAACAAATGTATTAGGTGTTTTAATTTTAACGGACTTCTCCCCACATGTACTTGTGGAGGGAATAATGAAAATGAATGAATTCAACAATGCTTTTCAAACTGAACAGCAATGTCTTGCATATATAGCAAATTTGAAAGAAAACAAATGTATTAGGTGTTTTAATTTTAATTTGAATACTTCTGATTTAAAAAGAATGAGATGTTTAAAATGTAATCAAACATTTAGCATTCTCACAGGCACCATATTTTCAAGGTCACAAACATCTTTAACATCTTGGTTTTATCTTATCTTTAGATGAATAAACACCAAACATGGAATTCCATCAACAGATATTGCAAAAGAATTGGGAGTGACTTTGAAAACTGCTTGAAGAATGACTAATAAAATCAGAACACGTATTGCAAAACAAAAACCTCAATTTATTGTTGAAGGTACAGTGCAAATTGATGAAATGTATCTTTCACATATGGGTTTTAAAAAACAAGGAAGATCCTTGGTGAATAAAACCTTGATTGTTGGCATTTATCAAAAAACAACCAATAATTTAATTGTGAAAGTATTGAAAAACGCAAAGAGTAAAAATCTTTTGCAGTTTGCAAAAAACCACATTTCTTCAAAATGTCTTGTATATACTGATTCTTGAAAAGGATATTGCGATTTTAAATCAGTTTTCACTAAGCATGAAACAGTTAACCATCAAGATGGCTATGTTTCAAAAATTGGTGTAAATACCAACCAAATTGAATCAGTTTGAAAACATATAAGAAGAACATTTAAAACACATATCAAAGTTGCAAAACATCATGTTCATTTATATGCTAAAGTAGCTGCATATAAATTCAACAAGATACCTAGTTTTGAAACTGTAATTCTATGTTTGATTTAAAAATGTGGGGAGAAGTCCGTAGATAGGCTTTTCTCAGCATTTATGTGATAAAATTAAAATAGTACATAAAGGGATAAAAGCCTAAAAAATTTAAAAATCTTGCTTTAAAGTTGTATGACTTTATTGGTATTGGTCAATATCAATTAACAATTAAGAGTGATTATATTACTATTAAATTTTTAGTAGAATAAATAATATTTTATTTTTTTAATTTTATAAAAAATTTTAATGATTTTAATTTTAAAAAAATAATGTTTTTTTATGATAATTAGGTTGACAATAATTATGGCATGTTGTACTATTGTTATTGTCCCAAAAATAAATGGGTTACAAACTAGAAAAAACGATCTTTGAAAACTAAATAGAACAAGAATTAATCCGTCAATTTTTTATTAAAAATTAAATAAGTCAGACATCATCTTTTAACAAAAACAATTTTATTGAGAGTTTGATCCTGGCTCAGGATTAACGCTGGCGGCATGCCTAATACATGCAAGTCGAACGAAAGTAGCAATACTTTAGTGGCGAACGGGTGAGTAACACGTATCTAACCTACCATTTAGTGGGGAATAACTGTTGGAAACGACAGCTAATACCGCATATGTTATTTATTTGCAATGATAAATAATGAAAGGAGCATTTGCTTCGCTAATTGATGGGGATGCGGCGCATTAACTAGTTGGTAAGGTAATGGCTTACCAAGGTAACGATGCGTAGCCGATCTGAGAGGATGAACGGCCACATTGGGACTGAGACACGGCCCAAACTTCTACGGAAGGCAGCAGTAGGGAATTTTTCACAATGGGCGAAAGCCTGATGGAGCAATGCCGCGTGACTGATGAAGGTCTTCGGATTGTAAAGGTCTGTTGTAAAGGAAGAAGTGCTAGAATAGGAAATGATTTTAGTATCGACCATACCTTACCAGAAAGCCACGGCTAACTATGTGCCAGCAGCCGCGGTAATACATAGGTGGCAAGCGTTATCCGGATTTATTGGGCGTAAAGCGTGCGTAGACGGTTTTGCAAGTCTGAGGTTAAATTTAGGGGCTCAACCCCTAACCGCCTTGGAAACTACATTACTAGAGTATAGGAGAGGTTAGTGGAATTTCATGTGTAGCGGTGGAATGCGTAGATATATGAAGGAACACCAGTGGCGAAGGCGGCTAACTGGCCTATTACTGACGTTGTGGCACGAAAGCGTGGGGAGCAAATAGGATTAGATACCCTAGTAGTCCACGCCGTAAACGATGAGTACTAAGTGTTGCCATGAGGCAGTGCTGTAGCTAACGCATTAAGTACTCCGCCTGAGTAGTATGCTCGCAAGAGTGAAACTCAAAGGAATTGACGGGGACCCGCACAAGCGGTGGAGCATGTGGTTTAATTCGAAGCAACGCGAAGAACCTTACCAGGTCTTGACATACCTTGCGAAGCTATAGAGATATAGTAGAGGTTAACAAGGATACAGGTGGTGCATGGTTGTCGTCAGTTCGTGTCGTGAGATGTTTGGTTAAGTTCAGCAACGAACGCAACCCTTGTCCTTAGTTGCCAGCATTAAGTTGGGGACTCTAAGGAGACTGCTAGTGTAAGCTAGAGGAAGGTGGGGACGACGTCAAATCATCATGCCCCTTATGACCTGGGCTACACACGTGCTACAATGGCTGATACAAAGAGTCGCTAAACCGCGAGGTCAAGCAAATCTCAAAAAGTCAGTCTCAGTCCGGATTGAAGTCTGCAACTCGACTTCATGAAGTCGGAATCGCTAGTAATCGCGAATCAGCAATGTCGCGGTGAATACGTTCTCGGGTCTTGTACACACCGCCCGTCAAACCACGAGAGTTGGCAATGCCAGAAGTCGGTGTCCTAACCGCAAGGAGGGAGCTGCCAAAGGCAGGGTTGATGATTGGGGTTAAGTCGTAACAAGGTATCCCTACCGGAAGGTGGGGATGGATCACCTCCTTTCTATGGAGTTTAGTTTCTAATAAGAAACCAAGACAACAAGAAAAATTAGATGGATGATTTATTGGATTACTTCTTTTGTTCTGTTTAGTTTTCAGGGATTGTTTTCTCTGAACAATTGTTCTTTAAAAACTGGATAATAGACATCTTTTAAAAAAATAAGATAATTTTTATCTTGCAATAGGATATTCTAAAAATAAATTATTAAGAGCGTATGGTGGATGCCTTGGAATTGGAAGACGATGAAGGACGCGATTACCTGCGATAAGCTTCGGGGAGCTGGAAATAAGCTTTGATCCGGAGATGTCCGAATGGGGAAACCCACTATCTTTAATCAGATAGTACTGTACAATGAATTCATAGTTGTGCAGAGTGATACCTAGAGAATTGAAACATCTTAGTACCTAGAGGAAAAGAAAGCGAATGCGATTCCCTTAGTAGCGGCGAGCGAAAAGGGAGCAGCCTAAACGAGTCGTCAGACTGGGGTTATAGGACTGTCTATTAGGTTCGACCTATGAATAGTTACAAAATTTATATATAGCAGAAGTTGTTGGGAAGCAACGCCATAGATGGTGAAAGCCCAGTATGCGAAATGTATAAATCTCTTGACAGTATCCTGAGTACGGCGAGGCACGTGGAACCTTGTCGGAATTTGCGCAGACCACTGCGTAAGGCTAAATACTAACCAATTACCGATAGTGAACCAGTACCGTGAGGGAAAGGTGAAAAGTACCCCGAGAGGGGAGTGAAATAGTTTCTGAAACCATATGCTTACAACAAGTCGGAGCCCGTTAATGGGTGACGGCGTGCCTTTTGTAGAATGAGCCGGCGAGTTACGATTACATGCAAGGTTAAGTTGAAAAGACGGAGCCGAAGTGAAAGCGAGCCTGAATAGGGCGTTTAGTATGTGGTCGTAGACCCGAAACCAGGTGATCTAGCCATGAGCAGGTTGAAGTTAATGTAACAGTTAATGGAGGACCGAACCAACGTTCGTTGAAAAGACTGTGGATGACTTGTGGCTAGCGGTGAAATTCCAATCGAACCTGGAGATAGCTGGTTCTCCCCGATATAGTTTTAGGACTATCGTCAGAATTAGTGCAATGGAGGTAAAGCTCTGAATGTATGATGGCCCCACCTCGGGGTACTGAATGCAATTAAACTGCGAATGCCATTGTTACATATCTGGCAGTCAGTCTATGGGTGATAAGGTCCATGGACGTGAGGGAAACAGCCCAGATCATCAGCTAAGGTCCCCAAATCAATGCTAAGTGGAAAACGATGTGGAATTGTTCAGACAGCTAGGAGGTTGGCTTAGAAGCAGCCACCCTTTAAAGAGTGCGTAACAGCTCACTAGTCGAATGATTCTGCGCGGAAAATGTACCGGGGCTAAGCATTGTACCGAAGCTATGGGTCTATATATATGTTTACATATATTGTGGGCGGTAGGGGAGCGTTCTAATCTGCGACGAAGTTAGACCGGAAGGACTAGTGGAGCGTTTAGAAGTGAGAATGCCGGCGTGAGTAACGATTGAAGGTGAGAATCCTTCATGCCGATTGACCAAGGTTTCCTGGGCTAGGTTCGTCCACCCAGGGTTAGTCAGGACCTAAGGCGAGGCCGAAAGGCGTAGTCGATGGATAACAGGTTGATATTCCTGTACCACCATGGTGACTGATGGAATGACGGAGAAGGCTAAAATGTCCCAGTGGTTGGTAGTGCTGGGCTAAGTACAAAGAGGGTTGTGTAGGCAAATCCGCACAGCGTTAACCTTGAAGTACGATGGGGAGTGAACGGTTCGCTTAGTAACGAAGCATTTGATGCCATACTTCCAAGAAAAGTTTCTAAAGACATCACCATGGTGCCTGTACCGAGAACGGACACACGTGGTCAAGGAGAATATCCTAAGGCAAGCGAGATAACTATAGCTAAGGAACTCTGCAAAATAACCCCGTAAGTTAGCGAGAAGGGGAGCTCATAGCAATATGAGTCGCAGTGAAGAGGTCCGGGCGACTGTTTAGCAAAAACACAGCTCTCTGCTAAGTCGTAAGACGATGTATAGGGGGTGACGCCTGCCCAGTGCTGGAAGGTTAAAGAGATTTGTTAGCGTAAGCGAAGCTTTGAACTGAAGCCCCAGTGAACGGCGGCCGTAACTATAACGGTCCTAAGGTAGCGAAATTCCTTGTCAGGTAAGTTCTGACCCGCACGAAAGGCGTAACGATCCGGACGCTGTCTCGGCTATAGACTCGGTGAAATCTTAGTACCTGTGAAGATGCAGGTTACCCGCGATTAGACGGAAAGACCCCGTGGAGCTTTACTACAACTTGATATTGAATTTTGGTTTAGTTTGTACAGCATAGGTGGGAGACGTTGATATGCAGACGCTAGTAGGCATGGAGTCACCATTGGGATACCACCCTTGCTATATTGAAATTCTAACTTGAGACCATAATCTGGTCTAAGGACAGTGTCTGGTGGGTAGTTTGACTGGGGCGGTCGCCTCCTAAAAAGTAACGGAGGCGCCCAAAGGTACCCTCAATATGAATGGAAATCATATGTAGAGCGCAAAGGTAAAAGGGTGCTTGACTGCGAGACATACAAGTCGAGCAGGAACGAAAGTTGGGCTTAGTGATCCGGCGGTGCTGTGTGGAAAGGCCGTCGCTCAACGGATAAAAGTTACCCCGGGGATAACAGGCTAATCTCTCCCAATAGTTCATATAGACGGGGAGGTTTGGCACCTCGATGTCGGCTCATCGCATCCTGGAGGTGTAGTCGCTTCCAAGGGTTGGGCTGTTCGCCCATTAAAGCGGTACGCGAGCTGGGTTCAGAACGTCGTGAGACAGTTTGGTCCCTATCTGTCGTGGGCGCAAGAAATTTGAGGAAAGCTGTTCCTAGTACGAGAGGACCGGAATGGACCTACCTCTGGTGCACCAGTTGTCACGCCAGTGGCACAGCTGGGTAGCTATGTAGGGCATGAATAAGCGCTGAAAGCATCTAAGCGCGAAGTCAGTTCCAAGATGAGATTTCTCATTCGAAAGAAGTAAGATCCCTTGAATACTACAAGGTTGATAGGTCAGGTGTGTAAGCATAGTGATATGTTCAGCTTACTGATACTAATAGATCGAGCATTTATTGAAGAATATATTCTCTATTGCAAATCAAAAGTAATCAAATTTAAAGATGTCTGTTTCTAGTTTTTAGGGAGCAATTGCTAAACTATTTGGTGTCCATGGCGGAGTGGTCACACCTGTTCCCATCTCGAACACAGCAGTTAAGCACTCCAGCGGCGAAAATACCAGCAATGGGAAAATAGCACGATGCCAAATTTTTTTGTTTGTGTTAGTATTTAATTTAAAATTTAAATTTTTTTTATGTTAAGATTGAGAGTATTAAAATGTAAAAAAGATTTTAAGAAAAAAGGAGAAAAAATGGATAAGGTTGAAAAGAAATTAGATAAAAAATTATATATTGGAGCTAAAATTGGATTCATAACAAATATTATAAATATTATTTGAAGTGTAATTATTACAATTATTTTAGCAACAGCAAGTAGTGTCATTTTTAAAAGTTTTACAAAATATGATCACACTTCATTAACATCAGGAGTTAGTACAATATTTATTGTTGGATTGATTTTTGGACTTTTAATTACTATTGGATTTTCAATTGCAATAATTATTATGTGCAATAATATTTTAAAAGGAAATGCTAATAGTGGTTTAGCTGTTGGAATTGTAACTTTGGTTTTAGCAGTTTTTTCTTTAATAGTTATGTTTTCATCAAATTTTAATTTTATTAGTGGTATTAATATTATTTTTTTAGGACTTAATATTGCTTCAGGTGTATTATTAATTATTGGTAAATATCTTCCAGTTACTAATAAACCAGAAGAAGTAGTTTCTATGGTAAATGAATAATTAAAAATATTTAATAAATTGTATAAATAAGGCTTTAGAAATTAAAATCCTTATTTTATTTTTTATAATTTAAAACCATAAGGATAAGTAATGATTGGAAAATTTGGTTTATCATCATCATGCTTTTTTTTATATTGTATGTTATTAATTCATAAATAAAGGTATTGTAAACCAATACTAATAATTAACAGAAAAATAATAGCAGTAACTAATACTCCTACACCATATTTTTGGTAGTTGAAAAAAAAGTAAGGATAACAAGTATTAATATTTTCTCCTTGTTTAACACGTAGTACACCACGAACCATTACCATTACTACATAAAAACAAGGATAAAATAAAATAAATCACATATAAAGTTTATGATGATTTTTTAGTGAATAAAAATCACGTCCACATGATAAAGCAAAATTTAAAATCATAACAATTGGCATAATTAGATTTAGAATTATTGTTTTAAATCATAAATAAATATCAGTTCCATATTTACTTCTTTCTTGGCTATTACTAATGATACCTATTCAAAATACTAACATTGTAATTGTAATATAAATAGTAATGCTTAATAAAATATAAAAACTTGGTTTTGAATTTTCTTTAAATTTACTTTCAAATAAAAAAGCAAATAAATAAATGAGTACTAAATAATTAGTTTGAGTTGTAAAATAAAAATAATAAATTGCCAATCTTTCAGTTGGTTTATCAACATTAGGAACAATGAAAGCATTGGGATAATTAATAGTAATTATTAAATCAAAAATTAAGAATAAAGAAATAATAAGTAGACCAAATAAAAGTCAAATAAATTTAATAAGATTTCTTTTTTTTAATCGGTATTCACTACTATTTTTTCAATTCATATTTTTTCTCCTATTTATATTAGAATTAAATTTAATTAAATTTTTGATAGGAAATTTAATTTTTTATTATGATTGAATATGCTACTTATTTAGTATATCAAGTTTTTTCTTATCACTATTAATATTTACTAACTGATTATTTAAAACACTTAATAAGTTAAAAAAATTAACTTATTAATTATTTAATCTTGATTTTTTGGTAATAAAGTTTATTATTAATGTTAAGGATATAATTTTATCCTTATAATTTTAATGAATATATAAGTAATTATATAATTATTAAAATTATATATGTTGATTTAACAAAAAGTTTAATAATTGATTATATATCCTTAGTTTTATTTTATTAAAACTAAGATTTTAAGTATTTAATTAAATATACTTAATTTAATATTATAATTATAAACACAAATAATAGGTAAAAAAGGAGTAATCATAATGACAAATTTCTTATCTTTTAGTTTTTTTAAAACTAAAAGTTTTAAAACAATAAGTTTGGCTTTGGCATTATCTCTTACTAGTAGTTTAATGATAGTTACTAATCATCAATCTAATATTATTACTGTTAATGACAGTAACAAACTTTCTGGGTTTCATATTACTGTTAAGGAAAATAATAAAAATTTAATTAGTGAAGCCAATACTTGAAATTCAATTAATAATAAGTATGAAGATTTTATTAGATTGCATAAAGAAGTAATAACAGAACAATTTAATGATTGATCAGACCTTATTAATAAGGTTAATAATAATTCAAATGATGATATTAGTAAAGAAGTTAATAAGAAATTTAAGGAACAAATCGAAAACAAAGCTAATAATATCTTACCAGATAATGGTATTAAATATTTTACTGATAAAGTTATTGGTCGTAGTGTTGCTAAACAAAGTTTTAATGATATTGCTAGTTTTGGTTATGTTTATGTTGGTTACCATGATAATAGTTTACCAGCACAGATTAACAATGGTATTTTTGCAACGGTAAATCCTAGGGCAGATTTTAATAATTATTTTAGTATTCCTTATATGATTAAACGAAGCGATGATTTTTTAAATAGTCATAAAAGCGTTCAAGATCGGTTAGCAATTTTACCACTTAATAATTGTAATCCCAATGATACTAATCAACCAATGTTAGCTATTTTAGCAAAAAATAAAAATGATAGGAATGAACAATTATTAATAAATGATAAAAATGATGAAGTTTTTGATAATGGTTCAGTTAGTTATGCAATATTAAATCATAAACCAGACGATCATTTAAAATCAACTAGTTTTAATGTTAGTGTTAAAGATAGTGGCTATAGTAAAACTATTAAGTTAACAAATAATAGTTCAAATATTCAATTTATTACTATTAGTGATGAAAAAGTTAAAGAAAATCCTGTAATTACACCTCAATATTTAGTTCAAAATAATTCACAAGATAATAAAAATACATTAATAGTTATGAATAAAGCTATTGAGAAAGCTAAAGTAAATATTAGTGATTCACAACAACATTGACTAAAATGAAAAGTTGATTCACAAACTTTACAAAAAGCAAAAAATGATTCAGGAACACCTATTAAAGATGGTGATAATTTAACTCTTAATCAAGGAAGTAATTTTCAAGTTTATTGTATAGGTTTAGATACATCTGACTTACAACGTCAAGCCGCTTCTGAACAATATATTACTGTTTATAGAAGCAATACAAAAATACCTAATTTTCCAAATTGTACTGATTTTTTTGAAAAAACTAATAATTTATTAGCAGGTTTTCAACAATATTTAAATAGTACTACTAATAATAGTATTAAAATTGAAGATTTAAAAAATAATGCTGCTGGTGAGTTTTTATCATGATTTATTCAATATCAAGGTGATATTACTAAACAAAATTATGTTAATTATTTACAAAGTAATAATTCAGATCGTCCCTGAGATGTTAATATACCATTAACAACTAAAATGTTAGTTAATAATTGAAATATTATTATCATTTGTGGCTTCATTATTAGTTTTTTAACTATAATTACAATAGTTGTTGTTATTATTCGTAAAAAGAAATATTTAAAATAAAGTTTATTATTTTTAAGTAGTACTTGTTAAAATGCAATATATTATATAAAAATATAAAATGATAAGTGTAAAAAATGTTATTACTTGTTTTTTCTTTTTAGTGAGTTACAATAAAAATGGCAGTTATAAATGTTTAGAAAATATTTAAGTAATGCCGGTTTTAATTTTATATTTGACTTTAAGTCCTTGTATGCTATATATGCTATACAAGGAGTTTTTATATAATTTTAAAATAAAATATATTAAGAAAAAGGAGGGAAAAAATAACAAAATAATATTTAAAAAAATAATACAATTTCAAATTTTACTTTTCACAAATATATATTCCTCCCTACAATTATTTTTCAATATTTTTTAAATAATAAATAATAGTAATAAAGTGTACTAGTTTATAAACTAGTACACTTTATTTATAAATTATTTTACATTAAAAATTTGTATCTCTTAAAGCTGCTATTGGTTTATTATTTTTCTTATAAAGAATATTATTATAAAGAGTAAAAAGTAACATCAAAATTATGTATAAGATTAAAATTGCAAAGATATAAATAAAGAAAGTAGTTAAACTTTTATGAAAATCTAAAAATGGATATGGAAATGAATAATCAATTTCTGTCGTTCCTTTTCTTAAAAAACCAACAAAATTTCCTTTAGCAAGTGTATAACCTAAATATGCAAACATGTAAATAGAAATAATTGGTATTCAAAGATATGTTTGTTTTCCGAGTTTTCAGTAGTATTTACCAGCAGAAAACATAAAATATAAAATCACTATCACTGGTACTATTAAATGTAATAAAAATGTATTTATAAAATTTAATATGCTAATACTATTACTACTATCTAAATTATTTATCATTGGTTTAAATAATACAGCAAAAAATACGATAAGAGTTACGGTAATATAAACAGTAATTGCTAATGAAAATCGCCCAAAAACTAATTGTGGGCGATTGTCATGAAAACGATTTGTTAATACAAAACAAAAGAAAAGAAAAACTAAAAAATTTGATTGAATAGTAAAGGTAGAAATCATTGTTCAAATACCAACTCATGGGCCATCTGGAGTTCATAAATTATGAGGATTAGGTGTTCCAACTGTTATTGGTTTATAATCAATTAAAACTATTGCAAATTGCATTATTAGACCTATAACAGCAATAATTAGCCCAGATCAAAGTAAAAAATCAGAAAATTTACTTTTAAATCCTATATTTTTTCTTATTCCCATATGGATCAACTCACAATTCTATATTTTTTCTATTTTAATTACATTATACATGATATTATAATAAGTATGTAAGATATTAGAAAATTATTAATAGCAACTAAATGAAATAATAAGGTGATGTTATGTATCAATTATATTTAGATACAACAAATAACAAATTAACAGTGGTGATTTTGCAAGGTAATAAAATTTTAGCAAGTTCATCATTTATTGCTTGACAAAAACAAACAGAATTGGCAATTCCAACTATTACTAATTTACTTGTAAAATGTAAAATAAAATTAAAAGATATTTCAAAAGTAGTTATTGCAAATGGTCCTGGCAGTTATAATGGAATTAGAGTAGCAATTACTTTTGTCAAAACACTTAAAGTTTTGAATAGTTTTTTAACGGTTTTTACTATTAATAGTTTATTATTACAGGCAGGATTAATAAAATCAATAAGTGTTTTGTCAGCATACAATAATAAAAGTTATTTGGCAGTATGTGATAATGAAAAAATAATTATTCAGCCGCAATTAGTAGATGAAAATGCTAAAATTGGTATTATTAGTGATTTACTAGATTATAAAATAATTGAAAATTTAGAAAAGTGTAATATTGTGGAAAATTTTCAAAAGTTGTCACCATATTTTATCGAAGTAAAAAACATGGAAGATTTGCAACCATATTATATTAATGATCCATTTTCATCACATAATTAAAAAATAATAATATTTAAATATTTTACATTAGTTTAAAAAGGAGTTTTTACATGCTTATCAATGATAATTTTTGATCTAGAGTATCAAAGGAAGAAAATAATTTCACAAAAAAAGAAAAAGTTCTTATTAACTATATTAATAAGAATAGTCAAAAAATGGATCAAGTTACTATTAGTTCTTTGGCTAAAGAAAATACTGTTGGTTATAGTGTTGTTTATAATTTAATTAAGAAGTTGGGATTTAAAGGTTATCGTGAATTTATCATTAGTTTAGCTGCGCAAGAAACTACTTTCAAAGCTTTAAATCGTGAGTTTTTTGGTGATTGTAGTGTTTTAAAAGAACATTATAAAAAACTGATGGATTTAAATGATTCAACGATTAATTATGAGGAATTACAAAGATTTATTAATTGAATAGATGATAATCGTAAAGCTTGTATTTATTTAGCAGGCATTGGTCATTCTGGTTTAGGTGCGGAGGATTTATCAAATAAATTATATCGGTTTGGTTTACGATCAATCTGTTTAAATAAAGATGATGATAGTATTTTAATGCATGCTTCTTTAATTATTCCAGAAGATGTAATAATTATTTTTTCATTATCAGGTAAAACCGCTACTATTGTTGAAGCAGCTAAACTTGCTAAAAAGAATAATGCTAAAATTGCAGTTGTTACATCACAAGATAAAACTGAATTAGTGACTTATGCTGATTGAACATTTAATATTGTTTCTTCAGGACTTTATGAAGCACAAGAAATATTTATTTCTCCATTATTTGCTATTACTTATTTTAATGATTTAGTAACAACATATTTATTAAAATCAAAGCATAAAGATTGATATTTAGAAAATAGAATTAAAACTAATAAAGTAATTAAAAAATTTAATTAATTTTTTAAATAAAAAAACTGTTTTTTTAAAAATAATAATTTAATATTATGTCATTAATATTTATTAAGTAAGGAGATGAAGTATGGTGTCTAAACAAGATGATATTTTGACAGTAGAACATGTTTTTCTTGAATCTGATTGTAAAACACAAGCAGAAGCTTTTCAAGAAATAGCAACTTCTGCTAAAAAATTAGGTTTTTTGAAAAAAAATATTAGTGAAAAATCACTAGTTAATAGTTTTCTACAAAGAGAAGGAGAAGGAACTACTGGTTTTGGTGATGGTGTTGCTGTGCCGCATGCCCGTAATGAAGATATTGTTAAATCAGGAATTTTTATTATGCGTTTTAAACAGCCAATTCCTTGGAAAGCACTAGATGAACAACCCGTTAAAGCAATAATTGCTTTAATTGTGCCACTAAAAAGTGCTGGTAATGAACACTTGGAAATTTTATCAAAAGTGGCACAAAGATTAACAAAACCGGAATTTCAATCAATATTATTTAATTCAAAAGATAAAAAAGCAATTATTCAATCACTAAATATTAATAATAAACCTAATGTTGAAACTAGTAGTAAAACTATTAGTGAAGATATGAAAGGTTCTTCAAAAAAAACTAAAAATATTATAGCAATTACTGCTTGTCCAGTTGGGGTAGCACATACTTATATTGCACAAGATAAATTAGAAATTGCTGCAAAAAATTTAGGCTATAATATTAAAGTTGAAACTCATGGTAGTATTGGTATTAAAGGTGCTTTTACAGCAACTGATATTGCCAATGCTGATTTAGTTATTATTGCAGTATCAGCCGGTGTTGCAGATTTAAAATTAGAACGTTTTAATAATAAACCATTATATAAAGTAGAAATTAGCCAAGCTATTAAAAATCCTGAAAGTATTGTTAATGATGCTTTTGCTAACGCAAAACCTTATGAAATAAACAAGTCAGAATCGGGACAAAAAGCGGAAAAAGAAAATAAATCAAATTATTTATTTACTACTGATAAACAAGGAATTATGAAACATATTATGGCTGGTGTTGGCTATATGGTTCCATTTGTTGTTTTTGGTGGAATTATGTTAGCATTATCAATTGGTATTGCTAAAGCAGTTTATGGTGCTGACTTTGATATTTCCAAGTTACCACACAATCATTTTCTTTATTTTATGAATCAAGCCGGAAGTATTGCTTTTACATTAATGATTCCAATTTTAGCTGGTTTTATCGCTAATTCAATTGCAGGACGTGCTGCCTTGGTTCCGGCAATGGTAAGTGCATATGTTGCTAATACAGCAGGATTAGTTTATCCAATTGCTGGTTTAGAGCCAAAGGTTTCTGCTGGATTTTTAGGAGCATTATTAATTGGTCCAAGTGTTGGATATTTAGTAAGATGAATTATTACTTGAAAAGTACCAAAGACTATTGCTCCAATTATGCCAATTTTCTTTATTCCTATTGTAGTAACATTTTTAATTAGTTTCACTTTTATTTATGCAATTGGAGCTCCAATTGGTTGAATAATGGAACAATTTCAAAATGGGTTAACCCACATGCCACGTGAAGCAATGGCAGCAATTGGAATGTTGCTAGGAGCAATGGTTGGATTTGATATGGGTGGTCCAATTAACAAAGTTGCTTTTTTAGCAGCTTCAACAACGATAACTGCTGATCCTAGTTCACAATTATTTATGGGAGCAGTAGCTGCAGCTATTCCTGTTGCACCACTTGGAATGGGTTTAACAACTTTGATTTTTCGTAAATTATTTAATGAAAGTGAACGTACATTAGGTTTAACAGCTATGTTAATGGGGTGTATTGGTATTTCTGAAGGTGCGATTCCTTTTGCAGTAAGAGATCCAAAACGTGCTATTATTAGTAATATTATTGGTAGTGCTGTTGCTGGTAGTATTGCTGGTACTTTCTTATTAACTGATGCTGCGGGTCATGGTGGTCCTATTGTTGCTATCTTAGGTGCAGTTAGTTCAGTTAATTATGTGCTTTGGGTAAGTATTCTTTTATTCTTTTTAGCCATTATTGTTGGAAGTATTGTTACTTGTTTAGTATATGGTGGATTATTAATTATTCAATCACGTAATATTAAGGTTTTTAAATTAATGAATGAAAGAATCATGAAAATATTTAATAGTAAAAAATCTAAATATAAAAATAGTAAAAATAAAGTTTAATTGAACAAATAATCAAAGTTTAGGAGAATGAATATGAATAATAGCACATCACAAATAATTTTTTTAAAACCTGCTTTTATTCGCAAATTATGAGGTAGTCAAAAATTAGCACACAAATTTAATTTTGATTTACCTAAAAATACACCAATTGGTGAAGCATGATTAGTTAGTGCTCATCCCAATGGAATGAGTTATGTTTTAAATGGCGAGTATAAGGGATTAAGTTTAGCAGAATTGTTTAAACAGCAACCCAGTTTATTTGCTAATCTTGATAGTTCAGGTAATGTGATTAATAAAGAATATCCGTTGTTAACAAAAATTTTAGACGCAAATGATAGTTTAAGCGTTCAAATTCACCCTGATGATAAATTCGCAGAAAAAAATCATCAATGTTTAGGAAAAACTGAATGTTGGTATATATTAGAATGTTTACCCAAAGGTAAAGTTATCTTGGGTCATAATGCTAAAACCAAAGATCAGTTTAATCAATGATTGGTAAAAGAACAATGACATAAACTATTAAAATATATTCCAATTAAAAAAGATCAATTTATTTATGTTCCTTCTCTAAAAATTCATGGCTTATTGGCACATACTATGGTTTTTGAACTACAACAATCATCAGATATTACATATCGTTTATATGATTATGGTCGTAAAGATGAACTTGGTAATTTACGAAATTTGCATTTGAAAGAAGCATCAACTATTGTTTTAGCTCCTGATTTAAATAGTAGTGAAGCTAATGGTCATGATAATTATTTAGTTGATAATAAGTTTTTTAAGTTAATTAAATTAATTAATGAGGGAATTAAGCATTATAGTTATCGTAATACTAGATGATTGCAAATCTCAGTATTGGATGGTAATGGTATAATTGATGATACTAGTATTAAAAAAGGTGACTCATTTATTTTACCAAATGGTTATACTGATTTTTGTTTAAGTGGAAACATGTTATTGATGGTTGCATATTGCTAATAAATAATTATTATAGTTTTTTTAATGCTTGTTCCAAATCATTTCATAAATCTTCAACATATTCAATACCTATTGAAAGACGAACAAGACCTTCTGAAATATTTGCATCTGCTAATTCTTGTGCATTATAAGTAGAATGTGTCATTGAAGCTGGATGTTCAATCAATGACTCAACTCCACCTAAAGAAACTGCCAAAATTATTAATTTTAAATTATTTAATAGTTTGATTCCTCCATCATATCCACATTTTAATTCGAAACTAATCATTGCTCCCGGTAATTTCATTTGTTGTTCATAAAGTACTTGTTCTGTTGCTGAATTAGTTAGT
This sequence comes from Spiroplasma endosymbiont of Apeira syringaria, assembly GCF_964020205.1. Classification (NCBI taxonomy): domain Bacteria; kingdom Bacillati; phylum Mycoplasmatota; class Mollicutes; order Entomoplasmatales; family Spiroplasmataceae; genus Spiroplasma; species Spiroplasma endosymbiont of Apeira syringaria. The sequence goes on from NZ_OZ026543.1 coordinate 518,693, forward strand.
CCAGGATAAAATACTTTTTTAATCTTAGGATGTTCTTTTAATCTTGCTGCAATTATTCTTGCATTTTTGCAAGCTCTTCATAATCGTAATTCTAAAGTTGATAGTCCTCTTAAAACAAGAAAGGCATCATGAGGTGATAATACAGCTCCTGTTAAATCTTTTAATCCTTCAAAACGAATTTTATTTATTAAAGTACTTTTACCACAAACAATTCCGGCCATAACATCAGAATGACCATTAATATACTTTGTTGCTGAATGGATAACAATATCAGCACCAAAAATTAAAGGTTTAGTAATGATTGGTGTTGAAAAAGTATTATCAACAATTACTTGAATTTGTGGATTATATTGATGGACAATATCACTAATTGCTTTAATATCTAAAATTTCTAAAGTAGGATTAGCTGGTGTTTCGAAAAAAACAACTTTAGTATTTGGTTTTAATTTTTTTTTAATTTCATCAAGTTTAGTAAAATCAGCAAAATCAACTTCAATTTGAAAGCGTGATATTCCTTTTTCAATAAGTGAATGAGTACCACCATAAATTGTTTTTGATGATAATAAATTGTCAGTAGCATTCAATAATGTTCAAAAAGTAGATGCAATGGCCCCCATACCCGATGAGAAAGCAATTGCTTTTTCTGATCCTTCTAAATGTGCCATTCGTTTTTATAAAACAGTTGTTGTTGGATTACCAATTCTTGTATAAACATATCCTTCTTCTTGTAAATTAAATATCCTACCACCTTGTTCGGCACTATCAAAAGCAAAAGTTGTTGATAGATAAATAGGAGGTAGAGCGGCTCCAAATTTATCATTATAATTACCACAATGAACTAATTTAGTTGCAATGTGGTAATTATTTTTATTTTTTTTAATTTTTGTCATAATTATCTCCTTATAGATATAAATTTATTTTATTTTTATGTTATTTCCATTTAATTTCTATTTTAAAACTACCTTTTATATAAAATAAAGGTAGCAAGTTTTATTAAAGTATATAAATATCTTAGATTAATGTTAACAATCTTGTTTTAAAAAAGTAGTTATAATCTAATATTCAATTTTTATATGAAAATACTATAATATCTTTTTGTTATTTTATAGTAAATGTTTTTTTTAATAAAAAAGGTTACCTTTTTACTAGTAATCTTTAAATTAATAGTTTAAATTCAATACTTATGGATGGGTTAAACTTTATTGGACACTAATTACATAGACAAGTGAACAAAGAAAGGAACTATAATTATGGCCAATATTAACTCATATACCGATGAATTTAAAAAACAAATAGTAGCTTTATATCAAAGTGGCAAATCAGTATCTTGCCTTGTTAAAGAATATAATGTTACAAGAGCAGCTACTTACAATTGAATTAAGCAATTTACTAATTCAGGTAGTTTTAAAACTAAAGATAATCGTTCTGTTGAAGAAAATGAATTAATTAAATTAAGAAAAGAATTAATACAATTAAGAATGGAAAATGATATTTTAAAGCAAGCAGCACTAATAATAGGCAGAAAGTAGAGATTATTGCAAATAATAAATCTAAATATAAAATTCGGACAATGTGTCATTTTTTAAAAATCTCTAAATCAACATATTATTTTAATTTAAAGAAAAAAGAAAATAAAATCAAAAATAATATTTATGAACAAGCTGTTATTAGTGCTTTTAAAAAAAATAAAGAAGTTTATGGTACTAGAAGATTAAAAGTCATTCTAGAAAACCAAGAAATTTATTTATCAAGACGAAAAATTAAAGAAATTATGAATAAACATAATTTAATATCAAAATACACTAAATTATCATTCAAAAATTATCATAATAAAGTCAATGATAGTCAAATAACCAATCTTGTTAATAGAAACTTTAATAATAGAGTTAAAAATGAAGTTATTGTTAGTGATTTAACTTATGTTCAAGTAAATGGTAAGTGAAACTATATTTGTTTATTAATTGACCTATTTAACCGCGAAATAATTGGACATAGTGTAGGTACTAAAAAAGATGCATCATTAGTATATCAATCATTTATGCACTCAAATCGCTGTTTAAAAGATATTCAAATATTTCATAGTGATCGCGGTAATGAATTTAATAATAAAATTATTGATAAACTTTTACTAGCATTCAATATTAATCGCTCTTTAAGCAAAAAAGGTTGTCCTTATGATAACGCTGTTGCTGAAGCAACCTTTAAAACTTTCAAAACCGAATTTATTAATGATAAAAATTTTACATCATTAATCCAATTAAAATTAGAATTATTTGATTACATCAATTGATATAACAACATAAGAATTCACGGCACTTTAAACTACTTAACTCCAGTTAATTATCAAAAACAAATGTCTACCAAAAAATAGTCCTAAAAAGGGTTGCCATTCCATTATTATAGTTTTTATTAATTAATATAATTTTAGTTTATTATTGATATTTTATATAGATTAAGATTTATTTAGAATGTATTTTATTATTGTTTTAAGTATAAAATATTTAGAATTTTGAGAAAAGTGTGAAATTGTAGTAAGAATATTAAATTGGAAAGTGTAGTAATGTATCATTAAAAATGATATTAGTTCATTTTACTAATATCATTATTATATGAATAAAACTTTTTAAATTTTAAAGTTTCTTTTTCTAAATAAATCTTGATTTAATTTTATAGTTAAAAATTTATATATATTTAATTTTATAGTTAAAAATTTATATATGCAATAAAAAAATAAAATTAGAAAAATTATTTTAAATAAGCAATTGCTTCAATTTCAATTAATGCATCTTTGGGAATTCTAGCAACTTGAACTGCTGCTCTTGCTGGAGCGTGTGCACCAAATATTTCTCCATAAACTTTATTAATTTCAACAAAGTGATTTAAGTCTTTTAAGAAAATATTAACTTTTACAATATTATTTAAAGTAATATTAGCAGCTTCACAAATTGCTTTAATATTTAATAAACTTTCTTTAGTTTGTGAAGAAATGTCAGTGCCAATAAATTCACCTGTTTTACTATTAATTGGTAATTGCCCAGAAATATATAAAAAGTCACCTGCAATTATTGCTTGACTATATGGCCCAATGGCAGCAGGAGCATTAGGAGTATGAATAATATTTTTCATAGTTTATCACTCTTTCTAAAATTATTATGTTTTGCATCATTGAATATATTAGTAAAATGTAGCGTTATTTTTAAGTTATTTAGGTGATATTAAATAATTAATAGTAATATAAAATTAGCATCATTAATTATTAAAATTAGCATCATTAATTATTAAAACTTGAACAACTATAAATATATTTTACATGATTTTCTTTTCTTTTTTTTAATTAATTATTTTTCACTTTAATAATTTTTTTCATTTTAATTTTAATAAAATATGGCTTTTCTCCCTTTATGTACTATTTTAATTTTATCACATAAATGCTGAGAAAAGCCTTAAATTATTGGTTGTTTTTTGATAAATGCCAACAATCAAGGTTTTATTCACCAAGGATCTTCCTTGTTTTTTAAAACCCATATGTGAAAGATACATTTCATCAATTTGCACTGTACCTTCAACAATAAATTGAGGTTTTTGTGCAATACGTGTTCTGATTTTATGAGTCATTCTTCAAGCAGTTTTCAAAGTCACTCCCAATTCTTTTGCAATATCTGTTGATGGAATTCCATGTTTGGTGTTTATTCATCTAAAGATAAGATAAAACCAAGATGTTAAAGATGTTTGTGACCTTGAAAATATGGTGCCTGTAAGAATGCTAAATGTTTGATTACATTTTAAACATCTCATTCTTTTTAAATCAGAAGTATTCAAATTAAAACTAAAACACCTAATACATTTGTTTTCTTTCAAATTTGCTATATATGCAAGACATTGCTGTTCAGTTTGAAAAGCATTGTTGAATTCATTCAGTTTCATTATTCCCTCCACAAGTACATGTGGGGAGAAGTCCGTAAAATATTTATTTAATATTTTATTATCAGTATTGAAAATTAAATTTTATTTTTATTTTTTAACCTTTATAAGTGTAAAAAAATATTATTAAAGTAATTTTATCATTTTTTTAGAAAAAAAATACATTTTATGGTTCACTTTATAAAATGTTACTATATAATTTGATTACAGACCAGTAACATTTTTAAATTGGTTTGAAGATAACGTAGTTATAATAATATCTATAATAGACATTATAATTATAATTCTTAAAACATTAGGAGGAAATCTTTTATGGCAAAAAGTAATTCTAAAACAAAGACAGAAATTATTAAGATAGTGGCGCAAAAGTCTGACGTCACAATTGCCTTAGCGACTAATATTATTGATTTATTTTTTGAAGAGATAAAAGTTGAAGTTGCAAATGGTGGTAAAATTAATATACCAAAATTTGGAATATTTGAAACTATTATTCGTGAAGCAAGAACAGGTCGTAATCCCCAAACTGGTGAATCTATTGTAATTAGTGCTTCTAAAGCACCTAAATTTAAAGCTAGTTCTGAATTTAAAAAACATACTAATCAACAAACAGAAACTTTATTTTCTTAAATTAAAAATTTTAAAAAATCAAGATAAAATGGATATATAATTTCTAATTTATATCCATTTTGTTCTATTTTTTTATATGTCAGTGCTTTTTTTGAACTTTTAAAAATTTTAATTTTTCTCAAAAAACTAAGAAAAAGGCATTATGTTGTGAAAAATAAATAATAACAAAACTAATAGCATTAAGATAAAAAGCATTTTCTAAGTATTCAAGTTGATATTTTTTAAAATTATTTCATGGTAATGTTAAAGACTTAGTACTTTTTGCTTCAAAACACAAATATTTACCATGATAAACTCCATGATAATCAACATTACTTTTTTCTTTAAAAATTTTATTGTTTTGATATAAACTTGGTGGATTTTGTTTAAAAATTAGTGCTTGTTTTTCATTATTTATAATTTCAATAGTATAATTAATTATAGTTTCAAGAAACATTCCGCGGTTAGCATAAAACATTATTTTAATTCCCCCTTACATATAGAATATTACTAACTTTGGAATAGTTTTCCTTTTAATTAAAGGAGGTATAAATATGAATATTTGTAAAAAGGATATTATAGATAAAGAATTTACTGTTGATTATAAAGGCTATGATTCTAAAGAAGTAGATTTATTTCTTGATTTAGTAGCTACTAATTATGAAATACTAGAAGAATTTGTAAATAAACTAAAAAAGCAAAATGCAATTTTAGAAAATAATAATTACAAGTTACTTAAAGAAATTGATATTTTAAAAACACAAATTTTAGTTTTAAAACAAGAAAAACAAAAATTAGAAGAAAAAGGTGTAGAAAATGTTGATATTATTACGAGATTAAGCAAATTAGAAAGTATTGTACATGAAGAATAAATATGTTATAATTTTCTTCTAAAAGAATAAAAAATGAGCTAATCGCTGCATTAGTATGTAGAGGAAAGTCCACGCTCGCACTTTCTGTGATGAAAGTAATGTTTGTGTTAGAGAAAACGATAACTCTAAGCAGTAATTCTGACGGCTGACAAAAACCTAAGTTTTTTATTAAATAAGGTTCTAGTCTATAAAAGTGTCATAGAGACGAGTTTTAAGGAAACTTAAAAGCTGGAACGAGATAAACCCCACAAGCGAGAAACCCAAATTTAGGTAGGGGCATTGGTTTATTAGAAATGAATAATAAACCGAACTATTGTTTACAATAGTAGATAAATGGTTAGCACTTGCAAGAAGCAAGAACAGAACGTGGCTTATGATTTTTTTATTCTTTTTTTGTATTGTAAATTATTTGATTGAAGGTTTGAAAATGACTGAACTTTTAGTTTTATTAGATAAATTTAATTTTAGAATTAGTTGTTGTGAAAGTATTACTGGTGGACTTTTTGCTCAAGAGATTACTAGTATTGCTGGTGCTTCTAAATATTTTAGTGGTGGTTTTATAACGTATACTAATTAATCAAAAATCAATATTGTTAAAATTAAAAAAACAACCATTGAAAAATATGGTGTAATAAGTAAACAATGTGCTATAGAAATGGCTTTAAATACACAAAAAATTTTAAAAACAAATATTGCTATTAGTTTTACTGGAAATGCAGGACCTAATGCTATAGAAAATAAACCGGTTGGTTTAGTATATGTAGGTATTGTTATCAATGATAATGTTTGATGTGAAGTGTTAAATATTTCAGGTAATAGAAACGAAATTAGATCAACTATAGTAGCAAAAGCAGTAGTTATTTTAAAAAAAATTTTATTAAGTTTTTAAAATTTAAAAAGGAATTATCTTACAGAGTTATTAATATTTTGTAGGGTGATTTTATGGAAATAAACATTAAAGAAAAAGAGCAATTATTAGAAAAGGCCATTAAGCAAATTGAAAAAGAATTTGGCAAAGGTGCTATTATGTTACTAAGTGATAGTGGTATTGGCGATATTGAAGTTATTAGTTCAGGAAGTATATTATTAGATGATATTTTAGGTGTTAAAGGTTTTCCAAAAGGTCGTATTATTGAAGTTTATGGACCAGAATCTGCAGGTAAAACTACATTAGCATTAATGGCTTTAGCAGAAGTTCAAAAACAAAATGGTAGAATAGCATTTATAGATGCTGAACATGCATTAGATCGTCAATATAGTCAAAAATTAGGTGTTGATATTAGTCGTTTATTAATTACACAACCAGATTCAGGAGAACAAGCATTAGAAATACTAGATATTCTTGTTAAATCAGAGGCTTTAGATATGATTGTTGTTGATTCAGTAGCTGCATTAGTTCCACAAATTGAACTTGATGGTGATATGAATGATCAAACAATTGGTGCTCAAGCGCGATTAATGTCTAAGGCATTACGAAAAATTAGTGGAAATATCGCAAAAACTAATTGTATTGTTTTATTTATTAATCAAATTCGAGAAAAAGTTGGTATTATATATGGTAATCCTGAAATAACACCCGGAGGAAAAGCATTACTTTTTTATAGTACAATTAGACTAGAATTACGTAAAGGTGAACAATTAATCAAAAGTAATCAAATAATTGGTCATAAAATAAAAATAAAAGTTGTAAAAAATAAAGTAGCACCACCATTTAAAACAACAAGTCTTGATTTTTGTTTTGAAGAAGGATTTTCAAAAATTAGTGAAATCATTACAATTGCTGTTGAGAAAGAAGTTATTAATAAATCTAGTGGCTGATACACTTATGAAGATGTAAAATTAGGACAAGGAAAAATAAAAGCAAAAGAAAGTTTAGAAGCAAATACTTTTCTTTTAGAACAAATTAAGGAACGAATCAAGTTTTAAATATTAATATTTAAAACATGCTAAAATTAATGTAGGATTATTATCCTACTTATTTGTGTGTAGATATTAAAGAAGAAAAATATAAAATTTTAATTTTATTTAATTTTTTGAGTGTAATGATTCTTTTTCTTGTAGGTGTTTTACAGCAAGGAGAGAAATATAAATGGAAAAAAATATGTTAGCTATATTATCAAATATAAGTAGTCAACAGTTTGGAATGTGAGTAGGTATATCAATTTTTCTAGCAATGATAGTAGGGATAATTACTGGATTTCTAATTAGAAAAATGTATTTAAAAATTAAAGAACAACAAAGTTTTATTAATATTTTAAAGAGAAAAAAAGAATCTCAAAAATTAATTCAATCCTCAAGAGCCGATGCAAAAATTGAAATAAGTAAAATGAAAAAAGATTTGTATTTAGAGATTGAATATCGTAAAGAACAAAATTTAGAATATGAGAAACTTTTAAATAAAAGAGAACGCAAATTAAGTGAACGTGAAGAAATAATTGAAACACAAACACAAAATCTTTATCATCAACGTGAAATTGTAAAAAATGTTAAATTAGAATATCATCAAAAAATTGATCAAATTATTATGGAATTAGAAAAAATTTCTGGTATGAGTCGAAATGAAGCAAAAGATGAATTGTTTAGTAAATTAAAAGAAAAATTATCATTAGAATTTAATAAAATTATTAAAAATCATGAATATAATATTAAACTTCAATCTAAAGAGTTAGCCAATAATATTGTTAGTGAAGCAATAGAACGTTATGCAAGTAATTTTATTGTTGATAAGTCAGTATCATACGTTAAGTTGCCTAATGAAGAAATGAAAGGCAGAATTATTGGTAAAGAGGGTAGAAATATTAAATCTTTTGAGTTAACAGCAGGTGTAGATATTATCATTGATGATACGCCAGAAACAATTCAAATTTCTTCATTTAATCCGATCAGAAGAGAAATTGCAACTAGAGCTTTAGAAGATTTAGTTAAAGATGGAAGAATTCATCCAATTAGAATTGAAGAAATCTTGAGATTTCATGAGCAGGAATTAAATGAAGGTTTTAAAGTTGATGGTAAAAAAATTATTGATGAGTTAAAATTAACTGGTTTTGAACCAGAGTTAGTATCTTATATTGGAAGATTAAAATATCGTACAAGTTATGGTCAAAATATTTTATTGCATTCCTTTGAAGTTGCCAAACTTGCAGGAGCAATGGCAGCTGAATTGGGTTTAGATGTTAATATTGCAAAACGTTCTGGTTTATTACATGATATTGGTAAAGCCGCTGATTATGAATTAGAAGGTTCACATGTTTATAATGGTGTGATTTTAGCAAAAAAATATGGTGAAAGTGATATTATTATTAATGCTATTCATTCTCATCATGGTGATGTTGCAAAAGATAATGTTTATTCTTCTTTAGTTTCAGCTGCTGATACATTATCAGCAGCTAGACCTGGTTCAAGAAATAATTCATTAGAAGAATTTATAACTAGAATTAAAGAAATTGAAGATTTGTGTAAATCTGTTAAAGGCGTAGAAAAAGCATATGCTGTTCAGGCCGGAAGACAAATTAGAGTTATTGTTGATCCTAAAGTTATTAATGATTTTGATGCTCATATATTAGCAAGAAACTTAAAACAAAAATTAGAACAAATGATTACAATACCAGGCGATATTCATATTACTGTTATTCGTGAAGTAAGAGCAATAGAATTAATTAATTAAAAAATTAATTAATTGTTTTTTAGAGAACCCTTAGGTTCTCTTTTAACTTTATAAAATATATAATTTGTTAATTCAAATATTTATTTTTTCATTATTATTTTAGTGTTAAAATAATATAGTCTTAAAAATAGAGGAGAATATAAATATGAGTTTTGCTGACATTATGTCAAAAAAAGTACAAAAAACATTAGAAAAAAATTTAAGTAAAAAAACTTTAACCATGGAAAATATGGAAGCAACAATTAAAGAATTCAGATGAATTTTGTTAGAGGCTGATGTTAATTTTAGGGTGGTTAAAACTTTAACTAATGAAATTATTAATAAAGCAAAAGGTGAATTTATTAAAGAAGGCTTAGATCAAAAAGAAATGTTAATTAAAATTATTCATGATGAATTAACAAAGATTATGGGTACTAAGAATGTTGAATTAGATTTATCTACTAATCCTACTGTTATTATGATAGTTGGTTTACAAGGTTCTGGTAAAACAACAACAATATCTAAACTAGCAAAGTTGTTAACAGATAAATATCAAAAAAAATGTTTACTAGTTGCAGGAGATATTTATCGTCCAGCTGCTGTTGAACAATTAAAAGTTTTAGGAAAACAATTGAATATTGAAGTTTTTTCCCAAAAAAATGAAACCCCTACTAATATTGTTAAAAATGCTCAAATATATGCTAATAAAAATAAGTTTGATGTAATATTAATTGATACAGCTGGAAGATTACACATTGATGAAAAATTAATGCAAGAACTAGCAGAAATAAGAAAAATTACTTCACCAAAAGAAGTTTTACTTGTTTGTGATGGTATGGCAGGACAAGATATAATTAATGTTGCTATTGAGTTTAATAATACTATTCCTATTACTGGAAGCATAATCACTAAATTAGATGGTACTGCTAAGGGTGGTTCAGCTCTTTCAATTTCTTATTTAACAAAGATTCCTGTTAAGTTCTTAGGAATGGGTGAAAAGGTAACTGATTTAGAGGTTTTTTATCCAGAAAGAATGGCAGAACGTATTTTAGGAATGGGTGATCTTACTACATTAATGGAGAAGGCCGAAAGTATAGTTTCAACTCGTGATGTTGAAGAAACTATGAATAGAATGATGTTAGGTCAATTTGATTTGAATGACCTTGTTAATCAAATGAAGCAAATTCAAAAAATGGGTAAATTGGGATCACTGGTAAAAATGATTCCTGGTATGTCTGCTAAAATTAGTGATGCTAAAATTAGTGATGCTGAAACTGATTTAAAAATAGCAGAATATATTATTGCTTCAACAACTGCTCAAGAACGTGAAAAGCCACAAATTTTACGTTATCCAACTAGAAAAGCAAGAGTATTAAAAGGCTCAGGTCGTTCAGAAAAAGAATTAAATAAAGTTTTAAACCAATTTGAAAAAACTAAAAAAGTTATGGATCAAATTGCTGGTCAGATTAAAAAAGGAGAAATGCCAAATATTCCAGGATTAGATAAGTTAATAAAAAGTTAGAAAAATAAAAAAAATTTGTTATTTTTTGTTAATTTGTTAAAATTTATTTAACTCAAGAAATGTATAAAACTTTGATTTCTTGAGTTTTTATAGATATTATTTTATTAAAATTTTTTTAAATTTTCTTCTTTGTTTTTAAAAATTTAATTTATTTTTTAAAGTAAAACTAGATTTTAAAAAGAAAATAGTTTTTAAATAGTGGGTTATTTTGAATTAAAAATATAACAAAAATTTATTTTTTCTTTTTCAGTTGCTTAATAATATTTAGGGAACAAGATAACTTTGAATTGTGTTTAGTAAACAAATTAAATTCAGTTAGGAGACAATGATTATGAAAGATACGTATACATCTGTTCGATTAGCTCAAAAGCCACAAAATTCTTTTGCTTGCTATCGATGTGGTAGAGTAATTTTGATAGCTGATTACTTAGAAGGAATAAATATTCAAGTTAATTGCAGTCGTTGTGGCTTTAAGAAGCGTGTTAATAGTATAAAGATAGAGAAAATAAACAGTAAACCAAATTCAGCGCTAAATTCTAATGAAATTTCAAAAGAAAAGATAAATGAAATTTTTAATTCCTAAAACTATTAAATTTGTAAAATTACAAATTTGGAGAAGTGTTGGTTTAATTGATTTATTAATTATTTTAATGGTAGTTGGATTTGCTTCAATTATTATTTTATTGTTGCAAATTGATATTATTTTTAAAATATTAGCTGTTATTTTAGTTGGTTGTGCTACTATTCCGCTTACTTTTTATTGACAGCCAAGAAAAAAAGGATGAGAAATTATTTTATTATGATTTAAATTTCATAGTAAAAATCGTTATTATAAATCTGAAAAAAATTCACAAATATTAGTACCATTTAAAAAAATTATTAGTAAGAATGTGATTCAATTAAATGTGAAAAATACAAATTATACTAGAGCTTTATTATTGGAGGGTTTTAATATTACATTATTATCTAATGAAGAAGCCTCAAATAAAATTAAAGATTTAGCTGCAGCTTTTAAAATTATTAATATTTCTATGTCTTTAATAAAGATTGATATGCCTTTAGATATAACTGTACAAACTAATTTTTATAAAGAACAACTCGAAAAAATTGATTTAGAAAATATTAGTGAAAAAGCAAAATTAGCAAGAAAATTTCAAATGATATCAGCAATTAATGCTAATAATGAAATTCAAAATCAAAATGAAATGACGCAACCATTTTTTTACTTATTTTTTTATTCATCAAATCAAGAAAAATTAAAAGAAGAAGTAAATGCTTTTAAAAATTATATCAGTCGTAGTGGTGTTAAAGCTAGTGATATTAATTGTTTTGAAATGATGGTTGTTTATAGTAAATTAATAAATTCTAATGAAAATGCTTCCTTAGAAGAAATGTTTACTACAAAAAAAGAAGAAACTGTTAAAAGTAAAGATTTAACTAATGATTTGGCGATTAAAGAATTATTAGTTCATAAGAATAATTTAGAATTTGCTAATTGTTTTCAAACTGTTTATAACATATATGATTATCCATTTGAAGTTTCAGCAGTCTGATTAGCAAATTTAGTAAATATTCCTAATACTAGTTTAATCTTTACTTTTAATAGTATCAGTGAAGAAAGTGCTAAAAAACAATTGAATAAAGCTATGCAAAATTTAGCAACTTTAAATTTTATGACAAAATCATTATCAGAACGAAGAGATTATGATTATCATTATCAATCATTAAATGAATTATTAGATCAAATTGCTGGTGGTGGTGAAAAAATATTTAATACTAATATGTATTTGTTAATTAATGGTGCTGATCGTAAGCAACTTAAACAAAATATTAGTACTGCCGAATACGAAATAAAAAATAATAATATGAAGTTTGATAAATTATATTATCGTCAATTAGAAGCTTTTTTATCAGTAATGCCAGATAGTGCTGATTGATTTAAAGAAACAGGTCACGAAATGCCATGTTTAACAATAGGTGCTAGTTTTCCTTTTTTAAATCAAGAATTAAATGATAAACAAGGATTATTTCTTGGATTTAATGAAAGTGGTAATAAAGTATTTTTTGATCAAAGAACTAAAAGTAGTACTCGTAAAAATCATAATCAACTAATTATTGGTACTAGTGGTTCAGGAAAATCTTATACTTCTAAAAAAGAAGTAAATTATCAAATTATGCTTGGTCATAAAGTAATTGTTATTGATCCTGAACGTGAATATCGCGATTTATGTAATTATCATGATGGAAGTTGAATTGATGTTGGTGATGGTTCTTCTGGCAATATTAATCCATTTCAAATTAGATTGGCACTGAGTGATGATAATACTAATGATAATAATACTCGTGATATTTTAGCACCACATATGCAATTCTTAGAACAATTTTTAAACGTTGCTACTGGTGGATTAACGAGAAATGAATCAAGTTTATTAATGATTTATGTAAATTTAATGTATGAAAAATTTGGTATTACTTCTCGAACAAAAATTCATTTATTAAAACCAAATCAATTTCCAATTTTTCAAGATTTATATGATATTATTGAATCTGATATGGTTAAAGAAGAAGAGATTAGAAGTAAAAATGAATTAAAAAATTTACTAATTATATTATCAAGATTTGCAACTGGTGGTACTGATGCTAATTTATGAAATGCTCATACTAATATTAATAGCAGTAGTTTATTACAAGTTTATGATTTATATACTTTAACGCAATCAGGGAATAAACGTTTAGTTAACGCTCAAATGTTTTTAATTTTGAAATATATTGAAAATGAAGTACGAAAGAATAAAAATGATAATGAAATTAATAATAAACAACAATGAATTTCAATTACTATTGATGAAGCCCATTTACTTATTGATAAAGAATTTCCAGCAGCATTATTATTTATGTATCAAATTGTTAAGAGAATTCGTAAGTATACAGGTATGATAAATATTATTACACAAAATATTAACGATTTTCTTGGTTCTGAAGAAATTAAAAAATATACTACTGCTATTATTAACTCAAGTCAATATTTAAAAGTATTAAACTTACAACCTCATGATTTAGCAGCATTAAATGAATTGTATTCTTCATATGGTGGCATTTCTGCTAATGAAACTGATTTTATTGCTCGTGCTAAAGTTGGTGAATGTCTTTTTGCTATTTCTAGTTTATATCGTATGTGTTTAAATATTAATGTTAGTGATGCTGAAAAACAAGCAATTAAAAATATAAAAAATAAAGAAATTGAAAATTAGTATATTTTTTATACATTATCGATTTCATCAATAATTGTTAATTTATTTTTAAATTAAATAAAGATACTTTCATATTAATAAAACTTATAAGTTTTATTAATATGATTTTATTTAAATAATAAATTTTATAAAATAATAAAAAATAAGTTGATAAAATTGAAAATTTTTATTTACTTTATTTTAAAACCAACTATAATTAATGTGTATCAACATTATTTATAACATATGAATTTGACTGTAAGTCCTAATTTATCTCTTTAAGGAGTAAAATAGGTCTTATTATATTATTATATAAATTCATGCTTTATAAACAATTTTGATTAGTAAATAATTTTATTTTTTTATTATTTAAGGAGAAAAAACTTATGATTTTTAATTATCTATCAGATGGACCTGATATAAATAAAATCATTGATGTAGCAAAACCTTATGTTTCGGCACTTGCAGGATTGCTAATTGCTGCTTTAATTGCATTTAGTGTTTTTAAAATAATTATATTGGCAAAAGATTTAGCGGCTGCTGGTGATGATCCACAACGTAGAAGTGAGATTAAAAAAGCGTTTATGTATACATTAATTGCACCAATTATTGGTATTACTGCATCAGCAATAATAATTGCTCTTGTGCAAGCCTTTGGTGGTAATCCAAATATTCTTCCTACTAACTAAAGAAAGTTATATATTAACTTGATATTAAGTTATGAAGAGAAAAGAGATGAAAATATGGATTGACTAACAGATATTATACTAGGAGCTTTATTATTTATACCTTGACTTATTTTCATTCAAGGACCATTATATTTAATTGACATTTTATTGAGATCACCTAATCATGGTCATGGCGGCATATTTGATTATTTAACAACTGATGCGATAACTAATTTAGTTTTTGGAGATTTTACTAAAGACCCACTTAATAGTAAAAATTTACCAGTATTTTTTTCAGCATTAGCAATTGTTTCAATTGGCGTAATACTTATTATGTTTATTATGCAATTAATTATTATCCAATTTACTGAAACACATACAATTAGAGAAAAATTAGGTAAGGCTATAAAAAATACATTTTTAGCTTTTTTAGTAATTGTTTTCATTCCATTTTTTATGAGTACTATAAATTATTTAATAACAGGATTATTGGCAGTTTTACAAATTACAGCTTTAGGAAAAAATGCTAGTTTAGCTGATTTATTATGAGGTATTGGTGCACCCGATGCTAATGCTGCTCAGCATGATCCTGGTGTTTATTCAATGCCATCTATTTCTCAATTAAAACATTGAAACTTTATTCTTGAAATTATTGCGGTGTGATTTACTTTATATGTATTATTTGTTGCATCAATGACATTGGTTGAAAGAATTATTGATTTATTACTTTTATTTTCAATATCACCAATTGTTGCTTCTATGATGCCTGTTGATCAAGGAAAAAGATTGGGTGTTTGAAAAGAAATGGTAATAGGTAAGTTTATTATTGGTCCAGGAACGATGTTACCTATTTATATATTCCTTGAAATATTACCAAAAGCAATAGTAGATATTACTAATAATACTAATTTTAGTTGACTTGAAAAACAAGTTTTATATACATTATTTTGTACAGCCGGTGCTATTAGTTGTTTAAGAACTCAAAAAATTATTAATCACTTAGTAACACAAAACTTAGGTGTACAAAGTGCTATTGATTCTAATGGAGCAGCTATTGCTGGAAATATTATGGGTAAAGCTCGGACTTTTGCTAGCCTTGCAGCCGGTGGTGCTGGTGCATTAAAACTTGGAAAACAAATTGCATTTGGTGGTGCTAAAGATGGAAGAAATCCTGATGGTAGCGAAAAGAAAGCAAATGGACTATTAAAAAATGGTATCGCGGGTTATTTAGGTAAAGGTACTAAAGGAGTTGCTAAAGGAATTGGTAAATTTCAAAATTCTAATGATCATGGTACTAAATGACAAGATACAAAAAATAATTTAAAAAGTCCTTTCGTTGGATTAAAAAATATGGCTAATGCTGCTTTTAAGCAACCTGTTGTAAATTTAAATAATATTAGAAAGAATGCAAGAAGAGGAGATTCTGATGAATAAAAAAGTAAAATATTAAAATCTTGGAGAAATAATCATGAAATTTAAAAAAACAAAAAATGAATTTAAAAAGAAAAAAAGTTATCGTTGAAGACGTAATGTAACTATTGGTATTTTATTATTAATAATATCAGGTATTGCTGGTGTTATTTCCCAATATGGGTAAAATATAAATTATTATAAAATATATAAAAAATAAAGGAACATAAAAATGAAATTTATTCGTCAAAAAAAATGAGTACTACCAGCAGTAATTATAATTGTTATACCCTTTTTAGTATTAATAAATACTTTATTAGTTTATGCTTTAGTCTTTGTTCGTAACATGTTTTCTCATAGTGGGGATAATCAACAACCATTTACACTTAAATTTTTAATACAGGATGTTATTAATTATTGATTAATATTTTTAATTCTATTTCTTATTGAATTTTCAGTTTTATTATCTTACTTTATGATTCATAAATATAAAATTTATCGTGAAACTCATAATAAAAGTCGCTTTTTACGTGATTCAAAAAATAAAGTGTATGGATCTGCTGCTTGATTAACACCCACTGAAATTGCTAATACCTTTCCTTTATCAAAAACTGTTGAAAATGATTACGGTATTGTTGTTCAAACAACAAAGACTAAAATTGGTGGTGTCCAATTTAATATTAAGTCTGATGCTCATAATATTGTAATTGGGGGAACAGGAAGTGGTAAAACTCAAAAATTAGTTATTCCAACTATATATTTAAATGCCCAATCAAAAATTAAACCATCAATGGTTATTACTGACCCAAAAGGAGAATTATTTCAAAATCATTCTAAAATATTAAAAGATAATGGTTACGATGTTTATGTTATTAATTTACGTGATACATCAGTATCTAATTCATGAAATCCTTTTGTTAAAGTATATGATTTTTATGTAGAATCAATGCGTTTAAAAAAAGAAAATAATCCTTTAAATGAATCAATTACTTATGAATCAATGGCATTATCATGAATTAATGATATTGTTGAAGCCTTATTTCCTGAATCAGATCCAAAACAAAAATTTTGAAATCAATCAGCGATGCAAGTTGTTAAATCAATTATGTTATTTATGCTAGAACAACTTGAAGATCAACCTGATGTTCCGTTAAAATACTTTAGTATGTCAAATGCTGCTATTGTTGCTACTAATCGTCAACGATATGTTGAAATTCTAAAAAAAATGCCAACTCATAGTTTAGCTCGTCAAATTGGTTTAGGTGCATTAGAAGGTGCTGAAGAAACTGCGGGATCAATTAGTCAAATGGTTGCTAATGGATTACGTTTATTTACTGATCCAGTGACACGAAATATTAGTTGTAGTAATGATATAAATTTAGATGAAATTGTAAAAAAACCAAGTGCTGTTTTCTTAGTTGTACCTGATGAAAGTAATGAACGTAATGCTTTTGTATCAATGTTTATTGCACAGTTATATAAAAATACAATTCGTTATGCAAGTACTTTGCCTGATATTAAATTACCACGTCCTTTATACTTTTTATTTGATGAGTTTGGTAATATACCAACGATTGCTAGTATGGCACAAATGATTACTGTTGCACGAAGTCGTAATATTTTTTTCATGATGATTATGCAAGATTTACAACAATTAACACAAAAATATGGTAAAGAAACAGCAGAAACTATTTTTAATAACTGTATTTTGCATACTTTTTTGCAAACTATGGATTTACAAACTGCTAATAAATATTCAGATATGTTCGGTGAAAAAACAATTATTAATTATAGCCATTCTGGTAATAAAGATAAAAAAGCTGATAATATTAATTCATCATTACAAGGTAAAAAATTAATTACAGGTAGTGAGTTAATGAAATTAGATTTTGATACTGCTGTTATTTTTTTAGCAAAACATAATCCAGCAAAAACACGTTTAATTCCGTTTTATGAATGAGGAAGTAAACCGGCAGGACAAGCAACTGTTACAAATGCTTCACGTTTAATTGATTTTAATAAAGATTATTATTTAAGTTATATTGGCTTATTCTATTATATTGAGAAAAGAAAAAATCCACAAGCTGCTGCCGAAAGAGAAAAATCAGAAAAATAAAAAACAAACAATAGTTAAGAAATTGTATATAAAAGAATATTTATTTTAATATATAAATGTATATTATTGATAGATATAGAAAATAACGATATACTTATTTCATGAATAGATCAAAAATATAAGTTTTACTTTTTATAAATTATGCTAAAAAAGGTAAGTACATAATAATGTTAAATATTATAAATAAACTTATATGAAAGGATTTTAAATATGAATGTTCCCAATATTATTTCTTTAATAAGATTAATATTAGTTCCAATTATTGTTAGTTTAATGATTATCGGTCCAATAGATAATGATAATTTTTATCATCTTTGAATAACAAGTATTAATATTAATAATTATAGTTTACCAATTAGTTGGTTAATAGCAGCAATTTTATTCATTATTGCTGCCATTAGTGATTTTATTGATGGATGATGAGCAAGAAAATTTAATCAGGTAACAACTTTTGGTAAATTTTTTGATTCAATTGCAGATAAACTTTTAACTAATGGTGTTTTAATTGTAATGGCATGTGGTACTATAATTCCGGTTTGAATGGTAGTTATTTTGGTATTACGTGATTTTATTATTGATGTAGTTCGTCAAATTTTGGCTACTAAAGGCACAGTAATGGCTGCTGATAAATATGGTAGAATAAAGGCAGCAGTACAAATGTTAGGAATTACAATTTTATTTTTTATTAATTGACGATTTTTAAATGGTAGTGTTAATGGTCATAGTAATAATGATCAATATTGTTTAATTAATCAATTAGTAATGATACCAATGTACGTTGCTACAGTATTAAGTATTTTTAGTGCTTATAATTATATTAGTTCAAATAGTAAAAAAATGTTTAATATCTAAAAATAAAAGGAGTATTAATATAAATGATAAATAAAGTAATTGTTTTGAATCAGTGAGCAGTAGTTACAGGAGCGTCTAAAGGATTGGGATATTATTACTGTCAAGCATTATTAGCACAAGGTTATCACGTATTAGGGGTATCACGTGATAGTAAAAAAATATTAGAATTAGCAGATAAGTATCCACACTTACAAGTTAAAAATTATGATTTAGATTTATCTGATTTAAAAAATATTTATAAATTATTTCAGTTATCAAAAGAATTAAATGTAACAGTAGTTATTAATAATGCTGGTTATGGTGTTTGAGGAACATTTGCAGATAGCATGTTAGAACAAGAATTAAATATGATTAATTTAAATATTTCTTGTTTACATATTTTAACAAAGTTATTTGTTCAACGTTTTAGTAAAAATAATTATGGTCGTGTTATTAATATTGGAAGTATGGCAGTTTTTAGTCCAGGGCCTGTTTTTGCTAGTTATTATGCTTCTAAATCATATGTTTGAAGTTTAGGTGTTGCAGTTAATTATGAATTAAAAAGAGCAAAAAGTAAAGTAAGAGTAATTACAATTTGTCCAGGTCCATTAAAAACTGAATTTTGAAATCGTAGTAGTAATGGTAAAGGAAATAAAGAACATTATAGTTCATTATTACCAGTTTTAGATACTGAAACTTATGCTAAAAAGTCTTTACAAACAGCCTTAAAAACAAAAAGAAAAAGTTTTATTATTACAGGAATTTCTAATAAAATTACAAGAACTATTATTAGAATATTACCTTTAAAAACAGTACTTAAATTAGTATATAATTATCAAAAAAATCGCTAATAATGAATTTCATTTTTTATTTTAATCGTAAAAATTATTAAAAAACATTTATTATAAATGTTTTTTATTGTTTTTTTAAAAGAAAGGTTTATGATGTATCCAACTTCTTAAGATTTTAAGAAATTATTAAAAAAGAGGTGTTATTTATGAAAAAATATTTATCAATGTTAACAACAGCAGCATTATCAGCAGCATCAATATTTTCAACTTCTTCGATATTAAATTCATATGTAAAAAATTCCAATTTAATAAATGTTGATAATTTACATGATGTAATACAACAAATTGATATTGTTGAATACCCTATTTTTGCTGATAATGGAGAAACTACAACTAAAACTTTTGAAAAAAATGTTATTGTTCTTTTTAGTGATCCTTCAAAATTAAAATATATAGAATTAACTGATATAAAAAGTCATGTCGATTTTCATATAAATGGAAAAGATTATTATTATAATGATCAAAGTAAGAATTCAGTTATTGTATCTAGTGATACAAAGTTTATTGATAATAGTATTTCACATGAAGGAAATATGAATAAAGTTCAACAAACAGTTAGTTACGATTATGATTGAAATCAAAAAGCATTTATTTTTAAATTTGTTAGTGTTGAAACAGTTACAGCAAATAATGAAAAAGATACTCAGTTTGTAAGAGGTTATTTTACTACTAGTTTAAAGTTAAATTTGCATGAATTTTAATTTATAGTTTAAAATATTATTTTTTTAACTTAATTAGAGAAATTATATTATAAAAGTAGTACTTAAGTATTACTTTTATTTATTTTTTTGTTTTTTAAAATAAAATAATTATAATAAAATAAATAATATTTATATTATAAAATTAATTAAAGCATTAATAATAATTTATAATAATGATTAATCAAAATATATTATATACAGTATGAGATTCTATTGTAATTTGGTTTAAATTTGTTATTATTATATTTGTCCTAAAACTTTAGGACAAAACATCAGTTTAATTAATTTAAAATTGTAAATTTGGCTTTATGCCCTTATATGAGTAATTTTCATGTAAGGGTTTTGTATTTTAATTTATTGATATGAGTCTTTAATTTAGTTTAAAAACTCAATTTAATATCTATTCCAATTTCATAAATTAATATTCCCACTTACCCTTAAACCAAAATTTATACAGACTAATAATTAAAAACATTTTAAAATTTATATCATTATAATTTAAAAGTATTAAGTTTAAGGTCAAATTTACTCTTTTATGGTAATTAAGTTTGTTTATAGTAAAAGTATTATTAAAACTTTAGAAAATGAGGTTTATTAAATGCATAATATTATAAATTGTGGCATTTATTTTGCCAATGTGCCATTAACAAAAACAACTAACGAAACTAGATGTAAAAATATAAATTGTAATTATCAATATTGTAATGGTTGCAAACTTGAAACGGTTATCATTTGAACACAAACTCCTGATCAAAAATGTTTAATAATTCCTATTATTAGAAATTCAATTGAACAACATGAGCAAAGCCTAGGCTTATTAGGTGATAACTTATCTATTATTAAATTGAAAAAATCTAATAATAATTCTATTTTAAGTTTTCGCGAGGAAGATATTAGTTATGCTGATCTTAATCGTGCAACTTGAATTAAAAACTTTAGAATTGGTGATGAATACTTAATCAATGGAGAACTTCGTGTCTTAAATGAAACTGAAATTCATGATTTATCTTTTAGAGTAAAAACATTACCAATATCAAGTATTAATACAATTGCCAATATTGGTATTAATAAAAATTTAAATTTAAATAATAAAATTGTAAGTTATAGTGACAATACTTTCAAAGAATAATTTCTTAAAACAATTAAAAATATAAAAATTCTTAATATTAAATTTCTCTCTCTTTTAAAATTAAAAAATAATAAATTTAGGGTAGTAACATTAACGTGTTACTACCCTAAAATAATAAAGAATTGTCTAAAGTTTTAAGGAAATGTTTAGTAATCTGTGTAACTTACAAAAATAACTATGTTTAATTAATTCTAGTAAATATAATTAAATGACTAGAAAGAGTGAGTTACAGATGGCTAAAAAAGATAACTTTAATAATAATGATCCAATATCAAAAGCAGTAGATTTATTACTAGAAAATACTGAAGATTTAACAACAGTTTTTAAAACTGGCGGTTTATATAAAGAATTAACAAAAAGATTAGTTGAAAAAATGTTGAATTCTGAAGTGCAAAATTATTTAGGATATGAAAAAAATCAACATAGTACTACTGAAAATGCTCGTAATGGTACAAGTTCAAAAAAATTAATAACTCAACAAGGTAAAATTGAAATTGATGTACCAAGAGATCGCAATAGTAATTTTACTCCTGTAATAGTTCCTAAAAGGCAAAGAAGATTTAATGGTTTTGATCAACAAGTTCTTTCCTTGTATGCAAAAGGAATGACATTATCTGACATTAGAATGCAGTTGCAAGAGTTATATCATGGTGCTGATATTAGTGAAAGTGTTATTAGTCAAATTACTGATGATGTTATTGATGATGTTAAAGCATGACAAAATCGACCATTAGAAAGTATTTATCCTATTGTTTATTTTGATTGTATAGTAGTTAAAGTACGACAAGATAAACGGATTATTAACAAATCAGTTTATATAGCATTAGGAGTTGATTTAGAAGGCAAAAAAGATGTTTTAGGATTATGAATTAGTGAAAATGAAGGTTCTAAGTTTTGATTATCTAATTTCACAGAAATGAAAAATCGTGGCTTAAATGATATTCTTATTGCTTGTAGTGATAATTTAACAGGCATGTCAGAAGCAATACAATCAGTTTATCCTAAAACAGAACATCAATTATGCATTGTTCATCAAATTAGAAATAGTTTAAAATATGTTTCATACAAACATCGAAAAGGTCTAGTTGCAGATTTAAAACCAATTTATAGTGCATGTAGTGAAGAACAAGCAATGCAAGCTTTAGAATCGTTTGAAAGTAAATGAAATAAACAATATCCTCAAATTACTAAATCTTGATATAAAAATTGAGATAATTTAATGGTTTTTATTAGTTATCCAGTAGAAATCAAAAGAGTGATTTATACTACAAATGCTATTGAATCTGTTAATAGTCAATTACGAAAAATCATCAGAAATAAAAAAGTTTTTCCTAATGATATGGCAGTTTTCAAAATATTTTACTTGGCAATTGAAAATATAACAAAAAAATGAACATTGCCTATTCAAAATTGAAATACAGCAATTGCTCATTTTATGATAAAATTTGAAGACAGAATTAATCTAAATTAGTAACTTTGTAAAACAAAGATACACAGATTATTAAAAAGCCTCATTTTAGATGTATTTAATAATAATTTAAATGATTGATTTAACATTTCAAATGTAAGATGTGGTGTTGTTTTTACAATATTTTTAACTCCTATATTTTTATCTATAAGTATAATTTGTTTTTGGGAGATTGTCAAAAATCCGGAATAAATTAAATCTTATATAGTCTTATTATTTTTTAGACAAGAAATAATTTGGATTTTTATTAAATCGTACATTTATATTACTATTTTTTAAAAAATATTTCAACTAAAATACTTAATTTTAAAAATTACTAAAATAAATTTAATATTTATACACAACAAAAATGCTTATTAAAGATACTTTAATAAGTTTTATTTTTATTTTTTTAAAAACATAAATTTTTAATTTATAATAATTATATTTCTGTATTTATTTTAGGCTTTTCTCCCTTTATGTACTATTTTAATTTTATCACATAAATGCTGAGAAAAGCCTATCTACGGACTTCTCCCCACATTTTTAAATCAAACATAGAATTACAGTTTCAAAAATAGGTATCTTGTTGAATTTATATGCAGCTTCTTTAGCATATAAATGAACATGATGTTTTGCAACTTTGATATGTGTTTTAAATGTTCTTCTTATATGTTTTCAAACTGATTCAATTTGGTTGGTATTTACACCAATTTTTGAAACATAGCAATCTTGATGGTTAACTGTTTCATGCTTAGTGAAAACTGATTTAAAATCGCAATATCCTTTTCAAGAATCAGTATATACAAGACATTTTGAAGAAATGTGGTTTTTTGCAAACTGCAAAAGATTTTTACTCTTTGCGTTTTTCAATACTTTCACAATTAAATTATTGGTTGTTTTTTGATAAATGCCAACAATCAAGGTTTTATTCACCAAGGATCTTCCTTGTTTTTTAAAACCAATATGTGAAAGATACATTTCATCAATTTGCACTGTACCTTCAACAATAAATTGAGGTTTTTGTTTTGCAATACGTGTTCTGATTTTATGAGTCATTCTTCAAGCAGTTTTCAAAGTCACTCCCAATTCTTTTGCAATATCTGTTGATGGAATTCCATGTTTGGTGTTTATTCATCTAAAGATAAGATAAAACCAAGATGTTAAAGATGTTTGTGACCTTGAAAATATGGTGCCTGTGAGAATGCTAAATGTTTGATTACATTTTAAACATCTCATTCTTTTTAAATCAGAAGTATTCAAATTAAAACTAAAACACCTAATACATTTGTTTTCTTTCAAATTTGCTATATATGCAAGACATTGCTGTTCAGTTTGAAAAGCATTGTTGAATTCATTCAGTTTCATTATTCCCTCCACAAGTACATGTGGGGAGAAGTCCGTTATTTTATTACATTTAAAAATAACCATTTTAATATAAATTAAAATAGGCTTTTCTCCCTTTATGTACTATTTTAATTTTATCACATAAATGCTGAGAAAAGCCTATATACGGACTTCTCCCCACATTTTTAAATCAAACATAGAATTACAGTTTCAAAACTAGGTATCTTGTTGAATTTATATGCAGTGGAATGGCAACCTTTTTTAGGACTATTTTTTGGTAGACATTTGTTTTTGATAATTAACTGGAGTTAAGTAGTTTAAAGTGCTGTGAATTCTTATGTTGTTATATCAATTGATGTAATCAAATAATTCTAATTTTAATTGGATTAATGATGTAAAATTTTTAGCATTAATAAATTCGGTTTTGAAAGTTTTAAAGGTTGCTTCAGCAACAGCGTTATCATAAGGACAACCTTTTTTGCTTAAAGAGCGATTAATATTGAATGCTAGTAAAAGTTTATCAATAATTTTATTATTAAATTCATTACCGCGATCACTATGAAATATTTGAATATCTTTTAAACAGCGATTTGAGTGCATAAATGCTTGATATACTAATGATGCATCTTTTTTAGTACCTACACTATGTCCAATTATTTCGCGGTTAAATAGGTCAATTAATAAACAAATATAGTTTCACTTACCATTTACTTGAACATAAGTTAAATCACTAACAATAACTTCATTTTTAACTCTATTATTAAAGTTTCTATCAACAAGATTGGTTATTTGACTATCATTGACTTTATTATGATTTTTGTATGATAATTTAGTGTATTTTGATATTAAATTATGTTTATTCATAATTTCTTTAATTTTTCGTATTGATAAATAAATTTCTTGGTTTTCTAGAATGACTTTTAATCTTCTAGTACCATAAACTTCTTTATTTTCTTTAAAAGCACTAATAACAGCTTCATCATAAATATTATTTTTGATTTTATTTTCTTTTTTCTTTAAATTAAAATAATATGTTGATTTAGAGATTTTTAAAAAATGACACATTGTGCGAATTTTATATTTAACTTTATTTTTGACAATAATTTCTATTTTCTGCCTATTATTAGTGCTGCTTGCTTTAAAATATCATTTTCCATTCTTAATTGTTTTAATTCTTTTCTTAATTTAATTAATTCATTTTCTTCAACAGAACGATTATCTTTAGTTTTAAAACTACCTGAATTAGTAAATTGCTTAATTCAATTGTAAGTAGCTGCTCTTGTAACATTATATTCTTTAGCAAGGCAAGATACTGATTTGCCACTTTGATATAAAGCTACTATTTGTTTTTTAAATTCATCGGTATATGAGTTAATATTGGCCATAATTATAGTTCCTTTCTTTGTTCAATTGTCTATGTAATTAGTGTCCAATAAAGTGTAACCCATCCACAATTTATAGTTCATGTAGTGAAGAACAAGCAATGCAAGCTTTAGAATCGTTTGAAAGTAAATGAAATAAACAATATCCTCAAATTACTAAATCTTGATATAAAAATTGAGATAATTTAATGGTTTTTATTAGTTATCCAGTAGAAATCAAAAGAGTGATTTATACTACAAATGCTATTGAATCTGTTAATAGTCAATTACGAAAAATCATCAGAAATAAAAAAGTTTTTCCTAATGATATGGCAGTTTTCAAAATATTTTACTTGGCAATTGAAAATATAACAAAAAAATGAACATTGCCTATTCAAAATTGAAATACAGCAATTGCTCATTTTATGATAAAATTTGAAGACAGAATTAATCTAAATTAGTAACTTTGTAAAACAAAGATACACAGATTATTAAAAAGCCTCATTAAATTTTAATAGTGTAGTATTTAGTCCTTTAATACAAATGCCTTATGATTCAAATCAATGATTACCATTTGCATTAAGTGATATTCCTTTAATTGGTAAATTATTAAATGCTTTAACATTAGGTATATGAATTAGTTGAGTTATTACTCAAAATGCTCAACAATATAAAAAAATGTTATATTTTAATGGTTTTATGTCAGCATTTTTTACAAGTAATTTAGAAAGTATTATTGGTAATGGTGGTTTAATTCCTTTAAATGCATTTACAAATGATAATGATTTTACTATTGGTAAATTATTAGGTGCAAATGTTTCAACAACTGCTATGACAATGAAATTAAGTGATAGAATAAGTGTATATCCATGAGATCCTACTACTGGTAAGAAATTAAGTGTAAAAGAACAAATAAGTACAGTTGATTTATCACAAAAGAAAAATAATAAAGTTTATATTTTAGCAGAAGATACAGAGTTTTTAGATATTGCTTCACCATTTACAAATGAAGATAAAGATTATCAATGAAATCCTACAAGTAATGGAGTTATTGATGGTTCAAATTATGCTTATATTATTGATACAATTGTAACTCAATCATTACATCAAGGTGAAGAAAGACATACATTTTATAGTGATAATCCTTTTACTTATCAAGGTGATTATAATGAAATATCAATTGCTCAATTTCGTGAGGCTTTTTAATAATCTGTGTATCTTTGTTTTACAAAGTTACTAATTTAGATTAATTCTGTCTTCAAATTTTATCATAAAATGAGCAATTGCTGTATTTCAATTTTGAATAGGCAATGTTCATTTTTTTGTTATATTTTCAATTGCCAAGTAAAATATTTTGAAAACTGCCATATCATTAGGAAAAACTTTTTTATTTCTGATGATTTTTCGTAATTGACTATTAACAGATTCAATAGCATTTGTAGTATAAATCACTCTTTTGATTTCTACTGGATAACTAATAAAAACCATTAAATTATCTCAATTTTTATATCAAGATTTAGTAATTTGAGGATATTGTTTATTTCATTTACTTTCAAACGATTCTAAAGCTTGCATTGCTTGTTCTTCACTACATGCACTATAAATTGGTTTTAAATCTGCAACTAGACCTTTTCGATGTTTGTATGAAACATATTTTAAACTATTTCTAATTTGATGAACAATGCATAATTGATGTTCTGTTTTAGGATAAACTGATTGTATTGCTTCTGAAATGCCTGTTAAATTATCACTACAAGCAATAAGAATATCATTTAAGCAACGATTTTTCATTTCTGTGAAATTAGATAATCAAAACTTAGAACCTTCATTTTCACTAATTCATAATCCTAAAACATCTTTTTTGCCTTCTAAATCAACTCCTAATGCTATATAAACTGATTTGTTAATAATCCGTTTATCTTGTCGTACTTTAACTACTATACAATCAAAATAAACAATAGGATAAATACTTTCTAATGGTCGATTTTGTCATGCTTTAACATCATCAATAACATCATCAGTAATTTGACTAATAACACTTTCACTAATATCAGCACCATGATATAACTCTTGCAACTGCATTCTAATGTCAGATAATGTCATTCCTTTTGCATACAAGGAAAGAACTTGTTGATCAAAACCATCAAATCTTCTTTGCCTTTTAGGAACTATTACAGGAGTAAAATTACTATTGCGATCTCTTGGTACATCAATTTCAATTTTACCTTGTTGAGTTATTAATTTTTTTGAACTTGTACCATTACGAGCATTTTCAGTAGTACTATGTTGATTTTTTTCATATCCTAAATAATTTTGCATTTCAGAATTCAACATTTTTTCAACTAATCTTTTTGTTAATTCTTTATATAAACCGCCAGGTTTAAAAACTGTTGTTAAATCTTCAGTATTTTCTATTAATAAATCTACTGCTTTTGATATTGGATCATTATTATTAAAGTTATCTTTTTTAGCCATCTGTAACTCACTCTTTCTAGTCATTTAATTATATTTACTAGAATTAATTAAACATAGTTATTTTTGTAAGTTACACAGATTACTAAACATTTCCAATTTCGTTATAATAATATGGGTTATTTAACTGGTAATGCTTTTAATTGAACTACTTTATATAAATTAAATCATGATGAATATGAATAAAGTGAAGAAACTACATTTAATTATCCTGCAAAAATATTACCACCAAGTCCTCAAAATATAGCAAAATCAATAATTATTAATTCAGATTTAAAAATTGAAATGACAGCAAATAATTTACCTTTAACAGATACAAGTTCAATTCCAGTAAAAGATAATCTTGATAATTGATGAAATGCAAATCAAAATAAATTAGTTAATTATGAAATTGATTTAAAGTTTTTATTAGACCCTACATTATTAATTTAGGCTTTTCTCCCTTTATGTACTATTTTAATTTTATCACATAAATGCTGAGAAAAGCCTATCTCCGGACTTCTCCCCACATTTTTAAATCAAACATAGAATTACAGTTTCAAAACTAGGTATCTTGTTGAATTTATATGCAGCTTCTTTAGCATATAAATGAACATGATGTTTTGCAACTTTGATATGTGTTTTAAATGTTCTTCTTATATGTTTTCAAACTGATTCAATTTGGTTGGTATTTACACCAATTTTTTAAACATAGCCATCTTGATGGTTAACTGTTTCATGCTTAGTGAAAACTGATTTAAAATCGCAATATCCTTTTCAATAATCAGTATATACAAGACATTTTGAAGAAATGTGGTTTTTTGCAAACTGCAAAAGATTTTTACTCTTTGCGTTTTTCAATACTTTCACAATTAAATTATTGGTTGTTTTTTGATAAATGCCAACAATCAAGGTTTTATTCACCAAGGATCTTCCTTGTTTTTTAAAACCCATATGTGAAAGATACATTTCATCAATTTGCACTGTACCTTCAACAATAAATTGAGGTTTTTGTTTTGCAATACGTGTTCTGATTTTATTAGTCATTCTTCAAGCAGTTTTCAAAGTCACTCCCAATTCTTTTGCAATATCTGTTGATGGAATTCCATGTTTGGTGTTTATTCATCTAAAGATAAGATAAAAACAAGATGTTAAAGATGTTTGTGACCTTGAAAATATGGTGCCTGTGAGAATGCTAAATGTTTGATTACATTTTAAACATCTCATTCTTTTTAAATCAGAAGTATTCAAATTAAAATTAAAACACCTAATACATTTGTTTTCTTTCAAATTTGCTATATATGCAAGACATTGCTGTTCAGTTTGAAAAGCATTGTTGAATTCATTCAGTTTCATTATTCCCTCCACAAGTACATGTGGGGAGAAGTCCGTTAATTAAATCTTTTAATGATTTAAAAAGATATTATAAATCAATAACTATTTATTATGATTATGATATTAAAACAGTACAAGAAATTCATAATAATTCCATTCCTACTATAACATCAACTTTATATACTGATTTTTCTATAGAAGAAAATTTTACCAATCCAAAAAAATATGATGGAATTCAAGAAATTTTATTAAAAGATTTAATTTTTCAAGATAATCCTCCAGTTAATAACCTTAGATTAGGTTATTGAAGTCATAATACTTCTGGTTCTACAATACAACTTGAAAAGGAAAGTGGTATTGCTAATATATATGGAATAACTAACGAACATTATAATTTAAATAATTACAAATTTAAAATCAAAGATAATGGTAATATTGGTGGGTGAGAAAATAATTTTGAAAATAATAATTTTTTAAATTATTGTATTGTAAATAATAATTTGAAATGAAATTTTTATTTACAAGCAACATTAGGAAAAATTGAAAATATGTGATATATTACAGGTAAAATTGGTGAAAATGATAAAGCATATGCTAGAGTATATATTGATAGTATTAAAGCAAATATATATAAAATAGTACTAAATTCAAGATAATTATGATATTATAATACTATTAAGTTAAGTAAAATATTCAAGGAGTAAATTATGGATACAAAAAAATGTTATAACTCATGAAATAGAAAAGGAAAAATTTGTTGATAAAATTTATAATAATAAGTTTTTTTTAATAACTATTATGATGACAGCAATAATAATTTTGATGATAATAGTTGCTTCTCTGTTTTTTGCATTCTTTTTAAAATAATATTTCCCCACAATCTTAAATATTAATGTATAATTTACTGTAATACTTATCAAGGGTTATAGAGAAAGATAAGTATATAATTTCACTTTTATATTATTAGTAGGTTGGCACCTAATTTAAAAGTTACCAATTAAGGTAACTTTTTTTGTTTATATTATTAAATTTTACGGACTTCTCCCCACATGTACTTGTGGAGGGAATAATGAAACTGAATGAATTCAACAATGCTTTTCAAACTGAACAGCAATGTCTTGCATATATAGCAAATTTGAAAGAAAACAAATGTATTAGGTGTTTTAATTTTAATTTGAATACTTCTGATTTAAAAAGGGCTTTTCTCCCTTTATGTACTATTTTAATTTTATCACATAAATGCTGAGAAAAGCCTATCTACGGACTTCTCCCCACATTTTTAAATCAAACATAGAATTACAGTTTCAAAACTAGGTATCTTGTTGAATTTATATGCAGCTTCTTTAGCATATAAATGAACATGATGTTTTGCAACTTTGATATGTGTTTTAAATGTTCTTCTTATATGTTTTCAAACTGATTCAATTTGGTTGGTATTTACACCAATTTTTGAAACATAGCCATCTTGATGGTTAACTGTTTCATGCTTAGTGAAAACTGATTTAAAATCGCAATATCCTTTTCAAGAATCAGTATATACAAGACATTTTGAAGAAATGTGGTTTTTTGCAAACTGCAAAAGATTTTTACTCTTTGCGTTTTTCAATACTTTCACAATTAAATTATTGGTTGTTTTTTGATAAATGCCAACAATCAAGGTTTTATTCACCAAGGATCTTCCTTGTTTTTTAAAACCCATATGTGAAAGATACATTTCATCAATTTGCACTGTACCTTCAACAATAAATTGAGGTTTTTGTTTTGCAATACGTGTTCTGATTTTATGAGTCATTCTTCAAGCAGTTTTCAAAGTCACTCCCAATTCTTTTGCAATATCTGTTGATGGAATTCCATGTTTGGTGTTTATTCATCTAAAGATAAGATAAAACCAAGATGTTAAAGATGTTTGTGACCTTGAAAATATGGTGCCTGTGAGAATGCTAAATGTTTGATTACATTTTAAACATCTCATTCTTTTTAAATCAGAAGTATTCAAATTAAAACTAAAACACCTAATACATTTGTTTTCTTTCAAATTTGCTATATATGCAAGACATTGCTGTTCAGTTTGAAAAGCATTGTTGAATTCATTCAGTTTCATTATTCCCTCCACAAGTACATGTGGGGAGAAGTCCGTTAAAAAGAATGAGATGTTTAAAATGTAATCAAAAATTTAGCATTCTTACAGGCACCATATTTTCAAGGTCACAAACATCTTTAACATCTTGGTTTTATCTTATCTTTAGATGAATAAACACCAAACATGGAATTCCATCAACAGATATTGCAAAAGAATTGGGAGTGACTTTGAAAACTGCTTGAAGAATGACTCATAAAATCAGAACACGTATTGCAAAACAAAAACCTCAATTTATTGTTGAAGGTACAGTGCAAATTGATTAAATGTATCTTTCACATATGGGTTTTAAAAAACAAGGAAGATCCTTGGTGAATAAAACCTTGATTGTTGGCATTTATCAAAAAACAACCAATAATTTAATTGTGAAAGTATTGAAAAACGCAAATAGTAAAAATCTTTTGCAGTTTGCAAAAAACCACATTTCTTCAAAATGTCTTGTATATACTGATTCTTGAAAAGGATATTGCGATTTTAAATCAGTTTTCACTAAGCATGAAACAGTTAACCATCAAGATGGCTATGTTTCAAAAATTGGTGTAAATACCAACCAAATTGAATCAGTTTGAAAACATATAAGAAGAACATTTAAAACACATATCAAAGTTGCAAAACATCATGTTCATTTATATGCTAAAGAAGCTGCATATAAATTCAACAAGATACCTAGTTTTGAAACTGTAATTCTATGTTTGATTTAAAAATGTGGGGAGAAGTCCGTAGATAGGCTTTTCTCAGCATTTATGTGATAAAATTAAAATAGTACATAAAGGGAGAAAAGCCAAATTTTAGGAAATGTTTAGTAATCTGTGTAACTTACAAAAATAACTATGTTTAATTAATTCTAGTAAATATAATTAAATGACTAGAAAGAGTGAGTTACAGATGGCTAAAAAAGATAACTTTAATAATAATCATCCAATATCAAAAGCAGTAGATTTATTACTAGAAAATACTGAAGATTTAACAACAGTTTTTAAACCTGGCGGTTTATATAAAGAATTAACAAAAAGATTAGTTGAAAAAATGTTGAATTCTGAAATGCAAAATTATTTAGGATATGAAAAAAATCAACATAGTACTACTGAAAATGCTCGTAATGGTACAAGTTCAAAAAAATTAATAACTCAACAAGGTAAAATTGAAATTGATGTACCAAGAGATCGCAATAGTAATTTTACTGCTGTAATAGTTCCTAAAAGGCAAAGAAGATTTGATGGTTTTGATCAACAAGTTCTTTCCTTGTATGCAAAAGGAATGACATTATCTGACATTAGAATGCAGTTGCAAGAGTTATATCATGGTGCTGATATTAGTGAAAGTGTTATTAGTCAAATTACTGATGATGTTATTGATGATGTTAAAGCATGACAAAATCGACCATTAGAAAGTATTTATCCTATTGTTTATTTTGATTGTATAGTAGTTAAAGTACGACAAGATAAACGGATTATTAACAAATCAGTTTATATAGCATTAGGAGTTGATTTAGAAGGCAAAAAAGATGTTTTAGGATTATGAATTAGTGAAAATGAAGGTTCTAAGTTTTGATTATCTAATTTCACAGAAATGAAAAATCGTGGCTTAAATGATATTCTTATTGCTTGTAGTTATAATTTAACAGGCATGTCAGAAGCAATACAATCAGTTTATCCTAAAACAGAACATCAATTATGCATTGTTCATCAAATTAGAAATAGTTTAAAATATGTTTCATACAAACATCGAAAAGGTCTAGTTGCAGATTTAAAACCAATTTATAGTGCATGTAGTGAAGAACAAGCAATGCAAGCTTTAGAATCGTTTGAAAGTAAATGAAATAAACAATATCCTCAAATTACTAAATCTTGATATAAAAATTGAGATAATTTAATGGTTTTTATTAGTTATCCAGTAGAAATCAAAAGAGTGATTTATACTACAAATGCTATTGAATCTGTTAATAGTCAATTACGAAAAATCATCAGAAATAAAAAAGTTTTTCCTAATGATATGGCAGTTTTCAAAATATTTTACTTGGCAATTGAAAATATAACAAAAAAATGAACATTGCCTATTCAAAATTGAAATACAGCAATTGCTCATTTTATGATAAAATTTGAAGATAGAATTAATCTAAACTAGTACTTTATAAAACAAAGATACACAGATTATTAAAAAGCCTCAAATTTTAATTATAAACTTGTTATATTACTTGTAGAAAAATTAGGTTTATTATCAATTGGTAAATGTTGTTCATGATTAATAGATTTTGTAAACTCATCAGTTCATTTAGTTACATTTTTAAGTTCATTTTTTTCTTCAAAAATTTCTCTTCTTTTTCTATCATTAGGATTTGAAATTTGAGTTTCAAATGTATCATCATTATATAATCTAATTCCATTTCCAAGTTTCACAGAGCATTCAAGAGATGATTCAGAAGCTCATCAATTACAGTATTGTGATGCACCTATTTTTAAATAATAATTATCATCCTCTCAATATCAAGTTAAACCAAATCTTTGATGAACTGCTATTTTCGCTGATAAATAATTATCATCAAATTTTTGTAAACTGTTGTCTATAGAATAGTCATTACTTTTTGTGTTTTCAATTATTTTATGAAATTTATTATTTCTACTTTTCATAAAATAGTCAAGATCATATGTATTTTCTGGTTTATGATTTGCTGGATTACCATCATAAATTCAAGAACCTCATTGTGTTTTAACACCTCAACCATTAGAATAAACATCACCCAAAAATTCTAATTTTTCATAATTATCAACGGGATTAATTTTTTTTAGGTTTCAATCAATTTTATCATAATTATTTTGTGTACTAACGTCAGGTTTGAAATTCATGTTTCAATTATTATTACTTTTTAAATAATATAGTTTTATTTCTTTCTCTAGATTAGAACTTTTTATCTTAGAATCAAATAATCCTTCTGCATATACAGAATCTTTATAAGATATATTTATATGGTCTGTATTTATATAAAAAATTTCTTCTTTTTTTGTTGTTACAAAATTTTTATTATTTTTTAATATTGATATAGAACTTATTTCATCATCAATATTATTTACTTTAAAAACAAAGTCTTTTCTGTGAATTAAATAAAGTCCTTCTGTAGTCCCAACATAAACATCTCCTACTTTTAAATTTTTGCCTTTTTTGTTTTCATCTAAAACTTGTATTGTTGTTACTTTGCCTTTGATATTTACTTTATTGGGTTTTATTTCATCTGTAGATAAACTATAAAGCTCTCCTTTATTATTCAAAAAATAATCAGTTAATTTATTTATATTTGTTCAATTTTGGTCATAACATATTAATTCTTCCATTCTTTTTATTCGACGATTACATTGATTCAAATACTCTAGAAATCTTCAAGAAAATATAGCTACCATTATTCTTAATGGCTGAGGATTACTTCAATTAATAGGCACACGATTACGATTATTTAAAAATGATAAAAAATTTTCTACTAAATTTCTTATATCTGTGTTTGAATTTTCTCTTAGAAATTGAGCAGATTCTTGTGTACTCCTATCTCAATTTGTTACAATTGGTTGAAAGAAATCTCAATTTCTTCCTTGAGCAACTATTTGATTAGGATGATTGTAATTTGGAATATAATGATTAGAAACCATTTGTATTCTATTTAAATCATCAAAATCTATAATAAAATTAGGATTATAACTATTTCTAATTGCTGATTGAACTGTTGGAAATCGCATACTTTCTGATGTAATTAAAGGAATAGTAATAATACTATTTCTAACTTCTCTATTATTATAAATATTATTAATATCTCTTACTATTCTTTCTCAATTAAAATTACCAGAATGTTCAAGTGAAATATAGTTTCCATCAAAATTTAAATTAATATTATTATTAACATCATTTATATAATTTGTAACATTTTGCAAACTAGCATCAGAGAAATATCTATATGAATGATTAATTATATATCCTTGTAAATATAAATCTATTGAACGATAAACTCATCTCATTGACCCAGTAATTTCATTTTCTTCATTTACAAGATTAACAGTTATAGTAAAATAATTATATGGTGAATTTTGATTTATAAAACTAAACATAGGAAGATTTATATTGGAATTATTTTCATTAATATGAAATATAATATTCTGTCTCTGCAGTTGACTATTGATTTGATTTAACTGATTAAAAAAAACAATTGGATTATTTGAAATTTCTAAAATAATTGTTGTTTGGAAAATTTTTGGTTGATTTTGTCTTTTATATCTATTTCTACTTTTTTGATGACGATGTTTGTGATGTTGATTATATGTAGTTAAATTAGTATTTCATAATGATAAATTTAGTTCTTGATTTTCTAAAAATGATATATTAGTAGTATTTTTGCTAACTCAATCTTTAATCTTTTTATTATCAATTGACTTAGCATATATACCTTCACTTTTAGAATTAAAAAGTGGTGCAGATAATAATCACATTTTAAATCAATAACTTGGATTAAAATACTTCATAATTTTATACCTCTTTATTTTAAACATAAAAACTCATTTACTTTATTTTAAAGTAAATGAGTTAAAAACTTATATTAAGTTTGATTTTATTCTACACCATTATTTTTTTTATATTTGTTTAAACTTTTTTATTTTTATAATATTCTTTTATTTCTTTTACTTTATTATTAAATTGTTTCTTATGAAAATAACACATATTAAAAAAATGCTCTGTACTACTTTCTATATCTAAAGTTTTTAAAGTAAGTAATATTTTACTATTACAACCTTTAACAATACATTTAAGTAATACTTTTTCTTGTTTTTGCATTAATTATCTTCCTTTTTACAATTACATAAATTAATTGATATATTTAATTGTTTTAATTTTTTTAAATTTTCTGATGATTCAATAATTGCATTTTTTGTAAAAATATCCATTTCAAATTCTATTTTCATTATTTATTTTCCTTATTTAAATAATATCAACCAATTAATAAACTATCTGCTTCATCATGATTATTAATATTAATATTTCATTCATATTTTTCATTTAAATAAAAACATATATCTTCACTTATTTTTTTATTTCAATTTTTTAAAGAAATATTAGTAATATTATTATCTATATATCATTTCTTTCATGAAGAAGGACTTATTAACATATTTTTTGTTAATAATTTAGGCTTTTCTCCCTTTATGTACTATTTTAATTTTATCACATAAATGCTGAGAAAAGCCTATCTACGGACTTCTCCCCACATTTTTAAATCAAACATAGAATTACAGTTTCAAAACTAGGTATCTTGTTGAATTTATATGCAGCTTCTTTAGCATATAAATGAACATGATGTTTTGCAACTTTGATATGTGTTTTAAATGTTCTTCTTATATGTTTTCAAACTGATTCAATTTGGTTGGTATTTACACCAATTTTTGAAACATAGCCATCTTGATGGTTAACTGTTTCATGCTTAGTGAAAACTGATTTAAAATCGCAATATCCTTTTCAAGAATCAGTATATACAAGACATTTTGAAGAAATGTGTTTTTTTGCAAACTGCAAAAGATTTTTACTCTTTGCGTTTTTCAATACTTTCACAATTAAATTATTGGTTGTTTTTTGATAAATGCCAACAATCAAGGTTTTATTCACCAAGGATCTTCCTTGTTTTTTAAAACCCATATGTGAAAGATACATTTCATCAATTTGCACTGTACCTTCAACAATAAATTGAGGTTTTTTTTTGCAATACGTGTTCTGATTTTATGAGTCATTCTTCAAGCAGTTTTCAAAGTCACTCCCAATTCTTTTGCAATATATGTTGATGGAATTCCATGTTTGGTGTTTATTCATCTAAAGATAAGATAAAACCAAGATGTTAAAGATGTTTGTGACCTTGAAAATATGGTGCCTGTGAGAATGCTAAATGTTTGATTACATTTTAAACATCTCATTCTTTTTAAATCAGAAGTATTCAAATTAAAATTAAAACACCTAATACATTTGTTTTCTTTCAAATTTGCTATATATGCAAGACATTGCTGTTCAGTTTGAAAAGCATTGTTGAATTCATTCAGTTTCATTATTCCCTCCACAAGTACATGTGGGGAGAAGTCCGATAATTTATTAAATTGTCCTGCAATAAAGGCTCTTAAATGTTCTTGTGTTTCATAACCAATACCATTTTTTGAATGAAAAGTATGGATGGGTTACACTTTATTGGACACTAATTACATAGACAAGTGAACAAAGAAAGGAACTATAATTATGGCCAATATTAACTCATATACCGATGAATTTAAAAAACAAATAGTAGCTTTATATCAAAGTGGCAAATCAGTATCTTGCCTTGTTAAAGAATATAATGTTACAAGAGCAGCTACTTACAATTGAATTAAGCAATTTACTAATTCAGGTAGTTTTAAAACTAAAGATAATCGTTCTGTTGAAGAAAATGAATTAATTAAATTAAGAAAAGAATTAAAACAATTAAGAATGGAAAATGATATTTTAAAGCAAGCAGAACTAATAATAGGCAGAAAGTAGAGATTATTGCAAATAATAAATCTAAATATAAAATTCGCACAATGTGTCATTTTTTAAAACTCTCTAAATCAACATATTATTTTAATTTAAAGAAAAAAAATAAAATTCAAAGGCTTTTCTCCCTTTATGTACTATTTTAATTTTATCACATAAATGCTGAGAAAAGCCTATCTACGGACTTCTCCCCACATTTTTAAATCAAACATAGAATTACAGTTTCAAAACTAGGTATCTTGTTGAATTTATATGCAGCTTCTTTAGCATATAAATGAACATGATGTTTTGCAACTTTGATATGTGTTTTAAATGTTATTCTTATATGTTTTCAAACTGATTCAATTTGGTTGGTATTTACACCAATTTTTGAAACATAGCCATCTTGATGGTTAACTGTTTCATGCTTAGTGAAAACTGATTTAAAATCGCAATATCCTTTTCAAGAATCAGTATATACAAGACATTTTGAAGAAATGTGGTTTTTTGCAAACTGCAAAAGATTTTTACTCTTTGCGTTTTTCAATACTTTCACAATTAAATTATTGGTTGTTTTTTGATAAATGCCAACAATCAAGGTTTTATTCACCAAGGATCTTCCTTGTTTTTTAAAACCCATATGTGAAAGATACATTTCATCAATTTGCACTGTACCTTCAACAATAAATTGATGTTTTTGTTTTGCAATACGTGTTCTGATTTTATGAGTCATTCTTCAAGCAGTTTTCAAAGTCACTCCCAATTCTTTTGCAATATCTGTTGATGGAATTCCATGTTTGGTGTTTATTCATCTAAAGATAAGATAAAACCAAGATGTTAAAGATGTTTGTGACCTTGAAAATATGGTGCCTGTGAGAATGCTAAATGTTTGATTACATTTTAAACATCTCATTCTTTTTAAATCAGAAGTATTCAAATTAAAATTAAAACACCTAATACATTTGTTTTCTTTCAAATTTGCTATATATGCAAGACATTGCTGTTCAGTTTGAAAAGCATTGTTGAATTCATTCAGTTTCATTATTCCCTCCACAAGTACATGTGGGGAGAAGTCCGAATTCAAAATAATATTTATGAACAAGCTGTTATTAGTGCTTTTAAAAAAAATAAAGAAGTTTATGGTACTAGAAGATTAAAAGTCATTCTAGAAAACCAAGAAATTTATTTATCAAGACGAAAAATTAAAGAAATTATGAATAAACATAATTTAATATCAAAATACACTAAATTATCATTCAAAAATTATCATAATAAAGTCAATGATAGTCAAATAACCAATCTTGTTAATAGAAAATTTAATAATAGAGTTAAAAATGAAGTTATTGTTAGTGATTTAACTTATGTTCAAGTAAATGGTAAGTGAAACTATATTTGTTTATTAATTGACCTATTTAACCGCGAAATAATTGGACATAGTGTAGTTACTAAAAAAGATGCATCATTAGTATATCAAGCATTTATGCACTCAAATCGCTGTTTAAAAGATATTCAAATATTTCATAGTGATCGCGGTAATGAATTTAATAATAAAATTATTGATAAACTTTTACTAGCATTCAATATTAATCGCTCTTTAAGCAAAAAAGGTTGTCCTTATGATAACGCTGTTGCTGAAGCAACCTTTAAAACTTTCAAAACCGAATTTATTAATGATAAAAATTTTACATCATTAATCCAATTAAAATTAGAATTATTTGATTACATCAATTGATATAACAACATAAGAATTCACGGCACTTTAAACTACTTAACTCCAGTTAATTATCAAAAACAAATGTCTACCAAAAAATAGTCCTAAAAAGGGTTGCCATTCCAGTACCACGTTCCATTAATAAATTATATTTATTCATATCTATTAAATAACTTATTTGTTTTTGTATTTTTTCTCAATCATAATTATAATTTTTAAAACTATAACTATTTATTCAAATTGGTTTTTTATTTTCTCATAATGTAAAACCTGTATTTTTTATACTTGGGTCTACTGAAAGTAAATAATTATTCATAATTTCTATACTCATTTTTATTATTATTTTTTAAATTTTTAAATCTTTCACGAATTTCTTTAAATTTATCAAATAAAATTTTTAAATAATTTTCACCCATCAAGATTAAAAAATCTTTATTATTACTTGGATTTAATCTTTCCATATCTTCTCTTATACATTCATCAAATAAAACTGTATTTGTAATCATATATTTTTCAAAATAATCTAATTGTTTTTCACTTGGTTCTCATTTTTCATTTTGTATTTTTACATTATTAATATAATTATTTTGTTGCTTATTATTTTGAATTAAATTAACATTATCATTATCTGGGTCAAGTTCATCTTCACTTAATAAAAGTAAATTCATTAAAAAATATCTATAAGCATAAGTTTCTGCACTACCTTTTGCTTTTGCTATATCTGTATTTTTAGCACAAGCTAATATATCAAAATATTTTATTTCTTTATCATTATCTAAATCAATAATTGTATATCTTTTAAAATAAGTTATTTCTACTTCTTTAGTATCTAAATAATTTATTTTTCTATCAGTTGTTAATATATCTTCATGTGTAATAACAATATTTAATTCTTTACATAATAATTTAAATTTATTAAAAATATCACTTAATAATCAATATTTATAATTTCCAAATTTATTAAAACCATTTTTAGGTGTACTACCAATTTCTAATTGTAATTTAAGTATTTTTTTATATAAATTATTCATTATAATCACTCTTTCTATTTATTTATTGCTTTTTTAATTAAACTTCTTATAAAACCATTAATTTTCATATTTTTTTCTTCACAAATTTCTTTTAATTTTTCATAATCTTTTTCAGTAAATCTTAAATGAATAATAATTTGTTTAATCATTAAATCTTCTGGTTTCTTTTTAGGTGCTGCTACCATATTTATTCACTACTTTCTTTTTGCATAAATAATTCTTTAATTCTTTCACCATATTTACCACTTTCAATATCTTTAAAAAATATTTGTAAATCATTTTTAATATCTTGAAAACCTTTATTTTGCATATTATTACACTCCTTGGAATGGCAACCTTTTTTAGGACTATTTTTTGGTAGACATTTGTTTTTGATAATTAACTGGAGTTAAGTAGTTTAAAGTGCTGTGAATTCTTATGTTGTTATATCAATTGATGTAATCAAATAATTCTAATTTTAATTGGATTAATGATGTAAAATTTTTATCATTAATAAATTCGGTTTTGAAAGTTTTAAAGGTTGCTTCAGCAACAGCGTTATCATAAGGACAACCTTTTTTGCTTAAAGAGCGATTAATATTGAATGCTAGTAAAAGTTTATCAATAATTTTATTATTAAATTCATTACCGCGATCACTATGAATTGGATGGGTTACACTTTATTGGACACTAATTACATAGACAAGTGAACAAAGAAAGGAACTATAATTATGGCCAATATTAACTCATATACCGATGAATTTAAAAAACAAATAGTAGCTTTATATCAAAGTGGCAAATCAGTATCTTGCCTTGTTAAAGAATATAATGTTACAAGAGCAGCTACTTACAATTGAATTAAGCAATTTACTAATTCAGGTAGTTTTAAAACTAAAGATAATCGTTCTGTTGAAGAAAATGAATTAATTAAATTAAGAAAAGAATTAAAACAATTAAGAATGGAAAATGATATTTTAAAGCAAGCAGCACTAATAATAGGCAGAAAGTA
Organism: Spiroplasma endosymbiont of Apeira syringaria; assembly: GCF_964020205.1. Lineage (NCBI taxonomy): Bacteria > Bacillati > Mycoplasmatota > Mollicutes > Entomoplasmatales > Spiroplasmataceae > Spiroplasma > Spiroplasma endosymbiont of Apeira syringaria. Next base: position 560,502 of record NZ_OZ026543.1, read on the forward strand.
GAGATTATTGCAAATAATAAATCTAAATATAAAATTCGCACAATGTGTCATTTTTTAAAACTCTCTAAATCAACATATTATTTTAATTTAAAGAAAAAAAATAAAATTCAAAATAATATTTATGAACAAGCTGTTATTAGTGCTTTTAAAAAAAATAAAGAAGTTTATGGTACTAGAAGATTAAAAGTCATTCTAGAAAACCAAGAAATTTATTTATCAAGACGAAAAATTAAAGAAATTATGAATAAACATAATTTAATATCAAAATACACTAAATTATCATTCAAAAATTATCATAATAAAGTCAATGATAGTCAAATAACCAATCTTGTTAATAGAAACTTTAATAATAGAGTTAAAAATGAAGTTATTGTTAGTGATTTAACTTATGTTCAAGTAAATGGTAAGTGAAACTATATTTGTTTATTAATTGACCTATTTAACCGCGAAATAATTGGACATAGTGTAGGTACTAAAAAAGATGCATCATTAGTATATCAAGCATTTATGCACTCAAATCGCTGTTTAAAAGATATTCAAATATTTCATAGTGATCGCGGTAATGAATTTAATAATAAAATTATTGATAAACTTTTACTAGCATTCAATATTAATCGCTCTTTAAGCAAAAAAGGTTGTCCTTATGATAACGCTGTTGCTGAAGCAACCTTTAAAACTTTCAAAACCGAATTTATTAATGATAAAAATTTTACATCATTAATCCAATTAAAATTCGAATTATTTGATTACATCAATTGATATAACAACATAAGAATTCACGGCACTTTAAACTACTTAACTCCAGTTAATTATCAAAAACAAATGTCTACCAAAAAATAGTCCTAAAAAGGGTTGCCATTCCAATGAAATATTTGAATATCTTTTAAACAGCGATTTGAGTGCATAAATGCTTGATATACTAATGATGCATCTTTTTTAGTACCTACACTATGTCCAATTATTTCGCGGTTAAATAGGTCAATTAATAAACAAATATAGTTTCACTTACCATTTACTTGAACATAAGTTAAATCACTAACAATAACTTCATTTTTAACTCTATTATTAAAGTTTCTATCAACAAGATTGTTTATTGGACTATCGTTAACTTTGTTATTATGATTTTTGTATGATAATTTAGTGTATTTTGATATTAAATTATGTTTATTCATAATTTCTTTAATTTTTCGTCTTGATAAATAAATTTCTTGGTTTTCTAGAATGACTTTTAATCTTCTAGTACCATAAACTTCTTTATTTTCTTTAAAAGCACTAATAACAGCTTGTTCATAAATATTATTTTGAATTTTATTTTCTTTTTTCTTTAAATTAAAATAATATGTTGATTTAGAGAGTTTTAAAAAATGACACATTGTGCGAATTTTATATTTAACTTTATTTTTGACAATAATTTCTATTTTCTGCCTATTATTAGTGCTGCTTGCTTTAAAATATCATTTTCCATTCTTAATTGTTTTAATTCTTTTCTTAATTTAATTAACGGACTTCTCCCCACATGTACTTGTGGAGGGAATAATGAAACTGAATGAATTCAACAATGCTTTTCAAACTGAACAGCAATGTCTTGCATATATAGCAAATTTGAAAGAAAACAAATGTATTAGGTGTTTTAGTTTTAATTTGAATACTTCTGATTTAAAAAGAATGAGATGTTTAAAATGTAATCAAACATTTAGCATTCTCACAGGCACCATATTTTCAAGGTCACAAACATCTTTAACATCTTGGTTTTATCTTATCTTTAGATGAATAAACACCAAACATGGAATTCCATCAACAGATATTGCAAAAGAATTGGGAGTGACTTTGAAAACTGCTTGAAGAATGACTCATAAAATCAGAACACGTATTGCAAAACAAAAACCTCAATTTATTGTTGAAGGTACAGTGCAAATTGATGAAATGTATCTTTCACATATGGGTTTTAAAAAACAAGGAAGATCCTTGGTGAATAAAACCTTGATTGTTGGCATTTATCAAAAAACAACCAATAATTTAATTGTGAAAGTATTGAAAAACGCAAAGAGTAAAAATCTTTTGCAGTTTGCAAAAAACCACATTTCTTCAAAATGTCTTGTATATACTGATTCTTGAAAAGGATATTGCGATTTTAAATCAGTTTTCACTAAGCATGAAACAGTTAACCATCAAGATGGCTATGTTTCAAAAATTGGTGTAAATACCAACCAAATTGAATCAGTTTGAAAACATATAAGAAGAACATTTAAAACACATATCAAAGTTGCAAAACATCATGTTCATTTATATGCTAAAGAAGCTGCATATAAATTCAACAAGATACCTAGTTTTGAAACTGTAATTCTATGTTTGATTTAAAAATGTGGGGAGAAGTCCGTAGATAGGCTTTTCTCAGCATTTATGTGATAAAATTAAAATAGTACATAAAGGGAGAAAAGCCTTAATTAATTCATTTTCTTCAACAGAACGATTATCTTTAGTTTTAAAACTACCTGAATTAGTAAATTGCTTAATTCAATTGTAAGTAGCTGCTCTTGTAACATTATATTCTTTAGCAAGGCAAGATACTGATTTGCCACTTTGATATAAAGCTACTATTTGTTTTTTAAATTCATCGGTATATGAGTTAATATTGGCCATAATTATAGTTCCTTTCTTTGTTCACTTGTCTACGTAATTAGTGTCCAATAAAGTGTAACCAATCCACCTTTAAAATTTTCTAATTGTAATTCATTAATATAATATTCATATAAATAATCTCAATTATCACTTGTTAAATACATATCTTCTTCAATTATGTCATTTATACATTTATTACAATAATAACTATTATTTATTTCACTAATTCAAATATATTTTTCATTATGTATATTACATTTCATTTTTTTCACCTATTAATTTATAAAAACATTTATTACAAGTTTTATTTCCATATGATGAATTTTTATGACAAATATCACATGAACCAAATATTTTTTCTTCTTCATATTTTATATATATTCTTTTATCTTCTTTTAAATTCAACATAATTATTAATCCCTTTCTATAATTTTTAAGATTTCTTGTATTTCAATATATTTTTTATTTTTAAGTAATTTTTCATTACATAAATTTTTTATTAATTCTATTTTTTCAACATTAAGTAACATATTTAATTTCCTTTAATACTTTAAATAAAATATTTTTTCATTATGAGTTTTTATATCTTTCATTGGTGTAACTATATAATTTATTGCTAAATCATTATCATTATATGGATTATTGATTTTAAAACTTTTCATATTTTGTTCTCATATAATGTTATATTTAAAACATTCTTGATTTTTATCATTTTTAAAAATATAATAACCATTATATTCTTCATAAAATTCACAAGATATTAATTTGTTTTCAGTAGTATTAATATTTGGAATATTTTTAATATATTTTAAAATATCACTACCTTTAACACTTTCAATATCTTTTGTTATTGATTTTTTCCCTAATTTATAATAAAAATCTTCAATTATTTTTAATGCTATTTTTCTATTTTTTGTATCAATAATAGTATCTTTAATAGGAAATCATGTTTCATATTCACCAATTTCTAATAACATACCTTTAGTTGTTTCTTTAATTTTATTTTTAATATCTAAATTAACATTAATCATTACAAATCCTTTCTATGTATAAGCCTTATCACCTACAGTGATAAAAGGCTTATATACTACTAACTACTTATCTACTATACGTAAGGCTTTATGCTACTGTAGGTAGCAAAGCCTTGGAGGGTAGGGGTTCTAGAGGAAGGGAACCAAAATTTCTGAAATTTTCAAAGAGCAACAGAAAAATTACTATTGGTTAATTCCAGCACAATAGCCTACATAATTTTTTATTTAGTTATGTAATAATTAATTACTTTAATAAAGTGCTGGTTTAATAAAATAATTAATTATAATTGTTCAACAATTAAAAAATGAGAGTATTATCTCTCATTTAACTTCTTTTTAAATCTAACCATTAACTTTATACGCCCGATTTGCTTTTAAAACAAGTTGATGAATAACATTATTTTTAAAATCAAATTTAATAGCATTAGCACGAATTTTTTGTAAATCCAAAATTAAAGTTTTTCCATATCTATTTTCTGTGTGTATTGTATGAACTAAATTTAATCAATCATGTTGGTTCATAGATAGTACTTTTTTTAAATCAGTATTAAATTTTTTTAAAAAGTTAGGCTTTTCTCCCTTTATGTACTATTTTAATTTTATCACATAAATGCTGAGAAAAGCCTATCTACGGACTTCTCCCCACATTTTTAAATCAAACATAGAATTACATTTTCAAAACTAGGTATCTTGTTGAATTTATATGCAGCTTCTTTAGCATATAAATGAACATGATGTTTTGCAACTTTGATATGTGTTTTAAATGTTCTTCTTATATGTTTTCAAACTGATTAAATTTGGTTGGTATTTACACCAATTTTTGAAACATAGCCATCTTGATGGTTAACTGTTTCATGCTTAGTGAAAACTGATTTAAAATCGCAATATCCTTTTCAAGAATCAGTATATACAAGACATTTTGAAGAAATGTGGTTTTTTGCAAACTGCAAAAGATTTTTACTCTTTGCGTTTTTCAATACTTTCACAATTAAATTATTGGTTGTTTTTTGATAAATGCCAACAATCAAGGTTTTATTCACCAAGGATCTTCCTTGTTTTTTAAAACCCATATGTGAAAGATACATTTCATCAATTTGCACTGTACCTTCAACAATAAATTGAGGTTTTTGTTTTGCAATACGTGTTCTGATTTTATGAGTCATTCTTCAAGCAGTTTTCAAAGTCACTCCCAATTCTTTTGCAATATCTGTTGATGGAATTCCATGTTTGGTGTTTATTCATCTAAAGATAAGATAAAACCAAGATGTTAAAGATGTTTGTGACCTTGAAAATATGGTGCCTGTGAGAATGCTAAATGTTTGATTACATTTTAAACATCTCATTCTTTTTAAATCAGAAGTATTCAAATTAAAACTAAAACACCTAATACATTTGTTTTCTTTCAAATTTGCTATATATGCAAGACATTGCTGTTCAGTTTGAAAAGCATTTTTGAATTCATTCAGTTTCATTATTCCCTCCACAAGTACATGTGGGGAGAAGTCCGAAAAGTTATTTGCTTTTTCGATATCTTTAATTTTAAATTTAGGAGTTAATTGTGGACTTAGTTTTATTAATGTATTTTGTAATAATAAGTAATCTTTTAATTCTTGTGCTTCTAATTTTTGAAAATTATTTTTATATTGTCTTTCAGCAACATAACCTAAATCTCGTAATACTGTTTCACGATTAGGAGTAAAACTATAATTCATTAAATAACGTTTATTACCAATAATTTTACGGACTTCTCCCCACATGTACTTGTGGAGGGAATAATGAAACTGAATGAATTCAAAAATGCTTTTCAAACTGAACAGCAATGTCTTGCATATATAGCAAATTTGAAAGAAAACAAATGTATTAGGTGTTTTAATTTTAATTTGAATACTTCTGATTTAAAAAGAATGAGATGTTTAAAATGTAATCAAACATTTAGCATTCTCACAGGCACCATATTTTCAAGGTCACAAACATCTTTAACATCTTGGTTTTATCTTATCTTTAGATGAATAAACACCAAACATGGAATTCCATCAACAGATATTGCAAAAGAATTGGGAGTGACTTTGAAAACTGCTTGAAGAATGACTCATAAAATCAGAACACGTATTGCAAAACAAAAACCTCAATTTATTGTTGAAGGTACAGTGCAAATTGATGAAATGTATCTTTCACATATGGGTTTTAAAAAACAAGGAAGATCCTTGGTGAATAAAACCTTGATTGTTGGCATTTATCAAAAAACAACCAATAATTTAATTGTGAAAGTATTGAAAAACGCAAAGAGTAAAAATCTTTTGCAGTTTGCAAAAAACCACATTTCTTCAAAATGTCTTGTATATACTGATTCTTGAAAAGGATATTGCGATTTTAAATCGAGGCTTTTTAATAATCTGTGTATCTTTGTTTTACAAAGTTACTAATTTAGATTAATTCTGTCTTCAAATTTTATCATAAAATGAGCAATTGCTGTATTTCAATTTTGAATAGGCAATGTTCATTTTTTTGTTATATTTTCAATTGCCAAGTAAAATATTTTGAAAACTGCCATATCATTAGGAAAAACTTTTTTATTTCTGATGATTTTTCGTAATTGACTATTAACAGATTCAATAGCATTTGTAGTATAAATCACTCTTTTGATTTCTACTGGATAACTAATAAAAACCATTAAATTATCTCAATTTTTATATCAAGATTTAGTAATTTGAGGATATTGTTTATTTCATTTACTTTCAAACGATTCTAAAGCTTGCATTGCTTGTTCTTCACTACATGCACTATAAATTGGTTTTAAATCTGCAACTAGACCTTTTCGATGTTTGTATGAAACATATTTTAAACTATTTCTAATTTGATGAACAATGCATAATTGATGTTCTGTTTTAGGATAAACTGATTGTATTGCTTCTGACATGCCTGTTAAATTATCACTACAAGCAATAATAATATCATTTAAGCCACGATTTTTCATTTCTGTGAAATTAGATAATCAAAACTTAGAACCTTCATTTTCACTAATTCATAATCCTAAAACATCTTTTTTGCCTTCTAAATCAACTCCTAATGCTATATAAACTGATTTGTTAATAATCCGTTTATCTTGTCGTACTTTAACTACTATACAATCAAAATAAACAATAGGATAAATACTTTCTAATGGTCGATTTTGTCATGCTTTAACATCATCAATAACATCATCAGTAATTTGACTAATAACACTTTCACTAATATCAGCACCATGATATAACTCTTGCAACTGCATTCTAATGTCAGATAATGTCATTCCTTTTGCATACAAGGAAAGAACTTGTTGATCAAAACCATCAAATCTTCTTTGCCTTTTAGGAACTATTACAGGAGTAAAATTACTATTGCGATCTCTTGGTACATCAATTTCAATTTTACCTTGTTGAGTTATTAATTTTTTTGAACTTGTACCATTACGAGCATTTTCAGTAGTACTATGTTGATTTTTTTCATATCCTAAATAATTTTGCATTTCAGAATTCAACATTTTTTCAACTAATCTTTTTGTTAATTCTTTATATAAACCGCCAGGTTTAAAAACTGTTGTTAAATCTTCAGTATTTTCTAATAATAAATCTACTGCTTTTGATATTGGATCATTATTATTAAAGTTATCTTTTTTAGCCATCTGTAACTCACTCTTTCTAGTCATTTAATTATATTTACTAGAATTAATTAAACATAGTTATTTTTGTAAGTTACACAGATTACTAAACATTTCCCTTAAAATAAATAATCTCTTCCATAACCTTGTCTTTCGATTTTAATTGATGGTTGTTCATCATATATTTTGATATTAATATTAATTTTTCCAATTTTATAATTCTTTTCTTTCATTATTTTCTTCTCCTTTTTTATTTAATATTTCTAAAATTTCCTCTAATTTTTTATTAATTTTTCCTAAATGTTTTAATAAAATTAAAATTGATTTATCCATAAGTTACTCCTATCATTTTTTAATTGTTTTAAATCTATTATCTAAATGTACTTCAATATTTTTACTAGTATTAACTATTAAATGACTATTAATAAAAATTCAATTATTTTGATTACTATCTAATTTTTTAGGTAATTTATCAAATTCAATTGAATTACAAGAATAAATAGTTTTTTCTTTAATTGATTTTTCATTAATCATTTTTATCATTTTTTTCTAATCTAAATTTAAAAATAAAATCTATATCATTTTCTTCAAATTCTTTTTTTACAATTTTATTTCAATTTTTATATTGAATTTCATTTTTAAAACTTAATAATATACTTAATAAGTTATCTTTTATTTCTTCATAATTTCATTGTTCATCTGTGATTACTGATGTAGCACAAATAATTTTTTTTACTTTTCTATTCATTTTATTTCTCCTTATTAATTTAATTTTTTACAATCTCAACATAAATTGTTTTGACAACATTCGTATTTTTGATGTTCATGGCAATAGTATAAAAAATTACATTTGTTCATTTTTATTTCTTCTTAATCATTCTTTAATATTATTTTTCAAAATATTTAATTCTTTAATTTGAACCCTTAAAACATCTAATTCTCATAAATTTAATTGATTTAAATTAATTTCTTCAATTTGATATTCTAAAAATTCAATTCTAGCATTAATATTTTTAACTAATAATTGATTAAAATTACATTTTTTATTTTTACAATATTCTAATTTATATTCCATTTTTATCTTCTCCTTTAAAATATTTTGTTTTTACTTTAAATCATTCAAGTAATAATTCATTAGTTATTTCAATTTCTATTTCTTTTTGAATATTTTTACGGACTTCTCCCCACATGTACTTGTGGAGGGAATAATGAAACTGAATGAATTCAACAATGCTTTTCAAACTGAACAGCAATGTCTTGCATATATAGCAAATTTGAAAGAAAACAAATGTATTAGGTGTTTTAATTTTAATTTGAATACTTCTGATTTAAAAAGAATGAGATGTTTAAAATGTAATCAAACATTTAGCATTCTCACAGGCACCATATTTTCAAGGTCACAAACATCTTTAACATCTTGGTTTTATCTTATCTTTAGATGAATAAACACCAAACATGGAATTCCATCAACAGATATTGCAAAAGAATTGGGAGTGACTTTGAAAACTGCTTGAAGAATGACTCATAAAATCAGAACACGTATTGCAAAACAAAAACCTCAATTTATTGTTGAAGGTACAGTGCAAATTGATGAAATGTATCTTTCACATATGGGTTTTAAAAAACAAGGAAGATCCTTGGTGAATAAAACCTTGATTGTTGGCATTTATCAAAAAACAACCAATAATTTAATTGTGAAAGTATTGAAAAACGCAAAGAGTAAAAATCTTTTGCAGTTTGCAAAAAACCACATTTCTTCAAAATGTCTTGTATATACTGATTCTTGAAAAGGATATTGCGATTTTAAATCAGTTTTCACTAATCATGAAACAGTTAACCATCAAGATGGCTATGTTTCAAAAATTGGTGTAAATACCAACCAAATTGAATCAGTTTGAAAACATATAAGAAGAACATTTAAAACACATATCAAAGTTGCAAAACATCATGTTCATTTATATGCTAAAGAAGCTGCATATAAATTCAACAAGATACCTAGTTTTGAAACTGTAATTCTATGTTTGATTTAAAAATGTGGGGAGAAGTCCGTAGATAGGCTTTTATCAGCATTTATGTGATAAAATTAAAATAGTACATAAAGGGAGAAAAGCCTATTTTTATTAGTTAAATAAACATAAGTTTTATTAGATGGTCATATACCATTAGCAAGTAACATACAATAATAAGCAGTTAATTGTAATTTAATTCTTTTTAATTTATCTTCATCAATAGAAGCATAAGTTTTATAATCTACTAAATAATATTTATTTTCTTTTTTATTTAAATAAAATAAATCTGGTGTTCCAGCAATTACACTATCATTAATAGGTTTTTATATAATAAATTCATAATTATTTTTATCTTTAAATTTTTCTTTTAAAAACATAAGTGATTTTTTACAATAAGAATAATTTATATTATTAGTTAATGGTTTTAATTTTTTTAATAAATTATTAATAATATTTTCTTCATTAATATTTTGTAAATATAATTCATTAAGTTTATGAACTCATTTACCACGAACTGAAGCATTTTTTAATACTTCTGGTGCTATATGACTATATCCAAAACCTAAATAATTATCAATAATTCTAGAAACTGATATTAATTCTTTATTATCAATAAAATATTGATGTGTTTCTTTTTTAAATATTATTTGCAACATTCTCATATACCTTTAACACGAGCATCATATTTAATAATTATTTTTTTAAATTTATGTTCTTGAATAGAACCTTTAAAATTTCAATTTTCTCAATTTTTATCAAATACTTTTCATAAATTATTATTAAAATTATTAAAATCACATCGATAAGTCATGTTTATTTTCCTTTCATTAATTAAGTTTTTCTTGATTTGGATATTGCATATCTAATTCAAATGCTAATATTTCATAATGGATAATATATGCATCTTCTAATAAATGATGTTTATAATTTTTATGAAAATTATTTGCTTCCTTAAATGTATAAAAAACTTTATATTTTGTTTCAAATGTATAATTAACTTTATATTTTATTAAATAAACGTATGTCATATTTATTTTTTTCCTTTATTTTATTTATTGTGTTATGATATTGTTAATGAGGTATGTATTTATATATAAACCCCCCTATTTTTTTAAATAATACAAATGTAATTGTTAATTAGATTAATGGGTTCTTTACTGAGCCATAATAAGGCTATTCAAATTAATCTATAATTACATTAAGCGATACAGTGTAACATTTTAACTTGCTTAACATTAAATGCTCTTTTATTCTGATATAGAAGTATTTACATTTCGTACTCACTATTAGACTTCTACGACAGTTTTATTAAGTTTTAATCTTTTAACAAAAAAAGAACGATAGTTATATCGTTCTTTGTTATTTCTAAATCTATCTATTAAATTAATGCGCTCTCTTTACAAGCATTTGGATAATCAATATCTTTATCAATATCTTTTGTTGTAATTAAACCAATCAATTTATTATTTGAACCAACAATTGGTAGTTTTTCAATTTTATTTTTTAACATAACTTGTTTTGCTTGTTCGATTGTTGTTGTTTTATCACCAACAATTAAATTTTTGGTAGTCATAATATTTTTAACTAATGCATTATCATTATCAAGATATTTAAAATCACGATTAGTAACAATTCCAATTAGTTGATTTTCTTCATTTACAACAGGCAATCCAGAAATTCGATAAGTACTCATAATTGATTTTGCTTCACTAATTAAAGTTTGAACACCAATAGTAATTGGATCAGTAATAAAACCTGACTCATTTCTTTTCACTTTTTGTACTTCTAAAGCTTGTTCAGCAATTGATAAATTTTTATGAATAATGCCAATACCACCAACTCTTGCCATGGCAATTGCTAGATCAGATTCAGTAACTGTATCCATAGCAGCAGATAAAATTGGAATATTTAATTCAATTTTATTTGTTAATTTAGTTTTTAAAGAAACTTGATTTGGTAAAACTTCTGAATATCCTGGAACTAATAATACATCATCAAAAGTAATTCCTTCACATATTATTTTTTGATTTAAATCTTTATTCATAGTTTACTCCCATTCTATAGTACCTGGTGGCTTTGATGTAATATCATAAACTACTCTATTAACACCATCTACTTTATTAATAATCTCATTTGCAACTTCATCTAGAAATTTTCATGGTAAATGTGAACTTGTTGCTGTCATAAAGTCAATTGTATTAACGCTTCTTAAACTAACAACATAATCATAAGTGCGATTATCACCCATTACGCCCACAGTTTTAACTGGTAGCAAAGTGGCAAATGCTTGTGATACTTGATTATATATATTTTTTTCTTTCAATTTGGTAATAAAAATATGATCAACTTCTTGTAAAATTAAACATTTTTCTTTTGTTACTTCTTCTATAACTCTAACTCCTAATCCAGGACCAGGGAAAGGATGACGATTAATTAATGTTTCAGGTAACCCAAGTTTTAAACCAATTTCTCTTACTTCATCTTTAAATAAGGTTTTTAATGGTTCTAACAATTTAAATTGTAAATCATCAGGTAAACCACCAACATTATGATGAGTTTTAATTGTTTTTGAACTTGCATGTTTACTTGAAGATTCAATAATATCTGGATAAATTGTTCCTTGTGCTAAAAAATCAGCCGTTTTAAATTTTCTTGCTGCTGTTGTAAATACATCAATAAATTGTTTACCAATAATTTTTATTTTTTCTTCAGCATTTTTAACACCTTTTAAGGCAGTAAAAAAATGTTTACTTGCATCAATCTTTCGTGCAACTTGCTATTGTAAATAAAAAATTTTCAATTATTTGCTTACCAAATTCTGAATAGGTAACTTCAGCATGAAATTGTATACCATAAATTGGTTTAGTCAAATGTGCAATTGCTGAAATTGAAGAATCAGAATGAGCTATTTGTATAAAATCTTTTGGAATTTTTGTTACATGATCAGCATGACTCATTCATACTTTTGATTGATTAGCAACTTTTTTAAACAATTTATTATTTGGTTGATCAAGATATAAAATTGATTTTCCAAATTCTTGTTCATATGCTAATTCTACTTTCCCTTTAAAATGATTTGTCAATAATTGCATGCCATAACAAACGCCTAAAATTGCAACTGGTAAATTAAAAATTGCTTGATCAATTTTATAAGCATTTTGTAAATAAACACTTGATGGTCCACCAGATAAAATAATTGCTTTTAAATTGGGATATGTTTTTATTTTTTGATAACTAATATTAAAAGATAAAACTTCAGTATAAACATTTGCTTCTCTTACTCTTCTTGCTAATAATTGTGTATATTGACTTCCAAAATCTAAAATAAATACTTGTGTATTTATCATTTTTATTCCTCCAAATATAATAGTAATTAAATCATTTTTTGACAAAAAATAAACGGACTTCTCCCCACATGTACTTGTGGAGGGAATAATGAAACTGAATGAATTCAACAATGCTTTTCAAACTGAACAGCAATGTCTTGCATATATAGCAAATTTGAAAGAAAACAAATGTATTAGGTGTTTTAATTTTAATTTGAATACTTCTGATTTAAAAAGAATGAGATGTTTAAAATGTAATCAAACATTTAGCATTCTCACAGGCACCATATTTTCAAGGTCACAAACATCTTTAACATCTTGGTTTTATCTTATCTTTAGATGAATAAACACCAAACATGGAATTCCATCAACAGATATTGCAAAAGAATTGGGAGTGACTTTGAAAACTGCTTGAAGAATGACTCATAAAATCAGAACACGTATTGCAAAACAAAAACCTCAATTTATTGTTGAAGGTACAGTGCAAATTGATGAAATGTATCTTTCACATATGGGTTTTAAAAAACAAGGAAGATCCTTGGTGAATAAAACCTTGATTGTTGGCATTTATCAAAAAACAACCAATAATTTAATTGTGAAAGTATTGAAAAACGCAAAGAGTAAAAATCTTTTGCAGTTTGCAAAAAACCACATTTCTTCAAAATGTCTTGTATATACTGATTCTTGAAAAGGATATTGCGATTTTAAATCAGTTTTCACTAAGCATGAAACAGTTAACCATCAAGATGGCTATGTTTCAAAAATTGGTGTAAATACCAACCAAATTGAATCAGTTTGAAAACATATAAGAAGAACATTTAAAACACATATCAAAGTTGCAAAACATCATGTTCATTTATATGCTAAAGAAGCTGCATATAAATTCAACAAGATACCTAGTTTTGAAACTGTAATTCTATGTTTGATTTAAAAATGTGGGGAGAAGTCCGGAGATAGGCTTTTCTCAGCATTTATGTGATAAAATTAAAATAGTACATAAAGGGAGAAAAGCCAAAATAAAATAGATTACACTAATAATTATTTTATGATAAATTTTAATTTCTTTAAAATATAATTAAAAAAATTGAAATTAATGATAAGAACATATGAAAAAGAGTAATCATTTATTAATGATTACTCTTAAAAGTTAAATTATATTTTAAAGAAATTAAGTTGTAACTGATCTGGCTTCATTTTCATGAATTTTAATTCGTTCTAATTCTGTTTCGGGTTCATTAAGTAAATATTTTATTGCTTCTTCTTCAGTCATTGGTATGAATTCTTGATCTAATTGATTTTGATAATCTAAATTTGATGCTAAGCGTATTTTTAATTTTGGTTGATAATAAATAAAATATCAAATAACAGCAATTGCAATTAACATTCAAAACATTAAGAACTCAATAATAACAGCTATTAATACTTCGCCTCTTTTATTAATCATGTCATTAACCATGCCATAATTAAAAAAAACAAACTGACTAAGCAAAAATAAACCACAATCAACAAAAATAATTCATTCTCAAATTTTAATTTTAATTTGTTTACGATAACCCATAACACATGTGGCAGCTAATACAAAAATATATACAGCAATAGTAATGTTAGTAGAAAATCCTAGTACTGTATTAAAATCAAAAGGTGCACCAATTAAATCTGGGATTATTAACATAATAATACAAGCAATAATAGTAATAATTAAATTAGCTGTACTAGCACGCATTGCAATATTTTCTTTATTTAATTTGGCTAATTTTTCATTAATATATCCTTCTTTGGCTAATGGTTGAATCATACCACCAGAATATAAAGAATTTTGCATAGCACCATTTAATTTCAATGATAAAGTAGAAACAACTAGTACAATCATACCAGTAATACCAGCAATTCCTGATATAACATTATTTGGATTATATTCATTAGTAGCTCCAGATCAACCATTTTGGCCATTTGTACCGTCAATAGTAATGGCACCAAATATTAATACTGATACAGCTAAATAAAAAATAGTTGATAATAATAAAACTATTAAAATACCTTTACCAAAGTTTTTAGTTGGATTTTTAACATTTTTTCCAACAACAATAAAAGTTTCAAAACCAATAAAGAAATAGAAGAATCCACTAAATGCATTATTAATTTTTGGTAAAGTTAAATTAATGTTTTTTGTTCCTTCAGCCGCTTCTGAAAATGCTAAACCTTTATTAGTTACTACCAAAATAATAGCACAAACAATTAAAAACAAAGCAGAACCTCATTTAATAATACCAGAAATATTAACAAATCAACGAAATCCCTTCATTCCAAAATACATGCAACTAGCAACAGCAGCATAAATAAAAATACCAATACTATCAATAATTAAACTTGATCATCGTTCAGGAGCTCAATCAAAAATTAATAATTGATCTAAATTCACTCGAAACATAGAAATAATAGTTACAATAATTGTTGAAGGTAAAGTAATATATTGAATAAAACCAATTATTCAACCTCAAAAACGACCAAAAACTCCACGAACATAAACATAAGCGCCACCATTAGTGTCATGATAAACACGACTACATTTAGTAAAAGCAAGTGCAGTTCCCGCAGCAATTAAAGCACATAATAAAATAACTCATAGCATATGTAAACCAACGCCACCATTATTTCAATAATAAATGCCAATTAATGCCATTGGAAATGCAATACCACAAGTATAGTTAAAACCAATTCATATTAATTCATTAAGACTAATTTTTTCATTATTAGCACGAGATGATTTTGCTCAAAATTTTAATTTTTTTAAATTAAACATTCAATTAGTAATTCCTTTCAAAAAATAAATTATTTTTAACGGACTTCTCCCCACATGTACTTGTGGAGGGAATAATGAAACTGAATGAATTCAACAATGCTTTTCAAACTGAACAGCAATGTCTTGCATATATAGCAAATTTGAAAGAAAACAAATGTATTAGGTGTTTTAATTTTAATTTGAATACTTCTGATTTAAAAAGAATGAGATGTTTAAAATGTAATCAAACATTTAGCATTCTCACAGGCACCATATTTTCAAGGTCACAAACATCTTTAACATCTTGGTTTTATCTTATCTTTAGATGAATAAACACCAAACATGGAATTCCATCAACAGATATTGCAAAAGAATTGGGAGTGACTTTGAAAAATGCTTGAAGAATGACTCATAAAATCAGAACACGTATTGCAAAACAAAAACCTCAATTTATTGTTGAAGGTACAGTGCAAATTGATGAAATGTATCTTTCACATATGGGTTTTAAAAAACAAGGAAGATCCTTGGTGAATAAAACCTTGATTGTTGGCATTTATCAAAAAACAACCAATAATTTAATTGTGAAAGTATTGAAAAACGCAAAGAGTAAAAATCTTTTGCAGTTTGCAAAAAACCACATTTCTTCAAAATGTCTTGTATATAATGATTCTTGAAAAGGATATTGCGATTTTAAATCAGTTTTCACTAAGCATGAAACAGTTAACCATCAAGATGGCTATGTTTCAAAAATTGGTGTAAATACCAACCAAATTGAATCAGTTTGAAAACATATAAGAAGAACATTTAAAACACATATCAAAGTTGCAAAACATCATGTTCATTTATATGCTAAAGAAGCTGCATATAAATTCAACAAGATACCTAGTTTTGAAACTGTAATTCTATGTTTGATTTAAAAATGTGGGGAGAAGTCCGTAGATAGGCTTTTCTCAGCATTTATGTGATAAAATTAAAATAGTACATAAAGGGAGAAAAGCCATTTTTAATTATAACTTAAAAAAATATTTTTATGATAAAAAATATTTTTATTTTTTAATTATCAAAATTTTATGATATTAGAACAAAAGTAGTTTTAAAGTGATTAGCAAATTAAACAATAAAATATAACAAATTATATTATTATAATTTGTTATATAAAGAATTACTAATTATTTTACTTTTAATTTTCCTTAAATAATGAGTAAAAAAATCTTAATTTCTTCTTATTTAAATTTTGATATTTTTTATAATAATTATCAAAAAAACATTAAACTTTACGAACTGGACTTTTTACTCAATAAGTTCAATTACCAGTAAAAACATTTGTAAAATCACCTTCATTTAAATATTTTAATCCGTGATTATTTGTTCCTCAAACTTCATCTATCTTACCATTACTATCACGATTTAATGATCATATTCTAATGTTTGCTAATTTATTTGTTTGTGCTCAATTATATAAATCTTTAGCATCTTCTAAAGTAAAATAGTTATTATTTATATCATTAATACCAATCATTGGTGTAATACCTAGTTTTTGATAAACATCAGTAAGTAATAAATTAGATTTTGGAAAATATTGTTTTATTAATTCAAAATATTGGTTAGCAGTACTTTTAATTGCTTGTTTAGCAATATCAAAAAAAGTTAAACCTTTATCAATTACTTCTTGTCCAACAATTTCACCATAATCCATAGCCATAATGTTAATTGTAAATAAATCTTCAACTTTTAAATCTGCTTTTTGATATATTTCTAAAGCTATTTTAATAACATTCTCAATATCTCTACCAACTAGCACTGTTGGCATTACTGGTAATGTAACACTAAAGTTTCAATTTTGATTATTTCTTTTCATTTTTGTTAATGTAGTAAATAAAACCTTCATTCCATTAATATGATCACTATCAAAGTTTATCCCTTCAATATCTAAGTCTAAATTTAATGGCATATCTTTAGTTTCAAAACCTGCAAATTTAGTAATGCGTTCTTGATACTCAATCAAAGCTGGTTGTAGCATTGCTACTGCTTTATTAATATCTTTATTAGATAGCGTATATGCAACATCTCATGGATTATAACCAACAGCTGAAGCAGCACCACCATAAGCAACAACAATATTATTAAAACCATCATTCTTTACTAAAGGTTTAAGCACTTCTGGTTTCAATTTATTTTCTACTCAATAATCATATCCGGCGCCCAAAGACTGTCCAGCAATAGTTAATTCTAACTTATCTTTAATTGCAATTGCTTGCTGAACAAAAGCCAAAGTAATAGATTTTAAATCTTTTATTTTATTAAAAACTTTTTTACCATCATGTAATATAATTTCTTTACCATTAATTAAGTCTCTAGGAGTTGTTCCTATTCATAATCCTCCATCATAATAAGGTTGGAATAAATAGTTAGCATGTTGTTTAACTTTATTAGTAACTGATTGACCATCACGATTAGGGTTAACTTCAATTCAATTACGAATTAAACCTTTTCACGTTTCTAAATTTATTTTTATCATAATTACTTTTTTTCCTTTCATTAAAATAATAAGATTTATTAAAATATTAATTTTTCTAAAATTATTTCAAAATAAAAAATAATTGGCAATTTAGCACCAATTTTAAAATTTTATTAGGAAAATTAAATTAAAATAAATCTTAATTCTAATTTTATACTTGAAAAAATTAATATGTAATAAAAAATTTCTTATAAAAAAGTACTTTTTTATAAGAAATTAATTAAAAATACTTAAAAATGTCCAAAAAATAGACATTTTTAATAAAAATAAATTTATACAAATTTTTTAATAGCACTATGATTAGAACTAATAATTCTAATACCACCATGATTTTTATGAAAAGCAACTTGAATTTTATCACCAATTAATTTAGTAATAATACCTTTGCCAAAAATTTCATGAATAATTATATCTCCAACATTTCAATTATTAGTTATTTCAACCTTATCTTTATTATCAGCTTTATAGTAATTAAATTTAGAATGATTACGATTTTGATAAGTTGCTGCCATTTCTTGATGTTCGTTATTAATGATTTTTAAATATTTAAGATCTAAATCTTTTAAGAAACGAGATGGTTGTTTCATACGATCCAAGATATATGAATATCCACCGGCACTAGATAAAAATAATCATTTTTTTGCCCTAGTAATTGAAACATAAAAAAGTCGTCGTTCTTCTTCAATTTTATCTAAGTTTTCTACACTAGATTTACCTATTCCAGGCAAAATACCTTCATTAATGCCAACTATAAAAACAACATCAAATTCTAAACCTTTAGCACTGTGAATTGTCATTAAATTAACGGCTT
This sequence comes from Spiroplasma endosymbiont of Apeira syringaria, assembly GCF_964020205.1. Classification (NCBI taxonomy): domain Bacteria; kingdom Bacillati; phylum Mycoplasmatota; class Mollicutes; order Entomoplasmatales; family Spiroplasmataceae; genus Spiroplasma; species Spiroplasma endosymbiont of Apeira syringaria. The sequence goes on from NZ_OZ026543.1 coordinate 579,229, forward strand.
TATTAGTACTATTTTCATCTAAATCAGTATATAAACTTACTTCTTGTAAAAATGACGTTAATAATTCTTCGCCTTGTAATTCATTATTACTACTATCATATTCAAGCAATTGTTCTAATAATTGTTGAACATTTTCAATTCTTTCTTTTTCAAGATTATCTTCTAGTTTTTTTAAATAATTAGTTTTATTTAATAAATTTTCAACCATGTTATGTAAAGAAGTAACATCTTTGATATTAGTTTGCATCTCATTAATTAAATTAATTAAAGGTTGTAAATGTTGACGATAATTTTTTGGTAATCCATACTGAAATTTAAATAAGTATTCATTTAAAGTTAGTGATTGTTCATTAGCAAGTAATAATAAGTTATCAATAGCTTTTGGTCCAATTTTAGGTGTTGCATTTAAAATTCTAATCATTGATATATTATCATTTCAAACAATAATTTTTAAATATGCCAAAATGTCTTTAATTTCTTTACGTTCAAAAAATTTATAACCACCAAAAATTTTATAATTTATATTATTATTAATCAAAGCTTGTTCTAAATCTTTTGATAAATAATTATTACGATAAAGAATAGCAATTTTATTCAAATCTAAATGATATTTTAAATGAATTTTTTTAACAGTTGTTGCAACTCAATGTGCTTCTTGATCACTACTACTAGCATGATACATAACAATATCATTACCAAGATCATTTTTAGTAAACAGTTCTTTTTCAATACGTTGAACATTATTTTTAATTAAACTATTAGCTGTATTTAAAATCTTAGTTGTTGAACGATAATTTTGATTTAAAATAAATGTTTGTGTATTAGGAAATTGTTTAGTAAAATTCAATATTAAATTAATATTTGCTCCTCTTCAACTATAAATAGTTTGATCGGGATCACCAACTACAGTAATATTTTTATGATTTTTAGCAAGTGACAATAAAATATTATATTGAATATCATTAGTGTCTTGAAATTCATCAACTAAAATAAAATCAAATTTCTTTTCTCATTTTGTTAAAATATGTGGAAATTCTTTAAATAGACGTTCAACTAATAATAATAAATCATCAAAATCTAAACATGAATTAATAAATTGATATTTTTTATACGATTCAAAAACTTTGATACGTAAAATTCACTCATCTTGATTTTGATAATCAGCTAATAATTCATCTTGAGAAAGATAATTATTTTTTCAGTTAGAAATATTAGAACTTAATAATCTTAACTCCTGCAATTCAGCTTTATGTGAAAATTCTTTTTGAAAAATATCTTTTAATATTTTTCGTTGATCTTCTTGATCAATAATATTAAAATTATTATTAATATTTAAATGATGAATATCTCTTCTTAATATTTTGGCACATAATGCATGATAAGTAACAATATTAACATTAATGTTGATATCATTTAAAAGTTGCATTATTCGTTCTTTCATTTCGCGTGCTGCTTTATTAGTAAAAGTTAATGCCAATATTTTTTCACTAGCAATTTTAATTACATTAATTAAGTAAGCAATTTTATATGTTATAACCCGCGTCTTTCCAACTCCAGCCCCCGCAATAATACGACATGGGCCATCAACATTAATAATTGCTTGTAGTTGTTGTTCATTTAGATTTTCTAAAAGTTTTGTTTTATCCATGTTATTTATCCTTAAGTTAGTAAGAGTATATACTATTAAAGACTATTTATATTTTCTAATTCGTCATCATTAATATTTCCTGGTTGAGAATAAACTAAATGAATATGTTGATCATTAACGTTAGTTAATATCTTCCGTTTATTAGTTGCAAGCGGTTTCTTGTTAATGACAAAAGTTTTATGATTACGATCAAAGAATAGCTGATGATATTTATCAATTTTAGTGACGATCATAATCCCACAATACCAAGCAAAATCAAAACTAACTACAGAACGAATAAGAATATTTAATCAAGAATTTAAAGTACTATTACTATTAATAGTAGCAATGTTTTCATTAAAAGTCAATTTCATAAAAATAATTATTGAAGTGGTTAATAATAAAGGAATAAAAACTAAAAATAGTTCACGATAAAAAAAATGTTTTAACTTTAAATCTTGATTTTTTTCATTTACTAATCTTATTTGAAAAATTAATTTTCCTAAAGTTTGACCATTACATTTTCATGGAATAATAATAAAATATATAATAACAATAATTATATTAATAATAAAAATAATTATTAATTGTCATGATTCTTGATTACCTTTATTATCTAAATAATGGATTGCTAATCCAATTATTAATGGGATTAAACTAACAAAAATCACGTCAAAAATACGTGCAATAATACGTTTTCATGTTTTAGCTATTATATATGTTTCGGTTGTATCTAATTTTTTAATATTCATTTTTTTACTCTCAATATTTTGAATCATCTCTAATATTATTATCTTTAAAATATTTCTTAAAATAAGTACTTAGATCAGGAGCATAAGTGGTAAATTTATCATTTGGATTAATAGTATTAAAATAAGAATTTTTTTTAAAATTTTTAAATTTAAATTCAATAATTTCTTTGACACGATTATATGTTTTTTCAATTAATGCAGGTTTTTTAGAAATACTAATAAATCTTAAAAGAGTATATAGATAGTATCTAACAAAAGCATATTCCAACTCTTCATATAAAACTTTTTTAATTTTATAATTATTATAATAGTTTAAAATATGTATTCATTGATGCATTAGTTCAAAAATATTATCATTTTCCAATGTGTTATTTTTAGACGTTAATAATGTTTCATTAATTGCATAATATGTTTTACAATGTGCTAAAAATGAGTATAAAAATAAACTATCAAATTGGATTTCTTTACGAAATTGTAAATTATATTCATTAATAATACTAACTTTCATGATTTTTGTTGTTAAAACTGGTGTTGTTAAAGCAAAGACTATTTTTCCTTGTGTTGTATTTAAATTATATAATTTATTAACTTCAGTTCTAATTGTTGAATGAAAAACATTATTTATATCAAATTCATAACGAACACAATATTCAATACAATCTAAATCTTTATTATTATCTAAAATTTTATTAACTGTTTCAACAAAATTAACGCTAAGAATTTCAGTTGGATTTAAAATAACTACATATTGTCCGGAAATATATTTAAGACCAAGATTACGACTAATGGCAATACCTGATACTTGATAATTAGTAATAATTTTTAAATTTTGTGGATATAATTTAAAATATTTACTAAATATCTCCAAATTTTCATTGTTAATGCCATCATCAACAACAACAACTTCAAAATTAGTTTTTTTATTTACAAAAATCTTTGCTAAAAAAGAATCTAAGTGTTCGGATTCAAATGAAGTTGTATATAAAATAAAAGTTAGTAGCATAATAAATATTTCCTCCCTTTTATAAATAATTATAACACTTCTTTAACAATTTTAAGTGAAGGTTTATCAACATTTATTTTTTATTTTTTTGATTACTATTTTTAAGTTTATTTTTAGATTCTAAAGTAGATTTTTCTATATTATCTGTTTCTTTAATAACTTTAACAGTCATATTTTTATGATCAAAAATAGTTTTTAAATTACCTTCAATAATAACGGTTTCAGTATTATTAGGTTTAATAACGTTTCGCTTTGCGGGATTGGTAACTTTTTTCTTTTTTTGTCCTTTTAATATTTCTGCTCTTAATAAAGCACGTGTTTTTCTAATTTCAAATTTTTCAAATTTAAAAAGAAATGATTTAATAAACTTTTTATACGAATTAACAAAATATCGAAGTCTTTTCTTGCTTCGAGCATGATTATCATATTTTAATAAAATACAAACATAGTTTAATTCATTTCTTGCTTCTGATTCAATTAATGAATTAAAAAAACTGTGATAATTATGACTTAAGTTATATGGTTGACCAGATATTGGACTTTTATAAGGAGTAAAACCTAGATTACCAGTAGTTTTATAATACTTAAAATCAGCAATTCGTGTTGTCATTTGTCCCTTAGGATGTTCTGGTGATTTAATTTCTGATATTTTAAAAATATTATTTGTATCAAATTCTAAAAAATAGGAATATACCTTATGAACAAAGTTACCTGCAGTTTTAAAAGCAATATACAAATCTACTTTTGCTTCATAATTTAAATTATCAAAAATACTAACGTATGGTTGATAAAAATCATATTTTTTATCAATAATTTCTCATCCTTGTTTTTTAATAGTAAGTTCAATCTCATCAGCACAAATATTTGGATTTAAAATAATTTTCTTCATTTTCTACTCCTAACTCTAATATTTTCTAAGTCTATTTTATCAAATTATATATAAAGTGTGGGCTAAGAAAATTTTCCACTTTGATTAATAATTAAAGTACTTTAATTATTACTATTAAACAGCTAACAATACATCATAAAATTATCTTTAAACTATATGAATATATCATATATTTCTACACATAATAAACATTCCTTTTTGTTCGCTAGTTATTAATTAAATTACACCACTTACTCCTTCCAATTTTGAAAATGTTTCATGGTTATTACAAAAGAAATTTTAATCAATTTATTATTAGAAACATGAGTATTAATTGAAAGCATAGTCCCTTAACTAGCAAAATATGTTATAGTAACATTATTAATAATTTTTCGGACTTCTCCCCACATGTACTTGTGGAGGGAATAATGAAACTGAATGAATTCAACAATGCTTTTCAAACTGAACAGCAATGTCTTGCATATATAGCAAATTTGAAAGAAAACAAATGTATTAGGTGTTTTAGTTTTAATTTGAATACTTCTGATTTAAAAAGAATGAGATGTTTAAAATGTAATCAAACATTTAGCATTCTCACAGGCACCATATTTTCAAGGTCACAAACATCTTTAACATCTTGGTTTTATCTTATCTTTAGATGAATAAACACCAAACATGGAATTCCATCAACAGATATTGCAAAATAATTGGGAGTGACTTTGAAAACTTCTTGAAGAATGACTCATAAAATCAGAACACGTATTGCAAAACAAAAACCTCAATTTATTGTTGAAGGTACAGTGCAAATTGATGAAATGTATCTTTCACATATGGGTTTTAAAAAACAAGGAAGATCCTTGGTGAATAAAACCTTGATTGTTGGCATTTATCAAAAAACAACCAATAATTTAATTGTGAAAGTATTGAAAAACGCAAAGAGTAAAAATCTTTTGCAGTTTGCAAAAAACCACATTTCTTCAAAATGTCTTGTATATACTGATTCTTGAAAATGATATTGCGATTTTAAATCAGTTTTCACTAAGCATGAAACAGTTAACCATCAAGATGGCTATGTTTCAAAAATTGGTGTAAATACCAACCAAATTGAATCAGTTTGAAAACATATAAGAAGAACATTTAAAACACATATCAAAGTTGCAAAACATCATGTTCATTTATATGCTAAAGAAGCTGCATATAAATTCAACAAGATACCTAGTTTTGAAACTGTAATTCTATGTTTGATTTAAAAATGTGGGGAGAAGTCCGTAGATAGGCTTTTATCAGCATTTATGTGATAAAATTAAAATAGTACATAAAGGGAGAAAAGCCTTTGATTAATAAGATTCCAAATTCTTCCTGGAGTTTTAATATTTTCAATAACTACTTTAAAAGCTTTTTTAAAAAAATCATTAAAATCATTAGTAAAACAACTATCAATAATAATTTCAGTTAAAAAAGTTTTGTCATTTTGATGTTGATAATAACTTTTTCAATCATCATAATAATAAACAGTAAATGTTTTTTTCTCATTGTTAATTTGTAAATCATTAATTTTAAATTCATAAGCACCACTACTATTATGATTTTCATCATCCAAATTTAAATTATGTCTATTAATAACACGATTAATTCCTACTGCAGAACTATCATTATTAACTAAAGCAATTGGTAAACGATTAATATTTCCCAATGGATTAAAAAAAGCTCATAAAGCAATAAACGCATATAAAAATGGAATAAAACATAGTGCAATACTTTTAATAACTGTTCTTTTATTTTTATAAATGTATTTAGTCCCCACTGCTTTAAAAACCACTTTAAATTCTTGAATCACAATTTTAAATTTATTTAAAATTTTTAACACTTTGTTACTCCTTAATAGATTATCTTTAATAAATTTAGTTATAATAATATTATAAATACATTTGATAAAAAGGGAGAAAAAATATTATGTTGCAATTAACAATTAAAGGTAAACCCGTTCATATTAAAAATGAAATAATCAAAGTTGGAGATACTTTATCATTTTCTGCAGTTAATAAAACAATGGATAATATGAATTTGGAAAAATTCACTAATAAATTTAAAATTATTTCTAGTGTACCAAGCATTGATACTAAAACTTGTGCTTTACAAACTATACACTTTAATAAAGAGGCCACTAAATTAAAAGATTTAGTTATTATTACTATTTCCAAAGATTTACCATTTGCTCAAAATCGCTTTTGTGAAAAACTAAAAATGAATAATAATTTTCATATTTTAAGTGATTATCGTAATAATGAAAATAATTTTAGTAATACTACTAATTTATTAAGGCTTTTCTCCCTTTATGTACTATTTTAATTTTATCACATAAATGCTGAGAAAATTCTATCTACGGACTTCTCCCCACATTTTTAAATCAAACATAGAATTACAGTTTCAAAACTAGGTATCTTGTTGAATTTATATGCAGCTTCTTTAGCATATAAATGAACATGATGTTTTGCAACTTTGATATGTGTTTTAAATGTTCTTCTTATATGTTTTCAAACTGATTCAATTTGGTTGGTATTTACACCAATTTTTGAAACATAGCCATCTTGATGGTTAACTGTTTCATGCTTAGTGAAAAATGATTTAAAATCGCAATATCCTTTTCAAGAATCAGTATATACAAGACATTTTGAAGAAATGTGGTTTTTTGCAAACTGCAAAAGATTTTTACTCTTTGCGTTTTTCAATACTTTCACAATTAAATTATTGGTTGTTTTTTGATAAATGCCAACAATCAAGGTTTTATTCACCAAGGATCTTCCTTGTTTTTTAAAACCCATATGTGAAAGATACATTTCATCAATTTGCACTGTACCTTCAACAATAAATTGAGGTTTTTGTTTTGCAATACGTGTTCTGATTTTATGAGTCATTCTTCAAGCAGTTTTCAAAGTCACTCCTAATTCTTTTGCAATATCTGTTGATGGAATTCCATGTTTGGTGTTTATTCATCTAAAGATAAGATAAAACCAAGATGTTAAAGATGTTTGTGACCTTGAAAATATGGTGCCTGTGAGAATGCTAAATGTTTGATTACATTTTAAACATCTCATTCTTTTTAAATCAGAAGTATTCAAATTAAAATTAAAACACCTAATACATTTGTTTTCTTTCAAATTTGCTATATATGCAAGACATTGCTGTTCAGTTTGAAAAGCATTGTTGAATTCATTCAGTTTCATTATTCCCTCCACAAGTACATGTGGGGAGAAGTCCGTAAAATTTTTCATAAAAATTAAAAGATAAAATAAATATTTTTAAATAAAATTATGATTTATTAACTCAAAAGTAAGGATGTTATTTTTTTAATTATTGTGCTTAAAAATTGAAAATATGTTATACTAACAACATAATAAACTAAATTATTAAAGACCATTAGGTTCGACTTATTCTTTTTTATTAGATAAGTGGAACCTAATTATTTTTAAATAAAAAAGGATGTGAAAAATTATGTCAGCACAACAACAGCAACAACAGCAACAACCAAATAAAGAAATTTTTGATAAATTACAAGGTGAAAAAGATAAAAAAGAAAAAGCAAATACTTCTTCTGGTGGTAGTAGTAGAAATTGAATTGTAAAATTTGCAAAAGATGTCGCTTATATTTCTTTTTTTCCATACATATGATTAAAAAAACTTTTAGTTTCACTATTTAATAATCGAACTAAAAAACCTAAACTAAATCAGTCAGTTAATATTATTAAAAATAAAGATAATGTTAATCAAAACAATAATGTTATTGCTCGTAGTAATGGACAAGTTAGTTTTAAAGAAGTAGATGCACTAGATCCAGAAAATGAATCAGTAGCAGAAACAACAGCAGAAGCACTAAAATTAAACGGTAATACTACTAATCCATTCCAAAATGTTGCACATAGTTGTAATCGTGAAGAAATTACAGTAGTTTCAACAACAACTTCTGGAAAAAAATTAACTACTTAAATTATTTAAAATATTTATTAGTTCGTTCTAAATCAATAATATTATCAACATCCCAATGACAATCAAATGATAAAACATAAGGTTTTAATTCAAAATTATGTTTAATACTATTACTAATTAAATATTTACCAACCATTGTTGTTTGCAATACAAGTTCTTGTTGTGGATTTATTAAATCTTCACCAAGAACTTTTGCTCATTTTTTAGTAATATAACTTCATTCTCCTGCCAAGAAACTATCCTTTTTTTTACTTTTAATAATATCAATAATATTACCATTCTTGTTTAATTTATAACTTCAATCTTCTTTGATATTATCATGATCACGATTAATAGCGGCCATCATATTAGTTGAAAAATTATTTAAAAAAATATTTTTTGTACTAATCATATCACCAGAAATAATAAAAATATCATCTTGACCATTAAAATATGATGATACTAATGTCAAAGCATAACCACTATTATAATCAAGGAAATGTTGATTATTTATTAAAATTAATTTTGAATATTTATGAGTAAGAAAATTAAATTCATCTTTTAAATGACCAGTAATGACAATAATTTTTTTTAAATCATGTATTTCAATTAAATGATTAATTATATGTTCAATTAAAGTTAAACCTTTAAATTTAATTAACGATTTATGAACATTATTTGAGATAGGTTGTAATCTACTGCCAATTCCTGCTGCAAAAATAATAGCAACTTTCATTATTCCTCCTTTACTTAACAACAAAATTAACAATCTTATTTGGTATACAAATTGTCTTAATAATTGTTTTATCTTGCAATCAATATTTTACTTTTTCTTCATTATTAACTACTTTTAAAAGTTCTTGATTATTTAAATTTTCTTTTACTACTAAAGTTATTTTCGTTTTACCATTAATCTGAATAGCAATAGTAACTTCACTAGTAATCAAAAATTTTTCATCATAACTTGGAAACTGACTTTTATTAATACTTTCTTTATTACCAAATTGAAATCATAATTCTTCAGCAATATGTGGAGCAAATGGATTTAATAATTTTAAAAAATTAACTAAATATTGTTGATAAATAGTTGGTGCTTTATAACAAGCATTGATAAAAATCATAAGTTGTGCAATAGCAGTATTAAAATTTAAATCGTTAATATCATTAGTTACTTTTTTTACAGTTTGATGATAAATTGTATCTAATGATTTATCATTCTTAGTAGTAATTTTTATTTTATACTCATCTTTATTAACAAGACGATAAATACGCATTAAAAACTTATAACAACCAACTAAACCACTATTTAATCACGGTAAATATGCTGTTAATGGTCCCATAAACATTTCATATATTCGTAAAGTATCAGCACCATACTCATTAATAATATCATCTGGATTAACAACATTACCGCGTGATTTAGACATTTTTTCATTATTTTCACCAAGAATCATACCTTGATTTACCAATTTTAAAAATGGCTCTTTAACACTAACTAATTTTAAATCATATAGTACTAAATGTCAGAAACGAGCATACAATAAATGTAAAACAGCATGTTCTTGACCGCCAATATATAAATCAACTGGTAATCAATAGTTAAAACGTTTTTGCGCAATAGCACTATTAAAATCACAATAAGTACCATCATTATTTTTTAAAATATATGCTAAATAATATCAACAGCTACCTGCTCATTGTGGCATTGTATTAATTTCTCTTTTTCCTTTTACACCATCTTTTCTAGTTACATGTAATCAGGAATTTGGTGCATTAGTTAAAGGTGCATTCCCCGAATTAGATGGCTTAATATTAGTCATTTTTGGTAATAATACTGGTAATTGTTGTTCATCTACTGTTGAGATTGTACCATCTTCTCAATAAATTATCGGAAAAGGTTCACCTCAATAACGTTGACGAGAAAAAAGTCAATCTCGTAACTTATATGCAGTATGTACTTTTCCTTGTTTTAAAGTTAGTAATTTTTTAACAATTAAATTAGTAGCTGTTTCTAAATCATTACCATTAATAAAATCAGAGTTAATATATTCACTAGTACCCAAAAATGGTTCATTTTTATTATTAGTTTTCATAATAAAAATGATTGGTAAATTTTTATTTTTAGCAAAAATAAAATCACGACTATCATGTGCAGGAACACCCATAATTGCTCCTGTCCCATAATGATTTAAAACATAATAACCAACTCAAATTGGTAATTTACTTTTAGTAAAAGGATGAATAGCATAACTTCCAGTAAAAACACCAGATTTTAAAGTATCATCTCCTTGACGCATTAAATCTGTTTTAGTTTTAGCATCTAAACAGTATTCAGTAATTGCTTGCGAATATTCACTAGTTGTTAAATCATGAATTAATGGATGTTCAGGAGCAAGTACTAAAAATGAAACACCAAAAATAGTATCAACCCTTGAAGTAAAAATAGAAACCTTACATTTATTATTTTCAACTACAAAATCAACTAATGTTCCAACACTTTTACCAATTCAATTACGTTGTAATTCCTTAACACTATTTGGTCAGTCTAAATCATCTAATCCTTTTAATAATTTTTCAGCATACTTAGTAATTTTTAAAACCCACTGACGCATTGGTTTTTTAATAACTGGGAAATTACCACGTTCAGAAACCATATGACTATTAATGTTAATTATTTCTTCATTAGCTAAAACAGTTCCTAACTGTTCACAAAAATTAACTTCAACATCTTTAATTTCAGCTAACCCTTGTTCATAAAGTTTAATGAAAATTCATTGTGTTCACTTATAATATTGAGGGTCTGTAGTATTAACTTCTTTATTATAATCAAAACTTAGACCAATACTTTGTAATTGTTTACGAAAATTATTAATGTTTTGTTTAGTAAATGTCTCTGGATTATTACCTGTATTTAAGGCATATTGCTCAGCTGGTAAACCAAAAGCATCTCAACCAATTGGATGCAAAACATTAAAACCATTCATTATTTTAACTCGAGAAATAACATCAGTAGCACAATAACCTTTAGGATGGCCAACATGTAAACCTGATCCTGAAGGATAAGGGAACATATCAAGAATATATGATTTTGGTTTTTTATTATCATCAATGTTTGTTTTAAAAGTTTCATTTTTTAATCAATACTGCTGTCATTTTTTTTCTATTTGTTGGTGATTATAACTCATGTTTTTCTCCTTTAATATGTTCAGGTAAAGTAATCATAAAACCATAATATCATAATCATTTAACAAGTTGCAATGTTTACTTATTGATTAAATTATATTTTAAATATTTTGTTAATTATCAATCAATGTTATTAAAACATTTGCTAATATTTATTTTCTACAAAAAAGAAATAGTTTTTATTGTATTTCAAATAAAATATACTATATAATTATCGTTAATATTAAATAAATTCAAAGGAGGATTCTATGAACACACAAAAAGTTTTAAATAAGTCTTTAAAACAAAAAACAAAGCAGCAAAAAATAGGCTTAGGAGAACTGGTGTGACTTTGGATTTAATTATACTTGCACAATAGCTTTTCCTATGTCTTTTATAGGAATATATTATTGAAATAATGGCGGAGTTGGATTACATCTAATCTGAATTATGATTTTAGGCGCTATAATTGCTAGTATTAGTGCATGTGCTTTTTTAAAATGTAGTAAAGTTTATGCTGGTAATAATGGTTGGAGCATATATTTATGTTAGAGCAACTTTTGGTCGTTTTTGAGGATTAATAACCGGCTTTATGCAATATATCATTTTACCATCTACTGTTATTGGTGGTATTATTTCAATGTTTAGAATTAACTTAAACCAATTATCATTTTTTTCTTGATTACCTGATAGATGATCTAATTTATTTATTGATAGTTTAGGAATTATAGTTTATTGTTTGGTTACAAGTTGTATCTATTTTGGATTAAGAGGTTTTCGTTGATTTGTTAATATTTCAGGAATCATTAAATGACTGTCAACTTGTTTTTTGATTATTTGTGCCATTATTCTGGTAATCAAAAACGGCACTATAGTTTATCAACAAGCATTTGTTGGTACTAAACATCTTCATTTTACAATTAATATTTTTAATAATGCTTTTAGTAATTTTTTCTACTTTTTCCTTGGTTTTGAGACCTTTACTGTTATTGGAAAAAATGTTAAAAATCCTAATAAAAATTTAGGTAGGGGAACAATTATTGTCTTATTTTTGACAACTATTTTTTATTTAATGATTACAATTTTAATTATTGGTGCCATCAGTTCGCAGGGACCTAATGGTAATAACGGATGAGCAAATGGTGGTAATAATTATAACCCAAATAATGTTATTGCTGGCATTGCTGGTACAACGGGTATCATTTTACTAGTTATTTGTACTTTATCAATTAAATTGAATGGTGTAATACAAGTAGCGCTATATTCTGGAGCTATGCTACAACCATTAGCCAAAGAAGGATACATTAGTGAAAAAATAGCCAAATTAAATAAAGAAAATATTGCAATGTATGGTAATACTATTAATTTTATAATTACAATTATAGTTTGTATTATTATGCTAATAATTCCGGATTTAATTGGAATTAGTTTTAATTATAACCAAATGTTGGGATTTACAACTAATATAACAATCTTTGTTTATCTTTTTGTTATAGCAGCAACTTGTGTTATGGGTTATTATAAAAAAATAAAAATAAAAGTTACTGAATGAATTATGTTTATTATCTGTTTATTATTTTTAATTAGTCAATTCATTATTTTTAATTATAATATGATTCATGATTTAGTAAGCAACAAAGGAATCATATTAATTGCAATTGCGATTAAGTTTTTAATGTTTTGAGTATTTATTATAATTGCTACTATTATTTATTTTACTTATTATAAACCAAAACTAAAACAAAGATTAATAACAAATCCAGAATATCAAAATCAATTAGATAAAGAATTTATTTTTAATTCTCATCTAGTAGTTAATTAAATTACTTAAAAATTATATTATCTTATTATCGCCAAAAATAAACTAAATGAGTTGCTGGTTTTTTACCAAAACAAGTACCAGTAGTAGTTGTACTTTTTAATTTAGCATATGCTTGAAAATGTTCAGATCAACCAATATCAATTGTATGTTGAGCATGTTTTCCTAATTCAATTGCTGCTAATACAACCTTTTTCTCATTTAATGCTTTATTCATTAATTTAATATCACCATCCATAATAATAATATCTTCTTTGATTATTTCATCATTTTTCATTATAATCACCCTTTCTATCAATTAATATTATAACGCTATTTAAAAAAGAAATAGTAATTACAATTACTATTCTAACGATATCTTTCTACATAGTGACTAACTAAACCACGATAAATAAAAGGTATTGTTAATTGCATAATTGGATAAGTAAACAAAAAAATATGAATAAAATTGTAAACTAATGAGTAAAAAAGAGGATTAAATCCTGATCAAATATTTTTACTTCCGTCAGCATTAGTAATTTGTGATCAAATAAAATATCCTGCTATTGTTTGTCAAAAATAAATAATTAAACAAACTAAAAAACAATGTAAAAAATAATTAATATAAGTAAAAATTGATTTATCAGCTTTTAAATTAAAACGTAATAATGAAATAATAGCGGGCGTTGTCATTGGCAAAAAATAATCTAATAAATAACTTCAAGCATTAATAACATAACCACCACCAATAAATAATAATGACATTAAAGCACTAATCATACCTGTTAATCATCCACCTGCAAAGCCAATAATATAACTAATAACCATTAAAGGTATATATTTAATAGCAATACCGCCGCCGTATGGCATTTTTGGTAATAAATTTTGTTCAATAAAAGCACAAGCAATAGTTACACCAGTAAATAAACCAATAATTGTATAATCAATAACTAATCATCGTTTAATACCAAATGCAAATTTAAAATTAGTTCATCATCTTGTTTTTAAAATGGCAAAAGTTTCTTCTTTTTGTCATTGATAATGTTTAATTCAATTAAAAATTAATGCAATGGGATTGATACTAAAAATTGATAGTAATGTAACAATAACAATATTTTTATGCATATCTTCTATTTTAACTGTTCATGTAATAACAGATAATAAAATTGCTGAAATTAATAATAAACAAAGAATTAATATTAAATAAATTTTACTGCTATAAAATTGTCAACCAATAATAGTAGTAACTTTAAAAAAGTGATTAATACTACTAGCAGGTAAAATACTAATAATAACTGTTAATGTTAAAAGAGTAATTAAACTAAAAATGGCTGATGCTTTAATTAACATTCCTACCCCCAGTTTGCTTTTAATTTTATTATAATTGATAGTTGTTAATAGTTGTTCTTTAAACATAATAAAATGATAACTCCTTTAATTTATCTTACATAACAAAAAGGAGTTATCATTTTTTAAAATATAAAAAATAAAGTCTCCCTCCGCTAGTACTAACTAGATCAGGTTATAGGGTATTTCTCAGGCAATGCCACCCCTGCTTTATATAATATATGCAAATTAATCCATATTTACTACTATTATAACATTCAAAATATTTTTTTAAATATAAAATATATTTTTTTATGATTTTTAGTTTAAATTAAAATTTGTTCTATTTTTATTTGAAATTTATTTGAAAAAAAATAAAATATATTCACTTCTTAAAAATAAGAAGTTATTGGGAAAAAATAAAAAGGAGTTTTTTAAATATGAAAAAGATATCAACACTAATTACAACAACAATTTTAGCAATAGCAAGTACAAACAGTTTAAATACCTTATTTATCAATAACACAAATAATAAAATTAAAACAAGTATTAAAAATGAAAATAATAATTGAAAAATAAATGAAATTAAGTCTTTAACAACTGATAGAAATAGAAATATTTATGCACTTGCTAATAATACTGTTTATAAATGTTTAGCAGAACAAACAGAATTCGAAAAAATGATAGTATGGAATGGCAACCCTTTTTAGGACTATTTTTTGGTAGACATTTGTTTTTGATAATTAACTGGAGTTAAGTAGTTTAAAGTGCCGTGAATTCTTATGTTGTTATATCAATTGATGTAATCAAATAATTCTAATTTTAATTGGATTAATGATGTAAAATTTTTATCATTAATAAATTCGGTTTTGAAAGTTTTAAAGGTTGCTTCAGCAACAGCGTTATCATAAGGACAACCTTTTTTGCTTAAAGAGCGATTAATATTGAATGCTAGTAAAAGTTTATCAATAATTTTATTATTAAATTCATTACCGCGATCACTATGAAATATTTGAATATCTTTTAAACAGCGATTTGAGTGCATAAATGCTTGATATACTAATGATGCATCTTTTTTAGTACCTACACTATGTCCAATTATTTCGCTGTTAAATAGGTCAATTAATAAACAAATATAGTTTCACTTACCATTTACTTGAACATAAGTTAAATCACTAACAATAACTTCATTTTTAACTCTATTATTAAAGTTTCTATTAACAATATTGGTTATTTGACTATCATTGACTTTATTATGATAATTTTTGAATGATAATTTAGTGTATTTTGATATTAAATTATGTTTATTCATAATTTCTTTAATTTTTCGTCTTGATAAATAAATTTCTTGGTTTTCTAGAATGACTTTTAATCTTCTAGTACCATAAACTTCTTTATTTTTTTTAAAAGCACTAATAACAGCTTGTTCATAAATATTATTTTGAATTTTATTTTTTTTCTTTAAATTAAAATAATATGTTGATTTAGAGAGTTTTAAAAAATGACACATTGTGCGAATTTTATATTTAGATTTATTATTTGCAATAATCTCTACTTTCTGCCTATTATTAGTGCTGCTTGCTTTAAAATATCATTTTCCATTCTTAATTGTTTTAATTCTTTTCTTAATTTAATTATTTCATTTTCTTCAACAGAACGATTATCTTTAGTTTTAAAACTACATGAATTAGTAAATTGCTTAATTCAATTGTAAGTAGCTGCTCTTGTAACATTATATTCTTTAACAAGGCAAGATACTGATTTGCCACTTTGATATAAAGCTACTATTTGTTTTTTAAATTCATCGGTATATGAGTTAATATTGGCCATAATTATAGTTCCTTTCTTTGTTCACTTGTCTATGTAATTAGTGTCCAATAAAGTGTAACCCATCCACAAAAAAATAATAATAAGTAATAAAAATATTTATATAATAACTAATAATAACTCTGCAATAAATAAAGTTTATAAATTTGATTTTTTACAATCAAATTTTATTGAAATGAAAGTGATTGATAATGATACATATGATGTTAGTAATATTACTTTTGATAGTAATAAAAATATTTATGTTTTAACTATTAATGGCATTTATAAATGTCCAGCAAAACAAAAAGAATTTAAAAAGGCTTTTCTCCCTTTATGTACTATTTTAATTTTATCACATAAATGCTGAGAAAAGCCTATCTACGGACTTCTCCCCACATTTTTAAATCAAACATAGAATTACAGTTTCAAAACTAGGTATCTTGTTGAATTTATATGCAGCTTCTTTAGCATATAAATGAACATGATGTTTTGCAACTTTGATATGTGTTTTAAATGTTCTTCTTATATGTTTTCAAACTGATTCAATTTGGTTGGTATTTACACCAATTTTTGAAACATAGCCATCTTGATGGTTAACTGTTTCATGCTTAGTGAAAACTGATTTAAAATCGCAATATCCTTTTCAAGAATCAGTATATACAAGACATTTTGAAGAAATGTGGTTTTTTGCAAACTGCAAAAGATTTTTACTCTTTGCGTTTTTCAATACTTTCACAATTAAATTATTGGTTGTTTTTTGATAAATGCCAACAATCAAGGTTTTATTCACCAAGGATCTTCCTTTTTTTTTAAAACCCATATGTGAAAGATACATTTCATCAATTTGCACTGTACCTTCAACAATAAATTGAGGTTTTTGTTTTGCAATACGTGTTCTGATTTTATGAGTCATTCTTCAAGCAGTTTTCAAAGTCACTCCCAATTCTTTTGCAATATCTGTTGATGGAATTCCATGTTTGGTGTTTATTCATCTAAAGATAAGATAAAACCAAGATGTTAAAGATGTTTGTGACCTTGAAAATATGGTGCCTGTGAGAATGCTAAATGTTTGATTACATTTTAAACATCTCATTCTTTTTAAATCAGAAGTATTCAAATTAAAATTAAAACACCTAATACATTTGTTTTCTTTCAAATTTGCTATATATGCAAGACATTGCTGTTCAGTTTGAAAAGCATTGTTGAATTCATTCAGTTTCATTATTCCCTCCACAAGTACATGTGGGGAGAAGTCCGTTTAAAAAAATGACAAAAATATGATGAAAAACAACAGAATTTCATTTTAATAACAGAAGACTAACTGATATAAGTTATTGAAAACAGACTAGAAATAATTCATTTATCCATACATTTGAATGAAATACAGAATATGGTTTACCAATTGATTATCGATATATTACTTTTTTTAATGAAAATGGTACTAGAAGATTATGTAGATTCATCTTATAGCTGAGGCGATACAGGATATCCAACTATTAACATTAATCAAGTTGTTAAAAATCTAAATTTTCAAAAATATTTAATAAATGCAAAAGTAACAAAAAATGGACCTATTAACCCAGCAAATTTTTGTAATATTATCATATGTAATAATAAAGAAAATTTCTTACTTGCCAGTTTATTAATAACTATTAAATTAGGATTAACTTTTTATGAAGAAAATGGAAAATGATTTTTTCAAATCATCATTGCTCATTATGGTGAAACATGAGGATCTGAAAGTGGAGGACAAATTAAAACAATTTTAGGGAACGGTTTTCGATTATACTCATAATTTATTTTTTAAATATTCATACTCCTTTAAAAATAAATTTAAAGGAGTATTTTAATAAACCTATTATTTCAAAATATTGTTAATATATAAAAATCTAATTATTTATAAAAAATAATTAGACTATAAATTAATAAAAATAAGTAAGTTATTATATTAAAACATTTTCAATTTTTGATTTAAATTTGAAACATTTTCCAAATATTTATTTTCTAATTGATTTATTACTTTAGTATTTAACTTATCACTTTGTTTTAAATAGTTTTGTTGAGATGCAACTTCTGATAATAGTTCTAAATTTTCAAATTTATTTTGATTATCTAATCATGCTTTAACTTTATCAAAATAATTAATTGGTTGTTCATCAATAACATATTTTCTTATATTTTTAGGCATTGTATATTTTCACTCCTTTGTTATTTTATAATTCATTACATACTTTTATAAAAATTAAT
The DNA here is from genome assembly GCF_964020205.1 of Spiroplasma endosymbiont of Apeira syringaria. Taxonomy (NCBI): domain Bacteria; kingdom Bacillati; phylum Mycoplasmatota; class Mollicutes; order Entomoplasmatales; family Spiroplasmataceae; genus Spiroplasma; species Spiroplasma endosymbiont of Apeira syringaria. The sequence continues at coordinate 597,784 of NZ_OZ026543.1, forward strand.
CAAATCATTTAAATAGTTTTCAAGTTAAATAATAAATGCCACAACTAATAAGATTTAAGGCAATAAATATACCCACTAAAATACCAACAACAGCACCAGCACCAATACTTGAAACTAATCCTTCACCAATAAGACTAGCTAAAAAGTAAGTTAAAATAATTAATGGCGCAACAATTAATAAACTAGTAAATAAACTAACAATTGCTTGTCCAGTACGACTTTTAATAATAACTGACATTAGCAAAGCAATACTAGTAATAGTAATAGAAAAAAATAATGTAAATAAAATAATAATTAATAATTGTCAATTAAAAATGGAACTAATCATTCCAGATAAAGGAACAACATAACCAATGGATGGGTTACACTTTATTGGACACTAATTACGTAGACAAGTGAACAAAGAAAGGAACTATAATTATGGCCAATATTAACTCATATACCGATGAATTTAAAAAACAAATAGTAGCTTTATATCAAAGTGGCAAATCAGTATCTTGCCTTGCTAAAGAATATAATGTTACAAGAGCAGCTACTTACAATTGAATTAAGCAATTTACTAATTCAGGTAGTTTTAAAACTAAAGATAATCGTTCTGTTGAAGAAAATGAATTAATTAAATTAAGAAAAGAATTAAAACAATTAAGAATGGAAAATGATATTTTAAAGCAAGCAGCACTAATAATAGGCAGAAAATAGAAATTATTGTCAAAAATAAAGTTAAATATAAAATTCGCACAATGTGTCATTTTTTAAAAATCTCTAAATCAACATATTATTTTAATTTAAAGAAAAAAGAAAATAAAATCAAAAATAATATTTATGATGAAGCTGTTATTAGTGCTTTTAAAGAAAATAAAGAAGTTTATGGTACTAGAAGATTAAAAGTCATTCTAGAAAACCAAGAAATTTATTTATCAAGACGAAAAATTAAAGAAATTATGAATAAACATAATTTAATATCAAAATACACTAAATTATCATACAAAAATCATAATAACAAAGTTAACGATAGTCCAATAAACAATCTTGTTGATAGAAACTTTAATAATAGAGTTAAAAATGAAGTTATTGTTAGTGATTTAACTTATGTTCAAGTAAATGGTAAGTGAAACTATATTTGTTTATTAATTGACCTATTTAACCGCGAAATAATTGGACATAGTGTAGGTACTAAAAAAGATGCATCATTAGTATATCAAGCATTTATGCACTCAAATCGCTGTTTAAAAGATATTCAAATATTTCATAGTGATCGCGGTAATGAATTTAATAATAAAATTATTGATAAACTTTTACTAGCATTCAATATTAATCGCTCTTTAAGCAAAAAAGGTTGTCCTTATGATAACGCTGTTGCTGAAGCAACCTTTAAAACTTTCAAAACCGAATTTATTAATGATAAAAATTTTACATCATTAATCCAATTAAAATTAGAATTATTTGATTACATCAATTGATATAACAACATAAGAATTCACAGCACTTTAAACTACTTAACTCCAGTTAATTATCAAAAACAAATGTCTACCAAAAAATAGTCCTAAAAAAGGTTGCCATTCCATATATTTGTTTATTAATTGACCTATTTAACCGCGAAATAATTGGACATAGTGTAGGTACTAAAAAAGATGCATCATTAGTATATCAAGCATTTATGCACTCAAATCGCTGTTTAAAAGATATTCAAATATTTCATAGTGATCGCGGTAATGAATTTAATAATAAAATTATTGATAAACTTTTACTAGCATTCAATATTAATCGCTCTTTAAGCAAAAAAGGTTGTCCTTATGATAACGCTGTTGCTGAAGCAACCTTTAAAACTTTCAAAACCGAATTTATTAATGATAAAAATTTTACATCATTAATCCAATTAAAATTAGAATTATTTGATTACATCAATTGATATAACAACATAAGAATTCACGGCACTTTAAACTACTTAACTCCAGTTAATTATCAAAAACAAATGTCTACCAAAAAATATTCCTAAAAAGGGTTGCCATTCCACAATAATAATAACACCAATAAAAATAATAATATCAGAAATTAAAACTAAAGCTAAATTAAATATTGATGTTATAATAATAAACTTGGTTTTGCTAATTCTTGTTAAACCAATGCGTCGATAAACTACGCTTTGTTTTAAATCTAGTAAAATAGCTAAAAAAGTTTGAATTGAAAAGGAAGCAGTTTGTGTCAATCAAATAATCATCAAAATAAATCGTCCAATATTTTTACCAGCAGGTGATGATAATATTTGATTATTTCCACCAATTGATGCACCAATAAAAATCAATGGTGAAACGAAAACTGAAAAAATAATAATTGAACGATTACGTTTTAAATAACTTCAAAATAAATTAAGAAGAGATCAATCATTATTTTTGTTTTTTAAGGTGTTTTTTTCAAGACTTAGCTCATTTTTCATTATTTTTCCCTCCTAATCTTTTTAATAACGCTTCGCTATCATACATACCTATTTTATATTCTTTAACGGACTTCTCCCCACATGTACTTGTGGAGGGAATAATGAAACTGAATGAATTCAACAATGCTTTTCAAACTGAACAGCAATGTCTTGCATATATAGCAAATTTGAAAGAAAACAAATGTATTAGGTGTTTTAATTTTAATTTGAATACTTCTGATTTAAAAAGAATGAGATGTTTAAAATGTAATCAAACATTTAGCATTCTCACAGGCACCATATTTTCAAGGTCACAAACATCTTTAACATCTTGGTTTTATCTTATCTTTAGATGAATAAACACCAAACATGGAATTCCATCAACAGATATTGCAAAAGAATTGGGAGTGACTTTGAAAACTGCTTGAAGAATGACTCATAAAATCAGAACACGTATTGCAAAACAAAAACCTCAATTTATTGTTGAAGGTACAGTGCAAATTGATGAAATGTATCTTTCACATATGGGTTTTAAAAAACAAGGAAGATCCTTGGTGAATAAAACCTTGATTGTTGGCATTTATCAAAAAACAACCAATAATTTAATTGTGAAAGTATTGAAAAACGCAAAGAGTAAAAATCTTTTGCAGTTTGCAAAAAACCACATTTCTTCAAAATGTCTTGTATATACTGATTCTTGAAAAGGATATTGCGATTTTAAATCAGTTTTCACTAAGCATGAAACAGTTAACCATCAAGATGGCTATGTTTCAAAAATTGGTGTAAATACCAACCAAATTGAATCAGTTTGAAAACATATAAGAAGAACATTTAAAACACATATCAAAGTTGCAAAACATCATGTTCATTTATATGCTAAAGAAGCTGCATATAAATTCAACAAGATACCTAGTTTTGAAACTGTAATTCTATGTTTGATTTAAAAATGTGGGGAGAAGTCCGTAGATAGGCTTTTCTCAGCATTTATGTGATAAAATTAAAATAGTACATAAAGGGAGAAAAGCCTTATTTAAATTTAGTTTTAACATATTCTTCAATACTTCCATATTCTTTAACAACAGTTTTAACATCATTTATACTAATAATTGAACCTTCAAACATGAAAATAATTTGTTGACAAAAACGTTCAATTTCTTGCATATTATGTGAAACAATCAATACTGAAAGATTAGGTTTAATAAAAACTTCTTTTTCTAGTAATTCATAAATTCGCTCACGTACCTCTAAATCTAATCCCGTAGCTAATTCATCTAAAATTAATAAATCTGGTTCAACAATTAATGCTAATAAAATATTAATTTTTTGTTGTTGACCGCCCGATAAAGTAATAATAGGTTTATTAATAAATGCTTCAGCGTCCAAATAGTACAATAACTTTTGAATGTCTTCAACAGACTTATTTAAACGATAAGCTCTCATATAATATTGGGCCATATCTCAACCAGTTAGACCACGAGGAAATTTAGTTTCTTGTAATTGCATGCCTATTTTTAAATCAGGTTTAATATTAATAGTACCTGTTGTTGGTTTACGAAGTTGGGAAATAATTTCACATAATGTTGTTTTTCCAGTACCATTGGGGCCAACAATACCAATTTTGGCACCAATAGCAATATTCAGACTAACATTTTTAATGACTTCATTACTATCATAGTTTTTACTGACATTAATGATTTCAACATTATTTTTTTTATCTTTAATCATAATTACTTACTTCCTATAACTTTATAATTTTATCATAATTACTACATAAATATTACTTGTTTTTTAAGTTATAAAAATTAAAGGCTTTTCTCCCTTTATGTACTATTTTAATTTTATCACATAAATGCTGAGAAAAGCCTATCTACGGACTTCTCCCCACATTTTTAAATCAAACATAGAATTACAGTTTCAAAACTAGGTATCTTGTTGAATTTATATGCAGCTTCTTTAGCATATAAATGAACATGATGTTTTGCAACTTTGATATGTGTTTTAAATGTTCTTCTTATATGTTTTCAAACTGATTCAATTTGGTTGGTATTTACACCAATTTTTGAAACATAGCCATCTTGATGGTTAACTGTTTCATGCTTAGTGAAAACTGATTTAAAATCGCAATATCCTTTTCAAGAATCAGTATATACAAGACATTTTGAAGAAATGTGGTTTTTTGCAAACTGCAAAAGATTTTTACTCTTTGCGTTTTTCAATACTTTCACAATTAAATTACGGACTTCTCCCCACATGTACTTGTGGAGGGAATAATGAAACTGAATGAATTCAAAAATGCTTTTCAAACTGAACAGCAATGTCTTGCATATATAGCAAATTTGAAAGAAAACAAATGTATTAGGTGTTTTAGTTTTAATTTGAATACTTCTGATTTAAAAAGAATGAGATGTTTAAAATGTAATCAAACATTTAGCATTCTCACAGGCACCATATTTTCAAGGTCACAAACATCTTTAACATCTTGGTTTTATCTTATCTTTAGATGAATAAACACCAAACATGGAATTCCATCAACAGATATTGCAAAAGAATTGGGAGTGACTTTGAAAACTGCTTGAAGAATGACTCATAAAATCAGAACACGTATTGCAAAACAAAAACCTCAATTTATTGTTGAAAGTACAGTGCAAATTGATGAAATGTATCTTTCACATATGGGTTTTAAAAAACAAGGAAGATCCTTGGTGAATAAAACCTTGATTGTTGGCATTTATCAAAAAACAACCAATAATTTAATTGTGAAAGTATTGAAAAACGCAAAGAGTAAAAATCTTTTGCAGTTTGCAAAAAACCACATTTCTTCAAAATGTCTTGTATATACTGATTCTTGAAAAGGATATTGCGATTTTAAATCAGTTTTCACTAAGCATGAAACAGTTAACCATCAAGATGGCTATGTTTCAAAAATTGGTGTAAATACCAACCAAATTGAATCAGTTTGAAAACATATAAGAAGAACATTTAAAACACATATCAAAGTTGCAAAACATCATGTTCATTTATATGCTAAAGAAGCTGCATATAAATTCAACAAGATACCTAGTTTTGAAACTGTAATTCTATGTTTGATTTAAAAATGTGGGGAGAAGTCCGTAGATAGGCTTTTCTCAGCATTTATGTGATAAAATTAAAATAGTACATAAAGGGAGAAAAGCCTTTTATAAATTCAATAAATAACCTATCAAAAAAATTAAATAATAAAAAAATAAATAAAAAAATAAATAAAATAATGAAAATACTTACTATTGGATTATTTAATTGAAATAAAAAAATAGAAACAAAAATAACTATTTTAACAAAAATCAAAGAAATTAAACAACAAAATTTAGTAAAAATCAATGAACTAATATTACGAATTAACAAAAAAAATATAATTAAAAGTGTAAATTCGGAAATTAATTTTTCTGTAACAAATAAAAGCAAATCAAATTTATCACAAATATAAAAAAATTTTATATAAAAAAAGTAAATACTTGTTTTTAGTATTTACTTTTTTAAAGTTATAGTTATTAATAATTTAATTAGATTTTAACCTTCATCAATAATACTTGAAGTTGGTTTAATATTATTAATAGGTGAGTGAATTTTTGCTTTATGTTTATTAAAAATAAAATCATATACTTCAGAATAAAATTCAACTGAAACAATATTTAATTTTTTCTTTACTTCTTCTGGAATATCTTCTAAGTCTTTTATATTAGCTTTTGGAATTAAAATTGTTTTTAGTCCACTACGATGAGCAGAAATTGATTTTTCTTTTAATCCACCAATTGGTAATACATGACCACGAAGTGTAATTTCACCTGTCATACCAATATCTTTTGATACAGGTCTACTTGTCAGAGCAGAAATAATTGCAGTTGTTAAAGTAATACCAGCACTTGGACCATCCTTTGGCACTGCTCCTTCAGGAACATGGATATGAATATCATGTTCTGCAAAGAAAGTATCAGGAATATTGAAAGTAATAGCATTTGCTTTAATATAATCTAAAGCAATAGTAGCAGATTCTTTCATAACTTCACCTAATTTACCAGTTAATACTAAATTACCTTTTCCTTTAAAGTAGTTTACTTCAATTGGTAAGATATCACCACCATATTGAGTATAAGCAAGACCAGTTACCACTCCAATTTGTGATTCATTTTCTTTTTTAGTATAATCGAAAATTTGTTTTCCTAAATAATCTTTAACATTATCAGCAACAATTTCTTCAGTAATAATTTTTTTATTCAAAAGTTTAACAATAAATTTACGAGCAATTTTATTTAATAATCTTTCTAATTGTCGAACACCTGATTCTCTTGTATAATATTTAATTATTTCTTCAATTGAATTTGGTTTAAATTTTAACATTTTATTATTTAAACCAGTAATTTCAATAACACGAGGAATTAAATATTTTTTTGCAATTTCAAGTTTTTCTAATTCTGTATATGAAGAAAGCTCAATAATTTCCATTCGATCTTTTAATGGTTCAGGGATACCTTCCATATAATTAGCTGTTGCTAGAAACATAACTTGTGATAAATCATAATTTTCTTCAATATAATGATCTGAAAAATTAGCATTTTGTTCAGGATCTAATACTTCTAACATAGCACTAGCTGGATCACCACGATAATCAGATGACATTTTATCAATTTCATCTAATAAAAATAATGGATTAATAACTTTAGCACGTTTCATACCTTGGATAATTCTTCCTGGCATCGCACCAATATAAGTTTTACGATGACCACGAATTTCAGATTCATCTTTAACTCCACCAAGTGAAACTTTAACGAAAGTACGCCCCATCGCTTCAGCAATTGATTTAGCTAAAGAAGTCTTACCAACACCAGGAGGACCAACTAAACAAATAATTTGCCCTGGCATTGCCTTAGCCATTTTTTTAACAGCAAGATATTCAATAATTCTTTCTTTAACTTTTTCTAAACCATAGTGATATTTATCAAGAATTTTTTTTGCATTAATTAAATCAAATTTTTCTTCACTTTTTTGAAATCAAGGTAAAGTCATCATTCAATCAATGTATGTACGAATTATATTTGATTCACTTGAAGCTTGTGGCATATCTTCATAACGACTAATTTCTTCTTTAACACGAGTTTTGATTGCTTCAGGAAACTCTTCTGTTTCTAAACGTTCTAAATAACGTTTCATTTCATTAGACTTACCATCAATTTCGCCTAATTCTTCTTTAATAGCACGCAATCTTTCTCGTAAATAATATTCACGTTGTTGTTCATCAATACGATCTTTAATTTTAGCTGTTAAATCCTTTTCAATAGCACCAACTTGTTTTTGACCACCAACATCTTTCAATAATAAATCTAAACGTTTATTAATATCAATTTCTTGTAAAATTTCTTGGCGTTTATTGATAGTTAAAAATGGTAAAAATTGAGCCATTTTATCAATAATTTCACTAGCTTTCATTCCATCGGTGATTTGACTAATTACACCTTGTGGAATTGAACCATGAACATCTAAAATCTGTTGTAAATTATTTACAATTCTTTGGATCAACTCTTCTTCTAATGATTTTGAAACATTAGGACTAACTAAAGTTTCAGCATCTCCTGTATAAAATTTATCATCATAAAAATTAGAAACTTTAACTCTTTGTTGTCCATAAAAAAATACGGTAAGTGTACCATCATTATGACTTTTTTGAATTTGCACTTTACACAAAGTACCATGATTGTAGACTTCACTTAATTGAGGATTATCTACTTTTGGATCCTTTTGCGAAACTAAAATAATTTCTGAATTAAACTTAGCTACCGATTCATTAATTGCCGCTACTGATTTATGTCTGCCAACTTCTAGTTCTATTTCAACTGTTGGGAAAACAAAACTTCCTCTTGTTACTAGTACTGGAATATTAGTAATATTTTTTATCTTCATTGTCTCACCTCAAATAATGTATTAACTGGATTATAATATAAAACATTAGCACTTGCAATACTTAATTGCTAAAATATCTAATTTTTGATTTATACTATACTATTACAGCAGCACTTATTAATTCATATTTAATTTATACTAGTAGTATTTTATTACATTTATTTTTTTTTTGATAATTTTTACTTTTTGAAAAAAAATAAACGATAAAATAACCTAATTATTAAATTGGTAATTAGGTTATATAATAATTATCAAATTAAATTGGGCGAATAACAAAAATGCGGAATAAATTATTCAATACTGTCTTTATTATTATTTAGACGAGAATAAATTAAGACTTTTGTTATGTAATTGTAAATTAATAATACTACTTAGTAAAAATAATTACAACTAAAATACAAATTATGAAATTTATAAATATTTAATTAACATCAATATACAACAAAAATTCTTATTAAATTTTAATTTAATAAGTTTTTATATTCTGTAACGGACTTCTCCCCACATGTACTTGTGGAGGGAATAATGAAACTGAATGAATTCAACAATGCTTTTCAAACTGAACAGCAATGTCTTGCATATATAGCAAATTTGAAAGAAAACAAATGTATTAGGTGTTTTAATTTTAATTTGAATAATTCTGATTTAAAAATAATGAGATGTTTAAAATGTAATCAAACATTTAGCATTCTCACAGGCACAATATTTTCAAGGTCACAAACATCTTTAACATCTTGGTTTTATCTTATCTTTAGATGAATAAACACCAAACATGGAATTCCATCAACAGATATTGCAAAAGAATTGGGAGTGACTTTGAAAACTGCTTGAAGAATGACTCATAAAATCAGAACACGTATTGCAAAACAAAAACCTCAATTTATTGTTGAAGGTACAGTGCAAATTGATGAAATGTATCTTTCACATATGGGTTTTAAAAAACAAGGAAGATCCTTGGTGAATAAAACCTTGATTGTTGGCATTTATCAAAAAACAACCAATAATTTAATTGTGAAAGTCTTGAAAAACGCAAAGAGTAAAAATCTTTTGCAGTTTGCAAAAAACCACATTTCTTCAAAATGTCTTGTATATACTGATTCTTGAAAATGATATTGCGATTTTAAATCAGTTTTCACTAAGCATGAAACAGTTAACCATCAAGATGGCTATGTTTCAAAAATTGGTGTAAATACCAACCAAATTGAATCAGTTTGAAAACATATAAGAAGAACATTTAAAACACATATCAAAGTTGCAAAACATCATGTTCATTTATATGCTAAAGAAGCTGCATATAAATTAAACAAGATACCTATTTTTGAAACTGTAATTCTATGTTTGATTTAAAAATGTGGGGAGAAGTCCGTAGATAGGCTTTTCTCAGCATTTATGTGATAAAATTAAAATAGTACATAAAGGGAGAAAAGCCTTCTGTAATTAACATAAAAATATCTAAATTTTATGTTTTTAAATTTATTCTATTACATTTAGAAATAACCATTTTTATATAAATAAAAAGAGGCTTTTTAATAATCTGTGTATCTTTGTTTTACAAAGTTACTAATTTAGATTAATTCTGTCTTCAAATTTTATCATAAAATGAGCAATTGCTGTATTTCAATTTTGAATAGGCAATGTTCATTTTTTTGTTATATTTTCAATTGCCAAGTAAAATATTTTGAAAACTGCCATATCATTAGGAAAAACTTTTTTATTTCTGATGATTTTTCGTAATTGACTATTAACAGATTCAATAGCATTTGTAGTATAAATCACTCTTTTGATTTCTACTGGATAACTAATAAAAACCATTAAATTATCTCAATTTTTATATCAAGATTTAGTAATTTGAGGATATTGTTTATTTCATTTACTTTCAAACGATTCTAAAGCTTGCATTGCTTGTTCTTCACTACATGCACTATAAATTGGTTTTAAATCTGCAACTAGACCTTTTCGATGTTTGTATGAAACATATTTTAAACTATTTCTAATTTGATGAACAATGCATAATTGATGTTCTGTTTTAGGATAAACTGATTGTATTGCTTCTGACATGCCTGTTAAATTATCACTACAAGCAATAAGAATATCATTTAAGCCACGATTTTTCATTTCTGTGAAATTAGATAATCAAAACTTAGAACCTTCATTTTCACTAATTCATAATCCTAAAACATCTTTTTTGCCTTCTAAATCAACTCCTAATGCTATATAAACTGATTTGTTAATAATCCGTTTATCTTGTCGTACTTTAACTACTATACAATCAAAATAAACAATAGGATAAATACTTTCTAATGGTCGATTTTGTCATGCTTTAACATCATCAATAACATCATCAGTAATTTGACTAATAACACTTTCACTAATATCAGCACCATGATATAACTCTTGCAACTGCATTCTAATGTCAGATAATGTCATTCCTTTTGCATACAAGGAAAGAACTTGTTGATCAAAACCATCAAATCTTCTTTGCCTTTTAGGAACTATTACAGGAGTAAAATTACTATTGCGATCTCTTGGTACATCAATTTCAATTTTACCTTGTTGAGTTATTAATTTTTTTGAACTTGTACCATTACGAGCATTTTCAGTAGTAGTATGTTGATTTTTTTCATATCCTAAATAATTTTGCATTTCAGAATTCAACATTTTTTCAACTAATCTTTTTGTTAATTCTTTATATAAACCGCCAGGTTTAAAAACTGTTGTTAAATCTTCAGTATTTTCTAGTAATAAATCTACTGCTTTTGATATTGGATCATTATTATTAAAGTTATCTTTTTTAGCCATCTGTAACTCACTCTTTCTAGTCATTTAATTATATTTACTAGAATTAATTAAACATAGTTATTTTTGTAAGTTACACAGATTACTAAACATTTCCAATAAAAATACTATATGTTCTATTAGAAATCATTTCTTTTAAAACATGTCAAATATTTGTTTCAGTAAAACAACCAATATTTCACTTTGCACTTTGATTAACAATACCTTTTTTATTATTTTTAAAATATTTTTTCTTTAATTTTTTATGATTATCTAGTTCTTTATATAAATAGTCAATTATTTGTTCATATTGACCATTTTCAATTAGTTGGAATGGCAACCCTTTTTAGGACTATTTTTTGGTAGACATTTGTTTTTGATAATTAACTGGAGTTAAGTAGTTTAAAGTGCCGTTAATTCTTATGTTGTTATATCAATTGATGTAATCAAATAATTCGAATTTTAATTGGATTAATGATGTAAAATTTTTATCATTAATAAATTCGGTTTTGAAAGTTTTAAAGGTTGCTTCAGCAACAGCGTTATCATAAGGACAACCTTTTTTGCTTAAAGAGCGATTAATATTGAATGCTAGTAAAAGTTTATCAATAATTTTATTATTAAATTCATTACCGCGATCACTATGAAATATTTGAATATCTTTTAAACAGCGATTTGAGTGCATAAATGCTTGATATACTAATGATGCATCTTTTTTAGTACCTACACTATGTCCAATTATTTCGCGGTTAAATAGGTCAATTAATAAACAAATATAGTTTCACTTACCATTTACTTGAACATAAGTTAAATCACTAACAATAACTTCATTTTTAACTCTATTATTAAAGTTTCTATTAACAAGATTGGTTATTTGACTATCATTGACTTTATTATGATAATTTTTGAATGATAATTTAGTGTATTTTGATATTAAATTATGTTTATTCATAATTTCTTTAATTTTTCGTCTTGATAAATAAATTTCTTGGTTTTCTAGAATGATTTTTAATCTTCTAGTACCATAAACTTCTTTATTTTTTTTAAAAGCACTAATAACAGCTTGTTCATAAATATTATTTTGAATTTTATTTTTTTTCTTTAAATTAAAATAATATGTTGATTTAGAGAGTTTTAAAAAATGACACATTGTGCGAATTTTATATTTAGATTTATTATTTGCAATAATCTCTACTTTCTGCCTATTATTAGTGCTGCTTGCTTTAAAATATCATTTTCCATTCTTAATTGTTTTAATTATTTTCTTAATTTAATTAATTCATTTTCTTCAACAGAACGATTATCTTTAGTTTTAAAACTACCTGAATTAGTAAATTGCTTAATTCAATTGTAAGTAGCTGCTCTTGTAACATTATATTCTTTAACAAGGCAAGATACTGATTTGCCACTTTGATATAAAGCTACTATTTGTTTTTTAAATTCATCGGTATATGAGTTAATATTGGCCATAATTATAGTTCCTTTCTTTGTTCACTTGTCTATGTAATTAGTGTCCAATAAAGTGTAACCCATCCAGATATTAGAGCAATTATTTTAAGACAATACCCAAATGTTAAATCCAAACACATAATTGTTTCGGACCCAGAAAGTAATGTTGCATTAATAGTTGGTGATAATGATGTTTATCAAGGTTTAATTAAAGTAACAATTAAAAAATTAGAAAATTAAAGGAGAATAAAATGCCAAATATAGAAAATCAATCAAATTATACTTTAATTAAATTAATTAGAAATGGAATAAGTCCAATTTGTGCAATGATTGGTACAAGTGCTTATTATGGTCAAGTAATTGTAAATCCAGTATTAGGTTCAATTAATAGTTTATTATTTGGTAAAAAATTAGGTTTAGATATTTGAAATTTAAATCAAAGACCAAATACTAAAACTAAATTAATTAATAGTTCTAAAAAAATATTATTAGGTTTAGGAACAATTGGATTAGCAAATTATAGTAAATGAAGTGAAAATAATATTACTCCTATTATTCCAACAACACCAACTCCAATAACTACTACAACTACAACAGAAGGTCATCCATGATTACTATTAAATAAACAAGAAAATCAGTCATTAATGGATTGAGATACTTATATTAGTTTAAATGCTTATGGTATATCAAATATTATCAGTGGATTAACTGAATTAATTCCTAATAGATTTGAAACAATAAGAAAGATTTGTAATATGGCTAATGGTGGTTGTTTAATTTCTAGTGGTGTAGCAATGGGTATTAATAATGATTTTAATAATGCTTATGCAGTACCTACCATAATTGCTGGTGCAAGTGAAATAATCCATAATTTACTACCAATGGAAACAACTAATCATATTCAAGAAATGCAAGAAACTTCATTTAATAATGAAACTGCAATATTAATTAATGATAATAGATTCACAATTAATAGTGAAACAACTAGTCAATATGGTAGTGATAATATGAGCGAAGTACCATTAAATAATGATAATACTTCATTAAATTGAGATTATAATCACATGAGTTTATAAAGGAGGTGAAAAATAATGAATAAAGAAAAATTACTTGAATATTACAATGATAAATTAAAACAACATGAAAAAGATTTAGAAGATATACGACTGAATGAACGTTTAATTGCAAATCTTTTAATGGATGCAAAATGTATGATTGAAAGAATTAATAAAGGTGAATTTGATGAATAATCAAAAATAAATAATAAATAATTGAAAGGAAAATATTGAAATGAAAGAATTTTTACATGAATTAATAATTATTGGAACAAGTGTTGGAACATTAATTTGCAGAGAAATTATTGTTTTATTAAAAAAATTTATTACAACTCCAAAACATGTTAGAGCAAATAACAAAATTATAAAACATCAAAAAAAATTAGCAAAATTAAACGAAAAAATTAATAAAGGAGAAAAATAATATGACAAAAATTGAATTTAATGAAAAATATAGAAAACAAGATATCAGAATTGATAGGGATTTTGAATTACATATTGATAATTGTTTTAAATTTACTGATATTAACGCATTAGAAAATGCAGTTAATGATTATAAAAAATTAATAAGTGAAATGCCACAATTAGTTAAAGATTGATTATAGGAGAATGTTAAATGTTAGAAAATGAAGATAATGTTCAACAAACAACTGAACCTTTAACTGAAAATAATGCTCAACAAGAAATAGAAAATAAAGTTAATGAAGCAGAAAATAAGTTAAATAAACTTAATCAAGAAATTAAAGAAAAAGAAATAATTAATATATTTAAAAAATATCAAGTTAAAACTGAATTTTATGATTTTTTAAAATTTAAAACTCATAATTTAGAAAATTCAAAAATTGAAGAAACTATTAAAAAAATTAGGCTTTTCTCCCTTTATGTACTATTTTAATTTTATCACATAAATGCTGAGAAAAGCCTATCTACGGACTTCTCCCCACATTTTTAAATCAAACATAGAATTACAGTTTCAAAACTAGGTATCTTGTTGAATTTATATGCAGCTTCTTTAGCATATAAATGAACATGATGTTTTGCAACTTTGATATGTGTTTTAAATGTTCTTCTTATATGTTTTCAAACTGATTAAATTTGGTTGGTATTTACACCAATTTTTGAAACATAGCCATCTTGATGGTTAACTGTTTCATGCTTAGTGAAAACTGATTTAAAATCGCAATATCCTTTTCAAGAATCAGTATATACAAGACATTTTGAAGAAATGTGGTTTTTTGCAAACTGCAAAAGATTTTTACTCTTTGCGTTTTTCAATACTTTCACAATTAAATTATTGGTTGTTTTTTAATAAATGCCAACAATCAAGGTTTTATTCACCAAGGATCTTCCTTGTTTTTTAAAACCCATATGTGAAAGATACATTTCATCAATTTGCACTGTACCTTCAACAATAAATTGAGGTTTTTGTTTTGCAATACGTGTTCTGATTTTATGAGTCATTCTTCAAGCAGTTTTCAAAGTCACTCCCAATTCTTTTGCAATATCTGTTGATGGAATTCCATGTTTGGTGTTTATTCATCTAAAGATAAGATAAAACCAAGATGTTAAAGATGTTTGTGACCTTGAAAATATGGTGCCTGTGAGAATGCTAAATGTTTGATTACATTTTAAACATCTCATTCTTTTTAAATCAGAAGTATTCAAATTAAAACTAAAACACCTAATACATTTGTTTTCTTTCAAATTTGCTATATATGGAAGACATTGCTGTTCAGTTTGAAAAGCATTGTTGAATTCATTCAGTTTCATTATTCCCTCCACAAGTACATGTGGGGAGAAGTCCGTAAAATTATTAAAGAACAACCAGTATTTAAAGAAACAATTAATACAGGTGGCAATAAACAAATAATTATTAATAGCTGAATTATACTTGTAAGTGCAAGTAAATAAAATTGCAAAAAAATTCTCATATAAAAATTTCATAATGCTAAATTTATTTTATAAAAAAAGTAAGGAGTTTTTATATGAGTTATAAACATCTTGGCGTAGATGAAAGAATTTATATTGAGAATCAATTGAAATTTAAAGTTAAAATTAGTGAAATAGCTAAAAATCTTAATCGAAATATTAGTACTATTATTCGAGAAATTAATAGAAATCAAGATAATAGTAATTATTTTTCATTGATTGCACAAAATAAAGCTGAAAATAGAAAACAATCACATATTTTTTTTCATAAGTTTAAAAATAAAGATTTAGTAAAATATGTGCAACAAAAACTATTATTAGGCTGATCACCTGAACAAATTTATGGCAGAATTAAAAATTTTCATAAACAATGAGTTATTAGTTTTAAAACAATTTACAATTGAATTTATTCTGGATTGCTTGATCAAGTTACTAGTAAAAATTTAAGAAGAAAAGGCAAAAAACGCAAATCTCAAGAAAATCGTGGCAAATTCAATAGCAAATCAATTAAAGAAAGAGATCTTAATATTAATGATCGTATAACACTTGGTCATTGAGAAGGAGATACTATAGTATCATCACGAGGCAAAAGTAAAAAATGTTTAATAACTTTAGTTGAAAGAGTATCACGATTTACTTTAGCAATATTAGTTAAAAACAGAACTACTAAAGTTATTAACAAAAATATTAGCCATTATTTATCAATTCTTCCTAAAAATATTGTTAAAACCATTACTTTTGATCGTGGTAAAGAATTTTCAAATTGACAACAACTTGAAAAAAATTTAGATGTGAAAATTTATTTTGCAAATCCATATTCACCTTGACAAAGAGGTACTAATGAAAATACTAATGGTTTAATTAGAGAAAAATTTCCTAAAAAATTTAATTTTTCAAAAACTTGTAAAAATGAAGTTCATAAATTTATATTGTCTTTAAACCAAAGACCAAGAAAAATACTAAATTATCTTTCACCGATAGAATATTTGGATAGAAAAATAATTTAGTTGCACTTACCTTTACAATTTAGCAATAATAAAAAAAATGATAAAGAAAATTTTTTAATTAATTATAAAAAGAAAAATTATTTATAAACGAAAGGAAGAAATAAAATGTCAGTACCATTTAATCAAAATTTAGACAATACAGAGAGATTAGTAGAAGCGCCAGAATTTATAGAGTTTTTTAAAATTTCAAATAGTCCATGGGCAAACTTTTTCCCTACTGAAATTGTTGACTCAGTAAATATTGAGTTTATTGTTAAAAAACCAAAAAAACCAGAAGTAAAAATTATTGCTTGAGATGATAAAAGTAAAAGATATGAATTACCATATGTTGATACAGATAAAATTAGTAAAAAAATAACTAAAAAATATCTTGCAGGAGAAATTATTACAGATGTAGATTTAAAAGCAAATAATGGACAAAATTTATTAGATAGTATGCAATATGAAGTTGCTAATGACTTAGCAGATAAATTGGCAATTGATGATACACAAGCAATTGCAAAATTTGCTACTAAAATTGATATTGAAGATACAACACCAGTAGGCTATTTAAAATCAATGTTATCGGCTTGAAATACTTTGTTTCAATTTAGAAATATTGCAAATAGTAAATTTTTTATTACTAATGGTCTTTATGATAGTTTAGTTTATTTAGCAGATAATAAAGGTTTAATTACTGATAATCAATTGGCACAACAATTACGTTTAAATGGAAATAATTTACGGACTTCTCCCCACATGTACTTGTGGAGGGAATAATGAAACTGAATGAATTCAACAATGCTTTTCAAACTGAACAGCAATGTCTTGCATATATAGCAAATTTGAAAGAAAAAAAATGTATTAGGTGTTTTAGTTTTAATTTGAATACTTCTGATTTAAAAAGAATGAGATGTTTAAAATGTAATCAAACATTTAGCATTCTCACAGGCACCATATTTTCAAGGTCACAAACATCTTTAACATCTTGGTTTTATCTTATCTTTAGATGAATAAACGGAAATGTTTAGTAATCTGTGTAACTTACAAAAATAACTATGTTTAATTAATTCTATTAAATATAATTAAATGACTAGAAAGAGTGAGTTACAGATGGCTAAAAAAGATAACTTTAATAATAATGATCCAATATCAAAAGCAGTAGATTTATTACTAGAAAATACTGAAGATTTAACAACAGTTTTTAAACCTGGATGTTTATATAAAGAATTAACAAAAAGATTAGTTGAAAAAATGTTGAATTCTGAAATGCAAAATTATTTAGGATATGAAAAAAATCAACATAGTACTACTGAAAATGCTCGTAATGGTACAAGTTCAAAAAAATTAATAACTCAACAAGGTAAAATTGAAATTGATGTACCAAGAGATCGCAATAGTAATTTTACTCCTGTAATAGTTCCTAAAAGGCAAAGAAGATTTGATGGTTTTGATCAACAAGTTCTTTCCTTGTATGCAAAAGGAATGACATTATCTGACATTAGAATGCAGTTGCAAGAGTTATATCATGGTGCTGATATTAGTGAAAGTGTTATTAGTCAAATTACTGATGATGTTATTGATGATGTTAAAGCATGACAAAATCGACCATTAGAAAGTATTTATCCTATTGTTTATTTTGATTGTATATTAGTTAAAGTACGACAAGATAAACGGATTATTAACAAATCAGTTTATATAGCATTAGGAGTTTATTTAGAAGGCAAAAAAGATGTTTTAGGATTATGAATTAGTGAAAATGAAGGTTCTAAGTTTTGATTATCTAATTTCACAGAAATGAAAAATCGTGGCTTAAATGATATTCTTATTGCTTGTAGTGATAATTTAACAGGCATGTCAGAAGCAATACAATCAGTTTATCCTAAAACAGAACATCAATTATGCATTGTTCATCAAATTAGAAATAGTTTAAAATATGTTTCATACAAACATCGAAAAGGTCTAGTTGCAGATTTAAAACCAATTTATAGTGCATGTAGTGAAGAACAAGCAATGCAAGCTTTAGAATCGTTTGAAAGTAAATGAAATAAACAATATCCTCAAATTACTAAATCTTGATATAAAAATTGAGATAATTTAATGGTTTTTATTAGTTATCCAGTAGAAATCAAAAGAGTGATTTATACTACAAATGCTATTGAATCTGTTAATAGTCAATTACGAAAAATCATCAGAAATAAAAAAGTTTTTCCTAATGATATGGCAGTTTTCAAAATATTTTACTTGGCAATTGAAAATATAACAAAAAAATGAACATTGCCTATTCAAAATTGAAATACAGCAATTGCTCATTTTATGATAAAATTTGAAGACAGAATTAATCTAAATTAGTAACTTTGTAAAACAAAGATACACAGATTATTAAAAAGCCTCTAACATTTTTTTAAAAACTATTATTATAATAGTGTTACTTAAATAAAAATACTACTTTTTTAATAAGTTATTTTAAAAAATAAGCTTAAACATCTTTTATTCTACATGATAAATAGTGTATTATATAATAATACTTTTAAAAAAATAAAGAAGGAGGTATTAATCATATATGGGAATTACCAAAAAGAAAAAATTTCGTTTATTTCCATTTAAAATGCCAACAGCAATTACAGTCTTATTCTTTATTATTGCTCTAATTATCATTATTTCTTGGATTCCAGGAACAACAGGTAAATGATTAGAAGATGAATCAAAGCCTGTAAGCACCGATAACCCTTGACAAGACGGTGGGCCATTAGGTATCATGGACTTATTTTTGGCTCCAATTAAAGGTTTCATTGGTAGCAGTGATATTATTGTTTTTGTTTTAGTAATTGGTGGATATATTGGCATAGTTATGAAATCAGGTGCACTAGATGCAGGAATTGGTCGTTTAGTTAAACGTCTAAACGGAAAAGAAATTTGAATTATTCCTTCAATTATGACTATCCTATCGATTGGTGGAACAGTTGAAGGAATGTGTGAAGAAACTATTCCTTACTATTTAATTATTATTCCAGCAATGTTAGCTGCTGGTTTTGATGTTGTTACAGCTGTATTAATGATTTTATTGGGTGCTGGTGTTGGTGTTATGTTTTCAACACTTAATCCCTTTGCTATTGCTACAGCTTCACAAGCTAGTGGTTTAAATCCTGGTGATGGAATCATCTGACGTTTAATTTGTTGATTTTTAGCAACTATCGGTACTATTGCTTTTGTTATGTGATATGCAATCCGTGTTAAACGTAATCCTGAAAAATCAGTTGTTTTTCACTTACATAGCGAGCATCATGAAGAATTTATTAATAAAGAAGAAATACCTGAATTTACTAAACGTCGTAAAATTATTTTAGCACTATTTGGATTAACATTTTTAATTATGGTGCTTTGTATTATTCCATGAGGTAAAATTACAGGAACAACTATTTTTGATGATTTTCACAATACATTAATTAAATATTTTCCATATTTCACAAGTCAAATTAATGCATTTGGTGACTGAAACATTGAAATGTTAGCTTTCTTATTTTTCTTTGTTTCAATTATCATTGCAGCAATTGATTGAAAAGGCGAAGAACAATATGTTCGTAATTTTATTAGTGGTTCTTCAGAATTATTAGGTGTTGCTTTAATAATTGCTGTTGCTGGTGGAATTGGCTGATCATTACAACATTCAGGAATGCAACATGTTGTTGTTGGACAATTGCAAAGTATTGATAAATTACCAAGATTTGCTATTGTTATTATTGGTTTTTTTGCTTTTCTTTTGATTGCCTTTGTTATTCCTTCAACATCAGGATTTGCAAAAGCCGTTTTCCCTATTGTTTCAAAAATAGTAATTCTTTTAGGATTAGGTTCAGGAATGATTACTACTTTTGTTATGGCTAGTGGTTGAATTAATTTATTTGCACCAAGTGCAGGTGTAATGATGGCAGGACTTGCCATTGCTAAAGTTCCCCTAACAAGTTTTTATCGAGCAATTTGACCATATACTATTGGTATTACTGTCTTTGCCTTAATAATGTTAAGTATTGGAACTTTATTACCTCAATCAATATTTTAGTAGAATTTAAAGCACTATGTTAATTAAAACTTTTCTCTAATTAGAGAAAAGTTTTTTTATTTTTTATTTCATTTTTATAAAATTAAACAGTATTTGGGAAAACATTCACTTTCACGATTTGTTTGCGTTTGTTCATTATTTAGTAGACTTAATTGATCATCTGCTAATTCTGAAATTTCTACAACTTCATCTTCTGGTAAAAAAATTTGTTCTAATATTTTATTAATATTATTTCAATCATTTACAAAATTTTCACTCATTTTACTGTCTTTAATTATTTTTCCAGTAGCAGGATCATATTCTGTTGATTGACAATAATTTAACAACATTTCTTCAACAAAAGCAGAAACTTTATAAATAATTAATAATCGGACTTCTCCCCACATGTACTTGTGGAGGGAATAATGAAACTGAATGAATTCAACAATGCTTTTCAAACTGAACAGCAATGTCTTGCATATATAGCAAATTTGAAAGAAAACAAATGTATTAGGTGTTTTAATTTTAATTTGAATACTTCTGATTTAAAAAGAATGAGATGTTTAAAATGTAATCAAACATTTAGCATTCTCACAGGCACCATATTTTCAAGGTCACAAACATCTTTAACATCTTGGTTTTATCTTATCTTTAGATGAATAAACACCAAACATGGAATTCCATCAACAGATATTGCAAAAGAATTGGGAGTGACTTTGAAAACTGCTTGAAGAATTACTCATAAAATCAGAACACGTATTGCAAAACAAAAACCTCAATTTATTGTTGAAGGTACAGTGCAAATTGATGAAATGTATCTTTCACATATGGGTTTTAAAAAACAAGGAAGATCATTGGTGAATAAAACCTTGATTGTTGGCATTTATCAAAAAACAACCAATAATTTAATTGTGAAAGTATTGAAAAACGCAAATAGTAAAAATCTTTTGCAGTTTGCAAAAAAACACATTTCTTCAAAATGTCTTGTATATACTGATTCTTGAAAAGGATATTGCGATTTTAAATCAGTTTTCACTAAGCATGAAACAGTTAACCATCAAGATGGCTATGTTTCAAAAATTGGTGTAAATACCAACCAAATTGAATCAGTTTGAAAACATATAAGAAGAACATTTAAAACACATATCAAAGTTGCAAAACATCATGTTCATTTATATGCTAAAGAAGCTGCATATAAATTCAACAAGATACCTAGTTTTGAAACTGTAATTCTATGTTTGATTTAAAAATGTGGGGAGAAGTCCGTATATAGGCTTTTCTCAGCATTTATGTGATAAAATTAAAATAGTACATAAAGGGAGAAAAGCCTTAATAATTTTTGGTTAATATTATCATCACTTTTTTCTTTCTGTAATTGCTGTTTATACTTACTTAATTCATCTCATAATGATTTAATATTTTCCTTTTTTGCTGCTATTTTTCTAAAAATTTCTATAATTTCTTTATAATCAAATTTTATTTCAGATAGTAAAGATTTTAAATTCATATTTTTCCCCTTTCAAAATAAAAAACCTACTTGCTTAAAACTTAAACAATAGGTCAAAAACTTATATTTTTTTATTTATAGAAATATTATACTTTATTATTTTTATTTTTTTCAGATATTACTTTATAACAATAAATACTAATATAATTTTAATTTTACTATTAATAATTTACAAATACACTCTTAAAGGTTTAAAAAAACAATAAAATTTTTTTTATGTATTATAATAGTGTTAGTGAGTTATTTAAAATAATATGTTTTACATAAGATTATTGAAGATAATTTCTCACATCTATTTTAGATTTAACTGAGGAGGTTAAGAGAAAAATGAGGAATATGAGAACATTATTAAAGTTATTAGGTGCTAGTGTCATAACAACAGTACCAGTAACTACTGTTATAGCTTGTGGTAACAACAAAGAAGATCAGGTAAAAATATTACTAGATCAAGTATCAATAAATTTAGGTTTAACAAATGATGAAGGAAACGGTTTAAAAACTATTAGACTTAATTGAGAAAAAGATACATCCTTTTTCTGAATTGATAATTCCGATATTTTGGTTACTAAATTATTAGAAAAAGAGGCAACTACTGGTCAAGCCAAAGCTAAAGATAAAGACAGTTTCTATTTTTTAAAATCTGTTTTACAACAGAAATTAACATCAGGAACAACACCTGAAGATGGTACTTTTGATGCAGCGGAAGTTGCTAAAATTAAAAATAAAATATCTAATATAAAAGTTTCTACTAGTAAATTTGTAGAACCAAATGATGATGAAAAACTTGTAGTTGGTGATGGGACATATAATTTACAATTCTTTAAAGAAGATGGTAAAACAAATGGCTTTTCTCCCTTTATGTACTATTTTAGTTTTATCACATAAATGCTGAGAAAAGCCTATCTACGGACTTCTCCCCACATTTTTAAATCAAACATAGAATTACAGTTTCAAAACTAGGTATCTTGTTGAATTTATATGCAGCTTCTTTAGCATATAAATGAACATGATGTTTTGCAACTTTGATATGTGTTTTAAATGTTCTTCTTATATGTTTTCAAACTGATTCAATTTGGTTGGTATTTACACCAATTTTTGAAACATAGCCATCTTGATGGTTAACTGTTTCGTGCTTAGTGAAAACTGATTTAAAATCGCAATATCCTTTTCAAGAATCAGTATATACAAGACATTTTGAAGAAATGTGGTTTTTTGCAAACTGCAAAAGATTTTTACTCTTTGCGTTTTTCAATACTTTCACAATTAAATTATTGGTTTTTTTTTGATAAATGCCAACAATCAAGGTTTTATTCACCAAGGATCTTCCTTGTTTTTTAAAACCCATATGTGAAAGATACATTTCATCAATTTGCACTGTACCTTCAACAATAAATTGAGGTTTTTGTTTTGCAATACGTGTTCTGATTTTATTAGTCATTCTTCAAGCAGTTTTCAAAGTCACTCCCAATTCTTTTGCAATATCTGTTGATGGAATTCCATGTTTGGTGTTTATTCATCTAAAGATAAGATAAAACCAAGATGTTAAAGATGTTTGTGACCTTGAAAATATGGTGCCTGTGAGAATGCTAAATGTTTGATTACATTTTAAACATCTCATTCTTTTTAAATCAGAAGTATTCAAATTAAAATTAAAACACCTAATACATTTGTTTTCTTTCAAATTTGCTATATATGCAAGACATTGCTGTTCAGTTTGAAAAGCATTGTTGAATTCATTCAGTTTCATTATTCCCTCCACAAGTACATGTGGGGAGAAGTCCGAAACAAATTTAGGGGATAAATATACAGTAAAAGTAATGACTGGAACTGATGCTTTATTTAATATTTTTGCAAGTGATAGTCCTGCTAAGTTAAGTTATAATGAATTTGTTTATGAAGGAAGTTCTATTGAGTATTTCCAAGCGGGTTATAAATTAGAAGAAACTGTTAATAAATGATTAAAAGATAAAACAGAAGTACCATTAATAAGCAAAAGCAGAACTGAAAAAGCTATTAAATTTAATAACTTTGAATAATTGGTTGGTTGAAAAGCAAAATTTAATGTTATAAATTTTGAAAGAACAGGAATACCTCGTCCAAATAATTTAACAGACGGAGATGAACTAACACTTTCTATTGCTTTAGTAAAAAACCAAGAAACTATTTCTTTAAAGTCAACAATAATAATAAGAATAAACAATTAATAGTAAAATAATAATGATATGATTAGCATAAAATTATTATTCAACTTTTCTAAAATATATTAATTAAGGTAATACTAGTCTAGTATTACCTTATTTTTTACTTCAAAATAATATATATTATTTTAATTCTTCGCTATTAATTTTCATTGCTGAGATTTGTTTTAATTGAAATTGTTCATGCACTACTGCTTCAAATTCTAAAACAACACCTACTTTAAACTTAAGAAAAGCATCATTAACATATTTTTTATTATTAAAAATTAAAACTGCCAATTGTTCAAAAGCATAATTTAAAATTTTATCAGAATTTGGTTCTAAAGAAAGATAACAAAATATTTGTTCATTCCTTAAATATTGCGATATCTCAAAACTATTATTTAATTTATCTAATTGTTTTCATAAAAATGGTGTTAAAATAATTTTAGCAATACCATTATCACTATACTTAATACCATCTCTTTCGTAAGAAAAACCATTATTAAAAATAATGGTATTCATTCCTAATTCTTTATAATTAATAGTATATTCGGTTATTAACTCTGCAAAAATATTCTCATTACCTACTCAATCAGCGCTAAATTCTAGATTTTTATTAACAGTAATAATAAGAGCATTTGTTATTTTTTTACTTCATTGTAAAAATAGTTCTCATTGTTCAAGAATAACAAAAACTATTTCATCAATCAAAGTATATGGCATTGAAGATTCTTCTGCTAAAGCTGAAATTTTAGAAACAATATTACTACTTAAAAAATTAGATAATAATCTTACCTTATCACTTATTTGTAAATTTTTATTTTTCTTGTAAATTTTAATAATATGTTTACATGTACTTTTTTTCAAAACTAATTTAGCAGTACCGCGACGTTGATTTGAAAAATATACAAATGTTAGTAAATTATAACCGAATTTCTTTGTCATTATAATTCCCCTGACTATCTTAAATTATAAATTAAAAACTATTTTACTTTAAATTAATATAGTTTAATTATAACAGAACTAGAAAATTTAATAAACATATAAGTTTATTTCAAAAAAATTAAATTAAAAATATCAATAAGATTTGTCCATAATTATGAAGAAAAGCAATAATAAAAAATAAATAGTATTATTTCATATTTTTAGATATAATTATTTTAATTTAATAAATGTATATATCTAATATAGCTATTTTTCTATATTAGGATTTTTATTATGGATGGGTTACACTTTATTGGACACTAATTACATAGACAAGTGAACAAAGAAAGGAACTATAATTATGGCCAATATTAACTCATATACCGATGAATTTAAAAAACAAATAGTAGCTTTATATCAAAGTGGCAAATCAGTATCTTGCCTTGTTAAAGAATATAATGTTACAAGAGCAGCTACTTACAATTGAATTAAGCAATTTACTAATTCAGGTAGTTTTAAAACTAAAGATAATCGTTCTGTTGAAGAAAATGAATTAATTAAATTAAGAAAAGAATTAAAACAATTAAGAATGGAAAATGATATTTTAAAGCAAGCAGCACTAATAATAGGCAGAAAGTAGAGATTATTGCAAATAATAAATCTAAATATAAAATTCGCACAATGTGTCATTTTTTAAAACTCTCTAAATCAACATATTATTTTAATTTAAAGAAAAAAAATAAAATTCAAAATAATATTTATGAACAAGCTGTTATTAGTGCTTTTAAAAAAAATAAAGAAGTTTATGGTACTAGAAGATTAAAAGTCATTCTAGAAAACCAAGAAATTTTACAAGAAGAAAAATTAAAGAAATTATGAATAAACATAATTTAATATCAAAATACACTAAATTATCATTCAAAAATTATCATAATAAAGTCAATGATAGTCAAATAACCAATCTTGTTAATAGAAACTTTAATAATAGAGTTAAAAATGAAGTTATTGTTAGTGATTTAACTTATGTTCAAGTAAATGGTAAGTGAAACTATATTTGTTTATTAATTGACCTATTTAACCACGAAATAATTGGACATAGTGTAGGTACTAAAAAAGATGCATCATTAGTATATCAAGCATTTATGCACTCAAATCGCTGTTTAAAAGATATTCAAATATTTCATAGTGATCGCGGTAATGAATTTAATAATAAAATTATTGATAAACTTTTACTAGCATTCAATATTAATCGCTCTTTAAGCAAAAAAGGTTGTCCTTATGATAACGCTGTTGCTGAAGCAACCTTTAAAACTTTCAAAACCGAATTTATTAATGATAAAAATTTTACATCATTAATCCAATTAAAATTAGAATTATTTGATTACATCAATTGATATAACAACATAAGAATTCACGGCACTTTAAACTACTTAACTCCAGTTAATTATCAAAAACAAATGTCTACCAAAAAATAGTCCTAAAAAGGGTTGCCATTCCATTAAATTAAATATCCAAATAAAAAAGGAAAAATAAAATGTTAAAAAAAATATATAAAGAAATATTTTCAACTATGTTAGTAATTGATAATAAAGATAATAAATTTTGTTTTAAAATAAATATAATTAAAACTTCTAATAAAATTAGACAAAAATACAATATTAAAAAAGAAATAATGAATGACTTATTATTACCATATAAAAATGTTACTAGTTATTCTACTGAATTATTTCCACTACACTATTTATTAGAAAATATTAGCAAAGACATTATTAACAATAATGCCTTTCAAAAAATATTAAATAAAAATATAATAAATAAAATAGAAAAAATCTATAAAAAATATCAAGATTTTGACCATGACTTTCAAAAAAGATTCTTTTATTTAGAAGTTGCCTATAATATTAAAACACCTACAAGCCAATTAGAAAAGAATTTACAAAAACATGGCCTTCAATCATTTAAAAATATTTTAATAAATCAAGGAACTAAACCAATTAAAGAAATTTTTAATATTCAAAATAATAAATTATTAGCAACAGATATAAATAAATTAGATAATAACTTATTACCAATAAATAATTGTAATAATAAAAGTTTCTCTATTATATAATGCCACTATATTTTTTAACGGGCGCACAACTAATACGATGAATATCACAAATACCATAATTTTGTAATGCTATCTGATGATTTTTTGTATAATACCCTTTATGATTTTTAAACCCATAATTAGGATATTTAGTATCATAATTAATCATAATTTTATCTCTTACTACTTTAGCAATAATCGAAGCGCTAGCAATATTAAGTGATTTTTGATCACCTTTAACTATTGCTTCAACTTTTCCTAGAAAATTAGGAAATTGTGGTTTTTCAAAATCAACTAAACACACATCAGGTACTATTTTTAATTTATTAAATGCTTCTATCATTGCTAAAATACTAGTCTGCTTAGGATTATGAATATTAACAAATTGATGACTTTTAATACTAACAGCAACTGTTAGTGCATTATCAATTATAATTTGATACATTGCTATTCGTTGTTTTGTTGATAATTGTTTTGAATCTTTAATTAAATGATGATTAAAGTTTGGTTTAAGAATAACGATTGCAACAACAATTGGTCCTGCAATAGCTCCCCTTCCCACTTCATCAAAACCAGCAATTAATGTTCCTGATGAATAATTATCAATTTCGTATCGTAAACTACTTTTCATGTTTTAAAATCTTAGGTGGTATTTCAAATGAAATTAATCCTAATTTCCCTACTTGTAAATCATTAATAAATAAATTCATGGCACGATGAGTATTATCTTCATCATTAGCCAATTTTAAATGATATTTTTGTGCTAATTTCTTAAAATAAAGAAATAATGTTTCATCATTAATATTTTTAATTTCAAAATTAATATTATAATATTTTACTAATCTTTCATAATAATTCTCAAGTAAAAAGGTTAAAGCAAAATTAGCAATTTCTTCTAAAAATAAATGTTTAACAGGAATTGCTTTAATTAAAGCTAAAATCATTACTACTTTTTGATCATTCATTTTTGGTGGTAAAATACCAGGACTATCTAACAAATCAATCGTTGGATTTAATTTAATTCATTGTTGACCTCTAGTAACACCAGGTATATTAGCAGTTTGTGTTACTTTACGTTGTAATAAATTATTGATAAATGTTGATTTCCCCGTATTTGGTAATCCCATAATTAATACCTTAATTTTTGGATTAACAATACCTTTTGCCAATTGTTTTTCCATTTGTGGCTCCATTAATTTAGTAATTAAATTTAATAACTGCGGTTTCATTTTTGTAGTTAATGATTTTGCCAATAAAACAGAAAAACCTTGACTTTCAAAAAAATTAACTCATTCTTTAGTAAAATTATCATCTGCTAAATCAACTTTGTTAAGAACAATAATTCTTATTTTTTTCTCTAATAAACGATCTAATAAAGTACTTTTTGTTGCTAATGGTGCTCGTGCATCTAAAACTTCAATTGCAACATCAATAATTGGTAACTTAGTTTCAATTGCTTTAATGGCTTTCATCATATGACCAGGGAATCAATGAATTTGATTATGGGTACTTTCATTAGGCATTTTTTTTAACTCCTTTAATACATTTTATTATTATTTTATATCAATTTAGAAAACCACCATTGATTTTAATAACGGTGGTTTAATTATTATTTAACAGGTTTTACTGTTTTAATTTCTTTAATTCTAGCAGCTTTACCGCTTAATTTACGTAAGTAGAAAATACGTGCTCTTCTTACTTTACCCTTACGAATAACATTAATTTTATCAATTAATGGTGAATGTAAAGCAAATGTTTTTTCGACACCTTTACCACCAACAGTTTTACGAACAATAACATTTTGCGTAATTCCTGAACCTTTGCGAGCAATAACTACCCCTTCAAACATTTGAATACGTTCTTTTTTTTCTTCTTTAATTTTAGAAAATACTTGGATTGTATCTCCAGATTTAAAATTAGGAAGATTATGATTTAGTTGACTTTCACTAACTAATTTAATAATTGCATTTTGCATGTTTTATTTCTCCTTTCGTTTATTTTTTTTAAGTGAAGATTTATATTCTTCAATTATTATTTTATCTTTTGCAGATAATTGATATTTTTTAAATAAATCAATTCTTTTTTTATAAGTATTAATTAATGCTTGTTGATGACGATATTCTGCTATCTTTTCATGGTGACCACCAATTAGAACCTCTGGAACTTTCATACCTAATACTTCTTCTGGTCTTGTATATGTTGGATAATCCAATAATGAATTATTAAAAGAATCATTAAGATGAGATTGATGTTGAATAACATTAGGAATTAACCTAGTAATACAATCAATAATAACCATTGCTGGTAATTCACCACCAGTTAATACATAATCACCAATTGAAATCTCTTCATCAATATAAGACATAATGCGTTCATCAATACCTTCGTAATGACCACAAACTAAAATATAATTAATATTTTTTTGATTATATTTATAAGCTAATTGTTGATTTCATTGTTGACCTTGTGGACTAAGTAAAATTGTTTTAGCCTCAGGATATTTAAGTTTTACGCTATTAATAGCATTAATTACTGGCATTGCTTGTAAAACCATACCATTGCCACCACCATAAGGAGCATCATCAACTTGTTGGTGTTTATTATTAGCAAAATTTCTAATATCAATAATATCAATGCTAATTTGTTTTTTAGTAATAGCTCGTTTGATAATTGATGTTTGCATAAAATCATTAAAAGCATTGGGAAATAAAGTTATAATTGTGAATTGGTTTTTAGTCATTATTAATTAATCCTTCAATAATATTAAAATAAACTTTTTGTTCTTCTTTATTAATTTTATTAATAAATACTTTATTATTAGGAATAAAAAAGGTTTTTTTATTAGTCATTTTTATTTCTCATAAACCTTGATGATTATTATCTAAGAAAGCAATAACTTTTCCTAAAAAAGCATTATTATTAGCATCAAATGCTTCATAATTTAGAATATCTTCATAAAATCAAGGTAAGTTGTCATTAATTATTTCTTCAGTATTAATAACTAAATTTTTATTTTTCATACCTTCTACTAACTCAATAGTATTATAATTTTCAAATGTTAATAATAAAAACTGCTTATGATTTCTTACTCTTGAAATAATTAAAGGTGTTAGTTGTTTAGTTTCTTCTAAATAAACTGTTGTTTTTTCTTTTCATGAAAATTTATTACCATAATAATTACATAAAACCTTAACTTCACCAATAAGACCATGAGTATTAACAATAGTACCTAATTCTAAATATTTCATCTTAAAACTCATTAATTACTAATTTAATAGTATTATTTTCTAAATATGCTTTACTTTCAATAATTGTTGATAATGCACGAATAGTATTTCCTTTTTTACCAATCAATACTGATATTAATGATTTTGGTACCATTAATATTAAATCATAGTGATTTTTTTCTACTAATTCGCGAATCTCAACTTCACAAATTTTATCAAGTAAAATTGGTTCAATTAAATGTTCTAACAATGTTACATACATATTAATTAATCACTTCTAGCATATTTTAATATTAAGTAGCAGGTGCTTCTTCTTTTTTAATAGAATTAGTAGTAGCAGTTTTTTTATTTTTTACAGTAACTTTTTTTGTTATTTTTTTAGGTTTGCTACTTTTTCTCTCTTGTCTTAAATTATGAAATTTAGTCATAATTCCTTCTGTTGATAATAAACTACGAACAGTTTCTGTTGGTTGAGCACCATTTGATAAAAATTTTAATGCTTTTACTTCATCGATAGTTACTTGTTTTTCTTTGCTTGTTGGATTATAAGTACCTAATTTATCAATATATCTACCATTAAGTTTTGTTCTTGCATCAATCGCAACAATTCTGTAACTAGGTTTCACTGATTTACTTTTTCCTGTTGGTATTAAGCGTAATTTAACCATAAATTACCTCCTTCTATTAATTTGTGGCAAATAAACCTTTTTAATAATATCTTATTCACATAATGATGTCAAGTTAAAATACTTAACAGATAAAAATATTTTAAAATAATAATTTCTTTATTTTTACTAAGTTACATATTTTTTCTAAATAAATAAGTTTTTTTATTAAAAACACTTACTGATATAAGTATTTAAATAATTTATTTATTAATATTTAATTATTAAAATAATTGTTAATTTTAATAAATACATTTATCTATTTATATTTTTGGCAAAATTGGTTTACTAAAAATACTGGTTGATTGAGAACTTACATCATCATCATTAATAAATGGATTTAATTTTTCTGGATAAGAAGATTCTTCACTATCGCTACTTGCATTTGAGTCAAAACCACTATCTTGTGAACAAAATGACCTTCTTTTTTTACTTAGTACTTCAATTGCTTCCTCTGCAATTTCACATTCAGGTTCATTATTAGTTTTTTCACTGAGCATTTTTTTAAATTCTTCTTCTAAAATGTCAACTTCTGCAAGAACACTAGTTATTTCAAACATATTTTTCTTTAGTTTTTCAATCAAAATAGTAGTTTTTTCTTCTTTTAGTTTTTCATTTTCTAATTCTTTCGCTTTTATCAATTCTTCATTATTAATTTTATAATTTTCTAATTCTTCTTGTTGAACTGTTATTTTTTTATTTCAATCTCAAAAACCAAAAGTAATAATTTTTAAAAAATTATTTTTTCATTTACTAATTTTTTTATTATTTAAACTTGTAATAATATTACTATATTTATTATTGACTACTAAACAATTATCAATAGTTTGTTGATTTTGATCTAAAATTTTGGCAATTTGTTCTATTTCATATTTATAATTTTCCTGATATTTTTTCTTAGTTTTTATTATTTCTTCTTTTAAAAAAATAAAAAAATTATTATATTTTTGTTCTTCTTCTATAGTTATATTAAATAATGAAAAAATATTGTTTAATTTTTCAATTAATTCATTATATATTTCTATATTTTCTCTTATTTCATGATAATAATATTGTTGCATCAAATCTATACTATTAATATTATTTGTATTTAAACTTTTTATAAACTTATTTATATTAACTAAATCATTTATCATTCTTCTTTACCTCTTATTTTTTTTATTAATAAACCCATTTACTTAAAAAAGCAATGGATAAAAAACTTATATTAAACTTAATAATTATATTGTACATATTATTTTTTGTTTTACAAAATTTATTTATTTTTCATAAAATTAGTTTTTTATTCTTATTAAAGTCAAAATACTACGATTTTAATAATCTATTTTATAATTAATTTATAGTAAAAAATGATTTTAACCAATAATTATCGCTAATACTAAAGTTTTTTTTACAATTAATAATAATTTCCAAAAAGAAGAAGTTTCAAATATTATGTTTTAGAATAAGAATACAAGATTCACACTATCACATCTTGTCCCATAAGTGTTTAACTAAGTTTTTGATTATAAAATTAATATTTAAAAAATTAGAAAAAATATAAAAGTTTATAAAAAACTTGCATAACAAATTATACTTATTTAAAAATGGCTTTTCTCCCTTTATGTACTATTTTAATTTTATCACATAAATGCTGAGAAAAGCCTATCTACGGACTTCTCCCCACATTTTTAAATCAAACATAGAATTACAGTTTCAAAACTAGGTATCTTGTTGAATTTATATGCAGCTTCTTTAGCATATAAATGAACATGATGTTTTGCAACTTTGATATGTGTTTTAAATGTTCTTCTTATATGTTTTCAAACTGATTCAATTTGGTTGGTATTTACACCAATTTTTGAAACATAGCCATCTTGATGGTTAACTGTTTCATGCTTAGTGAAAACTGATTTAAAATCGCAATATCCTTTTCAAGAATCAGTATATACAAGACATTTTGAAGAAATGTGGTTTTTTGCAAACTGCAAAAGATTTTTACTCTTTGCGTTTTTCAATACTTTCACAATTAAATTATTGGTTGTTTTTTGATAAATGCCAACAATCAAGGTTTTATTCACCAAGGATCTTCCTTGTTTTTTAAAACCGATATGTGAAAGATACATTTCATCAATTTGCACTGTACCTTCAACAATAAATTGAGGTTTTTGTTTTGCAATACGTGTTCTGATTTTATGAGTCATTCTTCAAGCAGTTTTCAAAGTCACTCCCAATTCTTTTGCAATATCTGTTGATGGAATTCCATGTTTGGTGTTTATTCATCTAAAGATAAGATAAAACCAAGATGTTAAAGATGTTTGTGACCTTGAAAATATGGTGCCTGTGAGAATGCTAAATGTTTGATTACATTTTAAACATCTCATTCTTTTTAAATCAGAAGTATTCAAATTAAAATTAAAACACCTAATACATTTGTTTTCTTTCAAATTTGCTATATATGCAAGACATTGCTGTTCAGTTTGAAAAGCATTGTTGAATTCATTCAGTTTCATTATTCCCTCCACAAGTACATGTGGGGAGAAGTCCGTTAAAAATTATTAGACTCCCTTGTATAAAGAATTTGAGATAAAATATTAGCATTACTTCAATTTTAAAGTATATGTTGATGTTATATAAATATAATAATAATAACCTACTTTAAAATCATTAAATAATTTTAAAAATAACATTTTAGAATTTAAAGTTAATAATATTTTTTAACTTGTTTAAAAAAATATGGCTTTTCTCCCTTTATGTACTATTTTAATTTTATCACATAAATGCTGAGAAAAGCCTTAAATTATTAAAACTACAAAAAAAGAAAGTTAGGTGCCAAATAATGTTAATTAATATAACAACTAATAATTGCATCATTAAAATAGAGTTTTTTATTTCAATGTTTCATTGATGCAAACTTAACTATTGAACAAAAAAAATACATCTGATTATCTAATGATTTAAAAAATTTTTAAATATTTTTTCAAGTCATTTAAAAAACTAAAGTTAATAGTCATTTTTTAACTTGTTTAAAAAAATATTAAAATTGGTAATTTTTACTAAAATTTAAAAAAAGTCATTTATAATGATAGAATATTAAAGAAAATAGTTGACCTTAAAACACTTTTTAATTAAATTATTAAAACTACAAAAAAAGAAAGTTAGGTGCCAAATAATGTTAATTAACAAAACAGCTGATGAGTGTATCATTGAAACTGGCGGTGCTTTATTCCAATGTTTCGTTGATACAAATTTAACTGTTGATCAAAAAAAAATGTGTATAAATTGAATTGTTTTATTTTTAAACTATCAAGATGCAGTTATTCTTTGTGATGAAGAAAAAATTAATAGTTTACAAAAAGAACTTTCAGAAACATTCACAACAGATTATTATAAAAATGCTTTAAAAGAATTTAATAATGCAAATCTTATATATAAAAAAACTATACTTACCAATTTTAAAAACGTATGTTTGGAAAATACTTCACAAGATATTATTAATATTATCACTCAATTCCATCAGTCATTTATTAAAACAATAGATGAACATAAAAAATCACTTACCTTTTTGAATTTAAATAAAATATATGAAAATCTTTTATTATTATTTTTTATAATTCACTACCATTTAGGCTATCAATTTAAACAAGAATTAATTCCAATCATTAGAAGTTTCACTAATATGATTAAAATTCCTATTTATATTGAACAAAATGATAGTCATGTTAAAATGTTATTAATGAAAAAAATTTTGCAAGATAATGAACAATTATTTGAAGATCTTGAATTAATTCAATTGAGAAATTTTATTCATAGTTTAGATGATATATTTGCTAATGGTCTTAATATTAGTAGTGCCATTGAAAAATTAATATTAACTAGACCACATAAAATAAAACATTCAATGAATATGTTATTTAAAAAACACGGTATTAAACTACAAGAAATACTTTGAAAAAATAACAAAGAAAGTAATCCTACCATTGGTAATATGATTATGCACTTATTTGCTTATGAAACATATTATGTGCAAAGAAATCACAACTATGAAACATATGAACAACTAGTATTAAATAATGTTTTAACAGATCCTCTTTTTCAAAAAATATTTGTTGAATATAAAACAAAAAATCAAATTAATAAGGTTATTTAAAAATAATAATTACTTTAATTTTCTAAGTAAAAAATTAAAGTAATTTTTTTACACTTTTTTATACAAATGCTGAATTATACTTGTAAGTGCAAGTAAATAAAATTGCAAAAAAATTCTCATATAAAAATTTCATAATGCTAAATTTATTTTATAAAAAAAGTAAGGAGTTTTTATATGAGTTATAAACATCTTGGCGTAGATGAAAGAATTTATATTGAGAATCAATTGAAATTTAAAGTTAAAATTAGTGAAATAGCTAAAAATCTTAATCGAAATATTAGTACTATTATTCGAGAAATTAATAGAAATCAAGATAATAGTAATTATTTTTCATTGATTGCACAAAATAAAGCTGAAAATAGAAAACAATCACATATTTTTTTTCATAAGTTTAAAAATAAAGATTTAGTAAAATATGTGCAACAAAAACTATTATTAGGCTGATCACCTGAACAAATTTATGGCAGAATTAAAAATTTTCATAAACAATGAGTTATTAGTTTTAAAACAATTTACAATTGAATTTATTCTGGATTGCTTGATCAAGTTACTAGTAAAAATTTAAGAAGAAAAGGCAAAAAACGCAAATCTCAAGAAAATCGTGGCAAATTCAATAGCAAATCAATTAAAGAAAGAGATCTTAATATTAATGATCGTATAACACTTGGTCATTGAGAAGGAGATACTATAGTATCATCACGAGGCAAAAGTAAAAAATGTTTAATAACTTTAGTTGAAAGAGTATCACGATTTACTTTAGCAATATTAGTTAAAAACAGAACTACTAAAGTTATTAACAAAAATATTAGCCATTATTTATCAATTCTTCCTAAAAATATTGTTAAAACCATTACTTTTGATCGTGGTAAAGAATTTTCAAATTGACAACAACTTGAAAAAAATTTAGATGTGAAAATTTATTTTGCAAATCCATATTCACCTTGACAAAGAGGTACTAATGAAAATACTAATGGTTTAATTAGAGAAAAATTTCCTAAAAAATTTAATTTTTCAAAAACTTGTAAAAATGAAGTTCATAAATTTATATTGTCTTTAAACCAAAGACCAAGAAAAATACTAAATTATCTTTCACCGATAGAATATTTGGATAGAAAAATAATTTAGTTGCACTTACCTTTACAATTTAGCAAATTAAAAAAAATAATGCTTTTCTCTCTTTATGTAATATTTTAATTTTATCACATAAATGCTGAGAAAAGCCTATCTACGGACTTCTCCCCACATTTTTAAATCAAACATAGAATTACAGTTTCAAAACTAGGTATCTTGTTGAATTTATATGCAGCTTCTTTAGCATATAAATGAACATGATGTTTTGCAACTTTGATATGTGTTTTAAATGTTCTTCTTATATGTTTTCAAACTGATTCAATTTGGTTGGTATTTACACCAATTTTTGAAACATAGCCATCTTGATGGTTAACTGTTTCATGCTTAGTGAAAACTGATTTAAAATCGCAATATCCTTTTCAAGAATCAGTATATACAAGACATTTTGAAGAAATGTGGTTTTTTGCAAACTGCAAAAGATTTTTACTCTTTGCGTTTTTCAATACTTTCACAATTAAATTATTGGTTGTTTTTTGATAAATGCCAACAATCAAGGTTTTATTCACCAAGGATCTTCCTTGTTTTTTAAAACCCATATGTGAAAGATACATTTCATCAATTTGCACTGTACCTTCAACAATAAATTGAGGTTTTTGTTTTGCAATACGTGTTCTGATTTTATGAGTCATTCTTCAAGCAGTTTTCAAAGTCACTCCCAATTCTTTTGCAATATCTGTTGATGGAATTCCATGTTTGGTGTTTATTCATCTAAAGATAAGATAAAACCAAGATGTTAAAGATGTTTGTGACCTTGAAAATATGGTGCCTGTGAGAATGCTAAATGTTTGATTACATTTTAAACATCTCATTCTTTTTAAATCAGAAGTATTCAAATTAAAACTAAAACACCTAATACATTTGTTTTCTTTCAAATTTGCTATATATGCAAGACATTGCTGTTCAGTTTGAAAAGCATTGTTGAATTCATTCAGTTTCATTATTCCCTCCACAAGTACATGTGGGGAGAAGTCCGAAACATAAATCAAAATATATATTATTTTTTTTATATCTAATCTTGATATTTAAAAATATTTATATTTTTAAATATCATTATAAAATTAACTTGTCACTACTATTGGTTTTTTCTCCAAAGTGACATAATTAACATTTTTTTATATTGAAAGGAACAATAATAAAATGTCAACAAATAAATATGATTTTGATATTGAAAAAGATAAAAATTGAGAACAAGCAGTGAAATGTAAAGAAAATATTTGGGCGTTTGTCAAAGTTACGAAATAATTAATTATCATATTAGTAACTTATTTCCGAAATTACCATTTAAAAATGATGATAGACAAATTAAATTCTCTTTTACCCTTAAATTTATATTCGACGTATTTTAAAAAATATAAATTTAAAAAAATTATTCTCAAAGGAAAAAGACAAGAAATAATCTTGTCTTTTTTTGTGTAATTGTAAAATTTTAAAATTTTTATTATTAACATCCTTTAAATATCTACTACACGCAGTGACCAAGTAGGAGAAAGTTAATAATTAATAACCCTCTTTAACGCTATTATCAACACGTGTTAGGGAACTAAAAAAGTGAACTACAACACAGTTGTTAAAAATAGTAGCTAGAACATGTGGACTTGCATGGATAAATAAAAAGTGGAGTGATACCTAATAAAATATACTAACCATTTAATGGTAATTCTTGGGGTGGGAGCGAATTGGAAACTAGTATATATAAACCTGTTGTAGGGACCTATTGTATTAATTCTATTCTTTATTTAACCAACCTTGCCACTCCCCAGTGAGCAAGTGTTGGTTTTATTTTTTATTTTTTTTTGAAAAATTTTTTTGGGCGAGAAAATAAATTTCAAACTTGTAAAAAAAATTGAGCGATGCCGGTTCAATTAATTTCTTTGTTCACTTGTCTATGTAATTAGTGTCCAATAAAGTGTAACCCATCCACTTTAATAAATTTCTATTGTTTTCAAATTAATAATATTGTATAATGAACAATGAATTAGAATTATAGCAAGACAGCTACCAGCTGTCTTTATTATTTCTAGTGTAATATATTTTTTTATTTAAGTATATTTTCATTTTGAAATAAATCTATTTCAAATACTATTAAATAATAAACAACAATGTTTATAAAAAACAAGGAGGAGAAAAAGTGGACAAAGAAATTAGTCAAATCATTTTAAATGCCATAAATGAAATTGCTGAAGAAAA
Organism: Spiroplasma endosymbiont of Apeira syringaria; assembly: GCF_964020205.1. NCBI lineage: Bacteria > Bacillati > Mycoplasmatota > Mollicutes > Entomoplasmatales > Spiroplasmataceae > Spiroplasma > Spiroplasma endosymbiont of Apeira syringaria. The sequence continues at coordinate 636,397 of NZ_OZ026543.1, forward strand.
ACAAATAGCAAAAGAAGATATCATTGAAGCTTTAAAAGAAGGACTAAAAAAAGCATATGAATATCAAAGTAATCGTGATGATAGTACAAATATCAGAATTGAAATTGATCAAAATAAAGGTACTATTAAAATTTTAAAGGATTTAATTGTTGTTCCAAAAGTTGAAGATCCTGAATTAGAAATTGCACTTTCAACTATTAAAACAAAGAATCCCGGCTTAACAATTGGTGATACATATACGCAAATAATTCCTAGTGATCAATTCTCTCGTTTATCAATTTTTAAAGCCATTCAAGTAGTTAAACAATCAATTCGTGAAGCAGAAAAAACATCAATTTATGATGAATTTATTGATAAAAAAGATCACATATTAATTGGTACTATTGAAAGCGTTGAAGAAACTTATATGTTAATTAAAATTGGTAGAGCCTATGCTTTCTTACCAAAACAAAATCAAATCCCTAGTGAGATCTTACCAAAAAATAAACCAATCGCTAATAATACTTATATCAAATTTTATGTTGAAGATATTATTAAAAATAAAAACTATGGTCAAATTTTAGCATCAAGAACTCACGTTAATTTTTTACGTTGTTTACTAGAATTAGAAGTTCCTGAAATCGCACAAGGTGTAATCGAAGTTAAAGATATTGCTCGTATTACTGGAATTAGAGCTAAGGTTGCAATTGTTAGTCATGATCCAAGCATTGATGGGATTGGTGCATGTATTGGCCCAAAAGGCGAAAGAACAAAACTAATTACGCAAGAATTAAGTGGCGAAAAAATTGACATTATTGCCTGAAATCCTAATATAAAAAAATATATAATTAACGCTTTAACACCAGCTAAAGTTATTTCAATTGATATTAATGAAGAAGAAAAACAAGCAAATATTATTGTTCCTACTGAACAATTATCATTAGCTATTGGTAAAAATGGTATGGCTGCTAAATTAGTTGCCGGTGTAACTCACTGAAATATTAATATTACTTCATTAGAACAAGCAAAAGAAAATAATATTAAATTTACTTGAAATGGTAATATTAAAGAAAGTGAATATGAAAAGTTTATATCTGAATTACTAAAAAAAACACAATGAAAAAATAAAAATCAATAAACAATAAAGTAGGTCGTTATGAATAAAATACCTTTAATTCAACGTAAAAAAATACCAATGCGTAAATGTATAGTTACAAATACTATTTTACCTAAACGTGAATTAATTAGAATTGTTATTAATAAAGAAGGACAATTATTCATTGATAAAACTGGCAAACAAAATGGTCGAGGTGCCTACATCCAACCTAAACTTGAATTAATACCTTTGCTTATTAAAAAGCAGGCATTAGAACGAGCATTAAAAACAAAAATTCCAAATGAATTTTATGAACAATTAATTAATGAAATTAAAAAAAATTGAGATTAATTTTCCCAAGCGAAAGGCAGGATGCAAATGGCAAAAAAACGAATATCTCAACAAACACAAAATATTAATCAACAACTAAAACAAAAAACATCTCAAATTAATGAAAAAGGAGTATTTTTATATAACGAACCATTAACTATTTCAGAATTTGCTAAAGCATTGCATCATCCAGTAACTGACATTATTAAATACTTCATGAAACAAGGCAAACTATTTAATCAAAATCAAATATTAACTCAAGAATTAATGCTTGAACTTTGTTTGGAATGAAATATTGATTTTGAAAAAGCTAAAGTGGTAACATATGAAAACTTATTAGAAAATATTAATCTCGAAGATGATAAAAAAAATTTAGTAACTCGACCACCTGTTGTTACAATTATGGGCCACGTTGATCATGGAAAAACAACACTATTAGATACTATCCGTAATTCTAAAGTTACTAATCAAGAACACGGTGGTATTACTCAACATATTGGTGCTTATCAAATTAAAACTAATAATAAATTAATTACTTTTATTGATACCCCAGGTCACGAAGCATTTACTGAAATGCGTTCACGTGGTTCTAAAATTACTGATATTGTTGTTTTAGTAGTTGCTGGTGATGATGGTGTGATGCCACAAACTCGTGAAGCAATTGACCATGCAAAAGTAGCTGGTGTTTCAATTATTGTTTTTGTTAATAAAATGGATAAACCAAATGTTAATACTGATCGCATTATGAATGAACTAGCTAATTGTGATTTAACTAGTGAAGAATGAGGTGGCGATATTATTTTTGTTTATGGTAGTGCTTTAAAAAATCAAGGAATTGATGAATTATTAGAATCAATATTAGTAATTGCTGAATTAAAAGAACTAAATGCTAATCCAAATCGATTTGCTAATGGAACTGTTATCGAATCTCATCATGATAAAAATGTTGGTTCAATTTGTACTTTATTAATACAAGGTGGAACACTAAAAGTTACTGATATTGTAGTTGCGGGTAGTGTTAAAGGAAAAATTAAACGCCTTATTAATGATACTGGTAAAATAATTACTAAAGCCGGACCTTCAATGCCTGTTCAAGTTTTAGGATTTGAAACAGCCCCTACTCCTGGTGAATCTTTTATTGTTTTTAATGATGATAAATTAGCAAGAAAAGTAGCACTAGTACGCCAAACAGAAGAAACAAATAAAATTAGAAATAATCGACAAATTAGTTTAGGTAATTTAACACAAGATGTTGCTACAGGTGAATTAAAACAAATTAATGTTATTTTACGAGCAGATACTCAAGGTTCAGTGCAAGCAATCGTTCAAGCAGTAAATAAAATTAATGTTAATGATATTACTGTTAAGTTTATTAGAGCAACTATTGGTGGTATTAGTGAATCAGATATTAAACTTGCTCAAACTTCACGAAGTATTATTTATGGTTTCAATGTTCGCCCCAATCATGTTATTCGTGAAGCTGCTAACAATGCCGGTGTTGAAATTAGATTACATAATATCATTTATAAAATAACTGAAGAATTAGAATTGGCTGCTAAAGGTTTATTAGAACCAACTTATGAAGATAAAATTATTGGTCAAGCACGAGTTATTAAAACTTTTCATTTTTCAAAAGTAGGAACAATTGCTGGTTGTGTTGTCATTAATGGTTTCATTCAACGTAATAGCAAAGTTCATATCATTCGTGATGATGTTGTTATTTATAACGGTGAAATCAGTGGTTTAAAACATGAAAAAAATGATTTAAAAATTGCTAAAAAAGAAACTCAATGCGGTATTACTATTAAAAATTTTAATGACTTAAAAGAAAATGATATTATTGAATCATATTTAGTAGAAGAAGTGGAGACAAAATAGTATGTCTATCATTAAATTTGAACAACAAGAAAGTTTCTTAAAAAAAGAAATTACTAATATATTAAAAAAAGAATCAAAAAATATTCTTTTCAAAGATATCACTATTACTAATGTAAAAATAACAAAAGATAACAGTTATGCTACCATTTATTGAACAGTTTACTTAGATAATTTAGATATTAAAACCATTAGTACTGCTTTAGAAAAAGCGAAAGGTTTTTGTCGAAGCGCACTTGCTAAAACAAGTAATAAATATAAAGTTCCAGAATTACGCTTTAAATATGATAATACCAACACTAGAGTTAAAAACATTGAAGAAATATTAAAAAATATCAAAAATAATAATTCTTCAAATGAATAAAAAAATAAAATTATTAGTATAATAAAAAAAGGAATCATCAATAAAATAAGGGAATTATTCAGTAGCTACTAAGTAAGAAAGGAAAGCTACTATTAATGGCACAAAAAATTTATTCAACACCAAATAGTGATGATTTTTATGTTATTCCTGAATTTTTAGAACATCAACAATGTTGAATGGTATGACCAGAAAGAACCGATAATTGAAGATTAGGCGCTAAACCAGCACAAGAAAAAATAAGTAAACTTGCTAATATTATTAGTGAACATGAACATGTAAATATGATTGTTTGGAATGGCAACCCTTTTTAGGACTATTTTTTGGTAGACATTTGTTTTTGATAATTAACTGGAGTTAAGTAGTTTAAAGTGCTGTGAATTCTTATGTTGTTATATCAATTGATGTAATCAAATAATTCTAATTTTAATTGGATTAATGATGTAAAATTTTTATCATTAATAAATTCGGTTTTGAAAGTTTTAAAGGTTGCTTCAGCAACAGCGTTATCATAAGGACAACCTTTTTTGCTTAAAGAGCGATTAATATTGAATGCTAGTAAAAGTTTATCAATAATTTTATTATTAAATTCATTACCGCGATCACTATGAAATATTTGAATATCTTTTAAACAGCGATTTGAGTGCATAAATGCTTGATATACTAATGATGCATCTTTTTTAGTACCTACACTATGTCCAATTATTTCGCGGTTAAATAGGTCAATTAATAAACAAATATAGTTTCACTTACCATTTACTTGAACATAAGTTAAATCACTAACAATAACTTCATTTTTAACTCTATTATTAAAGTTTCTATCAACAAGATTGGTTATTTGACTATCATTGACTTTATTATGATTTTTGTATGATAATTTAGTGTATTTTGATATTAAATTATGTTTATTCATAATTTCTTTAATTTTTCGTCTTGATAAATAAATTTCTTGGTTTTCTAGAATGACTTTTAATCTTCTAGTACCATAAACTTCTTTATTTTCTTTAAAAGCACTAATAACAGCTTCATCATAAATATTATTTTTGATTTTATTTTCTTTTTTCTTTAAATTAAAATAATATGTTGATTTAGAGATTTTTAAAAAATGACACATTGTGCGAATTTTATATTTAACTTTATTTTTGACAATAATTTCTATTTTCTGCCTATTATTAGTGCTGCTTGCTTTAAAATATCATTTTCCATTCTTAATTGTTTTAATTCTTTTCTTAATTTAATTAATTCATTTTCTTCAACAGAACGATTATCTTTAGTTTTAAAACTACCTGAATTAGTAAATTGCTTAATTCAATTGTAAGTAGCTGCTCTTGTAACATTATATTCTTTAGCAAGGCAAGATACTGATTTGCCACTTTGATATAAAGCTACTATTTGTTTTTTAAATTCATCGGTATATGAGTTAATATTGGCCATAATTATAGTTCCTTTCTTTGTTCACTTGTCTATGTAATTAGTGTCCAATAAAGTGTAACCCATCCAATCGTTTGAAAGTAAATGAAATAAAAAATATCCTCAAATTACTAAATCTTGATATAAAAATTGAGATAATTTAATGGTTTTTATTAGTTATCCAGTAGAAATCAAAAGAGTGATTTATACTACAAATGCTATTGAATCTGTTAATAGTCAATTACGAAAAATCATCAGAAATAAAAAAGTTTTTCCTAATGATATGGCAGTTTTCAAAATATTTTACTTGGCAATTGAAAATATAACAAAAAAATGAACATTGCCTATTCAAAATTGAAATACAGCAATTGCTCATTTTATGATAAAATTTGAAGATAGAATTAATCTAAACTAGTACTTTATAAAACAAAGATACACATATTATTAAAAAGCCTCAATTTTTTTGAAATTGTACCATTACGAGCATTTTCAGTAGTAGTATGTTTATTTTTTTCATATACTAAATAATTTTGCATTTCAGAATTCAACATTTTTTCAACTAATCTTTTTGTTAATTCTTTATATAAACCGCCAGGTTTAAAAACTGTTGTTAAATCTTCAGTATTTTCTAGTAATAAATCTACTGCTTTTGATATTGGATCATTATTATTAAAGTTATCTTTTTTAGCCATCTGTAACTCACTCTTTCTAGTCATTTAATTATATTTACTAGAATTAATTAAACATAGTTATTTTTGTAAGTTACACAGATTACTAAACATTTCCTTATTTTGCTATAAATTTATTATTAATTTTAGTTTTATGTTGGATTGATAAACTTATTTTATTTATTTCATCAATAAAATTATTATCTTTTTCTATATCTCAACCATTTTTTTGATCAATTTCTTTTGTTATTTTTTCCAATTCTATTTTGATTTCTTTTAAACTAGTTTTATTAATATTATTATTTAATCTTTTTTCAATATTTTGAATTTTTATATCAATTTCATAATATCAAGTGGTATCTACAACATTGCAAAGTGGTTCTTGTATTCAAGCATGGTACATTTTTCTTTCTTCAAATCCTTCTGGAAGTTTTATTTCTTCTTTAATTTCAGCAATTAATTTATATATAATTTTTATTTTTTTAACTTTACTATACATATCTTTTTATCTTCCTTTCAAAAAAATAAAAAACCCATATACTTTAAAAATTAAAATAATGAGTTGAAAACTTAAATTAAGTTTAAAAAATTATATCATAATATCTAGAATATTTGGTGTTAAATTTTTATACATATTTTTAAAATATAAAAAAATAGTTATAGATAAATAAAACTACTCAATTGAGTAGTTTTATTTATCTTCTTCAATTTTTACTGTCATTTCTTGATCATCAAAAACAAATTTAACTTTTTTATCATCTTTTTTATTAACAGCATCACTGGGTTTATCATTTTTTTTATTTTCAAATAAAGGTTTTGGTTTTTTCTTTAATTCTTTTTCATTTTTTAAATAATATTTTTGAACTATATCAAAAAGTTCATTATTTAAACTACCATCTTTATATCTCTTTTTAAATTTATAAAAATACTTATAACGCTTATCTAAAATTATTGATTTAATTTCATTAAAGAGTATAAAAGCATTTCTACTTGAAAATTTATAATTATTTTTACCTATTTTTACTAAATTATCACTTATAATATTATTTATTTTAAACTTAAATCTTTTTCTTTTAAAAAGAAAAATAACTAAAATAAAAATAAAAGTTAGCATTAATAATAATATTGATAATCCTATGATTATTCAGTCCTTTATTGAAAAATCTGATCAATTAACTAAAAACATTATATTTAAATTATTTTGCATATAAATAACCCCCTAAATTTTCTTAATATATAAATTTGCGTCATTTTATAAACAAGTTCTTCTTATCTTTTATTTTGGATAAATTACATTTAAAATTACACTTCCAATAACTAAATGGTCATCATAAGTCATTTCAACTGTTAAAGTAGTTGGTTTAATGTTCATATTATTATATTTTAAATTACCTAAAATAATTTTTTCTTTTATTAAATTTGATTGTGGATTACTTTCAATTAGTCTCTCTTTAATAACCTCCTTTACAGTTTCTGGACTTGTCATTTTCAATTTGTCTTCAGGTTTTAATTGCAGATTTGTTTTGTTTTTGAAAATTACTGCTAAAGTTTGTTTATTATCACTAATTGATGATTGTTTAGAGATCGAATCATTTGATTTTTTTTCTTCCTCTTCTTCTTCTTTTTCTCCTTCTGTTTCGGCAATAGCTGTCATACCACCAGCAATGGTGGCTCCAATTAAAGCTGCAGAGCCGATAAGACCAGCAATAATTTTTGTTGATTTCTTCTTCTTTTTCTTTTCTTATTCATCTTCTTCTGACATAAATTACAAACCTCTTTTCTAAGCCCTTAATTTTTTTCTAAGTTAATTTTACATGATTAAAAATAATCTATTGACATTTTACTTTTATTAGAGTAGAAATTTAAATAAACAATTAGTTGTATAAATTACTGATGTATTTTTTTATTTTTTGAAAATTAATAATCTTAAACATTAAAATAGTAATTATTATTACTTTTAATAAAGTTTTTTATCTTATTTTTTAAAGAACTTAGTAAAAATAAGATAAAATATTAATATTGCATTAAAGAAAAAGGTGAACGCATGTCATTTCAACAATTTAATTTACAACCATGACTAATTGAAAATTTAAAAAAAGAAAAACTAATTAATCCAACACCAGTCCAAACCGAAATTATTCCTTTAGCATTAACTAATAAAAACTTAATTATTAAAAGTGCTACTGGTAGTGGTAAAACTCATACTTATTTAATTCCAATTTTAAATAATTGTAATGTTACTTTAAAAGTAACACAAGCAGTTATTATTACACCTACTCGTGAACTTGCTCAACAAACGTTCAATTTTTTAAAAGCTTTAATCAAAGATCAAAATATTAGCATTGCTTGTTTAGTGGGTGGCAAAGATATTATTCGTCAAAGTAATAATTTAAGTAATAATCAACCACAAATTGTAATTGGAACTCCAACTAGATTAAAACGTTTATATGAACTTAATATGTTAGCAATTACTACTACTAACACTTTAGTTATTGATGAATGTGATATGTTATTTGATATGGGATTCATGGAAGATTTAGATTTTTTAATTACTAAAATGAATAAAAATACTCAAATTATGACTTTTTCAGCAACAATATTACCCCAACTAGTTACTTGATTAAAAAAATATATTACTAACGCTACTACAATTAGTATTGATAATAAATCTCAAAAAATTCAACATATTTTTATTAATCGTCATCATCAAGATAGTAAAAAACAACTACAATCATTATTAACAATGTTTGATCCTTATTTATGCTTAATTTTTGTTAATAACAAAGAAAATATTGAAGAAATTGCAAACGTCTTAATTGAAGAAAATAAAAAAGTAGCAATCTTACATGGTGGATTACCAGCACGAGAACGTTCTCAAACTTTTAAACGTATTAAAAATTTTGAATATCAATATGTTGTTTGTTCAGATATCGCAGCACGTGGTATTGATTTTGAAGGGGTATCTCATGTTATCTCTTTACAATTACCGACAAATAATCTAGAATATTATTTTCATCGAGCAGGGCGAACAGGACGAGCTAACTATTCAGGTATTTCTTATGTATTTTATGATAAGAGTGATAATTCTACTATTCATAAGTTAAAAAATTTAAATGTTCCAATAGAATACTATAAAATTAAAGATAATAAGTTACTACCAGAAATTAGTAATGACAACATCGTTGCTCATAAACGAAAAATAGAAAGAAATAAAGAAGAGCAATATGTTATTAATCGCTTTAAAAAAAATAAAAATGTAACTCCTGGTTATAAGAAAAAATTTAATAAAGATTTAGAAGCAATAAAAAAAGAAACAAGAAAACAACACATTAAAGCATCAATTAAGAAAATTAAAAAAACACAAGCAATTGCAAGAAGAAAAAAACTTTTTGATGAAAATTAATAATGAAAGAGGAAGCAAGATGGAAAATGACAAATTAATTATTGGATCTCATGTTTCAATGAAAGCACCAAAATATTTATTGGGTGCTCTTGAAGAGGCTCTAAGTTATAATGCCAATACGTTTATGTTTTATACAGGTGCTCCACAAAATACAATTCGTAAACCAACCAAAGCATTATTTATTAAAGAATTTACAGAAAAACTAATTGAAAAAAATATTGATATTAATAATCTTATTGTTCATGCTCCTTACATTATTAATCTGGCTAATAGTATTAACAAAAGTACTTACCAATTAGCAGTAGATTTCTTACGACAAGAAATAATTCGCTGTCAAGATATTGGCATTAAAACTTTGGTTTTACATCCAGGTAGCGCTGTTGGTGCTTTACCACAAACTGCTTTAGAACAAATTGTTAAAGGACTAAATGCAGCATGTTTAGAAAAACAAACTGTAAAAATTGCTTTGGAAACAATGTCAGGAAAAGGTAGTGAAGTAGGAACTACTTTTGAACAACTTCAATATATTATTAATAATGTAAAAAGACCCAAACTAATTGGTGTTTGTTGAGATACTTGTCACTTATCTGATGCTGGTTATGATCTTAATAATAATTTAGAACAAATAATACAAAAATTTGATCAACTTATTGGATTAGATAAATTATTAGTTATTCATGTTAATGATTCTAAAAACCCAATCAATGCTCATAAAGATCGTCATGCTAACTTAGGAATGGGTTATCTTGGTTTTCAAACTTTAATTAACATTATTTATCATCCATTGTTGCTTACTAAAATAAAAATTTTAGAAACGCCATGAATTAATGGTCATCCACCTTATTTACATGAAATTAAAATGATAAGAACAAAAAAATATAATAAAGAAATTTTAGAATCATTAGGAACTAGCAAATAATGAAAAGAATTGGCATTTTTGGTGGAACTTTTGATCCATTTCATAATCAACATTTAAACATTGCAAATACAGCTTATCATAAACTTTCACTTGATGAAGTTTGAATTTTACCAACAAAACAAAATCCGTTAAAAGATAGTGTCAGTGCCAGCGATCAACAAAGAGTCGATATGATTAATTTAGTTATTAAAAACTATTCTTGAATAAACTTAAATGATTATGAACTAACAAGTAAGCAACCTAGTTATACTATTAATACTATTAACTACTTTATTGAAAACTATCCAAATCACAAATTCTTTTTTATTATTGGTTCTGATAATTTATATACCTTAAATAAATGACAAGGAATTGAACAGTTAATTAATTTAGTTAAAATTATTGTTGTTAATCGCCCTCATTATCGTAAAACATTAGAACTAATGTCAAAATACAAATGTCAAAATTTAGTAGTTAGACCAAGCAGTGATATTAGCTCTGCCAAAATTAGAAATGGTGAAATTATTAATCAAATTGATATTAAAATTAATGATTATATTAACAATAATTTAATATATAGTTATGAGCGTTTAAAAGCAAATTTGGATAACAATAGAACTGAACATTGTATTAATGTTGGTAAAATGGCTGCTAAATTAGCAATCCATTATAACGAAGATGCTAATAAAGCCTTAATTGCTGGAACTTATCATGACCTTTGCAAACAATGAAGTAAAAATAAAATGACTAAATTTTTAACAAAATATAATAAAGAAATTTTACAAGAACCATTTCCAGTTTGACATGGTTATGTAGCAGCATTGTATTTAAAAAATCATTATCAGTACCATGATGATTTAGTTCTTCATGCAATTGCTAAACACACTACTGGTGCAAACGAAATGAAAACTTTAGAATTAATAGTATTATTAGCAGATAAAATATCAATTGAACGTAACCATTATTATGTTGAAGAATTAAGAAAACTTGCCTTTCAAGATTTAACTGTTGCTTTTAAATACTATCTAGAAATTTTAAAAAAGCATTTACTAGAGCAAAAAAAACCATTAAATAATAAGTTTTTAACAATATATGAAGCGTGAAGTAATAAAAATTAACAAATAGTATCTATAGTAAAATACTTATCGGACTTCTCCCCACATGTACTTGTGGAGGGAATAATGAAACTGAATGAATTCAAAAATGCTTTTCAAACTGAACAGCAATGTCTTGCATATATAGCAAATTTGAAAGAAAACAAATGTATTAGGTGTTTTAGTTTTAATTTGAATACTTCTGATTTAAAAAGAATGAGATGTTTAAAATGTAATCAAACATTTAGCATTCTCACAGGCACCATATTTTCAAGGTCACAAACATCTTTAACATCTTGGTTTTATCTTATCTTTAGATGAATAAACACCAAACATGGAATTCCATCAACAGATATTGCAAAAGAATTGGGAGTGACTTTGAAAACTGCTTGAAGCATGACTCATAAAATCAGAACACGTATTGCAAAACAAAAACCTCAATTTATTGTTGAAGGTAGAGTGCAAATTGATGAAATGTATCTTTCACATATGGGTTTTAAAAAACAAGGAAGATCCTTGGTGAATAAAACCTTGATTGTTGGCATTTATCAAAAAACAACCAATAATTTAATTGTGAAAGTATTGAAAAACGCAAAGAGTAAAAATCTTTTGCAGTTTGCAAAAAACCACATTTCTTCAAAATGTCTTGTATATACTGATTCTTGAAAAGGATATTGCGATTTTAAATCAGTTTTCACTAAGCATGAAACAGTTAACCATCAAGATGGCTATGTTTCAAAAATTGGTGTAAATACCAACCAAATTGAATCAGTTTGAAAACATATAAGAAGAACATTTAAAACACATATCAAAGTTGCAAAACATCATGTTCATTTATATGCTAAAGAAGCTGCATATAAATTCAACAAGATACCTAGTTTTGAAACTGTAATTCTATGTTTGATTTAAAAATGTGGGGAGAAGTCCGTAGATAGGCTTTTCTCAGCATTTATGTGATAAAACTAAAATAGTACATAAAGGGAGAAAAGCCATACTTATTTATTAATTATTTAATATATAATATTAAAGAAAAGGGAAGTATAACTTAAAACAGAAGATGTATTTATTCAGTAATGATTGCAAAATTGAATACTGATATTTATTAAGTGATTGATTTAAAAAACCAGAATATAAAGATACTTTAAATTATATAATAGATAGTAATTGTCGTTATTTTTTTAATTATATTCCATTAAAAGAATTGGGTTTACCACTATAACAAATAAAAATAAATTAGGCTTTTCTCCCTTTATGTACTATTTTAATTTTATCACATAAATGCTGAGAAAAGCCTATCTACGGACTTCTCCCCACATTTTTAAATCAAACATAGAATTACAGTTTCAAAACTAGGTATCTTGTTGAATTTATATGCAGCTTCTTTAGCATATAAATGAACATGATGTTTTGCAACTTTGATATGTGTTTTAAATGTTCTTCTTATATGTTTTCAAACTGATTCAATTTGGTTGGTATTTACACCAATTTTTGAAACATAGCCATCTTGATGGTTAACTGTTTCATGCTTAGTGAAAACTGATTTAAAATCGCAATATCCTTTTCAAGAATCAGTATATACAAGACATTTTGAAGAAATGTGGTTTTTTGCAAACTGCAAAAGATTTTTACTATTTGCGTTTTTCAATACTTTCACAATTAAATTATTGGTTGTTTTTTGATAAATGCCAACAATCAAGGTTTTATTCACCAATGATCTTCCTTGTTTTTTAAAACCCATATGTGAAAGATACATTTCATCAATTTGCACTGTACCTTCAACAATAAATTGAGGTTTTTGTTTTGCAATACGTGTTCTGATTTTATGAGTAATTCTTCAAGCAGTTTTCAAAGTCACTCCCAATTCTTTTGCAATATCTGTTGATGGAATTCCATGTTTGGTGTTTATTCATCTAAAGATAAGATAAAACCAAGATGTTAAAGATGTTTGTGACCTTGAAAATATGGTGCCTGTGAGAATGCTAAATGTTTGATTACATTTTAAACATCTCATTCTTTTTAAATCAGAAGTATTCAAATTAAAATTAAAACACCTAATACATTTGTTTTCTTTCAAATTTGCTATATATGCAAGACATTGCTGTTCAGTTTGAAAAGCATTGTTGAATTCATTCAGTTTCATTATTACCTCCACAAGTACATGTGGGGAGAAGTCCGATAAATTATTAATAAGGAGAACAAATATTATGTCCAAAAAAAATAAAACAAAAATTACTGCTTCGCCGACAAAAGAAAATACAACAGCAAAAATAAAAAAAAGCGTGACTGATTATAATGAATTAAAAATAAAAAAAAGTGGTTTCTTAAGCGCAGTTATTAAATACTTTAAAAAATATCCACTACTTTATCTAATTGCAATACTAACCACTATTGCTTCTTCAATAATTTCAGTAATTATTCCTAAAATTACTAATAATTTTTTAGCTACCCCCGATGGTTTTCAATGAGAAAAAATTACTACTTTAGCTTATATTTTAATTAGTTTACAAATTGCATCAGGATTATTTATGTACTTTCGTAATTTAACAGGAAGCATCATTGGTGTTAAAGTTGAAATTGAATATCGAAATAAAGTTTTAAAACATTTACTAGATTTAGATATGTCATATTATGAAGATCGCAAAATTGGTGACACTTTAACAAAACTAATTAGTGATACTAGTGTTATTGGTGAAAATATGCAATCTATTCCTTTAACTATGCTTAGTTCAATTGTGACTTTTTTTGGTTCAATTTACGTTATTTTTTCTTTAAATTGACAATTATCATTAATTGTTTTAGGTATTGTTTTATCAATTTTAATAATATCAGTATTAAATGTTCAAATTATTCGTTATTTAAACTATAAATGAAGAAAAGTTTACACTGAAGTTAATGCTGATATTACTGATCGACTAAATACTATTACTTTAATTAAAAGTAATGCTACAGAAAAAAGTGAAAATAAAAGATTTTCTAATGAACATCTTAAATATTATCAAGCAGCAAAAAAAACTATTACTTTTGAAAGTTTTACTAGAGCATTACTAATTACATTACTAACAGGAATTAACATTGTTGGTTTAGTTGCTGGTTTCATGTTTGTAAGTAAACACATCATTAGTGTTTCAACACTAATTGCTTTTTTATTAGCAGTCAACACTTTAATTTTCCCAGTTATTCAAAGTATTCAATTCTTAGGTAATTGAGCTAAAACATCAACTTCAATTTTAAGAGTTAATGAAATTCTTAATATTAAACCAAAAATAGTTAATAAAGAAAAAGCCTTACCAGTAAAACAAATTACTAGTGATATTATTTTTGAAAATGTTAATTTCCGCTATGATGAAAAAGAAGACTGAATTTTAAATAACTTCTCTTTCACTTTTGAAAAAGGTAAAAGTTATGCTATTGTTGGTGCAACTGGTGTCGGAAAAACTACTATTTCTAAGTTATTACTACGTTACTATGACCCTGCTGAAGGAAGAATTTTAATTAATAATAATACTGATTTACGTGATATTGACTTAGCACAATACTTACATCATATTGGCTATATTGAACAAGATCCACAAATTTTATTTGGCACATTTGCCGAAAACATTAGTTATACTAAGCAAGGAGCAACTTTAGAAGAAATCAAAATTGCTGCAAGTAAAGCTAACTTACATGATTACATTGAACAATTACCTAATGGTTATAATACAATTTTAGGTGAACGTGGGATTAACTTATCTGGTGGTCAAAAACAAAGAGTAGCTATTGCTCGTATCTTTTTAAAAAATCCAGAACTATTAATTTTAGATGAAGCTACTAGTGCTTTAGATAATATTGTCGAAAAGGAAATACAAGCACAATTTAATAAATTAATGATTGGTCGTACTAGTATTATTATTGCCCATCGTTTATCAACAATTAAAACTGTTGATAAGATTTTAGTTTTAGAAAAAGAAAAAGTTTTAGTTCAAGTTGGTACTTTTAATGAATTAAAAGTTAAAGAAGGTCACTTTAAACATTTATATGAAGCTGGAATTATGGGGTAAAATTTTTAATGAACCATTAATATTCCCATATTTAAATTAAAAAATAAAATTAATATTTTCAAATTTAGTAAGGAATATAATAATATGAAAAATAATAATGGCTTTTCTCCCTTTATGTACTATTTTAATTTTATCACATAAATGCTGAGAAAAGCCTATCTACGGACTTCTCCCCACATTTTTAAATCAAACATAGCATTACAGTTTCAAAACTAGGTATCTTGTTGAATTTATATGCAGCTTCTTTAGCATATAAATGAACATGATGTTTTGCAACTTTGATATGTGTTTTAAATGTTCTTCTTATATGTTTTCAAACTGATTAAATTTGGTTGGTATTTACACCAATTTTTGAAACATAGCCATCTTGATGGTTAACTGTTTCATGCTTAGTGAAAACTGATTTAAAATCGCAATATCCTTTTCAAGAATCAGTATATACAAGACATTTTGAAGAAATGTGGTTTTTTGCAAACTGCAAAAGATTTTTACTCTTTGCGTTTTTCAATACTTTCACAATTAAATTATTGGTTGTTTTTTGATAAATGCCAACAATCAAGGTTTTATTCACCAAGGATCTTCCTTGTTTTTTAAAACCCATATGTGAAAGATACATTTCATCAATTTGCACTGTACTTTCAACAATAAATTGAGGTTTTTGTTTTGCAATACGTGTTCTGATTTTATGAGTCATTCTTCAAGCAGTTTTCAAAGTCACTCCCAATTCTTTTGCAATATCTGTTGATGGAATTCCATGTTTGGTGTTTATTCATCTAAAGATAAGATAAAACCAAGATGTTAAAGATGTTTGTGACCTTGAAAATATGGTGCCTGTGAGAATGCTAAATGTTTGATTACATTTTAAACATCTCATTATTTTTAAATCAGAAGTATTCAAATTAAAATTAAAACACCTAATACATTTGTTTTCTTTCAAATTTGCTATATATGCAAGACATTGCTGTTCAGTTTGAAAAGCATTGTTGAATTCATTCAGTTTCATTATTCCCTCCACAAGTACATGTGGGGAGAAGTCCGATAATAATTCCTATGAAGATAAACTTAATGCAATAGTTAAATTAGAAAGTTATATATTTGAATATATAGATTTTTTTGCTTCATTTTTATTAAATGAGGCTTCTAAAGAAAAAAAGTGATCTTATGATCAAAAACAAATACAAAAATTACTAAATGCTAGAGTTAATATTACAAGTATTAGTAATGATTTAATTATATTAGAAAAATCTAAATGTAGTATTATCACTAATATTAGAACTTTAGTAAATTATTTATATGATGTGTATGAACTTGTTTATTTTTCTTTTGAAATTTTAAACATATATAAAAGTAAAAATTTAACTAAAAAAAATAAAAGTAAAATAAATAAAATTAAAAATAATTTTGAGAAATTAAATATTATTTTTTGATTAAAATTTATGCGTAATTTATTAACACATAGTATTTTTATGCAAGGTTACAATTCAGAAAAAAAGCAAGTATCATATGAAAATTTAAAAACAAAATTAAATTTTGCAGTTAAAAATAATTTAATTATGTTATCTGAAAAACAGATTTTTAATAAAAACAAAATTATTAATCAACAACTAAAAAAAAATGGATTATGATAATTTAATTATTAATAGTTTTATTCATTATTTTAAAATAGTTAATGATAATGAAAAAAGTACATGAATTTTAAATCTTATTAAAGAAGAAAAAATGGAAAAATATATTTCAATCAATCAAATAAATTCAAATCCTAATTATTTATGAATTTGAGTTGATACTAATTATAATTATTATGAATTTATTGATAATAGAAAAAATTATATATTTATTTTTGGATTTAATGTTATTAAAACATTAAAATTATTTGTAGAAGAAATTTGCAAAATTTTAAATCAAATTTTAACAGAATTAAAAGCTCCTAGACTAGTAATAAGTACTGAAAATTTTCAAATTAAATCTTTTTTTGAATCTATGAGAAAAGTTAAACAAATATTTAACTCATAATTGTAGAATTTCGCTAAAAGTACTATAATATAAATAACGATAGTTTAATATCGTTATAATTTTAATGATGATATAAACTTTATATCTTTATTAAAATTATATATTAACTTTAAATGTATAAAATATGAGAAAAACAATAAATATTTTAACAGTTGGTATTTTTTCACTAGCAACAAGTACCACTATTTTAACTAGTGTGAATCACTTTAATAGTAGCAAAAATGATTTACAAAAAGCAAACGCCACTACTAATCAAACATCATTATTTAATAATCAATATCAATATTTAAATAATAGTGACTGAATTACTAACCAATCAACAACCGATCATAAATTTTATAGTTATGATACTTCAGCATTAAAAAGTTATACTTTTACCAATGCTAGAAACGTCTTCTTAGTAGATACAACAGGTAACCTAGTTTATAATACCAAAGTTACTATTCCTAATGAAGATAAATTAAATATTGAAAATACAAAACAAGAAATGAACAGCCACAAAAAAGTAACATCACTTAAAAGCAATCCTAATTATTCTGATGCTTACAATTTTAGTGAATATCAACAAAATAATTTTATTGGTGACAATAATTGAACATATTTACAATTTGGTGGTCTTGAACAAAATATTGATATTTCTAACATTGCTGGTGCTTCTAAAATTGAAAATAATAACAATCTTAGTGAGAACTTAGGATTATATTACATTGCTGATGCTGCTATTAATAATAAAATTTCTTTAGCAATAGCTTATAATATTAGTCAACAATTCATTAATAAAAGCAGTTTAAACAAACTAATTAGTAACCAATTAACAAATAATATTATTAACTTAATTGTTGAAAATAATAACATCTTTAACTTTATTAAAAATTCACCCCTTTTCCTAAATATAAAAGATTATTCATTAAATTTTATTTTTGATAATGATAATAACTTAGTAGCAATTTACTATACAAAATGAAATGTCCAAAATATAAAACAAAGTATTAACTATCATTATAAAGAAGACTTTAGCAATATTAATAAAAATGATTGATCAAAAAATAGTGATCAACAAATCATTTTAAATTGAACTAAATATGCAAAAAATTGAGAACAATTTTCACAACTTTATCCTAAATTTAATTTTAATAATTCTAAACTATCAATTAATAATATGGGTACATATAAAGAAAATAATAATCTTACTGGTGATACTAATAATATTACTACTAATAAAAATATTAAATATGAACTACAAAATCCTTATAATGTTGTAGCAATTTCTGATCTTATTATTCAACTTCCAATTATTGAACTTTATGTATACCATGATGATAATAATATTTATTATCAATGAAATGCACGTGTTACTTCATCACCAAATTTAATTGCTGGTTGTAGTTTAGCAATTGATTTAGATAATATTAGTTTTCAATTTAAAAAATAATTAAATTTAATATATAAAAAATAATGCCTTAATTAAGGCATTATTTTTACAATGAATGTTGTCTTACACTACTTTGATTAGATGCTGATGGTTGGTTTTCTGCCATTTGATTAGAATTATTAATTAAATATTCTTCGTGAATTTCTAAACACTCAACTTTAAGGTTTTCAATTCTTTTTAAAAATTCTGGATTATTAGATGTTTTGGAAATGTTTAGTAATCTGTGTAACTTACAAAAATAACTATGTTTAATTAATTCTAGTAAATATAATTAAATGACTAGAAAGAGTGAGTTACAGATGGCTAAAAAAGATAAATTTAATAAGGCTTTTCTCCCTTTATGTACTATTTTAATTTTATCACATAAATGCTGAGAAAAGCCTATCTACGGACTTCTCCCCACATTTTTAAATCAAACATAGAATTACAGTTTCAAAAATAGGTATCTTGTTGAATTTATATGCAGCTTCTTTAGCATATAAATGAACATGATGTTTTGCAACTTTGATATGTGTTTTAAATGTTCTTCTTATATGTTTTCAAACTGATTCAATTTGGTTGGTATTTACACCAATTTTTGAAACATAGCCATCTTGATGGTTAACTGTTTCATGCTTAGTGAAAACTGATTTAAAATCGCAATATCATTTTCAAGAATCAGTATATACAAGACATTTTGAAGAAATGTGGTTTTTTGCAAACTGCAAAAGATTTTTAATATTTGCGTTTTTCAATACTTTCACAATTAAATTATTGGTTGTTTTTTGATAAATGCCAACAATCAAGGTTTTATTCACCAAGGATCTTCCTTGTTTTTTAAAACCCATATGTGAAAGATACATTTCATCAATTTGCACTGTACCTTCAACAATAAATTGAGGTTTTTGTTTTGCAATACGTGTTCTGATTTTATTAGTCATTCTTCAAGCAGTTTTCAAAGTCACTCCCAATTCTTTTGCAATATCTGTTGATGGAATTCCATGTTTGGTGTTTATTCATCTAAAGATAAGATAAAACCAAGATGTTAAAGATGTTTGTGACCTTGAAAATATGGTGCCTGTGAGAATGCTAAATGTTTGATTACATTTTAAACATCTCATTCTTTTTAAATCAGAAGTATTCAAATTAAAACTAAAACACCTAATACATTTGTTTTCTTTCAAATTTGCTATATATGCAAGACATTGCTGTTCAGTTTGAAAAGCATTGTTGAATTCATTCAGTTTCATTATTCCCTCCACAAGTACATGTGGGGAGAAGTCCGTTTAATAATAATGATCCAATATCAAAAGCAGTAGATTTATTATTAGAAAATACTGAAGATTTAACAACAGTTTTTAAACCTGGCGGTTTATATAAAGAATTAACAAAAAGATTAGTTGAAAAAATGTTGAATTCTGAAATGCAAAATTATTTAGGATATGAAAAAAATCAACATAGTACTACTGAAAAGGCTCGTAATGGTACAAGTTCAAAAAAATTAATAACTCAACAAGGTAAAATTGAAATTGATGTACCAAGAGATCGCAATAGTAATTTTACTCCTGTAATAGTTCCTAAAAGGCAAAGAAGATTTGATGGTTTTGATGAGGCTTTTTAATAATCTGTGTATCTTTGTTTTATAAAGTACTAGTTTAGATTAATTCTATCTTCAAATTTTATCATAAAATGAGCAATTGCTGTATTTCAATTTTGAATAGGCAATGTTCATTTTTTTGTTATATTTTCAATTGCCAAGTAAAATATTTTGAAAACTGCCATATCATTAGGAAAAACTTTTTTATTTATGATGATTTTTCGTAATTGAATATTAACAGATTCAATAGCATTTGTAGTATAAATCACTCTTTTGATTTCTACTGGATAACTAATAAAAACCATTAAATTATCTCAATTTTTATATCAAGATTTAGTAATTTGAGGATATTGTTTATTTCATTTACTTTCAAACGATTCTAAAGCTTGCATTGCTTGTTCTTCACTACATGCACTATAAATTGGTTTTAAATCTGCAACTAGACCTTTTCGATGTTTGTATGAAACATATTTTAAACTATTTCTAATTTGATGAACAATGCATAATTGATGTTCTGTTTTAGGATAAACTGATTGTATTGCTTCTGACATGCCTGTTAAATTATCACTACAAGCAATAAGAATATCATTTAAGCCACGATTTTTCATTTCTGTGAAATTAGATAATCAAAACTTAGAACCTTCATTTTCACTAATTCATAATCCTAAAACATCTTTTTTGCCTTCTAAATCAACTCCTAATGCTATATAAACTGATTTGTTAATAATCCGTTTATCTTGTCGTACTTTAACTACTATACAATCAAAATAAACAATATGATAAATACTTTCTAATGGTCGATTTTGTCATGCTTTAACATCATCAATAACATCATCAGTAATTTGACTAATAACACTTTCACTAATATCAGCACCATGATATAACTCTTGCAACTGCATTCTAATGTCAGATAATGTCATTCCTTTTGCATACAAGGAAAGGACTTGTTGATCAAAACCATCAAATCTTCTTTGCCTTTTAGGAACTATTACAGGAGTAAAATTACTATTGCGATCTCTTGGTACATCAATTTCAATTTTACCTTGTTGAGTTATTAATTTTTTTGAACTTGTACCATTACGAGCATTTTCAGTAGTACTATGTTGATTTTTTTCATATCCTAAATAATTTTGCACTTCAGAATTAAACATTTTTTCAACTAATCTTTTTGTTAATTCTTTATATAAACCGCCAGGTTTAAAAACTGTTGTTAAATCTTCAGTATTTTCTAGTAATAAATCTACTGCTTTTGATATTGGATCATTATTATTAAAGTTATCTTTTTTAGCCATCTGTAACTCACTCTTTCTAGTCATTTAATTATATTTACTAGAATTAATTAAACATAGTTATTTTTGTAATTTACACAGATTACTAAACATTTCCAAATGTTATTTTTTTATTAGTATTATTTGAAAATTTAATTAAATATTAGTAGTATTTTAAAATAAAATTAGTTATTATAAATTACATATATTTTTTTATTTTTTTGATTTTATTGACTATTTTATTAATTAATGAAATCACTTTAAAGGTATATAATTATTATAATTGAAAGGAGAATATTATGTTAAAACTTTTTAAGAAAAAAGAAAGGACAAATCATAAATTAACTTTATCAGAATTAGTCTGGTTTGGTTTTAATTATACTGTTGGAATTACTTTTACTGCTAACTTTGCAATTTTAATTAATAAAGATAGTTTAAATTTAGGTTCTCATATGATTTGAATTTTTTTAGTAGAAGGATTAATTGCAGGAACTTGTGCTTGAGCTTTTTCAAGACTTTCAAGAGTACATCCGGGTAATAATGGTGCTGCTTATATTTATGTTAGAAGTAGTTATGGTCGCTTCTGAGGTTGATTAATTTCTTTTTTACAGTATGCTACTTTACCTGTTATAGTTAGTTCACAAATTGTATCAATGATTAGAATTAACTTTACTGATCCATCTTCTTTTTTATATGCTAATTGAGGAGTATTACAACATTTAGGATTAGATTTGATTGGAATTCTAATTTATGGTTTAGCTTCTTGTGTATTATTTTTAGGAATGGCTGCATTTAAAAAATTTGTGAATATTTCTAGTTATTTAAAATGAGGAACAACTTTTTTATTAATCATAGCAACTATTATATTATTTGTGATGGCAGGAACTTCAAATTGAGATATGACTACTTCTCATCAACAATTAACTGCCAATAACTTTTCACAAGCTTTTGCCATGTGTTTCTTTTTCTTTTTAGGATTTGAAACCTATTCAACAATTGGTAAAAATGTTAGAAATCCTGAAAAAAATATTAGTCGTTCATTAGTTATTGTTATGATTTTATCTACTATTTTTTATATGGCAGTAACAATTCTTATGATTGGTGCTGTTGCTGGCAATTTTTTAGATAATCCCAACTTAAGTATTTTTAAAATTTTAGGTGATAAAGCTCATGCACAATGATTAGGAATAATTGGTATCCTTGTAATGTTAATTTGTACTATTTCATTAAAGTCTAATGCTGGAATGCAAAATGCTTTATATAGTGGTGCTATTTTAGAACCATTATCTGTTGAAGGGTATATTTCACCTAAATATAAAGAATTATCAAAAGATAACATTCCGTTTAAAGCTTCTAGATTAAATTTAATTATTACTTTTTCTTCAGCTTTTGTATGATTAATTTTACCTGATATTATTGGAGTAATAGTTGATACGTTACATCCTGTTTATAAGAATGGACAATTAGTTTTAAGTTCGATTGTTAATTATGGAACATTAACTGCTGAAGCCGGTATTATTATGGTTATTATTTATGTTTTTGTACTTTCCATTGCAATTAAACTGTCTATAGAAAAGAAATTGAAAAAAAATATTTTTGAAATTATTATTTGACTTGCAGCAACACTTTTCTTAGTTTGACAATTTGAAGAATGATTAAGATCTTTAATCAATGGTTTAATTTCAGGATCAAATCTTATTGGTAAAGGTGGAACTGATACTACAAAAGGAATATCTGATATAACTTCTAATGTTTTACAATTAGTTTATTTAATTGCTAGCATTGCATTTGCTCTAATTTGATACTTTGCTTATTATAAACCAATGCAAAGAAAAAGAGCACTTACAAATCCTAAATTACAAGAAGAATTGGATAGCGAATTTAGAGTGAAAGATGATTGACCTTTTGTTGCAAAAAATCTACAAAATGAAATTGAAAATTATTTAGTACGTAATGTTTTAATTAATGGTGATGATAAAAACCCTAATTATATAATTGCTAAAAATGTACGTAAAGAATTATTGATGTCAGAAGGCGAATGGCGTGAAGATGAAGAATAAAAAAAGTTTAAAAATGTATTAGTTATTATAACTAATACATTTTTAGTATTTATTATTTTTGACAAATTTTTATAGTAATATTAAAGGTGTTAATAATGAATATTTTTTTATATTATTATAAAGTATATTGATGGTAAAAAGTAAAATATGATGTATAATGTTAATTGGATTCATTTCAATATTATGTTTAGAAGTAATTCTAAATTGTGGTTATTGTATTTGTAGTTCAAAAGTCATATTATTGGAGGTACTGTATATGAATATGAAAAATATATTAAGATTAATGGGTGCATTAACATTAACAACAGCAGCTACTACTTCAGTTGTTGCTTGTGGTGATAAATCTGGTGTAGCCATGAACGTAGAAGTATCAAAACAATTAGGGTTAACAGATGATAAAGGAGAAGGTGTACAAGCATCTTCACTTGATAAAACTGTCAAGGATAATGTTACTTGAACTGTTGATGCTTTAAAAACACCAATTAAAGCTAGTGCATTATTAGGAGAAGATAATAAAGCTGCTAATCAAGCATGTGCTGATTTTCTTAATGGTAAATTAAAACAAACAGCTACAGATGGAAAATTTAATAAAGAAGAATTAGATAAAATTACTGGTGCAGTTACTGATTTTAAACCAGAATTAGCTAAAATGGATGATGGTAAAGATTATGCTATTACTGGTGGTACTTTTAATTTCCAATTTAAAAAAGGTGAAGAGGCACTTGGTGATGTTTATGGTATTAAGTTAAAAGCTGATAAAACAAAAGGTGTTATTGCTGCTGCTCTTACTACAATAGCTGCTGAAATTAAAATAGTAGATACTGATGTTACTACAAATCAAAAAATTATGTTTGTAGATGGTACTACAATTCCAGAAACTGCAAAAAAACCAGGAGAACCAATACAAATTAAAGGAGAATCAGATCAAGTAAAACAGTTTACTGCTTTAAATACTCTAACTGCTTTAAAAATTGGGGCAAATTTAGGAACAATTACTGCTGCTGGTGATGCTTGAGCTGCTGGTGATAAATTAGAAATAACTTATAAAACTGGTGATGTTACTTTTGAAGCAAAAACTGAATTAACACTTGCATAATTTTATAAAATAAAAATAATATTAATACTCCTTTTAATTTAAAAGGAGTATTTTATTTGGCTTTTATCCCTTTATGTACTATTTTAATTTTATCACATAAATGCTGAGAAAAGCCTATCTACGGACTTCTCCCCACATTTTTAAATCAAACATAGAATTACAGTTTCAAAACTAGGTATCTTGTTGAATTTATATGCAGCTTCTTTAGCATATAAATGAACATGATGTTTTGCAACTTTGATATGTGTTTTAAATGTTCTTCTTATATGTTTTCAAACTGATTCAATTTGGTTGGTATTTACACCAATTTTTGAAACATAGCCATCTTGATGGTTAACTGTTTCATGCTTAGTGAAAACTGATTTAAAATCGCAATATCATTTTCAAGAATCAGTATATACAAGACATTTTGAAGAAATGTGGTTTTTTGCAAACTGCAAAAGATTTTTACTCTTTGCGTTTTTCAATACTTTCACAATTAAATTATTGGTTGTTTTTTGATAAATGCCAACAATCAAGGTTTTATTCACCAAGGATCTTCCTTGTTTTTTAAAACCCATATGTGAAAGATACATTTCATCAATTTGCACTGTACCTTCAACAATAAATTGATGTTTTTGTTTTGCAATACGTGTTCTGATTTTATGAGTCATTCTTCAAGCAGTTTTCAAAGTCACTCCCAATTCTTTTGCAATATCTGTTGATGGAATTCCATGTTTGGTGTTTATTCATCTAAAGATAAGATAAAACCAAGATGTTAAAGATGTTTGTGACCTTGAAAATATGGTGCCTGTGAGAATGCTAAATGTTTGATTACATTTTAAACATCTCATTCTTTTTAAATCAGAATTATTCAAATTAAAATTAAAACACCTAATACATTTGTTTTCTTTCAAATTTGCTATATATGCAAGACATTGCTGTTCAGTTTGAAAAGCATTGTTGAATTCATTCAGTTTCATTATTCCCTCCACAAGTACATGTGGGGAGAAGTCCGTTTTATTTTACAAAATGTTTATTTTTTTCATATTTTTAAACATTATAAACATATAAATATTGGATAACTTATTATATGATATTATATTTGGAAAAAAGTAACTAAGTGAGGCTTTTTAATAATCTGTGTATCTTTGTTTTACAAAGTTACTAATTTAGATTAATTCTGTCTTCAAATTTTATCATAAAATGAGCAATTGCTGTATTTCAATTTTGAATAGGCAATGTTCATTTTTTTGTTATATTTTCAATTGCCAAGTAAAATATTTTGAAAACTGCCATATCATTAGGAAAAACTTTTTTATTTCTGATGATTTTTCGTAATTGACTATTAACAGATTCAATAGCATTTGTAGTATAAATCACTCTTTTGATTTCTACTGGATAACTAATAAAAACCATTAAATTATCTCAATTTTTATATCAAGATTTAGTAATTTGAGGATATTGTTTATTTCATTTACTTTCAAACGATTCTAAAGCTTGCATTGCTTGTTCTTCACTACATGCACTATAAATTGGTTTTAAATCTGCAACTAGACCTTTTCGATGTTTGTATGAAACATATTTTAAACTATTTATAATTTGATGAACAATGCATAATTGATGTTCTGTTTTAGGATAAACTGATTGTATTGCTTCTGACATGCCTGTTAAATTATCACTACAAGCAATAAGAATATCATTTAAGCCACGATTTTTCATTTCTGTGAAATTAGATAATCAAAACTTAGAACCTTCATTTTCACTAATTCATAATCCTAAAACATCTTTTTTGCCTTCTAAATCAACTCCTAATGCTATATAAACTGATTTGTTAATAATCCGTTTATCTTGTCGTACTTTAAATACTATACAATCAAAATAAACAATAGGATAAATACTTTCTAATGGTCGATTTTGTCATGCTTTAACATCATCAATAACATCATCAGTAATTTGACTAATAACACTTTCACTAATATCAGCACCATGATATAACTCTTGCAACTGCATTCTAATGTCAGATAATGTCATTCCTTTTGCATACAAGGAAAGAACTTGTTGATCAAAACCATCAAATCTTCTTTGCCTTTTAGGAACTATTACAGGAGTAAAATTACTATTGCGATCTCTTGGTACATCAATTTCAATTTTACCTTGTTGAGTTATTAATTTTTTTGAACTTGTACCATTACGAGAATTTTCAGTAGTAGTATGTTGATTTTTTTCATATCCTAAATAATTTTGCATTTCAGAATTCAACATTTTTTCAACTAATCTTTTTGTTAATTCTTTATATAAACCGCCAGGTTTAAAAACTGTTGTTAAATCTTGAGTATTTTCTAGTAATAAATCTACTGCTTTTGATATTGGATCATTATTATTAAAGTTATCTTTTTTAGCCATCTGTAACTCACTCTTTCTAGTCATTTAATTATATTTACTAGAATTAATTAAACATAGTTATTTTTGTAAGTTACACAGATTACTAAACATTTCTATGGAATTCCATGTTTGGTGTTTATTCATCTAAAGATAAGATAAAACCAAGATGTTAAAGATGTTTGTGACCTTGAAAATATGGTGCCTGTGAGAATGCTAAATGTTTGATTACATTTTAAACATCTCATTCTTTTTAAATCAGAAGTATTCAAATTAAAATTAAAACACCTAATACATTTGTTTTCTTTCAAATTTGCTATATATGCAAGACATTGCTGTTCAGTTTGAAAAGCATTGTTGAATTCATTCAGTTTCATTATTCCCTCCACAAGTACATGTGGGGAGAAGTCCGATAATAATTTTATGTAAAGGATGAAGAACAATGGACAATTATATTTATTTTTTTAGTAATAAATGAACACAATATAAAATAAAATGTTTGGATAAAAAGATACCAATTCTAAAAGGGAAATTTGATTCACTTAAAATTATTGAAGATTGAACAAATTCCTTAATCTTAGAATTAAATGATGAAATAAATAATTATTCATATAATTTTCAATTAACTACTTTAAAAGAGGTTTTTTTACCAAAAATACTTGAAGATTTTATTAATTTTAAAAAAAATAAAGATATTTTTCATTTAATAATAAATGAAAAATATTTTAAAAAAATAAAAGTATTAAATTTATTTATTAATAAACAAATTGAAAAAGATAATTTTTCTAAAAAACATTTAAAGAAAATTTTATTAAAAGTATTAAGGTTTAGAGTTTATTTTAATAGTAAATTGATAGAAGCAGAAAGCGATTTACTAACTTTAAATAGTAAAATAAAACTTTTATGAAAAGAGATTTTTGATAGGGACATAAAATTTTTACAAAAACAACAGCAGAAGTTAAAACAAAAAAATATCTTGATAGAGAATCAAAAGACAAAATTAAAAGAAAATATTAAAGATATTAAAGATAAATTAGAAAAAGAATTAAAAGCTGATTATCAAAATAATAAACTTACTAATTTTAAAATTCTTTTAGAAATACCAAAAAAAGCAAATTTTAAAATAGCATCTTTAGAAAAACAAATTACTAATTTAGAAATTAAACAATATGAATTACATGTTCAAATGCAAACATTACAACAAAAAAGTAATGAATTACATGAAAAGATACAACAATTACAACAAAAAAATAATGAATCAAATTTGAATCAAAGAAATATTAATGATCAAACAATAACCATCCAATTAAATAAACCAGAATTGACAAATAAAACATTAGTTAATAATTTAACAATGTCATTACAATTTTTAAGACCAACAAATAATTTTAATTAAAATTAAGAAAGTTACTTAAAAGAATAAAAGGAAATATTTTAATAAAATATTCATTAATTATTAATAAGACAAATGATGATTTAGTAATTAAAGAAAATTTAATTGAAGATGTAGATTTTAAATAAAATATTAGTATATAATTTATAATAAAAATATTCAAAGTATAATATAAAAATTCATAATTAAAAACGGACTTCTCCCCACATGTACTTGTGGAGGGAATAATGAAACTGAATGAATTCAACAATGCTTTTCAAATTGAACAGCAATGTCTTGCATATATAGCAAATTTGAAAGAAAACAAATGTATTAGGTGTTTTAGTTTTAATTTGAATACTTCTGATTTAAAAAGAATGAGATGTTTAAAATGTAATCAAACATTTAGCATTCTCACAGGCACCATATTTTCAAGGTCACAAACATCTTTAACATCTTGGTTTTATCTTATCTTTAGATGAATAAACACCAAACATGGAATTCCATCAACAGATATTGCAAAAGAATTGGGAGTGACTTTGAAAACTGCTTGAAGAATGACTCATAAAATCAGAACACGTATTGCAAAACAAAAAACTCAATTTATTGTTGAAGGTACAGTGCAAATTGATGAAATGTATCTTTCACATATGGGTTTTAAAAAACAAGGAAGATCCTTGGTGAATAAAACCTTGATTGTTGGCATTTATCAAAAAACAACCAATAATTTAATTGTGAAAGTATTGAAAAACGCAAAGAGTAAAAATCTTTTGCAGTTTGCAAAAAACCACATTTCTTCAAAATGTCTTGTATATACTGATTCTTGAAAAGGATATTGCGATTTTAAATCAGTTTTCACTAAGCATGAAACAGTTAACCATCAAGATGGCTATGTTTCAAAAATTGGTGTAAATACCAACCAAATTGAATCAGTTTGAAAACATATAAGAAGAACATTTAAAACACATATCAAAGTTGCAAAACATCATGTTCATTTATATGCTAAAGAAGCTGCATATAAATTCAACAAGATACCTAGTTTTGAAACTGTAATTCTATGTTTGATTTAAAAATGTGGGGAGAAGTCCGTAGATAGGCTTTTCTCAGCATTTATGTGATAAAATTAAAATAGTACATAAAGGGAGAAAAGCCATTAAAAATTGATTGAAACTAATTATAGTTTTCAATCAATTTTTTTAATATTTCTTTAGAAACTTGTGGATTTGCTTGTCCTTTAGTTAGTTTCATTAATTGACCCATAAAAAATTTTAATGCTTTTTCTGGATTGACTTTATAAATAGTAATCATGTTTTCATTTGCTTTTAAAATTGTGATTAATATTTTTTCTAAATCATTACTATCACTTACTAAAGTAATACCTAATGTTCTAATAAGATCGGTAGGGCTTTTTTCACTATTAATCATAATTGCATTTAATAACTGTTTACTTTGTTTATCATTAATTTTTTGCTCATAAACTAGACTAACTAATTGTGATAGATTATTAGCAGTAAGTTCGCTGTTTTTAATAGTAGTGTTATTAACATTACAATAAGCTTGCACAGGACCTACTAAATAATTAAACGTAGGTAATATTAAATTATTAATGGCAACTGTTTGTTCAAAAATAGTTAATATTTCTACTTTGTCAATTAATAAATTAATATCTTTTATTGGTAAATTGTATTGTTTTTTTAATCTTTCCATTATTTGTTTAGGCAATTCAGGAGGATTTTTAGCAATCATTTTGATTAATTTTTCGTCTAGTTGAATTGGAAAAATATTTGGTTCAGGAAAGTATTTATAATCAATTTTATTTTCTTTGCTACGCATGCTAATTGTTTTATTAGTTTTTTCATCAAATCTTCTAGTTTCAAGATTAATTTTTTGTTTTTTATTTAAAATATTAGTTTGACGATTAATTTCATCATTTATTGCTAAAGTAATATTATGTGTAGAATTTAAATTTTTAATTTCAACTTTGGTACCTAAAGTATCACTACCATGTGGTTTTAACGATATATTAATATCGCATCGTAATGAACCTTCATTCATTTTAGCATCACTAACTTGTAAATGAATTAATAATTGACGTAGAGTATTAATATATGCTACTACTTGTTCGCTTGTTTTAAAAATTGGTTTAGTAACAATTTCTAATAAGGGAATTCCTGCTCGATTATAGTCTAGTAATGTTTTTTTATTATTATGAATTTGTTTTGCTGTGTCTTCTTCAATATGTAAGCGTTCAAAGCTAACAATAAATTCTTCATTATTTACAACTATTGGTAATTCACCGTTTGTACCAATTGGATGAAAAAATTGTGTGATTTGATAACCTTTAGGTAAATCGGGATAAAAATAACTTTTTCGATCAAAACGTAATAGTGGATCAATATTCATTTTTAAAGCAGTACATGTTTGAATTGCCATTATAATAACAGCTTGATTAACTGTTGGTAATGTTCCTGGATAGCCACAATCAATGGCATTAATTTGAGTATTTGGTTTTTGACCAAAAGTATTGGCGGCGTTGGAAAAACATTTAGTTTTAGTTTTTAATTCACAGTGGATTTCAATACCCATTACAACATCATATTTATTATTCATGATCATCACCTAGTAGTTTATTATTAAAATTAATTTTTTTACTTAAAAATGAAGCAATATTCAATATAACTTGATCATTGAAAGGTGCACCATTAATATTAAAACCAATCGGTAAACCATTAACAGTAGTTAACGGAATATTAATGCTTGGTCCACCATTTAAGTTAGAAAGTAGTAGTAAGTCTTCTAAATAATCATGTTCACTTTTAATAACTTTTTTTTGTTCTAATACATCTTTAATTTTTGGAGCTGGATTAATATTTGGCATAATAATGAAAGCATCATATTTTTTAAAGATAGTATTTAAATGTTCAACAATTAATCTTCTTACTTTTTTAGCTTTGTTAAATAATTCTTCTTGATGATTTTCAGATAAAGCATATGCACCAATAATGTATCTGCGTTTTACCATATCACCGAAACCAAATGTTCGTGAATTTGTCATAACTTCTTGATAATTTTTACCATTTTTACGAACACCAAAATTAATACCAGTTAGATTTGCATGGCAACTGGTTGCTTCAGCAAAAGAAATAATCATGTAGACTGGTAATAAAGATTGTAATAATTCTTTATTAAATTCAATTTGTTGAACTTTTGCACCACCATCAGTTAAATGCTTTATTGCTTCATCAAAACTAGATTTAACTATATCATTTCACTGATAATCATTATAATTTAAAATAGCAATATTTTTACCTTCTATATTTTGATTTAAGTTTTTAGTATAGTTTTTTTTTTTACTTTGAACACTAGTAAAGTCTTGTTCATCAAATAAAGCAATACTATCCAAGACAATGGCAATATCTTCGACATGATTAGTAAATATACCAACTGTGTCTAAACTTGGAGCATAAGGAAAAACACCATTTCGTGAAATTAAACCATACGTTGGTTTAAAACCAACAATACCACAATAAGCGGCAGGTTTACGTATTGAATCACCAGTATCTGTTCCTAAAGCAAATGGTACAATTCCAGCAGCGACTAAAGCTGCACTGCCACTAGAACTACCACCAGTGATATGTTTTAAATTCCAAGGGTTTAAGACATGACCAGTAGCTGCATATAAACCATCTCCACCCATTCCTAGTTCATCAAGAGCAGTTTTAGCTATATTAATGGCTTTATTATTTGTTAATAACATATTAACAGTACTGTCATAATTAGGAATAAAATTAGCAAGAATTTTTGATGAACCTGTTGTTAAGAAATTAATAGTAGCAATATTATCTTTCATTACAAATGGAATTGCTGCTAATAAATTATCATTAATTTCTTGTTCAGTAATTAATTTTGTTTGTTTAATGGCATTTTGTTCTAGTGAAGTAACAACACCATTTAATTTTTTGAATTGTTCTAATCGTTTGTATACTAATTTAGTTAATTGATCTGGAGTAAGTATTTTTGTTTTTAATAATTCATGAAGTTGACGAATTGAAAGTTGGTGGTAATTAATTTTCATGATTAATCACCTGATTAATACTAATGTAATTATTTTCAACTTCTGGAGCAATATTTAAAAAACTTTTAGACGTTAAATGAGCTCCAACATTATCGGAACGTAATAAATTATTAATAATAGGAAATGGGTAATTTAAAGGTTCAATATCATTTGTATTGATATTTGTTACAATTTCCATTTGTTTTTCAATAGCTTTAAATTCTAGTAAAAGATTTTCACATTGTTCTTCGCTTAAATTGAACATAAGTTCGTTAGCAAATTCATGTAGCATTTTTGTTGTCATTTTCTTTTCAATTTTATCCATTTTTAGCTACCTCTTTCAATAAATTTTGTAATTGCTCTTCATTAATAATTTTAACATTAAGTTTGCGTGCTTGTGCTAATTTATTTCCTGGATTTTCTCCAACAATTAAATAAGAAGTATTATTACTAATAGTATTGGTAATTTTAGCACCATAGTTATTTAATAATTCAATGAATTCGTTACGACTTTTAGTTAAAGTTCCTGTTAAGACAAAAGTTTTACCATTCAATACTTGTGATTGGTTTTTTTGTAAATAATTAAAGTTAAGTTTAAAGTTTTGCAAGTTATTAATTAGTTGTTGATTATTAGGATTAAGGAAATAATCAATAACACTAGTAGCGATTATTGGACCAATTTCATTAGTATTAGCTAGATCATCAAAGGTTGCTTCCATTAAGTTATTTAAAGTTAAATATTTTTTTGCAAGAATAATTGCTGTTTTTTGACCAACATGGCGAATTCCCAAACCGAATAAAAGTCTTTCTAAGGAATTTTGTTTTGATAGAATAATTGAATTAGCAAGATTAGTGAAAGATTTTTCACCAAAACGTGGTAATGATAGTATTTCTTTTCGTAAATTAACTAAATTGTAAATATCACTAATAGTTTTAATTCATTTTAAATCTAAAAAACGTAATAATATTTTTTCATTTAAACCAATAATATCCATAGCATTTCTTGAACAGAAGTGCATTAATGATTTAAGAATTCGTGATGGACAGTCACTATTAATGCAAAATTGATCAACTTCTGGCGGAACTTGTTCTAATTTTGTTTTACAAACCGGACAATGTATAGCTTTTTTAAAAATAATATTGTTTATTTGACGATTACTAATAATTGGTGCAATTACTTCTGGAATAATATCACCAGCTTTTTTAACACTTACTAAATCATTAATACGTAAATCACGATTAATAATATAATCACCATTATGAAGTGTGGCAAAAGTAACGGTAGTACCAGCAATTATCACTGGTTGTAATCTAGCATTATAGGTTATTTTTCCTGTTCTACCAACAGTTGGAAATATATCTAAAAGTTTAGTAACACTAGTAACAGCAGGAAATTTATAAGCTATTGCTCATTTTGGTGCCTTATTAGTTCTTCCTAACATATCATAACTGGTTAGATCATTAATTTTAATGACAATACCATCAATTTCATATGGTAATGTATTTCTTAACTTTTCATATTTCTGAATATAAATTCATACTTCTTCAATATTTTTACATAACTGTCATTGTTCATTAATTTTGAAACCATATTTTTGTAAGGTAAATAATGCTTGTTCATGGGTTTTAATATTATCATTAGTAGCATTAATATAATAGTAAAGAAAGCCATCTAATTTTCTTGAATTAACAATATTAATATCAAGTTGACGAATAGTACCAGCTGCAGCATTGCGAGGATTAGCAAAGAGTGGTAAGTTTTGTTGTTGTTGTTTTTCATTAATGCGATTAAATTCTTCTTTACTTAAATATATTTCTCCTCTTACTTCTAATTTAGAATTAATTGGTATTATTTTTGGTATTGTTTTAATTGTCAAAATATTATTGGTAATGTCTTCACCAGCAATTCCATCACCTCTGGTAGCAGCAGTTTTTAATTCTCCTTTTTCATAAGTTATGGAAATTGATAGACCATCAATTTTTAGTTCACAAACATATTCAATGTTATTTTCTGATAATGTTTTTTTAATTTGTTGATCAAATTTTAGTAAATCTTCATAATTAAAGGCATTACCCAAACTTAGCATTGGTTGTTGGTGAAAAATTTTTGTTAAAGAATTAATTGGTTTATTACCAACAGTTTTAGTTGGAGAATCATTACTATTAAATTGGGGATATTGTTCTTCTAATTTTACTAATCTATGATAGGCGCTATCATAAAGTTCATCACTAACAGTAGGTGCATCTAAAACATGATATTCATAATTTCATTGTTTAATTTGGTTTCTTAATTGTATTATTTCAATTTTAATATCATTATTTTTGTTACTCATATTACTTTCTCCCCTAATTGGTTTGTTAATAAGACATAATTAATTATAAATGAATTATTACTTTAATTGTAATATTGTTTTATAAAAGTATAATTTAGTAATGTAAATAAAATAAATAAACGGACTTCTCCCCACATGTACTTGTGGAGGGAATAATGAAAATGAATGAATTCAACAATGCTTTTCAAACTGAACAGCAATGTCTTGCATATATAGCAAATTTGAAAGAAAACAAATGTATTAGGTGTTTTAGTTTTAATTTGAATACTTCTGATTTAAAAAGAATGAGATGTTTAAAATGTAATCAAACATTTAGCATTCTCACAGGCACCATATTTTCAAGGTCACAAACATCTTTAACATCTTGGTTTTATCTTATCTTTAGATGAATAAACACCAAACATGGAATTCCATCAACAGATATTGCAAAAGAATTGGGAGTGACTTTGAAAAATGCTTGAAGAATGACTCATAAAATCAGAACACGTATTGCAAAACAAAAAACTCAATTTATTGTTGAAGGTACAGTGCAAATTGATGAAATGTATCTTTCACATATGGGTTTTAAAAAACAAGGAAGATCCTTGGTGAATAAAACCTTGATTGTTGGCATTTATCAAAAAACAACCAATAATTTAACGGACTTCTCCCCACATGTACTTGTGGAGGGAATAATGAAACTGAATGAATTCAAAAATGCTTTTCAAACTGAACAGCAATGTCTTGCATATATAGCAAATTTGAAAGAAAACAAATGTATTAGGTGTTTTAGTTTTAATTTGAATACTTCTGATTTAAAAAGAATGAGATGTTTAAAATGTAATCAAACATTTAGCATTCTCACAGGCACCATATTTTCAAGGTCACAAACATCTTTAACATCTTGGTTTTATCTTATCTTTAGATGAATAAACACCAAACATGGAATTCCATCAACAGATATTGCAAAAGAATTGGGAGTGACTTTGAAAACTGCTTGAAGAATGACTCATAAAATCAGAACACGTATTGCAAAACAAAAACCTCAATTTATTGTTGAAGGTACAGTGCAAATTGATGAAATGTATCTTTCACATATGGGTTTTAAAAAACAAGGAAGATCCTTGGTTAATAAAACCTTGATTGTTGGCATTTATCAAAAAACAACCAATAATTTAATTGTGAAAGTATTGAAAAACGCAAAGAGTAAAAATCTTTTGCAGTTTGCAAAAAACCACATTTCTTCAAAATGTCTTGTATATACTGATTCTTGAAAAGGATATTGCGATTTTAAATCAGTTTTCACTAAGCATGAAACAGTTAACCATCAAGATGGCTATGTTTCAAAAATTGGTGTAAATACCAACCAAATTGAATCAGTTTGAAAACATATAAGAAGAACATTTAAAACACATATCAAAGTTGCAAAACATCATGTTCATTTATATGCTAAAGAAGCTGCATATAAATTCAACAAGATACCTAGTTTTGAAACTGTAATTCTATGTTTGATTTAAAAATGTGGGGAGAAGTCCGTAGATAGGCTTTTCTCAGCATTTATGTGATAAAATTAAAATAGTACATAAAGGGAGAAAAGCCTAATTTAATTGTGAAAGTATTGAAAAACGCAAAGAGTAAAAATCTTTTGCAGTTTGCAAAAAACCACATTTCTTCAAAATGTCTTGTATATACTGATTCTTGAAAAGGATATTGCGATTTTAAATCAGTTTTCACTAAGCATGAAACAGTTAACCATCAAGATGGCTATGTTTCAAAAATTGGTGTAAATACCAACCAAATTGAATCAGTTTGAAAACATATAAGAAGAACATTTAAAACACATATCAAAGTTGCAAAACATCATGTTCATTTATATGCTAAAGAAGCTGCATATAAATTCAACAAGATACCTAGTTTTGAAACTGTAATTCTATGTTTGATTTAAAAATGTGGGGAGAAGTCAGTAGATAGGCTTTTCTCAGCATTTATGTGATAAAATTAAAATAGTACATAAAGGGAGAAAAGCATAAATAAATAATAATATACATTTTTTTTAAAAAAATGATTATAATAAAATTAGTATTAAAAAATAATGGCTAATTAAGTATTTGGTTTTTTAAACTCCTATTAAGTTTATTTGACTTAAAGGTTTTTTTGTATATAACTAGACACATTTTTTAATATTAACCTTTGATAAGTTTTAAGTATAGTATTAAAACTAAAAATAATTACTTTAATTTTATATGAGTTAGGAGTAAGTTATGAAAGATACATATGCATCTGTTCGTTTAGCACAAAAGCCAGAAAATGCTTTTGCTTGTCATCGTTGTGGTAGGGTTATTTTAATTGCCGAATTTTTAGAAGCAAAAAATATTCAATTGAATTGTAATCGATGTGGTTTTAAAAAACATGTTGAAAAAATCAAAATAGAAAAAAAATCAGAAATTAAAAAAACTAGAATTGCTGCTATTTCTTCCAAAAATTCTTCTAAAAAATAACTTAGCTTAGATTAATATTAATAATATTATAAAAAAAGAACTCAGTTGAGTTCTTTTTTACTTATTTTTTATTTTTTTCATTTAAATACTCTTGATAATTATTATTTACTTGTTCTCAATTGATAACTTTTAATAATGCTTGTAAGTATTTCTCTTGTTCATTTTTATATTGTAGATAATGTGCATGTTCTCATACATCAATAGCGATCAATGGGTACATGTTCAAGAATCATGGATTGTCTTGATTAAAAGTTTTGTATAGTCTTAATGTACCATTATTATCAATTACTAATCATGCTCAACCACTTCCAAAAATATCCATGGCAGTTTTTGTTAAAGCAGCTTCAAATTTTTCATAAGATTCAAAGCGATTAATGATTGCTTTACCAATAGCTGATTTTTCATTAAAACCTTTATTTTTCCCCAATAGTGAAAAGAAAAGATTATGATTAATTACTCCCCCACCAAATTGTCGAATGCTACTTTGTAATTTTTTTACATTACAAGTTTCTTTATCCTCACATATATCTTCTAATTTACAATAATTACTTAATAAACGATTTAGTTCCCCTTTAGTTTCAAGATTATAATCAGAAAAAACTTTCGGATGTTTATCCATCACTAATTTTAAAGAAGTTAAATATTTCTTATGAAGTTCTTCATAATGATGTTTAATTGTTTCTTGTGAAATGTAAGGTTCTAAAGCATCATAATTATATGGTAAATCGATAATATTAATCTTGTATTTAGGCATTCTTTTCTATCCTCCTTTTCTTTTTAAACTCTTCACATATAAATATTGCATTGCATTATAATAAATTAATGTAAAATTACAAGTTTATTATATTACAAGATTTCTCACTATATGTTATACTAAAAATTAATATTAAATACTAATTTTACTAACAAAGGGTGAAAGTTTTCGTGCAGTACTTATACATGTTTAATAAAAAATCTAATCAAATTAATGTTTCTCACAACAATGATATCATACGTAGAATTAATGTAAACCAAACTGATAACATTAATAGTAATAATTTAGAAAAAAATGAACAAAAACAATCATTTATTGATAAATTTACTTCAAAATCACTTAGTTGTGATGACACCAATAACTTTAATTTCAAAACAGCCAGTTGAACTCTAACAATAATTTATCTTATATCTTTTATTATAATTCCAATTCTTTATAGTTTAATCAAAACTTATGCTGTAAAAGATACTAGTCAAAGTTCATTTCTTAGTCTTTTTATTTTTAGTTTATTGCCAATTTTTGGCTTAGTTGTTTCACTTGGTATTGATTGAGAAGCTATGATTAAAAAAGGCGGGTGGGCTGCTTATAGTCATAGTGTATTTGGTTTTATTAGTGTAGTATTTGTTCTTTTATTTTTTATTGCAACAAAAGTTATTAGTGGTAAAGATGATGATGTAACTTCGCTTGCTACTACATTTTTAATTCAACAGTTATTTCAATTGTTAGGATCAATTTTAGTATTAGTATTTTGTAGATCATTACGTGAGAGAATTATTACTACTTTAAAAGAAGCAAAATTAGATTTAATAACTTGAGTTACCATTTTTGCTGTTATTGGTACTATTTTAAATATTATTTTCAACATAATTCCTAAATTTAGTGAATTTAATATGTTAACAAGTAATAATACTTCAAAAAATCAAGATGTTTTAAACTTATTAATGAATAGTCCGTATGGCATTTTTGTTTTAGTTCTTAGTACTATTTTTATTGCTCCAATTAATGAAGAAATATCATATCGTCATGGTACTTTTACCATTGTTCGTTATCGTTGATTAGCATATGCAGCTTCATTAATTTATTTCCCATCAATGCATGTTATGGATAGTGGTGATTGAAATAATATTATTGGTTATTTAGGATTTAGTATTATATTACCCTTATTATTTATAATGACACGGGGTAATACTACATATACTATTGGTTTACATGCTTTTTCTAATCTAATTGCAACTATTTCTGGTTTTATTAATAAAAATTAAAAGGAGAAATTATGACTAACTTAACAATTACTGCCAATGATGCTGATCAAACTTTAATTAATTATTTAAAAAAAGTATTTAAAACACTACCACTGTCAAAAATTTATCGTTTATTTAGAACAAAAAAAATCAGAGTTAATAATAAAACTACTACTTATTTTAAATATCGCTTACAAGAAAATGATTTAGTAGTCATTTATGAAAGTAATTTAGTTGTTAAATATAAACCAGAAAAAATTACTAAAGAAGCACCAATTGAATTGTTTTATGAAGATGATAATTTTTTAATTGTTAATAAAGATCATAATATTGTTGTCCACCAACCATATGGTTCTTGCTTAGATAACATGGTAAAATATTATGGCTTTTCTCCCTTTATGTACTATTTTAATTTTATCACATAAATGCTGAGAAAAGCCTATCTACGGACTTCTCCCCACATTTTTAAATCAAACATAGAATTACAGTTTCAAAACTAGGTATCTTGTTGAATTTATATGCAGCTTCTTTATCATATAAATGAACATGATGTTTTGCAACTTTGATATGTGTTTTAAATGTTCTTCTTATATGTTTTCAAACTGATTCAATTTGGTTGGTATTTACACCAATTTTTGAAACATAGCCATCTTGATGGTTAACTGTTTCATGCTTAGTGAAAACTGATTTAAAATCGCAATATCCTTTTCAAGAATCAGTATATACAAGACATTTTGAAGAAATGTGGTTTTTTGCAAACTGCAAAAGATTTTTACTCTTTGCGTTTTTCAATACTTTCACAATTAAATTATTGGTTGTTTTTTGATAAATGCCAACAATCAAGGTTTTATTCACCAAGGATCTTCCTTGTTTTTTAAAACCCATATGTGAAAGATACATTTCATCAATTTGCACTGTACCTTCAACAATAAATTGAGGTTTTTGTTTTGCAATACGTGTTCTGATTTTATGAGTCATTCTTCAAGCAGTTTTCAAAGTCACTCCCAATTCTTTTGCAATATCTGTTGATGGAATTCCATGTTTGGTGTTTATTCATCTAAAGATAAGATAAAACCAAGATGTTAAAGATGTTTGTGACCTTGAAAATATGGTGCCTGTGAGAATGCTAAATGTTTGATTACATTTTAAACATCTCATTCTTTTTAAATCAGAAGTATTCAAATTAAAACTAAAACACCTAATACATTTGTTTTCTTTCAAATTTGCTATATATGCAAGACATTGCTGTTCAATTTGAAAAGCATTGTTGAATTCATTCAGTTTCATTATTCCCTCCACAAGTACATGTGGGGAGAAGTCCGAATATTATTTACAACAAAAATACCCGAAGAAGAAACGTGAGCAAACATTTAATATTAGTCATCAGTATCGTTTAGATAAACTAACTAAGGGTTTAATTATTTATCCAAAAAATAAAATCACACAAAACGCACTTCATAATGCTACTAAAAATGGTCAAATTATTAAAAAATATTTGGCTATTTGTTCTGGCCAATTAACTAAAAATTTAAATATTTCTGGTTATATTACTCATGATGAGTTAACAATGAAAATGAAATTTTCAATTGAACCAAGTGAACAAAGTAAAAGTTGTAGCACCATCTTTACACCAATATTTAATACTAAAGACTTTACTTTAGTTGAGTGTCAATTAGTTACTGGTAGAAAACATCAAATTCGTAGTACTTTACAATTTTTAAATTTGCCAATTGTTGGTGACACTAAGTATGGGTCAACAATAGTTACCCCTAATAAAATTGCATTATTTGCTTATTATTTGTCATTTAATGATTTAGAAGAACCATTTACTTATTTGAATGATCAAAATTTTATAATAAAAGATTTAAAAACAGATTTAATTAAACAGATTAAAAAAGAAAAATGATAAAATTAATCTATACTAATATATAGATTACATTTTTATTTTTTTGCTATTTTTTATTTTTAATAGTGATTAATAATATTGAACTTTTAATTTTGGGTTGTTAACATATTTAAATAAAAAACAAAATTAGTTTTATTTATATAGATTGGGTGAAGTAATGACAACTAAAAAAGGTATTTTTAATACAATTGTTGGTGTTATCATGACAATTGTTATCTCTATTTTACAGTTAACTTTTCTTTATGTTACTGGTTTAGCATACGGTGAAAAAATTAATGGTTTAATTCGTGTTATTATTTCTTTTTTGACTTACCTTAGTTTGACAGAAGGAGGACTTGGTTTAATTACCATTTTTTCTTTATATCGTCCGTTACAAAATGATGATTATGAAACCGTCAACGATATTATTAATACGACAAGAAAAAATTATCATCATTCAGGAAGAATATATTTAATTATTCTTGTCAGTGCTGGTTTTATTTTAGGATTAGCTAGTGTTCATTTACCAGAAATTGGTTTAGATATGGAAATTCCTTTTTGACAAGTAGCACTTATTATTATTTCTTTAGGATCACGTGAATTAATCTTTTTTTATTTTAGTGGTGCTTATCAAAATTTAATTCAAGCTGATCAAAAAGGTTATTTAAATCGTTTAATTTTTATTTTTTCAGAGATTATTATGTATATTTTACTAATGACGTTATTAGTTATTAGAAAGTCTGATGGTAAACCGATAGATATGTATATTCCTTTTTTTGCTTATTTTGTTTGTGGTGTATTAAAAGCATTTGTTACTTTTATCGTTATTAAAATTGAATATCCATGATTACAACATAAAAAATGAACACAACAAAAAAGGATGCTAAAACAATCGTGATGAGTAGCCCTGAATCGTTTACCTGACATGATTATTTCTAACATTGATATTATTTTAATTACTTTATTTTTATCACTGACAACAACATCAATTTACACTATTTATATTATTATTGCTACAACGATGCGCTCAATTGCTTTAATTTTAATTAGTTC
This sequence comes from Spiroplasma endosymbiont of Apeira syringaria, assembly GCF_964020205.1. Taxonomy (NCBI): domain Bacteria; kingdom Bacillati; phylum Mycoplasmatota; class Mollicutes; order Entomoplasmatales; family Spiroplasmataceae; genus Spiroplasma; species Spiroplasma endosymbiont of Apeira syringaria. Next base: position 678,526 of record NZ_OZ026543.1, read on the forward strand.
TTTTCGCGAAGTTTTTGGATATTGAATTGCCAAAAGTGGACGAATTAGATGAACTGTCTATACTAAATTTGAGTTATATGCTTATATGATTGCTGGTTTTTTATTTATTAATCAATTTATTATTACTCAATATTTAGTGTCTGCTTTAAGTATTACAAATATTAATAATTCTGATGGTAATTTTGATTCTTCAAAAAATCTTTTTATTAATTTATTTTTGTCACAACCATGATTTATTTTACTTTTATCTTTAAAAAATACAATTCAAGTGGCAACCGAACCAGGAAAAGTTATTGTAAATGCTACTGTAAAACACAAAGAAACAATTTGAGGTTCATATATTCAATCAATAATCAATCTTGTTTTAGGTGTTATTTTGGGTTGAATACTATCAAATTTAGGTTGAAAACATCAAAGTTATCAATATTTATCATTAAGTTTATATATGATTCTTTTATCAAGTTGTATTGGTTGAGTTTATCGTTTAATTTCAATCTGAGTTTATGTTTGAAAACATTTGACGTATAATAGTGATTTACGTTTTATTATTCAAAATACTTTAGTGTTAATTATTCCAATTTTAGCAGTAACATTATTTGGATGTCTTTATTTCTTTGATAAATATCCACCAACATATAATTTCACAGATTATAGTTTTGTATTACGAGTTATCGGTTATTCATTATTGTATTCATCAATTTTAATTTTTGGTTTAGCCATGACTATTAATTTTCGTCAGTTTTTATCAATTTTTAATTTTAAGAAATTTTTTACTAATTTATTTTCACGTAAACGTAAGCAAAAAGCATTTATGAATCAAGAAGTACAAGAATTTTTTAAAGATAGTAATAAACCTAAAAATAACTTTACTAATAAAACATTTGATTGAACTGCTACTTATCAAAGTACCAATATGAACGTTGATGACTTTATTGAACAAGAGTTGTTACGAAGAAAAAAAGAAGTAGATATTAAAAGTGAAACAAAAGAATCTGAAAATTCTTCTATTCGCGTTGGTATTTATAAAATTAGAGGTTAGTTTATTTAAGGAGTGAATTACATGTTATTAAATGAAGAATGATTTGTAGAAAATATTGTTGAAGAAAAATATTTAGAATTATTAAAGCGTAATTATCCTTAACATCAACTTAAAGATTTATTTTTATTGAACATTGATTTACGTTTATTGTATTTAAAACATATTTTAATGATTGAAAATTCTTTAAAAAATGCTTTATTACATCAACTTTTTAATGATAATGTTCAAAATTTAGATAATGCTACTTTTCTTAATCCAGAACACCTAGCTCAAATGAAAACAGCTTTACGTTTGATTCGTGCTGGTTATAATAAATATAATAGAAGTGGTGTTTTAAAATCACGAACAATACGCAGTTTAATAGAAGTTATGTCATTTGAATGAACAATGAAATTATTACAAACTTTAAATGATAAAAGTATCGCTAAGATTGCTCATTATTTTGGTATCAAAGAATTTAATGATAGTAAAATTTTATTAGAACAGTTAGAATATATTAAAGATGTTCGTAATTATTTATCACATAATTTTAAAGTATTAGCAATTCAATTTAAGTATAAAGAACGGTTCGCTTATTATGAACAAACTTTAAATGCTAATAATGATCATCATTATTTTCACTTATTAATTACTCGTTTTTCTAGTAAAAACCAATTACTAGCGCCATTTAATGTTGATTATGAAAATTTATTTAATAGTTATGATGTTAAAATTCATGATTGTGTTAAGGAATATACTCAAAGTATAATCCATACTTAATATAGAAAAATTATTAAATTTTAGTAGATTTAATTTAATAAGTATATTATAATGATATCAATTAATTACTAGTGTAAAATAAACCATTGTCGTTTTTAAACGACAATGGTTTATTTTATTTAGAGTTAATGAAAATTAAAGAAAGTAGGAAAAAAATGAAGTCAGAGTATAATGAAAAAAAAGATTTAAATATTACAGAATTAAAACGACTTGATTTATTAAAAGAGTTATTTCCCGAAGAAATTATTAGTAAAAAAAATCTTTTTCAGATAATGAATAATTTTTATAAAAACTTAGAAGTAAAATATAAAGGTATATCTAATTATTTTGCTCCAAATATTGAAAAAACCGAAAATAGTATATTACTTAATACAATTTTTAATTTAAACAAAATGAAAATCACAGATAATATACAAAAGGGTTTTTTAAATTGTTTATTATTGAAAGGTAATGCTGAACAATTATATGCAAGTTTGTTAAAAATATCAGAAGTACAAAAGGCGCTTGATCAATTTATTGAAAGAAATAGTGAATCAGTTACAAGAAGTTTTTCTGCAACAGTAGTATTAGATATCAATAAAGAAGATACAGTATCTACTTTCGTTATTGAAAAAAATAATATTTCTTTATAATTAATTATCGGACTTCTCCCCACATGTACTTGTGGAGGGAATAATGAAACTGAATGAATTCAAAAATGCTTTTCAAAATGAACAGCAATGTCTTGCATATATAGCAAATTTGAAAGAAAACAAATGTATTAGGTGTTTTAGTTTTAATTTGAATACTTCTGATTTAAAAAGAATGAGATGTTTAAAATGTAATCAAACATTTAGCATTCTCACAGGCACCATATTTTCAAGGTCACAAACATCTTTAACATCTTGGTTTTATCTTATCTTTAGATGAATAAACACCAAACATGGAATTCCATCAACAGATATTGCAAAAGAATTGGGAGTGACTTTGAAAACTGCTTGAAGAATGACTCATAAAATCAGAACACGTATTGCAAAACAAAAACCTCAATTTATTGTTGAAGGTACAGTGCAAATTGATGAAATGTATCTTTCACATATGGGTTTTAAAAAACAAGGAAGATCCTTGGTGAATAAAACCTTGATTGTTGGCATTTATCAAAAAACAACCAATAATTTAATTGTGAAAGTATTGAAAAACGCAAAGAGTAAAAATCTTTTGCAGTTTGCAAAAAACCACATTTCTTCAAAATGTCTTGTATATACTGATTCTTGAAAAGGATATTGCGATTTTAAATCAGTTTTCACTAAGCATGAAACAGTTAACCATCAAGATGGCTATGTTTCAAAAATTGGTGTAAATACCAACCAAATTGAATCAGTTTGAAAACATATAAGAAGAACATTTAAAACACATATCAAAGTTGCAAAACATCATGTTCATTTATATGCTAAAGAAGCTGCATATAAATTCAACAAGATACCTAGTTTTGAAACTGTAATTCTATGTTTGATTTAAAAATGTGGGGAGAAGTCCGTAGATAGGCTTTTCTCAGCATTTATGTGATAAAATTAAAATAGTACATAAAGGGAGAAAAGCCTTAATTATATTTATAAACTTAAAATATTAGAAAATAATAAAAAACATTAAAGAAAATGGCTTAAATATTTAAGTATTTTATTAAAAAAAGAATTATAAAAATTACTATTATCCTATTTAAAATTTATTTAAATAGGATATTTTAAGTTATTAAAATAATTAGAAATACTTAATTATTTATTTGATAGTATGTTGTAAATAATTAATAATTTTGTTTTTTTTATATAAAATATAATATTAAATTAATAAAAAGAATAGACTTATTAAAATATAATTTGATATTGATAGTTGAACATAAAAAATAAAAACGTTATACTATCTCTGGAGTTAAATGGTAAAAGAATTAGTGTTAAATATATTTAAATATATTATTAAATTATTAAGTATCGTTTTTGTTTATGTTTGCTTTTATAATTTTTTATGTTAAGATTTGTTTGTTATTAAAATATATAGAATTAGTTTTTAAAACTAGAATTACGGAGTTTTATATATGGATATTCAGCAAGATTTTTATGTTAAAAAGATTTTTTATGCTTGTTATGTTAAAAATGTAGTTTTACCTATTTCATTTTTAAATAATATTGGAAATAAAAAAGGTAAATGTTATGTTGGTAATAAACAAAAGTTAAGAAATAATACTGTTCGTACTAAAACTAATTTAATTCAAAAAGCATTACATAATTTTTATGATAGTAAAATGTTGAGTTTTGTTACTTTAACTTATAAAGATAATATACAAGATATTAAAAAAGCAAAAAAAGATATTCGTTTATTTTTTCTTAAATTAAAAAAATGATGAAATGACCCTAAACGTTTTGAACATTTAGGAGAATTAAAATATTTTTATGTTTATGAATATCAATATCGTGGTGCTATTCATTTTCATATAATTTTTAATAGAAAGATACATAAAAGCATGTTAGCAGAATGATGAACTTACGGTTTTAATGATTTAAAAGTAGTTAAAAAAGGTACAAATGAATTTGTTATTAAATATGGCTTTTCTCCCTTTATGTACTATTTTAATTTTATCACATAAATGCTGAGAAAAGCCTATCTACGGACTTCTCCCCACATTTTTAAATCAAACATAGAATTACAGTTTCAAAACTAGGTATCTTGTTGAATTTATATGCAGCTTCTTTAGCATATAAATGAACATGATGTTTTGCAACTTTGATATGTGTTTTAAATGTTCTTCTTATATGTTTTCAAACTGATTCAATTTGGTTGGTATTTACACCAATTTTTGAAACATAGCAATCTTGATGGTTAACTGTTTCATGCTTAGTGAAAAATGATTTAAAATCGCAATATCCTTTTCAAGAATCAGTATATACAAGACATTTTGAAGAAATGTGGTTTTTTGCAAACTGCAAAAGATTTTTACTCTTTGCGTTTTTCAATACTTTCACAATTAAATTATTGGTTGTTTTTTGATAAATGCCAACAATCAAGGTTTTATTCACCAAGGATCTTCCTTGTTTTTTAAAACCCATATGTGAAAGATACATTTCATCAATTTGCACTGTACCTTCAACAATAAATTGAGGTTTTTGTTTTGCAATACGTGTTCTGATCTTATGAGTCATTCTTCAAGCAGTTTTCAAAGTCACTCCCAATTCTTTTGCAATATCTGTTGATGGAATTCCATGTTTGGTGTTTATTCATCTAAAGATAAGATAAAACCAAGATGTTAAAGATGTTTGTGACCTTGAAAATATGGTGCCTGTGAGAATGCTAAATGTTTGATTACATTTTAAACATCTCATTCTTTTTAAATCAGAAGTATTCAAATTAAAACTAAAACACCTAATACATTTGTTTTCTTTCAAATTTGCTATATATGCAAGACATTGCTGTTCAGTTTGAAAAGCATTTTTGAATTAATTCATTTTCATTATTCCCTCCACAAGTACATGTGGGGAGAAGTCCGTTAAATATTTAGGAAAATATGTTACAAAAGCAATAGATGATGTTAAATCTATAAATCAAACAGATGTAGGTGTAAAGGCTTATGCTTTTAGTCGTAATTGTAAAAATCCTATTGTGGTTCGTGGTATTAAGAAATTGACAATTGGAGATATAATTAAAGCAAGTTTTAATGCTACAAATGTATTTTATTTTAAAACTCAAAGAGATAGTAGTGGTGATACTGTTATGATTGGTGGTATTATTGAAAGTATTGTTGTAAATGATTATTTTAAAGAATATGAAGATTACGAAAGATATGTATATTTAAGTGCTTTGTCCCATAAGCATTATTTACGGACTAGTGAAATAGGTTATTTAAGGCTTTTCTCCCTTTATGTACTATTTTAATTTTATCACATAAATGCTGAGAAAAGCCTATCTACGGACTTCTCCCCACATTTTTAAATCAAACATAGAATTACAGTTTCAAAACTAGGTATCTTGTTGAATTTATATGCAGCTTCTTTAGCATATAAATGAACATGATGTTTTGCAACTTTGATATGTGTTTTAAATGTTCTTCTTATATGTTTTCAAACTGATTCAATTTGGTTGGTATTTACACCAATTTTTGAAACATAGCCGTCTTGATGGTTAACTGTTTCATGCTTAGTGAAAACTGATTTAAAATCGCAATATCCTTTTCAAGAATCAGTATATACAAGACATTTTGAAGAAATGTGGTTTTTTGCAAACTGCAAAAGATTTTTACTCTTTGCGTTTTTCAATACTTTCACAATTAAATTATTGGTTGTTTTTTGATAAATGCCAACAATCAAGGTTTTATTCACCAAGGATCTTCCTTGTTTTTTAAAACCCATATGTGAAAGATAGATTTCATCAATTTGCACTGTACCTTCAACAATAAATTGAGGTTTTTGTTTTGCAATACGTGTTCTGATCTTATGAGTCATTCTTCAAGCAGTTTTCAAAGTCACTCCCAATTCTTTTGCAATATCTGTTGATGGAATTCCATGTTTGGTGTTTATTCATCTAAAGATAAGATAAAACCAAGATGTTAAAGATGTTTGTGACCTTTAAAATATGGTGCCTGTGAGAATGCTAAATGTTTGATTACATTTTAAACATCTCATTCTTTTTAAATCAGAAGTATTCAAATTAAAATTAAAACACCTAATACATTTGTTTTCTTTCAAATTTGCTATATATGCAAGACATTGCTGTTCAGTTTGAAAAGCATTTTTGAATTAATTCATTTTCATTATTCCCTCCACAAGTACATGTGGGGAGAAGTCCGTTATTTAATTCAAAAAGATAAAGATGTTTTGACTTGGGCAGAGAAAGTTTTTGGTGATAAAGTTGAAAAAATAGATTTTAAGAAAAAAGTTTTACAGGAAATGTTTAGTAATCTGTGTAACTTACAAAAATAACTATGTTTAATTAATTCTAGTAAATATAATTAAATGACTAGAAAGAGTGAGTTACAGATGGCTAAAAAAGATAACTTTAATAATAATCATCCAATATCAAAAGCAGTAGATTTATTACTAGAAAATACTGAAGATTTAACAACAGTTTTTAAACCTGGCGGTTTATATAAAGAATTAACAAAAAGATTAGTTGAAAAAATGTTGAATTCTGAAATGCAAAATTATTTAGGATATGAAAAAAATCAACATACTACTACTGAAAATGCTCGTAATGGTACAAGTTCAAAAAAATTAATAACTCAACAAGGTAAAATTGAAATTGATGTACCAAGAGATCGCAATAGTAATTTTACTCCTGTAATAGTTCCTAAAAGGCAAAGAAGATTTGATGGTTTTGATCAACAAGTTCTTTCCTTGTATGCAAAAGGAATGACATTATCTGACATTAGAATGCAGTTGCAAGAGTTATATCATGGTGCTGATATTAGTGAAAGTGTTATTAGTCAAATTACTGATGATGTTATTGATGATGTTAAAGCATGACAAAATCGACCATTAGAAAGTATTTATCCTATTGTTTATTTTGATTGTATAGTAGTTAAAGTACGACAAGATAAACGGATTATTAACAAATCAGTTTATATAGCATTAGGAGTTGATTTAGAAGGCAAAAAAGATGTTTTAGGATTATGAATTAGTGAAAATGAAGGTTCTAAGTTTTGATTATCTAATTTCACAGAAATGAAAAATCGTGGCTTAAATGATATTCTTATTGCTTGTAGTGATAATTTAACAGGCATGTCAGAAGCAATACAATCAGTTTATCCTAAAACAGAACATCAATTATGCATTGTTCATCAAATTAGAAATAGTTTAAAATATGTTTCATACAAACATCGAAAAGGTCTAGTTGCAGATTTAAAACCAATTTATAGTGCATGTAGTGAAGAACAAGCAATGCAAGCTTTAGAATCGTTTGAAAGTAAATGAAATAAACAATATCCTCAAATTACTAAATCTTGATATAAAAATTGAGATAATTTAATTGTTTTTATTAGTTATCCAGTAGAAATCAAAAGAGTGATTTATACTACAAATGCTATTGAATCTGTTAATAGTCAATTACGAAAAATCATCAGAAATAAAAAAGTTTTTCCTAATGATATGGCAGTTTTCAAAATATTTTACTTGGCAATTGAAAATATAACAAAAAAATGAACATTGCCTATTCAAAATTGAAATACAGCAATTGCTCATTTTATGATAAAATTTGAAGACAGAATTAATCTAAATTAGTAACTTTGTAAAACAAAGATACACAGATTATTAAAAAGCCTCGTTTTACATTAGAAAAAAAAACTAGTTTTTCTATATTTTTACTTGTATATATATATATATATATATATAATGGTTAATGAATACTAGTAATTACCGTAATTCTTACTAGTGTTCGTTTTTTTATTGTATTTTTATTTTTTATGTTATAATAATTTTGTAAGTATAGGTTTACCCTACTATGCTTAACTTATTAAATTTTTAATTTAATGAATTACGGAGGTTAAGTATTTTTTTATGTTTAAAGTACAGTTAGTTAATATTGAAAAAGGGCGTATTATACCCGATAAAAATAATAAAGGTCAAACATTAAAGTTTGATGTTTTGAAGTTTGTAGAAATAAATAAACAAACGAGCGTGCCAACTGGCCAAACACGTGATAAATGATATAATCCGGAATTTGCTAGTGATTTTAATAATTGTTTATCTACTGTTGATTTAAAAGTTGGTAATTTTTATTCACTTGAACTTGATTTAAGCGGTAATATTAAAAAACTTTCTAATTGAAAATAGTTATTTATTAAAAGGGTAATTTTAAATAATTATTAATAGGTTAGGAGTTAAGTTTAAATTATGGCTAAAAATGATAATTGTTCATGTGAACAAGCATTTCATTTAGCAATTTATACATGTAAACTTTGTGACCAAGTTATTTGTCCTAAAAGAGTTTTGCAAAACTTATATACTAAAAAATATTATTGTCCGAATTGTATATTAGATATTGCTTTAAATAAGGCAATGAGACAACAAGAAAGTAATTTAAATTATGAGACATAAATGTAGTGATTGAACTTATGAACGAATATATGGTTGTGAAATGTGTTACATAGTTGCTAATGAAATGGAACGAATAAGAAAAGAGAATAAAAGAAAAAAGTAAAAATTAAATAAGGGGCTTATATATGGATTATATATTTTTCATTAAGCCCCAATGGATTAGATTATAATTCATAAATAAGCTCCTTATTAGTATATAAAGTAAGGAGTTTTATTTATGCCTAATGAGTTAGAACAGATTAGTAATTATACTTTACCTAAAATATTAAGAACTGGATTAAGTCCATTAAGTGCTATGGTTGGAGTTAGTGCTTATTATGGTCAATATTTAAAAGACCCAATTTTAGGTTCTATTAATTCTTTGTTGTTTAGTAAAAAGTTGGCAATTGATATATGAAATATTAATCAGAGACCAACTACTAGAAATAAAGTTATTAATAGTTATAAAAAGATATTTTTAGGTTTAGGAACAATTGGTTTAATTAATTACGCTAAGTTTGTTCAGTATGTAGATAAGTCAATTTCTTTATTAAGAGATGAACCATGTTTTTGACCACCTTGCCCTACTGAACCACCTAAGCCAACGTATCCACCATTTACAACTGTTAAACCGATAATTGATGTGCCTTTTGTAGATTGAGATACTTATATATCTTTAAATAGTTTTGGTGTAGTAAATGTTATTAGTGGTTTAACTGAATTAATACCTAATAGATTTCAAAATATAAGAAAGATAGCAAATATGGGTACTGGTGGTTGCTTGATTAGTAGTGGTGTTGCAATGGGTATTAATAATAATTTTAATAATTATTTTGCTATTCCTACGATTATTGCCGGAGCAAGTGAGATTATTAATACTTTATTATTGCCATTGGGAAGTACACATAATAATACTGAATTACAAGAAGTATTTACAGATGAAAGAGCAAGATTGATTAATGGCAGTGTTAATGATTATCAAAGTACAGATGACGGTATGGTTGATGTTGATTTAAATGATGATAGTATGTCAGAGATTAATTTAGATAGAGCAAGTTTAAATTGGGATTATTCTTATGCTTATACACTAGGTGGTGTTTAAAGTGAAAATATATATGTGATGAATTTTAAAATTTATGGCATTAACTGGATGTATTACATTTAGTATATTTTTAGGATTAATTCCTAGCATTATAGTTTTAGGAATTGTTGCAATTAAACCAGTATCTATCTTAATTGGTATTGTTGTGGGTTATATTGGTATTCCATGAAATAATATTAAAAATAAAATAACAAATTGAGTTTTTAAGAGAAAAGAAAATAAATTTATTAAAAAGAATGATTTAAAAGTTGAAAGAAAAAGATATGAAAAACAAAAATTAGAAAGAAAATTTCAAAATTTAAATAATCAAGTAAAAGAATTAAAACAAACATTAGAATTTCAAAGTAAATTATTAGAAATTAATAATGAAAATTTAAGAAATAATGAACAAAATAAAACTATAAGAACATTTATTTTATAAGGAGTGAATTAATTTTATGAAAAAAGATAAATGAAAAAATATGCCAAGATAAAAGTTGCATAAGAAAAAAGCAAGAGGCTTTTGAGGCTTTTTAATAATCTGTGTATCTTTGTTTTACAAAGTTACTAATTTATATTAATTCTGTCTTCAAATTTTATCATAAAATGAGCAATTGCTGTATTTCAATTTTGAATAGGCAATGTTCATTTTTTTGTTATATTTTCAATTGCCAAGTAAAATATTTTGAAAACTGCCATATCATTAGGAAAAACTTTTTTATTTCTGATGATTTTTCGTAATTGACTATTAACAGATTAAATAGCATTTTTAGTATAAATCACTCTTTTGATTTCTACTGGATAACTAATAAAAACCATTAAATTATCTCAATTTTTATATCAAGATTTAGTAATTTGAGGATATTGTTTATTTCATTTACTTTCAAACGATTCTAAAGCTTGCATTGCTTGTTCTTCACTACATGCACTATAAATTGGTTTTAAATCTGCAACTAGACCTTTTCGATGTTTGTATGAAACATATTTTAAACTATTTCTAATTTGATGAACAATGCATAATTGATGTTCTGTTTTAGGATAAACTGATTGTATTGCTTCTGACATGCCTGTTAAATTATCACTACAAGCAATAAGAATATCATTTAAGCCACGATTTTTCATTTCTGTGAAATTAGATAATCAAAACTTAGAACCTTCATTTTCACTAATTCATAATCCTAAAACATCTTTTTTGCCTTCTAAATAAACTCCTAATGCTATATAAACTGATTTGTTAATAATCCGTTTATCTTGTCGTACTTTAACTACTATACAATCAAAATAAACAATAGGATAAATACTTTCTAATGGTCGATTTTGTCATGCTTTAACATCATCAATAACATCATCAGTAATTTGACTAATAACACTTTCACTAATATCAGCACCATGATATAACTCTTGCAACTGCATTCTAATGTCAGATAATGTCATTCCTTTTGCATACAAGGAAAGAACTTGTTGATCAAAACGGAAATGTTTAGTAATCTGTGTAACTTACAAAAATAACTATGTTTAATTAATTCTAGTAAATATAATTAAATGACTAGAAAGAGTGAGTTACAGATGGCTAAAAAAGATAACTTTAATAATAATGATCCAATATCAAAAGCAGTAGATTTATTACTAGAAAATACTGAAGATTTAACAACAGTTTTTAAACCTGGCGGTTTATATAAAGAATGGCTTTTCTCCCTTTATGTACTATTTTAATTTTATCACATAAATGCTGAGAAAAGCCTATCTACGGACTTCTCCCCACATTTTTAAATCAAACATAGAATTACAGTTTCAAAACTAGGTATCTTGTTGAATTTATATGCAGCTTCTTTAGCATATAAATGAACATGATGTTTTGCAACTTTGATATGTGTTTTAAATGTTCTTCTTATATGTTTTCAAACTGATTCAATTTGGTTGGTATTTACACCAATTTTTGAAACATAGCCATCTTGATGGTTAACTGTTTCATGCTTAGTGAAAACTGATTTAAAATCGCAATATCCTTTTCAAGAATCAGTATATACAAGACATTTTGAAGAAATGTGGTTTTTTGCAAACTGCAAAAGATTTTTACTATTTGCGTTTTTCAATACTTTCACAATTAAATTATTGGTTGTTTTTTGATAAATGCCAACAATCAAGGTTTTATTCACCAAGGATCTTCCTTGTTTTTTAAAACCCATATGTGAAAGATACATTTCATCAATTTGCACTGTACCTTCAACAATAAATTGAGGTTTTTGTTTTGCAATACGTGTTCTGATTTTATGAGTCATTCTTCAAGCAGTTTTCAAAGTCACTCCCAATTCTTTTGCAATATCTGTTTATGGAATTCCATGTTTGGTGTTTATTCATCTAAAGATAAGATAAAACCAAGATGTTAAAGATGTTTGTGACCTTGAAAATATGGTGCCTTTGAGAATGCTAAATGTTTGATTACATTTTTGGAATGGCAACCCTTTTTAGGACTATTTTTTGGTAGACATTTGTTTTTGATAATTAACTGGAGTTAAGTAGTTTAAAGTGCCGTGAATTCTTATGTTGTTATATCAATTGATGTAATCAAATAATTCTAATTTTAATTGGATTAATGATGTAAAATTTTTATCATTAATAAATTCGGTTTTGAAAGTTTTAAAGGTTGCTTCAGCAACAGCGTTATCATAAGGACAACCTTTTTTGCTTAAAGAGCGATTAATATTGAATGCTAGTAAAAGTTTATCAATAATTTTATTATTAAATTCATTACCGCGATCACTATGAAATATTTGAATATCTTTTAAACAGCGATTTGAGTGCATAAATGCTTGATATACTAATGATGCATCTTTTTTAGTACCTACACTATGTCCAATTATTTCGCGGTTAAATAGGTCAATTAATAAACAAATATAGTTTCACTTACCATTTACTTGAACATAAGTTAAATCACTAACAATAACTTCATTTTTAACTCTATTATTAAAGTTTCTATCAACAAGATTGGTTATTTGACTATCATTGACTTTATTATGATAATTTTTGAATGATAATTTAGTGTATTTTGATATTAAATTATGTTTATTCATAATTTCTTTAATTTTTCGTCTTGATAAATAAATTTCTTGGTTTTCTAGAATGACTTTTAATCTTCTAGTACCATAAACTTCTTTATTTTTTTTAAAAGCACTAATAACAGCTTGTTCATAAATATTATTTTGAATTTTATTTTTTTTCTTTAAATTAAAATAATATGTTGATTTAGAGAGTTTTAAAAAATGACACATTGTGCGAATTTTATATTTAGATTTATTATTTGCAATAATCTCTACTTTCTGCCTATTATTAGTGCTGCTTGCTTTAAAATATCATTTTCCATTCTTAATTGTTTTAATTCTTTTCTTAATTTAATTAATTCATTTTCTTCAACAGAACGATTATCTTTAGTTTTAAAACTACCTGAATTAGTAAATTGCTTAATTCAATTGTAAGTAGCTGCTCTTGTAACATTATATTCTTTAACAAGGCAAGATACTGATTTGCCACTTTGATATAAAGCTACTATTTGTTTTTTAAATTCATCGGTATATGAGTTAATATTGGCCATAATTATAGTTCCTTTCTTTGTTCACTTGTCTATGTAATTAGTGTCCAATAAAGTGTAACCCATCCATTTTAAACATCTCATTCTTTTTAAATCAGAAGTATTCAAATTAAAACTAAAACACCTAATACATTTGTTTTCTTTCAAATTTGCTATATATGCAAGACATTGCTGTTCAGTTTGAAAAGCATTGTTGAATTCATTCAGTTTCATTATTCCCTCCACAAGTACATGTGGGGAGAAGTCCGTAAAGAATTAACAAAAAGATTAGTTGAAAAAATGTTGAATTCTGAAATGCAAAATTATTTAGGATATGAAAAAAATCAACATAGTACTACTGAAAATGCTCGTAATGGTACAAGTTCAAAAAAATTAATAACTCAACAAGGTAAAATTGAAATTGATGTACCAAGAGATCGCAATAGTAATTTTACTCCTGTAATAGTTCCTAAAAGGCAAAGAAGATTTGATGGTTTTGATCAACAAGTTCTTTCCTTGTATGCAAAAGGAATGACATTATCTGACATTAGAATGCAGTTGCAAGAGTTATATCATGGTGCTGATATTAGTGAAAGTGTTATTAGTCAAATTACTGATGATGTTATTGATGATGTTAAAGCATGACAAAATCGACCATTAGAAAGTATTTATCCTATTGTTTATTTTGATTGTATAGTAGTTAAAGTACGACAAGATAAACGGATTATTAACAAATCAGTTTATATAGCATTAGGAGTTGATTTAGAAGGCAAAAAAGATGTTTTAGGATTATGAATTAGTGAAAATGAAGGTTCTAAGTTTTGATTATCTAATTTCACAGAAATGAAAAATCGTGGCTTAAATGATATTCTTATTGCTTGTAGTGATAATTTAACAGGCATGTCAGAAGCAATACAATCAGTTTATCATAAAACAGAACATCAATTATGCATTGTTCATCAAATTAGAAATAGTTTAAAATATGTTTCATACAAACATCGAAAAGGTCTAGTTGCAGATTTAAAACCAATTTATAGTGCATGTAGTGAAGAACAAGCAATGCAAGCTTTAGAATCGTTTGAAAGTAAATGAAATAAACAATATCCTCAAATTACTAAATCTTGATATAAAAATTGAGATAATTTAATGGTTTTTATTAGTTATCCAGTAGAAATCAAAAGAGTGATTTATACTACAAATGCTATTGAATCTGTTAATAGTCAATTACGAAAAATCATCAGAAATAAAAAAGTTTTTCCTAATGATATGGCAGTTTTCAAAATATTTTACGGACTTCTCCCCACATGTACTTGTGGAGGGAATAATGAAACTGAATGAATTCAACAATGCTTTTCAAACTGAACAGCAATGTCTTGCATATATAGCAAATTTGAAAGAAAACAAATGTATTAGGTGTTTTAATTTTAATTTGAATACTTCTGATTTAAAAAGAATGAGATGTTTAAAATGTAATCAAACATTTAGCATTCTCACAGGCACCATATTTTCAAGGTCACAAACATCTTTAACATCTTGGTTTTATCTTATCTTTAGATGAATAAACACCAAACATGGAATTCCATCAACATATATTGCAAAAGAATTGGGAGTGACTTTGAAAACTGCTTGAAGAATGACTCATAAAATCAGAACACGTATTGCAAAACAAAAACCTCAATTTATTGTTGAAAGTACAGTGCAAATTGATGAAATGTATCTTTCACATATGGGTTTTAAAAAACAAGGAAGATCCTTGGTGAATAAAACCTTGATTGTTGGCATTTATCAAAAAACAACCAATAATTTAATTGTGAAAGTATTGAAAAACGCAAAGAGTAAAAATCTTTTGCAGTTTGCAAAAAACCACATTTCTTCAAAATGTCTTGTATATACTGATTCTTGAAAAGGATATTGCGATTTTAAATCAGTTTTCACTAAGCATGAAACAGTTAACCATCAAGATGGCTATGTTTCAAAAATTGGTGTAAATACCAACCAAATTGAATCAGTTTGAAAACATATAAGAAGAACATTTAAAACACATATCAAAGTTGCAAAACATCATGTTCATTTATATGCTAAAGAAGCTGCATATAAATTAAACAAGATACCTAGTTTTGAAACTGTAATTCTATGTTTGATTTAAAAATGTGGGGAGAAGTCCGTAGATAGGCTTTTCTCAGCATTTATGTGATAAAATTAAAATAGTACATAAAGGGAGAAAAGCCATATTTTACTTGGCAATTGAAAATATAACAAAAAAATTAACATTGCCTTGGAATGGCAACCCTTTTTAGGACTATTTTTTGGTAGACATTTGTTTTTGATAATTAACTGGAGTTAAGTAGTTTAAAGTGCCGTGAATTCTTATGTTGTTATATCAATTGATGTAATCAAATAATTCGAATTTTAATTGGATTAATGATGTAAAATTTTTATCATTAATAAATTCGGTTTTGAAAGTTTTAAAGGTTGCTTCAGCAACAGCGTTATCATAAGGACAACCTTTTTTGCTTAAAGAGCGATTAATATTGAATGCTAGTAAAAGTTTATCAATAATTTTATTATTAAATTCATTACCGCGATCACTATGAAATATTTGAATATCTTTTAAACAGCGATTTGAGTGCATAAATGCTTGATATACTAATGATGCATCTTTTTTAGTACCTACACTATGTCCAATTATTTCGCGGTTAAATAGGTCAATTAATAAACAAATATATTTTCACTTACCATTTACTTGAACATAAGTTAAATCACTAACAATAACTTCATTTTTAACTCTATTATTAAAGTTTCTATTAACAAGATTGGTTATTTGACTATCATTGACTTTATTATGATAATTTTTGAATGATAATTTAGTGTATTTTGATATTAAATTATGTTTATTCATAATTTCTTTAATTTTTCGTCTTGATAAATAAATTTCTTGGTTTTCTAGAATGACTTTTAATCTTCTAGTACCATAAACTTCTTTATTTTTTTTAAAAGCACTAATAACAGCTTGTTCATAAATATTATTTTGAATTTTATTTTTTTTCTTTAAATTAAAATAATATGTTGATTTAGAGAGTTTTAAAAAATGACACATTGTGCGAATTTTATATTTAGATTTATTATTTGCAATAATCTCTACTTTCTGCCTATTATTAGTGCTGCTTGCTTTAAAATATCATTTTCCATTCTTAATTGTTTTAATTCTTTTCTTAATTTAATTAATTCATTTTCTTCAACAGAACGATTATCTTTAGTTTTAAAACTACCTGAATTAGTAAATTGCTTAATTCAATTGTAAGTAGCTGCTCTTGTAACATTATATTCTTTAACAAGGCAAGATACTGATTTGCCACTTTGATATAAAGCTACTATTTGTTTTTTAAATTCATCGGTATATGAGTTAATATTGGCCATAATTATAGTTCCTTTCTTTGTTCACTTGTCTATGTAATTAGTGTCCAATAAAGTGTAACCCATCCAGCCTATTCAAAATTGAAATACAGCAATTGCTCATTTTATGATAAAATTTGAAGACAGAATTAATCTAAATTAGTAACTTTGTAAAACAAAGATACACAGATTATTAAAAAGCCTCATTAATTTTTCTTTATTCATAATTTAACCTTTCTTTCCTAACTCTTTTATTTTGTTTTTGTTTACATAAGTTATTACATTTATGAGCAAAAACTCTACCATAACCACATTTATTATTCTTTTTTATTTTTATTATCATTATTTATTTTCTTCTCATATGATATTTCCACAACTATTACAATTTTCAATTTTTTCTCAATTTTTAAAATTATTTTCAAAATCATTTATCAATTTTTTAAACTTATTTAAGTCATATTTATCAATACAAATATCATCTAGGTTTAAAGTAAAATCTCCATTTATTGAAAAATGACCAATATTAATTCCTTCTCATTCTTCTTTTCATTTGTTTAAAAATTCATTTATTGTCATTATTTTTTCTCCTTATTTTTAATTTGATTAGAAATTTCACTTAATATTTTTAATACTTTATATTCATTTTTTAATTCTTTAATAATAAATATTAAAATTATTATTAGTGTTATACTTGTTATTAATATTGGTACTATTAATAAAATTTTTCATAATATCATTTTTTACTCTTTTCATTTTTTAAATCATTTAACATTAATTGAACAAAATGTACGATTTTTAGGAATATTTAAAGTATTAAAAATTTGACCAGTTACTATAATTTCATCGTTTTTGTTTAATAAAATACATCGTTTATAAAATTTTGGTTTATTAAAAATTAAAGTAACATAATTTAATCCATTTCATTGACCTCTAACACTATAATATAATTCTTTATTACCTTTTTCGTAATATTTTGCTTCAATAGTATTACTTAGTTTTACTGTTAATTTGACATAATTTGCTTTTTCTTTCATGTTTATAATTTACTTAAATAATTATCAAAAATTAATATTTTTTTATGATTTTTTAAATAATATTGAATATGTTTATAAGCATCTTGTTCATGTTTTGTTAATTTTATATTTCCTTTATAATTTGTTATTTTATTTTTATTTTTTGGGTGGTTTTCTAGATAATCTCAGTTGAAAACATCTTGTACTAATACCATTAATGCACCAATAATTTTAGGTGTTGCTAATGGATTAGTTAATAATTGTTTTGAACTTAAAAAGAAATTTTCTACAATAACTAATATTTTTTTATCAATAAATTTTTCTTTAATTAATTGAAATTTTTCTTTATACATATTTTTAGTTAATAAAACAGTTAATGTATTGAATGTTTCATTAAAAACAATATTATTAGTTTCACTTCAATATATAACCATTCCATTATTACCAATTCCAGCAGGGTCAATTCCAATAATTAAGTCATATTGCATTAATTAAGTTAACCTCTAATAACCGTTTTAATAATTTCTAAATCACAATTACATCAACAATATTTACATTCTTGAATAAATTCTTTATGACCACAAACTAAATTATCTTTTTTTAAATCATCAATCAGTTTAATTAGCCCTATTTTAAATTCAATATCATCACTGTCTGGTATGCAAATCGTTCCTCTTTTAGTTAAATATTCTTTATCCATATTTATACCTCCTACTTAACTTAATATTTAAAATACAGTCATAACAAATTGCTTTACTATTTTTATCTCTTAAAAAATATTTTCTTGTTTTTATATCATTAGTATTAAAGAATAAATAATCTAATTTATTTTGTTTACATGTTCAACAAAAATACTTTTTCATTATGATTTGAAATTCCTTTCCTAATATGTCCTGTTGCTTCTAGCATAAAGGACATATATTTTGATTTTTAAATTATTAATAATACTATTATTAGTTTTATTCATTCCAGAAATTATGGGCTCAAAAATAAATTTCAAAAAAATAAAAAATAAAACCAACACTTGCTCACTGGGGAGTGGCAAGGTTGGTTAAATAAAGAATAGAATTAATACAATAGGTCCCTACAACAGGTCTATATATACTAGTTTCCAATTCGCTCCCACCCCAAGAATTACCATTAATGGTTAGTATAATTTATTAGGTATCACTCCACTTTTTATTTATCCATGCAAGTCCACATGCTAGCTACTATTTTTAACAACTGTGTTGTAGTTCACTTTTTTAGTTCCCTAACACGTGTTGATAATAGCGTTAAAGAAGATTATTAATTATTAACTTTCTCCTAATTGGTCACTGCGTGTAGTAGATATTTAAAGGATGTTAATAATAAAAATTTTAAAATTTTACAATTACACAAAAAAAGACAAGATTTTTATTCTCGTCTTTTGTCATTTATTTTTAATTTAAGGGTTTAAAAAAGAAAGGAGCTATTTTTAAAACTTTTTAGTTATCGACATCTTCGACACGCTCCCATAAATGTGGATCAAGACAGTGGTCTAGTTGTAAAAAAAAATGGTACTTTTGCACGATTAATAACATTATTAATAATAGCAAGTACATATTTTAAATCAATACAATTAATAGTGTTAGGTGTTATCATTAAACATATTGGTGCTTTTTGTTTTTCGGCTGCATTAGTAATTGCAATTAACATTTCTAAATTATCAAAGTTAAAACTTGGGATTGCGTATTTGTTAATTTGTGCATGTTTTAACATTGTTTTCAAGTTAATTTTCAATTACAATCACCTAACTTTTCTTTTTTTTAATTATATCAATAATATTTATCATGTAAGGAATATAAGATATGTTTTAAATTTTTACTTTTTTCTTTTCTTTTTAATTTTGCTTTTCTTTTTTTTTATTAAGTTGACGTAATATTTTTTGATAAAAATCATATAAAAGATGTTCAGAAGTTTGATAACGTTTGAACATTAAGTTATTAATTCAAATATAAAAATATTGTAAACTGAAAACTAAACAAAAAACAAAAACAACAGCACTAGCAGCGATTAATCATCCATATTCGCCATTTGAATAATCAAAGAAAAAATATGGATATCATGTATCTCTTGGTGGATGACCAGTTTCTATAAAATCTAAATAACGTAAATGACCTCTAATTAGAATAACAATACAATAAATTGCTGGATAAATAACAATTAATCATAAATATATTTTATGTTGTTGTTTCATATTAATATATTGATGACCTGACGTAACAATAAAACTAGTAATCATAATTATTGGAATTAATAAGTGTAAAATTAATGTTGTAATTCAATTATAAGCACTGTATTGTTTTGGATCTTGCTCAGCAGTGAAAATACCTATTCAAAATACTAACATCGTAATAGTAATATAAACAGTTACTGCTAATCGAGTTTGAAAACTTGGTTTAGTACCACGAAAATAAGAATCAAATAAATAAACACAAAAATAAATAACAACCATATAATTACTCTCAGTAGTAAAAAAAGCATAGTAGTTACTTACTCGTTCACCATATCCTAAATGTTCAAATTTTTCCATTGGATAATATATTGCACTAATTAAATCAATAATTAAAAATAAAATTATCATTATTAATGCAGATAAACGTATATAAAAGTTGGCTTTGTTACTTAATTTATACATAATAATCCCACATCTTTTCTTTTTTCTTTGTATTATAATTCTAACATTAATTGTGTATTTTCTTCTAAATGTTCTAATACTCCTAACTTATTTAATAGTTGATAATTAGTTTTAGTAATATTAGTTCGTAGTTGTAAATCATTTTTTGAAGTAATTGCTTGTTCACTCCTTGCTTTAACAATTGAATTAGCCACAATTTCACCCAATCCATCTAAAGTAATAAATGGTGGTAAAATTTGTTTTTCACCATTTATTACTTTAACTTGAAAAAGTTTAGCATCAGAATGTTCTAAACTAATATTGCTAAATTTAATATTTCTAGCATTCATTTCTAATGCCACTTCTAATAATGGGATTAAATCTTTTTCTTTAGTAGTAACTGTATTTTTTTGACCATCATTTTTTCTTAATCTGTTATTAATATCTTTTAATTTATTAGTAATAGCACCAATACCTTGTAACATAGTTTTAATATCAAAAATTTCGCATCTTGTTGTAAAATAAGTAGCATAATATTCATGTGGATAATAAACTTTAAATCAAGCTACTCTTCATGCCATTAATACATAAGCAGTAGCGTGTGCTTTAGGAAACATATATTTAATTTTTTTGCAAGATTGAATGTATCAATTAGGAACTTTCTTTTCTTGCATTAACTTTTCATATTCTTGTTTAATGCCTTTTCCTTTACGGACATCTTCCATAATATTAAAAGCAATTTTTGCTGGTAAGCCTTGATATACTAAATAAGTCATAATATCATCACGACAACCAATTACATCTTTTAGTTTTAAACCTTGTTGTGAAATTAATTCATCAGCATTATTTAATCAAACGTCAGTACCATGTGATAAACCAGATATTTGTACTAATTCCGAAAATGAAGTAGGTAATGTATCACTTAACATTTTACGAACAAAACCAGTACCAAATTCAGGGATACCAATTGCTCCTGTTTTTTCGCCAAGTAAATCATCACTAGCAATATTTAAGGAACTTAAATTAGAAAATAATGATAAAACTTTTTCATCTTGATTAGGAATTGTTTTTGGATCAATACCAGTTAAATTTTCTAACATTTTTAATGCTGTTGGATCAACATGACCTAGAATATCTAATTTTAATAAATTATCATGAATAGCATTAAAATCAAAGTGGGTAGTTTTTCATGTAGAACTAGTATCATCAGCTGGAAAATTAATTGGTGTAAAATCATTAATATTATATTCTTTTGGTACAACAATAATACCACCAGGATGTTGACCAGTTGTTCTTTTAATTCCAACACATCCTTGACTTAGTAACTCTAGTTTTGCTGCACGCATATCTGATTGACCAATTTTTTCTGCATAAGCTTTAACATAACCATAAGCTGTTTTATTAGCAATTGTTGAAATTGTTCCGGCACGAAAAACATTTTCTTCACCAAACATTTCTTTAGTAAAATCATGAGCTTTATTTTGATATTCACCAGAAAAGTTTAAATCAATATCAGGTGTTTTATCACCATCAAATCCTAAGAATGTTTCAAAAGGAATATCATGACCATCAGTAATTAAATCAATATTGCATTGTGAACACATTTTTTTTGGTAAATCATAACCACACTTATAAGAACCATTACTAATAAATTCACTAGTTTTACATTGTGGACATAAATAGTGTGGTTGTAGTGGGTTAACCTCAGTAATGTTAGCAAAAGTAGCTACTAAAGATGAACCAACTGAGCCACGACTACCAACAAGATAACCATCTTGTAAAGATTTTTCTACTAATTTGTGTGCAATTCAATAAACAACAGCAAAACCATGAGTAATAATTGCATCTAATTCACGAGTTAAACGTTTTTCTACATATGTTGGTAATGGATTACCGTAACGATTTCATGCTTGTTCATAACAAAGATTACGTAATTTAGTATCAACATTAATAATACTTGGTGTAAATAAGGCATCTTTGATTGGTTTAATCATTTCAAATTGTTTAGCTAATTGCAAAGGATTATTAATAACAATATCATTAATTAAATTAGGGTCATCTAAAAAATTAAATTCTGTTAACATTTGATTAGTAGTTCTTAAATGTTGATCAGGATATGATGTAACTTTACCTTTACGATCAAATAATGGGTGCAATAAACCACCAATTGCTTTGCTATTAATAATAACATCACGATATATTTTTTCATGGGGATGTAAATAGTGGGCATCGCTAGTAGCAATTACTAATTTATTTAATTTAAGGGCATTATTAATAATTTTTTTAATAGTATCATGTAATTGTTCTTTAGTAATATTTCCTAACTGTATTAAGTGTTTATAAACAGCAGGTGGTTGGATTTCAATAAAATCAAATCACTTCATTATTTTAATTAGTTCTTCTTCACTTTTATTTAATGCTGTTTCAAAAACAGCACCATTTATACAACTACTACCAATTAATAATTCTTTTCTATTTTCATTAATTGCTTCTGATATGATTTTTGGTGTTTTATAAAAATACTTTGTATGAGATAGTGAAACTAATTGATATAAATCTTTTAAACCTAATTGATTTTTTGCAAAAATAGTAATATGTTCACCACGAAGTTTATAATTAATTTGTTCATTAATTAAGTTATTAATTTCTTGTAAATTAATACAATTAAATTCTGTTTTTAATTGTTGTAACATTTTTAAAAATACTTGTGCTAATACATTAGCATCATAATCAGCACGGTGAGCAATTTCATCATCATATTTAATGCCATAAGTACGACAAATAGTACCTAATCGATAATATTTTAGTTGTGGTAGAATTGCTCTAGATAATTGCAAAGTATCAATGACAGGATTATTTAAAGGCATGAAACCCAATTGTTTCATTGCTGCTTGTAAAAAACCAAAGTCAAAGTTAGCATTATGAGCAACTATTGTTTTATTACCAATTATTTCAATAATTGTTGGCAATATTTGTTGTAATGTTTGTTTATCTTTTAGCATAACATTGGTAATACTAGTAAGTTCAGTAATATGTTCAGGTATGGGATTATTTGGTTTAATTAAAATTGTATCTTGTTTTAAAATCATATTGTCTTTAACAATTGTATAACCAAATTCAATAATTTCGTGATAATTGGTTGATAAACCAGTTGTTTCTAAGTCAAGAACAATGTATTCTAAATCTAATAATGATGTATTAATATTATTTTTAGTAATACTAATATTATCGGGGATTAAATCCATTTCAACACCATACATTACTTTTAAGTTTGGATGTTTTTTAGCAGCATTAGCAATATCTGGGTATGCTTGTACATTTAAGTGATCAGTAAAACCAATTGCTTGGTGTCCTCATTTAGCTACTTGATTGATATAATCACTTGCTGAAGTAATACCATCCATAGCACTCATTTTAGTATGAGTATGAAATTCAATTCTTTTAGTTTTAGCATCATCATTATTGTTAGCATTTTTATTATTTAAATCGATAATTAAATCATCAATTCATAGTACTTGTTCTTTACTATAATTATCATAACGACTATTAGCATTAATTTTTATTCAATCATCAACTTTAATATTATCAAATTTCTCATCTGGTTGATCGCTATTAATAAATGCTTTGCAAGTAATTGCATCGCTATAATCAGTAATTCAAAATGAATAAAATCATTTTTGAGTTTTGGTTAAAAATTTATTAATTTTAAAAACTTTACCACTAATAATAATATTGGGTTCGTCGCCAATGATATCTTTAATGCTATGAGTTGGGTCTGTTATTTCTAAATTAACTTTTGCTTTTTTGCGATAAGTAGTGGTACTAAAATTTTTACTTACATTATTTTTAGTAATTTTAGTTTTTAAATTGTTGGTAATTTTGCTAATTTCTGTTTTAGATTCATTTTCATAACTAATAAATGGTTGCTCTGCTTTATTTATTTTAGTTTTTAATTGAATTTTTTTAAAACCATATTGTTGAAAGTAATTAATAAATTGTAAAAATTCATTAGTTATTAATTTCTCTTCAATACTATTATGAATAGTAATGGTAATAATATTATTTTTATAATTAATTGCTGAGTCGGGTAAAGAATAATAAATGCCAGCTAATAGTTGTAATTTATGAGTTTTAATATAATGAAAATATGTTAATACAGTTGATTCATCAGCAGTAAGAGAAACATTAAAATCGACACTAATATTCGAAAAAGGTAATTTTTCAAAATGTTGTTCAAAACTTTTTAAAGTAGTAGTTGTTAGAAAATTAGGTAAATTGATGGTAATTATTACTTGTTGATTATGATGAAAATATTGTACTTTTTTAATAGTGGCATGATTAAATTCATTATTAACATCATTAAAATCCATTTCATGGAAAAGTTTTTGCAAATCTTGGTTCATATATTTTTCCCTCTCTTAATACTAAATAATTAACAATAATAACTATATTTTAATTAAAATATATTAAATCATTATTCTAATGTTTAATCAAATTTCATATTTTAATTATAACTTAATTAAAATTCTTATTCTTATTCTTATATAAAAAAAGTATGAAATTTTAGTTATAAAAAAAAATAAAAACAAAATAATTTAATTACAATAAAAAGTAATGCCTAAATATTAGGCATTACTTTTTATCATGAAGGTGTTATTGGATTATTTGTTTTAGGTAATGTTTCGGTTTCAAAAATAGCATTTATATTATTCACATTAAAATTTGAATTTAATTGTTGATTTCTTGTTTGTATAGATGGTTTATTAAAAGATTTTTTTTGTTCTTTTGTAAACACTTGTATTTGTTCTTTGGTAAATGCTGCCTTTTGATTAGAAGTAAATCATTCTAATTGTTTTGGAGTTAATGATTCAATTTGAAATTTAAATTCATAAAAATCATATTCTATTGTTAATTGATTATTAATTGTTTTTAATGCTTTTCTTATTCCTTTTTCTAGTAGTGAAAACTTATTATAACTGAAATTTTTTATTTGTTCTGTTGTAAATGCTTGTATTTGTATTTTTGTAAGTGCTTTCATTTGTTTTTTTGAAAAAGCATAAAGCAGTAAATTATTTTTTGTAAATAAGGGAATTAAGTTGGAATTAATTGTTGAAACTTGATATGGGCTTAATAGTTGCAATAATTGTCTTCAAATTGGTAACCCATTATTATCATTTGCTTTAATGATACTTAAAATAAATTTATCAATTTCTTGTTTATTGACAGTGTTTGTAAATGATTGTATTTGTGTTTTAGTAAGTCCTTTAAGTTCTGCTTTGCTAAATAATATTTGATTTTCTGTAGGCATATCTTTTAATCTTTGTCCTTTTCATTTAAATTTAATTTAATAAAAATCCTAATATATAAATAATTTCTATATTAGGTATGAACATTTATTAAATTATAAAATAATTATAATATAAATTAATTATTTTTGTTATATTATTCATTTTATGAATTATAATTTAATATGGCTTTTCTCCCTTTATGTACTATTTTAATTTTATCACATAAATGCTGAGAAAAGCCTATCTACGGACTTCTCCCCACATTTTTAAATCAAACATAGAATTACAGTTTCAAAACTAGGTATCTTGTTGAATTTATATGCAGCTTCTTTAGCATATAAATGAACATGATGTTTTGCAACTTTGATATGTGTTTTAAATGTTCTTCTTATATGTTTTCAAACTGATTCAATTTGGTTGGTATTTACACCAATTTTTGAAACATAGCCATCTTGATGGTTAACTGTTTCATGCTTAGTGAAAACTGATTTAAAATCGCAATATCCTTTTCAAGAATAAGTATATACAAGACATTTTGAAGAAATGTGGTTTTTTGCAAACTGCAAAAGATTTTTACTCTTTGCGTTTTTCAATACTTTCACAATTAAATTATTGGTTGTTTTTTGATAAATGCCAACAATCAAGGTTTTATTCACCAAGGATCTTCCTTGTTTTTTAAAACCCATATGTGAAAGATACATTTCATCAATTTGCACTGTACCTTCAACAATAAATTGAGGTTTTTGTTTTGCAATACGTGTTCTGATTTTATGAGTCATTCTTCAAGCAGTTTTCAAAGTCACTCCCAATTCTTTTGCAATATATGTTGATGGAATTCCATGTTTGGTGTTTATTCATCTAAAGATAAGATAAAACCAAGATGTTAAAGATGTTTGTGACCTTGAAAATATGGTGCCTTTGAGAATGCTAAATGTTTGATTACATTTTAAACATCTCATTCTTTTTAAATCAGAAGTATTCAAATTAAAATTAAAACACCTAATACATTTGTTTTCTTTCAAATTTGCTATATATGCAAGACATTGCTGTTCAGTTTGAAAAGCATTGTTGAATTCATTCAGTTTCATTATTCCCTCCACAAGTACATGTAGGGAGAAGTCCGTTTAATATTTTTTAAATGAATATGTAATTTGTTTTTTTTAGACAGAAGTTACTGTTAAACTTCTGGTTCTCATAACTGGTTCTTTTGATGAATTTGCTAGTTCATTAGATACTCTAATGTAATCAGGAGTAATATTTGCTTTTGATACTTTTTTTGTAGAAACAAAACCACTTAATCTTAAAAATTCCTTAAATCGTGATTCTTTAATGTCATTAGGATTAACATTTTCTTTTGATACTCTTACTGTGGGGATAGTAGGATTTGTTCTTAAAAATTTGTTAATTCTTGATTCTTTTCTTCCAAAATTTGTAGTAGTAGCCATTCCACCAGCTATTAAAGTTGTACCAATAGCAACTGGTAATAATGAAGCACCACCAGTCATAGGTGCTGCAGCAACACAAGCTGTTGTTATTCCTGCAGTTGTTGTTAATGTTCCTGTAGTTATTGTGACACCAGCAATTACTTTTCTTTTTGTACTTATTTCACTAGGCATAATACTTTTCTTCCTTTTCTTTTTCAATATTTAATTTAATAAAAATCCTAATATATAAATAATTTCTATATTAGTAATTAACAATTATTAAATTACAAAAAATATTATAATATAAAAAGGCTTTTCTCCCTTTATGTACTATTTTAATTTTATCACATAAATGCTGAGAAAAGCCTATCTACGGACTTCTCCCCACATTTTTAAATCAAACATAGAATTACAGTTTCAAAACTAGGTATCTTGTTGAATTTATATGCAGCTTCTTTAGCATATAAATGAACATGATGTTTTGCAACTTTGATATGTGTTTTAAATGTTCTTCTTATATGTTTTCAAACTGATTCAATTTGGTTGGTATTTACACCAATTTTTGAAACATAGCCATCTTGATGGTTAACTGTTTCATGCTTAGTGAAAACTGATTTAAAATCGCAATATCCTTTTCAAGAATCAGTATATACAAGACATTTTGAAGAAATGTGGTTTTTTGCAAACTGCAAAAGATTTTTACTCTTTGCGTTTTTCAATACTTTCACAATTAAATTATTGGTTGTTTTTTGATAAATGCCAACAATCAAGGTTTTATTCACCAAGGATCTTCCTTGTTTTTTAAAACCCATATGTGAAAGATACATTTCATCAATTTGCACTGTACCTTCAACAATAAATTGAGGTTTTTGTTTTGCAATACGTGTTCTGATTTTATGAGTCATTCTTCAAGCAGTTTTCAAAGTCACTCCCAATTCTTTTGCAATATCTGTTGATGGAATTCCATGTTTGGTGTTTATTCATCTAAAGATAAGATAAAACCAAGATGTTAAAGATGTTTGTGACCTTGAAAATATGGTGCCTGTGAGAATGCTAAATGTTTGATTAGATTTTAAACATCTCATTCTTTTTAAATCAGAAGTATTCAAATTAAAACTAAAACACCTAATACATTTGTTTTCTTTCAAATTTGCTATATATGCAAGACATTGCTGTTCAGTTTGAAAAGCATTTTTGAATTCATTCAGTTTCATTATTCCCTCCACAAGTACATGTGGGGAGAAGTCCGTATAAAAAAATGAAAATATTTTATTTTTTTTAAAAAAAATATTACTTAAAGGTACATAATGAAATATCAAAATAATATTAAATATATTATTATTATTATTATTTTATTGAAAAGTAGCCAATTAATAATTGCATTTTTTAATCAAACAAGTTAAGATTACTTATGGTAAATGTTATGCCCACGTAGCTCAGTGGATAGAGCACCGCCCTTCTAAGGCGGGGGTCAGAAGTTCGAATCTTCTCGTGGGCGCCATTAAATTTTAAAATACTAAGAAGGTTTAACTAAATAATGATAAATAATGACAATTATTATCAAGACATTATTGGTAAAATTAACCACCTCATTAGTGAAAATAAATGAGATCAAGCAATGAAGTTGGTCAAACATGAATTAGAGATGCCTTATATTCCTATTCATCATGAAGTTACATTACAAGAGTTACATCATAATATTACTACTCATATTAGATTAAATAGTAAAAATGAAAGTCATGAGTGAAATTTAGAGAGAATAAGTCATGTATTAATGAATCCATTTGATGAAGATCTTCATCCGGTGGCATTTTATTATTTACAAAGTCATAATGCTAGGTTAATTTTTCCAACAATTAAGATTTATCTTACAAATAAAAATATAAATAATATAAATAAAACACAACTATTATTTATATTAAATAATCAAGGTATTGATGAAGAAATAGAAGTAATAAAAGGTCATGATACATTTAAAATTAATCCAAAAAAAATAACACAATGACAAGAATCACTCGTTTATTTAAAGATTACAAAAATATTTGAAGATGAAGTTCATATTGATAATCCAGGTATTTATGGTATTTGCTTGTTTTTATTGGATAGTTATTTTGAGAATTTGTTTCCAACATTACCTAATAAAAATCAAGCAGCAGCATTAGCAGCTGCTTTGTATATTCGTGCTTGTAGTTTCCAATTTATTAGTGTAAAATTGGTAGAAAGTGCTAAAAAATTTAAAACTACTACTACTTTAATAAAAAAATACTTAAGTATTATGATTCAACAACAAATTACATAAGGAGAGATTTGAAAAATGACATTAAATATTATAAAAGATGAAAAAAATGGTCTTGGAAAATGACATGTTACCATTGATGCTAAAACTTGAAAAGATCAATTGGCAAAAGCTGAAAATAAATTGATTGCACAAGTAGAAATTCCTGGATTTCGTAAAGGAAAAGTTCCTACTAAAATGGCTAAAAAACATGTAACTGAAGAACAAACTTTACAAACAGCAACTAAAGCAGTTATTACTATTGCTTATGATTTTGCCTTAAAACAAAAACCTAACTTAATGCCTACTAATCAACCCGAAGTTAATGTGGAAAAATATACTATTAAAGAGTGTGAAATAATGTTTGTATTTGATTTACCAGCAGAAATTACTATTGGTAAATATCGTGCTATTGATATAGTAAAACCTGTAGCAACTGTTAATCAAGAAGAAATTGATACTCAAATTAAACTATTACAAGATCGTTTTGCTATTTTTAATCCAAAAGAAAAAGGAAAATTAGAAAAAGGTGATACTGCGGTTTTTAATTTTACTGGTTTTTTAGAAGGTAAAAAATTCCCTGGCGGTGAAGCTAAAAACATGGAATTAGAAATTGGTTCTGGTAAATTTATTCCTGGTTTTGAAGAAGGAATGATCGGTATGGAACCTAAATCTAAAAAAACTATTGAAGTAACTTTCCCAGAAGATTATCATGTTCCAAATTTAAAAGGTCAATTAGTACAATTTGAAATTGAATTAAACGAAATAAAAACAAAAGTTATTAATGAAGATTTAGAAGAATTAGTAAAAGATGTTAACATTCCAGATATTACTACTACTGAACAATTATTAGAAAATATTAAAAAACAAATTGAAGTACAAAAAACAATGACAATTAAGGAACAATTTATGGAAGAACTTATTGCTAAAATTGTTAAAGATTCAAAAATAATAATTCCAAATTTTGCTGTTAAAAATGAAACTGAACGTTTAGAAAATGAATTTAAAAAACAATTATCTAATCAAAACTTTACAATTGAAAACTATATGGCAGCAACCGGTTTATCTCATGAAGAAATTATTAATGAAATAAAAAAGGATGCAATTATGCAACTTCAGAATTTTTTAGTTATTGAAGAAATTATTAAACAAGAAAAAATAGAAATTACCGAAGAAGAAGTTCAAAAACAATTAACAACATTTGCCGACCAATTTAAAATAAGCATTGAAGAAGTTAAAGCAAATATTAAAGATTTAAGTTTAGTGACTACTACCCTAAAACGTAATAAAGCCTTTGATTTATTATGAGAAAGTAACGGTAAAAACCAAAAGCAAACAACAAGTGCTTAATTAATTTAATTGGGCGAATAACAAATTTAACAAATTTTATTCAATATAATATATTATAAAAATAACTTCCTAATTTTTTTAACCCTTGAATTAAAAATAAATGACAAAAGACGAGAATAAAAATCTTGTCTTTTTTTGTAATTGTAAAATTTTAAAATTTTTTATTATTAGCACCCTTTAAATATCTACTACACGCAGTGACCAAGTAGGAGAAAGTTAATAATTAATAACCATCTTTAACGCTATTATCAACACGTGTTAGGGAACTAAAAAAGTGAACTACAACACAGTTGTTAAAAATAGTAGCTAGCATGTGGACTTGCATGGATAAATAAAAAGTGGAGTGATACCTAATAAATTATACTAACCATTAATGGTAATTCTTGGGGTGGGAGCGAATTGGAAACTAGTATATATAGACCTGTTGTAGGGACCTATTGTATTAATTCTATTCTTTATTTAACCAACCTTGCCACTCTCCAGTGAGCAAGTGTTGGTTTTATTTTTTATTTTTTTTGAAAAATTTTTTGGGCGAGAAAATAAATTTCAAACTTGTAAAAAAAATTGAGCGGTGCCGGTTCAATTAAAATATTAATTTGTTAAACACAAATTAAATAAATATTGAATCGAATGCCTCA
The DNA here is from genome assembly GCF_964020205.1 of Spiroplasma endosymbiont of Apeira syringaria. Lineage (NCBI taxonomy): Bacteria > Bacillati > Mycoplasmatota > Mollicutes > Entomoplasmatales > Spiroplasmataceae > Spiroplasma > Spiroplasma endosymbiont of Apeira syringaria. The sequence continues at coordinate 710,023 of NZ_OZ026543.1, forward strand.
ATGTTTTTTAAAATTTCATAATTTATTTTTGAGCCCAGAATTGCTGAAATGAATAAAACGAATAGTAGTATTATTAATAATCTAAAAATCAAAATATATGTTCTTTATGCTAGAAGCAACAGAACATATTAGGAAAGGATTATTATGCAAATAGAATTTAAAAAAGAACAAATTGTTAAAGATAAACCACAATCTATTCTTATTGATTATGTTGAATATAAATTATCACTTCCAAAATGAATGATTAAAAATAAGGCTTTTCTCCCTTTATGTACTATTTTAATTTTATCACATAAATGCTGAGAAAAGCCTATCTACGGACTTCTCCCCACATTTTTAAATCAAACATAGAATTACAGTTTCAAAACTAGGTATCTTGTTGAATTTATATGCAGCTTCTTTAGCATATAAATGAACATGATGTTTTGCAACTTTGATATGTGTTTTAAATGTTCTTCTTATATGTTTTCAAACTGATTCAATTTGGTTGGTATTTACACCAATTTTTGAAACATAGCCATCTTGATGGTTAACTGTTTCATGCTTAGTGAAAACTGATTTAAAATCGCAATATCCTTTTCAAGAATCAGTATATACAAGACATTTTGAAGAAATGTGGTTTTTTGCAAACTGCAAAAGATTTTTACTCTTTGCGTTTTTCAATACTTTCACAATTAAATTATTGGTTGTTTTTTGATAAATGCCAACAATCAAGGTTTTATTCACCAAGGATCTTCCTTGTTTTTTAAAACCCATATGTGAAAGATACATTTCATCAATTTGCACTGTACCTTCAACAATAAATTGAGGTTTTTGTTTTGCAATACGTGTTCTGATTTTATGAGTAATTCTTCAAGCAGTTTTCAAAGTCACTCCCAATTCTTTTGCAATATCTGTTGATGGAATTCCATGTTTGGTGTTTATTCATCTAAAGATAAGATAAAACCATGGATGGGTTACACTTTATTGGACACTAATTACGTAGACAAGTGAACAAAGAAAGGAACTATAATTATGGCCAATATTAACTCATATACCGATGAATTTAAAAAACAAATAGTAGCTTTATATCAAAGTGGCAAATCAGTATCTTGCCTTGCTAAAGAATATAATGTTACAAGAGCAGCTACTTACAATTGAATTAAGCAATTTACTAATTCAGGTAGTTTTAAAACTAAAGATAATCGTTCTGTTGAAGAAAATGAATTAATTAAATTAAGAAAAGAATTAAAACAATTAAGAATGGAAAATGATATTTTAAAGCAAGCAGCACTAATAATAGGCAGAAAATAGAAATTATTGTCAAAAATAAAGTTAAATATAAAATTCGCACAATGTGTCATTTTTTAAAAATCTCTAAATCAACATATTATTTTAATTTAAAGAAAAAAGAAAATAAAATCAAAAATAATATTTATGATGAAGCTGTTATTAGTGCTTTTAAAGAAAATAAAGAAGTTTATGGTACTAGAAGATTAAAAGTCATTCTAGAAAACCAAGAAATTTATTTATCAAGACGAAAAATTAAAGAAATTATGAATAAACATAATTTAATATCAAAATACACTAAATTATCATACAAAAATCATAATAACAAAGTTAACGATAGTCCAATAAACAATCTTGTTGATAGAAACTTTAATAATAGAGTTAAAAATGAAGTTATTGTTAGTGATTTAACTTATGTTCAAGTAAATGGTAAGTGAAACTATATTTGTTTATTAATTGACCTATTTAACCGCGAAATAATTGGACATAGTGTAGGTACTAAAAAAGATGCATCATTAGTATATCAAGCATTTATGCACTCAAATCGCTGTTTAAAAGATATTCAAATATTTCATAGTGATCGCGGTAATGAATTTAATAATAAAATTATTGATAAACTTTTACTAGCATTCAATATTAATCGCTCTTTAAGCAAAAAAGGTTGTCCTTATGATAACGCTGTTGCTGAAGCAACCTTTAAAACTTTCAAAAACGAATTTATTAATGATAAAAATTTTACATCATTAATCAAATTAAAATTAGAATTATTTGATTACATCAATTGATATAACAACATAAGAATTCACAGCACTTTAAACTACTTAACTCCAGTTAATTATCAAAAACAAATGTCTACCAAAAAATAGTCCTAAAAAAGGTTGCCATTCCATTTTCAATTGCCAAGTAAAATATTTTGAAAACTGCCATATCATTAGGAAAAACTTTTTTATTTCTGATGATTTTTCGTAATTGACTATTAACAGATTCAATAGCATTTGTAGTATAAATCACTCTTTTGATTTCTACTGGATAACTAATAAAAACCATTAAATTATCTCAATTTTTATATCAAGATTTAGTAATTTGAGGATATTGTTTATTTCATTTACTTTCAAACGATTCTAAAGCTTGCATTGCTTGTTCTTCACTACATGCACTATAAATTGGTTTTAAATCTGCAACTAGACCTTTTCGATGTTTGTATGAAACATATTTTAAACTATTTCTAATTTGATGAACAATGCATAATTGATGTTCTGTTTTAGGATAAACTGATTGTATTGCTTCTGACATGCCTGTTAAATTATCACTACAAGCAATAAGAATATCATTTAAGCCACGATTTTTCATTTCTGTGAAATTAGATAATCAAAACTTAGAACCTTCATTTTCACTAATTCATAATCCTAAAACATCTTTTTTGCCTTCTAAATCAAATCCTAATGCTATATAAACTGATTTGTTAATAATCCGTTTATCTTGTCGTACTTTAACTACTATACAATCAAAATAAACAATAGGATAAATACTTTCTAATGGTCGATTTTGTCATGCTTTAACATCATCAATAACATCATCAGTAATTTGACTAATAACACTTTCACTAATATCAGCACCATGATATAACTCTTGCAACTGCATTCTAATGTCAGATAATGTCATTCCTTTTGCATACAAGGAAAGAACTTGTTGATCAAAACCATCAAATCTTCTTTGCCTTTTAGGAACTATTACAGGAGTAAAATTACTATTGCGATCTCTTGGTACATCAATTTCAATTTTACCTTGTTGAGTTATTAATTTTTTTGAACTTGTACCATTACGAGAATTTTCAGTAGTACTATGTTGATTTTTTTCATATCCTAAATAATTTTGCATTTCAGAATTCAACATTTTTTCAACTAATCTTTTTGTTAATTCTTTATATAAACCGCCAGGTTTAAAAACTGTTGTTAAATCTTCAGTATTTTATAGTAATAAATCTACTGCTTTTGATATTGGATCATTATTATTAAAGTTATCTTTTTTAGCCATCTGTAACTCACTCTTTCTAGTCATTTAATTATATTTACTAGAATTAATTAAACATAGTTATTTTTGTAAGTTACACAGATTACTAAACATTTCCGTTGGATTATTAATAGTAGCAACTTTACGATGAAATATCATTTCTTGTTTAGTATTATTAACGTCAACTTTATCTTTGTCTGTTATCATAGCATCTTTTTTATAAATTAATTCACCTTTATTATCAACAGTAAATAATGTTCGTGCTAATGTCTTACCATCACTTAATGGATAATCAGCATGACTAGTATCATAACTATAATAGTTATTATCTATTTGATTAGTAATTCAATCACTACTACTTAAATAACCATATTGATTATTAAATAATGAAGTTACAGAATCACTTATTGATAATTTATTTGTTAATAGTTTATTAACAGTAGTGTTAGCAACATCAATAGTATTATTAATACTATTACTTGTTAAAGTTAATGTTGTTAATGTACTTAATGTCATTAGTAATTGTTTCATGTTACATTCTCCTTTCGTTTTAAGTTTACTAAAAATTATTTTATAAAAAATATCTGGCTAATCTATACTAAATATAACACTTTATTAATTTTATTTAAGAAGATTAATAAAATGCTCATTTTAAAAAGTAAATTTAGTATGTAAGTATTTAATTTCATTGAGAAATACTTTTAATATAAAATTTATCAACTAATGAAGGATGTCATATATCTGTACCATAACAGTCAATATGAATTATTATTCCATTAAAACCCACATTATTTAAAAATTTTGTTAAATTATCTTTAAATATAGAATTTCAAAAATTTTTAAAAGTTCAATTATCACCAATTTCATGCTCCATATTACTATAATCAAATAAGTTTCCATTAGTAAAATACTTATAAATTACATCTCAATTATTTTGATTATTAATTAAATAATATAAATCTTGATAATTAATATAAATATCACCTGTATAATCAACTGAAGCAAAAGGACCAGGACTAACATGAGTTTCAAAATTACTTGTATTACTTTTTTCGTAACTATAATGATTATAATTTAACTCAATAATATTATTATTATGATCAAAAATATAACTAATGGCATAACTCGTATCATCATTTGAAAATGGCATATTTAACATAAAATTATAAACATATTTATTATTAATAATTAAATCAATAATTTTAGTAATTAAGTCATTATTAATTTTTCCTTTTAAACTACTTTGTGCTATAAAATATATTCCCAAATTAATAGCAACTGACTGACTAATCTTATTTTCAATTACTGCTTTTGCAATATAATATAAACCTGATGTTTCACTTAAACTATTGCTATGTTCAACTTTATCAGCACCTGCTTGTTGGGAAATATCAATATGTTTATTAACACCACCAAATTGAATATATTGTCAATCAGTATTATCACCACTAAAATCGGTAGATGAATACTGACTATTACTATAAGAATTGTAATTTGCTTTAACTGTAGTTATTTTTTTATGACTAATCATTTCTTGCATCGTATTTTCAATATTTAATTTTTGATCAGCAGGAATAATAACATCAGGATTATAAATTAAATTTCCTTCATTATTTACTAAAAAAACATCTCTTGCATTAGCAAAAGTATAACTTTTTAAAGCTGATGTGTCATAACTATAAAACTTATGATCAGTTATTGATTGATTAGTTATTATATCACTATCATTTAAATAGCCATATTGATTATTAAATAATGAAGTTACAGAATCACTTATTCATGATTTATTTGCTAATAATTTATTAATGGTAGTATTAGTAGCATCAATAGTATTAATAATACTATTACTTGTTAAAGTTAATGTTGTTAATGTACTTAAAGTAATTAATAATTGTTTCATTGTATTTTTCCTTTCTATTTTTAGTATCCTAAAATAATATTTTTTATAAATTAAAATATCTTATTAATCTATAATAATAGATATAACATTTTATAAATTTTATTTCATAATGTTAATAAAAGATTATTGATTTAGTGTAGTTGAGAAAAAAGCACCTTCCGTTGCAAATTTAGAATATTCATATCATCTATAACTAATATAAATATTATGATCATCATGTCAAATTTGTGCATCAGCTTTTATTTCAACATGAGCCCCAAATATTCCTCCATCATGATTAACACTTACTGATCAAAAGTTATGATTAAAATTGTAACTAGTATCAATTTTAGAAGTATCAATGCTTAATTTTGAACCACTATATTGTTCCTTACCATATTGACAATAAACAGAAAAAAATGAATTATCATCAAAAGTTAATGTTGGATATATAGTAATAAAATCTTTTCAGCTAGCAATCTTACCATCTTGCGTAAAATTACTAATAACAGTTGTAGGTCCATAATATCACATACCATAATCATTATTTCCACTATAACTTTCATAAGTTTTAACATTGATATTTGAAACAAGATTATCATTATTTCATTTTGTATAATAAATAGAAATTATATTATTATTACTATCACAAATATAATTGATTGAATAATTTTTATCATTTACGTTCATTGGTGAATCATATATAAAATTAAAAATATTACGGACTTCTCCCCACATGTACTTGTGGAGGGAATAATGAAACTGAATGAATTCAACAATGCTTTTCAAAGTGAACAGCAATGTCTTGCATATATAGCAAATTTGAAAGAAAACAAATGTATTAGGTGTTTTAGTTTTAATTTGAATACTTCTGATTTAAAAAGAATGAGATGTTTAAAATGTAATCAAACATTTAGCATTCTCACAGGCACCATATTTTCAAGGTCACAAACATCTTTAACATCTTGGTTTTATCTTATCTTTAGATGAATAAACACCAAACATGGAATTCCATCAACAGATATTGCAAAAGAATTGGGAGTGACTTTGAAAACTGCTTGAAGAATGACTCATAAAATCAGAACACGTATTGCAAAACAAAAACCTCAATTTATTGTTGAAGGTACAGTGCAAATTGATGAAATGTATCTTTCACATATGGGTTTTAAAAAACAAGGAAGATCCTTGGTGAATAAAACCTTGATTGTTGGCATTTATCAAAAAACAACCAATAATTTAATTGTGAAAGTATTGAAAAACGCAAAGAGTAAAAATCTTTTGCAGTTTGCAAAAAACCACATTTCTTCAAAATGTCTTGTATATACTGATTCTTGAAAAGGATATTGCGATTTTAAATCAGTTTTCACTAAGCATGAAACAGTTAACCATCAAGATGGCTATGTTTCAAAAATTGGTGTAAATACCAACCAAATTGAATCAGTTTGAAAACATATAAGAATAACATTTAAAACACATATCAAAGTTGCAAAACATCATGTTCATTTATATGCTAAAGAAGCTGCATATAAATTCAACAAGATACCTAGTTTTGAAACTGTAATTCTATGTTTGATTTAAAAATGTGGGGAGAAGTCCGTAGATAGGCTTTTCTCAGCATTTATGTGATAAAATTAAAATAGTACATAAAGGGAGAAAAGCCAAATATTATTATTAGTACTAATTAAATTAATAATTTTACTAGTTAAATCTTTATTAAAACTATCTTTAATACTTGTTTGACTCATAAAATATCTTCCTAAATTAACAGCTACTACTTTAGTAATTTTATTTTCACGTGCTGCTTTTGCAATATAATATAAACCTAATGTTTCACTTAAACTATTGCTATGTTCAACTTTATCAGCACCTACTTGTTGTGAAATATCAATATGTTTTTCAACTCCACCAAATTGAATATATTGTCAATCAGTATTATCACCACTAAAATATTTGTTAGAATATTCACTTTTACTATATGGATTATAAATATTATTAACACTATCAATTTTTTTATGACTAAACATTTCTTGTTTAGTATTATTAACATCAACTTTATCTTTTGCTGGTATTATAGCATCTTTTTTATAAACTAATTCACCTTTATTATCAACAGTAAATAATGTTCGTGCTGATGTCTTACCATCACTTAATAAATAATTAGCATGACTAGTATCATAACTATAATATTTATGATCAGTTATTGATTGATTAGTTATTATATCACTATCATTTAAATAACCATATTGATTATTAAATAATGAAGTTACAGAATCACTTATTGATGATTTATTTGCTAATAATTTATTAATGGTAGTACTAGTATCATCAATAGTATTAATAATACTACCACTTGTTAAAGTTAATGTTGTTAATGTACTTAAAATGATTAGTAATTGTTTCATATTATTTTTTCCTTTTTTTAACTTACTAACTGGTAATTAAAATTAAAATTAAAATCAGGGAATGTTAAACTAGCACGATCACTAATAGTTTTGCCAGCAAATCTTTCTGATAAATCAAGAATATAAAGTGTATTATCTTTAGTTGGTTGTGTTTCGCTGTCAGTAAATACTAGTTTTACATTATTTAACTCTCAACCCGATTTTGTTGTTACTGCAACATCGGTTTCTAGAAAAATACTTTTTGTTTGAGTAATTAAATCTCAGAAATTATTTACCTTACCAACTTTAATATCTTTACTAATATCAACTGACATACCACTTGGTTTTGTGTCACCATCTAATAAATAATTAATAGTGAACTGTCCAGTAAATGCATTCTCAACTGGACGATAAGAATTGTTATTAATTGTATTTAATAAACTATCTTTATTAGTAATTCAATTACCTAATAAATTATCTTGTTCATAAAAATGTTGACCTTCTTGTAAAATATTTGCATCTTGACCATCTTTTAATCAAATACCTTTTAATGCAAAATCATTTGGTGAAGAATAATTACCGGTAATATTATTTTTATTATGACCATGAACAATTGCCTTAATGCTATCTAAACTTTTTGTTAATTTATGATCATTAGGACTAGCAGTTATTTTTATTTCAATATTTTTACCTAACTTATTATTAAAGATATTATCACCAACTTTTAAATTTGTTGATATTGTATAATCACTATCTTCAATATTAAGATCTGAATAATTTTTTTGGAAATAATTTTGACAAATTGTTTGAACACCTTTAATAATTTGATCATTAATAAATTTAAGATTATCTTCTGATAAACTAACATCAGCATTAATATAGTTACCATTTTTATCTTTTTGATTATCTAAAGTAATTTGAAAGTTTTTATTATCTTTATCATTATTATATTGTGCTTCAATTTCATTAGTTAATTCTTTCATACTACTTAAATCAGCAATATCATTTTTAACATTTATAGTGCAATCATCTTTTTTTCCTGTAAAGTTTCAAGGATTATTATCTAAAGATGTAATTGAAAATTGAACAGGAACACTTTTAGTAAAGTTTTGTGATTCTGAACCATTTTGAAATTCAATTTTGTAATAACTAGGTTTAATTTCTTTTTTGGGTACATTTAATGCTTTACTTAAAGTTGTTGCAAATTGATCTTGAATTGTTGGAATTAATCATTTATCTTTTATTGAATCAATAGTAGCATTTTCAGGATTAGTAATATTAATAATTTTATCAGGAAAGTTAACTGGTAAACTAGCAATATTAATTGCAACTTGATTTATAATATTAATATTAATTTCGATATTAATGTTAGTATTTTCAATACCAAAAATTGATGCTTGATCATTAGTTGTTAAATTTAAAACATAACTTTTAGACTCATTAAAGTTCTTTGGCAAAATAAAAGAAGTATTAGTTATCGGTTTTTTATCCTTACCAACAGTAAACTTAACTGCTGGATTATAATTAGCATTTAAGAAAAAATTAATTGGTAATAAATTTGAATTATCATTATCAATATCACTTTCAATTTTAGGATCAGTTTTTTGTAAATTATTATCAATACTACTTAAAACATTTGTAAAATCAATATTACCATTATCAGCAGGATTTTCAATAACATTAAAATTAACAATATTTGTTGATTTAATAAAATAAGCAATAGTAGAATTTAAACTAATAGGTTTAGAGTTACGATGATGTTTTTGATAATAATCATCTCATAATTTATTATTAGAATTAGGATTAAATTCAGAATTATTGAAAGCAGCAGTAGTATGTAAGAGTAATATTGTAGTAACTGTTGTAGAACCAAATGCTAATAAATACAACGAAAATAATAAGATTCTTTTCTTCTTATTTTTTTTAACATTAATTGTATATATTGAATTAGATCCTGTTTTTATTTTTTTATGTTTATCCTGATTAACCATATCTTTACTCGGGATATTACTATTTATTTTATATTTCATTTTAACAATCCTTTCCTAGCATTATTTTTTAAATAATCTAAAGTGAAAAATATAGCTTAACGCTTTAACTTGCTATTTTTAACTAAAATATTAAAATAGGAAAAAATATTAAAATAGTTTAAACCTTAGTTTTAATAAAATAAAACTAAGGTTTAAAGTAAACCAATTAAATTTAGTTTTTATATTTTAATATTAATAATTTTAATAATTATATAAACTTTGCTATACACATATTAAAATTATAAGGAAAGAAATAATCTGTCCTTAAAAATAATATTACACTTATTATAAAAAAAGACAATATTCTTTTTAAAAAAAGATTGAATATTTTTAATTAAAAAGAACACTAATAGTAAAATAATTTTCAAAATAATTTTTCTTAATTAAGATAAAAATTAAATTAAAAATTCAATGATTGAATTAAATAGTCATTGAATTTTTAATTTATGATTAATTTTTTTTAATATTACATTCAACATGCATTGGTTGTAAATTTTCTAAACTATTATTATTTGGATCACCATCAATGTGATCAATATTTCAAGCAAATGCTGAAGTTGGTTGTTCACCTTGATAAGCACCTTTTATCATTGGCAAACAACATCACGGACAAGGAGCTTGCACATTCAATGTTCAAAATTCAGATAATCCTTTAAAATATTTCTCCATTTTTTGAATAGAATAGTTTCATATTTTTTCTTTGTCTTCTTTTTCTCACTTTTTACGACGTGCCACAATGAATTAACCCCTTTCGTATTAAATTATACTATAAGTTACAATATTTTTTTATATTTTTTTAAACTTAATATTACAATTTATTTTATTAACGTGCTAATAATCTATTATAAGCAGTTTGCATTTGTGGGTCAAAACTACGAGTATATAAACCGTTAAAATATCCTTCATGATGCTTACTTGGATCTAATGGATCAGGTAATTGACCATTTTTTGGAATATATACATGCTTTCAAATTTCTGCTGAAAAATTAGTACTAACTTCATCCATAGCTGCTTGTAAAGGTGAGGTATAACCAAATTCACTACTTAAATCAACTTGTGTTTGTTTTTGCATTATATAATTAATAAATTTAAAAGCTAAATCTTTATGAGGAGAATCTTTACTAATTACCATATCATCATTTCAAACATTAGTCCCCATATATGGTCTAACAACAAGGTACTTACCATTATAAGAAGCAGGATCATCAGCAATTGCAGATAATAAATCACCGTTATACATCATTGCTACATCCCACTTATTTTCATTACTAATTTCATCAAAAATATCATCATTTAATAATTTTGTATTTTTATTTTTGACAACTGGTTCTAACCAATCACTTGCATCTTTAATTTCAATTGGACTATGAGCATTAATATTATCAGAAAATTCATTTCCTACTTGATTATATTGACCTGAACCAGTATTTTCTCCTCATTTATTTTTATAGTGTAAATCAGTAAGCGCAGTCATAAATAAGTTATGCATATCATCATTTAAAACGATACGTTTACCCAATTTTGCAGCATCTGTTAAAACACTTCATTGAACATTTGAACCATCAGCTTTAATACCAAGATCACTAAGATTATTTGTATTAGTAGTATTAATTACTAATACAACATCACCTCAAAAATAAGGAATACTATAACTATTTAAACCAAATTTATTTAAAATTCCATCACTATTTTCAACTCGATAATTATTCATTAATTCATATAAATCATGATTTATATCCTCTTTGGGATTAAAATCAATTCTACTATCATATTCAATATCACCTGCAGAATTTTTTGATGCAATTGGAAAAAGTCTATCTTCACTTGCTAATTTAGCCACCATATAATCACTAGGAACCATTACATCATAACTAGTAGTATACAATTTAGCATACAATGATTCATTATCATCAAAAGTTGAATATTTTATTTTAACTTGATATTTATTTTCAAATTCTTTTAAAATATTGGGATTCATATATTCGCCTCAATTAGCAATTGATAAATCATAAACATTAGTATAAATGTAGAAAGCACCCAAACTAATAAAACTTGATAATAAGATGATACTAATCATAATTAATTTTCACGGTCATAGTAAAAAACGATACTTCTCTCTTCTTAATTTTGAGCGTTCTTCTTTTAACTCTTTCTTTTTTTTAATCTTATTCTTTATATGTTCAATTCAAATTGATTCCATCTCAAGTTTTGCTTCAAGTTTAGAAATTTGATTAATAAGTTTCAGGTGATTTTTAATATAATCTTGAATTTTAATAATATCTTGCTCAGTTACAATTTCAAAATTACCATCACTATATAATGATTTACGCTTTCTACCTTTACTCTTAACCTTTTTATAGTTAAAACCATTTAATTGTAAATAATATTTAGTTAACAACTTCTCAGTTTTAATAATTTTTTTATCATGATAAATACCTTTATCAATTTTTTCATTACGTTGTTTAATTTGTTTTTTGCAAAGAATATAAGTATTTCAAGAAATAATAAGTACTGCAATTAATAAAATAATTATTGTTGAAAAAGCATTAATATAAGGCTTAATTCGTTTTAAAGAATAAATAAAAGTTGAAACGTTAGAAGTATTACCGCCAGTAAAATAAGAAATTAAAAAATCATCAAAACTCATAGCAAACGCAATAGCTGCACCGGCAATTATTGCCGGTTTAATTGTTGGTAATACAATTTTACGTAGCGTATATCAAGGGGTCGCTCCTAAATCTTGACTTGCTTCTAATTGTGACATATTTATTGATCTAATTTTTGGTAAAACAGTAATAATAACATAAGGAATATTAAAAGAAATATGAGCGAAAATTAATGTTCCAAGACCAAAACTAAAACCAAATGCCATAAATAATAACATTAAAGAAACAGCAGTAACAATATCAGCATTAACTAAAGGAATATTAGTAATCCCTAAAGTAATATTACGTGTTATTTTTTTTGTTTTACTTAAACCCAAAGCTGCAAACGTACCAATAATAACAGCAACAAAAGTAGAAATAAAAGCAACAATTAATGTTACACTAACCGATTCTCAAAGTTCACTTTGTTGAAATAAATCGTAATAAGGTTGCAATGATCAAGAATTTCAACTGCGAACTGAATCGCCACCATTAAAAGAGAATATCATTAAAACTAAAATTGGAGTATAAAATAATAAAAAGATAATAGCTAAATAACTATTTTTAAAAAAAGATCTCATTAATTAATACCTCCTATTTTTTTACCAGTAGCTCAACTACCAATCGCTTTTAAAGTAAAAATAATAATTAAAACAATAATACCTAAAATAACAGAAATAGCAGCACCATAAGCAAAATTAGCACCACGATAAAAATATGATTCAATAATATTTGCAATTAAAATAGTTTTTCCTTCACCAATATATTTAACTACTACTAGTGAAGTCATAGCACTTAACATCATTAAAGTAAAACCAGAAACAATACCAGGCACTGAAAAACGAAAGGTAACTTTTCAAAATGTTTTCATCTTAGAAGCTCCTAAATCTTGACTTGCTTCTAATAAATTGCGATCTGTTTTTTCTAAAGAATTATAAATTGGTAAAATAACGAAAGGCATAAACATATAAACCATTGCTAAAATAATACCAATTGGAGTTCCTAATAAAACATTAGGACCTAAAATACTAAAAATAATTTGTAATCCAATTGTACGTAATAAAATGTTAATTCAAATTGGTAAAGTAACTAAAACCCAAATATTTTTTGAAGCAATTTTTGTGGACATAAAAGCCATAATATAAGCAATGGGATAACCAAAAATAACAGCAATTAAAGTGGCAACAAATGAATAACCAATTGAACGTAATAAAACCATAACATAACTATTTTCTTTAAAAAAATCATTAAAATTACTAAATGTAAAACGAAATATTCAAGCATTATTAGTTGCTTTAATAATTGAATATAAAATTACAATTAATAATGGCAATAAAATTAAAATTACCATCACCAATAAATATGGATAAGCAAGCGTAACTCATGATTTAAAACCAAAATTTACTGATTTATCTTTGATTTTATTTTTAATAAAACTTATTTTTTGGTTTGTTTTTTTTCAACATAACAATGCTTTTTTCTTTTTTACTCGTTTCATTTTCGATTTATTTTTTGCTACCTCTTGTAAAGAAACATTATTTTTTTTAAGTTTAAACCATTTTTTAAATCTATAATTTTTTTTATTTTGATTATCAATAATTTTTTCTGGATTTGAATTATTAACTAACATATCTTGTGATTTTAAAATTTGTGTTTTAATATTACGTTTAAACAAATTTTTCATTTTACTCTTCAATTTCCTTTCACATAACATGAATATCTTCAACATTTCATTTTAAACCAACACGGTTACCTACTTCAAAATTATCAGTAGTATGAACTATCCATTTGCGTTTATTAGCAATAATTTCAATTTCTCATAATAATCCTTTAAAAGCAATAGTTTTAATAGTTCCATCAAAAAAACCACTACCTGCATTAACTAAATCAATATCTTCTGGTCGAATAACAATATCAATATTACGTTCTTGTTCACCAAAACCAGTATCAGAGCATGCAAATTTTTTACCGTCAAAACGAACACAATAATCATTAACAAATACACCATTTTCAATAACATTCGAGCTACCAACAAACTGTGATGTTCATTTATTTTCAGGCTCATTGTAAATATCTTGTGGTGTCCCAATTTGTTGAATTTGACCTTGATTTAAAACAACTACCCGATCTGACATAATAAATGCTTCTTCTTGATCATGAGTAATAAAGATAAAAGTAATATTAATTTCTTCTTGAATTTTTTTTAATTCTACTTGCATTTGTTGACGTAATTTCAAATCCAAAGCAGCAAAAGGTTCATCTAATAATAAAATTTTAGGATTAAGAACTAATGCTCTAGCTACTGCTACTCTTTGTTTTTGACCACCAGATAAATCATTAACATCTTTATCTTCCATACCATTTAATTTAACCAAATCTAAAGCTTTTTTAACTTCTTTTTTGATTTTTTCACGATCAATTTTTCTTAACTTTAAACCATAAGCAATATTATCAAAAACATTTAAATGTGGAAATAAAGCATAATTTTGAAAAATAGTATTTATTTCTCTTTTATGAATTGGAATTTTAGTTAAATCCTTACCTTTAAACAATAATTGACCATTGTTTGGTTGTTCAAAACCAGCAATAATCCTTAATAATGTTGTTTTTCCACAACCACTAGGACCAAGAATGGTAAGAAATTCACCTTCATGAATATTTAAACTAATTCCTTTTAAAACAACTTTACCATCATATTCTTTGGTAATATTACGTAATTCTAAAATATTTACACTCATAATTTCCTCCTTTAAATGGTTTAAAAAATTGGTGGATTTGAAACTCATAAAATAGTTGCAATTGAATTATTGGGATTTTCTAAATAATGTTTTTCATTACCTTTAATATAAAATGCTTCATTAGCTACTGCTTTTACTCTCGTTGCACCATAATGAACAAATACTGTTCCACTTAATACATATCCAAAGATCTGACCTTGAAATGGCGGAATTTTATTTGAATTACCAAATGGTTTTAAAGTTAAAATTACTGGTTCTAATGTTAATTTTTGAGCATTAGGAATAATTCATTTTATTTGATAATCTTCTTCGTCACTAACAGTAACATCTTGTGATTTAAAAACTATTTTTTCTTTTACTTCACCAGCAAAAAAGGTTGATAATGGACAATCAAAAATGTCTAAAATACTTTTTAGTGTTTCAATACTGGGTGAAGAAACATCATGCTCTAACTGACTAATAAATCCCTTTGATAAATCACAACGTTTCCCTAACTCTTCCATAGTTAAATTGTGTTTCAATCTTAAAGTTTTTAACTTTCTTCCAATTTTCATATTGATTATTTTCTCCTTTTGTTTATTTATACTAAACTTTAAGTTAAATAATACAAATAAAATTATATAATATTTTTTTAAAAAAACAATTATTTATTTTATTTTTGGCTTTTCTCCCTTTATGTACTATTTTAATTTTATCACATAAATGCTGAGAAAAGCCTATCTACGGACTTCTCCCCACATTTTTAAATCAAACATAGAATTACAGTTTCAAAACTAGGTATCTTGTTGAATTTATATGCAGCTTCTTTAGCATATAAATGAACATGATGTTTTGCAACTTTGATATGTGTTTTAAATGTTCTTCTTATATGTTTTCAAACTGATTCAATTTGGTTGGTATTTACACCAATTTTTGAAACATAGCCATCTTGATGGTTAACTGTTTCATGCTTAGTGAAAACTGATTTAAAATCGCAATATCCTTTTCAAGAATCAGTATATACAAGACATTTTGAAGAAATGTGGTTTTTTGCAAACTGCAAAAGATTTTTACTCTTTGCGTTTTTCAATACTTTCACAATTAAATTATTGGTTGTTTTTTGATAAATGCCAACAATCAAGGTTTTATTCACCAAGGATCTTCCTTGTTTTTTAAAACCCATATGTGAAAGATACATTTCATCAATTTGCACTGTACCTTCAACAATAAATTGAGGTTTTTGTTTTGCAATACGTGTTCTGATTTTATGAGTCATTCTTCAAGCAGTTTTCAAAGTCACTCCCAATTCTTTTGCAATATCTGTTGATGGAATTCCATGTTTGGTGTTTATTCATCTAAAGATAAGATAAAACCAAGATGTTAAAGATGTTTGTGACCTTGAAAATATGGTGCCTGTGAGAATGCTAAATGTTTGATTACATTTTAAACATCTCATTCTTTTTAAATCAGAAGTATTCAAATTAAAATTAAAACACCTAATACATTTGTTTTCTTTCAAATTTGCTATATATGCAAGACATTGCTGTTCAGTTTGAAAAGCATTTTTGAATTCATTCAGTTTCATTATTCCCTCCACAAGTACATGTGGGGAGAAGTCCGTTATTTTTAATAAATAAAATAAATATAAAATTATTAGTGTAAAAATGTGTAATAAAAAGAATAATTTTTTCATTTTTCTACTATAAAATTAAAATAAAATTTATTACTTTATTTTAAAGTAATAAATTTAAAAAATATATTTTATTTTTTAGTAAAGAAGAAATTGATATGTTTTAATAAATTACCTTTTACATTGTTGATGTATTAGTATTGTATACACTTGTTGAAGAATATAAATTTTCTAAATTTGAATTTATAATTTTTTTGAATCTTCAAAATCTAATTTTTGCTCTTCTTGTTTTTCATCATCTTTTTTTGCTAACATTTGAGTTATTTCAAAACCACCACCGATAGCACCACTAATGGCACCAACAGCAAATCCCCCAGCAACTAAACCAATAATAGTAGGAGCACCAAGAATAGCAACTCCTCCGGCTGCACAAGTAATAGAGGCCACATTAGTAGCAACATTAGCAACCGTAGAAGCAACTAAATTAACAGCCGCAACACCAATACCAACAACTTTTGCAGCACCAGTAATAACTCCAATAGTGCTACCCGCTGCAGCACCCACTTCAATAAGTTCAATGGGAGTAACATTATTTTTTACTTTATTATTTAATTTTTCTCTTTTTTCTATAATGGACATATATTTTAATCTTTCTTATTTGAAATTTAGAATAAAAAACATATTTACTTTATTTTAAAGTAAATAGGTAAAAAACTTATATTAAGTTTGATGTTATTATAACATAATAGATCAGTATATTTTAAAATTTATATTACCTTTTTCATATAAAGTATGTAAAATAACTATAATCAATTATTAAATTAAATTTTATTTTTACATTCTTGACCAGATAAAATTACTTTTAAATTTTCATAAGTAATTTCAATCATATTTTTAATAGCTTCATCAGTATACGATCCAATATGTGGTGTCACAATAATACGCGGATATAATGATAATAATTTATTTGTAATATTATCGGGAGTTGGTTTTCCAGCAAAATCTTTGAAAAAAACTTTGCTTTCATTTTCTAAAACATCCAAACCAACACCTTTTAAATGACCACTTTTAATTGCATCATAAACTGCTTGTAAATCCATTAATTCACCACGAGCTACATTAATTAAAACTGATCCAGGCTTCATTTTTGCTAAAAAACTCTTGTCAACTAAATGATAATTTTCTTCTTTAATATATGGACAATGTAATGAAATTAAATCCGATTATTTAAGTAAAGTTTTTAAATCACAATAAGTTAGAATACTTTTTGCTTGATCACTTTCATAAATATCATATCCCAATACCTTTGCTCCCATTCCATGTCATGCCTTAGCTGCTTGATAACCAATACGGCCAGTTCCAATAATACCTATTGTTGAATTACGAATCGGACTTCTCCCCACATGTACTTGTGGAGGGAATAATGAAAATGAATGAATTCAACAATGCTTTTCAAACTGAACAGCAATGTCTTGCATATATAGCAAATTTGAAAGAAAACAAATGTATTAGGTGTTTTAGTTTTAATTTGAATACTTCTGATTTAAAAAGAATGAGATGTTTAAAATGTAATCAAACATTTAGCATTCTCACAGGCACCATATTTTCAATGTCACAAACATCTTTAACATCTTGGTTTTATCTTATCTTTAGATGAATAAACACCAAACATGGAATTCCATCAACAGATATTGCAAAAGAATTGGGAGTGACTTTGAAAACTGCTTGAAGAATGACTCATAAAATCAGAACACGTATTGCAAAACAAAAACCTCAATTTATTGTTGAAGGTACAGTGCAAATTGATGAAATGTATCTTTCACATATGGGTTTTAAAAAACAAGGAAGATCCTTGGTGAATAAAACCTTGATTGTTGGCATTTATCAAAAAACAACCAATAATTTAATTGTGAAAGTATTGAAAAACGCAAAGAGTAAAAATCTTTTGCAGTTTGCAAAAAACCACATTTCTTCAAAATGTCTTGTATATACTGATTCTTGAAAAGGATATTGCGATTTTAAATCATTTTTCACTAAGCATGAAACAGTTAACCATCAAGATGGCTATGTTTCAAAAATTGGTGTAAATACCAACCAAATTGAATCAGTTTGAAAACATATAAGAAGAACATTTAAAACACATATCAAAGTTGCAAAACATCATGTTCATTTATATGCTAAAGAAGCTGCATATAAATTCAACAAGATACCTAGTTTTGAAACTGTAATTCTATGTTTGATTTAAAAATGTGGGGAGAAGTCCGTAGATAGGCTTTTCTCAGCATTTATGTGATAAAATTAAAATAGTACATAAAGGGAGAAAAGCCTTACGAATTTCTTTGGCAAACATAAAATCAGCAATTTTAAAATTATGATTTTGTTGATGATTAGCACTATAAAATAAATTTCGAAGTAAGCCGTTTCCCATACTTACTGCTAATTCACTAACAGCATTGGGCGAATAACCAGGTACATATGCCATTTCAAAACCTAATTCATGAGCTTTTTTTAAATCAATATGATTATAACCAACAGTTCTAGTTAATAAATATTTAACGCCATATTCTTTCATTTTTAATAAATTTTACTCATAACAGTCACAATTAGCACGAACCATTACTGCTTCATGTCCCTTTGCCGTTTCAATATTATCCTTTGTTAAATACTCTTCAATTAACGTTAAATCATATCCATAATTTTTATTTAATGTTTCAAAAAAAAGCTTTTCTGTTTTACGAACACCATAACAAACCATTTTAATTTTTTTTGCCATATTTTTATTCCCTTTCTTTTTTTTATATTTTAACTAAATAACGGTGTTGCGCCAATCGCTGTAGTAATAATTACTCAAAATGGTAATGAAATAATTGAAAATAATGTAGCAATTAATGTTAAATTACTTGTTAACAATGGCTGTTTTTTATAAGCAATTTAATAGGCAACAATAACTGATGCTGGGGGGGCTGCTAACATGATTACAATAACGCCTAATCCAACAGTATCTAATTTTCATGCTCCAGTTTCTTTTCCAATTGCCGCAACTGCACAAACTAATGCTAATCCAAATAATGGTGCAAAAATAATTTTCATTACCATTCCAAATCATACTTTTTTATCTTGTGCAGCATCTTTAAAATTACCTTTTGCTAAAGTAATTCCAATTGCCAATCATGCTAATGGCGTACATAATGCCTCTAAAGTTTTTGTTACTTTAAACAATGGTGGAAATTTATTATCTAATCGTAATGGTGAAAAATATTGACCACTAGTGGAATGGCAACCCTTTTTAGGACTATTTTTTTGTAGACATTTGTTTTTGATAATTAACTGGAGTTAAGTAGTTTAAAGTGCCGTGAATTCTTATGTTGTTATATCAATTGATGTAATCAAATAATTCTAATTTTAATTGGATTAATGATGTAAAATTTTTATCATTAATAAATTCGGTTTTGAAAGTTTTAAAGGTTGCTTCAGCAACAGCGTTATCATAAGGACAACCTTTTTTGCTTAAAGAGCGATTAATATTGAATGATAGTAAAAGTTTATCAATAATTTTATTATTAAATTCATTACCGCGATCACTATGAAATATTTGAATATCTTTTAAACAGCGATTTGAGTGCATAAATGCTTGATATACTAATGATGCATCTTTTTTAGTACCTACACTATGTCCAATTATTTCGTGGTTAAATAGGTCAATTAATAAACAAATATAGTTTCACTTACCATTTACTTGAACATAAGTTAAATCACTAACAATAACTTCATTTTTAACTCTATTATTAAAGTTTCTATTAACAAGATTGGTTATTTGACTATCATTGACTTTATTATGATAATTTTTGAATGATAATTTAGTGTATTTTGATATTAAATTATGTTTATTCATAATTTCTTTAATTTTTCGTCTTGATAAATAAATTTCTTGGTTTTCTAGAATGACTTTTAATCTTCTAGTACCATAAACTTCTTTATTTTTTTTAAAAGCACTAATAACAGCTTGTTCATAAATATTATTTTGAATTTTATTTTTTTTCTTTAAATTAAAATAATATGTTGATTTAGAGATTTTTAAAAAATGACACATTGTGCGAATTTTATATTTAGATTTATTATTTGCAATAATCTCTACTTTCTGCCTATTATTAGTGCTGCTTGCTTTAAAATATCATTTTCCATTCTTAATTGTTTTAATTCTTTTCTTAATTTAATTAATTAATTTTCTTCAACAGAACGATTATCTTTAGTTTTAAAACTACCTGAATTAGTAAATTGCTTAATTCAATTGTAAGTAGCTGCTCTTGTAACATTATATTCTTTAACAAGGCAAGATACTGATTTGCCACTTTGATATAAAGCTACTATTTGTTTTTTAAATTCATCGGTATATGAGTTAATATTGGCCATAATTATAGTTCCTTTCTTTGTTCACTTGTCTATGTAATTAGTGTCCAATAAAGTGTAACCCATCCAATTTAGCAACTATTCCCAGTATCATATAGAATAAAAAACCAACTAGTAAAATTGCAACTTGCGTTTTAACTTGCTCTGTTGTTGTATTTGTCATAAAACCATCAAAAGCTAAAGATGGTAAACCAACAACCATAACAATTTTAATTAAAACCCTTCTCAGTCTTTTTTAAATGTCCCTCTCTTCGTTAAAAATCAACCTAAAAAAATTACAAATATCGTTGCTAAAATTGCACTTAAAAATCCTCAAGCTTTTAATGTATTTATAACAGCTTGACCAACATCAGCTTGTAAATAAAATTGCATATTTCTTTCTATTTCTCCCTTCTTTAATACTTTCTCCTTTCTCTAAAATCTAAGTATTTTGTAACTACTTATGTGTTATTATATAACTTTCAAACGGACTTCTCCCCACATTTTTAAATCAAACATAGAATTACAGTTTCAAAACTAGGTATCTTGTTGAATTTATATGCAGCTTCTTTAGCATATAAATGAACATGATGTTTTGCAACTTTGATATGTGTTTTAAATGTTCTTCTTATATGTTTTCAAACTGATTCAATTTGGTTGGTATTTACACCAATTTTTGAAACATAGCCATCTTGATGGTTAACTGTTTCATGCTTAGTGAAAACTGATTTAAAATCGCAATATCCTTTTCAAGAATCAGTATATACAAGACATTTTGAAGAAATGTGGTTTTTTGCAAACTGCAAAAGATTTTTACTCTTTGCGTTTTTCAATACTTTCACAATTAAATTATTGGTTGTTTTTTGATAAATGCCAACAATCAAGGTTTTATTCACCAAGGATCTTCCTTGTTTTTTAAAACCCATATGTGAAAGATACATTTCATCAATTTGCACTGTACCTTCAACAATAAATTGAGGTTTTTGTTTTGCAATACGTGTTCTGATTTTATGAGTCATTCTTCAAGCAGTTTTCAAAGTCACTCCCAATTCTTTTGCAATATCTGTTGATGGAATTCCATGTTTGGTGTTTATTCATCTAAAGATAAGATAAAACCAAGATGTTAAAGATGTTTGTGACCTTGAAAATATGGTGCCTGTGAGAATGCTAAATGTTTGATTACATTTTAAACATCTCATTCTTTTTAAATCAGAAGTATTCAAATTAAAACTAAAACACCTAATACATTTGTTTTCTTTCAAATTTGCTATATATGCAAGACATTGCTGTTCAGTTTGAAAAGCATTTTTGAATTCATTCAGTTTCATTATTCCCTCCACAAGTACATGTGGGGAGAAGTCCGATTAGTAATTAAAATTATAGTTTATTTTTTTAGTCTATCAATAAATATGCTTGTTACTAATTTTATTAACACTATAAAATGTAAGTAAATATTATAATCTTAATAAAAAGACTTTCATTTTATTTAAAAAACCAATATTAATTAGAATAATATATTAATATTATTCATTTTTCCAGTCCAATTAATTACACGACACTATCTTAATTTTTAATTTGATATAATTATAAAAAGAGTAAGTATATTAAAAATAGATTGGGGTATTTTTATGATAGAGGAAATAAATTCTAGTTCAATGAAAGAACCAAAAATTTATCGTATTGGTCTATATAGCAAATTAACAATTATTATTAATGGTCTTCTAATTACTACAAGTTTAATGATAGGTTGGGCTTTATGAGCAACTATTGGTCGAGATGCAGTTGATAACTATATTAAATGATTCAATAATCCACAACAGCCTAATTCTAATTTACAAATTAGTTTCAATATAATAAGTATTATTGTTTTCATAGTTTCTGGTTTATCTTTAGCATTAGTAGTCGTACCTTTTATTTTTTTAAAAACTAAAAATAGTGTATCAGCACTTTTTTGTTTAATAAGTTTTATTTTTTCAGCAATATTTGTTATCTTTCTTATTGTATTTTTTATTTTTAGATTTAAAACTTTTACTTTCTTAGCTAATAAAAAAGACGGCGAAATAATAAATACAACTGGTAACTTTCTAATAACTTTTTTACCATGAATGTTGGCTGAGCTATTTGCAATACTTTTATTAATCCACAGTCTTTGATTAATTATTAATATTACCTCTAAATACAAATCAAATACACTATTAATGCCTATTGCTAAACCAAAAGCAAAACAAGAAACAGTAATAGCAAAACAAGAAGTTGATGATACGATAACGCTTCCTAACGTCGTACCAATACCAGTAACTCAAAATAATGAAGAACAACAAATAGCAAACCAAGAAACTAACAATACTGTTCTTAAGCAAGATCTAACACAAGAAAAAATAATCACTAACCCTTCAACAGCAACTGTCCATTATACTAATCATGAACTATCAAAAACACCAACGCAAGGTGCCTATCATGCCGAAACTGTTTCACCAACACCAGGTACTCTTACTAATCTTAAATCCGAATCTATTACAAATGAAGAAGAAATAAATGATAATATTGAAAATATAACAATATATTCAGAACCAACAGTTGAAAAAACAAGTGTAGAAGATACAACAATATATTCAAAATCACCAACAACAGAAAGTAATATTAATACCGAAACTAATTACCAACCAAAAAATCAAGGTGGTTTTGATGTTAAAGACAGTAGTTATTCTGAATCTGAAACATCTAATTTTAATGAACAAGCAACAACAATAACTGTTGAAGAAACACAACCAATAATAGAGAAAACAAACACAAAAACAAAAAAAGAAACAATCGAAGTGCAAAAAGTTACTACTCACCATTGAACATTAGAACAAATTGAAGCTGTTTGAGAAAAAGCGGAAATAATTGATGGTGTTAGTGATAAATTATATCGTAAAGATTATAGTGGTGCTTGAATGTTTCGTGATTCATTTACCACTGATTATAGCGCAGCAGATAACTTAGAAACTTACTCTTGAACTATTGTTCTACATCGTACTACTAGTCAACAAGGAACAACTGAATTATATAATCTAGATCCAATGAATATTGTTAATGCAAAAAGTAAAGGTGAAAATTACCCTTCTTGAAAAACTAAAATTTCTTCAAAAGGAAATAAAAATATTGCGAAAGAACAACATTGAAAAGCAAGAACATAATAAATATAGTATCATTTATTTATGAATACACAAACTACTATTGAACATTTATATATAGAAATACCTAATTTTAAACATGAAGTAAATACTAACTATTCTTATTTTATAGAAAGTATTAAAAAAGAATTAACAAATATAATAAATAAATACCAATTAAACTTAAAAACAATTTATCTTGCTAACAAAAATAAGTCAGTTTTACCAATTATTTTTTTAGAACAATTATTAATACTACTTAAACCATTGACAACCACTATCAAAGAATACAACTTTGAATTTACTATTAATAATACTAATTTCACAACTCTACAATTATTTTCCAAATTTCAAATTAATCGTTTAATTTGAAAAATAATTAGTTTTCAAAATCAATTAAATAACAAATTTAATTATCAACAAAGTATAAAAATTATTAATGATGCTATTAACTTAAAAATTAATAATTTCTCAATTGATTTAAAATATAATCTTCCTCATCAAACAGTAATTGATGTTAATAATGATTTACAAATATGTATGCAATTAAAAACACCTCATATTAGCTATGATAGTTATAATCACAAACAAAATCTTACTATTAAAAGATACATTAATAATTTCTTAAAAAAACACAAATATGATAACTATGAATACTATAGTTATAGTAAAAATACTAATAATCAATCAAAATATATTATTGCATATTGTTTATTAGAAAACTATTATGGAATTGGTCCAAATGCTGTTTCATATATTAAAACAGAAGATAAAGCAATAATAATTACTAATAGCAATAACATTAATAATAACAATCAAAAAAATAGTATCTTATCAACAAATGAAATTTTAATCCAAAAATTAATACAAGGTTTATTACTAAAAAAGGGAATAAAATTTAACAAAAGTGATAACATTCTAGAGCAGCCACTGATTAGTAAATTAATCAAAAATAAACAAATAAAAATAAAAAATAATCATTTATCTTGCACAAATAGTTCCTGATTATTGTTAAATGATTTAATAGTTGATATTATAAATAATACTACTATTTAAATTTATATATCAAGGAGTGAATAAATATGAAATTCAATGAAAAATTGTTAAAAGAAAAATATTTTCCGCAAGCACTAACAAAAATAAAAGAAATTGTTAAAATTCAATCATATGCTCAACCACCACAACAACAGCACATTATGGGCCTGGTGTTAAAGAAGTATTAGATTATGCTATTAATTTAGGGCAAGAATTAGGTTTTAAAACTTATCGTGACAAAAACAATAAATATGGATATTTAGAATATGGTGAGGGTAAAGAAATATTTGCCATATTAGGTCATCTTGATGTTGTACCACCAGGTAATTTAGAAGAATGAAAAATTTCACATTTTTCGCCAGAAATTATTAATGATATTTTATATGGACGAGGTGTATTAGATGATAAAGGTCCAACAATTATTATTCTATACTGTTTAAAATATTTAAAAGATCATGGTTATCAACCAAATCGTCGAATTAGAGTTATCTTTGGTTTAACTGAAGAAACAACATGAGATTCAATTAACACATATATGAAGCAAGAAGGTACTCCAACTTTTGGTTTTACTCCTGATGGTATGTTTCCGCTAGTATATGCTGAAAAAGGAATTATTAACTTAGATATTATTGGTATAGGTCATAAATCCATTGTTATTAATGCAGGTGATGCTTACAATGTCACTTGTTCTACTAGTAATATTAATGGTGTTGATATTGAATCATTTGTTAAAATTGGGAAAAATAAGAACTATCGAATTGAAAATAATAATCAACAAATTACCATTCATGGTAAACCAGCACATGGGTCACGACCAGATGAAGGAATTAATGCAGGATTAAGAAGTTTATTAATTTTAAATGAACTTAAAGTTGAACACAATCTAATTAAATTTGTTGGTGATATTTTACAAGAAGATACTGCTTTAACAAAATATTTTGGTGATTTAGATGATGAATCTGGAATTTTTACTATTAATGTTGGCATCGTTGAAATTAATAGCAAAAATTCAAAATTAGGATGTAATATCCGTATTCCAGTTAAAACTGATTTACAAGAAATTTTAAATAGATTAACAAAAATATTAAAACCTTATAATTTAACAATAAAACAACAACATTATGATAAACCATTATATATGCCACAAGAATCAACAATTGTTATTAAATTAATGGAAATTTATCAAGAAGTTACTGGTGATAAAAAAGCAAAACCAATTGCAATTGGTGGTGGAACTTATGCTAGAGCAATGCCAAATTGTGTAGCATTTGGTGCAATATTTGATCATACTAACTCAACTGAACATCAATATAATGAATGTATTAAAGTTGACGAATTATGAAAATCAATGTTAATTTATGTACGTGCTATTAGTACACTGGGAAGTTTAGAAATTGGTAAATTATAAAAAAAGTTAGAATAGTTTATTCTAACTTTTTTTATTTTCATTCAAATAAATTTTATGCAATTGAAGGATTTCTAGGACAACCACCAAATGCAGGACCATTAATACTATTAATAACACTCACCAATTCATCATTAAAGTTATTAGTTAATTGTCGTTCATCACTACTATTAATACTCATATAATTACTATTAGTTACTATTTCCTCTAATTCATTATTTGGAGTAGACTTAAAAAATTTCTGTCATTGTTTTTTAGCATATTTATTTAATACTTTATTACCAATAGTATCATTGATAATTAAACCAAACATAATAGCAAACATTGAAACTTGAAAAAATGTAGATTCAAATTCTGGTAATCTATCAGCAGTATACATAACAGCTGCAGTTTTAATTGCATTATCTATTATAGTTGCTATTACCATTGCTGTTAAATAACCACCACTTTTTAAAAGACTCATACATTTTGATTGTTGATAAAATAATGATTCTAACTCATCATTTTCATTAATATTATTATTTAAACAATTAAAATATCTTTTGAAAGCAAACCACATATGTGTTTTTGTTAAATATTCTATACCCTTATCTATTAAGATAGAAGTATAACATAAAACTTCTGCTCGTATAATTGTTGATAAAATATTTGGTCCATAAATAATTTTACTTCAATATTCAGCTAAACTAGTTAAAGAACCAACTGAATACATACTAGAAGCAGTAATCATAAAATGATTCGAAATTCAATATCCAACTTTTGCTATTAGCATTTTTCCAAAAATAGATGTTTTTGAAAGACATGAATAACCTTCTTCAACACCAATTTCGGAATATAAAGATAAAAGTGGACTAATTTCTTGATCAGCAGTTCTATTAAATACTGTTCTTCCTTCTTGTCAAATTTTTTCTGCTCCCCATTTTCATAAATTCATTGCTTGTGTACTAATTACCAATTGTACTGGAGTTACTCCAAAATCAACTAAATTATTTAAAGGATTTACTTTATTTCAATCAAATGATCCAATACTAGTAACTGCTACCTGAAATACTCGTTGTACAGTTTTCAAACCAACTGCTGCTGTTAATAAACCAGCTGTTCCAATTATTTTTTTAGTATCTGATCATATTAAACTACTTCAACTATTATTAATAGTATTTGCTTCTATATTACTATCTATATCATTATTTATTAATAACTCTTCTTCTTGTGGCATTTTTTCTCTTCTCTCTATTTCTTTATTAAAACATAAAAAACACATTAGTAACAAACTTTACAAAAGTGGTTATAAACCATATTTTGTTAAATTGCTTTTATGTGTTTTAACATTATTATAAAGGATTATCACTTAATAATCAATATGTAAATTCAATAATTTAAAAATATTTATTTGGGTATTTATTATATATTTGTTACAATTATTAAGCATTTATGAAAAGTACTAAGGAGTAATAAAATGACAGAAAAAAAACGCATTGTTGTTGGTATGAGTGGTGGAGTTGATTCATCAGTAACAGCAGCACTTTTACAAGCAGAAGGCCATGAAGTTATTGGTCTTTTTATGCGTAATTGAGATTCACTTTTAAATAATGATTTACAAGGTAACAATAATCAAGGTAACAATAATCAAGATATTTGTCCACAAGAACAAGATTATCTTGATGCTTTAGCTGTTTGCCAAAAATTAAATATTAAATTAGAAAGAATTGATTTTGTTAAGGAATATTGAGATAATGTTTTTACTTATTTTCTTGAAGAATTTAAAAAAAGCCGTACTCCCAATCCCGATATTTTATGTAACAAATATATTAAATTCGATGCTTTTTTAAAATATGCACAAAAAAATTTACAAGCAGATTATATTGCAATGGGGCACTATGCACGAATTAACTACAACCCAATTACTAAACAATATCAGTTATTAAAAGGAATTGATGATAATAAGGATCAAAGTTATTTTTTATGTCAATTAACACAAAAACAATTAAAATATAGTTTATTTCCTTTAGGTAATAAAACTAAAACTGAAGTTAGGGAATTAGCAAAAATATATAATTTACCAACAGCAACAAAAAAAGATTCTACTGGCATATGTTTTATTGGTAATCGTAATTTTCAAACATTTTTAACAAATTATTTACCAGCTAATCCGGGCAAAATTGTTGATATTAATACCAAAACTACTATTGGTAATCACAATGGTGTTTACTACTATACAATTGGCCAAAGAAAAGGTATTAATCTTTCAGGAATGAAAGTTCCGTATTTTGTTGTTGAAAAAGATGTTACTAATAATATCCTTTATGTTGCTAATGAAAATGAAAATAAATGACTAATGAATAGCGGTTGTACTGTTAAATCATTGAATTGAATTAATAATAGTACATTAAAAAACTCTTTAAAATGTAATGCAAAATTTCGCTATCGTCAATCTGATGTTGCTGTTATTATTAATTTTATTAATAATGATGAAATTAAGGTTGAATTTTCAGAAAAGATACGCGCTATTACGCCTGGTCAAACCGCTGTTTTTTATGATGGTGATATTTGTCTTGGTGGTGGAGTTATTGACCAAATATTTCGCTAATCAATTATTAAAAAACTAATATAAATAATAAAATTTTAATTACATATTTTTTTATAATTTTCAAGATTCAAAAATTACTATTAAACTATTTTTTTAGTTTTTAGATACTTTTATTGCATTTTCTTTTTTACGTTCTTAAAATATAAAATAACCTATTATTATAAAAGTTATAGAAAAAAACAAAAAGGAGAGTTTTAATGAAAAAAATATTAACAATATTAACTACCTTAGCATCTACAATAACTATTGAAAATTGTATTAGTAATTTTAACTTAAGGACAATCACATTACAAAATGATTGTTTTAAAAAAAATGTTCATCAAAGCAATAATGATTTTATTTTTTCTGATTTATATAAAAATAATAAAGGCGAAATATATTCAATAACTAATGATGGTATTTATAAATATACTAATGATAAAAATACATTCATAAAAATAAAAGGCATAAATGGATTAATAATAAGTTTAAAATTTGACGCAAAAGATAATATTTATGCTTTAAAAACTAATGGCATTTATAAATGTCTAGTCAATAAAAATGAATTTAAAAAAATGAAAGTAACAACTAATACTAATAATTATTCTTTTACAAATATTAAAATAGATTAATCAAACAATGTATATGTATGATCAAAGAAAGATGGTGTTTATAAATGTCTAGTCAATAAAAATGAATTTAAAAAAATAGGAGGTATGGAATGGCAACCTTTTTTAGGACTATTTTTTGGTAGACATTTGTTTTTGATAATTAACTGGAGTTAAGTAGTTTAAAGTGCTGTGAATTCTTATGTTGTTATATCAATTGATGTAATCAAATAATTCTAATTTTAATTGGATTAATGATGTAAAATTTTTATCATTAATAAATTCGGTTTTGAAAGTTTTAAAGGTTGCTTCAGCAACAGCGTTATCATAAGGACAACCTTTTTTGCTTAAAGAGCGATTAATATTGAATGCTAGTAAAAGTTTATCAATAATTTTATTATTAAATTCATTACCGCGATCACTATGAAATATTTGAATATCTTTTAAACAGCGATTTGAGTGCATAAATGCTTGATATACTAATGATGCATCTTTTTTAGTACCTACACTATGTCCAATTATTTCGCGGTTAAATAGGTCAATTAATAAACAAATATAGTTTCACTTACCATTTACTTGAACATAAGTTAAATCACTAACAATAACTTCATTTTTAACTCTATTATTAAAGTTTCTATCAACAAGATTGGTTATTTGACTATCATTGACTTTATTATGATTTTTGTATGATAATTTAGTGTATTTTGATATTAAATTATGTTTATTCATAATTTCTTTAATTTTTCGTATTGATAAATAAATTTCTTGGTTTTCTAGAATGACTTTTAATCTTCTAGTACCATAAACTTCTTTATTTTCTTTAAAAGCACTAATAACAGCTTCATCATAAATATTATTTTTGATTTTATTTTCTTTTTTCTTTAAATTAAAATAATATGTTGATTTAGAGATTTTTAAAAAATGACACATTGTGCGAATTTTATATTTAACTTTATTTTTGACAATAATTTCTATTTTCTGCCTATTATTAGTGCTGCTTGCTTTAAAATATCATTTTCCATTCTTAATTGTTTTAATTCTTTTCTTAATTTAATTAATTCATTTTCTTCAACAGAACGATTATCTTTAGTTTTAAAACTACCTGAATTAGTAAATTGCTTAATTCAATTGTAAGTAGCTGCTCTTGTAACATTATATTCTTTAGCAAGGCAAGATACTGATTTGCCACTTTGATATAAAGCTACTATTTGTTTTTTAAATTCATCGGTATATGAGTTAATATTGGCCATAATTATAGTTCCTTTCTTTGTTCAATTGTCTATGTAATTAGTGTCCAATAAAGTGTAACCCATCCAACCATTAAATGACATTGCTAAATTACGTGCAAAATTCGAAGGACAAAAACCTGATGAAGTAGTTACTAACTTATTTAAACAATGAGAATTAGATTATCCAAATTATATAAATTTATTACAAGTTAAAATTTTTAAACAAGTATTTATTATGTTATCAAAATATATTTATTCTTCATTATCAATTAATAAAGGTTTAAATGATGATTATAAATTATTATTACCATATTATTTTGAACTAAAATCAAGTCCAATTCATCCAAATAAAAATAAAATTTGAGAATATAAAGATATAAAAGTAATATTAAAATCTGTATATTTTGATTTTACTGATATTAATAACATTAAACTAAAAAATAATGATATTAGTCAAAATGAATTATTTAAATTAGATGATAATCAATTTAATTGATTATCAATAACAAATGAATTAGAAAGTAATAACATACCTTCATTAATTCCTGCTGATTGAACATTAGCAAATGGTGAATATGGTAAATATTTTACAAAAGCAATTATTAATAATAATAAAATTGAAAATGCTTTAAATTTATATGGTTCAAATAAATCTCAATTATTTTCTAAATTAGAATTGGCTTTTCTCCCTTTATGTACTATTTTAATTTTATCACATAAATGCTGAGAAAAGCCTATCTACGGACTTCTCCCCACATTTTTAAATCAAACATAGAATTACAGTTTCAAAACTAGGTATCTTGTTGAATTTATATGCAGCTTCTTTAGCATATAAATGAACATGATGTTTTGCAACTTTGATATGTGTTTTAAATGTTCTTCTTATATGTTTTCAAACTGATTCAATTTGGTTGGTATTTACACCAATTTTTGAAACATAGCCATCTTGATGGTTAACTGTTTCATGCTTAGTGAAAACTGATTTAAAATCGAAATATCCTTTTCAAGAATCAGTATATACAAGACATTTTGAAGAAATGTGGTTTTTTGCAAACTGCAAAAGATTTTTACTCTTTGCTTTTTTCAATACTTTCACAATTAAATTATTGGTTGTTTTTTGATAAATGCCAACAATCAAGGTTTTATTCACCAAGGATCTTCCTTGTTTTTTAAAACCCATATGTGAAAGATACATTTCATCAATTTGCACTGTACCTTCAACAATAAATTGAGGTTTTTGTTTTGCAATACGTGTTCTGATTTTATGAGTCATTCTTCAAGCAGTTTTCAAAGTCACTCCCAATTCTTTTGCAATATCTGTTGATGGAATTCCATGTTTGGTGTTTATTCATCTAAAGATAAGATAAAACCAAGATGTTAAAGATGTTTGTGACCTTGAAAATATGGTGCCTGTGAGAATTATAAATGTTTGATTAGATTTTAAACATCTCATTCTTTTTAAATCAGAAGTATTCAAATTAAAATTAAAACACCTAATACATTTATTTTCTTTCAAATTTGCTATATATGCAAGACATTGCTGTTCAGTTTGAAAAGCATTGTTGAATTCATTCAGTTTCATTATTCCCTCCACAAGTACATGTGGGGAGAAGTCCGTTAGAATTTTATAAAGAAATTTCACAAATTGGTAATATTAATGAATTTGAATTACAAATTGAAAACCCGATTAATAATTTAAATCGGATTGAAATCAGTGGTATATTTGGTTCTGGAAATTATAATTTAATTTTAATAACTGATAAACAAGAAATTGATTTAAACAACATTAATTTATTCGATAAATATAATGAAAATATTTCTTATATAAATTTAGAGATTTAATTATCAAAATATCCATCTGGATAAATTCCATCTCATTTTATGTCATCATTTGGAATGGCAACCTTTTTTAGGACTATTTTTTGGTAGACATTTGTTTTTGATAATTAACTGGAGTTAAGTAGTTTAAAGTGCTGTGAATTCTTATGTTGTTATATCAATTGATGTAATCAAATAATTCTAATTTTAATTGGATTAATGATGTAAAATTTTTATCATTAATAAATTCGGTTTTGAAAGTTTTAAAGGTTGCTTCAGCAACAGCGTTATCATAAGGACAACCTTTTTTGCTTAAAGAGCGATTAATATTGAATGCTAGTAAAAGTTTATCAATAGTTTTATTATTGAATTCATTACCGCGATCACTATGAAATATTTGAATATCTTTTAAACAGCGATTTGAGTGCATAAATGCTTGATATACTAATGATGCATCTTTTTTAGTACCTACACTATGTCCAATTATTTCGCGGTTAAATAGGTCAATTAATAAACAAATATAGTTTCACTTACCATTTACTTGAACATAAGTTAAATCACTAACAATAACTTCATTTTTAACTCTATTATTAAAGTTTCTATCAACAAGATTGTTTATTGGACTATCGTTAACTTTGTTATTATGATTTTTGTATGATAATTTAGTGTATTTTGATATTAAATTATGTTTATTCATAATTTCTTTAATTTTTCGTCTTGATAAATAAATTTCTTGGTTTTCTAGAATGACTTTTAATCTTCTAGTACCATAAACTTCTTTATTTTTTTTAAAAGCACTAATAACAGCTTGTTCATAAATATTATTTTGAATTTTATTTTCTTTTTTCTTTAAATTAAAATAATATGTTGATTTAGAGAGTTTTAAAAAATGACACATTGTGCGAATTTTATATTTAACTTTATTTTTGACAATAATTTCTATTTTCTGCCTATTATTAGTGCTGCTTGCTTTAAAATATCATTTTCCATTCTTAATTGTTTTAATTCTTTTCTTAATTTAATTATTTCATTTTCTTCAACAGAACGATTATCTTTAGTTTTAAAACTACCTGAATTAGTAAATTGCTTAATTCAATTGTAAGTAGCTGCTCTTGTAACATTATATTCTTTAGCAAGGCAAGATACTGATTTGCCACTTTGATATAAAGCTACTATTTGTTTTTTAAATTCATCGGTATATGAGTTAATATTGGCCATAATTATAGTTCCTTTCTTTGTTCACTTGTCTACGTAATTAGTGTCCAATAAAGTGTAACCCATCCAAAATTTATTTATCAAGACGAAAAATTAAAGAAATTATGAATAAACATAATTTAATATCAAAATACACTAAATTATCATTCAAAAATTATCATAATAAAGTCAATGATAGTCAAATAACCAATCTTGTTAATAGAAACTTTAATAATAGAGTTAAAAATGAAGTTATTGTTAGTGATTTAACTTATGTTCAAGTAAATGGTAAGTGAAACTATTGGATGGGTTACACTTTATTGGACACTAATTACATAGACAAGTGAACAAAGAAAGGAACTATAATTATGGCCAATATTAACTCATATACCGATGAATTTAAAAAACAAATAGTAGCTTTATATCAAAGTGGCAAATCAGTATCTTGCCTTGTTAAAGAATATAATGTTACAAGAGCAGCTACTTACAATTGAATTAAGCAATTTACTAATTCAGGTAGTTTTAAAACTAAAGATAATCGTTCTGTTGAAGAAAATGAATTAATTAAATTAAGAAAAGAATTAAAACAATTAAGAATGGAAAATGATATTTTAAAGCAAGCAGCACTAATAATAGGCAGAAAGTAGAGATTATTGCAAATAATAAATCTAAATATAAAATTCGCACAATGTGTCATTTTTTAAAACTCTCTAAATCAACATATTATTTTAATTTAAAGAAAAAAAATAAAATTCAAAATAATATTTATGAACAAGCTGTTATTAGTGCTTTTAAAAAAAATAAAGAAGTTTATGGTACTAGAAGATTAAAAGTCATTCTAGAAAACCAAGAAATTTATTTATCAAGACGAAAAATTAAAGAAATTATGAATAAACATAATTTAATATCAAAATACACTAAATTATCATTCAAAAATTATCATAATAAAGTCAATGATAGTCAAATAACCAATCTTGTTAATAGAAACTTTAATAATAGAGTTAAAAATGAAGTTATTGTTAGTGATTTAACTTATGTTCAAGTAAATGGTAAGTGAAACTATATTTGTTTATTAATTGACCTATTTAACCGCGAAATAATTGGACATAGTGTAGGTACTAAAAAAGATGCATCATTAGTATATCAAGCATTTATGCACTCAAATCGCTGTTTAAAAGATATTCAAATATTTCATAGTGATCGCGGTAATGAATTTAATAATAAAATTATTGATAAACTTTTACTAGCATTCAATATTAATCGCTCTTTAAGCAAAAAAGGTTGTCCTTATGATAACGCTGTTGCTGAAGCAACCTTTAAAACTTTCAAAACCGAATTTATTAATGATAAAAATTTTACATCATTAATCCAATTAAAATTAGAATTATTTGATTACATCAATTGATATAACAACATAAGAATTCACGGCACTTTAAACTACTTAACTCCAGTTAATTATCAAAAACAAATGTCTACCAAAAAATAGTCCTAAAAAGGGTTGCCATTCCACTATATTTGTTTATTAATTGACCTATTTAACCGCGAAATAATTGGACATAGTGTAGGTACTAAAAAAGATGCATCATTAGTATATCAAGCATTTATGCACTCAAATCGCTGTTTAAAAGATATTCAAATATTTCATAGTGATCGCGGTAATGAATTTAATAATAAAATTATTGATAAACTTTTACTAGCATTCAATATTAATCGCTCTTTAAGCAAAAAAGGTTGTCCTTATGATAACGCTGTTGCTGAAGCAACCTTTAAAACTTTCAAAACCGAATTTATTAATGATAAAAATTTTACATCATTAATCCAATTAAAATTAGAATTATTTGATTACATCAATTGATATAACAACATAAGAATTCACGGCACTTTAAACTACTTAACTCCAGTTAATTATCAAAAACAAATGTCTACCAAAAAATAGTCCTAAAAAGGGTTGCCATTCCATTATCTTTTTCTGGTTTAATTCTAAAATATAATTCTATTTTATGTTCATCATTTGTTTTATGTGACCATATAGTTGTTCCAGCCCCCCCAGTAAACATTATACTGATGTCCTAAATAATATTGTAAATCATTAGTTTTGTGATGCGATATTGAACCTATTATTAAACCAGTTGTTGCTAAAAATAATGCTACTATTGATGTTATTTTATAAAAATTTGTTTTTATTCATGTTTTCATATTAAATTTCTCCTTTTTTCCTTGATTTTACTTATAAATTGTACTATTTTTGATTATTTTTACAAGTATGCTTTTAAATGCAAAATAACGCCTAAATTAAAGGCGTTTATTTTATGAGACCTATACTATTAATTATATTGAAATTGTTTATTATATTTTAAATATGAAAGTGGTTTTTAAAATATTTTTTATTTTATTTAAAATAACACTTATATATTTATATAATAATTAAGTAAATTAATTTTTTAAATATATTTACAATAAATTTAAAATTTAAAAAAAGTTAGGAGAATAATATGGATTTTAATATGGATTTTAATTATAAATGAACTTATAAAGAACAATATCCTAAAATTGATAAATTAATTTTAGAACATATAACAAAGAAATGAGAAAAGTGAGATTGAAGAAGAAAAAATACAAGAGATAAAAAGAAATATAAAATTGTTGATTTTCAATATCGAACAAGAAAAACAATGTATGGATTAGTAACTTATAAAAGAAGAATTTATGAATATTTTGATGAAAAATTACAAAAATTAGTTCGTGTTTGTTTAGTTGATGAAAAAAATGGAACTTCCAAAATATAAAAGAATTGGTGAAGATATCGAAGATACTATTATTGAAAATTTTGCTGATGGAAAAATATATCGTGATATTTGTGCGATTTGTAAAAAGGCAGTTATTAGTGTTAGTAGCGTTCATAGAGTTTTTAAAAATTTAGAAATAAATGAAGCAAATCCAGTAAAAGTAAAATTGGAAAAAAATCAACCTATTTTTGTAGCAATTGATGATGGACATCGAAAATTTTGAGATTTTAAACGTAAAGGTACAAAACACTCTATGAGATTAATAGTAACATATACAGATAATATTAATCATAAAGTACAAAATAAAAGAGTAAAAGCAATTATAAGAAAAACAAGAACTCGAGGCTTTTTAATAATATGTGTATCTTTGTTTTATAAAGTACTAGTTTAGATTAATTCTATCTTAAAATTTTATCATAAAATGAGCAATTGCTGTATTTCAATTTTGAATAGGCAATGTTCATTTTTTTGTTATATTTTCAATTGCCAAGTAAAATATTTTGAAAACTGCCATATCATTAGGAAAAAATTTTTTATTTCTGATGATTTTTCGTAATTGACTATTAACAGATTCAATAGCATTTGTAGTATAAATCACTCTTTTGATTTCTACTGGATAACTAATAAAAACCATTAAATTATCTCAATTTTTATATCAAGATTTAGTAATTTGAGGATATTGTTTATTTCATTTACTTTCAAACGATTCTAAAGCTTGCATTGCTTGTTCTTCACTACATGCACTATAAATTGGTTTTAAATCTGCAACTAGACCTTTTCGATGTTTGTATGAAACATATTTTAAACTATTTCTAATTTGATGAACAATGCATAATTGATGTTCTGTTTTAGGATAAACTGATTGTATTGCTTCTGACATGCCTGTTAAATTATCACTACAAGCAATAAGAATATCATTTAAGCCACGATTTTTCATTTCTGTGAAATTAGATAATCAAAACTTAGAACCTTCATTTTCACTAATTCATAATCCTAAAACATCTTTTTTGCCTTCTAAATCAACTCCTAATGCTATATAAACTGATTTGTTAATAATCCGTTTATCTTGTCGTACTTTAACTACTATACAATCAAAATAAACAATAGGATAAATACTTTCTAATGGTCGATTTTGTCATGCTTTAACATCATCAATAACATCATCAGTAATTTGACTAATAACACTTTCACTAATATCAGCACCATGATATAACTCTTGCAACTGCATTTTAATGTCAGATAATGTCATTCCTTTTGCATACAAGGAAAGAACTTGTTGATCAAAACCATCAAATCTTCTTTGCCTTTTAGGAACTATTACAGGAGTAAAATTACTATTGCGATCTCTTGGTACATCAATTTCAATTTTACCTTGTTGAGTTATTAATTTTTTTGAACTTGTACCATTACGAGCATTTTCAGTAGTAGTATGTTGATTTTTTTCATATCCTAAATAATTTTGCATTTCAGAATTCAACATTTTTTCAACTAATCTTTTTGTTAATTCTTTATATAAACCGCCAGGTTTAAAAACTGTTGTTAAATCTTCAGTATTTTCTAGTAATAAATCTACTGCTTTTGATATTGGATGATTATTATTAAAGTTATCTTTTTTAGCCATCTGTAACTCACTCTTTCTAGTCATTTAATTATATTTACTAGAATTAATTAAACATAGTTATTTTTGTAAGTTACACAGATTACTAAACATTTCCGATATAAAAATTGAGATAATTTAATGGTTTTTATTAGTTATCCAGTAGAAATCAAAAGAGTGATTTATACTACAAATGCTATTGAATCTGTTAATAGTCAATTACGAAAAATCATCAGAAATAAAAAAGTTTTTCCTAATGATATGGCAGTTTTCAAAATATTTTACTTGGCAATTGAAAATATAACAAAAAAATGAACATTGCCTATTCAAAATTGAAATACAGCAATTGCTCATTTTATGATAAAATTTGAAGACAGAATTAATCTAAATTAGTAACTTTGTAAAACAAAGATACACAGATTATTAAAAAGCTTCAAAAGCCTCGCTTTTACTAATGTTATTTGTATAATTTTAATTTCGTTTGGTAAAATTTCTAATTTTTTTTTGAGGTTTTTTTGCTGTTAGTATTTATGGTTGTATTGCTTTAGTTTGAGATTATGTTGGTGATATGCAGTTGAATTTATTTTTCTTTTTGCCTTTTCAATTTATTGGCTATAGTTTATGGAAATTTCATTTAGATTCACAACAAGAAATAATTTCTAAACGTTTAAATTTAAAAACAAGTATTGTTACTATTTACTTTGCAATTGTTTTATCAGTATTTTTTTATTTTGAAATTCCTGAATTTTCACGTGTAATTTTAGGGAAATATGATTTTGATGGTAATACTTTTCAACAAGTTTTACCACATATTCTAGATTCATTAACTAATTCTTTAAGTATTGTTGCGCAAATACTAATGTTATTACGTTTTCGTGAACAATGAATTTTTTGAATAATCGTTCGGACTTCTCCCCACATGTACTTGTGGAGGTAATAATGAAACTGAATGAATTCAACAATGCTTTTCAAACTGAACAGCAATGTCTTGCATATATAGCAAATTTGAAAGAAAACAAATGTATTAGGTGTTTTAATTTTAATTTGAATACTTCTGATTTAAAAAGAATGAGATGTTTAAAATGTAATCAAACATTTAGCATTCTCACAGGCACCATATTTTCAAGGTCACAAACATCTTTAACATCTTGGTTTTATCTTATCTTTAGATGAATAAACACCAAACATGGAATTCCATCAACAGATATTGCAAAAGAATTGGGAGTGACTTTGAAAACTGCTTGAAGAATGACTCATAAAATCAGAACACGTATTGCAAAACAAAAACCTCAATTTATTGTTGAAGGTACAGTGCAAATTGATGAAATGTATCTTTCACATATGGGTTTTAAAAAACAAGGAAGATCCTTGGTGAATAAAACCTTGATTGTTGGCATTTATCAAAAAACAACCAATAATTTAATTGTGAAAGTATTGAAAAACGCAAAGAGTAAAAATCTTTTGCAGTTTGCAAAAAACCACATTTCTTCAAAATGTATTGTATATACTGATTCTTGAAAAGGATATTGCGATTTTAAATCAGTTTTCACTAAGCATGAAACAGTTAACCATCAAGATGGCTATGTTTCAAAAATTGGTGTAAATACCAACCAAATTGAATCAGTTTGAAAACATATAAGAAGAACATTTAAAACACATATCAAAGTTGCAAAACATCATGTTCATTTATATGCTAAAGAAGCTGCATATAAATTCAACAAGATACCTAGTTTTGAAACTGTAATTCTATGTTTGATTTAAAAATGTGGGGAGAAGTCCGTAGATAGGCTTTTCTCAGCATTTATGTGATAAAATTAAAATAGTACATAAAGGGAGAAAAGCCTAATCGTTAATATTTTTCAAATAGCTATGTATTCGGGAGCTGCTCATAATCGTTTGGATGTAAATCTTTTATTAATGTGAATTGTTGCTCTTGGTAATTCATGCTTTGGTTTTTATCAATGATTTTTTGTAAGAAGTAAAGAAAAAGTGGTAGTTAAAAAAGAAACATATGAGCAGTAATAACTTTTAAATAAGAAAAATAATAATTTAGAAAATAAGTTATTATTTTGTATAATAGTTTGTAAAGTATAAAATAATTATCAAAGAAGGTTATTATGAAAAAAAATGTATATATATTAAAAAAATTAGATGACACTAATACTCTTGCCAAAATAATTGCTAAAATTGCTAAACCAAATTTAATTTTATTATTAAATGGTCCGCTTGGTAGTGGTAAAACGCAAATTACTAAATTAATTGGTAATTTACTTGGAGTTAAAAATATTATTAATTCACCAACTTTTATTATTTGAAATAAGTATCAAACTAAATATGAATGAAATTTAATTCATATGGATGCTTATCGTTTAATTAATCCTCATTTAGAAGAATATTATGAAATAATGATGAATAATTTTATGATAATTGAATGATCAGAAAGATTAAAAATTAATTTTAATAATTATTCATATATTGCTATAGATTTTAAAATTATTGATATTAATAGTAGACAAATAGTTATTAATACTAATCTTCTTACAAAAGAGGAAGAAAAGTATTTATTTGACGCATTAAAAAAAATATAGAATTTTATTTATAAAAAAAGTAGGAAAAATCCTACTTTTTTTATACTTGTATATGAAAGTAATTAAGCATAATGCTATTAATAGTACTTTGACTAATTAAGCCAAGTTTTTGATATTGTTTTAATACTTCTAAAGTATAGTTATTATCATCAACAGGATAATAATTATTTAAACCTCAAAGCAAACCAGCAAATAATACTAATGAACCAATAGCAATTGGACTAAAAGCATAATACACATTTATTTTACGATTATGATATCCGATTAAAGAAGCAAATAATCATCCTGTGACAAAAGCAATCATTCAATATAATAATGTCACTACTTGTTGATCAGTTATAAATCAAAATATTAACATTAATAAAATAGTTGTAAAGAAACGACTCATAATTGGAGTTTTAAATAATTTATAATTTCAAATGAAAGGTAACATTGCTCCTAATGAAATTACAGGAAAAACTCAAAATCCTGAAATGATATTAATATTATCAACAACACTTTGTAAAATACCAGTTAGAATCATTGCACCAATTCAAATGAAAATTGCTTTTCATCATCCATAAAATCCTTCAACAAATCTGCCAACACGATAAAACATTCAAAGTGAAAATATTAAATTAATAGGAGCTGAAGGATTTATATCATTACCAGCAAATGGATAAATTAATCACCTTCAATATTGATAAGCACCAAATATTAAGTTATGATAATTGGCACCAAAAAGCAAATGTTGTTTTTTATAATCTAATGCTAATC
Source organism: Spiroplasma endosymbiont of Apeira syringaria (assembly GCF_964020205.1). NCBI lineage: Bacteria > Bacillati > Mycoplasmatota > Mollicutes > Entomoplasmatales > Spiroplasmataceae > Spiroplasma > Spiroplasma endosymbiont of Apeira syringaria. The sequence continues at coordinate 751,707 of NZ_OZ026543.1, forward strand.
AATCATCTTGACTAAGATTTATAATTACTAGAAAAACAACAAGTGTAATAATAGGAATTATAAAAAGAAATCAGGTAACTGCCAAATTAGCATTAGTACATTTTTTTAATGTTTCGCTTAAGTAACGACGATTTTGAAAATTAACTTTTTTTCAATTATCACTTAAAGTTCCAGTACTATTATCTTCATTAGTCTCTTCATTTGGAATGGCAACCTTTTTTAGGACTATTTTTTGGTAGACATTTGTTTTTGATAATTAACTGGAGTTAAGTAGTTTAAAGTGCTGTGAATTCTTATGTTGTTATATCAATTGATGTAATCAAATAATTCTAATTTTAATTGGATTAATGATGTAAAATTTTTATCATTAATAAATTCGGTTTTGAAAGTTTTAAAGGTTGCTTCAGCAACAGCGTTATCATAAGGACAACCTTTTTTGCTTAAAGAGCGATTAATATTGAATGCTAGTAAAAGTTTATCAATAATTTTATTATTAAATTCATTACCGCGATCACTATGAAATATTTGAATATCTTTTAAACAGCGATTTGAGTGCATAAATGCTTGATATACTAATGATGCATCTTTTTTAGTACCTACACTATGTCCAATTATTTCGCGGTTAAATAGGTCAATTAATAAACAAATATAGTTTCACTTACCATTTACTTGAACATAAGTTAAATCACTAACAATAACTTCATTTTTAACTCTATTATTAAAGTTTCTATCAACAAGATTGTTTATTGGACTATCGTTAACTTTGTTATTATGATTTTTGTATGATAATTTAGTGTATTTTGATATTAAATTATGTTTATTCATAATTTCTTTAATTTTTCGTCTTGATAAATAAATTTCTTGGTTTTCTAGAATGACTTTTAATCTTCTAGTACCATAAACTTCTTTATTTTCTTTAAAAGCACTAATAACAGCTTCATCATAAATATTATTTTTGATTTTATTTTCTTTTTTCTTTAAATTAAAATAATATGTTGATTTAGAGATTTTTAAAAAATGACACATTGTGCGAATTTTATATTTAACTTTATTTTTGACAATAATTTCTATTTTCTGCCTATTATTAGTGCTGCTTGCTTTAAAATATCATTTTCCATTCTTAATTGTTTTAATTCTTTTCTTAATTTAATTAATTCATTTTCTTCAACAGAACGATTATCTTTAGTTTTAAAACTACCTGAATTAGTAAATTGCTTAATTCAATTGTAAGTAGCTGCTCTTGTAACATTATATTCTTTAGCAAGGCAAGATACTGATTTGCCACTTTGATATAAAGCTACTATTTGTTTTTTAAATTCATCGGTATATGAGTTAATATTGGCCATAATTATAGTTCCTTTCTTTGTTCACTTGTCTACGTAATTAGTGTCCAATAAAGTGTAACCCATCCAATTATTTTCAGTTTCAGTTTCAAGTTGGGGTAAGTCTACCTTAATAAATTTAGTAATACTAGGATAAAATTTAGATAATTCTTGAACAATTTTATCACTAGTAGCAATAATAACATCAACTGCTGGTGACATTCGATTTTCGTTTTGGTTATCATCATTTAAGATAACCATTAAATAACGAATATCTTTAACACCTTCATCTGCTAATTGTTTATGTAAAATTTCATAAACTTCATCTTTGTTTTTTAAATGGTGAGGATTAAAATTATTTTCTTTAATAATTTTAATGATATGATAAGTATTACTATCTTTATTAGTTAGATATACTTCACCTTTAACATGTAGTTTTAATTCTTTAGGAACATTAAATGGTCGATAATCTTGATGACTAATAAAATAATCAACTAATTGTAAACCTAAAATATCTAGAATATTATCATCCATTATTTAATACTTTCCTTTCGTAATAATTGTAATTTATTTTCAAAAAAATCAGGTAAATTACATTCAAAAGTCATAACTTTTTTAGTTGTGGGATGAGTAAAAGTAATGACTTTAGCATGTAAGTATTGTCCAATATTAGCATTTTCCAATTTAAACTTGCTGTATAAAGGGTCATTTACAATTGGATGTTCAATTCACTCAATGGATGGGTTACACTTTATTGGACACTAATTACGTAGACAAGTGAACAAAGAAAGGAACTATAATTATGGCCAATATTAACTCATATACCGATGAATTTAAAAAACAAATAGTAGCTTTATATCAAAGTGGCAAATCAGTATCTTGCCTTGCTAAAGAATATAATGTTACAAGAGCAGCTACTTACAATTGAATTAAGCAATTTACTAATTCAGGTAGTTTTAAAACTAAAGATAATCGTTCTGTTGAAGAAAATGAATTAATTAAATTAAGAAAAGAATTAAAACAATTAAGAATGGAAAATGATATTTTAAAGCAAGCAGCACTAATAATAGGCAGAAAATAGAAATTATTGTCAAAAATAAAGTTAAATATAAAATTCGCACAATGTGTCATTTTTTAAAAATCTCTAAATCAACATATTATTTTAATTTAAAGAAAAAAGAAAATAAAATCAAAAATAATATTTATGATGAAGCTGTTATTAGTGCTTTTAAAGAAAATAAAGAAGTTTATGGTACTAGAAGATTAAAAGTCATTCTAGAAAACCAAGAAATTTATTTATCAAGACGAAAAATTAAAGAAATTATGAATAAACATAATTTAATATCAAAATACACTAAATTATCATACAAAAATAATAATAACAAAGTTAACGATAGTCCAATAAACAATCTTGTTGATAGAAACTTTAATAATAGAGTTAAAAATGAAGTTATTGTTAGTGATTTAACTTATGTTCAAGTAAATGGTAAGTGAAACTATATTTGTTTATTAATTGACCTATTTAACCGCGAAATAATTGGACATAGTGTAGGTACTAAAAAAGATGCATCATTAGTATATCAAGCATTTATGCACTCAAATCGCTGTTTAAAAGATATTCAAATATTTCATAGTGATCGCGGTAATGAATTTAATAATAAAATTATTGATAAACTTTTACTAGCATTCAATATTAATCGCTCTTTAAGCAAAAAAGGTTGTCCTTATGATAACGCTGTTGCTGAAGCAACCTTTAAAACTTTCAAAACCGAATTTATTAATGATAAAAATTTTACATCATTAATCCAATTAAAATTAGAATTATTTGATTACATCAATTGATATAACAACATAAGAATTCACAGCACTTTAAACTACTTAACTCCAGTTAATTATCAAAAACAAATGTCTACCAAAAAATAGTCCTAAAAAAGGTTGCCATTCCAATTTGTTTTTATTCATGTTTTCATATTAAATTTCTCCTTTTTTCCTTGATTTTACTTATAAATTGTACTATTTTTGATTATTTTTACAAGTATGCTTTTAAATGCAAAATAACGCCTAAATTAAAGGCGTTTATTTTATGAGACCTATACTATTAATTATATTGAAATTGTTTATTATATTTTAAATATGAAAGTGGTTTTTAAAATATTTTTTATTTTATTTAAAATAACACTTATATATTTATATAATAATTAAGTAAATTAATTTTTTAAATATATTTACAATAAATTTAAAATTTAAAAAAAGTTAGGAGAATAATATGGATTTTAATATGGATTTTAATTATAAATGAACTTATAAAGAACAATATCCTAAAATTGATAAATTAATTTTAGAACATATAACAAAGAAATGAGAAAAGTGAGATTGAAGAAGAAAAAATACAAGAGATAAAAAGAAATATAAAATTGTTGATTTTCAATATCGAACAAGAAAAACAATGTATGGATTAGTAACTTATAAAAGAAGAATTTATGAATATTTTGATGAAAAATTACAAAAATTAGTTCGTGTTTGTTTAGTTGATGAAAAAAATGGAACTTCCAAAATATAAAAGAATTGGTGAAGATATCGAAGATACTATTATTGAAAATTTTGCTGATGGAAAAATATATCGTGATATTTGTGCGATTTGTAAAAAGGCAGTTATTAGTGTTAGTAGCGTTCATAGAGTTTTTAAAAATTTAGAAATAAATGAAGCAAATCCAGTAAAAGTAAAATTGGAAAAAAATCAACCTATTTTTGTAGCAATTGATGATGGACATCGAAAATTTTGAGATTTTAAACGTAAAGGTACAAAACACTCTATGAGATTAATAGTAACATATACAGATAATATTAATCATAAAGTACAAAATAAAAGAGTAAAAGCAATTATAAGAAAAACAAGAACTCGAGGCTTTTTAATAATATGTGTATCTTTGTTTTATAAAGTACTAGTTTAGATTAATTCTATCTTCAAATTTTATCATAAAATGAGCAATTGCTGTATTTCAATTTTGAATAGGCAATGTTCATTTTTTTGTTATATTTTCAATTGCCAAGTAAAATATTTTGAAAACTGCCATATCATTAGGAAAAAATTTTTTATTTCTGATGATTTTTCGTAATTGACTATTAACAGATTCAATAGCATTTGTAGTATAAATCACTCTTTTGATTTCTACTGGATAACTAATAAAAACCATTAAATTATCTCAATTTTTATATCAAGATTTAGTAATTTGAGGATATTGTTTATTTCATTTACTTTCAAACGATTCTAAAGCTTGCATTGCTTGTTCTTCACTACATGCACTATAAATTGGTTTTAAATCTGCAACTAGACCTTTTCGATGTTTGTATGAAACATATTTTAAACTATTTCTAATTTGATGAACAATGCATAATTGATGTTCTGTTTTAGGATAAACTGATTGTATTGCTTCTGACATGCCTGTTAAATTATCACTACAAGCAATAATAATATCATTTAAGCCACGATTTTTCATTTCTGTGAAATTAGATAATCAAAACTTAGAACCTTCATTTTCACTAATTCATAATCCTAAAACATCTTTTTTGCCTTCTAAATCAACTCCTAATGCTATATAAACTGATTTGTTAATAATCCGTTTATCTTGTCGTACTTTAACTACTATACAATCAAAATAAACAATAGGATAAATACTTTCTAATGGTCGATTTTGTCATGCTTTAACATCATCAATAACATCATCAGTAATTTGACTAATAACACTTTCACTAATATCAGCACCATGATATAACTCTTGCAACTGCATTTTAATGTCAGATAATGTCATTCCTTTTGCATACAAGGAAAGAACTTGTTGATCAAAACCATCAAATCTTCTTTGCCTTTTAGGAACTATTACAGGAGTAAAATTACTATTGCGATCTCTTGGTACATCAATTTCAATTTTACCTTGTTGAGTTATTAATTTTTTTGAACTTGTACCATTACGAGCATTTTCAGTAGTAGTATGTTGATTTTTTTCATATCCTAAATAATTTTGCATTTCAGAATTCAACATTTTTTCAACTAATCTTTTTGTTAATTCTTTATATAAACCGCCAGGTTTAAAAACTGTTGTTAAATCTTCAGTATTTTCTAGTAATAAATCTACTGCTTTTGATATTGGATGATTATTATTAAAGTTATCTTTTTTAGCCATCTGTAACTCACTCTTTCTAGTCATTTAATTATATTTACTAGAATTAATTAAACATAGTTATTTTTGTAAGTTACACAGATTACTAAACATTTCCGATATAAAAATTGAGATAATTTAATGGTTTTTATTAGTTATCCAGTAGAAATCAAAAGAGTGATTTATACTACAAATGCTATTGAATCTGTTAATAGTCAATTACGAAAAATCATCAGAAATAAAAAAGTTTTTCCTAATGATATGGCAGTTTTCAAAATATTTTACTTGGCAATTGAAAATATAACAAAAAAATGAACATTGCCTATTCAAAATTGAAATACAGCAATTGCTCATTTTATGATAAAATTTGAAGACAGAATTAATCTAAATTAGTAACTTTGTAAAACAAAGATACACAGATTATTAAAAAGCTTCAAAAGCCTCGCTTTTACTAATGTTATTTGTATAATTTTAATTTCGTTTGGTAAAATTTCTAATTTTTTTTTGAGGTTTTTTTGCTGTTAGTATTTATGGTTGTATTGCTTTAGTTTGAGATTATGTTGGTGATATGCAGTTGAATTTATTTTTCTTTTTGCCTTTTCAATTTATTGGCTATAGTTTATGGAAATTTCATTTAGATTCACAACAAGAAATAATTTCTAAACGTTTAAATTTAAAAACAAGTATTGTTACTATTTACTTTGCAATTGTTTTATCAGTATTTTTTTATTTTGAAATTCCTGAATTTTCACGTGTAATTTTAGGGAAATATGATTTTGATGGTAATACTTTTCAACAAGTTTTACCACATATTCTAGATTCATTAACTAATTCTTTAAGTATTGTTGCGCAAATACTAATGTTATTACGTTTTCGTGAACAATGAATTTTTTGAATAATCGTTCGGACTTCTCCCCACATGTACTTGTGGAGGTAATAATGAAACTGAATGAATTCAACAATGCTTTTCAAACTGAACAGCAATGTCTTGCATATATAGCAAATTTGAAAGAAAACAAATGTATTAGGTGTTTTAATTTTAATTTGAATACTTCTGATTTAAAAAGAATGAGATGTTTAAAATGTAATCAAACATTTAGCATTCTCACAGGCACCATATTTTCAAGGTCACAAACATCTTTAACATCTTGGTTTTATCTTATCTTTAGATGAATAAACACCAAACATGGAATTCCATCAACATATATTGCAAAAGAATTGGGAGTGACTTTGAAAACTGCTTGAAGAATGACTCATAAAATCAGAACACGTATTGCAAAACAAAAACCTCAATTTATTGTTGAAGGTACAGTGCAAATTGATGAAATGTATCTTTCACATATGGGTTTTAAAAAACAAGGAAGATCCTTGGTGAATAAAACCTTGATTGTTGGCATTTATCAAAAAACAACCAATAATTTAATTGTGAAAGTATTGAAAAACGCAAAGAGTAAAAATCTTTTGCAGTTTGCAAAAAACCACATTTCTTCAAAATGTCTTGTATATACTGATTCTTGAAAAGGATATTGCGATTTTAAATCAGTTTTCACTAAGCATGAAACAGTTAACCATCAAGATGGCTATGTTTCAAAAATTGGTGTAAATACCAACCAAATTGAATCAGTTTGAAAACATATAAGAAGAACATTTAAAACACATATCAAAGTTGCAAAACATCATGTTCATTTATATGCTAAAGAAGCTGCATATAAATTCAACAAGATACCTAGTTTTGAAACTGTAATTCTATGTTTGATTTAAAAATGTGGGGAGAAGTCCGGAGATAGGCTTTTCTCAGCATTTATGTGATAAAATTAAAATAGTACATAAAGGGAGAAAAGCCTAATCGTTAATATTTTTCAAATAGCTATGTATTCGGGAGCTGCTCATAATCGTTTGGATGTAAATCTTTTATTAATGTGAATTGTTGCTCTTGGTAATTCATGCTTTGGTTTTTATCAATGATTTTTTGTAAGAAGTAAAGAAAAAGTGGTAGTTAAAAAAGAAACATATGAGCAGTAATAACTTTTAAATAAGAAAAATAATAATTTAGAAAATAAGTTATTATTTTGTATAATAGTTTGTAAAGTATAAAATAATTATCAAAGAAGGTTATTATGAAAAAAAATGTATATATATTAAAAAAATTAGATGACACTAATACTCTTGCCAAAATAATTGCTAAAATTGCTAAACCAAATTTAATTTTATTATTAAATGGTCCGCTTGGTAGTGGTAAAACGCAAATTACTAAATTAATTGGTAATTTACTTGGAGTTAAAAATATTATTAATTCACCAACTTTTATTATTTGAAATAAGTATCAAACTAAATATGAATGAAATTTAATTCATATGGATGCTTATCGTTTAATTAATCCTCATTTAGAAGAATATTATGAAATAATGATGAATAATTTTATGATAATTGAATGATCAGAAAGATTAAAAATTAATTTTAATAATTATTCATATATTGCTATAGATTTTAAAATTATTGATATTAATAGTAGACAAATAGTTATTAATACTAATCTTCTTACAAAAGAGGAAGAAAAGTATTTATTTGACGCATTAAAAAAAATATAGAATTTTATTTATAAAAAAAGTAGGAAAAATCCTACTTTTTTTATACTTGTATATGAAAGTAATTAAGCATAATGCTATTAATAGTACTTTGACTAATTAAGCCAAGTTTTTGATATTGTTTTAATACTTCTAAAGTATAGTTATTATCATCAACAGGATAATAATTATTTAAACCTCAAAGCAAACCAGCAAATAATACTAATGAACCAATAGCAATTGGACTAAAAGCATAATACACATTTATTTTACGATTATGATATCCGATTAAAGAAGCAAATAATCATCCTGTGACAAAAGCAATCATTCAATATAATAATGTCACTACTTGTTGATCAGTTATAAATCAAAATATTAACATTAATAAAATAGTTGTAAAGAAACGACTCATAATTGGAGTTTTAAATAATTTATAATTTCAAATGAAAGGTAACATTGCTCCTAATGAAATTACAGGAAAAACTCAAAATCCTGAAATGATATTAATATTATCAACAACACTTTGTAAAATACCAGTTAGAATCATTGCACCAATTCAAATGAAAATTGCTTTTCATCATCCATAAAATCCTTCAACAAATCTGCCAACACGATAAAACATTCAAAGTGAAAATATTAAATTAATAGGAGCTGAAGGATTTATATCATTACCAGCAAATGGATAAATTAATCACCTTCAATATTGATAAGCACCAAATATTAAGTTATGATAATTGGCACCAAAAAGCAAATGTTGTTTTTTATAATCTAATGCTAATCAATCATCTTGACTAAGATTTATAATTACTAGAAAAACAACAAGTGTAATAATAGGAATTATAAAAAGAAATCAGGTAACTGCCAAATTAGCATTAGTACATTTTTTTAATGTTTCGCTTAAGTAACGACGATTTTGAAAATTAACTTTTTTTCAATTATCACTTAAAGTTCCAGTACTATTATCTTCATTAGTCTCTTCATTATTTTCAGTTTCAGTTTCAAGTTGGGGTAAGTCTACCTTAATAAATTTAGTAATACTAGGATAAAATTTAGATAATTCTTGAACAATTTTATCACTAGTAGCAATAATAACATCAACTGCTGGTGACATTCGATTTTCGTTTTGGTTATCATCATTTAAGATAACCATTAAATAACGAATATCTTTAACACCTTCATCTGCTAATTGTTTATGTAAAATTTCATAAACTTCATCTTTGTTTTTTAAATGGTGAGGATTAAAATTATTTTCTTTAATAATTTTAATGATATGATAAGTATTACTATCTTTATTAGTTAGATATACTTCACCTTTAACATGTAGTTTTAATTCTTTAGGAACATTAAATGGTCGATAATCTTGATGACTAATAAAATAATCAACTAATTGTAAACCTAAAATATCTAGAATATTATCATCCATTATTTAATACTTTCCTTTCGTAATAATTGTAATTTATTTTCAAAAAAATCAGGTAAATTACATTCAAAAGTCATAACTTTTTTAGTTGTGGGATGAGTAAAAGTAATGACTTTAGCATGTAAGTATTGTCCAATATTAGCATTTTCCAATTTAAACTTGCTGTATAAAGGGTCATTTACAATTGGATGTTCAATTCACTCAAAATGAACACGAATTTGGTGTGTTCGGCCAGTTTCTAATTGACATTGAACTAAAGTATAGTCTTTAAATCGCTCAATAACTGTAAAATGAGTAGTTGCTTTCTTACTATTTTGTTCATTGACCATCATTTTTAGACGATTATTATTGCTTCTAGCAATAGGTGCTTTAATGGTTCCTGATCTACCTTTAATTGTACCATGAACTAATGCAATATAAATTCGTTTAATTTCATGTTTTTGTAATTGTTCTGCTAAAATATGATGACTAATTTTATTTTTAGCTACTAATAATAATCCTGTCGTTTGTTTGTCAATACGATGAACAATGCCTGGACGTAAATTATTTTCTTCAATATTTTCAATTTTAGACTGGAATAATAATCCGTTAACTAAAGTATTATCTCAATTACCTGCTCCTGGGTGGACAACCAAATTATTAGGTTTGTTAATAACAAGAATTTCATTATCCTCATAAACTATTTCAAAATCAATTGCAGTTGTTTTTAAAGTTTTATCTTTGTCATTTTTAATAATAATATTTATTTCATCATTATTTTTTAATAATAAGTTAGCTGATGAAATAGTTTTATTATTAACTATTACTTGCCCATTAGTGATTAAATTTTGGATAAAATTTCGTGAATAATGATGTTCTGTTAATACCATTGCTAAATATTTGTCGATGCGGATATTTTTGTTTTCATGATATTTTAGTTTTATCATCTTTTGATTTTCTGTCATTGATGATTGTTGTAAATGTTCCATTGTTGACTTCATTATTGTGTTCTCCAAACTTTTCTTGATAGGCATTAATTATGGTTCCAATAATTATTTGTAGAATAATAATTGTGATACCAATGGTAATGAATATATCCGCAGTATTAAAAATAGTATATGGTGGGAATAGTTGTCATAATAAAAAGTCAATAACACCACCTTTGTGTAAAAATCTATCTGTTAAATTACCGATTGTTCCTGCAATAACAAAACTGAGACCTAGTGCTCTGTTAATAGATTTAGTAAATAATAGTCAGGTGCTACTAGCAATTGCTACTAGAAAAGCAAAAGTTATTAGAAAGATTCTTTGATTTTGAAAAAAACTAAAAGCAGAACCATAATTAATAATAAATTTTAAATTAATAAATCCGGGTATGAATTTATATTCTTCACCAGCTTTTATTCCATTTTGTACTGCTAATTTTATCATTTGATCAGTGATAATTAGAATAATAATTACGCAAAAACAAATTATTTTAGTTAATCATTTTCAATCACGTGTTTTTAAATGATTTTTAATTGCTAATCAAGAAAATTCCATAATTACTTCTTTCTAAACTAATATTAGTTATTTACATTATTAAGGATAACACTTCAAAACAACGATTACAAACATCTTCTTTTGTTTCATTAACAATTAATCAACAGCGAGGACATTTAGTACCATCTTTTGTTTTAACATTAATAGTTCAATCATTAACGTTGCTATTATCATAATTAATATTAACTTCACTAACAATTAATAATTGTGCTAATTCTTTTTCATCAATTGTTGATAAGATATTATTATTATCTTTAAAAATAATAGTTACTATTGTTTCTAGGGCTGTTTTAACAATTTTGTCTTTTTTAGCTTGTTCAATAACTTTATTAACTTCATTTTTAAAGTTAATAAAATATTCTCATTTTTCCATTAGTTTTGTTGGTTTGTTTAAATTTCATGGTTGTGGAAATTTTTTTAAATGAATAGAATCACTGCTTGTGTTTAAATCTTTTTTAGTTAAACTTTGGAATGCTTCTTCAGTAGTGTGTGGTAAAATAGGGGCTAATAAACCAATTAAAGTTTTTACTATTAAAAACATTGTTATTTGTACTTGTTTTCTTCTAATGTCTTTTTTGCTATTAACATATAAAATATCTTTAGTAAAATCACAATAAAAAGCAGACAAATCATTAGTAACAAAATTTAAAATTAAATGATAGATAGTATTAAATTGGTAAGTTTGATAATTTTCATTAATTTTAATCACTAATCCGTTTAATTTATTTAAAATATATTGATCAACTTCTGATAAAATATTAATAATTTCTTCTTCTGTTTTATTTTCAATAGTTTTGATATTTAAATCAAATAAATTACCTAGTAAGAAACGAAAAATATTTCTGATTTTACGATAGTTTTCAGTAACTTGTTTTAAAATTTCAGTACCAATTCTTGTATCATCAGTAAAATCAACACTGGCTACTCATAATCGTAAAATATCAGCACTATTAGTATCACAAATTGATTTAACACTAATAACATTACCAATTGATTTTGACATTTTATTGCCTTTAGCATCAGTTACAAAACCATGTGCTAACAAGTTTTTATATGGACTACTATTATTAGTAATAGTTCCTGTTGTTAAACTTGAATTAAATCAACCACGAAATTGATCATTACCCTCCAAATATAAATCTGCTGGTCAAGGTAAATTATTATTTTTAATAACTGCTAAGTGGGAAACACCACTATCATATCAAACATCCATGATATCTTGTTCTTTATAAAAAATACCATTTGGGCTATCTTTATGTTGATATTTAGGTGGTAATAAATCTTTTGCTTCTTTTTCAAATCAAATATTTGAACCATGTTTAGCAAATAAATCAGCCACATGATTAATAAGGTTTATATCCATGATTGGTTCTTTTTTTTCAGTGTAAAAAATTGGAATTGGTAATCCTCAAGCACGTTGACGAGAAATGCATCAATCATAGCGATTATTTGTCATTAATAACATTCTTTTTTTTGCTCATTCAGGAACAAAATTTACTTTATTAATATTTTTAGTAAGTAATGGTTTGATTTTTTCAATAGCGATAAATCATTGTAAAGTAGCACGATAAATAACGGGTTTTTTAGTTCGTCAATCATGTGGATATTGATGTTTAAATCATTTCATACCAATTAATGTACCATTATTTTTTAAGCGCTCAACAATAATTTTATTAGTATCATCATAAAACTTATTGACTAATTGTTCATCATTGATTTCTGCTGTAAATTGACCTTGATCATTAATTGGACAAAGAATTTTGATATTATGTTTTAATCCTAAATCAAAATCTTCTTCACCAAACGCTGGAGCAGTATGAACAATTCCAGTTCCATCATTTATAGTAACATGAGAACCATGAACGATTGGGGTTTTTCTTTGATATAATGGATGTAATGCTGTTAATCCAATTAAATCTTTACCAGAAATTGTTTTAACAATTGTAAAATCGGTGATGTTGTTTGCTTTAGTAAAAGAATCAATCAATGGTTGTGCAATAATATATTGTTGTTCATTAGTCTTAATAATACTATATGTAAATTCTTCATTTACTGCTAACATTTGATTGCTAGGAATGGTTCATGGTGTTGTTGTTCAAATTACTAGTGAGGTAGGTAAGTTAAATATTTTTTTTTCATCATTTAGTAAAAAGGCAACATAAATAGCAGCACTAGTTTTTGTTAAATATTCAACTTCAGCTTCAGCTAAGGCACTTTCACTTGATGGTGATCAATATACAGGATATAAATTACGATATACTAGTTTTTTTTCTACCATTTTAGCAAAAACTTTAATTTGTTCAGATTCATATTTTTTATCATAAGTAACATAATGATCTTCAAAATCTGTTAGTAATCCTAATGTTTTAAATTGATTAATTTGATTTGCTACTTGCAGTTCTGCATATTTTTGACATTGTTTTCTAAAATCTGATACTGCTATTGTTTTACGATTAATTCCTGAGTTAGTAACTGCTGTTTCAATAGGTAAACCATGCGTATCTCAACCTGCAATATAGGGTGCATAATAATTGCTACTATTATAATAGCGAACAATAATATCTTTTAAAATTTTATTTAATGCATGTCCTAAATGTAGATCACCGTTAGCATATGGAGGTCCATCATGAAGGATAAAAGTTTTCGTAGATTTTTTATTTTTGTTAATTAGTTGTTGATATATTTTTTGGTCTTGTCAATATTTTTGTAGTTGTGGTTCTTTTATAGTTAAATTAGCACGCATTTCAAAGTTAGTTTGAGGCATTAATAATGTATCTTTATAGTTTTTATTCATGTATATTATTCTCCTTTAAAATAACAAGTTTTATTTGTACTAATTATTCTTTTTTATTCTTAAATCATTATACTAGTAATTACTTGAAATTTGTATAATATTTACTTTATTTTAATAATAAGATTTTATAAAACTTAAAAGTTAAAAATATTACTTTTAGTGAGTATGATTTTATAATAAAGTATAAACTTATTAAAGTTTATAAAAAATATTTTTAAAATTTTAAAAAAGAGGTTAATGAATAATGTTAAAAATTTTTATTTCATATCATCATTTAAGAGAACAAAAAGCAAAGGATGAATTATCAGAATTAATTTTGCAGTGTTATGGAGAATATTTTGAAGTGAAAGACGTATCTGTAAAACTAGGTGATATTGATCCGCAATTGCCTCCTAAAAAGATATTTAAAACTATTAGAGAAGAGTATTTAAAAGATTCAGATATTACTGTAGTTATTTTAGGAAAACATACAAAATGTAGAAAACATATTGATTGAGAAATTGCATCTTCATTATCAATATATGGTAGTCTTCATCGAAGGGGAAAAAATGGTTTATTAATACTTTTAACTGATGATTTTATTAAAAAAGCAAAAAAAAATTGTGATTTTAATGATAATGATTACAAAACTTTAATTAATGAACAAAATTCTACTCCAAGAATTTATGAAAATGTAATAAATAACTATGCAATCGTTGAAAGTTTTTCAAATGTAGTTTCAAATCCTTTAAAGTTTAAAAAATTACTTGATAAATGTCAAGATAAAGTTAAAACTGAAAAATTGAAAAAAAACTTTGATCTTTTCAAAGAAATAAATTTGTTTGAAGAAAATATAGAAGATTGTCCAAAAAAATCTAAAAAGAAACTAAATTGTTATCTCTCTTCACAAAAACAGAAATCACAAACAAATTTATTTGAAGAAAATATAGAAGATTGTCCAAAAAAATCTAAAAATAAACTAAATTGTTATTTCTCTTCACAAAAACAGAAATCACAAAAAAATTTATTTGAAGACATTAAAACAGAAGTGAATAATATAGACTCTATTTCTGCAACTATTCAATATTTATTTGTTGATTTCTTTTTTTAAATCAAATTATTATCAAAAATATATAAAATTAAAAAGGTTTTATTTTTTTTTAGTAAATAAAACTAAAAAAACTTTATTTTAGTAGTATAATAAAAATACTTACTTAGTTAAGGGTAAGTAAATATTCATTGCGGTTGGCACCTAACAGTGAATAGGAGTTACCATTATTGGTAACTCTTTTAGGCTTTTCTCCCTTTATGTACTATTTTAATTTTATCACATAAATGCTGAGAAAAGCCTATATACGGACTTCTCCCCACATTTTTAAATCAAACATAGAATTACAGTTTCAAAACTAGGTATCTTGTTGAATTTATATGCAGCTTCTTTAGCATATAAATGAACATGATGTTTTGCAACTTTGATATGTGTTTTAAATGTTCTTCTTATATGTTTTCAAACTGATTCAATTTGGTTGGTATTTACACCAATTTTTGAAACATAGCCATCTTGATCGTTAACTGTTTCATGCTTAGTGAAAACTGATTTAAAATCGCAATATCCTTTTCAAGAATCAGTATATACAAGACATTTTGAAGAAATGTGGTTTTTTGCAAACTGCAAAAGATTTTTACTCTTTGCGTTTTTCAATACTTTCACAATTAAATTATTGGTTGTTTTTTGATAAATGCCAACAATCAAGGTTTTATTCACCAAGGATCTTCCTTGTTTTTTAAAACCCATATGTGAAAGATACATTTCATCAATTTGCACTGTACCTTCAACAATAAATTGAGGTTTTTGTTTTGCAATACGTGTTCTGATTTTATGAGTCATTCTTCAAGCAGTTTTCAAAGTCACTCCCAATTCTTTTGCAATATCTGTTGATGGAATTCCATGTTTGGTGTTTATTCATCTAAAGATAAGATAAAACCAAGATGTTAAAGATGTTTGTGACCTTGAAAATATGGTGCCTGTGAGAATGCTAAATGTTTGATTACATTTTAAACATCTCATTCTTTTTAAATCAGAAGTATTCAAATTAAAACTAAAACACCTAATACATTTGTTTTCTTTCAAATTTGCTATATATGCAAGACATTGCTGTTCAGTTTGAAAAGCATTTTTGAATTCATTCAGTTTCATTATTCCCTCCACAAGTACATGTGGGGAGAAGTCCGCTCTTTTATTTTAAATAATTATTATATACCTCAAAATTTAATAATATTTAAATTATTTATATAATATGAAAATAAAAAATATTGTAAAAATTTCTAAAATTTGGTAAAAGATAAGTGTAAAACTAAATATAGTTTTTAACCCATTGCTTTGTTTGTAAGTAAATGGGTTTTATTTTACTAAGAAGGTGTATAAAATGCGTGATAATGATAAAAGAAAATCAACAACATTTCAGCGAATAATGGAAAATAATCCAGAAAATATTTTTGCTCAAACCGATGGTTCTATAAAAAAAAGACATGGAGGTTTAGCAATAAAATATTCTAGAAGTGAAAATAGTTTAAATGAAGCAAATAATGATAGTAATGTTTTAAATAAATATAAATATAATTGTCTTACAATTATAGAAGATCAAAAGATAAGTAAACTTAGAGAAGAAATTTTTAATTTTACAAAACAATTAGAAGATGTCAAAAGAACAAATGATGATTTAAATAAAAAATTAACTATTATTAGAGAAAATATTTTTGAATTAGAAATTATTCAACTTAAACCTTTACTTGATGATTTAAAACGTAAAGAAAGAAAAATGGAAATAAATAAAACTAAGAAACAAAATACAACCGATAGTGAATTTAGAGAATATTTTGCGCTTAAAGAAACAATATCAGATAAAGAATTAGAAATTGAAGAACAAAGAAATATAAAAAAAGAATTGAATAATAATATTGAAAAAAAATTCTAAAATTGAAGAATTAGAAAATACTATAAGCAATTTAAATAGTGAACTAGATAGTTATAGTGATGATTGGATGCCGTTATCATTAAAAGAAAATATTAATAGAATAATAGAACTACAAAGAAAAATTGATGAAGAAAATTTAACTGAAGAGCAAAAACTAGAAATATTTTCTAATATTTCTAAGTTAAAAAAAGAAATAAAAAAAGAATGAAATATTAAAAGTCAAAATGTTCAAAAAATTTATGAAGAAATTTTTCCAATTGAAGATAAGATATTTTATATAACAACTTTAGTTTATAATGATGAATCAATTTTTGAAGAAATAATATATTTTGATAATAATGAAAAAAATGAGGTTGAAGTTTGAAAACAGACTAAAAAGTACCAGAGTATTGAAGAATATAAAAAAAGCACTTGTTTAATTGATAAAGAAAATGCAAATAATATTAGTACAATGCCAGTTAAAGAATTATTAAAAGAACAAATGGAATTAAAATCAAAGCCATCTAAAACGGAGTGAAAAGTTTGGGTTATTATTTTAGTCATTACTATTGTTATTGCTGTTCTTCCAAATTTGCTTCCTGTGATTTTAGCTCCTTATTTGGCTGCTGCAGTAGTGGCAACAATTAAGATTGATATTGCTATTGCTTCAGTTTTTATTAGTGGAGGTTTTAAAGCAATTACATCAGTTTTTTCAACTGCATCAAAAAAAGTTGAATCATGAATTTATAATAAAATATTTAAAAATAATAAAGATAAAAAAGAAAAAGAAAAAAAAGAAGTTAAATCAGTATCTAAGGATTTAACAAGTGATAAATTAGAAACTAAGTTAGAAACACAATTTAATATATTAAAACAAGAACTGGATGGTAGAAAACTTAAAACTATAAATGAACTAATGAATGATAAAACAATAATAAATGTTGAAAATAATATAATTCCAGTTGAAAATCAGTTTGATGTAGATAAAGCAAATTCTATGGACAATATGCAACATCCTACAAATGTAAGACTGGATGGGTTACACTTTATTGGACACTAATTACATAGACAAGTGAACAAAGAAAGGAACTATAATTATGGCCAATATTAACTCATATACCGATGAATTTAAAAAACAAATAGTAGCTTTATATCAAAGTGGCAAATCAGTATCTTGCCTTGCTAAAGAATATAATGTTACAAGAGCAGCTACTTACAATTGAATTAAGCAATTTACTAATTCAGGTAGTTTTAAAACTAAAGATAATCGTTCTGTTGAAGAAAATGAATTAATTAAATTAAGAAAAGAATTAAAACAATTAAGAATGGAAAATGATATTTTAAAGCAAGCAGCACTAATAATAGGCAGAAAATAGAAATTATTGTCAAAAATAAAGTTAAATATAAAATTCGCACAATGTGTCATTTTTTAAAAATCTCTAAATCAACATATTATTTTAATTTAAAGAAAAAAGAAAATAAAATCAAAAATAATATTTATGATGAAGCTGTTATTAGTGCTTTTAAAGAAAATAAAGAAGTTTATGGTACTAGAAGATTAAAAGTCATTCTAGAAAACCAAGAAATTTATTTATCAAGACGAAAAATTAAAGAAATTATGAATAAACATAATTTAATATCAAAATACACTAAATTATCATACAAAAATCATAATAACAAAGTTAACGATAGTCCAATAAACAATCTTGTTGATAGAAACTTTAATAATAGAGTTAAAAATGAAGTTATTGTTAGTGATTTAACTTATGTTCAAGTAAATGGTAAGTGAAACTATATTTGTTTATTAATTGACCTATTTAACCGCGAAATAATTGGACATAGTGTAGGTACTAAAAAAGATGCATCATTAGTATATCAAGCATTTATGCACTCAAATCGCTGTTTAAAAGATATTCAAATATTTCATAGTGATCGCGGTAATGAATTTAATAATAAAATTATTGATAAACTTTTACTAGCATTCAATATTAATCGCTCTTTAAGCAAAAAAGGTTGTCCTTATGATAACGCTGTTGCTGAAGCAACCTTTAAAACTTTCAAAACCGAATTTATTAATGATAAAAATTTTACATCATTAATCCAATTAAAATTAGAATTATTTGATTACATCAATTGATATAACAACATAAGAATTCACAGCACTTTAAACTACTTAACTCCAGTTAATTATCAAAAACAAATGTCTACCAAAAAATAGTCCTAAAAAAGGTTGCCATTCCATAGTCATTTAATTATATTTACTAGAATTAATTAAACATAGTTATTTTTGTAAGTTACACAGATTACTAAACATTTCCATTTCTACTGGATAACTAATAAAAACCATTAAATTATCTCAATTTTTATATCAAGATTTAGTAATTTGATGATATTGTTTATTTCATTTACTTTCAAACGATTCTAAAGCTTGCATTGCTTGTTCTTCACTACATGCACTATAAATTGGTTTTAAATCTGCAACTAGACCTTTTCGATGTTTGTATGAAACATATTTTAAACTATTTCTAATTTGATGAACAATGCATAATTGATGTTCTGTTTTAGGATAAACTGATTGTATTGCTTCTGACATGCCTGTTAAATTATCACTACAAGCAATAAGAATATCATTTAAGCCACGATTTTTCATTTCTGTGAAATTAGATAATCAAAACTTAGAACCTTCATTTTCACTAATTCATAATCCTAAAACATCTTTTTTGCCTTCTAAATAAACTCCTAATGCTATATAAACTGATTTGTTAATAATCCGTTTATCTTGTCGTACTTTAACTACTATACAATCAAAATAAACAATAGGATAAATACTTTCTAATGGTCGATTTTGTCATGCTTTAACATCATCAATAACATCATCAGTAATTTGACTAATAACACTTTCACTAATATCAGCACCATGATATAACTCTTGCAACTGCATTCTAATGTCAGATAATGTCATTCCTTTTGCATACAAGGAAAGAACTTGTTGATCAAAACCATCAAATCTTCTTTGCCTTTTAGGAACTATTACAGGAGTAAAATTACTATTGCGATCTCTTGGTACATCAATTTCAATTTTACCTTGTTGAGTTATTAATTTTTTTGAACTTGTACCATTACGAGCATTTTCAGTAGTACTATGTTGATTTTTTTCATATCCTAAATAATTTTGCATTTCAGAATTCAACATTTTTTCAACTAATCTTTTTGTTAATTCTTTATATAAACCGCCAGGTTTAAAAACTGTTGTTAAATCTTCAGTATTTTCTAGTAATAAATCTACTGCTTTTGATATTGGATCATTATTATTAAAGTTATCTTTTTTAGCCATCTGTAACTCACTCTTTCTAGTCATTTAATTATATTTACTAGAATTAATTAAACATAGTTATTTTTGTAAGTTACACAGATTACTAAACATTTCCGTTTTACCTGTTTTTTCTAGAGAAAATTGATCTTCTTCTAAAGCAATTTGTAATTTATCATTATCATTGCAACTAATTTCATATTTAGTTTCACTATGATTAATTTGACCACGATAAACTACTTTACTATAATTCAATATTGTTATTTCATCAGCTAAATTTTGTAATTCTGACAAGATATGTGATGAAATAAATATGGTTTTACCTTGTTTACGTAATTTTCTTAAATCATTAAATAATTCGGTTCTAGCTGTTGGATCTAAATTAGCAGCTGGTTCATCTAAAATTAAAACATCTGGATTATTTAATAATGATTGTGCTAATAACACCTTTTTTTCATGCCTGAATAATATTCATTAGGACTACGTTTTTTAAATTTTCATAAATCCAAGTTTTTTAAAACTTCTTCAGTTTTAACTTTTGCTTATTTATGAGTTAAACCACTAATTTCACCCATTGAAACTAAATATTCATAAGCACTAACTCTTCGTGGAAATTTTGCTGCTTCAGTAATGTAACCAATATGTTTCTTGGCAGCAACACTTCAAGCATTTTTTCCATAAATAAGTAAATCACCTTTATTTACTAACATTGCACTCACTAAACACTTGATAGTAGTTGTTTTACCCGAACCATTTGGTCCAATAAAACCATGAATAGTTCCTTTTGGAACACTAATTGTGGCATTATCTACTGCAACAAATTTTTTAAAGCTTTTTGTTAAATTTCCAATTCCAATAGCATATTCAGAATACTCATGATTATTATTAACAACATAATCAGTATTAAAAATATGAAAAACTTTTTCTTTAACGACATTTTTAAAATTTTTTAACATATTTAAAAAATCATTTCTTTTTTGAATTTAAAATTCTTTTTTATTATTTTTTTGACTTTGATCTAATTTTTTTTATGACTTTATATATAATTAATATTAATAAACTTAAAGCACCAACTACCAAAATAAATACTATTAACATACTTAACATTGGAGTACCACCAGTAGTAGTAGCATCATCTTTTGTATACTTAGCAACAATTTCTAAAAAATTTCATACAAACATATTTATTTTCTCCTTTGCTTTTGAATAAAATATTTAATTATTTTTTTATTTAATGCACTTTTAAAATATAATTATTGATAATTATTTGTAAGGATATAATGGCATTTTGTGATTTTTAAAATTAAGACTATTCTAAAAATATTTATTTTTTAACAAATAATATTTTTAGTATTTTAAAATGGTATTTTACGTTTTTGTAAAAATACAAATCAATTGTTTACTTACTAAATATTTTAATAAGAACGTACTTATTTTCATCACTATATTTTTTTTACTAATTGTAAAATGAAATTAATTTTTATTATATGTATTATGTTTTAAATTTATTGAATTAAACTCATTTTTCAACCATTAACAACTATATAGTCTTTTAAAATTTTATCTTTTAAAAAAACCTTTTTATTTTTACTAATAAAACTTATGTTTCTTTTAATAACTTTATTATTGATTATAGAAATATCATAAACTAATAATTTTGAATTACTACTATTAGTAGTAGTATTTAACAACAAAGTATAGTTTTCTTCATTTTCGGCAAGTAATAAAAATATACTTCATAATTGTTTTAAAAAAACTAAAATATTAATTTTATTTTCATTATTAATGAAGATAGCTTTAATACCTTGATAATTAAAAATAAATAAAGTTAACTTAATTATTTGCGTAATACTAAAAGTAAAAAAACATTTAAAAAGAGGCTTTTCTCCCTTTATGTACTATTTTAATTTTATCACATAAATGCTGAGAAAAGCCTATCTACGGACTTCTCCCCACATTTTTAAATCAAACATAGCATTACAGTTTCAAAACTAGGTATCTTGTTGAATTTATATGCAGCTTCTTTAGCATATAAATGAACATGATGTTTTGCAACTTTGATATGTGTTTTAAATGTTCTTCTTATATGTTTTCAAACTGATTAAATTTGGTTGGTATTTACACCAATTTTTGAAACATAGCCATCTTGATGGTTAACTGTTTCATGCTTAGTGAAAACTGATTTAAAATCGCAATATCCTTTTCAAGAATCAGTATATACAAGACATTTTGAAGAAATGTGGTTTTTTGCAAACTGCAAAAGATTTTTACTCTTTGCGTTTTTCAATACTTTCACAATTAAATTATTGGTTGTTTTTTGATAAATGCCAACAATCAAGGTTTTATTCACCAAGGATCTTCCTTGTTTTTTAAAACCGATATGTGAAAGATACATTTCATCAATTTGCACTGTACCTTCAACAATAAATTGAGGTTTTTGTTTTGCAATACGTGTTCTGATTTTATGAGTCATTCTTCAAGCAGTTTTCAAAGTCACTCCCAATTCTTTTGCAATATCTGTTGATGGAATTCCATGTTTGGTGTTTATTCATCTAAAGATAAGATAAAACCAAGATGTTAAAGATGTTTGTGACCTTGAAAATATGGTGCCTGTGAGAATGCTAAATGTTTGATTACATTTTAAACATCTCATTCTTTTTAAATCAGAAGTATTCAAATTAAAATTAAAACACCTAATACATTTGTTTTCTTTCAAATTTGCTATATATGCAAGACATTGCTGTTCAGTTTGAAAAGCATTGTTGAATTCATTCAGTTTCATTATTACCTCCACAAGTACATGTGGGGAGAAGTCCGTAAAAAGATTTAAAAATAAACGAAAAACTAAAATATATATAAAAATAAAAGGAATGACAGAAAAAATATTAATAGCATTTAATAAATTCAATGTTTGATTAGGAATAGCAACTAAATTGAAAAATAAATTTACAAAAAGAAGCAAAAAACTAATAAATTGTAAAGTATATTTTCTTTCCATATTATTATTAATTCCTAAAAAGAAACTAAAAATAAAAAAATAAAAAGTTAAAAGTGTAAAAATAGAAATAAAATAATTTAACATCATAAAATTTTGAAAACAATAAACTTGAGTAACTTGTAAACTATTATTAAAAACAATATTGTATGGTAAAATTTGCGTTAATAAAAACATTAATAACAATAAATAAAAAATCTTTTGATAACTAATATTACCAAAAACATGTTTTCTTTGAAAATTTAATATTTTATAATTAATAACTAATTTATTTTTAACAATTTTAAAAAAATAAAGGCTTTTCTCCCTTTATGTACTATTTTAATTTTATCACATAAATGCTGAGAAAAGCCTATCTACGGACTTCTCCCCACATTTTTAAATCAAACATAGAATTACAGTTTCAAAACTAGGTATCTTGTTGAATTTATATGCAGCTTCTTTAGCATATAAATGAACATGATGTTTTGCAACTTTGATATGTGTTTTAAATGTTCTTCTTATATGTTTTCAAACTGATTCAATTTGGTTGGTATTTACACCAATTTTTGAAACATAGCCATCTTGATGGTTAACTGTTTCATGCTTAGTGAAAACTGATTTAAAATCGCAATATCCTTTTCAAGAATCAGTATATACAAGACATTTTGAAGAAATGTGGTTTTTTGCAAACTGCAAAAGATTTTTACTCTTTGCGTTTTTCAATACTTTCACAATTAAATTATTGGTTGTTTTTTGATAAATGCCAACAATCAAGGTTTTATTCACCAAGGATCTTCCTTGTTTTTTAAAACCCATATGTGAAAGATACATTTCATCAATTTGCACTGTACCTTCAACAATAAATTGAGGTTTTTGTTTTGCAATACGTGTTCTGATTTTATGAGTCATTCTTCAAGCAGTTTTCAAAGTCACTCCCAATTCTTTTGCAATATCTGTTGATGGAATTCCATGTTTGGTGTTTATTCATCTAAAGATAAGATAAAACCAAGATGTTAAAGATGTTTGTGACCTTGAAAATATGGTGCCTGTGAGAATGCTAAATGTTTGATTACATT
Organism: Spiroplasma endosymbiont of Apeira syringaria; assembly: GCF_964020205.1. Lineage (NCBI taxonomy): Bacteria > Bacillati > Mycoplasmatota > Mollicutes > Entomoplasmatales > Spiroplasmataceae > Spiroplasma > Spiroplasma endosymbiont of Apeira syringaria. Next base: position 775,781 of record NZ_OZ026543.1, read on the forward strand.
TTAAACATCTCATTCTTTTTAAATCAGAAGTATTCAAATTAAAATTAAAACACCTAATACATTTGTTTTCTTTCAAATTTGCTATATATGCAAGACATTGCTGTTCAGTTTGAAAAGCATTGTTGAATTCATTCAGTTTCATTATTCCCTCCACAAGTACATGTGGGGAGAAGTCCGTTAAATTATTGGTTGTTTTTTGATAAATGCCAACAATCAAGGTTTTATTCACCAAGGATCTTCCTTGTTTTTTAAAACCCATATGTGAAAGATACATTTCATCAATTTGCACTGTACCTTCAACAATAAATTGAGGTTTTTGTTTTGCAATACGTGTTCTGATTTTATGAGTCATTCTTCAAGCAGTTTTCAAAGTCACTCCCAATTCTTTTGCAATATCTGTTGATGGAATTCCATGTTTGGTGTTTATTCATCTAAAGATAAGATAAAACCAAGATGTTAAAGATGTTTGTGACCTTGAAAATATGGTGCCTGTGAGAATGCTAAATGTTTGATTACATTTTAAACATCTCATTCTTTTTAAATCAGAAGTATTCAAATTAAAACTAAAACACCTAATACATTTGTTTTCTTTCAAATTTGCTATATATGCAAGACATTGCTGTTCAGTTTGAAAAGCATTTTTGAATTCATTCAGTTTCATTATTCCCTCCACAAGTACATGTGGGGAGAAGTCCGAAAATAAATATGCAAACAAAAAAATTCATAATAAAAACATTAAAAAAGAAAAATTTGAAAAAATTTGAAAAAAAATATTCATATTACTTTACTACTTTCTTTAATATTTATTAAGAACTTACTTAATGAGTTAGATTATACCAAAATATAATTTTTCTTAAATAAAAAATGAAATAAAGAATAAAATAATTAAATCTAATTAATATAAATTTTAATTTTAAATAAAATACCCTTTCTTCAAACAAATCATAAATGTTTATTCAAAACAATTTATTTGTCTAAAGAAAGGGATAAAAAACTAATTTAAATATATTTTCAAAAATAAATTTAATTTTATAAGTCAATTTTAATATCTTGACGATCGCTATCTGATGCAAGAAAGTAATCTTTTGAAACTAAATTTAATGTTGATGCTACAACATTACTTGGAAAGGTTTTAATTTTACTATTGAACACTTTAACATTAGCATTATAAAATCTTCTAGCAGCAGCAATATTATCTTCACAATCTTTGGCACCTGATTGTAATTGTAAAACAGTAGTATTTGCTTTTAAATCAGGATAATTTTCTAATAAAGCATTAAATTTTCCAAAAGCTGCATTAAGTCCACTATCTGCTTTTGAAAGATCACTCATTGTTTCCATTTTTCCACTTCGTAAAGATACAACATCTGTTAATGTACTTTTTTCAAATTTCATATAACCTTTAGTAGCATCTACTAATTTTGTTAATAAATCAAAACGACGCTTTAATTGTACATCAATATCAGAAGCAGTTTCTTCAATTGATTGTTGTAATCTTAGAAAATTATTACGAGAAACAATAAATAAAATTATTGGAAATATTAAAACAAAAGATAAATAAACCATAATTTTTCCAAATAGTGACGGTTGGGCAGTAAATGATTCATTGCTAGGTTTAATTGTTGACATAATTTTCTCCTTTCTTATCAATATCTAATAACAAACTATGTTTAATAACTAGTCTATTCTTGGTAAGTTAAATATTATTTACACACTAAACCATAATAATTTTACTATATTTTTAAATTTAAGTAATGTATTTTTTTAAGTTTTTATTTAAGCTTATAATATTTTTTATTTAAATTTATACTAAAATAATTACCTTTGCCAATAATAATATGATCAACTAAGGTAATATTAAAAACCTGAAAATTTTTTTTAATTTCTTCGGTGATATATAAATCAGATAGTGAGGGTTCACTATTACCACTAGGATGATTATGAATACAAATTACTTTACTTGATTTATGAATAAGTGCCAGATGCAACATATCTTTAACATCAATTTTCATAGTATCATTAGTACCCTTATATAATAAATTTTGATGAATTAATTTACGGACTTCTCCCCACATGTACTTGTGGAGGGAATAATGAAACTGAATGAATTCAAAAATGCTTTTCAAACTGAACAGCAATGTCTTGCATATATAGCAAATTTGAAAGAAAACAAATGTATTAGGTGTTTTAGTTTTAATTTGAATACTTCTGATTTAAAAAGAATGAGATGTTTAAAATGTAATCAAACATTTAGCATTCTCACAGGCACAATATTTTCAAGGTCACAAACATCTTTAACATCTTGGTTTTATCTTATCTTTAGATGAATAAACACCAAACATGGAATTCCATCAACAGATATTGCAAAAGAATTGGGAGTGACTTTGAAAACTGCTTGAAGAATGACTCATAAAATCAGAACACGTATTGCAAAACAAAAACCTCAATTTATTGTTGAAGGTACAGTGCAAATTGATGAAATGTATCTTTCACATATGGGTTTTAAAAAACAAGGAAGATCCTTGGTGAATAAAACCTTGATTGTTGGCATTTATCAAAAAACAACCAATAATTTAATTGTGAAAGTATTGAAAAACGCAAAGAGTAAAAATCTTTTGCAGTTTGCAAAAAACCACATTTCTTCAAAATGTCTTGTATATACTGATTCTTGAAAAGGATATTGCGATTTTAAATCATTTTTCACTAAGCATGAAACAGTTAACCATCAAGATTGCTATGTTTCAAAAATTGGTGTAAATACCAACCAAATTGAATCAGTTTGAAAACATATAAGAAGAACATTTAAAACACATATCAAAGTTGCAAAACATCATGTTCATTTATATGCTAAAGAAGCTGCATATAAATTCAACAAGATACCTAGTTTTTAAACTGTAATTCTATGTTTGATTTAAAAATGTGGGGAGAAGTCCGTAGATAGGCTTTTCTCAGCATTTATGTGATAAAATTAAAATAGTACATAAAGGGAGAAAAGCCTTAATTTATTTTGATTATTTAATAATAATAAATAAAAATGTTCTTGCGTTAAATTTTGATAATATGCATTAACTAAATTAAAAACATCTTCGGGAATAATAATTTTAAAATATTTTTTTTGACTTTCAATAGTTCTTATTCTTTTTACTATTTCTAAACAACTTAAAATTTCTAAAGCCTTACTAACACCAATACCTTTAATACTCATTAAAGATTTAATAGTTACTTTATTTAAATTTTCAAGACCATTAAAATTAGTAATTATTTCTTGCGCTAAAAATAATACATTTTTTTCTTTAGTTCCTGTTCGCAAAATAATTGCTAATAATTCATTATCACTAAGAGCGTCAAAGCCATATTTAATGGCTTTTTCTCTTGGTTTTTTTGTATTATTAAGTTCTTTAAAATTCATAAAAAGGCGGTATTAAATGTGTTAATTTTTCTTGAAATTTATTAAATTCATCTTTAATTTTTGCTAAATCTTTACTATCATCTTTAGAACTGTCTCATTTACTTTCAATACCACCTGGTAACTTAATACTTCCTGAAACACTATTTCATAAATTTTTAATAACAGGAATTGCTATCCCCGCTAACACGGCACCCATTAAAAATTGAGCAAAACAACCACTAACTGCCTGACACTCTTGATCAGTCATTGGTTCTAAATCTTCTAAAATCTGGATGGGTTACACTTTATTGGACACTAATTACATAGACAAGTGAACAAAGAAAGGAACTATAATTATGGCCAATATTAACTCATATACCGATGAATTTAAAAAACAAATATTAGCTTTATATCAAAGTGGCAAATCAGTATCTTGCCTTGCTAAAGAATATAATGTTACAAGAGCAGCTACTTACAATTGAATTAAGCAATTTACTAATTCAGGTAGTTTTAAAACTAAAGATAATCGTTCTGTTGAAGAAAATGAATTAATTAAATTAAGAAAAGAATTAAAACAATTAAGAATGGAAAATGATATTTTAAAGCAAGCAGCACTAATAATAGGCAGAAAGTAGAGATTATTGCAAATAATAAATCTAAATATAAAATTCGCACAATGTGTCATTTTTTAAAACTCTCTAAATCAACATATTATTTTAATTTAAAGAAAAAAAATAAAATTCAAAATAATATTTATGAACAAGCTGTTATTAGTGCTTTTAAAAAAAATAAAGAAGTTTATGGTACTAGAAGATTAAAAGTCATTCTAGAAAACCAAGAAATTTATTTATCAAGACGAAAAATTAAAGAAATTATGAATAAACATAATTTAATATCAAAATACACTAAATTATCATTCAAAAATTATCATAATAAAGTCAATGATAGTCAAATAACCAATCTTGTTAATAGAAACTTTAATAATAGAGTTAAAAATTAAGTTATTGTTAGTGATTTAACTTATGTTCAAGTAAATGGTAAGTGAAACTATATTTGTTTATTAATTGACCTATTTAACAGCGAAATAATTGGACATAGTGTAGGTACTAAAAAAGATGCATCATTAGTATATCAAGCATTTATGCACTCAAATCGCTGTTTAAAAGATATTCAAATATTTCATAGTGATCGCGGTAATGAATTTAATAACGGACTTCTCCCCACATGTACTTGTGGAGGGAATAATGAAACTGAATGAATTAAAAAATGCTTTTCAAACTGAACAGCAATGTCTTGCATATATAGCAAATTTGAAAGAAAACAAATGTATTAGGTGTTTTAATTTTAATTTGAATACTTCTGATTTAAAAAGAATGAGATGTTTAAAATGTAATCAAACATTTAGCATTCTCACAGGCACCATATTTTCAAGGTCACAAACATCTTTAACATCTTGGTTTTATCTTATCTTTAGATGAATAAACACCAAACATGGAATTCCATCAACAGATATTGCAAAAGAATTGGGAGTGACTTTGAAAACTGCTTGAAGAATGACTCATAAAATCAGAACACGTATTGCAAAACAAAAACCTCAATTTATTGTTGAAGGTACAGTGCAAATTGATGAAATGTATCTTTCACATATGGGTTTTAAAAAACAAGGAAGATCCTTGGTGAATAAAACCTTGATTGTTGTCATTTATCAAAAAACAACCAATAATTTAATTGTGAAAGTCTTGAAAAACGCAAAGAGTAAAAATCTTTTGCAGTTTGCAAAAAACCACATTTCTTCAAAATGTCTTGTATATACTGATTCTTGAAAAGGATATTGCGATTTTAAATCAGTTTTCACTAAGCATGAAACAGTTAACCATCAAGATGGCTATGTTTCAAAAATTGGTGTAAATACCAACCAAATTGAATCAGTTTGAAAACATATAAGAAGAACATTTAAAACACATATCAAAGTTGCAAAACATCATGTTCATTTATATGCTAAAGAAGCTGCATATAAATTCAACAAGATACCTAGTTTTGAAACTGTAATTCTATGTTTGATTTAAAAATGTGGGGAGAAGTCCGTAGATAGGCTTTTCTCAGCATTTATGTGATAAAATTAAAATAGTACATAAAGGGAGAAAAGCCTTTAATAATAAAATTATTGATAAACTTTTACTAGCATTCAATATTAATCGCTCTTTAAGCAAAAAAGGTTGTCCTTATGATAACGCTGTTGCTGAAGCAACCTTTAAAACTTTCAAAACCGAATTTATTAATGATAAAAATTTTACATCATTAATCCAATTAAAATTAGAATTATTTGATTACATCAATTGATATAACAAAATAAGAATTCACGGCACTTTAAACTACTTAACTCCAGTTAATTATCAAAAACAAATGTCTACCAAAAAATAGTCCTAAAAAGGGTTGCCATTCCAATCATATTTATCAACCCCCTAAAACTTATTTTTATTTAAAAAATAGTTTTTTCCTTTTTAAATTTTATAAGTTTAAAAAAAAGTAATAGGATTTTCTAAATTATATTTAAAAACTTTAACTTTTGTTGATAATTTTTCAATAAGTAATTGAAAAAGAAAATCAACAAATTTTTGTTCCATATAATGACCAACCAAAATAACATTAATTTTTCTATCTTTAGCTTCCATAATATAGTTTCATTTCATTTCTCCAGTAATTAATAAATCAATATTGTTAGATAAATTACTAATAATATCACCACCAGCACCAGCAGATAAAGCAACAGTCACTATATTGTTATCACTCAATTTATTATTAACCAATTGTATATTTGCAACATTAAAATATTTTTTTAAGTTATTAATCAATTCTTTTAATGGCATTTGTCTATCAAATTTACCAACTATTGCCAACTTTTCTTCATTAATAAAATGAATATTTTTAATTTTTAATTCTTTAGCCATCAACATATTCATACCTACTAATGATATATCAAAATTAGTATGTAATGAATATACATTAATATCTGCTATTAGTATTTTACTATATAATTCTTTTTTTCAATTTGAAATATTAGATTGATTAATATCTTTAGCAAAAACTAATGGATGATGAGAAATTATTAAATCAATATTATTATTAATGGCCTCAGTTAAAACTTCATTAGTAACATCTAAACAAACTAAAATTTTATTAATATTGGTTTTTGTTTTTGATTTAATTTGTATTCCTGAAAAATCTCATTCACAAACATCTTTTAAAGGAAAATATGTTTCTAAAACATTAATTATATTATTGATAGTTAACATGTTAACTATTATCCTTTATAAAATTCTTTAATATGTTTAGATTTAGACGGATGTTTTAATTTTCTAATTGCCTTTGCTTCTATTTGTCTAATTCTTTCTCTTGTAACAATAAATTCTTTACCAACTTCTTCTAGAGTTTTTGGAGAATCGTACTTAGTAATATGACGATGAACAACCTTATCACTTAACAATTCTGTTTTATCTAAACTAGTATCATAGTGTAACTGTAAATTATTAACTACTGTTTTTAATTCAGTAATTTCTTTTTCATCTTCACAAAGTTCTAATAATCTTCTTAATTTTGTTGGTAAAATTCCAAAACGCATTCTAATAACTTTTTCTTCTCGTTTTGTTAATACTTCAGCAAAAACACGATCCAATTGTTCTCTTAATCAATGTCTTTCAGCATATTCATCGGGAGATAGCATATTTTTATCTTTAATAAAATCACCAAAATGTGTATCATCTTCTTCACCAATTGGTTTTTCTAAAGATACTGGTTCAATAGCAAGTTTTTTAATTTCACGAACACGATCGGCTGTCATGTTTTGTCCCATTTTATTGGCAATTTCCTCATGAGTAGGATCACGACCTAATTCTTGTGTTAAGTTTCTTTCAATTCTTGTTAACTTATTAATTCTTTCAACCATATGAACAGGTACACGAACCATTTTACCTTGATCAGCTAAACTTCGTGTAATTGATTGTCTAATTCATCAAGTAGCATAAGTTGAAAATTTAAAACCACGGCGATAATCAAATTTATCAACTGCTTTAATAAGACCAATATTACCTTCTTCAATTAAATCAGCAAAATCTAAACCACGATTTAAATGTTTTCTAGCAACAGAAACTACTAATTTTAAATTTGATTTAATTAATTGCTCACGACCATATGTTCTTTCCTCAACATCTTTTGATTCTAACATTTTAGCATATTTAATTTCCTCACTTTGACTCAATATTTGACTTGTTCCCAAAATATTAAAATAAGACTTAATTCCATCTTTTCTTCTTGTATCATTAGAGATCCCCATTGTATTTTTAAAACTCAAATCACTAACTAAAATATCAATATCTAAATCATCAGGTAATTGTTCATCATCAATATCGGGAAAATTAGCATCATCTTCAACTTCATCCATCAAAATATCAGTAAAGACTACTCCTTCTTTTTCTAACCGATCAAAAATTTCCTCAATCGTATCATCATCTAATTTTAAATGTGCAAACTCTTTAATGACATCTTCTTGTTTTAATTCTTTTGTTTGACTCTTTTCTAATTTTTTAATTAAATTACTTTCTACTTCCTCTAAAGTTAAAAGTTTTTTCAATTTCGTTTTTTGTTGTATAGCAGCCATATTTTCACCTTATCCTTAATTTATCATCATACTTATTTTTTCTTTATTTTATTTTTTAATACTGATATTTCTTTTAATAACAATATTTGTTTTTCAATATTTTTTTCAGATTTCAATTTATCATTGATCATTTTTATTTCATAATCAATTAGTTGATTATTAATAATTTTTAAGTAATCATTAATAATTTGAGGTTTTAAATCAAACTTTTTATTTTTATAATTATCAAGAAGTTTTTCTAAAATATTTAAAAGTGAATTACCTTTAAGTTCTTCTAAAATTAAATCAAAATTAATTGCTTCTATTTGATTATTTTGATATTTTTGACTAATTAAAAAGTATAAATTCATAAAATCTTGATTTGGAAAAATAAATTTTTCTTTTTCTAAAATTAAATAAACATTTCTTGATAACATTACTAAAAAAATAAGTTGTTCTTGTGCTTCAAAAAAAATATTTTTTACTTCTATTTTAGATTTATTTTTGATACTAAAAGTTGTAGTTACTAAATTATTATCAATATTTAAAATTTGTATTAAGTCTTCAGTGGATAAATTAGTTATTTTTGCTAACATATTTAAATAAAACTTTTGAGTAATAACATCATTGATTTTTGTTCAAATTGGAACTAATGATTTTAAAAATTCATTAAGTTCATAACTATCTTTTTTAATGTTATATTTAGTTAATGATAAATTAATTGCAAATTCAAAAGGATGAATAGTTTTTTTTATTATTTCATAAAATTTTTGAGGAAATTTATTTATTAATTCATCAGGATCAAATTTAGTATCATTATTGATAATTTGTACTTTAAAATTATTTGATAATAAAACACTAGCTATTTTTAAAGATGCTATTTTTCCTGGTAAATCACCATCTAAAAAAATAATAATATTAGTAGTAATTTTTTTTAAAAGTAAAATATGTTCTTTTGTTAAATTTGTTCCCATTAAAGCAACAACATTTTTAATATTTTGATTATTTAGAGCAATAACATCCATAAAACCTTCAGTCAAATAAATAACTTCATTTTTTTTAATATAATTTCTAACATTATTAAAGTTATATAAAATTTTACTTTTCTTAAAAAAATCTGTTTCTGGACTATTAATATATTTATAACTTTTATCTTCTCTATTATAATTTCTTGCAGAAAAACCAACACAGTCTCCATCTTCATCTTTAATAGCAAACATAATTCGATTTGAAAAGGTAGGAAGAAGTTGATCCTTATTATTAATTTTCATAAGTCCTAATTTTACAAATTCAATATTATCTTTATAACCTTGTGCATTAAGATAATCTATTAATTCATTATTAATAGGTGCATAACCAATATTAAAATATTTAATATTTTCAGTAGTAATATTACGATTTTGTAAATATTTCATTGCTTCTTGACCAATATCAGTTAGTAACTGATAACTAAAAAAATTCATTGCAATATTATTTAAAATTTTTAGTGGATTTTTTTTAGTTTCAACATTAAATTCAGATAAATTAATATCAAACTCTTTTAAATTTAAATTAACATTATCTGCTGCTTCTTTAAGAGCATTAATAAAATTAATATTTTTATATTTTTGTAAAAAAATAAAAACATTTCCTTGTTCACCACAAGAAAAACATTTATAAATTTGTTTTTCTTGTGAAATTGATAATGAAGGAGTAGAGTCTTCATGAAAAGGACAGATAGCTCAAAAATTATTGCCTTTACGGATCAAATTTAAATATTTACCCATAACTTCGACAATATTAATTTTTGCTTTAACTTCATTAATTTTTTTATTAAACTCGATATCCATATTTTTTCACACAATTCTAACAAATAATGTCTAATTTGTCATATAAATATTCTTTAAGTTGATCAACTTTAACTATAACTTGATTTGTAGTATCACGATCTCTAATTGTAACAGTACCTTTAGTTTTTGTGTCATAATCAATTGTTACACAATACATAGTACCAATACCATCTTGATAACGATAAGATTTACCAACACTTGATGATGCTTCATAAATTACTCTTAATTGTGTTTTATTTAACATTTCAAAAATTTCATATGCCTCTTTACCTAATTTTGTTTTATTTAAAGACATAACAGCTACTTGATAAGGGCAAATACTCTTATTTAATTTTAACACTAACCGTTCTTTATCGTCTTTTAAAACTTCTTTTGTAAATGCTTCACAAACTAAAGCTAATAAAAGCCTTTCAACACCAATTGAAGGTTCAATAACTGAAGGAATAACCATTCTTTTTACTGTAACATTAGGATCTTGAATCTCAAAATTTACACCAGAATTCTCACTATGTTTTGTTAAATCATAATTCCCACGATTAGCTATACCACATAATTCACTCATACCAAAAGGAAAATTATATTCAATATCAGTAGTTGCTAATGCATAATGTGCTAGTTGATTTTGTTCATGATTTTTAAATTTTATATTTTTTGAATTCAATAAACCTACTAGAGAGAGAAATTCTTTACATTGATCAACTCAATAATTAAATCAAGTATTATCATTTTTATCCTTTGGAATAAAGAAAAATTCTAATTCCATTTGTTCAAATTCTCTAGTACGAAAAATAAAATTACCAGGAGTTATCTCATTTCTAAAGCTTTTACCAATTTGACCAATACCAAATGGTACTTTTTTATTACAACTATTTCTTACATTATTAAAATTTATAAATATTCCTTGTGCGGTCTCAGGTCTTAAATAAATTTTATTTTTATCTTCTTTTAAAACACCTTGATATGTTTCAAACATTAATTGAAATTGTCTAACTTTAGTTCAATCTTCATTATTGCATTTAATACATTTAATATGATTTTGATTAATATATGTTTCTAATTTTTCATTACTTCAATTATCACAATTAATACTAGGAAAATAATGATTAATTAAATTATCAACTCGAAAGCGAGACTTACATTTTTTACAATCAATTAATGGATCACTAAAATTACTCAAATGCCCTGAAGCTTCTCAAACTTTAGATTTCATAATAATTGAACTATCTAGCCCAACATTGTATGTATTTTTTTCGACAAAAAAAACTCATCAACTTTTCTTAATATTATTTTTAAGTGCTACACCAAGCGGACCATAATCTCAACTATTAGCAAGACCTGAATAAATTTCTGATCCTTGAAAAATAAAACCATTTTCTTTTAAATGAGTAATTATTTCCTTCATTGACTTATCATTGATAATTTTATTAATCATTGCCCCTCCATTAATCATAAAAATTTTCTTAAATATCTTAAATAATACATAAAATCTCTAAAAAGAATAATCTTTTTAATAATATGTTCATAGATAGGTTTTGTCAACCTATTATAAGTGTTATATATTATTAAAAACAATATAACAACTAATTATTAAAATCGGACTTCTCCCCACATGTACTTGTGGAGGGAATAATGAAACTGAATTAATTCAACAATGCTTTTCAAACTGAACAGCAATGTCTTGCATATATAGCAAATTTGAAAGAAAACAAATGTATTAGGTGTTTTATTTTTAATTTGAATACTTCTGATTTAAAAAGAATGAGATGTTTAAAATGTAATCAAACATTTAGCATTCTCACAGGCACCATATTTTCAAGGTCACAAACATCTTTAACATCTTGGTTTTATCTTATCTTTAGATGAATAAACACCAAACATGGAATTCCATCAACAGATATTGCAAAAGAATTGGGAGTGACTTTGAAAACTGCTTGAAGAATGACTCATAAGATCAGAACACGTATTGCAAAACAAAAACCTCAATTTATTGTTGAAGGTACAGTGCAAATTGATGAAATGTATCTTTCACATATGGGTTTTAAAAAACAAGGAAGATCCTTGGTGAATAAAACCTTGATTGTTGGCATTTATCAAAAAACAACCAATAATTTAATTGTGAAAGTATTGAAAAACGCAAAGAGTAAAAATCTTTTGCAGTTTGCAAAAAACCACATTTCTTCAAAATGTCTTGTATATACTGATTCTTGAAAAGGATATTGCGATTTTAAATCAGTTTTCACTAAGCATGAAACAGTTAACCATCAAGACGGCTATGTTTCAAAAATTGGTGTAAATACCAACCAAATTGAATCAGTTTGAAAACATATAAGAAGAACATTTAAAACACATATCAAAGTTGCAAAACATCATGTTCATTTATATGCTAAAGAAGCTGCATATAAATTCAACAAGATACCTAGTTTTGAAACTGTAATTCTATGTTTGATTTAAAAATGTGGGGAGAAGTCCGTAGATAGGCTTTTCTCAGCATTTATGTGATAAAATTAAAATAGTACATAAAGGGAGAAAAGCCTTAATTAAATACAAATTAGTTATTTGATTACAATTAATACAATTAGTAAAGTTAAACTGAATTCCTTGAAATATTAAACTATGAAATAAGAAAAAAACATAAACTTTCTTAAAATTACTATTTATCATTAACTGTTCATATAAATTAAATAAAAAAGCGGACTTCTCCCCACATGTACTTGTGGAGGGAATAATGAAACTGAATGAATTCAACAATGCTTTTCAAACTGAACAGCAATGTCTTGCATATATAGCAAATTTGAAAGAAAACAAATGTATTAGGTGTTTTAATTTTAATTTGAATACTTCTGATTTAAAAAGAATGAGATGTTTAAAATGTAATCAAACATTTAGCATTCTCACAGGCACCATATTTTCAAGGTCACAAACATCTTTAACATCTTGGTTTTATCTTATCTTTAGATGAATAAACACCAAACATGGAATTCCATCAACAGATATTGCAAAAGAATTGGGAGTGACTTTGAAAACTGCTTGAAGAATGACTCATAAAATCAGAACACGTATTGCAAAACAAAAACCTCAATTTATTGTTGAAGGTACAGTGCAAATTGATGAAATGTATCTTTCACATATGGGTTTTAAAAAACAAGGAAGATCCTTGGTGAATAAAACCTTGATTGTTGGCATTTATCAAAAAACAACCAATAATTTAATTGTGAAAGTATTGAAAAACGCAAAGAGTAAAAATCTTTTGCAGTTTGCAAAAAACCACATTTCTTCAAAATGTCTTGTATATACTGATTCTTGAAAAGGATATTGCGATTTTAAATCAGTTTTCACTAAGCACGAAACAGTTAACCATCAAGATGGCTATGTTTCAAAAATTGGTGTAAATACCAACCAAATTGAATCAGTTTGAAAACATATAAGAAGAACATTTAAAACACATATCAAAGTTGCAAAACATCATGTTCATTTATATGCTAAAGAAGCTGCATATAAATTCAACAAGATACCTAGTTTTGAAACTGTAATGCTATGTTTGATTTAAAAATGTGGGGAGAAGTCCGTAGATAGGCTTTTCTCAGCATTTATGTGATAAAATTAAAATAGTACATAAAGGGAGAAAAGCCTAAAAAAGAAAAGATATTTTTATTATTAATAATAATTTTTTCTAAATAATTAATAACTATCTTGTTAAAACTCTTAATCAATTGATAACTTTTTTCATTTATAAAACTATTAAAACTTTTTATTTTTTTATATGTTATACATAAGTTTGAACAATCATAATTTTGATTAAAAATAAAAATTCAACAATCTAAAAGACTATATTTATTTAAATTGATTTTTATTTCTGGTAAAGAAACTATTTTAACACCATAATTTGATGTTAAAATAGTAACATTATTTATTGATTTAATGTAGTTAATGTTTAAAATCAAACCAGTATCAATATTAAACATATTTTAACTATAACCTAACTCTTTTAATTTTCTAGGATTATTTCTTCAATCAGGTATTACTTTTACAAAAGTTTTTAATATAATATGAGAATCAAAAATACTTTCTAAATCTGTTCTAGCTCTTATTCCAATTTCTTTAATCATACTACCTCCTTTACCAATAATAATTCCTTTTTGTGAGTCTCGTTCAACAACAATAACAGCATTAATATCAGTAATATTAGTATTTGGATTATAATTAATACTTTCAATTAATACTGCTACACTATAAGGAATTTCTTCTTCTGTTAAATTTAAAATTTTTTCACGAATAATTTCCTTAATTAAAGTATTATCTGAAACATCATCGTTATTTTCGATTAAATGATTCTTTTCACCAATTGGTAAATACTCATATAGTTTTTTCAATAATATATCTAAATTCATTTCTTTTATAGCAGAAATTGGAATTATTTCTTTAAATGGTAATAAATCTTTTCACTCATTAATTTTATCCATTAATTTTTCTTTTGTTACTAAATCAACCTTAGTTAATAAAAGTAGAATAGTTGTATTTACCCTTTCTGATAATAATTTAATAATATGTTTATCGCTATTTCCAATGTATTCATTACATGGCGCTAATAAACAAATAATGTTAGTTTCTTTAATGGCGCGATTAGCATCGCGATTCATCATTCGTCCAAGTTGGTTATTATGTTTATGAATGCCGGGAGTATCAAAAAATATGATTTGCATATCATCACTATTATAAATACCTTGAATTTGATTTCTGGTTGTTTGTGGTTTATTAGACACAATTGCCTTTTTTTCTTGAAGAATGGTATTTAATAAAGTTGATTTTCCAACATTACTTCTACCAATAAAACTAACAAAACCTGATTTAAAATTATTATTCATAAATTAATTCCCTTTCAATGAACTTGGTTTAAACGCTAAAGGTAATAAGTCTTTTACTAATATTTTACAAATTGTTTTAGTATCATTATTTTCATTTTTATTACTAATATAAATAGGACATGTTTCTGGCATAATTTCAATCATAAATTGACGACACATACCACAAGGAGAACCAACAGTTTCACTATCAGTAATTAAAAATAGACTAATAATATCTTCTTTTTTATAACCTTGAGCAATAACTTGTGACAAAGCCGCTCTTTCAGCACAAATGCCTACTGAGTATGCAGCATTTTCAACATTTACTCCTAACACTTCTTTACTATTTTTCAAAAGTACTATTGCAGCAACTCTAAATAAAGAATAAGGAGCATAAGCATTTTTTTGTATTGCTTTTGCTTTTTTCAATAATACTAATAAATCTATATCTTGTTCCATTATACCACCCCTTATTTTCTAGTAATACCAAGAATATTTAAAATTTCATCTTGTAAATCAAACATAACCTTTTCTTCTACGCTATTTTGATGATCATATCCTAATGTATGAAGTAATCCATGAATAAAAAGAAATGATAATTCTCTAATTAAACTATGGCCATATTCTTGTGCTTGCGCTACTGCCTTTGAATAACAAATATAAACATCACCTAAATCTCTAATATCAATATTAATATTTGGAAAATCATCATCATTATTTCCAAATGATAAAACATCAGGAACATAATCTTTATGACGATACATTTTATTTAATTCAATACTAGTCTGTTCGTCATTAAAAATAGCAGCAATACACCATGTAATTTTCTGTTTTAACTTAATAGCTACTGCATTTAAAATTTTTTCTGATAAAATATTAAAATTTTTAATGTCATAGTTATGATCATTGTAAATATTTACAATATTAATTTTTGCTGGCATTTATCTACCTAACTTCTTTTTGATTAAATTATATCAATATTTACATTTATGTTGTAATATTATTTCAAATAAATGTTAACAAACTTTCTTCACCAATAATTATTAATACCATTTGATTTAAATATGTATTAGAATTAATATTTTCTTCAATTAAAAGTTGATTATTATCATTTCATTTTGGAAAAAAAATTGTTAAATAACATTTATTAATAGAGAAAAAAATAGTAATTTGATTAAAACTATTAAACTTTAAACATTCTTCTCTTTTAAAATCTAATAAATAAGCAAAGTGTCCCTTATTTTCATATCTTGTCTCACTTATAAAAATAGTTTGACCATTACCAGCATAAACATGAGGAATATTAATAATTTTTAAACCTAATAAGAGTCTTAAAAAAAGAAAAATTGAACTACTCCCTAATAAATAAGTACTTTTTCTAAAAAAAATCATTATTCATTACCATCTATACTTTTATAATTATTTAAATCAATTACATTTTTAAATAAGGCTTTTCTCCCTTTATGTACTATTTTAATTTTATCACATAAATGCTGAGAAAAGCCTATCTACGGACTTCTCCCCACATTTTTAAATCAAACATAGAATTACAGTTTCAAAACTAGGTATCTTGTTGAATTTATATGCAGCTTCTTTAGCATATAAATGAACATGATGTTTTGCAACTTTGATATGTGTTTTAAATGTTCTTCTTATATGTTTTCAAACTGATTCAATTTGGTTGGTATTTACACCAATTTTTGAAACATAGCCATCTTGATGGTTAACTGTTTCATGCTTAGTGAAAACTGATTTAAAATCGCAATATCCTTTTCAAGAATCATTATATACAAGACATTTTGAAGAAATGTGGTTTTTTGCAAACTGCAAAAGATTTTTACTCTTTGCGTTTTTCAATACTTTCACAATTAAATTATTGGTTGTTTTTTGATAAATGCCAACAATCAAGGTTTTATTCACCAAGGATCTTCCTTGTTTTTTAAAACCCATATTTGAAAGATACATTTCATCAATTTGCACTGTACCTTCAACAATAAATTGAGGTTTTTGTTTTGCAATACGTGTTCTGATTTTATGAGTCATTCTTCAAGCAGTTTTCAAAGTCACTCCCAATTCTTTTGCAATATCTGTTGATGGAATTCCATGTTTGGTGTTTATTCATCTAAAGATAAGATAAAACCAAGATGTTAAAGATGTTTTTGACCTTGAAAATATGGTGCCTGTGAGAATGCTAAATGTTTGATTACATTTTAAACATCTCATTCTTTTTAAATCAGAAGTATTCAAATTAAAACTAAAACACCTAATACATTTGTTTTCTTTCAAATTTGCTATATATGCAAGACATTGCTGTTCAGTTTGAAAAGCATTGTTGAATTCATTCAGTTTCATTATTCCCTCCACAAGTACATGTGGGGAGAAGTCCGTTAAATAATTTTACTAGTGTTAAATCATGACCTGCATAAATAATAATTATTTTTTTATAATGATTCAATAATAAAGTTATTAACTTTATTTTTAAATCATTATTGATGTTACTCAAAATTTCATCTAATAAAATTACTTTTCAATCATAAAAAAATAAACTTAAGAAAATAATTATTTGTTTTTGACCTTGACTAAGATTAGCCCCATATTCTTGACAATAATAAAATGTTGTTAAACCTAAACTGCCCAAGAGATCATTAAATCCTAATTTTTGAAAATTTATTAATTTTTCTTTTGTAATATTAAATGATAAAATATTTTCTAAAACTGTACCGTTATGAATAATAGAATTTGAATGTAAATAAATACATTTTTTTGTCAAAATTCATATGAAATATTATCTAATCCAATTTAATTATTAATTAAAATTTTACCTTGAAAAGGCACATATTTCTGAATTAATAATGATAGTAAGGTTGTTTTACCAATGCCAGAAGGACCAATAATAATATTACTTTGTTTTAATATTAAATTTAAATTACTAAAAACTACTTTATTTCTTAAATTAAAATAACAATCTTTTAATACTATTTTATTAATTGATATTGAAAAAAAATTTTTGTTATTCTTATATTGTAATCTACAATTAATAAAAACCGGAAAGAAAATAAGACTATTACCAATATTTTGAAAAAAAGAATTAATATAAATACTAATACTAGTAATAAATATTAATTAAGATAGATTAATTTTACCATCAAAAATTAATATTAATGATAAATATATAGTAATAAAACTTGTTAACGAACTATTATTAATAACTAAATTATTTAATTGTCAATAATTATTAATATGTGTATTATACTTTTTAACTAATATACTTTTAATATGCAGTTGCAAATTGCGAAAAAAGGCATCTTCAAAATTTTTTTGACTTAAAATTATTTGTTGCTGCAAATCTAATTTGGTAACTAGTTCTTTTTTTACTAATGGTTTTTTTCATAACATTATTATAAAATTAATTAATACTGTTATAAAACCATTTAATAAATTTACTAATCAAATCATAAAATGAATCTTAATCAAAACTATGCTAACAATAACACTAGTAATAAAATTAATAATTATCTCTAAACTATTATGACAAAACATAGTTGATATATTATTAATATCTTGATATATTTGTAAAAAATCACTACCATTATATTTTTGTATTTCTATTGGTTTACTTTTAAATCATTTATTATGAAATAAATCTACTAAAAAGTTATTGAAATAAAAATAAAATTTTTGACATATTTTATTTAAAATATATTCAATTAAAATTTTCATTAAATTAATAAAAAAGAAACTTAATAATAAAATCATTGCTAACTGTAAACTATTATTTAAAATAATTTGATTAATAAAATGCTTATAAAATACTTGTGCTATAAAAAAGGTAGTAACCAAAAATAAATTATTAATCGGACTTCTCCCCACATGTACTTGTGGAGGGAATAATGAAACTGAATGAATTCAACAATGCTTTTCAAACTGAACAGCAATGTCTTGCATATATAGCAAATTTGAAAGAAAACAAATGTATTAGGTGTTTTAATTTTAATTTGAATAATTCTGATTTAAAAAGAATGAGATGTTTAAAATGTAATCAAACATTTAGCATTCTCACAGGCACCATATTTTCAAGGTCACAAACATCTTTAACATCTTGGTTTTATCTTATCTTTAGATGAATAAACACCAAACATGGAATTCCATCAACAGATATTGCAAAAGAATTGGGAGTGACTTTGAAAACTGCTTGAAGAATGACTCATAAAATCAGAACACGTATTGCAAAACAAAAACATCAATTTATTGTTGAAGGTACAGTGCAAATTGATGAAATGTATCTTTCACATATGGGTTTTAAAAAACAAGGAAGATCCTTGGTGAATAAAACCTTGATTGTTGGCATTTATCAAAAAACAACCAATAATTTAATTGTGAAAGTATTGAAAAACGCAAAGAGTAAAAATCTTTTGCAGTTTGCAAAAAACCACATTTCTTCAAAATGTCTTGTATATACTGATTCTTGAAAAGGATATTGCGATTTTAAATCAGTTTTCACTAAGCATGAAACAGTTAACCATCAAGATGGCTATGTTTCAAAAATTGGTGTAAATACCAACCAAATTGAATCAGTTTGAAAACATATAAGAAGAACATTTAAAACACATATCAAAGTTGCAAAACATCATGTTCATTTATATGCTAAAGAAGCTGCATATAAATTCAACAAGATACCTAGTTTTGAAACTGTAATTCTATGTTTGATTTAAAAATGTGGGGAGAAGTCCGTAGATAGGCTTTTCTCAGCATTTATGTGATAAAATTAAAATAGTACATAAAGGGAGAAAAGCCTTATTAATTATAATAATTAATGAATAATATAAATAATTTGGAATCAAAAATGGTGAAAAATTTTTAATTTTATTCATCTTTTTTTTATTAGTAATAAAGAATTTATTTATTATATTAGTTGAAATAACAACATTTGTAAAAATTTTTGCAAAATCTTCAATATTTTTTCAACTAAGTTCAATATCTTCTGGATTTGCCACCAGTCATTTATTTTTTTTCTTTTTGTAAATAACTAAAAAATGAAATCCAACATTAGCATTATATATTTGAATAATTAATGGTTTAACAATTATTAGTGATTTTAATTTATCAAAATTAATATTATAAGATTTTAATAATAAATTATAATTACTAGCCAATTGTTTTAATTCTAAAAGATTAATTCCCAATTTTGTTAAAAATATATCTTTTTTTATGTCATTAATTAATAACTTCTTCTTAAAATAAAACCTATATATCATAGCAAGACATGCCAAACCACAATCATTTTCTGTTTCTTGTTGAACAAAAGGATATTTCATATAAAAAATCACCGCCAATAATAATTAACAGTGATTACCATTTTTTCCTTTTTATTACTTACGATGTTTTTTCTTTTTAGCAGCAGCGCTTTGTTTTTCGCGTTTTTCATCACGCGCAGAAAGAAAATGTTTATGTCTTTTTTCTGCTCTTTTAGTCTCTTGGGCCTTTTTACTAAATCCTTTTAAAAGACGTTGAAACTCTTGTTCACTACTTGTTCGTTCTTCGTTTTCTTTGTTGTCTGATGATGGTGATTTTTTCACTGAATGCATTCATGTCAGCTCCTATTTTTTATTTTACTTTAACAATTATATTAGTAAATTAAAAAATTATCAATATTTTTATACAATATTAAACTTTTTATTTTAAAAAAAATTAAAAGTAAGATTATCTTTTAAAATTTCACACTTAATAACTATTATTTAATAATAATTAATGATTTTATCATATTTTAAATGTTTATGTTTTTAATAAATAAAATAAAAATTTATTTATAAAATAAATCTAAATGAACGATTTGACACTAAAAATGGAATAAAATTTAAATCTTCTTTAGAAAGTTTACCAACAACGTTACGAATACCATCATTTTTAATTTTATTTGTAATAATATGTAATTCACCGCGATAATTTTGTGCTTTATTATTAAGAATAACAACATCACCTTTTTCTAATCATTGATTAGTATTGTTAGCAGGGATATCTAATTCTTGATATATAACTCGAGAAATAACACTACGAATTATATCTCGTGCTAAATCAGATCTAACTTTATGAATATTTTTGTCAAAAAGAATCTGTTGTTCACTATCAGTAATATTAGAATTTAACTCAATTTTTAACGATAAATTTTTATAATCAATTTCATTTATCATTTTCAAATCATATTCTGTTAAAAACTGGTTAGCAATAATTATCATATCAATGCATAAAGCAATATAATGACGAATTTGTGTTACCAATGGTCAATCACGATGCAGTTCTAATGTTGGTAAATTATCATTATATTTTCAAGGTCCAATTTTATCTTTTCCTAATAATGTAACAAAGCTGGCAAATGGAATTTTATTAACAACGCTTTCAGATTTATTTAAACAAAAAAAGTCAATATCAGCACCGGTATATCTTTGTGGATAAAAATTATAACAACTAATAAGGTTATTAACATTAGCTTTATAAAATAATATTAAGTAGTTGATATCATTAACAACATATGAACCATTAATAAATATTTTAAAATTTAAACGATTTTGACTTAATTTTGCTTGATGTTTAATATCAATTCCTTCGTTGCAACGAATACCCGATAAACCATACATTTTAAAAAACTTTATGAAATCAAGTCGTTTATTAAGATTCAGATTAAATTCATTAATAAATTCAATATTAATATCTCCAAAAACATGCATATTATACTTTTTAGCAATTTGTGTTAATACTACTAATTTTTTTAAATTTTCATAATCTGTTTTTTTAAAACTAATTAAAGTTGTAAAAATAGTTTTAATATTATTCTTGGCTAATAATTCGGTATAATTTTTAATTTCTTCTAAATTTGCTAAATGTAAATAAACTGCAGCACCAATTTTTTCCATTTACTTCCTCCTTTACTTTTTATATATTAATTTTATCATTTTGTAACTTAATAATTTTTAAGGCTTTTCTCCCTTTATGTACTATTTTAATTTTATCACATAAATGCTGAGAAAAGCCTTAAATTATTGGTTGTTTTTTGATAAATGCCAACAATCAAGGTTTTATTCACCAAGGATCTTCCTTGTTTTTTAAAACCCATATGTGAAAGATACATTTCATCAATTTGCACTGTACCTTCAACAATAAATTGAGGTTTTTGTTTTGCAATACGTGTTCTGATTTTATGAGTCATTCTTCAAGCAGTTTTCAAAGTCACTCCCAATTCTTTTGCAATATCTGTTGATGGAATTCCATGTTTGGTGTTTATTCATCTAAAGATAAGATAAAACCAAGATGTTAAAGATGTTTGTGACCTTGAAAATATGGTGCCTGTGAGAATGCTAAATGTTTGATTACATTTTAAACATCTCATTCTTTTTAAATCAGAAGTATTCAAATTAAAATTAAAACACCTAATACATTTGTTTTCTTTCAAATTTGCTATATATGCAAGACATTGCTGTTCAGTTTGAAAAGCATTTTTGAATTAATTCAGTTTCATTATTCCCTCCACAAGTACATGTGGGGAGAAGTCCGATTATAAATTACTTCTTCATTGTCTAAACTAAAAAAAGAAATATATTTATATGTTAATTGTCAATTGTAAAAAATATATTCTGATTTTGCTTTTAATAAAAAACAATAATTATTTTCACCTAATAAAATTGGGTTAAAACATTCATATTTTTTTATTATATTAATACTAGCAAGTAACATATCCCAACGTATTCCATCACTTACTATCACTATTTGTTGAAAATTAATTTTTTTGGAAATTGCAGTAACTATCGCAAGTTCACTATCAATAAAATCTTTTTCTTTATTAAAAGTAATAATTTCAAAATTATGTATTTTACTTTGATCATTTAAAATCTTTAACTGTTGTTTATTAATGGTATCATTATCACCACAAATAAACTTAATTGGTTTTTTATATTTTAATAATGATAAAACACCAGTTTCAACACCAATAAAAATTGGATTAATAAATTGTTCTCAATTTAAATTATAATCACGACAAACAATTACTAATTGTTTAATATCACTATTTTTCATAATTTGTTAACATCGCAACTTGTTTTTTTACTGAATTATCACTATTTAATAAATAACTACCCGCTACTAGGTAATTAGCACCAGCAGTAATACAATCATTTGCTGTTAAATTATTAATGCCGCCATCAACAGCAATTGTAATATTTGGAAAATTATTATCGATATGTTTTACTAACATTTTAATTTTATTAATAGTTAAATCTAAAAAACGTTGTCCACCGGCACCTGGTTGCACACTCATAATTAAAATTGTATCAAGATCTTTCAAATAATCATAAATTTTTGAAATTGGTGTATCAGGATTAATGGCAATTCCTTTTTTAAAACCAGGGTTTTTTCACTGCATAAATTCTTTTAATTGTTCTTCTGTTAATGCTTCATAATGCAAAGTAATATTTTTAACTTGCGGTAAAATTATAAATGGTTTTAAATAATCACATACTTTTAATGTTGTTATCTTTACCATCATATGACAATCAATATTGATATTAGAACTAAATTTACATACATCACTTAATATTTTTGCACCAAAACTTAAATTTTCAACAAAATGATGATCCATAACATCAAAATGAATTCAATTAATTCCTGCATTTTGTAAATTTAATAAATCATCTTTTAAAGATAGAAAGTTAGCAGTTAAAATGCTAGCGGCAATTGTTACTTCTTTTTTCATATATTACCATCCTTTATTTTAAATTATTAATTTTATTGAATTATATTAAAATTTTACAATAATCTTCATAAAAAAAACCAGAAATTATTTTATTTGCAACTGCTTTTTTAATTGCACATTCTGGTTCTTGCTGATGTAAGCAAGTACGAAACTTACAATTTTGTCAAATATTAGTAAAACTAGGAAAATTAGTAGCAATATCAATACTACTTAAACCTTGCAATTGAAAGACCGAAAAACCAGGTGTATCTGCAATAATACCATCATGTAAAAAATAAAGGCGAGTTTTAGTTGTGGTATGTTTACCACGATTTAAACTTGTAGAAATATCCTGTGTTCATAGTTTTAAATTATTATCCAAACTATTTAAAGTTGAACTCTTTCCCACTCCTGAAGTACCTGTTAATATTGATAACTTGTTTGTAAAAACTTTTTTTAAATCTTCAATACCATTTTTTTTAACATTTGAAATAAAAATTACTGGTAAATTTAAATTCTGATATGCTTTAACTTTTGTTCAAACTTCATTATCTTTAGTTACCAAATCAATTTTTGTAAATATTAAAATTATTTTTAAATGATAATAATTAAAAATAGTTAATAATTTATTTAATAGAAAACTACTAAGAAAAGGATTAACAAGAGAACTAACAATTAATACTTGATCAACATTAGCAATGCTTGGTCGATATAGTTCATTAAATCGAGGTAAAATTGATTCAACCAAAGGATTTTTATCATCTTTAAAATTAACTTTAACATAATCACCAACTAAAATTTTTGCTGTTTGAAATTTTAAATTTCCTTTGATTAAACAAGAATAAATTTGATTTTCAATTCTTACTTCAACAAAGTTATTTGCAACTCCAATAACTATTCCTTGTTTAAAGTTCATAGTGTCCTCCAATTAATATAAAATTAATATGCTTATAATAACACCAATAAGTAATAATATAATTAAAATTAAAGATGATAAAAATTCTTTTTTTAAATAAAATGGTTTTTTTAATTTTTGTGAATTTAAGTAATTTTTCTTAAATAACATATTATTTTTATTTTCCATTTTTAAAAAACAATCTAAATCATTACTCAATTCACTAATTGTCCGATAGCGATCATTAATATCATTAGCAGTTGCCTTCAAAATAATATTTTCTAAACTTTGTGGAATATTTTTATTAATTTCATGAATTAATGGCATTGGTTCTTTAATATGTTTGGCCGCTAATATTTGTTGATTTTTATGAAAAAAAGGTGGTTTACCAACTAATAATTCATATAATATAATACCTAAAGCATAAATATCACTTTGAATTGTTGGTTTTTGAAATTTTACTACTTCTGGAGCAATATATTTCATTGTTCCTACAACTTGATTAGCGTGTTTTTTAACTTCATAATCATCAATAACAGCAATACCAAAGTCTAAAACTTTAATTGCTCCACTACTAGTTAAAATAATATTTTCGGGTTTTAAATCACGATGAATAATATTGACTGCATGACACGCATTAACCCCTTTTAAAATTTCTTTCATAATAACTATAACTTCATTAACTGATAAAACTGAATAATTACTTAAATATTCTTTTAATGTTTTACCTTCTAATAATTCAAAAACTAAGCATCAATCTTTCTTATCAATAAAAACATCATATACCAAAATAACATTGGGATGTCTAACTCTAGATACTGCTCTAATTTCTTGCAAAAATCGTTCTTTTATTAAGTCATCTAGTGGTGAAATTGGATTAATTACTTTTAAAGCAACTTGCCGATTTAAATATTTATCTTGTGCTTCATAAACTTTAGCCATACCACCCGAACCAATAATTTTTAAAATATGATAACGATTATTCAATAATTTATTTATTTCCATTAGTTTCACCATTACTTTTAAATTTATTTTGGCTTTTCTCCCTTTATGTACTATTTTAATTTTATCACATAAATGCTGAGAAAAGCCTATCTACGGACTTCTCCCCACATTTTTAAATCAAACATAGAATTACAGTTTCAAAACTAGGTATCTTGTTGAATTTATATGCAGCTTCTTTAGCATATAAATGAACATGATGTTTTGCAACTTTGATATGTGTTTTAAATGTTCTTCTTATATGTTTTCAAACTGATTCAATTTGGTTGGTATTTACACCAATTTTTGAAACATAGCCATCTTGATGGTTAACTGTTTCATGCTTAGTGAAAACTGATTTAAAATCGCAATATCCTTTTCAAGAATCAGTATATACAAGACATTTTGAAGAAATGTGGTTTTTTGCAAACTGCAAAAGATTTTTACTCTTTGCGTTTTTCAATACTTTCACAATTAAATTATTGGTTGTTTTTTGATAAATGCCAACAATCAAGGTTTTATTCACCAAGGATCTTCCTTGTTTTTTAAAACCCATATGTGAAAGATACATTTCATCAATTTGCACTGTACCTTCAACAATAAATTGAGGTTTTTGTTTTGCAATACGTGTTCTGATTTTATGAGTCATTCTTCAAGCAGTTTTCAAAGTCACTCCCAATTCTTTTGCAATATCTGTTGATGGAATTCCATGTTTGGTGTTTATTCATCTAAATATAAGATAAAACCAAGATGTTAAAGATGTTTGTGACCTTGAAAATATGGTGCCTGTGAGAATGCTAAATGTTTGATTACATTTTAAACATCTCATTCTTTTTAAATCAGAAGTATTCAAATTAAAATTAAAACACCTAATACATTTGTTTTCTTTCAAATTTGCTATATATGCAAGACATTGCTGTTCAGTTTGAAAAGCATTTTTGAATTCATTCAGTTTCATTATTCCCTCCACAAGTACATGTGGGGAGAAGTCCGTTTATTTTTTAAAAATTACTAACTTATTTATAATTTATATTTTACACAAAAATGTCAAAAGACTAAAATTTTATTTCCATTAATAATACAGTAACATTATCAGTTGAAACATTAAGTAATGCTTGCTTAATTAATAACTTAACTTTGTTATTAATATTTCCATTTTTTTCTAAAATATTAACTATTTCATATTCTTCTAAAAAATCATGAACACCATCACTAGTTAAAAGAAAATATGATGGAATTATTAAGGGTAAATGAAAAATATCGGTTTTTAATGGCTTACGTGGACCAAGAGCACTAGTTAATGCCTTTCAATAAGTGTGATTTAAATCAACACTTGATTCTTTAGTTGTGTTTTTTTGTAAATATATATTTAAAATATTATGATCAACTGTTAACTGTTTTAATCCTTGTTCACTATATTGATAAATACGTGAATCACCAATATTTACTAAATAAGCTTTGTTATTAGTAATTAAAATTATTACCATAGTTGTTCCCATATCAAGCGCTTGTTCATTACTTAAACTAAAATTATTCATTTCAATTTGAATAATATCTATCTTTTCTTGTAATCATGCATGAATTTGTTTATCATGTTTTAATTTAGTAAAATCTGTTGTTTCAAAAAATTTTTTTAACATACTAACAGCCATATTACTGGCCACTTCACCACATTTATGACCACCCAAACCATCACAAACAACACCAATAACTTGTCCCGTATTATTTGTTAAATATAAAACGGCATCTTGATTATT
The DNA here is from genome assembly GCF_964020205.1 of Spiroplasma endosymbiont of Apeira syringaria. Taxonomy (NCBI): domain Bacteria; kingdom Bacillati; phylum Mycoplasmatota; class Mollicutes; order Entomoplasmatales; family Spiroplasmataceae; genus Spiroplasma; species Spiroplasma endosymbiont of Apeira syringaria. Next base: position 802,824 of record NZ_OZ026543.1, read on the forward strand.
TGTACGATAATTACCAACATCTGTTTTATAACTAGCATTTATTTTCATAAACTGACCCCCTATATTCCTTTTTTTAATTTACAAATATAAAATCCATCAGTATTGTTATTAAAACCAAAAAATTGTTTTTCTGCAATGATTGTCATATCTGCGTGATTTTTAACAAACTTCTCAATTTGATTTTGATTTTCTTTAATATTGAAAGTACAAGTAACATACACAATTATCGCTTCGGGTTTTAAAAGTTGATAAGCCTTATTTAATAATTTTGCTTGAACAGTAATTAAGTGATTAATTTCTTCTTTACTTCAATTGATAAGTTTAACTTCTGGTTTTCTTTTAATTAAACCTCAAGCAGTACTAGGAGCATCAATTAAAATTTTGTCAAACTTATTATTAAAATCCAATATTGTAGAATCACCATATTTAAGTTCAGTATTTGTTACGCCTAATTTTTTTAAATAAGTAGCACCAATTTTTAATCGTTCTTCATTGATATCACAAGCAACTATCTTACCGTGATTAGACATTAAAGCTGCCATATGAGCTGTTTTACTAGCAATTCCTGCACACATATCTAATACTTCATCATATGGTTGTGGATCTAAAAAATGACTAACTAACATACTTGCTTGGTCTTGTTTAATAATTTCACCATTTTCATATAATTTTGTGTTAAAAATTGACTTTGAACTAATAATACCATCAGATACTATCTCGCTTAAACAAAAGTTAAAAGATTTATAATTTTCATTGTTTAACACTTTATTAACAGTAGTTTTTAATGTATTAACTCTAAAACTAATTAATGGCATTCTTAAGTTATCTTTTATCAATTGATTTGCAATATTAATACTAAATTGTGATTTTATTAAAGAATATAATCAACTAGGATAACTATATTTAATTAATTTAATATTTTGTTTACTTTCTTTTTGTAAGTTAAATTCTGATCTAAATTCAGTAAAACATAAATCTAATACTTTAGAAATAATAAATGTTAGTTTATTATCAATGGTGCTTACTTTTTTTAAAGTATTTTCAATGAAAATTTCTTTATTAGTAATTTCTAAAAAATAGATTTCATATAAAACTATTCATAATAAAATAGTTATGTGAAAAGGAATAGTAATTACTGATTTCAAAACATTTCATATTTGATTTAATATATAATCTAAATAAATTTGATTTTTTAAAGTTCCTAGTACTATCTTTTCAATTGCTTCTTTTTCTGATAATGTTAGATTTTTATCTCGCATCATTTGTGCTAATAAAACATTACAATGACCTTTTTCTAGGATTACTTGTACTAGAATTTTATAAACATCATTTTTAATTATCATTATTTAACCCCAAAAAATTTTTAATTATACATATATTATAACTTAAATTATTATTTTTAATTTTGATAAGTATTTTACTATTATAACTATTAAAAAATGCATCATTACAATGCATTTTTAGTAATAAATTATTATTTTTAATAAAAAATAAACTATTAAAAGTTGCTCTTTATATTTACTTTACCTTTTCATTTTTTACAAACTTCACAATATTTATACATATTATTAATTTTAATACCAAGAATAATTCCTGATCATATTGCACAAGGTGTATTAGCACAAATTATAACTAAATCTTTCATTAAAATTGTTGATTCAGATCCGCCATGATATGATAAATGAATAATACCCCATAATACTCATAAACTGTTAGCTGTTGTATAAAGAATAAATGTAAGTAAAGAAATACCATCTGTTTTTTTAGTTTTTATTGTTTTTAAAGATTGTGGACAAAATGCTATAACAGCAATAAGTGCTCCAATAATCCCTATTATAGTAATAATTCATCATTCAGTATTTGCCATTATTTTTATTCCTCCAAAGTTCTAGCATTTTCGCCCAACGTTTTCATATTTTTTACTTTAACATAAATAATACAATTAGTTGCAGTCATTGTTACTGTATACGGTATTATTAAGGTAGAACCTCAAATTGCAATTTCAAGAGTATCAGCACCTTTTGGTCACATTACTGGTAATGTTACTGAAAGTATTCCAAATATCAAGAAAAAAAGATTAGCAATATTATAAATTATATAAGTTGATAAGATTATATGTTTAGTTTCCTTAGTTTTTATTGTTTTTATTGCTTGTGGAATAAATGTTATAATAGATAATATTCCGGTTAAATAACCTATAATTCCAATAAAAGTTTGCATTTTCATCCTCCATTAAATTTTAAAAATATTTTAGTAGTTTTTTTAAAACTATTAATATATTTATTTCTTGTTTTATTAAAAACAACATTATTTTACTTTTAATCATTTAAAATAGAAAGTGTTTAATTAATATTTTTTCAAATAAATATAAAAAAATTAAAAATAATTTATAATAAAAAAAGGCTTTTCTCCCTTTATGTACTATTTTAATTTTATCACATAAATGCTGAGAAAAGCCTATCTACGGACTTCTCCCCACATTTTTAAATCAAACATAGAATTACAGTTTCAAAACTAGGTATCTTGTTGAATTTATATGCAGCTTCTTTAGCATATAAATGAACATGATGTTTTGCAACTTTGATATGTGTTTTAAATGTTCTTCTTATATGTTTTCAAAATGATTCAATTTGGTTGGTATTTACACCAATTTTTGAAACATAGCCATCTTGATGGTTAACTGTTTCATGCTTAGTGAAAACTGATTTAAAATCGCAATATCCTTTTCAAGAATCAGTATATACAAGACATTTTGAAGAAATGTGGTTTTTTGCAAACTGCAAAAGATTTTTACTCTTTGCGTTTTTCAATACTTTCACAATTAAATTATTGGTTGTTTTTTGATAAATGCCAACAATCAAGGTTTTATTCACCAATGATCTTCCTTGTTTTTTAAAACCCATATGTGAAAGATACATTTCATCAATTTGCACTGTACCTTCAACAATAAATTGAGGTTTTTGTTTTGCAATACGTGTTCTGATTTTATGAGTCATTCTTCAAGCAGTTTTCAAAGTCACTCCCAATTCTTTTGCAATATCTGTTGATGGAATTCCATGTTTGGTGTTTATTCATCTAAAGATAAGATAAAACCAAGATGTTAAAGATGTTTGTGACCTTGAAAATATGGTGCCTGTGAGAATGCTAAATGTTTGATTACATTTTAAACATCTCATTCTTTTTAAATCAGAAGTATTCAAATTAAAATTAAAACACCTAATACATTTGTTTTCTTTCAAATTTGCTATATATGCAAGACATTGCTGTTCAGTTTGAAAAGCATTTTTGAATTAATTCAGTTTCATTATTCCCTCCACAAGTACATGTGGGGAGAAGTCCGTAAAAAAATAAAAAACCACTAAAATAGTAAAAATTTATTTAAAATAAAATAATAAATTTAAAAAATATTAGTTAAAAATTAAATAAAATTTTAATTTTACAATAAATATAAAATTATGAAATAAATTCGCCTTTTTATAAAAAAGTGATTTTGGAATGGCAACCCTTTTTAGGACTATTTTTTGGTAGACATTTGTTTTTGATAATTAACTGGAGTTAAGTAGTTTAAAGTGCTGTGAATTCTTATGTTGTTATATCAATTGATGTAATCAAATAATTCTAATTTTAATTGGATTAATGATGTAAAATTTTTATCATTAATAAATTCGGTTTTGAAAGTTTTAAAGGTTGCTTCAGCAACAGCGTTATCATAAGGACAACCTTTTTTGCTTAAAGAGCGATTAATATTGAATGCTAGTAAAAGTTTATCAATAATTTTATTATTAAATTCATTACCGCGATCACTATGAAATATTTGAATATCTTTTAAACAGCGATTTGAGTGCATAAATGCTTGATATACTAATGATGCATCTTTTTTAGTACCTACACTATGTCCAATTATTTCGCGGTTAAATAGGTCAATTAATAAACAAATATAGTTTCACTTACCATTTACTTGAACATAAGTTAAATCACTAACAATAACTTCATTTTTAACTCTATTATTAAAGTTTCTATTAACAAGATTGGTTATTTGACTATCATTGACTTTATTATGATAATTTTTGAATGATAATTTAGTGTATTTTGATATTAAATTATGTTTATTCATAATTTCTTTAATTTTTCGTCTTGATAAATAAATTTCTTGGTTTTCTAGAATGACTTTTAATCTTCTAGTACCATAAACTTCTTTATTTTTTTTAAAAGCACTAATAACAGCTTGTTCATAAATATTATTTTGAATTTTATTTTTTTTCTTTAAATTAAAATAATATGTTGATTTAGAGAGTTTTAAAAAATGACACATTGTGCGAATTTTATATTTAGATTTATTATTTGCAATAATCTCTACTTTCTGCCTATTATTAGTGCTGCTTGCTTTAAAATATCATTTTCCATTCTTAATTGTTTTAATTCTTTTCTTAATTTAATTAATTCATTTTCTTCAACAGAACGATTATCTTTAGTTTTAAAACTACCTGAATTAGTAAATTGCTTAATTCAATTGTAAGTAGCTGCTCTTGTAACATTATATTCTTTAACAAGGCAAGATACTGATTTGCCACTTTGATATAAAGCTACTATTTGTTTTTTAAATTCATCGGTATATGAGTTAATATTGGCCATAATTATAGTTCCTTTCTTTGTTCACTTGTCTACGTAATTAGTGTCCAATAAAGTGTAACCCATCCATTCCTTAAAAAATGCTTTTTTATAATGTTTAGTTTTTGTTTTAGTTTTTCTATGTGATATATGAATAATTTCTTTTTGTAATTTTTTCTTACCTTTTTCTGCAACTTGACTATATGCAAATTTTTCTAAATGATGTAATAATCCAGTACCAAATAAAGTATTAACTGAAAACTTTAAACCAACATTTTTAAATGATTTGTTAATATTTTCAATAGGATTATTAATAACATTTACTACTTTATGATAAGTTCTTATTATTCTAAATATTTCTCTATATACTTTAAAACTATCTCTAATTACTTGTTGTAAAACTGGTGGAGCAAATGCTATTGCTTTTAATCATTTATTACGATTAACACCATAACCAATGTATCAACCACTATATCAACGATATCAATGGAATGGATGTATTTGAGTAATAAAAGTTTTTGCTTTAAGAATACTATCAACAACTGTAATTGTTTTATATTTAGGATTGCGATGATAAATAGTAATTGCACATTTATCTAATGACAAAGGTTGAATTTTACAACCCATAAATACTGGGGAATTTAATGGAATTAATTGTGCATGTTTAATTGCTCTTTTTTCTGCACTAGTAAATAAATCAGTTGCTTTTTCTTTTAATTTATTAATTTTTTCAAATGCTTGTTTTTCTAAATTTTCAAATTTTTCTTGTAATTTATATATACTTTCTCTTATTTTTTCAAAATATGGTGTATCTTTTCAAAATTTATTTAAACCTTTTTTTAAATAAAATCTAATATCAAAATATTTAAAAGTTTGATTTGCTTTTAAAACAAGTTTATGAATAACATTATTTTTAAAATTAAATTTAATAGCATTTGCACGAATTTTTTGTAAATCCAAAATTAAATATTTACCATATCTATTTTCTGTATGTATTGTATGAACTAAATTTAATCAATCATGTTGGTTCATAGATAGTACTTTTTTTAAATCAGTATTAAATTTTTTTAAAAAGTTATTTGCTTTTTCGATATCTTTAATTTTAAATTTAGGAGTTAATTGTGGACTTAATTTTATTAATGTATTTTGTAATAATAAGTGTTCCATTAATTTTTCTGTTTCTAGTTTTTGAAAATTATTCTTATATTGTCTTTTAGCAACATAACCTAAATCTCGTAATACTGTTTCACGATTAGGAGTAAAACTATAATTCATTAAATAACGTTTATTACCAATAATTTTATCTGTTAAAATTTCTTTTCCACTTACTTGACTAATAATTTCTTGTAAGTTTTTTGCTTCTTTAACACCAATTTGTTCTAATGTTTTAGTTTTTTGTGCTAATTTAATAAATTTAGTTATACGATAACCACGACTAATTTTATTAAGTCCAGCAAATGCAGGTAATAAATTTAAGAAAGTATTTAATTTTGTTACATTTCCTTTTAAATAATCATAAACTTGATTAATAGTAAAATCAGTTGTAGCATAAATACCAAAATTAATAGTACTTGCAATAAAATCACTTGCACCTAATCCAAGGGCTACACTTTCACTTAATCCACCAGTAAAAGGAGCAAGTGCTACTGCTATAACTTGTACACCAATCATTTCTAAAATTTCTCATCAAAAACTTTTATTTTCTTGTTGTTTACTTATTCTAGTATGTTTTGGTTTATTTATGTTTAAAAGTATTGCTGTACTAGTTGTACCAATTGGCATGATATTAATGTCCTTTATTTAAGAGTTATTTTAATTGGATTTGTTGTTCCTTTATAATTTAAGTCATTAACATTTGCAGTAATAGTTATATATAAGTCACCTGCTTTTTGTTTTTGATTACTTACATTAGTTTTTCCTTGTGCATCACTAAAATATTTAATAGTTGGATTTGTTAAATTAGGATTTAATGATTTAAGTTCATTAGTACTTTTTATTTGTGTATTTAATTCAATATTATTGTTATTAACATTTGCAGTAATATCAGTTGTTAAACTTGTGATTTTAGTTTTTAAATCAGTTTTATCAGTATTAATAATTCCACATAACATTCAGCGTGAAGTTGTTTCTTCTTTTGTTATATAGGGTATTGCTTCACCAGTTACTTATCCACCAACTAAATATCTTCTTCCAACTTTACCATCATTAATATCTTGAACATATACAACTGTATTTTGTAACATATATCTTTTCATTGCTCTTGGTGTTGCTAAAACAAAAGTCATAATTTTAGTTTCATTATTATCAGTAAAAGTCATATAATCATCCATTACAATTTGACATAGTACACCTTTGATATATAAATTTGTTCCATTTAATCTTAATTGTTGTGCTATTTGGTTATCAGTAATTAAACCTTTATTATCTGCTAAGTAAACTAAACTATCATATAAATTATTAGTAATAAAAAATTGACAATTGTTACTATTTCTTAATTGAAATAAAGTATTTCAAGCAGATAGCATTGATTTTAAATATCCTATTGGTGTTTTATCAGTAATATCTAATTTAGTTGAATATTTTGCAATTACATTTGTATCATTATTTGCTAGATAATCTGCTAAATCATTAGCAACTTCATATTGCATTGTATTTAACAAATTTTGTCCATTTTCTGCATTTAAATCAACATTAGCAATTATTTCACCTGCAACTGCTTCTTGTTTAATTTCTTTTAAAATTTTAATAGTTTCAGCATAACTAACATCTAATCCTTTGCTTTTATCATTTCATTTTAGTACTTTAATTTCTGAATTTTTTGGTTTTTTAACTATAAATTCAATTTTTGTAGAATTAACCATTTCAATAGGAAAAAAACTTGCTCATGGTGAATTTGATTGTTTATAAAATTCTATAAACTCCGGTGCTTCTACTAATTTTTCGGTATTATCTAAATTTTGATTGAACGGTACTGACATTTTTTTTATTTCCTTTCTGTTATAAATTATTTTTCTTTTTATAATCCAATAAAGTACTTTTTATTGAAATTGGCTGATTTGTTATTATTGTTTGTGGTTTACCACCTGTATTAATTATTTCTTTAAATAATGGTTGTTCTTTAATAATTTTTCGGACTTCTCCCCACATGTACTTGTGGAGGGAATAATGAAACTGAATGAATTCAACAATGCTTTTCAAACTGAACAGCAATGTCTTGCATATATAGCAAATTTGAAAGAAAATAAATGTATTAGGTGTTTTAATTTTAATTTGAATACTTCTGATTTAAAAAGAATGAGATGTTTAAAATCTAATCAAACATTTAGCATTCTCACAGGCACCATATTTTCAAGGTCACAAACATCTTTAACATCTTGGTTTTATCTTATCTTTAGATGAATAAACACCAAACACGGAATTCCATCAACAGATATTGCAAAAGAATTGGGAGTGACTTTGAAAACTGCTTGAAGAATGACTCATAAAATCAGAACACGTATTGCAAAACAAAAACCTCAATTTATTGTTGAAGGTACAGTGCAAATTGATGAAATGTATCTTTCACATATGGGTTTTAAAAAACAAGGAAGATCCTTGGTGAATAAAACCTTGATTGTTGGCATTTATCAAAAAACAACCAATAATTTAATTGTGAAAGTATTGAAAAACGCAAAGAGTAAAAATCTTTTGCAGTTTGCAAAAAACCACATTTCTTCAAAATGTCTTGTATATACTGATTCTTGAAAAGGATATTGCGATTTTAAATCAGTTTTCACTAAGCATGAAACAGTTAACCATCAAGATGGCTATGTTTCAAAAATTGGTGTAAATACCAACCAAATTGAATCAGTTTGAAAACATATAAGAAGAACATTTAAAACACATATCAAAGTTGCAAAACATCATGTTCATTTATATGCTAAAGAAGCTGCATATAAATTCAACAAGATACCTAGTTTTGAAACTGTAATTCTATGTTTGATTTAAAAATGTGGGGAGAAGTCCGTAGATAGGCTTTTCTCAGCATTTATGTGATAAAATTAAAATAGTACATAAAGGGAGAAAAGCCTAATTTTTTTAATAGTTTCTTCAATTTTTGAATTTTCTAAATTATTAGTTTTAAATTTTAAAAAATCATAAAATTCAGTTTTAACTTGATATTTTTTAAATATATTAATTATTTCTTTTTCTTTAATTTCTTGATTAAGTTTATTTAACTTATTTTCTGCTTCATTAACTTTATTTTCTATTTCTTGTGAAGAAGCATTGTTTTCAGTTAAAGGTTCAGTTGTTTGTTGAACATTATTTTCATTTTCTAACATTTACATCACCTCTTTATTATTTATTTTCTTTATTAATTTTTTCATTTAATTTTGCTAATTTTTTTTGATGTTTGATAATTTTGTTATTTGCTCTAACATGTTTTGGAGTTGTGATAAATCTTTTTAATAAAACAATAATTTCTCTGCAAATTAATGTTCCAACACTTGTTCCAATAATTATTAATTCATGTAAAAATTCTTTCATTTCAATATTTTCCTTTCAACTATTTATTGTTTATTTTTGATTATTCATCAAATTCACCTTTATTAATTCTTTCAATCATTGATTGTGAATTACTTATAACTTCTACTAATACAGATATTTTTTTTTCTAATTCTTCTATTTGTTCTTTATATGTTTTTATTTCATTATTATAATATTCAAGTATTTTTTCTTTATTCATAAATTATTCACCTCCTTTATAAACTCATATGATTATAATCTCAATTTAATGAAGCATTATCATGATTTAATGGTACTTCGCTCATATTATCACTACCATAATATTGACTTGCAGTTTCACTATTAATAGTAAATCTATTATCATTAATTAATCTTGTAGTTTCATTATTAAATGGTGTTTCTTGCATTTCTTGAATATGATTAGTTGTTTCCAATGGTAGTAAATTATGGATAATTTCAGAAGCACCAGCAACTATGGTAGGTATTGCATAAGCATTATTAAAATCATTATTAATACCCATTGCTACACCACTTGATATTAAACATCCACCAGTAGCCATATTACAAATCTTTCTTATTGTTTCAAATTTATTAGGTATTAACTCCGTTAATCCATTAATAAGATTTGATATACCATAAGCATTTAAACTAATATAAGTATCTCAATCCATTAATGACTGATGTTCTTGTTTATTTAATAGTAATCATGGTGGACCTTCTGTTGTAGTTGTAGTAGTGATTGGAGTTGGTGTTGTTGGAATAATTGGAGTAATATTATTTTCTGTTCATTTACTATAATTTGCTAAACCAATAGTCCCTAATCCTAGTAATATTTTTTTACCACTATTAATTAATTTAGTTTTAGTATTTGGTCTTTGATTTAAATTTCAAATATCTAAACCTAATTTTTTACCAAATAATAAACTATTAATTGAACCTAATACTGGATTTACAATTACTTGACCATAATAAGCACTTGTACCAATCATTGCACAAATTGGACTTATACCAGTTATAATTAATTTAGTTAAAGTATAATTTGATTGTGTATTTTCGTTTGGCATTTTAATCTCCTTTATTTGTTTTTATTAGTTCTCTTATAACATCTAGTAAATAATCTACTACATAAGAATTTAATTCAAATTCATAATTTCTAATTTTAATTTTTTCCTTCTGCATTTGTTTATTCTCCTTTAATTTTCTAATTTTTTAATTGTTACTTTAATTCAACCTTGATAAACATCATTATCACCAACTATTAATGCAACATTACTTTCGGGTTCAGAAACAATTATGTGTTTTGATTTAACATTTGGATATTGTCTTAAAATAATTGCTCTAATATCATTACTGGTATGAATTGCTTTTGGAAATGGTGATAATATTTCAATTTCATCTTTATTTTCAAACAAAGTAGGTAATATAATCATTAGTCAAATTCTCCATTTTCAATTCTTTCTTTTAAAGAAAAGATATATTCTGTATAAGTTCTATGTGGATTTTTATCATTTATAATTTCATCGATATCTAAAATTAATTTTTCTTTATTCATAATTTAACCTTTCTTTCCTAACTCTTTTATTTTTTTTTGTTTACATAAGTTATTACATTTATGAGCAAAAACTCTACCATAACCACATTTATTATTCTTTTTTATTTTTATTATCATTATTTATTTTCTTCTCATATGATATTTCCACAACTATTACAATTTTCAATTTTTTCTCAATTTTTAAAATTATTTTCAAAATCATTTATCAATTTTTTAAACTTATTTAAGTCATATTTATCAATACAAATATCATCTAGGTTTAAAGTAAAATCTCCATTTATTGAAAAATGACCAATATTAATTCCTTCTCATTCTTCTTTTCATTTGTTTAAAAATTCATTTATTGTCATTATTTTTTCTCCTTATTTTTAATTTGATTAGAAATTTCACTTAATATTTTTAATACTTTATATTCATTTTTTAATTCTTTAATAATAAATATTAAAATTATTATTAGTGTTATACTTGTTATTAATATTGGTACTATTAATAAAATTTTTCATAATATCATTTTTTACTCTTTTCATTTTTTAAATCATTTAACATTAATTGAACAAAATGTACGATTTTTAGGAATATTTAAAGTATTAAAAATTTGACCAGTTACTATAATTTCATCATTTTTGTTTAATAAAATACATCGTTTATAAAATTTTGGTTTATTAAAAATTAAAGTAACATAATTTAATCCATTTCATTGACCTCTAACACTATAATATAATTCTTTATTACCTTTTTCGTAATATTTTGCTTCAATAGTATTACTTAGTTTTACTGTTAATTTGACATAATTTGCTTTTTCTTTCATGTTTATAATTTCCTTAAATAATTATCAAAAATTAATATTTTTTTATGATTTTTTAAATAATATTGAATATGTTTATAAGCATCTTGTTCATGTTTTGTTAATTTTATATTTCCTTTATAATTTGTTATTTTATTTTTATTTTTTGGGTGGTTTTCTAGATAATCTCAGTTGAAAACATCTTGTACTAATACCATTAATGCACCAATAATTTTAGGTGTTGCTAATGGATTAGTTAATAATTGTTTTGAACTTAAAAAGAAATTTTCTACAATAACTAATATTTTTTTATCAATAAATTTTTCTTTAATTAATTGAAATTTTTCTTTATACATATTTTTAGTTCATAAAACAGTTAATGTATTGAATGTTTCATTAAAAACAATATTATTAGTTTCACTTGAATATATAACCATTCCATTATTACCAATTCCAGCAGGGTCAATTCCAATAATTAAGTCATATTGCATTAATTAAGTTAACCTCTAATAACCGTTTTAATAATTTCTAAATCACAATTACATCAACAATATTTACATTCTTCAATAAATTCTTTATGACCACAAACTAAATTATCTTTTTTTAAATCATCAATCAGTTTAATTAGCCCTATTTTAAATTCAATATCATCACTGTCTGGTATGCAAATCGTTCCTCTTTTAGTTAAATATTCTTTATCCATATTTATACCTCCTACTTAACTTAATATTTAAAATACAGTCATAACAAATTGCTTTACTATTTTTATCTCTTAAAAAATATTTTCTTGTTTTTATATCATTAGTATTAAAGAATAAATAATCTAATTTATTTTGTTTACATGTTCAACAAAAATACTTTTTCATTATGATTTGAAATTCCTTTCCTAATATGTCCTGTTGCTTCTAGCATAAAGGACATATATTTTGATTTTTAAATTATTAATAATACTATTATTAGTTTTATTCATTCCAGAAATTCTGGGCTCAAAAATAAATTATGAAATTTTAAAAAACATTGAGGCATTCGATTCAATATTTATTTAATTTGTGTTAAACAAATTAATATTTTAATTGAACCGGTACCGCTCAATTTTTTTTACAAGTTTGAAATTTATTTTCTCGCCCAAAAATTTTTTCAAAAAAATAAAAAATAAAACCAACACTTGCTCACTGGGGAGTGGCAAGGTTGGTTAAATAAAGAATAGAATTAATACAATAGGTCCCTACAACAGGTCTATATATACTAGTTTCCAATTCGCTCCCACCCCAATAATTACCATTAATGGTTAGTATAATTTATTAGGTATCACTCCACTTTTTATTTATCCATGCAAGTCCACATGCTCTAGCTACTATTTTTAACAACTGTGTTGTAGTTCACTTTTTTAGTTCCCTAACACGTGTTGATAATAGCGTTAAAGAAGATTATTAATTATTAACTTTCTCCTACTTGGTCACTGCGTGTAGTAGATATTTAAAGGATGTTAATAATAAAAATTTTAAAATTTTACAATTACACAAAAAAAGACAAGATTTTTATTCTCGTCTTTTGTAATTTATTTTTAATTTAAGGGTTTAAAAAAGAAAGGAGCTATTTTTAAAACTTTTTAGTTATCGACATCTTCGACACGCTCCCTATTAATAATTTAAAATATTTTTACTTATAATATCAACTATCTGTTTAGAAACTTCCACTTTTGAACCAATCAAATTATAATTATTATTTTTAAAATAAAAATTAATTTCTGTTTCATTTTTACCCATAACACTAATATTATTAATACAAATACCATCGCAATTTTTAATTTTCATTTTTTCGATACCAAGATTTTTATCATTAACTTCTTGAGCAGCAAAACCAATTAAAACTTGTTGTGCTTTCTGCTTACCTAAAAATGCCAATACATCAATATTAGCAATCAGTGATAAAGATAAATTTTCATTCTTATTTTTAATTATTTTATTAGGAATATATTTACTTACTTTATAATCATTTAAAGCAGCAGCACATATTACAATATCAGCATTATCAAAGTTTTCTTTCATTGCTAAGAACATTTTTTCATTAGTATTCGCTTTAATAATAGTTAGGTTTTTTTGCGATTTAATTTCAAAATCACAATCACCTGCAACTAATACTACTTTAGCGTTAGTTTTAAGAAAAGCATCTACTAATGCTTTACCCATTTTTCCTGAAGAATTATTAGTAATATAACGAATTGGATCAATATAAGTTCTAGTGCGACCAATATTAATTAAAATTTTTTTATCAGATAAATCAATATTTTTTTTAAAAAAATCTTTAATTATTGCTAATGCATTATCTGGACTTTTAACCCGTCCATCACCAATCATCTTACAGGCTAACATTCCTGAATCTGGAGGAATAATAGTAATATTTTCAAAATTAGATAATTCTAATAAATTTTTTTGAAAACTTTGATTGTGATACATATTATGATTCATTGCTGGAAATAATATCTTTTCTGCTTTGGAAGCTAAAAATACTGATAATGCTAAACTATCAGCAATTGCTAAATTTGCTTTACTAATAAAACTCATAGTAGCAGGATAAACAACAATTAAATTTGTTTTAATGGCTAAATTAGTATGAGTAATTAAATCTCCTTTAACATATGATTCTTGTTCAAACATTTCAGAATAATAAGAAAATGTTTTATCTTCTAGAAAATGTAAAGAACTTTTAGTACAAATAATATCAACTAAAAATTCTTTTTTTAATTGTTTTAATAAAATTAAGGCTTTGTTTGCTGCAATACTACCAGTAATTATTAAAGTAATATGTTTCATTATTTTCTCCTATCATATCATTAAACATAAAATAAACAAACAAAACCTATCTTCAAAATATGATAGCATTGAAAATAGGTTTTTATTATTAAAAATTTATTTTTACTTTTTATCAAGTATAACTGAAACTCGTGTTTTATTTTTTTTAAAAATAGTATACTTAACAATTCCTGATTTTAAAGCAAATAAGGTATCATCATCACCACGTCCTACATTTTCACCAGGGTGAATTTTAGTTCCACGTTGACGATAAATAATTGTTCCCTCTTTTAAACTTTGTCCATCACCAATTTTAGCACCTAAACGTTTAGAATGTGAATCACGACCATTACGAGTTGAACCCACTCCTTTTTTTGAAGCAAATAATTGTAAATTTAATTTATAAAACATAATTACACCTCCTTTATGTTAATATATTTTTGATATTGTTCTTTAATAGTTTTTAATTGTCAAAGCATTGTTTTTAAAATGATTTGACTATTATTAGTGAAACTAGCAACTTTAAGTTTAACTAATCCAGCAGTATTATTAATTACTTGAACTTGATTATTATCAAGTTCATGAAGTGCATTTAATGTACCAATAACAATGGCTGAAATCCCTGCACAAACAATATCATTTCCAATTTTTGAAAAATTAGCATGACCAGTAATTATAACTTCTACAATGTTACTATTTTGGTAATTATAAGTAACTTTAACCATAATTTAATATTACCTTAAATTATTTTTTATTATTTTCATCATCTTCTTTAACAACTTTAACAGTCATATTTTTATGATCAAAAATAGTTTTTAAATTACCTTCACTAACAACAGTTTTAGTGTTATCTGGTTCTGTAATATTATCCTTAACAACTGATTTAGTTTTAACAACTTTTTCTTTTGTAAGTTCTTTTTTTACTTTACTAACTACTGATTTTGGCTCTTTAATAATAGGAGTTACTACTTCAGAAATTACTTCTTTTTTTACTTCATCTTTAATTACTGGTTTTGATTGTTCATTCTTCTTATCAACAAGACTTTTACCACCAAGTAAGATATCAGTAATTAATACCTTTGTATATGGCTGACGGTGTCCATACATTGTTTTTGAATTTTTCTTAGGTTTATATTTAAACACTCGAATCTTTTTTGATTTATCTTGTTTAATAATCTCACCATGAACTTCAGCACCTTTTAGGAAAGGTTTACCGAATTGTTGATCAATCATCAATATTCTGTCAAAAATAATCTTATCTTTAGCTTTGCCAACAAGTTTTTCAACAAAAATCTCTTGACCATAGGAAACGTTAATTTGTTTTCCTCCTGTTTGAATAACTACAAACATTTTTCTTATTACCTCCAGTTTAGAATCGCCTTATAGGTGGAATAAATCACTTGTTAACCTAAAGTAGAGCGGTTGAAACTGCATAAACAGTCTTAAATATTATAAAGTATTTTTTATTAAAAGCAATACAAAATTTAGTAATTATACACATAATTTAAATATAAAAATTACTAAAAAAGAAAAATAAAAAAATATATCTTTAATATTTAATGTAACTATAATTATATCTACACTAAATTATGTAATTAATATTTTTTTATAATTATTATTAAAATTATGATATTATTTTTCTAAACTTAATATAAGTTTTTAACTCATTACTTGTTAAAAAGTAAATGAGTTTTTTTATTTTTAGAAAGGAAGATTAAAAGAGAGGGCTAAAGATAAAAATATCATTAATGAAACAATTGATTATTTACCGTTGTTTGGTCCTGGATTAGGAGCAATTGACTGTCTTTCATGAACAAATCCAGTGCCTGTTACCAACATTGCGATTGGTGCTGCAGCCGGAGGAATAGCAGTTTATCAAATTAAAAAAGCTGTAAAAAATAAAGATAAAAATAAAACTAAAGTTGGAACATCATTAATTTGTGGTGCTGGTGCTGGTGTATTAAATGCAGTATTAAATCCAGAAGCATCATTAATGAATACATTAAAAGCAACTGCTGGTGGTATTGTAATTGCTAAAGGTGGTAAATATATTGTTGATAAAGGCAGTAGTTATGTAAAATCTAGACCAGAATATCAAATATTGAAACAAGGATATAAAATTAATAAAAAAGTAAATAAGATTCAAGATTTTTCTTAAATAAAAAAAGAAGCAAATTCACTAAACGGACTTCTCCCCACATGTACTTGTGGAGGGAATAATGAAACTGAATGAATTCAACAATGCTTTTCAAACTGAACAGCAATGTCTTGCATATATAGCAAATTTGAAAGAAAACAAATGTATTAGGTGTTTTAATTTTAATTTGAATACTTCTGATTTAAAAAGAATGAGATGTTTAAAATGTAATCAAACATTTAGCATTCTCACAGGCACCATATTTTCAAGGTCACAAACATCTTTAACATCTTGGTTTTATCTTATCTTTAGATGAATAAACACCAAACATGGAATTCCATCAACAGATATTGCAAAAGAATTGGGAGTGACTTTGAAAACTGCTTGAAGAATGACTCATAAAATCAGAACACGTATTGCAAAACAAAAACCTCAATTTATTGTTGAAGGTACAGTGCAAATTGATGAAATGTATCTTTCACATATGGGTTTTAAAAAACAAGGAAGATCCTTGGTGAATAAAACCTTGATTGTTGGCATTTATCAAAAAACAACCAATAATTTAATTGTGAAAGTATTGAAAAACGCAAAGAGTAAAAATCTTTTGCAGTTTGCAAAAAACCACATTTCTTCAAAATGTCTTTTATATACTGATTCTTGAAAAGGATATTGCGATTTTAAATCAGTTTTCACTAAGCATGAAACAGTTAACCATCAAGATGGCTATGTTTCAAAAATTGGTGTAAATACCAACCAAATTGAATCAGTTTGAAAACATATAAGAAGAACATTTAAAACACATATCAAAGTTGCAAAACATCATGTTCATTTATATGCTAAAGAAGCTGCATATAAATTCAACAAGATACCTAGTTTTGAAAATGTAATTCTATGTTTGATTTAAAAATGTGGGGAGAAGTCCGTAGATAGGCTTTTCTCAGCATTTATGTGATAAAATTAAAATAGTACATGCTAAATTGTAAAGGTAAGTGCAACTAAATTATTTTTCTATCCAAATATTCTATCGGTGAAAGATAATTTAGTATTTTTCTTGGTCTTTGGTTTAAAGACAATATAAATTTATGAACTTCATTTTTACAAGTTTTTGAAAAATTAAATTTTTTAGGAAATTTTTCTCTAATTAAACCATTAGTATTTTCATTAGTACCTCTTTTTCAAGGTGAATATGGATTTGCAAAATAAATTTTCACATCTAAATTTTTTTCAAGTTGTTGTCAATTTGAAAATTCTTTACCACGATCAAAAGTAATGGTTTTAACAATATTTTTAGGAAGAATTGATAAATAATGGCTAATATTTTTGTTAATAACTTTAGTAGTTCTGTTTTTAACTAATATTGCTAAAGTAAATCGTGATACTCTTTCAACTAAAGTTATTAAACATTTTTTACTTTTGCCTCGTGATGATACTATAGTATCTCCTTCTCAATGACCAAGTGTTATACGATCATTAATATTAAGATCTCTTTCTTTAATTGATTTGCTATTGAATTTGCCACGATTTTCTTGAGATTTGCGTTTTTTGCCTTTTCTTCTTAAATTTTTACTAGTAACTTGATCAAGCAATCCAGAATAAATTCAATTGTAAATTGTTTTAAAACTAATAACTCATTGTTTATGAAAATTTTTAATTCTGCCATAAATTTGTTCAGGTGATCAGCCTAATAATAGTTTTTGTTGCACATATTTTACTAAATCTTTATTTTTAAACTTATGAAAAAAAATATGTGATTGTTTTCTATTTTCAGCTTTATTTTGTGCAATCAATGAAAAATAATTACTATTATCTTGATTTCTATTAATTTCTCGAATAATAGTACTAATATTTCGATTAAGATTTTTAGCTATTTCACTAATTTTAACTTTAAATTTCAATTGATTCTCAATATAAATTCTTTCATCTACGCCAAGATGTTTATAACTCATATAAAAACTCCTTACTTTTTTTATAAAATAAATTTAGCATTATGAAATTTTTATATGAGAATTTTTTTGCAATTTTATTTACTTGCACTTACAAGTATAATTCAGCACATAAAGGGAGAAAAGCCTCACTAAATTCACAAAAAAAATCTTCAACAAATCAATATAAATTAAAACTAATGTAAACTGATCAATAGTAAATTAAAACATTAAAAAATTATTTAGGAATGAAAATAAAATTGATATTCAATTTAACTCATTCCTTTTTAAGTATTGAAATTCAAACAAAAAAAACAATATAATAACACTTTGGAGTTGTGAAAGATGAAAAGAAAATTAAGTTATAAAAAAATGCTAGCAACAGTTGGTGTATTAACTGTTGTATTACCAATGTCTTTAAGTATTGCATCATGTGCAATAAAAGAAAAACAAAAAAATAATGATCAAAAAATAGTAAATGCAATTAATCAAACTAATTATTCACTTGATAATATCATAATTAATAGTACTATAGATGAATTAAAAACAAACATTAGTTCAGACTTTATTAAAAATTCATTAGATGAAATTAATCAAAAAAATTTTAATAATAATGACTTTAAAAAAATAGGACTTGGAATGGCAACCTTTTTTAGGACTATTTTTTGGTAGACATTTGTTTTTGATAATTAACTGGAGTTAAGTAGTTTAAAGTGCTGTGAATTCTTATGTTGTTATATCAATTGATGTAATCAAATAATTCTAATTTTAATTGGATTAATGATGTAAAATTTTTATCATTAATAAATTCGGTTTTGAAAGTTTTAAAGGTTGCTTCAGCAACAGCGTTATCATAAGGACAACCTTTTTTGCTTAAAGAGCGATTAATATTGAATGCTAGTAAAAGTGGATGGGTTACACTTTATTGGACACTAATTACGTAGACAAGTGAACAAAGAAAGGAACTATAATTATGGCCAATATTAACTCATATACCGATGAATTTAAAAAACAAATAGTAGCTTTATATCAAAGTGGCAAATCAGTATCTTGCCTTGTTAAAGAATATAATGTTACAAGAGCAGCTACTTACAATTGAATTAAGCAATTTACTAATTCAGGTAGTTTTAAAACTAAAGATAATCGTTCTGTTGAAGAAAATGAATTAATTAAATTAAGAAAAGAATTAAAACAATTAAGAATGGAAAATGATATTTTAAAGCAAGCAGCACTAATAATAGGCAGAAAATAGAAATTATTGTCAAAAATAAAGTTAAATATAAAATTCGCACAATGTGTCATTTTTTAAAAATCTCTAAATCAACATATTATTTTAATTTAAAGAAAAAAGAAAATAAAATCAAAAATAATATTTATGAACAAGCTGTTATTAGTGCTTTTAAAGAAAATAAAGAAGTTTATGGTACTAGAAGATTAAAAGTCATTCTAGAAAACCAAGAAATTTATTTATCAAGACGAAAAATTAAAGAAATTATGAATAAACATAATTTAATATCAAAATACACTAAATTATCATACAAAAATCATAATAACAAAGTTAACGATAGTCCAATAAACAATCTTGTTGATAGAAACTTTAATAATAGAGTTAAAAATGAAGTTATTGTTAGTGATTTAACTTATGTTCAAGTAAATGGTAAGTGAAACTATATTTGTTTATTAATTGACCTATTTAACCGCGAAATAATTGGACATAGTGTAGGTACTAAAAAAGATGCATCATTAGTATATCAAGCATTTATGCACTCAAATCGCTGTTTAAAAGATATTCAAATATTTCATAGTGATCGCGGTAATGAATTTAATAATAAAATTATTGATAAACTTTTACTAGCATTCAATATTAATCGCTCTTTAAGCAAAAAAGGTTGTCCTTATGATAACGCTGTTGCTGAAGCAACCTTTAAAACTTTCAAAACCGAATTTATTAATGATAAAAATTTTACATCATTAATCCAATTAAAATTATAATTATTTGATTACATCAATTGATATAACAACATAAGAATTCACAGCACTTTAAACTACTTAACTCCAGTTAATTATCAAAAACAAATGTCTACCAAAAAATAGTCCTAAAAAAGGTTGCCATTCCAATAGTTTCACTTACCATTTACTTGAACATAAGTTAAATCACTAACAATAACTTCATTTTTAACTCTATTATTAAAGTTTCTATCAACAAGATTGGATGGGTTACACTTTATTGGACACTAATTACATAGACAAGTGAACAAAGAAAGGAACTATAATTATGGCCAATATTAAATCATATACCGATGAATTTAAAAAACAAATAGTAGCTTTATATCAAAGTGGCAAATCAGTATCTTGCCTTGTTAAAGAATATAATGTTACAAGAGCAGCTACTTACAATTGAATTAAGCAATTTACTAATTCAGGTAGTTTTAAAACTAAAGATAATCGTTCTGTTGAAGAAAATGAATTAATTAAATTAAGAAAAGAATTAAAACAATTAAGAATGGAAAATGATATTTTAAAGCAAGCAGCACTAATAATAGGCAGAAAGTAGAGATTATTGCAAATAATAAATCTAAATATAAAATTCGCACAATGTGTCATTTTTTAAAACTCTCTAAATCAACAT
Source organism: Spiroplasma endosymbiont of Apeira syringaria (assembly GCF_964020205.1). Classification (NCBI taxonomy): domain Bacteria; kingdom Bacillati; phylum Mycoplasmatota; class Mollicutes; order Entomoplasmatales; family Spiroplasmataceae; genus Spiroplasma; species Spiroplasma endosymbiont of Apeira syringaria. The sequence continues at coordinate 823,754 of NZ_OZ026543.1, forward strand.
ATTATTTTAATTTAAAGAAAAAAAATAAAATTCAAAATAATATTTATGAACAAGCTGTTATTAGTGCTTTTAAAAAAAATAAAGAAGTTTATGGTACTAGAAGATTAAAAGTCATTCTAGAAAACCAAGAAATTTATTTATCAAGACGAAAAATTAAAGAAATTATGAATAAACATAATTTAATATCAAAATACACTAAATTATCATTCAAAAATTATCATAATAAAGTCAATGATAGTCAAATAACCAATCTTGTTAATAGAAACTTTAATAATAGAGTTAAAAATGAAGTTATTGTTAGTGATTTAACTTATGTTCAAGTAAATGGTAAGTGAAACTATATTTGTTTATTAATTGACCTATTTAACCGCGAAATAATTGGACATAGTGTAGGTACTAAAAAAGATGCATCATTAGTATATCAAGCATTTATGCACTCAAATCGCTGTTTAAAAGATATTCAAATATTTCATAGTGATCGCGGTAATGAATTTAATAATAAAATTATTGATAAACTTTTACTAGCATTCAATATTAATCGCTCTTTAAGCAAAAAAGGTTGTCCTTATGATAACGCTGTTGCTGAAGCAACCTTTAAAACTTTCAAAACCGAATTTATTAATGATAAAAATTTTACATCATTAATCCAATTAAAATTAGAATTATTTGATTACATCAATTGATATAACAACATAAGAATTCACGGCACTTTAAACTACTTAACTCCAGTTAATTATCAAAAACAAATGTCTACCAAAAAATAGTCCTAAAAAGGGTTGCCATTCCAGATTGTTTATTGGACTATCGTTAACTTTGTTATTATGATTTTTGTATGATAATTTAGTGTATTTTGATATTAAATTATGTTTATTCATAATTTCTTTAATTTTTCGTCTTGATAAATAAATTTCTTGGTTTTCTAGAATGACTTTTAATCTTCTAGTACCATAAACTTCTTTATTTTCTTTAAAAGCACTAATAACAGCTTCATCATAAATATTATTTTTGATTTTATTTTCTTTTTTCTTTAAATTAAAATAATATGTTGATTTAGAGATTTTTAAAAAATGACACATTGTGCGAATTTTATATTTAGATTTATTTTTGACAATAATTTCTATTTTCTGCCTATTATTAGTGCTGCTTGCTTTAAAATATCATTTTCCATTCTTAATTGTTTTGGAATGGCAACCTTTTTTAGGACTATTTTTTGGTAGACATTTGTTTTTGATAATTAACTGGAGTTAAGTAGTTTAAAGTGCTGTGAATTCTTATGTTGTTATATCAATTGATGTAATCAAATAATTCTAATTTTAATTGGATTAATGATGTAAAATTTTTATCATTAATAAATTCGGTTTTGAAAGTTTTAAAGGTTGCTTCAGCAACAGCGTTATCATAAGGACAACCTTTTTTGCTTAAAGAGCGATTAATATTGAATGCTAGTAAAAGTTTATCAATAATTTTATTATTAAATTCATTACCGCGATCACTATGAAATATTTGAATATCTTTTAAACAGCGATTTGAGTGCATAAATGCTTGATATACTAATGATGCATCTTTTTTAGTACCTACACTATGTCCAATTATTTCGCGGTTAAATAGGTCAATTAATAAACAAATATAGTTTCACTTACCATTTACTTGAACATAAGTTAAATCACTAACAATAACTTCATTTTTAACTCTATTATTAAAGTTTCTATCAACAAGATTGTTTATTGGACTATCGTTAACTTTGTTATTATGATTTTTGTATGATAATTTAGTGTATTTTGATATTAAATTATGTTTATTCATAATTTCTTTAATTTTTCGTCTTGATAAATAAATTTCTTGGTTTTCTAGAATGACTTTTAATCTTCTAGTACCATAAACTTCTTTATTTTCTTTAAAAGCACTAATAACAGCTTCATCATAAATATTATTTTTGATTTTATTTTCTTTTTTCTTTAAATTAAAATAATATGTTGATTTAGAGATTTTTAAAAAATGACACATTGTGCGAATTTTATATTTAACTTTATTTTTGACAATAATTTCTATTTTCTGCCTATTATTAGTGCTGCTTGCTTTAAAATATCATTTTCCATTCTTAATTGTTTTAATTCTTTTCTTAATTTAATTAATTCATTTTCTTCAACAGAACGATTATCTTTAGTTTTAAAACTACCTGAATTAGTAAATTGCTTAATTCAATTGTAAGTAGCTGCTCTTGTAACATTATATTCTTTAGCAAGGCAAGATACTGATTTGCCACTTTGATATAAAGCTACTATTTGTTTTTTAAATTCATCGGTATATGAGTTAATATTGGCCATAATTATAGTTCCTTTCTTTGTTCACTTGTCTACGTAATTAGTGTCCAATAAAGTGTAACCCATCCAGTTTTAATTCTTTTCTTAATTTAATTAATTCATTTTCTTCAAAAGAACGATTATCTTTAGTTTTAAAACTACCTGAATTAGTAAATTGCTTAATTCAATTGTAAGTAGCTGCTCTTGTAACATTATATTCTTTAGCAAGGCAAGATACTGATTTGCCACTTTGATATAAAGCTACTATTTGTTTTTTAAATTCATCGGTATATGAGTTAATATTGGCCATAATTATAGTTCCTTTCTTTGTTCACTTGTCTACGTAATTAGTGTCCAATAAAGTGTAACCCATCCAACTTATTAATGCAAAAATTAATTATAATTATGGAAAAATTAAAAATCAATTTGTTGATTTAAAAATCAGTGTAAAATATTCAGATAAACAAATTGTTGATGCTATTAGTGAAACTACATATACAGTTAATATAACAATGAAAGATAGTTTAGAATCTATCAATAAAAAAATTAATAAATCTGAATTTATTAAAAATGAAATAAAAAATAATGATATTAAAAATGTTTTTAAATTCGAAGATTTTAAATTTAATAAAATTACTAATAATGAAGAAGATTTAAAACAAGAAGATTTAGATAAATGAGGTATAATTAATGCTAAAATCATTTTTAATTATGGATAAATTAAAAATAAAGAAACTTTATTAATAATTAATATTAATGCTTCTTCTGAAAAAATTGTTGATGATATTAATGAAACAAAATATACAAAAAAAGTTAATTTTCAAAGTTCAGTAATGGAATTAAATGATTCAATTAATGCTGAATTTATTAAAAATTCATTAATTTCTGAAATTAAAAATTCTTTTAAAAATAATTTATTTTCATTAAACAAAATTACTAATAATAAAGAAATTGATTTAAAAGATGAAGACTTCACAGTTAGTGGTTCTATTAATGCAAAAATTAATTATAATTATGATTCATTTAAAAATTTAACTACTAATCTAACAATTATCATAGGTGAAGGTCAAATTTCTAATAAATATGAATTAAATGATGGAAAAATAAATAAATTTCTTCAAATCTCAGATAGTATAATATTTGCTGCAACAGAGAACGGAAATATTTGAGAGATTGATTTTACTAATAATACAAAAATCAATAAATATCAATTAAATGAAGAACGTATAAATAGTTTAATTAAAGCATCAAATGGTAAAGTATATGTTGGTACAATAACAAATACAATTTGAGAAATTGATTTAGAAACTGAAACTGCAGAAAAGAAATTCATTGGATTTGGTGATAAGTATGATTCTAAAACTTTAATTGAAGGTTCAAAAGATAAGTTATATGTTGGTACTGGTATTGGTAATGTTTATGAATTAGATATTAATACTGGTAATACTAAAAAATATCGTTTTGACGATTGAGGTGATGTAAATGCCCTAGTTAAAATTGCAGAAAATAAAATATACGCTGGCACTAGTGAAGGGAAATTATGAGAAATTGATTTAGAAACTAAAACCCATAAATTAAAATATGATTTTAAAAATAAAAGTAATATTATTTTTGATATTAAAGCACTATCTGATACTGAATTAATATTAGCAACAGAAGACAAAATTTATCAGTATGATTTAATCAAAAATGAAATAACAGAAAAAATTAATTTGAAAGATGGTAAAATTTTTTCTTTATCAATAGAAGATTTAAATAACAAAATATATGCTACCACTGATAATAATAATGTTTATGAACTTGATTCAAGCTTTAGTCAAGTAAAAAACAAATATGAATTAAATGCTTCAGTATATTCATCATTAATAGTTGATAAAAAAATATTTGCTGGAACAATTACAAATGTATGAGAATTAGATATTGAATAATTTTTATACAGTAAATAAAAAACATATATTTAAAAAGGTGCGTAACATATATTACGCGCCTTTTTTTCGTTTTATTTTTTTAGATTTATATCACTTATTATAACTTAATATATGATTTTTTTTGTTTTTTTCTTAATACTAATAATAAAATAATACTCGTTAAAAAAATACCAATAACAGCACCAGCGATTGAAATAATAAAACGTATTAAAATTTGTTGAGGAGTTAAAAAGTATCCTGACAAATAAAATAATGATAAAACAAAAGCAAATGGAATACTATATGTAAATTGATCTAATTGATGTAATTTTAACTTATATGTAATAAAGGTTATAATAAAAGTAAATATAATTAAAATTAAACTAGAAAGTACCATTATTCAAAAAGGCAATTTAAAAGTAAAATCAGTACTAGTAGTAAAAAAAAGAATAATTCCTGGAATTAATACTTGTATTATTAAATAACCAACACTTAGAAAAAACTTAGTTCTTGGAAATGTATTTTCACTATTATTTTCAAAATTAACTTCTTGGTTTTTATTTTCCATACTTATCCTCTTCTATAATATAATTCTTTACAATAATATAATTATTTACAATTTTAACATGCTTTTATCAATAATTAAATAAGATTTATATTTATTAAATAACACTTATTTTAATACAAAAATTTAAAATAAAAATAAAAATAGTTTTCCACAATTTAATGAAATTAAAAAGGCTTTTCTCCCTTTATGTACTATTTTAATTTTATCACATAAATGCTGAGAAAAGCCTATCTACGGACTTCTCCCCACATTTTTAAATCAAACATAGAATTACAGTTTCAAAACTAGGTATCTTGTTGAATTTATATGCAGCTTCTTTAGCATATAAATGAACATGATGTTTTGCAACTTTGATATGTGTTTTAAATGTTCTTCTTATATGTTTTCAAACTGATTCAATTTGGTTGGTATTTACACCAATTTTTGAAACATAGCCATCTTGATGGTTAACTGTTTCATGCTTAGTGAAAACTGATTTAAAATCGCAATATCCTTTTCAAGAATCAGTATATACAAGACATTTTGAAGAAATGTGGTTTTTTGCAAACTGCAAAAGATTTTTACTCTTTGCGTTTTTCAATACTTTCACAATTAAATTATTGGTTGTTTTTTGATAAATGCCAACAATCAAGGTTTTATTCACCAAGGATCTTCCTTGTTTTTTAAAACCCATATGTGAAAGATACATTTCATCAATTTGCACTGTACCTTCAACAATAAATTGAGGTTTTTGTTTTGCAATACGTGTTCTGATTTTATGAGTCATTCTTCAAGCAGTTTTCAAAGTCACTCCCAATTCTTTTGCAATATCTGTTGATGGAATTCCATGTTTGGTGTTTATTCATCTAAAGATAAGATAAAACCAAGATGTTAAAGATGTTTGTGACCTTGAAAATATGGTGCCTGTGAGAATGCTAAATGTTTGATTACATTTTAAACATCTCATTCTTTTTAAATCAGAAGTATTCAAATTAAAACTAAAACACCTAATACATTTGTTTTCTTTCAAATTTGCTATATATGCAAGACATTGCTGTTCAGTTTGAAAAGCATTTTTGAATTCATTCAGTTTCATTATTCCCTCCACAAGTACATGTGGGAGAAGTCCGATTAAAAATTACCTATCCTATAAATTAATTGATTTTTTTGATTTATTTTTTGTTTTATTTTGTAAATCTGTATTAGAATTTATTGCGTGTTTTTGTGCTTCTTCTAAATCTTGTTTTTGTACTTTTTTCTTTTCATCAAATTTTTTTGCTGCTACTTTTCCTTTTATAATAGCTACATGACTACCTTTAACAACTGCATAAGTAACACCACCAGCAACAGCAGCTCCTGCAACAATAATGCCGGCAGGTGGAGATACAAAAAAAGTTGTAACCAAAACACCACCAGCACCAATAATAGTACCTCTAACAGCACCTTCAGGAATACCTTCATAACCCCCCTTAACAAGTCCTTTAGTAGATGCAGAAATAATTTTTAATGTTTTTGCTGCTGTTGAATGTTTTGTTTTAAATTTTTTTCAGTATTTGTATTTTTTCTTAGTCATTTCTGGATGATAATTACTATCAACTAATATAAAATTAGTTTAATCTTTTTGTCTTTCATCTAAATCTGCAATTGCCTTTTCTAATTCTAATCAAGTCATTATTAACTTCTCCTTTTTTAAAAAAATAAAAAAAACTCATTTACTTTTGAATAAGTAATGAATTTAAAACTTATATTAATTTTTAAAAAAATAATCGGACTTCTCCCCACATGTACTTGTGGAGGGAATAATGAAACTGAATGAATTCAACAATGCTTTTCAAACTGAACAGCAATGTCTTGCATATATAGCAAATTTGAAAGAAAACAAATGTATTAGGTGTTTTAATTTTAATTTGAATACTTCTGATTTAAAAAGAATGAGATGTTTAAAATGTAATCAAACATTTAGCATTCTCACAGGCACCATATTTTCAAGGTCACAAACATCTTTAACATCTTGGTTTTATCTTATCTTTAGATGAATAAACACCAAACATGGAATTCCATCAACAGATATTGCAAAAGAATTGGGAGTGACTTTGAAAACTGCTTGAAGAATGACTCATAAAATCAGAACACGTATTGCAAAACAAAAACCTCAATTTATTGTTAAAGGTACAGTGCAAATTGATGAAATGTATCTTTCACATATGGGTTTTAAAAAACAAGGAAGATCCTTGGTGAATAAAACCTTGATTGTTGGCATTTATCAAAAAACAACCAATAATTTAATTGTGAAAGTATTGAAAAACGCAAAGAGTAAAAATCTTTTGCAGTTTGCAAAAAACCACATTTCTTCAAAATGTCTTGTATATACTGATTATTGAAAAGGATATTGCGATTTTAAATCAGTTTTCACTAAGCATGAAACAGTTAACCATCAAGATGGCTATGTTTCAAAAATTGGTGTAAATACCAACCAAATTGAATCAGTTTGAAAACATATAAGAAGAACATTTAAAAAACATATCAAAGTTGCAAAACATCATGTTCATTTATATGCTAAAGAAGCTGCATATAAATTCAACAAGATACCTAGTTTTGAAACTGTAATTCTATGTTTGATTTAAAAATGTGGGGAGAAGTCCGTAGATAGGCTTTTCTCAGCATTTATGTGATAAAATTAAAATAGTACATAAAGGGAGAAAAGCCAAAATAATATCATATTTTCTATATTTAGTATCGAAAATTTAATTATTTTTATCAATATTACATAAATTTTTATACTATCTATATGATTAAAATTTAATAAACTATATCTATAATGACTAGGCTTACTTCAATTAACCACTTACTTTTTAATTTTTATTCTTCTTAATATTGCTATAACTACTGGAATAGCAATAATAACTAATAAAAAAGTACTACCAATAATTATAATATTTCAATTATTAATTAAAGTTGTTGTCTTTGGTTTTATTTCTGCTAAAGCAAAAGGGTTATTTTTATTTTTTTCATCATGTTTAACATTAGCATATAAATGAGTAATTAAATCGTGCTCATAAAATAATAATCAATAATGTAATTGACCTGGATTTAGTACATCAATTGCACAATCTATATTAGTAGTTTCTTGTAAATACTGATTAAATTCAATACCAGATTGACTATTAGCAAAATTAGTAAAACCAGAAAACTTAGTTGATAAAGGATTAATATTATAAATATTTAAATATTGTCTTGAATAATTATCAACTTTATCATTTACTATTCTTTGTAATAAATAAATAGTATGATCTTCAGATTGATATGTTTTTAATGGTTGATTTGAAATAGGTGTTACCTTTTCTTCTTGCGGAACAAGATTATCATCAACACGCTGATATGTTCATTTATCTTCACTAACATTAGCAGTAATAACAGCTTCTGATTTAATTTGACTAAAAGCAATCATTTGTAAATTACTATTTTTTTCATCATTAATAAAATATTGATGAATTAATGAAGATTTATCTTCTTTTTCATTAATAACTTGAATGTCTGGCATAGAACTATTAATAGTAAGTGTTTCTTGTCTTAAAACAGTACTACCATCACTATCATTTCATTTAACATTATATATAGTGGGCTTATTTTTACTATAATCTTGGTTTAAAATAGCATAGTCAAAAGTTTTATTACTATTAGTTTTAACAATTTTTTTTATTTCTCTGTTTTCATTATTAATAGAAATTTCTAATCCTAATTTTTTAAAAGGAGGATGCACATAAAAAACAAACATTTCATTACTAAAACTATCCTTAGTATTTGCAAATGGTCCAATTGGAAATATTTTAGCACGCTTTTCAAAATTAGATTTTTGAAAATTAGTAGTTGGTTGTAAATTATATGGAACTTCCATTAAAGTATTAATGTCACTTGCTTCATATATTGTTGCAAAAAGTCCTGCATCAATACTTTCTTTAATTGTTTGATGATATTGTAAAATTAAATTATTACTTTTTTCATTAAAAGTATGACCAAAAACACCTGCAGTAAGAAAACCTTCTGCATTTTTAAAATAACTACTATTATCATTAATAATATTTTTTAATTGACTATAACCTTGATCATTAATAATATCATTGGTTTCAATATTACTATGTGTTCAATCATTATTAATAATTTGATCATAACTATCAAAATTAACATTTAATGGTGTATTTTTAACATTATTATATAAATATTGTGAATCATTATTTAAAGATTTAATACTATTAACTAAGTTACGATTTGATGACTTAACAGTAATATGAAAGCCGCTAACTTTACTATTACTAGTTTGATGATTTTTATTATTAAAACTAATACTTAATACTGAGGTTACTAATAAACTGCTAGCACTAAGTAATAAAATTAATTTTTGTTTAAATTGTTTCATAATATTTCCTTATCAAATTTAATATTTAAAAGTTATTAAATTACTATTATTTATTTTTATCTAGCAATTATGTAATTAGTATATCAATTCTTTTAAAAATATGATATATATTATGGCTTTTCTCCCTTTATGTACTATTTTAATTTTATCACATAAATGCTGAGAAAAGCCTATCTACGGACTTCTCCCCACATTTTTAAATCAAACATAGAATTACAGTTTCAAAACTAGGTATCTTGTTGAATTTATATGCAGCTTCTTTAGCATATAAATTAACATGATGTTTTGCAACTTTGATATGTGTTTTAAATGTTATTCTTATATGTTTTCAAACTGATTCAATTTGGTTGGTATTTACACCAATTTTTGAAAAATAGCCATCTTGATGGTTAACTGTTTCATGCTTAGTGAAAACTGATTTAAAATCGCAATATCCTTTTCAAGAATCAGTATATACAAGACATTTTGAAGAAATGTGGTTTTTTGCAAACTGCAAAAGATTTTTACTCTTTGCGTTTTTCAATACTTTCACAATTAAATTATTGGTTGTTTTTTGATAAATGCCAACAATCAAGGTTTTATTCACCAAGGATCTTCCTTGTTTTTTAAAACCCATATGTGAAAGATACATTTCATCAATTTGCACTGTACCTTCAACAATAAATTGAGGTTTTTGTTTTGCAATACGTGTTCTGATTTTATGAGTCATTCTTCAAGCAGTTTTCAAAGTCACTCCCAATTCTTTTGCAATATCTGTTGATGGAATTCCATGTTTGGTGTTTATTCATCTAAAGATAAGATAAAACCAAGATGTTAAAGATGTTTGTGACATTGAAAATATGGTGCCTGTGAGAATGCTAAATGTTTGATTACATTTTAAACATCTCATTCTTTTTAAATCAGAAGTATTCAAATTAAAACTAAAACACCTAATACATTTGTTTTGTTTCAAATTTGCTATATATGCAAGACATTGCTGTTCAGTTTGAAAAGCATTGTTGAATTCATTCAGTTTCATTATTCCCTCCACAAGTACATGTGGGGAGAAGTCCGATTAAAAATTACCTATCCTATAAATTAATTGATTTTTTTGATTTAGTTTTTGTTTTATTTTGTAAATCTGTATTAGAATTTATTGCGTGTTTTTGTGCTTCTTCTAAATCTTGTTTTTGTACTTTTTTCTTTTCATCAAATTTTTTTGCTGCTACTTTTCCTTTTATAATAGCTACATGACTACCTTTAACAACTGCATAAGTAACACCACCAGCAACAGCAGCTCCTGCAACAATAATGCCGGCAGGTGGAGATACAAAAAAAGTTGTAACCAAAACACCACCAGCACCAATAATAGTACCTCTAACAGCACCTTCAGGAATACCTTCATAACCCCCCTTAACAAGTCCTTTAGTAGATGCAGAAATAATTTTTAATGTTTTTGCTGCTGTTGAATGTTTTGTTTTAAATTTTTTTCAGTATTTGTATTTTTTCTTAGTCATTTCTGGATGATAATTACTATCAACTAATATAAAATTAGTTTCATCTTTTTGTCTTTCATCTAAATCTGCAATTGCCTTTTCTACTTCTAATCAAGTCATTATTAACTTCTCCTTTTTTAAAAAAATAAAAAAAACTCATTTACTTTTGAATAAGTAATGAATTTAAAACTTATATTAATTTTTAAAAAAATAATATCATATTTTCTATATTTAGTATCGAAAATTTAATTATTTTTATCAATATTACATAAATTTTTATAATATCTATATGATTAAAATTTAATAAACTATATCTATAATGACTAGGCTTACTTCAATTAACCACTTACTTTTTAATTTTTATTCTTCTTAATATTGCTATAACTACTGGAATAGCAATAATAACTAATAAAAAATTACTACCAATAATTATAATATTTCAATTATTAATTAAAGTTGTTGTCTTTGGTTTTATTTCTGCTAAAGCAAAAGGGTTATTTTTATTTTTTTCATCATGTTTAACATTAGCATATAAATGAGTAATTAAATCGTGCTCATAAAATAATAATCAATAATGTAATTGACCTGGATTTAGTACATCAATTGCACAATCTATATTAGTAGTTTCTTGTAAATACTGATTAAATTCAATACCAGATTGACTATTAGCAAAATTAGTAAAACCAGAAAACTTAGTTGATAAAGGATTAATATTATAAATATTTAAATATTGTCTTGAAGAATTATCAACTTTATCATTTACTATTCTTTGTAATAAATAAACGGACTTCTCCCCACATGTACTTGTGGAGGGAATAATGAAACTGAATGAATTCAAAAATGCTTTTCAAACTGAACAGCAATGTCTTGCATATATAGCAAATTTGAAAGAAAACAAATGTATTAGGTGTTTTAGTTTTAATTTGAATACTTCTGATTTAAAAAGAATGAGATGTTTAAAATGTAATCAAACATTTAGCATTCTCACAGGCACCATATTTTCAAGGTCACAAACATCTTTAACATCTTGGTTTTATCTTATCTTTAGATGAATAAACACCAAACATGGAATTCCATCAACAGATATTGCAAAAGAATTGGGAGTGACTTTGAAAACTGCTTGAAGAATGACTCATAAAATCAGAACACGTATTGCAAAACAAAAACCTCAATTTATTGTTGAAGGTACAGTGCAAATTGATGAAATGTATCTTTCACATATGGGTTTTAAAAAACAAGGAAGATCCTTGGTGAATAAAACCTTGATTGTTGGCATTTATCAAAAAACAACCAATAATTTAATTGTGAAAGTATTGAAAAACGCAAATAGTAAAAATCTTTTGCAGTTTGCAAAAAACCACATTTCTTCAAAATGTCTTGTATATACTGATTATTGAAAAGGATATTGCGATTTTAAATCAGTTTTCACTAAGCATGAAACAGTTAACCATCAAGATGGCTATGTTTCAAAAATTGGTGTAAATACCAACCAAATTGAATCAGTTTGAAAACATATAAGAAGAACATTTAAAACACATATCAAAGTTGCAAAACATCATGTTCATTTATATGCTAAAGAAGCTGCATATAAATTCAACAAGATACCTAGTTTTGAAACTGTAATTCTATGTTTGATTTAAAAATGTGGGGAGAAGTCCGTAGATAGGCTTTTCTCAGCATTTATGTGATAAAATTAAAATAGTACATAAAGGGAGAAAAGCCTAAATAAATAGTATGATCTTCAGATTGATATGTTTTTAATGGTTGATTTGAAATAGGTGTTACCTTTTCTTATTGCGGAACAAGATTATCATCAACACGCTGATATGTTCATTTATCTTCACTAACATTAGCAGTAATAACAGCTTCTGATTTAATTTGACTAAAAGCAATCATTTGTAAATTACTATTTTTTTCATCATTAATAAAATATTGATGAATTAATGAAGATTTATCTTCTTTTTCATTAATAACTTGAATGTCTGGCATAGAACTATTAATAGTAAGTGTTTCTTGTCTTAAAACAGTACTACCATCACTATCATTTCATTTAACATTATATATAGTGGGCTTATTTTTACTATAATCTTGGTTTAAAATAGCATAGTCAAAAGTTTTATTACTATTAGTTTTAACAATTTTTTTTATTTCTCTGTTTTCATTATTAATAGAAATTTCTAATCCTAATTTTTTAAAAGGAGGATGCACATAAAAAACAAACATTTCATTACTAAAACTATCCTTAGTATTTGCAAATGGTCCAATTGGAAATATTTTAGCACGCGTTTCAAAATTAGATTTTTGAAAATTAGTAGTTGGTTGTAAATTATATGGAACTTCCATTAAAGTATTAATGTCACTTGCTTCATATATTGTTGCAAAAAGTCCTGCATCAATACTTTCTTTAATTGTTTGATGATATTGTAAAATTAAATTATTACTTTTTTCATTAAAAGTATGACCAAAAACACCTGCAGTAAGAAAACCTTCTGCATTTTTAAAATAACTACTATTATCATTAATAATATTTTTTAATTGACTATAACCTTGATCATTAATAATATCATTGGTTTCAATATTACTATGTGTTCAATCATTATTAATAATTTGATCATAACTATCAAAATTAACATTTAATGGTGTATTTTTAACATTATTATATAAATATTGTGAATCATTATTTCAAGATTTAATACTATTAACTAAGTTACGATTTGATGACTTAACAGTAATATGAAAGCCGCTAACTTTACTATTACTAGTTTGATGATTTTTATTATTAAAACTAATACTTAATACTGAGGTTACTAATAAACTGCTAGCACTAAGTAATAAAATTAATTTTTGTTTAAATTGTTTCATAATATTTCCTTATCAAATTTAATATTTAAAAGTTATTAAATTACTATTATTTATTTTTATCTAGCAATTATGTAATTAGTATATCAATTCTTTTAAAAATATGATATATATTATGGCTTTTCTCCCTTTATGTACTATTTTAATTTTATCACATAAATGCTGAGAAAAGCCTTAAATTATTGGTTTTTTTTTGATAAATGCCAACAATCAAGGTTTTATTCACCAAGGATCTTCCTTGTTTTTTAAAACCCATATGTGAAAGATACATTTCATCAATTTGCACTGTACCTTCAACAATAAATTGAGGTTTTTGTTTTGCAATACGTGTTCTGATTTTATGAGTCATTCTTCAAGCAGTTTTCAAAGTCACTCCCAGTTCTTTTGCAATATCTGTTGATGGAATTCCATGTTTGGTGTTTATTCATCTAAATATAAGATAAAACCAAGATGTTAAAGATGTTTGTGACCTTGAAAATATGGTGCCTGTGAGAATGCTAAATGTTTGATTACATTTTAAACATCTCATTCTTTTTAAATCAGAAGTATTCAAATTAAAATTAAAACACCTAATACATTTGTTTTCTTTCAAATTTGCTATATATGCAAGACATTGCTGTTCAGTTTGAAAAGCATTGTTGAATTCATTCAGTTTCATTATTCCCTCCACAAGTACATGTGGGGAGAAGTCCGTATATTATTTACACGAGAAATATATATTTAAGATCTAAAATACCTACAAGATCTATCACAAATATTAATATTATATTAAGTTTCTTTAATTGAAAATACTTATCCCTAAGTCAATTAAATATAAAATTAGCAGTTACTACTTGAAACTGCTAATTTTATTTGTTAGTATATTAATATGATTAGCAATCAATTAATTATATTGCTAAAAAGAGGAGTGACATTATGCAATTAAATGAAATCCCTAACTATAGTAATGATCCTAAAATTCTTGATAAATTCGCTCGTAATCTAATTGTACAAGCTAAAACAGGAAAAATGGATCCTATTATTGGACGTGATGAAGATATTCGTAAAGTAGAAGAAATACTCTCACGAAAAACTAAAAACAACCCCGTCTTAATCGGTTTACCTGGTATTGGTAAAACTGCTATTATTGAAGGTTTAGCCCAACGTATTGTTCGTGGTGATGTTCCTAGTAACTTAAAAGATAAAATTATTTATGAACTAGATATGGGAGCACTAATTGCTGGCGCTAAATTCCAAGGTGAGTTTGAAGAACGATTAAAAGCGGTTATTAACCAAATTAAAAATTCTAATGGTAAAATTATTTTATTTATTGATGAACTACATTTAATTGTTGGTGCTGGTAGAACACAAGGTTCAATGGATGCTTCTAATTTACTAAAACCAATGTTAGCGCGTGGTGAGCTACGTTGTATTGGTGCCACAACGCTTGACGAATATCGTCAATACATTGAAAAAGATGCAGCCCTTGAACGAAGATTTCGTAAGATGATTATTAAAGAACCAACAACAGAAGATACAACTGCTATCTTACGTGGTTTAAAAGAACGTTTTGAAGCTTATCATGGTGTAAAAATTCATGATAGTGCATTACGAGAAGCTGTTTATCTATCTAATAAATATATTAATGATCGTTACTTACCTGATAAAGCAATTGACTTAATTGATGAAGCTTGTGCTAGTATTAAAACTGAAATTGCTTCGGTTCCTAGTGATTTAGATGATATAAGAAGAAAAGTCTTACAATTAAAAATTGAACAAGCAGCCTTAAGCAAAGAAAAAGATGAAAACTCGCAAACAAGACTAATTGAAGTCGATAAACAATTAAAAACTAAAAAAAATACTTTACAACAATTAGAAGATAAATGAATCAAAGAAAAGTCAGCATTAGACCATATTACTAGTTTAAAAAATAAATTAGAAAATGCTAAATCAGAACTAGAATTGTATCAATTATCAGGTAATTTTACAAAAGCTGGTGAACTACAATATAGTATTATTCCCAACTTAGAAAAAGAACTTAAAGATAGTGAAAATATAAAAAAAGATAATCCTTTACTACGCGAAGATGTTACTAGTGAAGATATTGCAAAAGTTGTTGCAAAATGAACCGGCATTCCTGTTACTCGTTTATTAGCAACCGAAAAAGAAAAATTATTAAAATTACCCTTAACTTTAAATACAAGAATTAAAGGTCAAAGTAATGCCCTACAGTTGGTAAGTGATGCTTTAATTAGAGCTCGTGCTGGTATTAAAGATCCCAATCGTCCAATTGGTTCATTTATTTTCTTGGGTCCAACCGGTGTTGGAAAAACTGAAGTTGCCAGAACCTTAGCTGATATTTTATTTGATAGCGAAAAAAATATGGTTCGTATTGATATGTCAGAATTTATGGAAAAACACGCAGTTAGCAAATTACTAGGTTCACCTCCTGGCTATGTTGGTTATGAAAATGGTGGACAATTAACCGAAAAAGTAAGAAGAAATCCTTACAGTATCATTCTTTTTGATGAAATCGAAAAAGCCCATCCTGAAGTATTAAATATTTTATTACAAATTCTTGATGAAGGTAGAATTACAGACAGTCACGGTCTCTTAATTGACTTTAAAAACACAATAATTATTATGACTTCAAATCTTGGTTCACAAGAACTATTAAGTGGTAAAGATAACAGTAAAGAACAAGCATTAAATATCTTAAAAAAATCATTTCGACCAGAATTTATTAATCGAATTGATGAAATTATTATCTTCAATCCATTAAGTAAAAAAGTAATAACAGAAATTATTATTAAAGAATTAGATACTTTATTATTACGATTAAGACAAGAAAAAAATTTACAATTATCTTATGAATCAGAAGTAGTTAATAAAATACTAAAAGATGCTTATGATGAAGAATATGGCGCACGACCGATTAAACGCTATATTCAACACTATATTGAAACTATTATCGCACAAGCTATTATTAAAGAAGAACTAATACCCCACAAACGAATGGTAATTACTATCAATAAAGATAATATGTTTATTCTCAGTAAAAAAATAAAATTCAATTAAGTCTTGATATTATTACACTCTCAGTTATAATTATATAAGTATTGGCATTCAATGTTAATGAATGCTAAAAAAGGTGGTGAACAATGTTAAGTAACAGACAATCACAAATTTTAAAAATCATTGTTGAAAAATATATTAAAACAGGATTACCAATTGGTAGCAAAACTATTTTAGAAAATAATAACAATATTAATTTTTCTAGTGCTACTATTCGTAATGAATGTGTTGAATTAGAAACATTAGGATTATTAGAAAAAGCACATAGTTCTAGTGGTCGTATTCCTTCAACAAAAGGTTATCGCTATTATGTTGATAATTTAATGAATATGGGTGAACACCAAGAACTAGAAATCTTGAAGAAAAAAATAGCAGAAGTATTTAATAACCGTAATTTAGTAATTACCGAAGTATTAAATAAAACTAGTAGTATTTTAAGTGAAATGACTAATTTGATTAGTATTGTTACTGGTCCTAATCTTAATGAAGATACTTTAAAGAAAATTGAATTAATACCGATTAGTAATGATAATGCTTTAACAATTTGTATTACTAGTAATGGTCATGTTCAAAACAAAATGTTTAATATTCAAGAAACATCATTAACCGATTTATCAATTGCTATTGATATTTTTAACACCAGATTAATTGGTACTAAAATTAGTGAAATTAGTGAGAAAGTAAATTTATTAAAACCAATTCTTGAACAACAAGTACAAAAATCAGAATATATTATTCAAGGATTTGTTAACACTTTAATTAATTTCTCACGACCACTATCAACAACACATGGTGTTCAATATATGTTAGAAAATCCTGAATTTAATGATATTAATAAGGTTAAAACAATTATTAAATTGATTGAATCACAATCACCATGAATGTATTTTGATGAATTAAATAATAATCAACTACAAATTAAAATTGGTGAAGAACTGGGCAATGAAAATAACGATATGGCAATGATTACTACTACTTTTAAAATTCATGATGGTGAACAAGGACAAATTGCAATTGTTGGACCAAAACGTTTAGAATATGAAAAACTAACCGAAATTCTAAATTGGATTAATCAAACATTGATTAAAAAATTTAAATAGAAATGAGATGATAAAATGACAAAAGCTAAAAAAGATAACATTGATAACGTATCAGCAACAGAAACTAAAGATACAACTATTTCAACTCCTGTTACTGAAACACCAGTAAGTGTCGAAGAAGAAAAAATATCTTTAAATAAAGAAATCGAATTAGAAACAAAAATTAAAGAATTAACAACAGAACTTAATAAAATTAATTCACAGCAAAAGCAATTAATGCTAGCTACTAGATTAAATACCATTAAAGAATTAGAAATTCAAAATAAAGAAAACATTAAATATGCTAACCAAAAAATTATTAAAGATTTAGTTCATACTTTATTAAATTTCCAACGAGCACTAAACTTTAAAACTGATAATGCAGCAGTTAAAAATTTCCTAGTTGGTTTTAAATTTATCTATGAAGAATTAATTAAAGCACTTGGTAAAGAAGGTTTAAAAGAAATTACTGCTAAAGTTGGAGATCAATTTAATTCTCACCAACATGAGGCAGTAGAAATTATTAATGATAATACAAACAATGCTTATCAAAATGTAAAAAATAATACTATTGTTGAAGTTATAGCTAATGGTTATGAATTGCATAATCGTGTCATTAGCACTACTAAAGTTAAAGTTTTTCAAACTAAAGAAGAAAAAACAGAAACAAAGAAAAATTAAGGAGTGAAAATATTATGTCTACAAATAAAACAACAAATAAAGAAATCATTTTAGGAATCGATCTAGGAACAACTAATTCATGTGTTGCCGTAATGGAAGGTGATAAGCCAAAAGTTATTGAAAATGCCGAAGGTGGAAGAACAACACCATCAGTTGTTGCTTACAAAGATGGTCAAATTATGGTTGGTGAAGTTGCTAAACGTCAAGCTATTACTGATCCAGATAATACTGTTAGTTCAATTAAAAGAATTATGGGAACTAAAGAAACAGTTAAAGCCGCTACTAAAACACGTAAACCAGAAGAAGTGTCTGCAGAAATTTTACGCACTATTAAAACCTTTGCTGAATCAAAACTAGGTAAAAAAATATCAAAAGCAGTTATTACTGTTCCTGCTTACTTTAACAATGAACAACGTGAAGCTACTAAAAATGCAGGAATTATTGCGGGATTAAAAGTAGAAAGAATTATTAACGAACCAACTGCTGCTGCCATTGCTTATGGTTTAGATAAACAAGATAAAGATCACAAAATTTTAGTATTTGACTTAGGTGGTGGAACATTTGACGTTTCAGTTCTAGAATTAGCGGGTGGAACATTTGAAGTATTATCAACTAGTGGTGATAACAAACTTGGTGGTGATGACTTTGATGACTTAATTGTTCAACATTTAGTTAGTGAATTCAAAAAAAGTAATGGTGTTGACTTATCAAAAGATAAAATGGCAATGCAACGTTTAAAAGATGCTGCTGAAAAAGCGAAAAAAGACTTATCAGGAGTAGTACAAGCTGATATTTCATTACCGTTTATTTCAATGAATGCCTCAGGTCCATTACATTTAAATGAAAAATTAACACGTGCCAAATTTAATGAACTAACAAAATCACTAGTTGAAAGAACTATTGCTCCTGTTCGTGATGCCTTAAAAGAAGCTAAATTAAGCAAAAATGAAATTGATGAAGTTATTTTAGTTGGTGGTTCAACAAGAATCCCAGCTGTGCAAGAAGTTATTAAAAACGAAATTGGTAAAGAACCACATCGTGGTGTTAACCCTGATGAAGTAGTAGCTTTAGGTGCTGCTATTCAAGGAGGAGTATTATCGGGTGATGTTACTGACGTTTTACTATTAGATGTAACTCCTTTATCATTAGGTATTGAAACTTTAGGAGGAGTAATGACACCATTAATTTCTCGTAATACTACTGTTCCTACTAAAAAGTCACAAGTATTTTCAACTGCTGAAGACAATCAACCCGCTGTTGATATTAGTGTTTTACAAGGAGAACGTCCACTAGCTAAAGATAATCATTCACTAGGTCGTTTCCAATTAAGTGGCATCGAACCAGCACCAAGAGGTGTTCCACAAATTGAAGTTACTTTTGATATAGATGTTAATGGTATTGTATCTGTTAGTGCTAAAGATCTAAAAACTAATAAAGAACAAAAAATTACTATCAGCAATAGTGGTACTTTAAGTAAAGACGAAATTGAAAAAATGGTACAAGATGCTGAAAAGAATCGTGAAAACGATGAAAAACATAAAGAAGAAATTGAATTATCTAATCAAGCACAAGCCTATATTTATGATATTGATAAAATGACTGCTGAAGTTACTAAATCAGAAAAAGAAGGTGAAGCAGAAAATCAACAAATTGCTGAAATGAAAAAACTACGTGATGACTTACAAAAATCACTAGATGAAAAAAAATATGATGATTTAAAAGAAAAACTAGAACAATTAAAACAAGCGTTTGCTGCTGCACAACAATTTATGAACCAACAAAAACAAGAACCAACAGATCATATTAAAAAAGATGATAATAAAAGTGATGATGTTATTGATGTTGATGCAACAACTAAATAAAATAATTAGAGGTGGACAAAATGGCAAGTAAAAAACGTGATTATTATGAAATTCTAGGAGTTTCACGTAATGCTACTCCAGATGAAATTAAGAAAGCGTTTCGTACGCTTGCAAAAAAATATCATCCTGATTCACCAAGTGGTGGTGATGAAGCTCGATTTAAAGAAATAAGTGAAGCTTATCAAGTTTTATCTGATACTAATGAAAGAGCAAAATATGATCAATTTGGTCATGATATGCCTGGAGTTGGCAGTTCTTCTGGTTTCGGTGACTTTAGTTCAGCATTTGGTGACTTATTTGGTGACTTATTTGGTGGTAATAGAAGACAACAACAACGCTATAATGGTAAAACACCAGGTGATAATATCCTAACAAAAGTTGAAATTAGTTATCGTGATGTATTCTTTGGCAAAAAAATGACCATTAGTATTAACATTGATGTTGCTTGTAAGGATTGTAAAGAAACTGGTGCTAGAACTCCTAATGATATTAGTACATGTGATAAATGTAAAGGTAAAGGAGTTCTTGAATATGTTCAACAATCACCATTAGGTATGTTTAGACATCAAGGTGTTTGCAACCAATGTCAAGGACTTGGTAAAATTATTCGTCAAAAATGTTTAAAATGCAAAGGACATCGCTATTATATTGAAAATCAAAAATTAGAATTTGATATTCCTCGCAGTATTTTTGATGGTCAACAAATTAGAATTAAAGGTAAAGGTAAAATTGGTCATAATGGTGGCACTCAAGGCGATTTATTTGTTGGTATTAATATTAAGCGACACGCTTTCTTAGATCGTCAAGGTAGTGATATGTATATTAAATTACCAGTATCTTACTTAGATATTATTTTGGGAAATATTATTATGATTCCTACCTTTGAAGGAATAATTAAACATAAATTACCATTAGGACTACAATACGGTGACAAAATTACTTTAAAAAATAAAGGATTATATTACCCTAATAGTAGTAAACGTGGTGATTTACATGTTATTATTGATATACAAATGCCTAATAAAGTTACTAAAACAGAGCAAGAAAAATTATGAAATATTAATAACGAAACTAAATTTGATCCAAATGAAGATTTTGTTAATAGTGCAATAAAAAGAATTTAATAAATTAATATATAAAAAATAAGAACATATGTTCTTATTTTTTATATATTAATTTTTTCACTTTATTAATTGGACCTTTTTTACCAATATAACACATTACACAACTAGTTTCATTTAAATATTTGTAATAATCTTCATTAGAGTGGAACCTTTGTCATTGTTTTACTTCTCATATTGGTATGTCGGTAATATTAATTACTACAACATTAAAATACAACGAACTTAATAATCATAATAAATGATATAAATAATTTATATCACTATTAATATTTTTAAATAATAAATCACAAATAAACAATGCTGTCATCATATATCAAAACCCAATTTCTGCTAAATAATTAGGGTGACGACAATCTTTTCATAAACCATAATTAATAAAAAATAAATCATGTTTTTTCTTTAAGGAAAATCTAAAATTTTGTCAATCTGCAATTGTCTCAATAACTAAAAATAAAATAGCAAGCATAATAAAAATAAGTAAGTAATTATTAAATGTACTATTAAAATAAACAATATCAAGACTTAATGCAAAAACCGTAGGAATACTAATCATAAAAACTGAAATTCCTTGTAAAATTGAAAAAATACTAAATTTTCAAAAATTAATAATAATTTTATCAAACCGATATTCAACCTTATGTTTAATAATTTTTAATAATAAAAAACTACTTAATATTAGAACTCAAATATTATAAAGAACAAACAACGAAATTTGGACAGGACTAAAATTTTGCTTTCAAGCAAAAATGATCACACTTAAACAAATAAAACTTAAACAATAAATAATTTCAGTTAAAATAGCAGTTTTAAAAATAAAAGCTATCATAAAGAAAATAAAATTAATAGTTAATGATATTAAAAATATTCAAAGTATAATATAAAAATCCATAATAAATACCCCTTAAATTATATTAAATATATTTCAATTATAACAACTAATGAAATAATTTTAATAACTTAGATTTAAATTTTAATTTTGTACAAAAATATATTTAAATTATATATTTAAAGAGGCTTTTTAATAATATGTGTATCTTTGTTTTATAAAGTACTAGTTTAGATTAATTCTATCTTCAAATTTTATCATAAAATGAGCAATTGCTGTATTTCAATTTTGAATAGGCAATGTTCATTTTTTTGTTATATTTTCAATTGCCAAGTAAAATATTTTGAAAACTGCCATATCATTAGGAAAAACTTTTTTATTTCTGATGATTTTTCGTAATTGACTATTAACAGATTCAATAGCATTTGTAGTATAAATCACTCTTTTGATTTCTACTGGATAACTAATAAAAACCATTAAATTATCTCAATTTTTATATCAAGATTTAGTAATTTGAGGATATTGTTTATTTCATTTACTTTCAAACGATTCTAAAGCTTGCATTGCTTGTTCTTCACTACATGCACTATAAATTGGTTTTAAATCTGCAACTAGACCTTTTCGATGTTTGTATGAAACATATTTTAAACTATTTCTAATTTGATGAACAATGCATAATTGATGTTCTGTTTTAGGATAAACTGATTGTATTGCTTCTGACATGCCTGTTAAATTATAACTACAAGCAATAAGAATATCATTTAAGCCACGATTTTTCATTTCTGTGAAATTAGATAATCAAAACTTAGAACCTTCATTTTCACTAATTCATAATCCTAAAACATCTTTTTTGCCTTCTAAATCAACTCCTAATGCTATATAAACTGATTTGTTAATAATCCGTTTATCTTGTCGTACTTTAACTACTATACAATCAAAATAAACAATAGGATGCTGAATTATACTTGTAAGTGCAAGTAAATAAAATTGCAAAAAAATTCTCATATAAAAATTTCATAATGCTAAATTTATTTTATAAAAAAAGTAAGGAGTTTTTATATGAGTTATAAACATCTTGGCGTAGATGAAAGAATTTATATTGAGAATCAATTGAAATTTAAAGTTAAAATTAGTGAAATAGCTAAAAATCTTAATCGAAATATTAGTACTATTATTCGAGAAATTAATAGAAATCAAGATAATAGTAATTATTTTTCATTGATTGCACAAAATAAAGCTGAAAATAGAAAACAATCACATATTTTTTTTCATAAGTTTAAAAATAAAGATTTAGTAAAATATGTGCAACAAAAACTATTATTAGGCTGATCACCTGAACAAATTTATGGCAGAATTAAAAATTTTCATAAACAATGAGTTATTAGTTTTAAAACAATTTACAATTGAATTTATTCTGGATTGCTTGATCAAGTTACTAGTAAAAATTTAAGAAGAAAAGGCAAAAAACGCAAATCTCAAGAAAATCGTGGCAAATTCAATAGCAAATCAATTAAAGAAAGAGATCTTAATATTAATGATCGTATAACACTTGGTCATTGAGAAGGAGATACTATAGTATCATCACGAGGCAAAAGTAAAAAATGTTTAATAACTTTAGTTGAAAGAGTATCACGATTTACTTTAGCAATATTAGTTAAAAACAGAACTACTAAAGTTATTAACAAAAATATTAGCCATTATTTATCAATTCTTCCTAAAAATATTGTTAAAACCATTACTTTTGATCGTGGTAAAGAATTTTCAAATTGACAACAACTTGAAAAAAATTTAGATGTGAAAATTTATTTTGCAAATCCATATTCACCTTGACAAAGAGGTACTAATGAAAATACTAATGGTTTAATTAGAGAAAAATTTCCTAAAAAATTTAATTTTTCAAAAACTTGTAAAAATGAAGTTCATAAATTTATATTGTCTTTAAACCAAAGACCAAGAAAAATACTAAATTATCTTTCACCGATAGAATATTTGGATAGAAAAATAATTTAGTTGCACTTACCTTTACAATTTAGCGATAAATACTTTCTAATGGTCGATTTTGTCATGCTTTAACATCATCAATAACATAATCAGTAATTTGACTAATAACACTTTCACTAATATCAGCACCATGATATAACTCTTGCAACTGCATTCTAATGTCAGATAATGTCATTCCTTTTGCATACAAGGAAATAACTTGTTGATCAAAACCATCAAATCTTCTTTGCCTTTTAGGAACTATTACAGGAGTAAAATTACTATTGCGATCTCTTGGTACATCAATTTCAATTTTACCTTGTTGAGTTATTAATTTTTTTGAACTTGTACCATTACGAGCATTTTCAGTAGTACTATGTTGATTTTTTTCATATCCTAAATAATTTTGCATTTCAGAATTCAACATTTTTTCAACTAATCTTTTTGTTAATTCTTTATATAAACCGCCAGGTTTAAAAACTGTTGTTAAATCTTCAGT
This sequence comes from Spiroplasma endosymbiont of Apeira syringaria, assembly GCF_964020205.1. NCBI lineage: Bacteria > Bacillati > Mycoplasmatota > Mollicutes > Entomoplasmatales > Spiroplasmataceae > Spiroplasma > Spiroplasma endosymbiont of Apeira syringaria. The sequence continues at coordinate 848,361 of NZ_OZ026543.1, forward strand.
ATTTTCTAGTAATAAATCTACTGCTTTTGATATTGGATGATTATTATTAAAGTTATCTTTTTTAGCCATCTGTAACTCACTCTTTCTAGTCATTTAATTATATTTACTAGAATTAATTAAACATAGTTATTTTTGTAAGTTACACAGATTACTAAACATTTCCTTTCAATTTTGAATAGGCAATGTTCATTTTTTTGTTATATTTTCAATTGCCAAGTAAAATATTTTGAAAACTGCCATATCATTAGGAAAAACTTTTTTATTTCTGATGATTTTTCGTAATTGACTATTAACAGATTCAATAGCATTTGTAGTATAAATCACTCTTTTGATTTCTACTGGATAACTAATAAAAACCATTAAATTATCTCAATTTTTATATCAAGATTTAGTAATTTGAGGATATTGTTTATTTCATTTACTTTCAAACGATTCTAAAGATTGCATTGCTTGTTCTTCACTACATGCACTATAAATTGGTTTTAAATCTGCAACTAGACCTTTTCGATGTTTGTATGAAACATATTTTAAACTATTTCTAATTTGATGAACAATGCATAATTGATGTTCTGTTTTAGGATAAACTGATTGTATTGCTTCTGACATGCCTGTTAAATTATCACTACAAGCAATAAGAATATCATTTAAGCCACGATTTTTCATTTCTGTGAAATTAGATAATCAAAACTTAGAACCTTCATTTTCACTAATTCATAATCCTAAAACATCTTTTTTGCCTTCTAAATCAACTCCTAATGCTATATAAACTGATTTGTTAATAATCCGTTTATCTTGTCGTACTTTAACTACTATACAATCAAAATAAACAATAGGATAAATACTTTCTAATGGTCGATTTTGTCATGCTTTAACATCATCAATAACATCATCAGTAATTTGACTAATAACACTTTCACTAATATCAGCACCATGATATAACTCTTGCAACTGCATTCTAATGTCAGATAATGTCATTCCTTTTGCATACAAGGAAAGAACTTGTTGATCAAAACCATCAAATCTTCTTTGCCTTTTAGGAACTATTACAGGAGTAAAATTACTATTGCGATCTCTTGGTACATCAATTTCAATTTTACCTTGTTGAGTTATTAATTTTTTTGAACTTGTACCATTACGAGCATTTTCAGTAGTACTATGTTGATTTTTTTCATATCCTAAATAATTTTGCATTTCAGAATTCAACATTTTTTCAACTAATCTTTTTGTTAATTCTTTATATAAACCGCCAGGTTTAAAAACTGTTGTTAAATCTTCAGTATTTTCTAGTAATAAATCTACTGCTTTTGATATTGGATCATTATTATTAAAGTTATCTTTTTTAGCCATCTGTAACTCACTCTTTCTAGTCATTTAATTATATTTACTAGAATTAATTAAACATAGTTATTTTTGTAAGTTACACAGATTACTAAACATTTCCAAACAAAGATACACAGATTATTAAAAAGCCTCTTTTATTTTATTAGCAATCATTTCTCTAATACTATTAGTACTATTAAATTCTTCAATTGTGGTTACCTTTGTAATAGTAAATTTACCAATAACTTCTTCTTTAGAACAAATATTATTGTTACTATTATTATTTATCTTTTCTTCTAAATCTATTTTTTCTTTTTTTATTTGTTCAAGTTCTGATTGAATTTTAATTATTTTTTCTTGAAGTTCTTTTTTATTATTTTCTAAAAGTTCTTTTTCTAAATCTTTTTGTTTTTGTTCTAAATCTTTAATTTCTTTATCAATTTTAGCTGCTTTATCATAATCAGCATCTTTTACAAATTGTTCTTTTTCTTTAATTAAATTATTTTTATTATTTTCTAATTCACTTAACTTATCTTTAATTTCTTGACTATTAGTATTATTATTATTTATTTTTGCTTCTAATTCTTTAATTTGTTTATTCTTTTCTTCAATATTTTTGTTTAATTTTTCAATTTATTTCATAGATTTATCATTATTATAATTTAGAAGTTGATCCATTTTTTTATTAATTGTTTCACAACATTGACTATTATCATTTTTTTCATTAGATTGACAATTATCAAGTTTTTCATTTATTTCTTTTAATTGCTCTTGTAAAATTTGACAATTAATTAAATGAATCTTATTTTTTTTCTTCTTTTATTAAAATTTCCAATTTTTTTTAACACTATTGATTTGTTTTTCAATAGCTTCTTTTTCTTCTATATTATCTTCTAAGTCCTCTAATGACTCTGGATCATTTTTAATATTTTGAATTTATTTTTCCTTTTCTTTTAATTTCTTTTCAAGTCTTTCTAATTTCTCTTTTAATAATTCAATTTTAGGATTAGGTTTTATTTCATTATTATCTTTTTCATTTAATTGTTTTCTTAATTTTTCAATTTCTTTATTAGCTTCTTCTAACTTATTTTTTAGTTCTTGTAATTTTTCATTATCACTACAGTTTTTAATTTCTTCTTTTAATTTAGATACTTCTTTATTAGCTTCTTCTAACTTAGACTCTACTTCTTCTTTAGCCTTACTAGTTTCATCTAATTTAGATTGAACTTCCTCTTTTTCTTTACTTATATTTTCTTTTTCTTTATTAGCTTCTTCTAACTTATTTTTTAGTTCTTGTAATTTTTCATTATCACTACAGTTTTTAATTTCTTCTTTTAATTTAGATACTTCTTTATTAGCTTCTTCTGATTTAATTTCTAATTATTTTATTTTTTCATTATCATTAGCATTATCAATTTCTTCTTTTAATTTTTCAATTTCTTTATTAGCTTCTTCTAACTTATTTTTTAGTTCTTGTAATTTTTCATTATCACTACAGTTTTTAATTTCTTCTTTTAATTTAGATACTTCTTGATTAACTTCTTCTAACTTAGACTCTACTTCCTCTTTAGCCTTACTAGTTTCATCTAATTTAGATTGAACTTCCTCTTTTTCTTTACTTATATTTTCTTTTTCTTTATTAGCTTCTTCTAACTTATTTTTTAGTTATTGTAATTTTTCATTATCACTACAGTTTTTAATTTCTTCTTTTAATTTAGATACTTCTTTATTAGCTTCTTCTAATTTAATTTCTAATTCTTTTATTTTTTCATTATCATTAGCATTATCAATTTCTTCTTTTAATTTTTCAATTTCTTTATTAGCTTATTCTAACTTATTTTTTAGTTCTTGTAATTTTTCATTATCACTACAGTTTTTAATTTCTTCTTTTAATTTAGATACTTCTTTATTAGCTTCTTCTAACTTAGACTCTACTTCCTCTTTAGCCTTACTAGTTTCATCTAATTTAGATTGAACTTCCTCTTTTTCTTGAGTAATTTTTTCTAGTTGCTTTTGTAAATCTTCTATAGAAATATTTTCTTCATCACTAGTATACATTGATTTTTTCTACTTCTATATATGTTAAAAATAACATTTTTTATAATCTGATTTTTAATTAAATTTAAAAATAAAAATATCAGAATAGTTCTAATTTATATTAGTAGTTTCCTTGTACCAATATTAAGATTCATCAAAAATATAATTTTTTTAATTTTATTTAAGGCTTTTCTCCCTTTATGTACTATTTTAATTTTATCACATAAATGCTGAGAAAAGCCTATCTACGGACTTCTCCCCACATTTTTAAATCAAACATAGAATTACAGTTTCAAAACTAGGTATCTTGTTGAATTTATATGCAGCTTCTTTAGCATATAAATGAACATGATGTTTTGCAACTTTGATATGTGTTTTAAATGTTCTTCTTATATGTTTTCAAACTGATTCAATTTGGTTGGTATTTACACCAATTTTTGAAACATAGCCATCTTGATGGTTAACTGTTTCATGCTTAGTGAAAAATGATTTAAAATCGCAATATCCTTTTCAAGAATCAGTATATACAAGACATTTTGAAGAAATGTGGTTTTTTGCAAACTGCAAAAGATTTTTACTCTTTGCGTTTTTCAATACTTTCACAATTAAATTATTGGTTGTTTTTTGATAAATGCCAACAATCAAGGTTTTATTCACCAAGGATCTTCCTTGTTTTTTAAAACCCATATGTGAAAGATACATTTCATCAATTTGCACTGTACCTTCAACAATAAATTGAGGTTTTTGTGCAATACGTGTTCTGATTTTATGAGTCATTCTTCAAGCAGTTTTCAAAGTCACTCCCAATTCTTTTGCAATATCTGTTGATGTAATTCCATGTTTGGTGTTTATTTATCTAAAGATAAGATAAAACCAAGATGTTAAAGATGTTTGTGACCTTGAAAATATGGTGCCTGTGAGAATGCTAAATGTTTGATTACATTTTAAACATCTCATTCTTTTTAAATCAGAAGTATTCAAATTAAAATTAAAACACCTAATACATTTGTTTTCTTTCAAATTTGCTATATATGCAAGACATTGCTGTTCAGTTTGAAAAGCATTTTTGAATTCATTCAGTTTCATTATTCCCTCCACAAGTACATGTGGGGAGAAGTCCGTTATTTAATATAAACAATTGTAAATTTAAAAAAGTATAAAATAATATTGAATTATATGGTATTTTGATTAAATTCCAATTTAAATTTATAATTGAAAAAATAAATATACAATAAAAAAAGTACTTTAATTTACTAAAATACTTTTTTTGATTTATTAAATTTCAAAATCACATAATTATATAATATAGAAATATTATTATACATTTACTATATACTGTTTTATATAGTAAATGAGCGTGGCTTTGAAAGAAATGATTGTTCAAACTCTGTTTTAAGAATTGAACTAATAATTCCACCATCCAAAGAATTTGTACCCTCACAATAGTTATTGAATGTTCCATAGTTATTTCTTGGCTTAGTAGTAGATCCAAAATTACTATCTACTTTCTGCTCTTCAACAGCATCAAAAAATTCTTCATCACTTTCAAAAGATAGTTTTGATTTTTCAAAATTTCATTCTTCTTCATTACATAATTGTCCAATAACACTAGAAAATTCTTCAATACTTTCTAATTCACTAAAAATATCTACTAAACAAGAATCATTAATAGAGGATTGACATGATGTTACTGATTGTTCAATATTACCATTATTTTGTTGATAACCAGTTCATCTTTTAATAGTATCTATAACAGTACTCAGTTTTGGAAGAAATGGTATTCCTTCTTTATTAACCATACAATTAAGTAAAGATGAAACTAGAGAAAGAGTTATACCACCAATAACTTTTGGAGCATCTGTTGACAGTTTTTTTCAAGTAAATTCTTGATTAGATATATAATTCTCAGTACCTCATGTTATAGCCATTGATATTGGTGTTATAAAAAATAATGGTAAAATATTTTTATAAAAAAAATTACTATTTTCATCACTATTTTGTTCACTATTAAGAAGTTGATTTTCTATATCATTAATATTGTTATTAAATAAACTTTTAACTTTTTCTCAACCTAATTTTATTACTTTTTCTATCCTAGAAATGATTGCACCATGAAAAGTCATATTTAACACATAACTAGTAAATTCAATAGTTGTCTGTCCAAGAATTTCCATTGAAATTCAACTATCTAAAATATTATTAGAAGCTCTATCCAAAATTACACCAGAATAACTTAAAAATAATAAGAAAGGAATAACTTTTATTATTTCTTTTCCTACATTAATATTATTTTCATTGTTTTTTCATTTATCTATAACTCAATTTTCAATATTTTCGATTGAATCAAAAATAAAAGGTTCAATAGCTGTATCACAACCAATAAGTATACCACTAAATATCAAACTATCCTTAATAGTTTGTCAATTTCATGATGTTTTAGCAACAGTAGTACTAATTATCATTTGAGCAGTGATATTACCAGAAAGAGCAACAATAAAAGTAATATTTTTACCTAAAAGTTTAGTTATTTTTGATAAATATTTGTTTTCTTTAATAGCAGTTTCTTCAAAAATAGATATTGTACTACTATTAGATATGCTAGAAAAATCACCACTTGAACCCAATAAACTTATTGCACTATCATCAGACATTCTACGAATATTAGGATTTTGATTACCTGTAAATAAAGGAGACATTTTAAACACTTCTTTCATATATAATAATATTTTTTTAAGTTGCTACTTTTTTAAAATAAAAAGTAGCTTCCAGTAATATAATTATTACGTGAAACTACTTCTTTTAGTCGCATATATTATTTAACCTAAAAAGGTATGAAAAAATAATAGCATGTGTTTTATAACTTGTCTATATTTTTTTAATTTTTTTAAAACAAAAATAGTTATAAAAGTAATTTTTATCGGACTTCTCCCTACATGTACTTGTGGAGGGAATAATGAAACTGAATGAATTCAACAATGCTTTTCAAACTGAACAGCAATGTCTTGCATATATAGCAAATTTGAAAGAAAACAAATGTATTAGGTGTTTTAGTTTTAATTTGAATACTTCTGATTTAAAAAGAATGAGATGTTTAAAATGTAATCAAACATTTAGCATTCTCACAGGCACCATATTTTCAAGGTCACAAACATCTTTAACATCTTGGTTTTATCTTATCTTTAGATGAATAAACACCAAACATGGAATTCCATCAACAGATATTGCAAAAGAATTGGGAGTGACTTTGAAAACTGCTTGAAGAATGACTCATAAAATCAGAACACGTATTGCAAAACAAAAACCTCAATTTATTGTTGAAGGTACAGTGCAAATTGATGAAATGTATCTTTCACATATGGGTTTTAAAAAACAAGGAAGATCCTTGGTGAATAAAACCTTGATTGTTGGCATTTATCAAAAAACAACCAATAATTTAATTGTGAAAGTATTGAAAAACGCAAAGAGTAAAAATCTTTTGCAGTTTGCAAAAAACCACATTTCTTCAAAATGTCTTGTATATACTGATTCTTGAAAAGGATATTGCGATTTTAAATCAGTTTTCACTAAGCATGAAACAGTTAACCATCAAGATGGCTATGTTTCAAAAATTGGTGTAAATACCAACCAAATTGAATCAGTTTGAAAACATATAAGAAGAACATTTAAAACACATATCAAAGTTGCAAAACATCATGTTCATTTATATGCTAAAGAAGCTGCATATAAATTCAACAAGATACCTAGTTTTGAAACTGTAATGCTATGTTTGATTTAAAAATGTGGGGAGAAGTCCGTAGATAGGCTTTTCTCAGCATTTATGTGATAAAATTAAAATAGTACATAAAGGGAGAAAAGCCATTTTTATTATTAATTTTTATCTTTTCAAAAAGGAACTAAAAATTTATTAATTAACTATTAGTAGTAAAAATAAAAGTTAAACCTTCATATTTATTACCAAAAGCAATATCCTTTGAATTTTTACCCTCTAATCCAATTTTTATATAATCATAATATTTATCACCAAATTTTTTATTACCAGTAATAGCAATAACATTATTATATCCACCAGCATTTAACAAATATGGTTTAAAATTATCAAAAGTTAACCAAGTAACGGGTTTTTTTGGAATAAAATTTAACAATGGAACTAAAATATTACCAAGTAAAGGGTTTTTCACTTCTTCAGAAGGAATTCACTCTTGAAATGATTTTCAAAAATTTTCAGCTGCATCTGAATTATTTCTTAAATATTGTTCTTTTTGATTTTTTTCTTCTCTTTTAAAAGTAGCACCAGCAGTAACTAAATCATTATAAAATCCACCACTATCCTTTTTATTAATTGATAAATATTGTGTTCCATTAACTAATGGTTCTAATTTTTCATTTATATAATCTTGTAATGGACTAAAATTAGCATTAAAACTACAATCTTTTACTGCAGAATTATTATAAATAGTTAAATGAATTTTAATGTTAGTACTATTAATTTTTTTTATTTCATCTTGACCATTAGGAATTTCATAAGTAATATTACTAAAATCTTCTGGAGCAGTATTAAACAAGTTCCAAATATTGTCTTCAATTAATTTTTTAAAATCAGAAACATGAGTTTTATTTTCGGGTTTTAAAAAATTAGTAAAATTGGGATAAGTATTATTAGCAATTAAATTTGCAGCATCTTCTAATAATTGCTGATAATCAACTGATGAATTGTGAAAAACATCACATGCGCTAATATTAATACTAGTAATACTAGTAAATGCAAAAACACTTATAATTTTTAATATTTTTTTCATAATAAACTTCCTTAGATAATCACTACTTTTTTAGTATTATCTTCAAATTTTTCTTTTTTGTATTAATAATTCTATTTTTAATTTGTGAAATTTCAGCGTGATCTGTTATTTCATAAAATAAATGATAATAAATATATTTCAACTCACTAACTTTAATATTTTGTTTTTCAACAAATATTAGAAATTGATAAATTTCATGTAAAAGTTCAAATATTTTATTTTTTTCTTCATTAGTTAATACTTTTTGTTTTAATTCATTTCGAATAATTATTGGTGCTTCTTTAACAAATAGAAAATCACTAATGATATTTTTATAATCTCAATTATAAAATATTTTAAAATCATCAACTTTGGTTTTAACATCTTTAATATTTTTTAAAATAGTTTTAACATCGTTTTTAACTAAACTTTGAATAAAGACTGCTAATATTAATGCTAAAGAACTAGCGGGAATAAAGTACTTTAAAACTTGATCAATGTTAATAGCACCCTTAGTAAAATTCAAAATTGAATTTTTTACAATTAAATATAAAACTTCAAAACCTAAAATAATAAATAATGATCGTTTTTCTATATCTTTTCATCAAGGATTACCAAGAATCTGATTTTTTTCTTCTAATATTTTTTCTAAAATAATATAAATAATAAAATAACAAAATCAATAAGTTAAAACAAATAATGTGGTAAAAAAATTAGTAAAACAAAAAATATAAGTAATGTTTCTAGCAACATTTAATACTAATAAAGCTTTAAAAATAAAGAAATTATTTTCAAAATTTGAAATTACCTTATATTTATTTTCAATATATTTTTTCATTCAACATCTGATTTGAATAAATATTAAAGTATTACTTGCAATACAACTACTAAAAATAGCAATATATAAATAAGTTTTTAAAGTAATAATAGTTTCATCAGTAATACTAGCATTATTAAAAAAATCAAATGTTAAAATTTTATTAAAAATACTACTTTTAACTTCTCATAAAATTGCACAAATAATCAAACAAATTGTTAACAATATTCATAAGATCGTCTGCATCAAATATTTATTGTTAAATCATTTTCAACTTGATTTTAATAATTGATAGTTATTCATAATTTTATCTACCTTATTTTTAAATTATTGTAAAGTAATTTATATAAATTATCGGACTTCTCCCCACATGTACTTGTGGAGGGAATAATGAAACTGAATGAATTCAACAATGCTTTTCAAACTGAACAGCAATGTCTTGCATATATAGCAAATTTGAAAGAAAACAAATGTATTAGGTGTTTTAATTTTAATTTGAATACTTCTGATTTAAAAAGAATGAGATGTTTAAAATGTAATCAAACATTTAGCATTCTCACAGGCACCATATTTTCAAGGTCACAAACATCTTTAACATCTTGGTTTTATCTTATCTTTAGATGAATAAACACCAAACATGGAATTCCATCAACAGATATTGCAAAAGAATTGGGAGTGACTTTGAAAACTGCTTGAAGAATGACTCATAAAATCAGAACACGTATTGCAAAACAAAAACCTCAATTTATTGTTGAAGGTACAGTGCAAATTGATGAAATGTATCTTTCACATATGGGTTTTAAAAAACAAGGAAGATCCTTGGTGAATAAAACCTTGATTGTTGTCATTTATCAAAAAACAACCAATAATTTAATTGTGAAAGTATTGAAAAACGCAAAGAGTAAAAATCTTTTGCAGTTTGCAAAAAACCACATTTCTTCAAAATGTCTTGTATATACTGATTCTTGAAAAGGATATTGCGATTTTAAATCAGTTTTCACTAAGCATGAAACAATTAACCATCAAGATGGCTATGTTTCAAAAATTGGTGTAAATACCAACCAAATTGAATCAGTTTGAAAACATATAAGAAGAACATTTAAAACACATATCAAAGTTGCAAAACATCATGTTCATTTATATGCTAAAGAAGCTGCATATAAATTAAACAAGATACCTAGTTTTGAAACTGTAATTCTATGTTTGATTTAAAAATGTGGGGAGAAGTCCGTAGATAGGCTTTTCTCAGCATTTATGTGATAAAATTAAAATAGTACATAAAGGGAGAAAAGCCTAAATTATTATTATAATTGTAAGCTATTAACTCACATTTGTGCTTGCGTTAAATTTAAAATATCTTTACTAATCATTGCTAATAATTTATTAATAAACTTTTCAAGATTAGTAGTAGTGGGTAAAACCATCAATTTTCCTTTTCCATCATTATATGGATTTTTTCCTAATTCATATTTTCAACTTAATGTTAATTGTTCATTTTCTATGTGAATAACTGGTAAATCCTTATTTCCTAAACTATAAGCAAATTCATTAAGTAAATTCATTACTTTTGGTTCTAAAATTAATCTTAATTTAATTTGATTATCACATTTTACTTCAAATAAATCTTCAAATAAATGTGATTCTAATTGAACTTTCTTTTTACTACGAAATTTTTTTGAAAATATATTACGTGGTGTTAATGTCATTGTAAAATTATTATTCCTAATAATAGTTGTGTAATAAACAAAACGTGTATAATAACAAGTAATTTTTTCTGTTTCAATAACTTGAGCAGCACTATTATATCCAGAACTTGTTTCATACATAACTTTTTGGTTAATGATACTTCCATAGTTAAAATTTTGACCATTAATACTTCCTATCATTACTTGTTCGCAATAATTATAATAATAATTAGGTTGTTCATCTAAAGGTAAATTACCTTGTGGTTCAATTGTTCAATAATCACTAATAGTTGTTAAATTCATTTGTGAATTATTATCTTTAATAACTCATTGATAATAGTTAATAATTGGTAATTCTTCTATTAATTTTTCATTAATTTTAGTTTTTAATACAAAACTCTGTACTAATAAAAAACATCCAACAATAAATCCAATAATACTAATAATGGTAAATGGTTTTTTAATAAATGATGATTTGTTAATACCAATACTAGCACCAATAGCAATTAGAGCAATAATGGTAGTAATAATTCATAAACTAATTCATAAACGATTATTTATTAATTTAATTCATCAATGATTACTACTATTATTATAGTCAGTATGAATATTATTAAGAATCTCATTTACAACCTTTGGCGATAAATTATGTTTCATAATTATTCCATTCTTTTTTAATTCTTAATATAGTTTATAACTAATTTTGTTTTATAAAAAATAGAAAAAGACTAACTATAGATGTAATAATCTATTTAGAAGTCTAAAAACCTATTATTATAAAACTAATTACATTATAACATATATATTATTAGTTTTTTTCTAAAAAATCATTAATTTCAGTAATATTAACAGGTGCATTTTGTGGAGGTTTACCTGCATTACCACCATGCATATATTTTGCAAGAACTGCTACCATAAAAACTTTAGGATCGATTCGAACTATTTTTGTTTTAAAAAAATTATATTCTAATAATGACATTGTTGTCATCATCATTTTATATTCATTACCTGAATACAAACCTTTCACATTTCAAACATTACCACCACGTAAATAATTATTTCGATAAATATCATTACGGATTTGCTCTAATTCATTAGAAATAATAAAGACACTCATCAACATATATTTTGGATAAACTCTATTCATAACAAAAGCTGCTACATAAATATAAACAAGCGTTGACATAAAATAAGGTCTAACTAAAAAATTATCAACAAGACTAGTTTTCTGTAAAAAAGTTCCATCAAGAATTAAAACAATAACAACAATAATAATATTAGTATTTCTAATAATAGTAGCAATTGAATATTTACGTTTCATAGAAATATAAGTACTAATAAAATCCATACCACCACTAGATCCACCAGTTTTAAATAAAATACCAATACCAGCACCATAAATTAATCCACCTAAAGCAGCAAAAATAAAAGTACGTGGTAAAACTAAGTGCCAATAATCTGTAGTACCTTTTAATGGCTCATTACCTAAAACTTGAAAATTTTTAAGAACATCAATTGATGTTAACAAAAAGTTAATTCCGTTTTGAAATAACAAATAAATAATAGTATAAAGAGTAAAACGAAATCCAACCTTGAATAATCCTCAAATAATGATAGGACCATTAATAAGAAAATATACTGGATAAAATCAAAATGCTTGGGTTGTTTCTTGTTCAGTAATACTGCCATTATAAGATAAGGCAATAAATTTAGCTATTAATTGTGCAAAAGCTGATAAACCATTAGTATATAAACCAGCACGATTAATAAAATAAAAAAAGGAAACAGTTGTTAAAAAAGCACCAATAAAAATTAATAATAAATTTTTGGAAGTTATTTTTCAATTAAATTTTTTTCATGAAGAATGGATCTCTTGCTTAACACCAATATTTTTAAAAGTAAAGGCATCAACAATTAACGGTGGCTCTTTATCTTTATTTTTTGCTTCTGAATTATTGGACATATTAAACTCCTTTTTAACTATTAAATTGAAGTATTGTTGGAACATAATTACTATCATCATAAGGCGAAGGTAAAGACATGTCAATTAATGAATCTTGAAAACTAATCACAAAATTAACTTTAAGTTCTAATTTATTAGGACCAGAACTTGTAACTTTTTGACCATCAATTCCTTTGATATTAATATTAACAGAATTAACATGAGGATTATTATTTAATGCTAAACTTATTCCTTCTTGAACTAAAGTTTTAGTTTTTTGAGAAAAATCAGCATATGTTTTATCAATATCAGGTTTAGTTTTTTCATCAACACTAATTGGTACTATTTGTTCTGATAATTTAGTAACATCACTAACACAACTATAAACTATGTAATCGCTTTGTGTATAAGAACATTTTATATTAAAAGTTTTTTTTATGTATTGTTCAACTTTAAAACTTTTATCATTATTTACTACTCCAACTTGATAAGTAATATTAATACTAATTCTACCAGTTGAAGCATCAACATCTCAAGTTATTGATTTTGTTAATTCATCTATTTTACCATTATCAATCGTAAAATAATAACATTTAGTACCCACTTCTAATTGACTATCAAATCAAGTTGGTTCTTTAATATTTGCTTTATCTAAAATTAATTTGGCAAGTGATTGTGCAAGACTGTTTTCTAATGCTTCATTTTTAATAACTTGTTCTTTTTCAGGTCTTTGACCATCAATAGGAACATCCACTGGTTTTTTAATACCAACTTTTGACAAAGTTGCTTCTCAACCATTATAATTACCATTACCATTAGTAATTGCTTTTAAAATACTATCTTGTTGTTGATCAGAACAAGCTAAAACTGGCGTTACTATTCCACTACCAAAAGCAATAGTACCCATTAATGTTAAAATTTTTTTCATAATTATAATCATTCCTTAATTTATAAAATATCATATATAAATTGTAACTTATTTTTATTATTTTGCTATACACTATCTTCAAAATCTTTATAATTAATATTAGTTTATATTAAAGGAATTGATAATATGTTTAAAATTTTATATACACTAGTTACTATTTCACTAGTCACTTTTACTAATTTAAGCCAAGTGAAAATAAATAATTATCATCATAAAGAAATAAAATCAGAAAATACTATCCTAAACGAACAAAGTTTAACCTTAGCTTTTGAAAGTGGAAATTTTTATAATTGAAATGAAAATGATTCAAATAATTCTATTGCTGGTATTTTTACAAATTCACAAGCACAATCTTATTTATTAAATAAGGATGGCACATATAATAATTTAGACTTACAAATTAGTAATTTTATTAGATTTGATGATAACTTAGGAATTGCTACTTTAAATAATTTTCATAAAAGTGATGATAGTAATTTTATTAATAATTCATTTTTAATGACTAAAAATGGTATTAGTGATGATGCTACTGCCATTGAAACTCCAAATCATACTTTTACTAACTTTGGTAATAATATCGTTAGTACCGATATTGGTGCTGACTTAATTAATACAGACGGAAAAGTAACTAACTTAGTTACTCCCTATCATTATGGAAAAGGTAAAACTAGTTTTACTACTATAAATGCTACTTTTGGCGTTTTTGTTGGTGGTGATCAAAATTCTTATATTCTAAAAGTTGATGGTAATATCAAACCAATTAATATTAATGTTCCTAATCCAATACTATTAAATTCTTTTGTTGCCATTAATGATAATGGTGGCATTATTCGTGATGTTAATGGGCAATTATTTTATTTAACAATAGATGATAATGGTAATGCTACAACAAAACCATTAATTATTAATAAGGAACCACTGTTTAGTACTACTACTGTTTTTTTTTAGCAAGACTGGTAACAATCAAGGAATTTTAAACGTAAATCTCAAAAATAGCTCCAAATTTTTTGGACAACCTTATCATTTAAGCATTACTGATAGTAATGATATTAAACTTACAAAAATTAATGAACATTATATGAATAATTTCATTTTACTTCATGATGGTTTAGGTGTTTTTATTGATGAACAAGAAATTGGCTATTTTGTAAATGAATTAGGTACTTTTACTAAAATTGGTTATTGTGCCAATTTCCAAAGAATAAATGATAATCTTGGTTTTATTAATAATAATACAAGTAAATTATTACTAAGTGATAGTAAAAATAACAATTGAAGTCGAATTAATACTATTAAATTTACTAAAACTAAAGATGAACAATTGACTAATTTTATTAATTCATATATTGATAAAGATAAACTCACTGCAGTTAATCGTACTAATAATTGAATTAGTAATAATAGTTTAATTTTAAATGTAACTAATGATGAGCTAAAAGATATTACTATTAATGATAATCAACCATTATTACCAAATATTAATAATAATATTACGACTATTATTAATAGTAATTCTGAAATTAATATTAAATTTGAAGATGAAATAATAACTTACCATGTATTAATATATAATCAAAATATTTTGCCAACACTAGATAATAGTACTAATACTAATATTAAATATGTTGGAATAGTAAATAATAATTTATATGATATTAATAGCACTAATACTAATGACGGTTTTACAATTGATTTTAACTATGATAATACTATCCAATTTGTAAATATTATTACTATTGATAGTACTACTATGAATAAAATGAATTTATGAACATTAAAACCAAAAACTACTTTTAAATTAAATGCCAAAAGCAATAATAATGTATATCTACTACAAACTGTTAATTGAAATAATATTAGCAACTGACAATATTTTAGGAAATGTTTAGTAATCTGTGTAACTTACAAAAATAACTATGTTTAATTAATTCTAGTAAATATAATTAAATGACTAGAAAGAGTGAGTTACAGATGGCTAAAAAAGATAACTTTAATAATAATCATCCAATATCAAAAGCAGTAGATTTATTACTAGAAAATACTGAAGATTTAACAACAGTTTTTAAACCTGGCGGTTTATATAAAGAATTAACAAAAAGATTAGTTGAAAAAATGTTGAATTCTGAAATGCAAAATTATTTAGGATATGAAAAAAATCAACAGAGTACTACTGAAAATGCTCGTAATGGTACAAGTTCAAAAAAATTAATAACTCAACAAGGTAAAATTGAAATTGATGTACCAAGAGATCGCAATAGTAATTTTACTCCTGTAATAGTTCCTAAAAGGCAAAGAAGATTTGATGGTTTTGATCAACAAGTTCTTTCCTTGTATGCAAAAGGAATGACATTATCTGACATTAGAATGCAGTTGCAAGAGTTATATCATGGTGCTGATATTAGTGAAAGTGTTATTAGTCAAATTACTGATGATGTTATTGATGATGTTAAAGCATGACAAAATCGACCATTAGAAAGTATTTATCCTATTGTTTATTTTGATTGTATAGTAGTTAAAGTACGACAAGATAAACGGATTATTAACAAATCAGTTTATATAGCATTAGGAGTTGATTTAGAAGGCAAAAAAGATGTTTTAGGATTATGAATTAGTGAAAATGAAGGTTCTAAGTTTTGATTATCTAATTTCACAGAAATGAAAAATCGTGGCTTAAATGATATTCTTATTGCTTGTAGTGATAATTTAACAGGCATGTCAGAAGCAATACAATCAGTTTATCCTAAAACAGAACATCAATTATGCATTGTTCATCAAATTAGAAATAGTTTAAAATATGTTTCATACAAACATCGAAAAGGTCTAGTTGCAGATTTAAAACCAATTTATAGTGCATGTAGTGAAGAACAAGCAATGCAAGCTTTAGAATCGTTTGAAAGTAAATGAAATAAACAATATCCTCAAATTACTAAATCTTGATATAAAAATTGAGATAATTTAATGGTTTTTATTAGTTATCCAGTAGAAATCAAAAGAGTGATTTATACTACAAATGCTATTGAATCTGTTAATAGTCAATTACGAAAAATCATCAGAAATAAAAAAGTTTTTCCTAATGATATGGCAGTTTTCAAAATATTTTACTTGGCAATTGAAAATATAACAAAAAAATGAACATTGCCTATTCAAAATTGAAATACAGCAATTGCTCATTTTATGATAAAATTTGAAGATAGAATTAATCTAAACTAGTACTTTATAAAACAAAGATACACAGATTATTAAAAAGCCTCGCTTTTAAAGTTGCATCTTGAATTGATTCAAAAACAATCCTTGATACTGCTGGAGCAGAAAAATTATTAGGTAAAGGCGATATGTTATTTTTAGCTCCAGGACAAAATAATATCAATCGCTTACAAGCACCATGAATTAGTGATGAAGATGTTTCGGAATTAATAAAGTTTATTAAAGAACAATCTTCGGTTAAATATGATAATAATTTTATTGAAAAAATAAAAGAAATTAAAGATTCAAAAAAATAAAATAAGTTTTCTGTTAATTAACAGAAAACTTATTTTCATATTCCAAATTTAAAATAATTATTTTATTATTGAGGTAATTTTATATCTTCATAAATGGGAAATTTATTTAAAAGTATATCAACTTTTTTTATTAATTCATGTAAACCATCATCATTAATACCCTTAGGTAATTTTCAAGCACTAATAATAATCTTTCCTAATTCAATAAACTGCTCTTCTTTAAAACCTCTCGTTGTCATTGCTGGACTACCAAAACGAACACCACTAGTAATAACAGCTGGTAAAGGATCAAAGGGAACACCATTCTTATTAGCAACAATATTAATCTTTTCTAAAATATCAACAGCTTCTTTACCATTTAAACCGTTAATATTAGTAACATTAACAGTTAATAAATGATTATCAGTTCCACCCGCCACTACATGAAATTTTGCATCAAGAAAAGTTTTTGCTAATGCTTGCGCATTTTTAATTACTTGCATTTGATAAGTTTTAAATTCTGGTGTTAATGCTTCATAAAAAGCTTGTGCTTTTGCTGCAATAATATGTTCCAATGGTCCACCTTGATTACCAGGAAATACCGCAGTATCAATTTTCTTTTTTAATTCTTCAGTGCAAAGAATAGCACCACCACGTGGTCCTCTTAATGTTTTATGAGTTGTTGTTGTTGTAATATCAGCATAACAAATAGGATTTTGATGTAATCCAGCAGCAATTAATCCAGCAATATGCGCCATATCAACCATTAAATATGCTCCAACAGTATCAACAATTTTACGAAACTTTGATCAATCAATAAGTCTTGAATAAGCACTAGCTCCTGCTACAATAATTTTTGGTTTACATTCTTTAGCAATTTTTAAAATTTCATCATAATCTAAATATTCATCCTTTTTACTTACACCATAATTAACACCGTGATAAATTTTACCAGAAAAATTAATTTTATAACCATGAGTTAAATGACCACCAGCATCAAGTTCCATACCAAGAATAGTATCACCTGGACGTAATATAGCAGCATATGCTTCAGCATTAGCTTGACTACCAGAATGAGGTTGTACATTAGCATGAAAATTACCTTTTTTACATTGACCTGGTTTATGACTACAATTAAATAATTGTTTAAAACGCTCTATTGCCAAATTTTCAATTTTATCAACATTTTCGCAACCATTATAATATCTTCTGCCCGGATAACCTTCTGCATACTTATTAGTTAATATTGTTCCAGCGAGTGTAAGTACAGCTGGTGATACATAGTTTTCTGAAGCTATTAATTCAATATGATTTTGTTGACGTTGTCATTCATCTTTCACAATTTTTTTTAATTCTGGGTCAAGACCTTTATTAAAAGATTTATCCATTTTTAAACATCCTCTCTTTAATAATTTAAGGCTTTTCTCCCTTTATGTACTATTTTAATTTTATCACATAAATGCTGAGAAAAGCCTATCTACGGACTTCTCCCCACATTTTTAAATCAAACATAGAATTACAGTTTCAAAACTAGGTATCTTGTTGAATTTATATGCAGCTTCTTTAGCATATAAATGAACATGATGTTTTGCAACTTTGATATGTGTTTTAAATGTTCTTCTTATATGTTTTCAAACTGATTCAATTTGGTTGGTATTTACACCAATTTTTGAAACATAGCCATCTTGATGGTTAACTGTTTCATGCTTAGTGAAAACTGATTTAAAATCGCAATATCCTTTTCAAGAATCAGTATATACAAGACATTTTGAAGAAATGTGGTTTTTTGCAAACTGCAAAAGATTTTTACTCTTTGCGTTTTTCAATACTTTCACAATTAAATTATTGGTTGTTTTTTGATAAATGCCAACAATCAAGTTTTTATTCACCAAGGATCTTCCTTGTTTTTTAAAACCCATATGTGAAAGATACATTTCATCAATTTGCACTGTACCTTCAACAATAAATTGAGGTTTTTGTTTTGCAATACGTGTTCTGATTTTATGAGTCATTCTTCAAGCAGTTTTCAAAGTCACTCCCAATTCTTTTGCAATATCTGTTGATGGAATTCCATGTTTGGTGTTTATTCATCTAAAGATAAGATAAAACCAAGATGTTAAAGATGTTTGTGACCTTGAAAATATGGTGCCTGTGAGAATGCTAAATGTTTGATTACATTTTAAACATCTCATTCTTTTTAAATCAGAAGTATTCAAATTAAAATTAAAACACCTAATACATTTGTTTTCTTTCAAATTTGCTATATATGCAAGACATTGCTGTTCAGTTTGAAAAGCATTTTTGAATTCATTCAGTTTCATTATTCCCTCCACAAGTACATGTGGGGAGAAGTCCGTAATTTAATAGTAAAATTATTTTAGTTTTGCAACTCTTAATTGATGTCTTTTTTCATCACTTGTTTTAGTATTTAAAAATAATTTCACAAGTTCTACTGCTTTATAATCAGAAATAATTCTAGCACCTAGTCCTAAAACATTAGCGTCATTATGAAGTCTTGCCAATCTTACTGTTTCTTCCTCATAGCAAAGAGCACAACGAACACCATTAATACGATTGGTAGCAATGCTAATACCAATACCAGTACCACAAATTACAATACAAAAATCTGCTTTTTTACTAACAATAGCATTTGCAACATTAAAACCAAAATTAGGATAATCAACAGGTTCACTGCTATTTGTTCCTAAATCTAAAATTTGATAGCCTTCTGTATGTAAAAATTTAATAATTGGTTGTTTAAATTCATAAGCGGTATGATCATTACCAATAGCAATTACTAAACCATTAGTTTTCAACTTTATCACTTCCTTAGTTTAAATATTAGTTTTATTATACCTATTAATTTTAAAATTAATATATTTTCTTTTTAAAATAATTTTGGCTTTTCTCAGCATTTATGTGATAAAACTAAAATAGTACATAAAGGGAGAAAAGCCTAAATTTATTTGAAAAAGGTCAATATTATGAATTAATTCATTTTTTACAATCATTAACCTTACAATATAAAAAATTAAAAATTGGTTATTTTATTAATGCAAAAGATGGTGTATTAAACCAAGCATTAGTTGAAAATATTGGTTGCTTTACTGAAACTAATATTAAACAAATTTTAAAGCATATGATTGGTGATAGAACTTATAATATTGATATGTATACAAAAATGGTTAATTTTAAATGATATCAAATAAATACAGCCATCCAGTTATTATAAATTAAGGCTTTTCTCCCTTTATGTACTATTTTAGTTTTATCACATAAATGCTGAGAAAAGCCTATCTACGGACTTCTCCCCACATTTTTAAATCAAACATAGAATTACATTTTCAAAACTAGGTATCTTTTTGAATTTATATGCAGCTTCTTTAGCATATAAATGAACATGATGTTTTGCAACTTTGATATGTGTTTTAAATGTTCTTCTTATATGTTTTCAAACTGATTCAATTTGGTTAGTATTTACACCAATTTTTGAAACATAGCCATCTTGATGGTTAACTGTTTCATGCTTAGTGAAAACTGATTTAAAATCGCAATATCCTTTTCAAGAATCAGTATATACAAGACATTTTGAAGAAATGTGGTTTTTTGCAAACTGCAAAAGATTTTTACTCTTTGCGTTTTTCAATACTTTCACAATTAAATTATTGGTTGTTTTTTGATAAATGCCAACAATCAAGGTTTTATTCACCAAGGATCTTCCTTGTTTTTTAAAACCCATATGTGAAAGATAGATTTCATCAATTTGCACTGTACCTTCAACAATAAATTGATGTTTTTGTTTTGCAATACGTGTTCTGATTTTATGAGTCATTCTTCAAGCAGTTTTCAAAGTCACTCCCAATTCTTTTGCAATATCTGTTGATGGAATTCCATGTTTGGTGTTTATTCATCTAAAGATAAGATAAAACCAAGATGTTAAAGATGTTTGTGACCTTGAAAATATGGTGCCTGTGAGAATGCTAAATGTTTGATTACATTTTAAACATCTCATTCTTTTTAAATCAGAATTATTCAAATTAAAATTAAAACACCTAATACATTTGTTTTCTTTCAAATTTGCTATATATGCAAGACATTGCTGTTCAGTTTGAAAAGCATTGTTGAATTCATTCAGTTTCATTATTCCCTCCACAAGTACATGTGGGGAGAAGTCCGTAAATTAAAATTAAAATTTTAAAATAAATGAAAAATAAAATAAAACTTATTAAAGATGCTTTAATAAGAATTTTTGTGTTATAAAAGTAAGTATTATTGTTGACTAATATTTTTCAAGTGTTAAGATTAACATACAATTGCATATTGAAGTCAAAATTATTCTCGTCTAACTTTATAATTTTAAGACAAATTTGAATATTATTGACAACATCGGTACGCTCCCTATTAATATAATAAAAATAGAATTTGAGTATGTAATTAATTTGTAGAGGCTTTTTAATAATCTGTGTATCTTTGTTTTACAAAGTTACTAATTTAGATTAATTCTGTCTTCAAATTTTATCATAAAATGAGCAATTGCTGTATTTCGATTTTGAATAGGCAATGTTCATTTTTTTGTTATATTTTCAATTGCCAAGTAAAATATTTTGAAAACTGCCATATCATTAGGAAAAACTTTTTTATTTCTGATGATTTTTCGTAATTGACTATTAACAGATTCAATAGCATTTGTAGTATAAATCACTCTTTTGATTTCTACTGGATAACTAATAAAAACCATTAAATTATCTCAATTTTTATATCAAGATTTAGTAATTTGAGGATATTGTTTATTTCATTTACTTTCAAACGATTCTAAAGCTTGCATTGCTTGTTCTTCACTACATGCACTATAAATTGGTTTTAAATCTGCAACTAGACCTTTTCGATGTTTGTATGAAACATATTTTAAACTATTTCTAATTTGATGAACAATGCATAATTGATGTTCTGTTTTAGGATAAACTGATTGTATTGCTTCTGACATGCCTGTTAAATTATCACTACAAGCAATAAGAATATCATTTAAGCCACGATTTTTCATTTCTGTGAAATTAGATAATCAAAACTTAGAACCTTCATTTTCACTAATTCATAATCCTAAAACATCTTTTTTGCCTTCTAAATCAACTCCTAATGCTATATAAACTGATTTGTTAATAATCCGTTTATCTTGTCGTACTTTAACTACTATACAATCAAAATAAACAATAGGATAAATACTTTCTAATGGTCGATTTTGTCATGCTTTAACATCATCAATAACATCATCAGTAATTTGACTAATAACACTTTCACTAATATCAGCACCATGATATAACTCTTGCAACTGCATTCTAATGTCAGATAATGTCATTTCTTTTGCATACAAGGAAAGAACTTGTTGATCAAAACCATCAAATCTTCTTTGCCTTTTAGGAACTATTACAGGAGTAAAATTACTATTGCGATCTCTTGGTACATCAATTTCAATTTTACCTTGTTGAGTTATTAATTTTTTTGAACTTGTACCATTACGAGCATTTTCAGTAGTACTATGTTGATTTTTTTCATATCCTAAATAATTTTGCATTTCAGAATTCAACATTTTTTCAACTAATCTTTTTGTTAATTCTTTATATAAACCGCCAGGTTTAAAAACTGTTGTTAAATCTTCAGTATTTTCTAGTAATAAATCTACTGCTTTTGATATTGGATCATTATTATTAAAGTTATCTTTTTTAGCCATCTGTAACTCACTCTTTCTATTCATTTAATTATATTTACTAGAATTAATTAAACATAGTTATTTTTGTAAGTTACACAGATTACTAAACATTTCCTAATAATCTTAAAGCAGTTTTTGGTCCAATATTACTAATATTAAGTAAGTGAATAAAAAAGGTTTTTATTGGTTTTGATACAAAACCAAAAAATTGTTCATAAGTTGGTTTTTGATGAAAATAAACATAAATTTTTACTTTAATATTTAATGGTAATGTTTGTAAATTAACACCTTCAATAATATATCCATGATCATTACATTCAAAAATAATTTTATTTTCATAAAATTCTTTAATAATACCTAAAAATATTCATCCATAACTTATTCCTCCTTTTCTATTCTTACTATTAATTAGATGAAAAAGAAAAATAAACCTTTTTATTTTTTAAAATTATGTTCAATTGAAAGCACATCATCATCATTTTCAATTGTTTCTAACAATATATCAATTAATTTAATTTGTTGTTGATCAGTAATGGTAATCAATTCATGGGGAATATTAACAATTTCATTACTAATAAAATCATTAATATTATTTTTTTCTAATAAATTAGTTACAGCATTTAACTGTTTAGGATTAACTTCAATATCAATAATATCTTCATTTTTTTCAATATTAAAAATTTCAAAATCAATTATTAACTCCAATATTTCTTCAACTGATAATAAACTTGAAAATTGAATTACCCCCGTTGTTTGAAATAAATATTGAACAGAATTAGTAGCAGCTAAATGACCACCCAATTTATTAAAATAACTTCGAATATTACTTGCAGTTCGATTTTTATTATCAGTTAAACAATGAATAATTATGGCAATATTACTTGGTCCATATCCTTCATAAGTGACTGCTTCATAATTAGTTGTTTCATTTTTATTACTAGCTTTATTAATAGCACGATTAATATTATCCTTTGGCATATTTATACGTCGTGCTTTTTCTAACATTAATTTTAATCGTGGATTATTTTCAACATTTGCACCACCTAATTTAACAGCAACATAAATTTCTCTTGATAATTTTTGAAAAATTTTACCACGTTTGTTATCTTGGGCATCTTTACGATGTTTAATATTTGCATATTGTGAATGTCCAGCCATATTCTCATTCCTTTATTTTTTTCTTGTTCATTTTGGAGCTTGCGGTACAGGTATTCTTTTGTGTGCACTATTCTGATGCATAAATTCAATTTTATTAATTACTGATGATGGTATTAATGATTTATTTCCTAGTAAATATTGATCTAATTGTTCATACTTAAATTGCATTTCCATTTCATCGGTTTGTCCATCTCATAAACCAGCAGTTGGCTTACGAATAATGATCTCTTCATTAACTTTTAATATCTTTGCTGCAGCAAAAACATCTTTTTTTAACAAATGAATAATTGGTAATAAATCAACACCACCATCACCATATTTAGTAAAATAACCAATGTGTCATTCGTCACTATTATCTGTTCCTACAACTAAATAATTATGATTTTGTGCATATGCATAAAGAGTATTCATTCTTAATCTAGCTTTTAAATTTCCTAAAATTAATTTTGATTTTTCTATATTAATTTCAGTTTCTAATGTTTTTTTAAAACTTAAAAAAACATTATTTAAATTAACTACTTTGGCATTTAATTTATGAATATTAACTAAATTATTTGCATATTCTAAATCAATATCTGGTGAAAAACAAGGCATAATTAATGCTAAATGATCATTAGGAAAAGCTTTTTTAATCAATAATGCTACTACTGCCGAGTCAACACCACCACTTAAACCAACAATTAAACCTTTGGCATTTGCTTTTTTTACTTCACTTTGTAAAAATTTAATAATTTCATCTAAATATTGTTCTAAATTCATAATTATTCACTCTCTTTTATTTCTTCAGACATTTCAAAAATATTGTTATAATGTCCAGCAATTTTATTATGGGTTTTATCTAAAGTTTCAATGGCTTTATTAGTTGTATCAAAACCAGACTTAACTTTTTCTCATCTATCAACCCAACGATCAAAATCATCTTTGAATAAACGTAATTTTTTTGCCATTTTTTCTAAATTTTTATTGAAATCAATGTCTTTACGATTTTTATCAACTGTAAATAAAACAGCAGATAAAGTAGTAGGAGAGGTAATTCAAACACGTTTCTTAAAAGCATATTCAACAATATCATCAGCAAATTGTGCGTAAATAAAAGCAAATATTTCTTCAGAAGGAATAAACATTACTGCGCTAGAAATCTTATTTTTAATATTAATATATTTTCCAACTTCATCAATTCGTTTACGAATATCATTACGAAAATCTTTTAAATAATTTTCTTTAACTTTAATATCTTCACTTACTAAATACCTTTGATAGTTATCAATTGAAAACTTTGAATCAATAGCAATTCCTTCTTTTTCAGAATCTGTTTTTACATAGGCATCAACAACTTTGCCATCAATTGTTTTATATTGTCGTTCTCATAATTTTTGATTTGAACCCAACATATTAGTCAAAATTTTTTCTAAAACAAATTCACCAACATTACCACGTTTTTTAGTATTAATAAAAACTTCTTGTAAACTTTGAATATTATCATTAATTTTTCCTAAAACAGTTGATGATTCTTGTAACTTTGCTAAATCTTTAATAACATCTACTACTTGTCTTTGAATGACATCAGCATTGCGTTTATAATCATCTTCTTTTTTATCTAAATTTTTTTGAAAATTATCAATATTACTCATTAAATTAATTAATTTTTCGGTTTTATCACGATCTGAACCATTTCATGATATTTTAAAATCATTTAATTGTTCTTTTAAAGTTTCTACTTGCATTTTTAAAAAATCTTGTGCAATTGGGTCACTAGTAACATTCTGACTTTTTTTAATTTGCATATAAATTATTAAGCCACCAATACTACTAATAATTAAAATAACTACCAATAAACTAATTACTATTTCCATTTCCTATTTTCCTTTGCCCTTTTTTATTCTTCTTATCAAATCATATCATAATTAAAAATCTTAACATGATCACCTTTTTTTATTCCTTGCTTTCTTAATTCATCATAAATTCCTAAATCTTGTAATTTAATTTTAAATAATAAAATATTATGATAATTATTTAAAGGATTTTTTTGATATATTACTTCAACGGTTTTACCAGAAATAGTTCATTGATTACTTGCAATTTTAGTAATAAAAACTTGTGGAACTTCTTCTTTATTAATATATTCATAAAGAATATGTTCTTCATTATTTTCATCATTATTAACTTGATGCAGTTGTTCTTTTTCAACAGCTTTAGCAATATCTTTAATTAATATATCCAAACTAATATGTTTCATAGCAGAAATTGCAATTATTGGTAATTTAATTTGTTCTTTTAATTTCTCTAAATTAGTTTCTGCATCTGGTAAATCAATTTTATTTGCAACAATTAAATGCGGTTTTTTTGTCAAATCTTTATTATAACTTTCTAATTCACTCATAATTAATTGATAATTTAAAAAATGATCTTGAGTCTTATCACTAATATCAATCATATGTACTAAAACTTGACAACGTTCAATATGACGCAAAAATTGTAAACCTAATCCTTTTCCTAAACTAGCTCCCGCTATTAATCCAGGCAAATCCGCCATAACAAAATTATTATTTTTATCAACTCTAACAACACCTAAATGCGGATTAAGAGTAGTAAAAGGATAATCAGCAACTGCTGGAGTTGAAGCAGAAATAGCTCCTAATAATGTTGATTTACCGGCGTTAGGCAACCCAACTAATCCGGCATTAGCCAATAATTTCAACTCACAAATTATTTCAAAATGTTGTCCAGGCATTCCTTTTTCACATATTTTAGGTACTCGATTTATTGCCGAAGCAAAACGAGCATTTCCTCGTCCACCAAGACCACCGGTAGCAATTATTATTTCTTGTTTATCTTTAATAATATCACCAAGAATATTTTGAGTTTTGTTATCTCTAATAATGGTACCCAATGGAACTTTTACATAAGTATTGGTTCCTTTACGTCCATGCATATTTTTGGGTGCACCATTTTTACCATCTTCAGCAGTTATCTCTTTATTTTTACGTAAGTCTAATAGAGTATTCATACCCGAATCACCAATAAAGATAATATTACCGCCTCTTCCTCCATCTCCACCAGATGGACCACCTTTGGCTACATAAAGTTCACGACGAAAAGCAACAACACCATCACCACCTTTGCCAGCAGTAACTTTTAATTTTGTTACATCTATAAAACGCATTTCTTACTCCTTTTTTATATTAATAATAACTCTTATTATATAGTGTTAACATTTTTGTGTAAAATACTATTTTATTTTTCATATAATTTTAGTATACAGATATTATTGTTAAAAAAATAATAATTTACTATATCTAGTTAATATTTTTTGTAAACCATTTTTGCTTTATGAAAATTAAAAAAACATTTTTTTAATGTTAAATATCATTTAAGTTATTTTCATATATGAAAAATTATATGGCTTTTCTCCCTTTATGTACTATTTTAATTTTATCACATAAATGCTGAGAAAAGCCTATCTACGGACTTCTCCCCACATTTTTAAATCAAACATAGAATTACAGTTTAAAAACTAGGTATCTTGTTGAATTTATATGCAGCTTCTTTAGCATATAAATGAACATGATGTTTTGCAACTTTGATATGTGTTTTAAATGTTCTTCTTATATGTTTTCAAACTGATTCAATTTGGTTGGTATTTACACCAATTTTTGAAACATAGCCATCTTGATGGTTAACTGTTTCATGCTTAGTGAAAAATGATTTAAAATCGCAATATCCTTTTCAAGAATCAGTATATACAAGACATTTTGAAGAAATGTGGTTTTTTGCAAACTGCAAAAGATTTTTACTCTTTGCGTTTTTCAATACTTTCACAATTAAATTATTGGTTGTTTTTTGATAAATGCCAACAATCAAGGTTTTATTCACCAAGGATCTTCCTTGTTTTTTAAAACCCATATGTGAAAGATACATTTCATCAATTTGCACTGTACCTTCAACAATAAATTGAGGTTTTTGTTTTGCAATACGTGTTCTGATTTTATGAGTCATTCTTCAAGCAGTTTTCAAAGTCACTCCTAATTCTTTTGCAATATCTGTTGATGGAATTCAATGTTTGGTGTTTATTCATCTAAAGATAAGATAAAACCAAGATGTTAAAGATGTTTGTGACCTTGAAAATATGGTGCCTGTGAGAATGCTAAATGTTTGATTACATTTTAAACATCTCATTCTTTTTAAATCAGAAGTATTCAAATTAAAATTAAAACACCTAATACATTTGTTTTCTTTCAAATTTGCTATATATGCAAGACATTGCTGTTCAGTTTGAAAAGCATTTTTGAATTCATTCAGTTTCATTATTCCCTCCACAAGTACATGTGGGGAGAAGTCCGAATTATATATTAAAATAAAACTTATAGGTGTTTTTATTAATTTGTTTAAAATCAAATAAATAGTTTTTTTATTTAGTTTTATCTTTGAAAAAATATATTGGATATTGTTTTTTTCACATATAAACTTTATTTGAGATTTATTTAAAGTAATTTAAAAAAATAAATGAAAATTTAATTAAAAATATTTTAATAAATCTCAATTATTAAAAATAAATATTTATATTTAAAAAGGGGTACTTTAAAAATGATAAATGATAAAGATAAAAATATAGTAAAAAAATCTGATGTTGATAGTTGATGAGGTATTACCACTAGCAATAAATGTGATAAAAAAATTGAGAAATTAAATAAAAAATTACAAGAAACATGTAATAAATTAGACGAAATAAGCAATCTTTATACAAAATCAGTAAAAGAAAACAAAAATTTTGAATATAAAGTTAAAGAACTAAAAGAAGAATTAAAAAAAATTCAAGATAAAAATACAAAATTAGAAACAGAATTAAATGATTCAAAAAACAATAAAAAAGAATTAGAAACACAATTAAAACAATTTCAAGACAGTAAAGAAAAACTAGAAACAGAACTTAAAGATTATAAGGATAATAATGAAAATTTAGAAGAAGAACTAAAAGCAACTCAAGATAAAAATACAAAATTAGAAACAAACTTAAAAGAAGCAACAGAAAGTATTGAACATTTACAAGAAATAATCCAAGATTATATGGATAATAGAGAAAAAGGAAATGTTTAGTAATCTGTGTAACTTACAAAAATAACTATGTTTAATTAATTCTAGTAAATATAATTAAATGACTAGAAAGAGTGAGTTACAGATGGCTAAAAAAGATAACTTTAATAATAATGATCAAATATCAAAAGCAGTAGATTTATTACTAGAAAATACTGAAGATTTAACAACAGTTTTTAAACCTGGCGTTTTATATAAAGAATTAACAAAAAGATTAGTTGAAAAAATGTTGAATTCTGAAATGCAAAATTATTTAGGATATGAAAAAAATCAAAATAGTACTACTGAAAATGCTCGTAATGGTACAAGTTCAAAAAAATTAATAACTCAACAAGGTAAAATTGAAATTGATGTACCAAGAGATCGCAATAGTAATTTTACTCCTGTAATAGTTCCTAAAAGGCAAAGAAGATTTGATGGTTTTGATCAACAAGTTCTTTCCTTGTATGCAAAAGGAATGACATTATCTGACATTAGAATGCAGTTGCAAGAGTTATATCATGGTGCTGATATTAGTGAAAGTGTTATTAGTCAAATTACTGATGATGTTATTGATGATGTTAAAGCATGACAAAATCGACCATTAGAAAGTATTTATCCTATTGTTTATTTTGATTGTATAGTAGTTAAAGTACGACAAGATAAACGGATTATTAACAAATCAGTTTATATAGCATTAGGAGTTGATTTAGAAGGCAAAAAAGATGTTTTAGGATTATGAATTAGTGAAAATGAAGGTTCTAAGTTTTGATTATCTAATTTCACAGAAATGAAAAATCGTGGCTTAAATGATATTCTTATTGCTTGTAGTGATAATTTAACAGGCATGTCAGAAGCAATACAATCAGTTTATCCTAAAACAGAACATCAATTATGCATTGTTCATCAAATTAGAAATAGTTTAAAATATGTTTCATACAAACATCGAAAAGGTCTAGTTGCAGATTTAAAACCAATTTATAGTGCATGTAGTGAAGAACAAGCAATGCAAGCTTTAGAATCGTTTGAAAGTAAATGAAATAAACAATATCCTCAAATTACTAAATCTTGATATAAAAATTGAGATAATTTAATGGTTTTTATTAGTTATCCAGTAGAAATCAAAAGAGTGATTTATACTACAAATGCTATTGAATCTGTTAATAGTCAATTACGAAAAATCATCAGAAATAAAAAAATTTTTCCTAATGATATGGCAGTTTTCAAAATATTTTACTTGGCAATTGAAAATATAACAAAAAAATGAACATTGCCTATTCAAAATTGAAATACAGCAATTGCTCATTTTATGATAAAATTTGAAGACAGAATTAATCTAAATTAGTAACTTTGTAAAACAAAGATACACAGATTATTAAAAAGCCTCTGGAATTCCATCAACAGATATTGCAAAAGAATTGGGAGTGACTTTGAAAACTGCTTGAAGAATGACTCATAAAATCAGAACACGTATTGCAAAACAAAAACCTAAATTTATTGTTGAAGGTACAGTGCAAATTGATGAAATGTATCTTTCACATATGGGTTTTAAAAAACAAGGAAGATCCTTGGTGAATAAAACCTTGATTGTTGGCATTTATCAAAAAACAACCAATAATTTAATTGTGAAAGTATTGAAAAACGCAAAGAGTAAAAATCTTTTGCAGTTTGCAAAAAACCACATTTCTTCAAAATGTCTTGTATATACTGATTCTTGAAAAGGATATTGCGATTTTAAATCATTTTTCACTAAGCATGAAACAGTTAACCATCAAGATGGCTATGTTTCAAAAATTGTTGTAAATACCAACCAAATTGAATCAGTTTGAAAACATATAAGAAGAACATTTAAAACACATATCAAAGTTGCAAAACATCATGTTCATTTATATGCTAAAGAAGCTGCATATAAATTCAACAAGATACCTAGTTTTGAAACTGTAATTCTATGTTTGATTTAAAAATGTGGGGAGAAGTCCGTAGATAGGCTTTTCTCAGCATTTATGTGATAAAATTAAAATATTACATAAAGGGAGAAAAGCCAAAATAAAAATATTAAGTGTTTTAAAATATTTACTATTTTTTTAATTACAATATACTATTAAAATTTATAGTAGTTATTAATAATATCTATATAGATTATAAAATTTCTCCGAAATTAATATTATAGTAGTAAAAAAATCGTTTTTATTTATTTTATTGTTGTTTTTACTATTATACTATATATAATATTTTTATCTGTATAGAATAAAATTCTCATCTGTATAGAACAATATAGAATGGAGGTGAGAAAATGAGTAAATTTTTTCATAGTAAACAAACATCTCCTGAGGATAAGAAAAATCCTAGTTTTACTTTTAAAGGAACTTTCAATAAATTAGGTGGCAAAATGTTTGGTAAAATGCAAAACTTATCAAGAGCCATTGTTTTACCAATAGCTACATTACCAATAGCTGGTTTATTGTTAGGAATTGGTGGTGGAGTTGCTAGTGCTTTAAAGCAATTGCCTAATCATGATAGTCTTGTTGCTATTATTAATATTTTTTCAATTATGCAATCATCCGGAAACGTTGTTTTTGCTAATTTAGGATTGATTTTTGCTATTTCTATTGCTTTTGGTTTTGCAAAAGCTAGTAAAGGTGTAGCTGCTCTTTCTGGATTTATTACTTTTATTGTTATGACTTCAGTTATTAGTGGCATGTTTTTTTGAAATCCTAAAACAGGAATGTTGGGGTTTGATCCATGAGGTTTAGGTGAAGGTGCAAAGATTACTCCAGAAAGTTGTAAATCTTCTGGTTTATTTTCTTCTGTCTTAGGATTATTTCCTACGTTTGATACTTCAGTTTTAGGTGGCATTCTTGTTGGTTGATTAGTATCAATTCTTCATAATCATTCATACAATATTCGTATGCCAAGAGTATTAGCTTTTTTTGGTGGTGAACGTTTTGTGCCAATTTTAGCTGTTTTTGTTGGAATAGGAATGGGATTAGCTTTTTTCTTTATTTGACCAATGTTATTAATTGCTTTTAGAGAAATTGGTAATGGCTTAGCAGCTGGTATGAATACAGGTCAACTTACTGATGGACAGTTAACTGGTGATAATTTTCATCCGACAGTTGGTGGAGCATTTATTGCAATGTTTTTTGGAATTACTGAGCGTTTATTAATACCAACAGGATTGCATCACGTTCAATATGCGCCTTTCTGATATACTGGAATTGGTGGAAATTGAATTAATGAATCTGGTGATCATTTTGTTGGAGCGTACAATATTTTCTTTGGACAATTTGCTTCTAATGCAGTAGGACACATGAATCAAACACCGGGAACAATGTTTATGAGTGGGCGATTTGCATATATGCAATATGGCTATCCCTTTGCAGCACTTGCTATGTGAATGTTAGCACGACCAGAAAATAAAAAAATGGTTGGTGGTATTTTAGGATCTGCTGCTCTAACTTCTTTCTTAACAGGAGTTACAGAACCATTATTGTTTTCATTCTTATTTGTAGCACCATTATGTTTTGTTTTCCATGCATTTATGGCAGGAATTAGTTTTATGATGGCTTATTTATTAAATATAGTTGTTGGTCAAGGTTTTGCTGCTGGATTTATTGATTTTTCTTTCTTTGGAATATTACCAAGTATTCTTGGTAAAGAAACAGGATTCTATTGAGTATTTGTTACTGGATTAATTATGGCACCTGCTTATTTCTTTGGGTTCTATTACATTATTAAGTGAAGAAATTACAAAACTTTAGGTCGTGAAGAAGGAGAATTAGCAACCAACTTAGCTTTACAAAGTGTTGAAAGTTCTTTAGATAAGTCTTCAAAAAAAGGTAGAACAAAAGTAGAAAATTTATTACTTGGACTTGGTGGAGCATTAAATATCATTGATGTTAACGCTAAAGATAAAGTATTAGTTGCAACTTTAAAAGATGCAAATATTTATTCAAAAGCTTTATTAAGATTAAGTGGAACTAAAAATATTAAAGTAATTGCCAATAAAGTTGAAATTACCTATCTTGATGGTGCAGAGTCTATTCATAAAACTTTACAAGCAGAAATGGCAAAGAAACAAACATTAACACCTGATACTAATAAAGATAAAAATAATGATATGTTAGAAAATATTTTTAAAGGTCTTGGTGGACGAAGTAATGTTAAATTATTAGACAATTGTGCTACAAGATTGCGTGTTACAGTTTTTGATGAAACTAAAATTGATGATAATATTTTAAAATCAACTGGTGCGGTTGGTATCTTTAAAAAAGGTACAGCTATTCAGGTAATTTATGGGCCACAAGTAGGTAATATTAAAAATGATTTATTAAAAACTTGAACTCCAAAATAAACTATTACTAAAATATAAAAA
This sequence comes from Spiroplasma endosymbiont of Apeira syringaria, assembly GCF_964020205.1. NCBI lineage: Bacteria > Bacillati > Mycoplasmatota > Mollicutes > Entomoplasmatales > Spiroplasmataceae > Spiroplasma > Spiroplasma endosymbiont of Apeira syringaria. The sequence goes on from NZ_OZ026543.1 coordinate 881,651, forward strand.
TGAGCAACTTTTTGAGTTGTTCATTTTTTTAGTTTTAGTTACGGATAATGTTAAAATTATAATATAGGATGGAGGGAAAACTATGTTTTTTGATGATGAAGAAGAAAAGTTGGAATGGCAACCCTTTTTAGGACTATTTTTTGGTAGACATTTGTTTTTGATAATTAACTGGAGTTAAGTAGTTGGAATGGCAACCCTTTTTAGGACTATTTTTTGGTAGACATTTGTTTTTGATAATTAACTGGAGTTAAGTAGTTTAAAGTGCCGTGAATTCTTATGTTGTTATATCAATTGATGTAATCAAATAATTCTAATTTTAATTGGATTAATGATGTAAAATTTTTATCATTAATAAATTCGGTTTTGAAAGTTTTAAAGGTTGCTTCAGCAACAGCGTTATCATAAGGACAACCTTTTTTGCTTAAAGAGCGATTAACATTGAATGCTAGTAAAAGTTTATCAATAATTTTATTATTAAATTCATTACCGCGATCACTATGAAATATTTGAATATCTTTTAAACAGCGATTTGAGTGCATAAATGCTTGATATACTAATGATGCATCTTTTTTAGTACCTACACTATGTCCAATTATTTCGCGGTTAAATAGGTCAATTAATAAACAAATATAGTTTCACTTACCATTTACTTGAACATAAGTTAAATCACTAACAATAACTTAATTTTTAACTCTATTATTAAAGTTTCTATTAACAAGATTGGTTATTTGACTATCATTGACTTTATTATGATAATTTTTGAATGATAATTTAGTGTATTTTGATATTAAATTATGTTTATTCATAATTTCTTTAATTTTTCGTCTTGATAAATAAATTTCTTGGTTTTCTAGAATGACTTTTAATCTTCTAGTACCATAAACTTCTTTATTTTTTTTAAAAGCACTAATAACAGCTTGTTCATAAATATTATTTTGAATTTTATTTTTTTTCTTTAAATTAAAATAATATGTTGATTTAGAGAGTTTTAAAAAATGACACATTGTGCGAATTTTATATTTAGATTTATTATTTGCAATAATCTCTACTTTCTGCCTATTATTAGTGCTGCTTGCTTTAAAATATCATTTTCCATTCTTAATTGTTTTAATTCTTTTCTTAATTTAATTAATTCATTTTCTTCAACAGAACGATTATCTTTAGTTTTAAAACTACCTGAATTAGTAAATTGCTTAATTCAATTGTAAGTAGCTGCTCTTGTAACATTATATTATTTAACAAGGCAAGATACTGATTTGCCACTTTGATATAAAGCTACTATTTGTTTTTTAAATTCATCGGTATATGAGTTAATATTGGCCATAATTATAGTTCCTTTCTTTGTTCACTTGTCTATGTAATTAGTGTCCAATAAAGTTTAACCCATCCAAGTTAGAAGAAGCTAGGTATGAAGAAATACAAACAAATATACAAAATTTAACATTAACAATTGATGTTAATATTGTTGTTAAAGATTTATTTAAATATATTAAATTAAAATGTACACAAAAAATTATAATTATGGATATATTAGCATTGTTTTTATCAATATTTTCAATAATTCTTTCAATATTATTAACTGTTATTGATAAAACTGATCAAAAAATTAGTTTTGAACTTCGAAAATTATTGTATGCGGTAAATATATTTAAAGATTTAACAGTGGTAATGGTATTAGTAATTGCATTATTTATGATTATTTATGAGGTTAAATATTGAATTAAAAAAAATAAGCAATTCAAATCTTTTTATGCAGCAAATGCTGATTTTACACCAGAAGAAATTGTTTCGGAACTAATGGATCTTAATAATATTTTTAGTTTCAAGCATTGAAATGAAATTTCATTCCATATTAAATATTATAAAAAATGTAAATCATTTAAACGACATGCAATTTTAATCGCTATTTTGGATTATTATCAATTGCCAATTAATAAATGAAATTTAATGTATTTAAATCAAACAATTAGTTATTTAAATAAAAAACATTTTCGTCATATTATTAGATTATGCATATTTAGTTGTTTAGCAATAATAACGATTATTTTAATGAGTACTTTCCCTTCAATATTTTTAAGATAAAATATTTTATATAGATAGAAAGGTATATATGGAAAAATTTAATGAAGAAATAAAAATATTAACGACAATTTTTATTAATAATGCTAATATCAATACTAAAATTAAACAAGAAAAATTTTTAATTAATAATTTCAAATTTTATGGAATTTTAACTAGTAAACGAAAACCATTAGTAAGATTATTTTTAGATAAATGAAATAAAAATTTATCTTTAATAAGTAAAAAACAGTTATTTGAAACATTATATTTACAAAAAAATCGTGAATTTCAATATACAGCAATGGAATTTTTAAATCTTTGATGAAAGAAAAACTTAAGTTTTAATGACTTAGATTGGCTTTTATCGATAATTAAGCATAATATTTGATGAGATACTACTGATTATTTTGATAATATTATTGGTGTTCTTATATTTAGTAACAATAATATTAGTGTTAGAGATCAATATTTATTTAAGTTAATAAATGATAGTAATTTTTGAATTCAAAGAATAGCAATTCAATCACAATTAATGTTTAAAGAAGATACTGATTTTAATTTACTATTTGCATTAATTAAGCCATTGTTATTAACAACAAATTTTTATCTAATACGTTCTATTGGTTGAGCATTGCGTAATGCTAAACGAGTTAATTCACAAAAAATTAATGATTTTATTAAAATTAACAATGTTAGTAAAAAAATAATTGTTGTTATTAATGAACATTAAAAATAAATGAAGGTTTTATATTAATATTAAAAATAAAATTGCTTATAAATAATATCGGACTTCTCCCCACATGTACTTGTGGAGGGAATAATGAAACTGAATGAATTCAACAATGCTTTTCAAACTGAACAGCAATGTCTTGCATATATAGCAAATTTGAAAGAAAAAAAATGTATTAGGTGTTTTAGTTTTAATTTGAATACTTCTGATTTAAAAAGAATGAGATGTTTAAAATGTAATCAAACATTTAGCATTCTCACAGGCACCATATTTTCAAGGTCACAAACATCTTTAACATCTTGGTTTTATCTTATCTTTAGATGAATAAACACCAAACATGGAATTCCATCAACAGATATTGCAAAAGAATTGGGAGTGACTTTGAAAACTGCTTGAAGAATGACTCATAAAATCAGGAAATGTTTAGTAATCTGTGTAACTTACAAAAATAACTATGTTTAATTAATTCTAGTAAATATAATTAAATGACTAGAAAGAGTGAGTTACAGATGGCTAAAAAAGATAACTTTAATAATAATGATCCAATATCAAAAGCAGTAGATTTATTACTAGAAAATACTGAAGATTTAACAACAGTTTTTAAACCTGGCGGTTTATATAAAGAATTAACAAAAAGATTAGTTGAAAAAATGTTGAATTCTGAAATGCAAAATTATTTAGGATATGAAAAAAATCAACATACTACTACTGAAAATGCTCGTAATGGTACAAGTTCAAAAAAATTAATAACTCAAAACAAGGTAAAATTGAAATTGATGTACCAAGAGATCGCAATAGTAATTTTACTCCTGTAATAGTTCCTAAAAGGCAAAGAAGATTTGATGGTTTTGATCAACAAGTTCTTTCCTTGTATGCAAAATGAATGACATTATCTGACATTAGAATGCAGTTGCAAGAGTTATATCATGGTGCTGATATTAGTGAAAGTGTTATTAGTCAAATTACTGATGATGTTATTGATGATGTTAAAGCATGACAAAATCGACCATTAGAAAGTATTTATCCTATTGTTTATTTTGATTGTATAGTAGTTAAAGTACGACAAGATAAACGGATTATTAACAAATCAGTTTATATAGCATTAGGAGTTGATTTAGAATGCAAAAAAGATGTTTTAGGATTATGAATTAGTGAAAATGAAGGTTCTAAGTTTTGATTATCTAATTTCACAGAAATGAAAAATCGTGGCTTAAATGATATTCTTATTGCTTGTAGTGATAATTTAACAGGCATGTCAGAAGCAATACAATCAGTTTATCCTAAAACAGAACATCAATTATGCATTGTTCATCAAATTAGAAATAGTTTAAAATATGTTTCATACAAACATCGAAAAGGTCTAGTTGCAGATTTAAAACCAATTTATAGTGCATGTAGTGAAGAACAAACAATGCAAGCTTTAGAATCGTTTGAAAGTAAATGAAATAAACAATATCCTCAAATTACTAAATCTTGATATAAAAATTGAGATAATTTAATGGTTTTTATTAGTTATCCAGTAGAAATCAAAAGAGTGATTTATACTACAAATGCTATTGAATCTGTTAATAGTCAATTACGAAAAATCATCAGAAATAAAAAAGTTTTTCCTAATGATATGGCAGTTTTCAAAATATTTTACTTGGCAATTGAAAATATAACAAAAAAATGAACATTGCCTATTCAAAATTGAAATACAGCAATTGCTCATTTTATGATAAAATTTGAAGACAGAATTAATCTAAATTAGTAACTTTGTAAAACAAAGATACACAGATTATTAAAAAGCCTCACCATTCTTTCCAATTATCATTGAAACATTAATGGTTTTTCTTTATTTTGTAATTCTTCTTTTTTATTATTCAATTTTGTTAATATTTCTATTAAGCTAACTGTACTATTTTCATTTCAGTTATTATTTATATTTACAAAATCATTTCTTAAATTTTCAATTTCACTAATAGTTTTATTTATATACCTTGCTTCTGCTCTCTTCTCATATCATTCAGGAAATAATTTTTTGTGTACAAATGGTCCCATAGTAAATAATACTAATAATGAACTAGTAACAGCACCCATTAGCATTAGAATTGGTAATGAAAATAAATTTTCATTACTACCAAGTGCTTTAACAATTTTTTCATTACATAAATATGTTATACCAATTCCTGGTATTGTACTAAGCAAAAACCCACTACCAATAATACTCACTTTTTTTCATATATTTAATCCTTGATAATTATATATTAATTGTTGTCTACTATCTTCTGATATTCCTTCTTGTCTTATCATAATTTAATCCTATTTTTTAATTTGAGTTAATAAAATTAATTACTAATATCTTAACATAAAAACTAACATTAATATTTTAATAAACAATTAATTAATATATTTAATATTCTAAAATAAAAATAATAAAAACTAATTAATGGAAATAAGTTTATTAAATAATAAAATAATTAAAACTTCTTTTCATTTTTAATATAATCTCATATATTATCCTTTCAAAGTTGCTAACATTACAGCTTTAATAGTATGTAAACAATTTTCTGATTGTTGAAATACCTTTGATGCAGAAGATCGAAATACTTCATCAGTAACTTCTAATTCACCTGTTCCACCATATTGTTTAACAATATCTTGAGTAATTTGTGTATTACCATCATGAAAACTTGGTAAAGAATGTAAAAATATAACATCTGATTTTGCAATTTTCATTTTTTCATTATTAACTTGATATGGCATTAATTCTTTAATTCGTTGTTTTAATAAAACTTTATCTTCAGATACAGATGTTCAAACATCAGTAGCAACTACGTCAGCATCTTTACTTGCTGTTTTATAATCTTCTGTTAAAATAATAGAGCCACCCGTTTCTTGAGCAATTTCTTGACATTGTTTTAATAGTTGAGGATATGGTCATAAATTTTTATTAGCACAGATTACTAAATTCATTCCTAATTTTGCACTAATAATCATATAACTATTAGCCATATTAAAACGAGCATCTCCAAAATAAACAAATTTAATACCTTTAACATCTTTATTTTTTTTACACTCTTGAATTGTCATAATATCGGCTAGCATTTGTGTTGGATGATATAAATCAGTTAAGCCATTTCATATTGGAACACCGGCATTTTCAGCTAATTCTTCAACATCAGTTTGTTTATATCCACGAAATTGAATACCATTATAAATTCTACCAAGAAATTTAGCGGTATCAACAATTGATTCTTTAATTCCTAATTTACTACTAGTTGGATCAAAATATGTTGAATGCATTCCTAAATCACAAGCAGCAACTTCAAACGCGCTTCTTGTTCGTAATGAATCTTTTCGATATAATAAAGCAACACTATAGCCTTTTAACGGCTGTTTTTCTATTCCTTTTTGTTTTGCAATTTTTAAAGTAGCAGCTAATTCTAATAAGTAATAAATTTCTTCTGAAGTAAAATCTAATAAACAAATAAAATTTCTGCCTTTTAAATTAATAGCCATGATATGTTTTCTTCCTTTCAGTTCCTAATATCTTTATTTAATTTAACATTGATATACAATATGGGCAACACTCTGGCCACATGACAATTCAGAATTAGTAATTTCATAAACATGGATATGTATTATTATATTTAATTTTTAACTCAAATTTATTAACAGCAAGTAATTATTTTGTTAATAAATTGTTGAACTGAAAGTTGTTTTAAATATTTTTCTAGTGAAATAATATATTCTTTTTTAGAATTCCATTCTTTCAAAATTTGATTGATTAAGTAAGAACATATTTTTTTATCTTGGATAATACTCGTTACAACAAACTTTTTAATATAAAATACTCCAATACCATTTCTGATAAAAATTTTAGCAAGTAATAAAACTATTTTTAATTTATTAATTTTTGAATATATATTAATAGCAGACTTACTTTGCATTCAGTATTCTCCTTAACTTAAAATATTCTTTTTTCTCTCTCATAGTTAACATTTAAAATCTTTTTTTATATTTTTGCAATACATATACAAAAAATTACTAATGAATATATATATATATATATTAAATTAATAAGTTTATTTTATTGTATATTTAAAATTTAAAACTATCAAAATAAAATTTTAAATATACAATAATAAATGAAAATGAAAAATATTGGTTTAGTAATTAAATGTAAAATTAAAAAAACAAAACTTTAAAACTTACTAAAATAGAATATTTTATAAAAGTTTTGAAAATAATGTTTTATCAATAAAACTTAATATAATTTTAAATTTAAAATTTGTACCTAAATTATAGGTACAAATTTTTATTATTTCTCATTTTGCTGTGTATACATCACAATACGTAAAATAAGTTGTAATATTTCATAAATCATACGAATCAAGTAATAAATAAACTTAATTTGGAAAATTCAACTAATAGCACGTATTTCTTTTTCATTTAAAATACCAACAAGATTTTGACAAATTTCTTTTCTTGATTTAGCATAAAAAATCATTTGCATTGAAGAAAAAAGAATTAATAAAATACTACCTAAAATTGATAAAACAATTGAAAGTATATTGGCGCTCGCTGCTGATAAAGTAATTCAAGAATTAGCAGGTGAAAGAGCAAATAGAATAGCAAGTGCAAAAGGAATTAAAACAAAAAATAATGTTATTTTACGAGAAAAATCTCATCAAAAAGTATTAAAACGACTACTATTTGAACTACTTACTGCCCAAGTACTTTCCATTGCCATTGCTAAAGTATAAATAGAACGACGGTGATAAGTTCATGGTAATAATCTTAAAGTAAAATTACCATTATTAAATAAATATGGCATTAAATAAAAAAACCTAGGTTCAACAGTAATACTATTAATATTACCAAATCCCTTAAATTTTATTCTTTTTGCATTAATACCGTATGTTTTTAAATATTTTTGAGATAACTCGCCACCAGTTAAATTAGCACTATTTTCAAGATGGAATCAAGAATACTTAATTCAAGTGAAAAATCAAATCATAGTAACAACAAACAAAATTATACCAACAATAGCCACTAAGCTTGCTAAAACAATTAAACTAGTTGATCAAGTCTTTGGATCATTTGGATTAACTGAGGATAATAATAAATTAGTCATAATCTTCTCCTTTCTAACTATTTGAATAGAGTCTACAATATTATAACATAGTATTATTCCACCACGAAAAGAAAGTTATAAACTTCTTGATCACCATCAACAATTTCATATTCAATATCATAATCTTCATCTAAAATTTTTTTCATAAAATTAATTTGATCTTTTGAATAACCTTTACCTTTAAAAATAGTAATTATTTCTGCACCATCTCAAATTAATTTAGTAAACAATACTTTAATTACATTAAATAAATTTTCATTTGAAGCAATAATTTTTTCTTTACCATCTTTATTACGAAAACTAACAGCAGAAAAAAAGTGTTTTTTTCCAATTTTAATACCATCTATTTCAACATCACGATCAGCAACTGTTATATAACCAAAAGCAGCATATTTAATTTCACTTCATATATTTTTATTATTTTCTTTTGCACTTAATTCAGGATTAAAATTTAAAGCAGCACGCATACCTTGAGCAATATTTTTAGCAGGTAATACAAAAACTTTTGATTTTTTTTCTAATTTTCTTGCTTGTTCTGCTGCTAAAAATAAATTACTATCATTTGGTAAAATAAAAACATTTTTTGCATCGACAATTTCAATTGCCTTTAAAAAGTCATCTGTTGATGGATTAATTCTTTTTGAATACATAATAATATTATTAACCTTTAATTCATCTCTAAAAAAGGTTTCAATTCCTCTACCGGGAACAGCAGCAATTAAAGCAAATTTATTATTTAATTTACGAATTGGTTTAATAGTTTGTGTATGTGCTTTTGCCTGTTCCGTCATATTTTCAATTTTTACTTTTAAAATTTCACCAAATTTCTGAAAATAATTTAAAATTTGACCCGGTTTTAAAGTATGAACATGAACTTTAATTAAATCTTCATCATCTACTAAAACTATTGATTGACCATCCATTGTTTCTAAATCAGTTCGTGTTTTGCTTAAATTAAAATCTAACTTACTAACTTTATTTAGTTTTACAATAACTTCTGAACAATAACCAAAGTTTTCTTGATTTAAAACCATTTCTAATTTTGCTGTATCTTGTTGTTCTAATTTTTTCTTTGGTGAAATAGCTTTACCATGCTTTAAACCATACACCATACCTTCAACAATATAAACTAAACCAGCACCACCCGAATCAACAACTCCTACTTTTTTTAAAATTGGCAATAAATCAGGTGTTCTTTTTAACGATTCATTCATTCCTTCTAGTAATTTTTCAAAAATATAAAGCGAATCTTTGCCTGTTATTTCTAATTCATTAATATAACTAGCACCATCTTTAATAATAGTAAGAATAGTACCTTCTACTGGTTTCATAACTGCACGATATGCATAATCTTGTGCACTTTTTCAAGATTTTAATAAATCCTCATTAATAATGAAATCATTTTTTAAATCTTTTGTTTTTATAGTTTGAAAAAAACCACGAAAAATTTGAGATAAAATAACTCCAGAATTACCACGCGCACCCATCATTAAACCACGAGAAAAAGTAGTAGCAAATGTTTTTAAACTATCATATTCTTTGCCATTTAATTCTTTTATACCATTCATCATTGTTAAATTCATATTTGTTCCAGTATCACCATCAGGTACGGGGAAAACATTTAATTTATCAACTTCAAAATGATGATTATAAAGATTATTAGCACCGCTAATAAGCATAACTTTTAAGGTTTTAATATCAATTTTTTTCATTTAATTTCACCTTATATTTTCTTTTATTCTTCAATTAAATCATGAACAAAAATGTTAAGTACTATATAGTCTTGATGTTTAATAATCTTTTCAACAATATATTTTAAATTTTTCTGAGTTTGATTCATAATATTTCAAATATTATTATTAAAAAAACAAACTATATTAATATCAATAATTCAACCTAAATCAGACTTGTTAACTTTAATTCCATAATTATTATCTTTTTCATAAATATTGGCAACACCTGGTACAGATAAAATACTTTCTGATAATGCTTTTTTAATAATGTTCATAATATCTTTATCTTTTTCCACATAATCACCCCTATTATATTAATAATAAATTAAATTTATATAAAATAAAATCTCTTATAATTTTTATAGTCTCTTACATTATACCTAATATAATATATCAAGACAATAATAATCTTAAAGATAAAGATATTATATATTGATAATGGTTTTTTCTATATAAAAACATAATTAAGAAAAACTAAACTACCTAATTATTAAATATAAAATACTATCTATAATTTTAAAAATTAATATTAATACAATAATAATTAAATAATTACTTATTCTTAACTGTCTTATTTTTATACTTAAACATTATATAATAGAAAATAATAAAATTTAAAATATATAAAATACTATCTAACCAAAAGTATAATTGCTAAATTGTAAAGGTAAGTGCAACTAAATTATTTTTCTATCCAAATATTCTATCGGTGAAAGATAATTTAGTATTTTTCTTGGTCTTTGGTTTAAAGACAATATAAATTTATGAACTTCATTTTTACAAGTTTTTGAAAAATTAAATTTTTTAGGAAATTTTTCTCTAATTAAACCATTAGTATTTTCATTAGTACCTCTTTGTCAAGGTGAATATGGATTTGCAAAATAAATTTTCACATCTAAATTTTTTTCAAGTTGTTGTCAATTTGAAAATTCTTTACCACGATCAAAAGTAATGGTTTTAACAATATTTTTAGGAAGAATTGATAAATAATGGCTAATATTTTTGTTAATAACTTTAGTAGTTCTGTTTTTAACTAATATTGCTAAAGTAAATCGTGATACTCTTTCAACTAAAGTTATTAAACATTTTTTACTTTTGCCTCGTGATGATACTATAGTATCTCCTTCTCAATGACCAAGTGTTATACGATCATTAATATTAAGATCTCTTTCTTTAATTGATTTGCTATTGAATTTGCCACGATTTTCTTGAGATTTGCGTTTTTTGCCTTTTCTTCTTAAATTTTTACTAGTAACTTGATCAAGCAATCCAGAATAAATTCAATTGTAAATTGTTTTAAAACTAATAACTCATTGTTTATGAAAATTTTTAATTCTGCCATAAATTTGTTCAGGTGATCAGCCTAATAATAGTTTTTGTTGCACATATTTTACTAAATCTTTATTTTTAAACTTATGAAAAAAAATATGTGATTGTTTTCTATTTTCAGCTTTATTTTGTGCAATCAATGAAAAATAATTACTATTATCTTGATTTCTATTAATTTCTCGAATAATAGTACTAATATTTCGATTAAGATTTTTAGCTATTTCACTAATTTTAACTTTAAATTTCAATTGATTCTCAATATAAATTCTTTCATCTACGCCAAGATGTTTATAACTCATATAAAAACTCCTTACTTTTTTTATAAAATAAATTTAGCATTATGAAATTTTTATATGAGAATTTTTTTGCAATTTTATTTACTTGCACTTACAAGTATAATTCAGCTAATTAATAATTAAACTATACTTCAAAAATTTACTATATAAATTTTAGGCATTTTTGCGTTTTTAATCGTAATCTTATTTTTTGCAAAAATTGCAAATACAATTTTCATAATAATAATTACATATTTCAATCAAGTATATAGGGACTTCGTCCCTCGCCACTACGTGGCTCACCCAAATTATAGTCCCAGTAGGTTCACTGGGACTATAATCATTTTTATTTATCTTTATTTTTAGGTTTATCTTTTTTCTTTAAAATATTATCCAATTTATCCAATCCAGCAGACTTAATATCGCTATAAGTCATATCAATACTACTTGCTTCTTTAAGGTATTTTTTAGGTGACAATTCACTTTTAAGTTCATGCACATAATGTAAAGCACGTGAATTATACCTTTTTAACCAGTGTCTAGGAAAAAATAAAGTCATAGCCATTGCTTCACCACTATAACTTGGAGGCATAATACCTCTTTTAATCATTTTCTTTGTTCTACGACGTGAAAATACTACTTTATTATAATCCTCAATATTAGTATATAAATTAAGATTAAATATAACAATAAAACCCAAAAAACGCATACGTTTAACTTGAACAACATACTCAACTTTTTCTCTTGCTTGTACTGGTATTCTATTAGGGTGTTGTTCAATCAAATACATTGTACCATTAAACATGTTACCTATTAACTTACAAAATTGTCCTAAACTTTCTTGTTGATTTTTAAACTGTACTCCTAAATCATTAGAATTTATTTTTAATGCTAATTCATCTAAAATTATTAAATCTTGTTCCTCAAAAGCATAATTACTTGCTAACTGATTAAAAGTAAAAACATCGTTATAATTAACCAAATAAGAATAACCAGTCTTTAACTTAATAGGGAAAGGACTAACTACTCGTTTCTTATGAGTTTGTGCTAAACAACAAGCAAGGGCAGATTTGCCAGTCCTTGGAGGTGCTGAAATAATATAACTACCAACTCGTTTTAAAATTTTAACATTACGAATAGTTATAAGAATTGGATAAATAATTATCGGACTTCTCCCCACATGTACTTGTGGAGGGAATAATGAAACTGAATGAATTCAAAAATGCTTTTCAAACTGAACAGCAATGTCTTGCATATATAGCAAATTTGAAAGAAAACAAATGTATTAGGTGTTTTAATTTTAACGGACTTCTCCCCACATGTACTTGTGGAGGGAATAATGAAACTGAATGAATTCAACAATGCTTTTCAAACTGAACAGCAATGTCTTGCATATATAGCAAATTTGAAAGAAAACAAATGTATTAGGTGTTTTAGTTTTAATTTGAATACTTCTGATTTAAAAAGAATGAGATGTTTAAAATGTAATCAAACATTTAGCATTCTCACAGGCACCATATTTTCAAGGTCACAAACATCTTTAACATCTTGGTTTTATCTTATCTTTAGATGAATAAACACCAAACATGGAATTCCATCAACAGATATTGCAAAAGAATTGGGAGTGACTTTGAAAACTGCTTGAATAATGACTCATAAAATCAGAACACGTATTGCAAAACAAAAACCTCAATTTATTGTTGAAGGTACAGTGCAAATTGATGAAATGTATCTTTCACATATGGGTTTTAAAAAACAAGGAAGATCCTTGGTGAATAAAACCTTGATTGTTGGCATTTATCAAAAAACAACCAATAATTTAATTGTGAAAGTATTGAAAAACGCAAAGAGTAAAAATCTTTTGCAGTTTGCAAAAAACCACATTTCTTCAAAATGTCTTGTATATACTGATTCTTGAAAAGGATATTGCGATTTTAAATCAGTTTTCACTAAGCATGAAACAGTTAACCATCAAGATGGCTATGTTTCAAAAATTGGTGTAAATACCAACCAAATTTAATCAGTTTGAAAACATATAAGAAGAACATTTAAAACACATATCAAAGTTGCAAAACATCATGTTCATTTATATGCTAAAGAAGCTGCATATAAATTCAACAAGATACCTAGTTTTGAAACTGTAATTCTATGTTTGATTTAAAAATGTGGGGAGAAGTCCGTAGATAGGCTTTTCTCAGCATTTATGTGATAAAATTAAAATAGTACATAAAGGGAGAAAAGCCAATTTTAATTTGAATACTTCTGATTTAAAAAGAATGAGATGTTTAAAATGTAATCAAACATTTAGCATTCTCACAGGCACCATATTTTCAAGGTCACAAACATCTTTAACATCTTGGTTTTATCTTATCTTTAGATGAATAAACACCAAACATGGAATTCCATCAACAGATATTGCAAAAGAATTGGGAGTGACTTTGAAAACTGCTTGAAGAATGACTCATAAAATCAGAACACGTATTGCAAAACAAAAACCTCAATTTATTGTTGAAGGTACAGTGCAAATTGATGAAATGTATCTTTCACATATGGGTTTTAAAAAACAAGGAAGATCCTTGGTGAATAAAACCTTGATTGTTGGCATTTATCAAAAAACAACCAATAATTTAATTGTGAAAGTATTGAAAAACGCAAAGAGTAAAAATCTTTTGCAGTTTGCAAAAAACCACATTTCTTCAAAATGTCTTGTATATAATGATTCTTGAAAAGGATATTGCGATTTTAAATCAGTTTTCACTAAGCATGAAACAGTTAACCATCAAGATGGCTATGTTTCAAAAATTGGTGTAAATACCAACCAAATTGAATCAGTTTGAAAACATATAAGAAGAACATTTAAAACACATATCAAAGTTGCAAAACATCATGTTCATTTATATGCTAAAGAAGCTGAATATAAATTCAACAAGATACCTAGTTTTGAAACTGTAATTCTATGTTTGATTTAAAAATGTGGGGAGAAGTCCGTAGATAGGCTTTTCTCAGCATTTATGTGATAAAATTAAAATAGTACATAAAGGGAGAAAAGCCATAATTATAATCAAACCTATAACTAATAACACATAACCATATCAAGGCATAATAAACTCCTAACCTATAATTAAACTAATTGCTCTAACAAATAATCATAAAGGTATAATATTTTCTATTCCACTAACAATATCAACTGGATGGGTTACACTTTATTGGACACTAATTACATAGACAAGTGAACAAAGAAAGGAACTATAATTATGGCCAATATTAACTCATATACCGATGAATTTAAAAAACAAATAGTAGCTTTATATCAAAGTGGCAAATCAGTATCTTGCCTTGTTAAAGAATATAATGTTACAAGAGCAGCTACTTACAATTGAATTAAGCAATTTACTAATTCAGGTAGTTTTAAAACTAAAGATAATAGTTCTGTTGAAGAAAATGAATTAATTAAATTAAGAAAAGAATTAAAACAATTAAGAATGGAAAATGATATTTTAAAGCAAGCAGCACTAATAATAGGCAGAAAGTAGAGATTATTGCAAATAATAAATCTAAATATAAAATTCGCACAATGTGTCATTTTTTAAAACTCTCTAAATCAACATATTATTTTAATTTAAAGAAAAAAAATAAAATTCAAAATAATATTTATGAACAAGCTGTTATTAGTGCTTTTAAAAAAAAATAAAGAAGTTTATGGTACTAGAAGATTAAAAGTCATTCTAGAAAACCAAGAAATTTATTTATCAAGACGAAAAATTAAAGAAATTATGAATAAACATAATTTAATATCAAAATACACTAAATTATCATTCAAAAATTATCATAATAAAGTCAATGATAGTCAAATAACCAATCTTGTTAATAGAAACTTTAAGGCTTTTCTCAGCATTTATGTGATAAAATTAAAATAGTACATAAAGGGAGAAAAGCCATATATTATTAAGCGTTATTCATAAACCTGACTTGGTTATTTTAGATGAAGTATCAACTGGTTTAGATATTGAAGTTAAGGAAGAAATATTTGATTTTTTACAAAAAAATATTGTTGAAAAAAATGTAGCAATGATTTTAGTTACTCATAACATGAGTGAAATTGAACATTTCTGTACACGTATCATTTATATGCACGATGGTGACATTATTGAAAAACGGACTGTTAAAGAGGTTGTTAAAGAATATGGTTCAGTTCATAACTATACATCTCAACAATTTCAAAAATATAAAAAACCTACTATTGCTGCAGAAAAAGAAGCATTATCTAAGAAAAAAGGTCAGCAAGATCCAAACAAAATTGTAAATGCCGCAAAAACACGCTCTTCTAAACAAATACCGTTATTGAATTTAATGTTTAAATATTATCTAAAAGGCTTCTTTGTCCCATTTTTTCTAATTGTTTATCCAATTCTAATCTTGGGAATTCAAGGAGAATCAATACGGCATACTGGTGCTGATGTTGCGAGGCTTTTTAATAATCTGTGTATCTTTGTTTTACAAAGTTACTAATTTAGATTAATTCTATCTTCAAATTTTATCATAAAATGAGCAATTGCTGTATTTCAATTTTGAATAGGCAATGTTCATTTTTTTGTTATATTTTCAATTGCCAAGTAAAATATTTTGAAAACTGCCATATCATTAGGAAAAACTTTTTTATTTCTGATGATTTTTCGTAATTGACTATTAACAGATTCAATAGCATTTGTAGTATAAATCACTCTTTTGATTTCTACTGGATAACTAATAAAAACCATTAAATTATCTCAATTTTTATATCAAGATTTAGTAATTTGAGGATATTGTTTATTTCATTTACTTTCAAACGATTGGAATGGCAACCCTTTTTAGGACTATTTTTTGGTAGACATTTGTTTTTGATAATTAACTGGAGTTAAGTAGTTTAAAGTGCCGTGAATTCTTATGTTGTTATATCAATTGATGTAATCAAATAATTCTAATTTTAATTGGATTAATGATGTAAAATTTTTATCATTAATAAATTCGGTTTTGAAAGTTTTAAAGGTTGCTTCAGCAACAGCGTTATCATAAGGACAACCTTTTTTGCTTAAAGAGCGATTAATATTGAATGCTAGTAAAAGTTTATCAATAATTTTATTATTAAATTCATTACCGCGATCACTATGAAATATTTGAATATCTTTTAAACAGCGATTTGAGTGCATAAATGCTTGATATACTAATGATGCATCTTTTTTAGTACCTACACTATGTCCAATTATTTCGCGGTTAAATAGGTCAATTAATAAACAAATATAGTTTCACTTACCATTTACTTGAACATAAGTTAAATCACTAACAATAACTTCATTTTTAACTCTATTATTAAAGTTTCTATTAACAAGATTGGTTATTTGACTATCATTGACTTTATTATGATAATTTTTGAATGATAATTTAGTGTATTTTGATATTAAATTATGTTTATTCATAATTTCTTTAATTTTTCGTCTTGATAAATAAATTTCTTGGTTTTCTAGAATGACTTTTAATCTTCTAGTACCATAAACTTCTTTATTTTTTTTAAAAGCACTAATAACAGCTTGTTCATAAATATTATTTTGAATTTTATTTTTTTCTTTAAATTAAAATAATATGTTGATTTAGAGAGTTTTAAAAAATGACACATTGTGCGAATTTTATATTTAGATTTATTATTTGCAATAATCTCTACTTTCTGCCTATTATTAGTGCTGCTTGCTTTAAAATATCATTTTCCATTCTTAATTGTTTTAATTCTTTTCTTAATTTAATTAATTCATTTTCTTCAACAGAACGATTATCTTTAGTTTTAAAACTACCTGAATTAGTAAATTGCTTAATTCAATTGTAAGTAGCTGCTCTTGTAACATTATATTCTTTAACAAGGCAAGATACTGATTTGCCACTTTGATATAAAGCTACTATTTGTTTTTTAAATTCATCGATATATGACTTAATATTGGCCATAATTATAGTTCCTTTCTTTGTTCACTTGTCTATGTAATTAGTGTACAATAAAGTGTAACCCATCCAGATTCTAAAGCTTGCATTGCTTGTTCTTCACTACATGCACTATAAATTGGTTTTAAATCTGCAACTAGACCTTTTCGATGTTTGTATGAAACATATTTTAAACTATTTCTAATTTGATGAACAATGCATAATTGATGTTCTGTTTTAGGATAAACTGATTGTATTGCTTCTGACATGCCTGTTAAATTATCACTACAAGCAATAAGAATATCATTTAAGCCACGATTTTTCATTTCTGTGAAATTAGATAATCAAAACTTAGAACCTTCATTTTCACTAATTCATAATCCTAAAACATCTTTTTTGCCTTCTAAATCAACTCCTAATGCTATATAAACTGATTTGTTAATAATCCGTTTATCTTGTCGTACTTTAACTACTATACAATCAAAATAAACAATAGGATAAATACTTTCTAATGGTAGATTTTGTCATGCTTTAACATCATCAATAACATCATCAGTAATTTGACTAATAACACTTTCACTAATATCAGCACCATGATATAACTCTTGCAACTGCATTCTAATGTCAGATAATGTCATTCCTTTTGCATACAAGGAAAGAACTTGTTGATCAAAACCATCAAATCTTCTTTGCCTTTTAGGAACTATTACAGGAGTAAAATTACTATTGCGATCTCTTGGTACATCAATTTCAATTTTACCTTGTTGAGTTATTAATTTTTTTGAAATTGTACCATTACGAGCATTTTCAGTAGTACTATGTTGATTTTTTTCATATCCTAAATAATTTTGCATTTCAGAATTCAACATTTTTTCAACTAATCTTTTTGTTAATTCTTTATATAAACCGCCAGGTTTAAAAACTGTTGTTAAATCTTCAGTATTTTCTAGTAATAAATCTACTGCTTTTGATATTGGATGATTATTATTAAAGTTATCTTTTTTAGCCATCTGTAACTCACTCTTTCTAGTCATTTAATTATATTTACTAGAATTAATTAAACATAGTTATTTTTGTAAGTTACACAGATTACTAAACATTTCCGATGTTTCTGGCACCATTACTGTCGTTAAACAAATGATTGCTGGTATTGCGATTGTTAATATTATTTCAGTTGGAATATTTATTATTCCTCAAACAATTATTGAATTTAAATTATCTGTATTACTAAAAAGAATTGGTGCAACTAATATTCATCCCTTATTTTTTGTTACTGCTGTAATTATCATCGGTGTATTTGCTTCAATAATTTCTTTCTTATGAACATTATTATGAGGTGGCATTTACTTTGGTGGTACGTATGGCTGAAGTGTTATTGCTCTTCCTACTCAAATTGGTGCTTCGATTCCATGAATTATTATTATTTTGGCTTTTCTCCCTTTATGTACTATTTTAATTTTATCACATAAATGCTGAGAAAAGCCTATCTACGGACTTCTCCCCACATTTTTAAATCAAACATAGAATTACAGTTTCAAAACTAGGTATCTTGTTGAATTTATATTCAGCTTCTTTAGCATATAAATGAACATGATGTTTTGCAACTTTGATATGTGTTTTAAATGTTCTTCTTATATGTTTTCAAACTGATTCAATTTGGTTGGTATTTACACCAATTTTTGAAACATAGCCATCTTGATGGTTAACTGTTTCATGCTTAGTGAAAACTGATTTAAAATCGCAATATCCTTTTCAAGAATCATTATATACAAGACATTTTGAAGAAATGTGGTTTTTTGCAAACTGCAAAAGATTTTTACTCTTTGCGTTTTTCAATACTTTCACAATTAAATTATTGGTTGTTTTTTGATAAATGCCAACAATCAAGGTTTTATTCACCAAGGATCTTCCTTGTTTTTTAAAACCCATATGTGAAAGATACATTTCATCAATTTGCACTGTACCTTCAACAATAAATTGAGGTTTTTGTTTTGCAATACGTGTTCTGATTTTATGAGTCATTCTTCAAGCAGTTTTCAAAGTCACTCCCAATTCTTTTGCAATATCTGTTGATGGAATTCCATGTTTGGTGTTTATTCATCTAAAGATAAGATAAAACCAAGATGTTAAAGATGTTTGTGACCTTGAAAATATGGTGCCTGTGAGAATGCTAAATGTTTGATTACATTTTAAACATCTCATTCTTTTTAAATCAGAAGTATTCAAATTAAAATTAAAACACCTAATACATTTGTTTTCTTTCAAATTTGCTATATATGCAAGACATTGCTGTTCAGTTTGAAAAGCATTGTTGAATTCATTCAGTTTCATTATTCCCTCCACAAGTACATGTGGGGAGAAGTCCGTATTTTAATTCTAAAAATTAATAATATTTTTAGAAAAAAAGAAAAACCATAGTTTCAATTAGATAATAAGAATTAAAGGATTTTCATTAATATATTTAATTCATCATTTAAAACCATGAGCACCATTTTCATCAATTACTAGATTAGTAGTAATTTTTCTATTAGTTAATATTTTTTTTAATTCAATAGTATTACTTTCATAATTTGTTACTAATTTGCCTTCAAAAAACTTTGGTTCTTTTTTTCCTACCCATAGTTCAACTATTAAAGGTTGATTATTATTTAAAACTTTAGTTTTTAAATCTTCAATAATTTGTGAATTAAATCAAATTGCTGGCGAAAATAATAATAATTTTGTAAATTGTAATTTTGATAAATATAACATTTGTAAACAAAAATATGCCCCCAAAGAACAACCAATGGCATTTAAATTTTTAATTTTTAAATTAAACTTTTTAATAACAAATGGTATAACCTCATTAATAATAAATTCTAAGTAATTTTTACCATTACCACCAAGAAAATCAATGTTACTTTTTTTTAATTCAGGAAAATATTTTGTCATTAATATTTTTACATCATCATTGGTATAAGTTGCTAAATCATTAAAACGAGTCATATTATTGGTACTACCAATACCAATAAAAATACAATTACTATTATTTTCAAATAAAATATTACTATTACTATTAAGTAACATATCTTTACCATCAAAAACTAAATAAACTTCATAAGCAATATTTTGATCATAAATAGAAGGTAAAGCAATAATAATATCTTTATTAATATTTAAAAATTTACTTTTAATATTATCAACTTTTACATCATAATTATTCATATTTTTTATCCTTAATTTATTGATAATTTCCTAACAAAGAATAATTCATTATTCTAATATAAAAATTAAAATTAGTTTGTTCTAAGCGCATAGCGCATTTAACCAATTCATCTAAAATTATCAACTTATTAGTAAATAAAGTTTCATATGAAAAAAAAGCTTTTAAATTTAAATCAGTAATATCTTTTGTCAGCAATGTTTTTCTGGTTTCTAAATCCAACAAATAAAATAACATTAATAAACTTCCAAACTCATAATTATTTTTTATGTTTGTTTCATTCTTAGTTAAATTAATAAAAATATTACCACTAATATTTACCAATCTTTTAATTATTAGCAAACTTTCTTTTTTCAAATTAGAATTATTTATCAAAAAATCAGGTAATACTACTTTTGAAGTATCATCAAACCAAACTTTTATTTGATCTTTACATCCAAGTAATAATAAAAGTTCCTTGGCATTTTGATAATCATCTAACTGTTTTTCTTGACGCTTAAAAGTAGGAATTAAAGCAGAAATAGTTAATATAAAATTTGCAACTAATCTTAAATATTCTTTATAAGAAATTTTATTGAAATATAAATAAACACTTATTATTTTCATAAACATTAAATTTTGATTACTATTAAATATTAAGTTATAAGTATTACGATAATCTTTTGCTTTTAAATGACCTATTTTTTTTTTAATTTCGCGCTTAAAAAAATAATTACTTTTTAAAAGCAAAAGATGGTTAAATAATCGATATTCGGGAATCATTTTTTACTTCCAATCTAATTATATATTTTTAAATTTAATCTTAAAATAATTATAACATTGAAATAAATAAGTACATAATGTTACTTATTTATTATATTTAATTGCCAATAATATCATTGATAATTAATTATATTTAATATATAAATTTAAAAAGTTATTTTAAATAATAACTTTTTAAATCCATTCTTAACTAAAATCTTTTTTTCTTATAAAGAATTTATTAATCTCAAAGAAGAACTTAATTTTTCTTCTGCTTTATCTTCATTTGGCAAACTAAAACAAGATTGATTTTTTTCAATATCTGTTTCAAAACCAAGATCACTATATTGACTATTAACTCTTGAAATTAATTCTTTTTTACTAGAAAAAGGATTCTTTTCATCAAATTGCTTTGATATTTCATTTTCTGAAATTAAATTTAATTTATCAAAAATTTCTTCATTTTTTTCATTTGTAATTTTATTAATCAAACTGACTTGTAAATTAATAATATTTTCAAAAATATTTAATTTTAAAACTTTAAGTGGTTTAATATTTTTTTCATTTTCATTTATTTCTTCTCTTAAATTTCTTGTTTTCAATTTTATTTCTTTAATTTCTTTATTAACTTTTTTGTTTCTAACATATTTAAAAATACCAAAACTAATAGTATTTACAAAAGTTATTTGTCAATTTTTTTCTGCTTTTTTTATCTTAAATCTTGAATATCACGTTCAAGTAAATCAATTTTATCTAATATTTATTTATTTTTTTCTTCAAAATCAAATATTTTTTGTTCTAAATCCTTAATTTGAATTGCTGAGAAACTAATACTATCAAATAATTCTGTATCACCATCTTCTTCAAAAGGATTTTTCTTAGATGGATATATAGAATTTTCTAATTCTTCAAAGTTTTTATTTTTTAAAATAAAATCTAATTGTTCAAATATTTCTTTATATCTATTAACTTTATTTTCATATAACTGACCTTGTAAATCAATAATTTCTTTTAAAATATTTAACGGACTTCTCCCCACATGTACTTGTGGAGGGAATAATGAAACTGAATGAATTCAAAAATGCTTTTCAAACTGAACAGCAATGTCTTGCATATATAGCAAATTTGAAAGAAAACAAATGTATTAGGTGTTTTAATTTTAATTTGAATACTTCTGATTTAAAAAGAATGAGATGTTTAAAATGTAATCAAACATTTAGCATTCTCACAGGCACCATATTTTCAAGGTCACAAACATCTTTAACATCTTGGTTTTATCTTATCTTTAGATGAATAAACACCAAACATGGAATTCCATCAACAGATATTGCAAAAGAATTGGGAGTGACTTTGAAAACTGCTTGAAGAATGACTCATAAAATCAGAACACGTATTGCAAAACAAAAACCTCAATTTATTGTTGAAGGTACAGTGCAAATTGATGAAATGTATCTTTCACATATGGGTTTTAAAAAACAAGGAAGATCCTTGGTGAATAAAACCTTGATTGTTGGCATTTATCAAAAAACAACCAATAATTTAATTGTGAAAGTATTGAAAAACGCAAAGAGTAAAAATTTTTTGCAGTTTGCAAAAAACCACATTTCTTCAAAATGTCTTGTATATACTGATTCTTGAAAAGGATATTGCGATTTTAAATCAGTTTTCACTAAGCATGAAACAGTTAACCATCAAGATGGCTATGTTTCAAAAATTGGTGTAAATACCAACCAAATTGAATCAGTTTGAAAACATATAAGAAGAACATTTAAAACACATATCAAAGTTGCAAAACATCATGTTCATTTATATGCTAAAGAGAGGCTTTTTAATAATCTGTGTATCTTTGTTTTACAAAGTTACTAATTTAGATTAATTCTATCTTCAAATTTTATCATAAAATGAGCAATTGCTGTATTTCAATTTTGAATAGGCAATGTTCATTTTTTTGTTATATTTTCAATTGCCAAGTAAAATATTTTGAAAACTGCCATATCATTAGGAAAAACTTTTTTATTTCTGATGATTTTTCGTAATTGACTATTAACAGATTCAATAGCATTTGTAGTATAAATCACTCTTTTGATTTCTACTGGATAACTAATAAAAACCATTAAATTATCTCAATTTTTATATCAATATTTAGTAATTTGAGGATATTGTTTATTTCATTTACTTTCAAACGATTCTAAAGCTTGCATTGCTTGTTCTTCACTACATGCACTATAAATTGGTTTTAAATCTGCAACTAGACCTTTTCGATGTTTGTATGAAACATATTTTAAACTATTTCTAATTTGATGAACAATGCATAATTGATGTTCTGTTTTAGGATAAACTGATTGTATTGCTTCTGACATGCCTGTTAAATTATCACTACAAGCAATAAGAATATCATTTAAGCCACTATTTTTCATTTCTGTGAAATTAGATAATCAAAACTTAGAACCTTCATTTTCACTAATTCATAATCCTAAAACATCTTTTTTGCCTTCTAAATCAACTCCTAATGCTATATAAACTGATTTGTTAATAATCCGTTTATCTTGTCGTACTTTAACTACTATACAATCAAAATAAACAATAGGATAAATACTTTCTAATGGTCGATTTTGTCATGCTTTAACATCATCAATAACATCATCAGTAATTTGACTAATAACACTTTCACTAATATCAGCACCATGATATAACTCTTGCAACTGCATTCTAATGTCAGATAATGTCATTCCTTTTGCATACAAGGAAAGAACTTGTTGATCAAAACCATCAAATCTTCTTTGCCTTTTAGGAACTATTACAGGAGTAAAATTACTATTGCGATCTCTTGGTACATCAATTTCAATTTTACCTTGTTGAGTTATTAATTTTTTTGAACTTGTACCATTACGAGCATTTTCAGTAGTACTATGTTGATTTTTTTCATATCCTAAATAATTTTGCATTTCAGAATTCAACATTTTTTCAACTAATCTTTTTGTTAATTCTTTATATAAACCGCCAGGTTTAAAAACTGTTGTTAAATCTTCAGTATTTTCTAGTAATAAATATACTGCTTTTGATATTGGATCATTATTATTAAAGTTATCTTTTTTAGCCATCTGTAACTCACTCTTTCTAGTCATTTAATTATATTTACTAGAATTAATTAAACATAGTTATTTTTGTAAGTTACACAGATTACTAAACATTTCCGCTAAAGAAGCTGCATATAAATTCAACAAGATACCTAGTTTTGAAACTGTAATTCTATGTTTGATTTAAAAATGTGGGGAGAAGTCCGTAGATAGGATTTTCTCAGCATTTATGTGATAAAATTAAAATAGTACATAAAGGGAGAAAAGCCATATTTAATTTTGAATTTTTAAATGGTTGTGCATTTTTTTCATTTTCATCAATTTCTTCTATTAAAGTTTTTATATTTAATTCTGTTTTTTTAATTTGTGGAATGGCAACCCTTTTTAGGACTATTTTTTGGTAGACATTTGTTTTTGATAATTAACTGGAGTTAAGTAGTTTAAAGTGCCGTGAATTCTTATGTTGTTATATCAATTGATGTAATCAAATAATTCGAATTTTAATTGGATTAATGATGTAAAATTTTTATCATTAATAAATTCGGTTTTGAAAGTTTTAAAGGTTGCTTCAGCAACAGCGTTATCATAAGGACAACCTTTTTTGCTTAAAGAGCGATTAATATTGAATGCTAGTAAAAGTTTATCAATAATTTTATTATTAAATTCATTACCGCGATCACTATGAAATATTTGAATATCTTTTAAACAGCGATTTGAGTGCATAAATGCTTGATATACTAATGATGCATCTTTTTTAGTACCTACACTATGTCCAATTATTTCGCGGTTAAATAGGTCAATTAATAAACAAATATAGTTTCACTTACCATTTACTTGAACATAAGTTAAATCACTAACAATAACTTCATTTTTAACTCTATTATTAAAGTTTCTATTAACAAGATTGGTTATTTGACTATCATTGACTTTATTATGATAATTTTTGAATGATAATTTAGTGTATTTTGATATTAAATTATGTTTATTCATAATTTCTTTAATTTTTCGTCTTGATAAATAAATTTCTTGGTTTTCTAGAATGACTTTTAATCTTCTAGTACCATAAACTTCTTTATTTTTTTTAAAAGCACTAATAACAGCTTGTTCATAAATATTATTTTGAATTTTATTTTTTTTCTTTAAATTAAAATAATATGTTGATTTAGAGAGTTTTAAAAAATGACACATTGTGCGAATTTTATATTTAGATTTATTATTTGCAATAATCTCTACTTTCTGCCTATTATTAGTGCTGCTTGCTTTAAAATATCATTTTCCATTCTTAATTGTTTTAATTCTTTTCTTAATTTAATTAATTCATTTTCTTCAACAGAACGATTATCTTTAGTTTTAAAACTACCTGAATTAGTAAATTGCTTAATTCAATTGTAAGTAGCTGCTCTTGTAACATTATATTCTTTAACAAGGCAAGATACTGATTTGCCACTTTGATATAAAGCTACTATTTGTTTTTTAAATTCATCGGTATATGAGTTAATATTGGCCATAATTATAGTTCCTTTCTTTGTTCACTTGTCTATGTAATTAGTGTCCAATAAAGTGTAACCCATCCATTTTTTTAATTTTTTTAATTTTTTTAAACGTTTAATTTTATTTTCTAAAGATTCAATTTGCTCAACTATTTCTTCACTTTTTTTCTCAATAAAAAATATTTCTTTATCCAATTCTTCTTTTGCTTTTTTTAATATATTAATTTTTTCGATTAACATTTTTTTCTCCTTTAAAAATTAAAAAAACCCATTTACTTATAAATAAAGCAATAGGTTAAAAACTATATTTAGTTTATATATTTAGTTTATAAATTAAATTATACTTACTTTTTTATTTTTAATTATTATTTTTATTTTTTTCACTAATATGTTTTAAAAAAAGTATTTTAACTAGTTAAAATACTTTTTTGTAAAATAGGAGGTACTGTAGAAAAACTTTTCGCGAAATTGTTTATTAAATTTTGACTAAAACAACAATTTCCAAATATTTTAGCATCTTCTTCTTCCACTGATTTAGAAAGTACTTCAATATCACTGCCGTCATCATCTTCATTAAAACTACTATCCTTACTTGAAGATGTTATTGTAATTTCTTCTTCTGGTATATCTGATAATTGTCTTTCAAAATTGATAGTGCTTGACTTTGAATATATTTTTACATTATCATTTTCTTGTTCTAACTCAGAAAGTACTTCAATATCACTATCATCATCTTCATTAAAACCACTATCTTTACTTAAAAATATATCATCTTCTTGCTCGGATTCAGAAAGTACTTCAATATCACTATCATCATCATTAAAATTTAATTTATTAACAGTAACATCTACTTCTATTTCTTCACTAAAGATACTTTTTTTATTTAAAGATATTTTTAAAATATCATCTTTTTTCTCAGATTCAGAAAGTACTTCAATATGACTATCATCATCACTATTATATCCAGAAGAATTTTGTTCTAATGAAGAATCATTATTAATAGGATCTACTATTTTTGCTATTTGATTTTTTAAATTATCTAACTGTTGAAAAAATTCTTTATTAATTTTAATTAATCGATTGTTAACAAAAAATAAGTTTTTTAAAAAAATATTAGTTTTTTTAATAATTTTTAATTTTTGAATTTTTAACAATTTAATAATATTTTTATTATTATTTATCGTTTGTTTCAAACATTCTCTCTTAATTTTTATTTCTTTAATTTGCTTATCAATATTTTTGTTTTTATAATATTTAAAAATACCAAAAGTAAATACATTTAAAAAAGTTAGTTTTCAATTTTTTTGGTTTTTTTGTTTTTCTAGAACTTTAATATTTTTTTCTAATACTTTAATTTCTCCTATTAATTTTATATTTTTATCTTCTTCATCAAATATTTGTCCAGTTAATTCATTGATTTCTTCATCTAATGTAAAAAATTCCTCCTCTTCGATTAATGAAATATTTAATTTTAATTCTGTATTTTTTTTATCAATATAAGATATTTTTTCATATAATTTATTAATTTCTTTATCTAATAGTAAAAAAGATTCTTCTTTAGTTAATGGCATATATACTTCTCCTTTTTAAAAACAAAAGAACCCATTTGCTTTAAAAAAACAATGGGTAAAAACTTATATTAAGTTTATTAAAATATATTATACTTTATTTTTTTATTTTTTAACTATTAATTTTTAAAAAATAGTTACATTGAACAAAAATATTACATTATAACATAAAAAATATCTTTAAAATAAGATAATATATTTATATTAGAAATATAGTTATTAACTAAATTCAATCATATACTAGTTATAATTACTTATTTATTTTATCTAAAACACCATTAATGTATTTATAAGCATCATTTGGACAATAAGCTTTAGTTATAATAATAGCTTCATTAATAATAATTTTTTTATCTGTTTTAGTATGGACAATTTCATACACTGCTAAAATTAAAATTGCTTGTTCAATTGGTTTTAAATTTTCAAAATCTCATCCTTGTTTTAAATTTTTATTAATTAAATCTATTAAATCATATTCATAATCAATTATTTTATTTAATATCTCACATTGTTCAGTAATTAAACTCTTACCTTCTTTTTCAAAAAGAAATTGTTTAAATGCTTGTTGTGATTGGCCTTCAAGGAAATATTGATATAATACTTCCATCATGCCAATTCTTTTATGATGCTGGGTTATCTTCTTTTGTTCTTGCATTGTTGATTTCTACTTCCTTAGTTTTAGCAATAAATATTATATGAATATTTAATAAAAATAAATTTAAAGCTGATTCAGTACGTCTTAAAATTAAATTATTAATTTTATTTTTTAAATTTACTAAATCTTCATTTGGATTAACAATTAATTTTATTCGCACAACAATATTATTATTAATAGCAGTAATATCATTTGTTTCTAACATTAGAACTTCAACATCTTCTAATATTAATTGATAGTTATCATTAATTAATAACATATAAATAAATTTTTTAATAACTAACGAAGATAATTTTAATGTTCCAACTTTACTTTCTTCAATAAGTATTTCCATAATATTCACCTTTCTTAAGCGCGAGTTTTGTATTTCCCTTCATCTGTACTTACTACAATTTTATCACCATTATTAATAAACATTGGTACTTGTAATTGTAAACCATTTTCTAAAATAGCTGTTTTTGTCGTATTAGAAACACTATTTCCCTTGACTCCTGGTGGAGCATCAACAACCGCTAATACTACCGAAGGAGGTAAATCAATACCTAATATTTCTAAATTTTTATAAACCCTTAATGATACTTCATTACCAGGAACTAAAAATTTTTTTTCTCATGATAAGCGTGATTGATCAATCCTAATTTCATTATAATCTTCATTATCCATAAAAACTGAATACATACCATCATCATAACTATAAATTGCTGGTCGTTTATCAATAATAGCTGGATAAACTGTATCACCACCGGTAAAAGTAATACTAATAATAGCTTGTGTCCTTAAATTTTTTGCTTTTACCTTCACATGCGCTTGTCCACGTCCACTTTTAGAATGTGCTGATTCAATAACTATTAAAATATCAGTTTTATTATGTAAAAAAGTAATTCCTGGTTTAAAATCATTAACGTTAATCATTTTTATTTTTTCTCCTTTCAAATGTCAATTTCACGAGATGATTTTGTTAAAATTTGATAACCATCTTTGGTAACTAAAATATCATCTTCAATTCTAACAACACCTAAATTAGGAATATAAATACCTGGTTCAACAGTAATAACCATTCCCGGAACTAAAATAGTAGATTCATTTTTAATAACTCAAGGCGATTCATGAATTTCAATACCAAGTCCATGACCAGTACCATGAGTAAAATATTGTTCATAACCCTTTTCTTTAATATATTCTCTACAAATCTTATCAATTTCACCAATATCTATACCTGGTTTTACAGCCTTAATTCCTGCCATTTGTGCTGATTTAACTATTTCATGAATTTCAATTAATTTTGGATTAACTTTACCAATCGCAAAAGTTCTAGTCATATCTGAACAAAAACCTTCATATACACAACCAAAGTCACAAGTAATTAACTCATTATTGCCAATTTTTTTATTACTAGCTTTACCATGAGGCATTGCTCCTCTTTCTCCAGAAGCAACAATAGTATCAAATGATGCTTTTGTTGCACCATTTTTAACAAATGAACGTAATATTATATCTTCAACATCTTTTTCACTAACACCAGGTCGGATAAAGCTTAAAACTTCATTAAAAGCCAAATCACAAATAGCACAAGCTTTTGCAATTCGTGCAATTTCGATTTCATCTTTAATCATTCTTAATGAACTAACATAAATTGGAACAAATTCAATATCTTTAATTTCTTGCTTTCAACTTTCTAATTGAGCAATAGTAATATATTCTGCTTCAAAACCAATTTTTTTAATTTTTTGTGATTTTAATAAATCTTTCAACGAAGAAAAAATATTACTAAATTGAATGCATTTAACATTTTTGGCATTTTCTTTTCCCTCAGTAATATATCTTCCATCTAATAATAAATTTGCATCATTTTTGCTAATCAATAAATAACCTAACGTTGAAATAAAATCACTATATCAAAAGCGATTTTCGGGAGAGTAAAATAACATAGCATCTATTTTATTTTTGGTTAATATTGTTTCAATAATTTCTTTTTTATTTAAATTTTTCATTTTAAATTCAATCCTTTTAATAAATCATTAATTAATAACTAAGTATATTGTACTGCAAATTAAAGAAAAGAAATAAGTAAAACTTATTTCTTTTCTTTATGTAGTGTATGTTGATTACAACGAGAACAATGTTTTTTTGTTTCTAATTTTTCAGGGTTAGTTTTTTTATTACGATCAGCAATATAATTTTCTTCTTTGCAAACTTCACATCTTAAAGTTAATCCATCACGCATTGTGCGCCTCCTTAATAATAATTGAGTTATATACAATACAATATTATTGCATAATTAAATAGTTAGTTCAATTAAATAAAGGAATTATTTTTAAACTTCCTTATATGAAAAAATGTTACTAATATTAAAAATACAAAATATCAGTAACTAGGTAATTATTTAAATAATATTATTTAAAATACTTGATATCAATATAAGTCATCAGTTTTATACTGTGTAAAAATACTAACTGTTTTATTATATCTATTAATTTCGCCATTCATTCCATCAGGAATACTTTTAGTATTAACTTCTAAATTCTCAATTTTGTTTATATTTGCATCAATATTAAGAACATAATTTGGATTATTTAATTTTTTAACGAAAAAATTAGTTGAAGATTTACCCTTATTTTCTTGATTATTTAATAATTTTATTTCACTTATTTCATTAGTTAAATTTATTGTTTTTAATACAACTAATTCATTTTCAGAATTAAGATTTCTCTCAATTATTCTAACTGTCATTTTTTGTTGTCGATCAAATAAAAGTAATAATTGACTATTAATATTCAATAAATCATAATCATCAGAAATTTCAAAATTATATTTTCCTTTAATAACTTGACCTGATGAATCAATAATTTGAATATTTTTACTATCTTCTTTTAAAATATATGTTTTACTATTTAATCTAATAATATCAATTCCATAAAGATCTAATTCAGAATATGTATTACTTACATAATCATAAATTAATACTTGATTATTATCATCTTTAATTACTCAAACTTCTCTATTAGTTTTAAAAAAATATTTTGCTGTTCACGATAATTTATTAATAGTAAAATCGGAATTACTTACTAAAAGACTATAGTCTCCATTATCTGACTTAATAATAACTTCATCATCACGAATATAGTTAATTTCTTTTATTGTATGAAATAAAGAAACAAATTTTAATGGCATTAATTTTTGATCTTTTATTTCTCCAAGAGTAAGTATAGTGTGATTTAAAATTTTTGTTTCAATTAAAAATTTTGTATTACTTGGAATGGCAACCCTTTTTAGGACTATTTTTTGGTAGACATTTGTGGATGGGTTACACTTTATTGGACACTAATTACGTAGACAAGTGAACAAAGAAAGGAACTATAATTATGGCCAATATTAACTCATATACCGATGAATTTAAAAAACAAATAGTAGCTTTATATCAAAGTGGCAAATCAGTATCTTGCCTTGCTAAAGAATATAATGTTACAAGAGCAGCTACTTACAATTGAATTAAGCAATTTACTAATTCAGGTAGTTTTAAAACTAAAGATAATCGTTCTGTTGAAGAAAATGAATTAATTAAATTAAGAAAAGAATTAAAACAATTAAGAATGGAAAATGATATTTTAAAGCAAGCAGCACTAATAATAGGCAGAAAATAGAAATTATTGTCAAAAATAAAGTTAAATATAAAATTCGCACAATGTGTCATTTTTTAAAAATCTCTAAATCAACATATTATTTTAATTTAAAGAAAAAAGAAAATAAAATCAAAAATAATATTTATGATGAAGCTGTTATTAGTGCTTTTAAAGAAAATAAAGAAGTTTATGGTACTAGAAGATTAAAAGTCATTCTAGAAAACCAAGAAATTTATTTATCAAGACGAAAAATTAAAGAAATTATGAATAAACATAATTTAATATCAAAATACACTAAATTATCATACAAAAATCATAATAACAAAGTTAACGATAGTCCAATAAACAATCTTGTTGATAGAAACTTTAATAATAGAGTTAAAAATGAAGTTATTGTTAGTGATTTAACTTATGTTCAAGTAAATGGTAAGTGAAACTATATTTGTTTATTAATTGACCTATTTAACCGCGAAATAATTGGACATAGTGTAGGTACTAAAAAAGATGCATCATTAGTATATCAAGCATTTATGCACTCAAATCGCTGTTTAAAAGATATTCAAATATTTCATAGTGATCGCGGTAATGAATTTAATAATAAAATTATTGATAAACTTTTACTAGCATTCAATATTAATCGCTCTTTAAGCAAAAAAGGTTGTCCTTATGATAACGCTGTTGCTGAAGCAACCTTTAAAACTTTCAAAACCGAATTTATTAATGATAAAAATTTTACATCATTAATCCAATTAAAATTAGAATTATTTGATTACATCAATTGATATAACAACATAAGAATTCACAGCACTTTAAACTACTTAACTCCAGTTAATTATCAAAAACAAATGTCTACCAAAAAATAGTCCTAAAAAAGGTTGCCATTCCATATTAAACAAAAACGATGAAATTATAGTAACTGGTCAAATCTTTAATACTTTAAATATTCCTAAAAATCGTGCATTTTGTTCAATAAATGTTAAATGATTTAAAAAATGAAAAGAGTAAAAAATGATATTATGAAAAATTTTATTAATAGTACCAATATTAATAACAAGCATAACACTAATAATATTTTTAATATTTATTAGTAAAGAATTAAAAAATGAATATAAAGTATTAAAAATATTAAGTGAAATTGCTAATCAAATTGAAAATAAGGAGAAATAATATGAAATATGAAGATAAATGTTCTATGTGCAATAAAGTAAAAGAAAACTTTTTATCCAATAACTGTAATAGTTGTTGATTAGAATCAGTTAATAAATGAAATAGAAGAAGTTGAAGAAATTTAGGAGACATTGATAATGAATAAAGAAAATATACCATGTTGTTTTAGTGAAGTTAATGAACTTGGTAAACATATAACAAATTGTAATAATTTACCAACAAAATTAGATAAAGATAATGTTCAAGTAAGATATTTTTGTGATAAACATATGATAAAAGTTGAAAATATAAGAAGAAAAATTGCCCAAAAATATATTAATGAATATAAAGAAAAATTAATTTTAGATATCGATGAAATTATAAATGATAAAAATCCACATAGAACTTATACAGAGTATGTCTTTTCTTTAAAAGAAAGAATTGAAAATGGAGAATTTGACTAATGATAATATTACCTACTTTGTTTGAAAATAAAGATGAAATTGAAATATTATCACCATTTCCAAAGCAATTCATACAAGTAATGATATTAGAGCAATTATTTTAAGACAATATCCAAATGTTAAATCCAAACACATAATTGTTTCGGACCCAGAAAGTAATGTTGCATTAATAGTTGGTGATAATGATGTTTATCAAGGTTGAATTAAAGTAACAATTAAAAAATTAGAAAATTAAAGGAGAATAAAATGCCAAATATAGAAAATCAATCAAATTATACTTTAATTAAATTAACGGACTTCTCCCCACATGTACTTGTGGAGGGAATAATGAAACTGAATGAATTCAACAATGCTTTTCAAACTGAACAGCAATGTCTTGCATATATAGCAAATTTGAAAGAAAACAAATGTATTAGGTGTTTTAATTTTAATTTGAATACTTCTGATTTAAAAAGAATGAGATGTTTAAAATGTAATCAAACATTTAGCATTCTCACAGGCACCATATTTTCAAGGTCACAAACATCTTTAACATCTTGGTTTTATCTTATCTTTAGATGAATAAACACCAAACATGGAATTCCATCAACAGATATTGCAAAAGAATTGGGAGTGACTTTGAAAACTGCTTGAAGAATGACTCATAAAATCAGAACACGTATTGCAAAACAAAAACCTCAATTTATTGTTGAAGGTACAGTGCAAATTGATGAAATGTATCTTTCACATATGGGTTTTAAAAAACAAGGAAGATCCTTGGTGAATAAAACCTTGATTGTTGGCATTTATCAAAAAACAACCAATAATTTAATTGTGAAAGTATTGAAAAACGCAAAGAGTAAAAATCTTTTGCAGTTTGCAAAAAACCACATTTCTTCAAAATGTCTTGTATATACTTATTCTTGAAAAGGATATTGCGATTTTAAATCAGTTTTCACTAAGCATGAAACAGTTAACCATCAAGATGGCTATGTTTCAAAAATTGGTGTAAATACCAACCAAATTGAATCAGTTTGAAAACATATAAGAATAACATTTAAAACACATATCAAAGTTGCAAAACATCATGTTCATTTATATGCTAAAGAAGCTGCATATAAATTCAACAAGATACCTAGTTTTGAAACTGTAATTCTATGTTTGATTTAAAAATGTGGGGAGAAGTCCGTAGATAGGCTTTTCTCAGCATTTATGTGATAAAATTAAAATAGTACATAAAGGGAGAAAAGCCTTAATAATTATTGGAACAAGTGTTGGAACATTAATTTGCAGAGAAATTATTGTTTTATTAAAAAAATTTATTACAACTCCAAAACATGTTAGAGCAAATAACAAAATTATAAAACATCAAAAAAAATTAGCAAAATTAAATGAAAAGATTAATAAAGGAGAAAAATAATATGACAAAAATTGAATTTAATGAAAAATATAGAAAACAAGATATTAGTATTGATAGATATTTTGATTTACATATTGATAATTGTTTTAAATTTTCTGATATTGATACATTAGAAAATGCAGTTAATGATTATAAAAAATTAATAAGTGAAATGCCACAATTAGTTAAAGATTGATTATTGGGATAAGATTAGGAGAATATTAAATGTTAGAAAATGAAAATAATGTTCAACAAACAACTGAACTTTTAACTGAAAATAATGCTTCTTCACAATAAATAGAAAATAAAGTTAATGAAGCAGAAAATAAGTTAAATAAACTTAATCAAGAAATTAAAGAAAAAGAAATGATTAATATATTTAAAAAATATCAAGTTAAAACTGAATTTTATGATTATTTAAAATTTAAAACTAATAATTTAGAAAATTCAAAAATTGAAGAAACTATTAAAAAAATGATTAAAGAACAACCAGTATTTAAAGAAACAATTAATACAGGTGGCAAACCACAAACAATAATAACAAATCAACCAAATTCAATAAAAAATGCTTTATTGGATTATAAAAATAAAAATAAATTATAAGGAAGGAAAATAAAAAATGGCAGTACCATTCAAACAAAATTTAGATAATACCGAAAAATTAGTAGAAGCACCAGAATTTATAGAATTTTTTAAACAATCAAATAGTCCATGGGCAAGTTTTTTTCCTATCGAAATGGTTAATTCAACAAGAATTGAATTTATAGTTAAAAAACCAAAAGACCCAAAAGTTAAAGTTCTTCAATGAAATGATAAGAGTAAAAGAATAGATTTCGGATATGCTGATACAGATAAAATTATTAAAGAAATTACAGAAGAAGCTGTTGCTGGCGAAACAATTGCAGCAAAAGATTTATTAGCAGAAAATGGACAAAATTTATTACAAAGTATGCAATATGAAGTTGCTAATGATTTAGCAGATTATTTAGCTAATAACAATACTAATGTAATTGCAAAATATGCAATTAAATTTATGATTGAAAAATCAACAGAACCAAAATCACAAGCAATTAAATATGTAGAAGCAATGTTGGGGGCATGAAATACATTATTTCAATATAGAAATATTGCAAATTGTAGATTCTTTATTACTAATGCTCTTTATGATAGTATAGTTTACTTGGCAGATAATAAAGGTTTAATTACTGATAATGAAATTGCACAACAATTAAGATTAAATGGTAATGATTTATATATTAAAGGTGTATTATGTCAAATTGTAATGGATGACTATATGACTTTTAAAAATGATAAAAATGATGATGAAATTATGTCATTTGTTTTAGCAACGCCAAGAGCAATGAAAAGATATATGTTGCAAGATACAATTATTTATGTTCAAGAAGTGGCAGATGGTAAAGTTGGAAGAATGTATTTAGTTTGTGGAGAAGTTACAGGTCAAGCAATACCTTATATTTCTAATAATGAAACAACATCACGTTGAATGGCATGTGGAATTATTAATACTGATAAAACTGATTTAAAAACTAAAATTACAAGTTTAACAACTGATATTACTGCAAATGTTAATAACAATAATAGTGAATTAAATACACAAATAAAAAGTACTAATGAACTTAAATCATTAAATCCTAATTTAACAAATCCAAATATTAAATATTTTAGTGATGCACAAGGAAAAACTAATGTAAGTAATCAAAAACAAAAAGCAGGTGACTTATACATAACTATTACTGCTAATGTTAATGACTTAAATTATAAAGGAACAACAAATCTGATTAAAATAACTCTTAAATAAAGAAAATTAATATCATGCCAATCGGTACAACTAGTACAGCAATACTTTTAAACATAAATAAACCAAAACATACTATAATAATTAACCAACAAGAAAATAAAAGTTTTTGATGAGAAATTTTAGAAATGATTGGTGGAGAAGTTATAGCAGTAGCACTTGCTCCTTTTACTGGTGGATTAAGTGAAAGTGTAGCCCTTGGATTAGGTGCAAGTGATTTAGTTGCTAGTATTAGTGCTGTTCGTATAGAGTTTTTAACTGATTTTACTATTAATCAAGTTTATGATTATTTAAAAGGAAATGTAACACCATTAAATACTTTTTTTAATATATTACCAGCATTTGCTGGACTTAATAAAATTAGTCGTGGTTATCGTACAACTAAATTTATTAAGTTAGCACAAAAAACTAAAACATTAGAACAAGTTGGTATTAAAGAAGCAAAAAAATTACAAGAAATTATTAGTCAAGTAAGTGGAAAAGAAATTTTAACAGATAAAATTATTGGTAATAAACGTTATTTAATGAATTATAGTTTTGCTCCCAATCGTGAAACAATAATACAAAATTTAGGATATGTTGCTGAAAGAGAATATAAGAACAATTTTCAAAAATTAGAAGCACAAGAGTTAAAAGATTATTTATTATGGCTTTTCTCCCTTTATGTACTATTTTAATTTTATCACATAAATGCTGAGAAAAGCCTATCTACGGACTTCTCCCCACATTTTTAAATCAAACATAGAATTACAGTTTCAAAACTAGGTATCTTGTTGAATTTATATGCAGCTTCTTTAGCATATAAATGAACATGATGTTTTGCAACTTTGATATGTGTTTTAAAGAGGCTTTTTAATAATCTGTGTATCTTTGTTTTACAAAGTTACTAATTTAGATTAATTCTGTCTTCAAATTTTATCATAAAATGAGCAATTGCTGTATTTCAATTTTGAATAGGCAGAGGCTTTTTAATAATCTGTGTATCTTTGTTTTATAAAGTACTAGTTTAGATTAATTCTATCTTCAAATTTTATCATAAAATGAGCAATTGCTGTATTTCAATTTTGAATAGGCAATGTTCATTTTTTTGTTATATTTTCAATTGCCAAGTAAAATATTTTGAAAACTGCCATATCATTAGGAAAAACTTTTTTATTTCTGATGATTTTTCGTAATTGACTATTAACAGATTCAATAGCATTTGCAGTATAAATCACTCTTTTGATTTCTACTGGATAACTAATAAAAACCATTAAATTATCTCAATTTTTATATAAAGATTTAGTAATTTGAGGATATTGTTTATTTCATTTACTTTCAAACGATTCTAAAGCTTGCATTGCTTGTTCTTCACTACATGCACTATAAATTGGTTTTAAATCTGCAACTAGACCTTTTCGATGTTTGTATGAAACATATTTTAAACTATTTCTAATTTGATGAACAATGCATAATTGATGTTCTGTTTTAGGATAAACTGATTGTATTGCTTCTGACATGCCTGTTAAATTATCACTACAAGCAATAAGAATATCATTTAAGCCACGATTTTTCATTTCTGTGAAATTAGATAATCAAAACTTAGAACCTTCATTTTCACTAATTCATAATCCTAAAACATCTTTTTTGCCTTCTAAATCAACTCCTAATGCTATATAAACTGATTTGTTAATAATCCGTTTATCTTGTCGTACTTTAACTACTATACAATCAAAATAAACAATAGGATAAATACTTTCTAATGGTCGATTTTGTCATGCTTTAACATCATCAATAACATCATCAGTAATTTGACTAATAACACTTTCACTAATATCAGCACCATGATATAACTCTTGCAACTGCATTCTAATGTCAGATAATGTCATTCCTTTTGCATACAAGGAAAGAACTTGTTGATCAAAACCATCAAATCTTCTTTGCCTTTTAGGAACTATTACAGGAGTAAAATTACTATTGCGATCTCTTGGTACATCAATTTCAATTTTACCTTGTTGAGTTATTAATTTTTTTGAACTTGTACCATTACGAGCATTTTCAGTATTAGTATGTTGATTTTTTTCATATCCTAAATAATTTTGCATTTCAGAATTCAACATTTTTTCAACTAATCTTTTTGTTAATTCTTTATATAAACCGCCAGGTTTAAAAAATGTTGTTAAATCTTCAGTATTTTCTAGTAATAAATCTACTGCTTTTGATATTGGATGATTATTATTAAAGTTATCTTTTTTAGCCATCTGTAACTCACTCTTTCTAGTCATTTAATTATATTTACTAGAATTAATTAAACATAGTTATTTTTGTAAGTTACACAGATTACTAAACATTTCCAAATATATATTTAAATAAATTAAAAAATAAGTTTTAACCCCTTGTTATTTTTTACTTTTATATGCTATTATTGTATAGGTAACGGCTCGGTAGCTCAGTTGGTAGAGCATTCGCCTGAAGAGCGAAGTGTCAGTGGTTCGAATCCGCTTCGAGCCACCATTATTTAAAATATAGGCAATTAAGCCTTTTTTTTAATTATTTTTCTTAGATTTAGGTTTAAGTTAAAATTTTAGGTATAATAGTGTCATTAGCAATTTTAAACAATTAATAATTCTAGAAAGAAGGGTATTAGTGTCTAAAATTTTAGTTTTAAATAATGCGAAAATAATTAGCATTAAGAAAATAATAAATAATGGTTTTTTAGTAATTAAAGATAATTTAATTTTCCAAGTTAATGAAGGAAAGTATAATTATGAATTTCAAGATGCTCAGGTTATTGATTGTCATAATCAAACAATAATACCTGGTTTTATTGATTTACATGTACATGGAGGTTATGGCTATAGTTTAATGGATGGTACCATTGAATCAATTAATAATTTTGCAAAATTAGTTCCAAAAGAGGGAGTAACAAAGTTTTGTTATGCAACAGTTACTGCCAGCAAAAAAGAAATTGATAATGTTCTTTCAGTATTTGCTAAGTATATGAAAACAGAAAATAAAGGTAAAAAGGCACGAATTATTGGTGCATATTTAGAAGGACCTTTTATCTCAGAATTACAAAAAGGAGCACATACTCCGTCATTACTTCATGTTCCTGATCTTAATTTAGTAAAATCTTGAAATATAATTAGTAACAAAAATTTAAAATTTATTGTTTATGCTCCTGAGATAGATCCTAATTTAAATAATAAAAATTCAAATTTTATTTCTTCATTAATTAAAAATAACATTATTCCTAGTGTTGGTCATAGTAATGCTACTTTTAAAGAAATAACTAAAACTGTTGAATATGGTTTAACGCATATTACCCATCTTTATAATGCAATGAGCCCCTATAATCATCGTGATCCTGGTGTTGTTCCGGCATCATTATATTATGATCAATTAGTTACTGAGTTAATTTGTGATGGAATTCATGTTGATATTGATATTTTAGCAATAACATATAAAATTAAAGGTGCCGATGGAATTTGTATGATTACTGATGCCATGAGTGCGAAAGGACAGCCTGATGGTAAGTATTTATTGGGACCATTACCTGTCATTAAAAGTAATAATAAGGTTACTGTTGAAGCAACCGGAAAATTAGCAGGCAGCATTGCAACAATGATTGCTAGTTTTAAAAATTTATTAAAAATTACTAATAATAATTGACAAGATTGCATCAAAATGGCTTCTTATAATAGTGCTAAACAATTAGGAATTGCAAATAAAACGGGTGATATTGTTATTGGTAAATTAGCAGATATTATTGTATTAACTAAGAATAATGATATTTTTTTAACAATATGTGAAGGAAAAATTGCATATCAGCAAGAATAAGTAAGTAATGTAAGGGGTTTTTAAATTATGAAATTAATTATTTTAAAAGATAAAACTGAGGTTGCTCAATTATTAAGTAAAATTATTATTGATATTATTAAAGTTAAACCAAATGCTATTTTAGGATTGGCAACGGGAAGTAGTCCAATTGAAACATATGATTTATTAATAGCAGATGCAAAAAATAACAAAAGAGATTGATCAAAAGTCGTAACATTTAATTTAGATGAATATGTTGGTTTAACTCCAGATCATGTAAAAAGTTATCGTTATTTTATGAATCATCAATTATTTAATCATATTAAAAGTCTTAATTTAAAAAATACGTATGTTCCTAAAGGTATTGGTGATTTAGACCAAAATGTGGAAGAGTATGAAAAATTATTAAAAGAAAAAGGACCAATTGATTTACAAATATTGGGCTTAGGTACTAATGGTCATATTGCTTTTAATGAACCAGGTACTCTTGCAAGTAGTAAAACACATGTTGTTAATTTAACTAAAGAAACAATTGAAGCTAATAAAAGATTTTTTTCTAAAGTTGAAGATGTACCAACCAAAGCTGTTACGATGGGTATTCATACTATTTTACAAGCTAAATTGATTGTTTTAATTGCTACAGGAACTAATAAAGCACAAGCTATTCGAGAGTTAGTTGAAGGTAAAGTTTCTCCAAATTATCCATGTACTTTTTTACAAAATCATGATGATGTTACAATTATTATTGATGAAGAAGCAGCAACATTATTAAAGCCAACTATATCAAAAAAAAAAAAAATAACTTAAAGGAGAAACAAATGGAACGTAAAAAGATTATTATTGGAAATTGAAAAATGTATAAAAATATAGAAGAAACTCAATTTTTTTTAAATGAATTTAATAAATTATTAAAAACTAAAACTATTAAATATGATTATGGAATAGCAGCTAGTTTTACTAATTTACCTTTATTAAAAATTAATAAAAATTCTGCTTTAATTATTGCAGCTCAAAATTGTCATTATGAAACCGAAGGTGCATATACTGGTGAAATTTCAATTAAGATGCTAAAAGATATGATGGTTAGTCATGTTATTATTGGTCATTCTGAACGCAGAATGTATTTTAATGAAGTAGATGAAACAATAAATAAAAAATTACATTCACTATTTAATGCTAATATTATACCAATTTTATGTTGTGGTGAAACTTTAAACCAATATGAAAATAAAAAGACTAATGAAGTAATTAAAAATCAAATTAAGTTAGCATTAAAAAATATTAAAGCAGAAAATATTGCTAAGTTAGTAATTGCCTATGAGCCAATATGAGCAATTGGTACTGGTAAAACAGCAACAGCTCAACAAGCTCAAACGGTTTGTAAAATGATTCGTGAATTTATTAGTGAATTATATAATAAAAATGTTGCAGAACAAGTACGTATTCAGTATGGTGGTTCAGTAAAACCCGATAATATTAAATTAATACTTTCTGAACCTGACATTGATGGTGCATTAGTTGGAGGTGCTTCATTAGTACCACAATCTTTTTTTGATTTACTAATTTAACTCTATTTAAATTACTAATAAAAATAAGGAGTTAACTAAACATGGAATTATCAAAGATACAAATTAAAAGTATGTGAACAAAACTAACAAAAAAAATTAAACATCGTGCCTTTCCGGCAACCACTTTTGTCAATGCTTTTAGGAATAAGTCAGAAATTTTAGCATTGTTTAGTAAAAATGGTGAAGACACTAATCAATTAGAACAAATTGGCTTTATTATTTGTACTAAAACTATTTTTGCTTCTAGTAGTGATAGTATTGTTAGTGACAAAGGTATTATTACTAATGAATATTTTACTGGTGAAGTAATTGATGTTAATAATACTCTTATTCCTAATACTTATATTCATTTAGTTAAAGTTAATAGTGGACCAATCGTTATTAACGATATTCCATTATATTTAACCATCAATGAAAGTCATCATCAATCATTAGTTAATAATAAAATTGGTGCTAAATTATTTACAAATAGTTTGATGAAACAATTAAATTATAAAACTTCTAATTTTAGTTCTATTTCTATTACTGAACAAAATTTTATTGTTGTTCTTAATAATTTAAAGATAAATAGAAAACAAATATTGCAAAGTGAATGTATCATTAATTCTTTATTAGAACAAAAATTATCATTAGAACAGTTAATTTTATTGCAAAATAAAAAAGAATATAGTTATTTAAAAAAATTTAATGAAGTTGAATTACAAGAAATTATTAATTTGCAAAAAATAGCAGTTGTTGCTATTAAAACTAATAAAGATCAGCGAAAAATAACATTAATAGCAGGTAATAAACAACGAATTGAAAACTTTTTTATTAATGCTAAAAAACCAATCATTATTGCTATTAATGCTATTAATAAAAAAATTAGAGCAATTAATCAGCCTGAAAATATTCAACCAATAGCACCGATAACTAATATTACTAATTATCAAGATTTATGACAATTACAAAAAATTCATAAAGAACTATTGAAGTCATTTTCAAAATGGCGGATAGTATCTCAAGATATATTAGAAAATTTATCGCAGACTTTTGCTTATGGTTATTATTCAGAAGTCATTGATAATTTGAAAATTACTCATTATTCTTTTAATAATGATTTATTAGATTATAATTTAATGGAAATTAAAGGACACAATTTATTAGCTAATAGTAGTAATACTATTTTATTTCTTTCTAATAATATTAGTGATAATCCTAGTATG
Organism: Spiroplasma endosymbiont of Apeira syringaria; assembly: GCF_964020205.1. NCBI lineage: Bacteria > Bacillati > Mycoplasmatota > Mollicutes > Entomoplasmatales > Spiroplasmataceae > Spiroplasma > Spiroplasma endosymbiont of Apeira syringaria. The sequence goes on from NZ_OZ026543.1 coordinate 924,569, forward strand.
GTTATTTTATTAAGTCAAGATTTAAAATCAATTTGTGATTTAAAAACAATAATTACTAAAATTACTAAAAAGCAATCTATTAAAATAGTCTTTAAAAAAGATATTGTTATTTTGAGTAATGTTCATTATCAATGTATTACTGATTTTATTACTAAAATGATTACTATTTTTAAATCTGATAATTTTAAACATCAGTTGCAAGTTATTAAATAAAATATGAGGTGAAATTTATGAAAACAAAACAACCAATATTACTATGTATTTTAGATGGTTTTGGTATTGCAAAATCTAGTGCAACTAATCCCATTAGTTCTGCAACAAAACCTAATTTGGATTATTTATTAAAAACTTATCCGCATACTGAAGTTTCAGCTTCTGGCCTTGCAGTTGGTTTACCAGAAGGACAAATGGGCAACTCTGAAGTTGGACATTTACAAATTGGTGCCGGTAGAGTAATTTATCAGTCATTAACATTAATTAATAAGTCAATAAATGATAAAACATTTTTTAAAAATGAAACAATATTGTCAGCAATTAATCATGCCAAAAAGAATAATAGTAATGTTCATATTATTGGTTTACTAAGTGATGGTGGAGTACATGCTCATATTAATCATATTTTGGCATTATTAGAAATTGCTAAACAACAAAATTTTAAGAATGTTTATGTTCATGCTATTTTAGATGGTCGTGATACAAAAGCTGATATTTCTAAAATTTATATTGAACAGTTATTAAAAACTATGAAACAATTAGGTGTTGGTATGCTTGCTACTATTTCAGGAAGATATTATGCTATGGATCGCGATAAACGTTGAGATCGTTTAAAAATAGCATATGATGTAATAGTTAATCATGAAGGCGCTTCATTTATTGATCCTATTGCTTATGTTAATGCAGAATATAGTGCTGGTCGTAATGATGAATTTATTATGCCTGCTTATAATTCTGAAATTAATAATGGCAATATTACTAATAACGATAGCATTATTTTTGCTAATTTTCGTCCTGATCGTGCAATTCAATTAGCATCAGCATTAACAAATAATAAATATGATTTTAATATTAGTATGAAAATACCAACATTAAAAAATACTTTTTTTATTTCAATGATGGAATATGCTAAAAGTGTTAAACCACAAGGTGTTATTTTTCCACCTATATCAATGCTTGATGCTTTAGGGGAATGATTAAGTAAAAATCAATATCATCAATTACGAATTGCTGAAACTGAAAAATATGCACACGTAACTTATTTTTTTGATGGTGGTGTTGATGTTGAATATCCACTATCAACAAGAATTTTAATTCCTTCACCAAAAGTAGCAACTTATGACTTAAAACCAGAAATGAGTGCTCGCGAAATTACTACTCGTTTAGAAAGTGAAATTTCTAAAAACATATATGATGTTATGGTTTTAAATTTTGCTAATCCAGATATGGTTGGTCATACTGGTGTTTTAAATGCTGCCATTGATGCGATTGATGTTATTGATGAATGTCTTGGAAAATTGTATCAAGCAATAAAAAAAGTGAATGGTATTTTAATGATTACTGCTGATCATGGTAATGCTGAAATCATGATTGATAAAGAGGGTAATCCTAATAAAAAACATACATCGCAACCAGTACCATTTATTATTTGTAAAACAGGATTAAAATTAAAATCAGGTGGTTGCTTAGCAAATATTGCTCCAACGCTATTAGACTTTTTGGGTTTAGTTAAACCAACTGTTATGACAAGTGAGTCTTTAATTATTAAATAAAAATATATTGATTTTTTCTTTTTATTGATAAGTGCTTGTTTTAAGAATATAAAAGTATTAAAATATAGGCATATGAATTAAATATAGTGTTTCCCCTTTTATTTTTTTTAAATAAATATAAGGGGTTTATTATATTTAGCTTTTATATTTTGGAAATTTATACATTTATTAAAAATTATGGAGGTAGAGTATGCCATTATCAGAGACAGTAGAATATCGAGAACTTAATGATTTTGTACAAAAATCATTAAGTTCTAAAAAAGATGAATCATCACCCAATATAACTTTAAATAGTTTGGAAGTTAAGATTGATGATATAAAAACACAATTGGATAGTAGTTTAAAAGAATATATTATTGAACTTGTATATGTAGATGAAAAGGGACGTTTAGTAAAAAAAACTAATGATGAAAACGTTAGTATTATTCAACAACCACCTTTAGTAATTAATAGTGATCAATTACAACAACTAGTAATAGTAAAAGAAAAATTAGATAGTTCTCTAGTACATTTATATCGAACTAAAAAAGAAAATGATAAGATTATTCTTGAATATTTAGGTAAAAAAGAATTACCAGCATTATTATTAAAAACTGAATCAGAATCCAATAATTTAAATAATGAAGAATATAAAGAAGAGTTAGATGATCTTAATGTTAATATTATAAAAAGATCTGAAGAGCCTATGAAATTATCATTTGCTGAAAATGGAACGTGTTATTTGTTTATTGATAATAAAAACAAAACAATTGTTCCTGTAGATGTAAATGATGCTAAGGAATTTAAAAACTTTGTAGCCAAAAAATGTCCTCGTAATGGTAGTATAAATATTGAAGTTGATAAAAATGGAAAGATTTTGTTTGCATATATTATTGATAACCAGACTCATAAGAGGAAAGATATAAAAATTGCTGAAAAATTAATTGATACTTTTGAAAGAGTAATTAGTACAGCCTCTTCTTTACATTCACAACATTCACAAAATAATTCTGTTGCACCTAAAAAAGAAGTACAAAGTAATAATTCTTTTCCTGCAAAGGAAGTTAATGGTACTGAACCACCATCAAAACCAGTAGAACAAAGTGTTAAGTCATTTTTATCTACACCAACACCATAAATGTAATAATTAAAGGAGAAAAATAAAAATGCCACTAATGAAAAATTTTAAATGATTTACAAACATTATGAGAAATATATATCAATCAGAAATAAGTGATGTTGAAGATATTGCTATTGAAGTAGAGGATGACCTATATTCAAAAAAGAATACACTTAATATTTTAAAGAATTCTTCTTTCAAGATTAATCCATTAAAAGTAAAAAAAATAGTTAGTTTAAATCAAGATGTAAAATTTGTTGTTGATAGTGGTTCATTAGTTAATACTATATTTATTAGTGATGAATCATTAACTCAAAATGATCAAAGTTTATTTAAAAAAGACCAATTAGTTTTCGTTGAAGATGAAAATGACAATACTAAAATTAAAATATATAAAATTTTATTTGATGAATCTGAAGGTGAAATAAGACCTGAATTAGGATTATTAGGAAGTATAAAATTATCAGAATTTAATGGAATTTTTATAAATTCTGGACTGTTTAAAGAAAATGATGTTTTAAATGATGTTTTAAATGATGTTTTAATTAATCAAAAGATTAATAATTTATTAGATGCTCCACAGTTGCGAAATCCATTTGAACAACCAAACCCAGTTTGAGATGTGGAACACTATAAAATTAATGATTATTCTTCAAATAGTACAATGATTGAAAATTTTAAAAAACATTTAAACTTAGTGAATGTTGAAAAAGACTATTTTATTTATCGTCAAGGAAATGAAATTTTTATTAAAAATGTTACTGATCCAAATGATACTTTTATAATCTCAACAACTGCTCAAAATATTACTGATAATGATATTTTTTATTTAAATAAAAAGATTAACGAAAATGGAGAAACTTTTTGAGAAACCTATAAAATAACAAAAAAACCTGTTCTAGGATGGTTATATGATAATGTAAAATATCAAGCATATGAATTTAATCCTTTAACCGACCAGCAATTTGATGATTTAAAAGCATTAAGTATTACTCCACAATTAGGATTTACTATAGAACCAACAATTAATAATGGATTAGCATCTCTTCTTAAAGAAGAGCAACAAGAAATTGATTTAGTTGCTATGCGTTTTTTAGTAAATGCACCAGAAGTGTTACCAGAAGATTTACCTGAACCTTTACAGATTGCAAATAATATCTCTGAAACATTGCAAAATAATAGCATAGAAGGTTTGTATAGTTTAGTAATAGAAGATGGTAAAATAAAAATATCAGATGCTAAATCAGATCCAGAAAATGTAATTTTTGAACAAGAACTTTCTCAAGAAAATAAAAATATATGAAATAATGATATAGAAGTTGCTGGTAAGTATCAAAAAGTATACTTTGCGAAAAACCCAAGTAATAATTTAGTAGAAAAATGAGTAGTTATTGCTGATCAAAATCAACTACAATGTATTGGAACAATTTCTTTATCGGAATTAAGAAAAAGTTTTGCAAATAATAATTTATTTCTTGATGGATTAAAGGGTATTCACTGTGGAGAAAATGGAGCACAAGTTAAAGTGGCAAGAACTGCTGCTGAACAGGTAATATCACCAAAACCATCAGCTACAAAATTATCTCCAGTTATCGTTAAAAATGTTATTAATTTAAAATGAGATGATAGTAGAAAATTATGAGATTTAAATATAACAACTGATGAGCAAACATTGGATAAAAAATTAAAATTAGAAAAAAATGAAAATGATATTTTGAATAATTTAATAGAACAAAATAAAAAAGCAAATACTGTTATTTTATTTAATAAGTGTGATGGTAAATTTTTAAGAGCATATTATTTTGATGAAAATAATAAGAAAGTAAATTGCTCTAATAAGTTAAGTGATGAAGATAAAGAACAACTTAGTACCATAAATCAAAAAGCAAAAGCAAGAGTATTAGAAGCAAGAACAGTAACACCAATACTTGATTTAAAATCAAACTTATTTTTAAAAAATACTAAAACTTTTAATTTTAATATTTTTAATGGAAAATGTTATGTTTTATGTAATGATGAACTTGGAATTCCATTAAAAGCAGAAGTGAAACTTAGTCCTGAACAAATTCGTGCATTATCATATTTAGCTAAAAATGAAGTTGATTTTTCTTTAACTTTTGATAAAGATGATAATTTTAAAAGTATAAGTTATACCTTTTATAGAGATGAAGTAAAACAAAATGTAACTATTAATAGGAAAGATTTATCTGATAGTAATAATTTTAATCAAAAAAGGATTGAAACTGATGAATTAATGGAAACAATAGTTACTGCTCTTAATAATCCTGAAAGTTTAATACCAGAAGATGATGGAGTAACTCCAAAACCATGAAATAGTGATACTGCTGCTAAAGTTAATGGAGCATCATTACCAAGTAGTACAACTCAACATCCACAACAACAACAAATGTAATTAAATCATCATTATTTTAGAAGCACAAATAAAAAATATTTGTGCTTTTTTGATTCTAAACAATATTTTTTTCTGTATAATAATTAGTGAAATATTAAAGAAAGAAGGAATTAACAAATATGTCTTGCATTATTGATATTAGAGCACTACAAGTAATAGACTCAAGAGGAAATCCAACTATTCAAGTTGAATGTTGAACTGAAGATGGTGGATACGGGCTTGCTTTAGTGCCATCAGGTGCTTCAACAGGTACTAGAGAAGCTTTAGAACTACGAGACAAAGATACTAAAGTTTATGGTGGACTTGGTGTTATGAAAGCCATTAAAAATATTAATGAAAATATTGCCGAAGCTATTATTGGTTTGGAAGTTACTAATCAAAGATTAATTGATCAAACAATGATTAAGTTAGATGGAACAGAAAATAAAACAAAATTAGGTGCCAATGCTATTTTAGGGGTATCATTAGCAGTTGCTAAAGCTGCCGCTGATGAATTATATGTGCCCTTATATACATACTTAGGTGGTACTAATGCTTGTCAGTTGCCAGTCCCAATGTTAAATGTAATTAATGGTGGTGCTCATGCTGATAATAATATTGACTTTCAAGAATTTTTAATAATGCCAGTTGGTGCTAAAACATTTTCAAAGGCAATCCAAATGGCTGCCGAAACTTTTCATGCTTTAAAAAGTATTTTAAAAGGTAAGGGTTTAGTTACTGCAGTTGGTGATGAAGGTGGTTTTGCTCCTAATTTAAAATCAACCGAAGAAGCATTAGATTTAATTGTTGAAGCTATTAAAAAAGCGGGTTATACTCCAAATAAAGATATAAAAATTGCTATGGACTGTGCATCATCAGAGATTTATAAAAATGGTAAATATGTTTTTGGTAATAAAGATGGTAAAAGTAAAAATACTGAAAAATTATTAACTTCAGCGCAACTAGTAGATTATTTAGTTGATTTAACTAAAAAATATCCAATTATTTCAATTGAAGATGGTTTGGCTGAAGGTGATTGAGAAGGATTTAAATTATTATTAGAAAAATCAGAAGGTAAATTCCAAGTTGTTGGTGATGATTTATTCGTTACTAATCCAAAAATTATTAAAGAAGGAATTATTAAAAACGTTGCTAATTCAGTATTAATTAAATTAAATCAAATTGGAACATTAACTGAAACTATGGAAGCTATTGAAATGTGTCAAAAAGCTGGGTGAACGGCAGTAGTATCTCATCGTTCTGGGGAAACTGAAGATACAACGATTGCTGACTTAGCAGTAGCTTTTAATACTGGACAAATTAAAACAGGTTCAATGTCAAGAACTGATCGTGTTGCAAAATACAATCGTTTATTAACAATTGAAGCTGATTTAGCAGATCAAGCTAAATTTTTAGGTGACGATGTATTTTATAATATTAATTAATTAAAATCATATTTTATGGTTAAATTTACTGATATCCTTTTTAATTTTAAACAAATTATAATAATTATCACTAAAATAATGTAATTAGAAGAGAGGATGACTAAATATGCAAGAATTAAATAAAAGAAGAATTGGAATCTTAACTTCTGGTGGTGATTCACCAGGTATGAATAATGTTATTAATGCAGTATATAAGACTTTTCGTGGTATAAATCATGAAAATAGTAAAATTGCTACTGCTGATAAAAGACCATTTGAATTAGTTTTAATAAAAAATGGTTATAAAGGAATAATGACAAATGACATTCATGTTATTGATAACAATTGAGCAAATTTAATTGATCTAGGGACTGAGATGGGGGGAACAATCATTGGGTCTGCTCGTTTTAGAGAATTTGAGCAAGAAGAAACTCGTAAAAAATGTATTGAAATTTTAAAATCTAAAAAAATTGAAGGTTTAATTGCTATTGGTGGTGATGGCACATATAATGGTTTGCAAAAATTAAGTAATGAAGCAGCTATTCAATGTGTGGGTATTCCAGGTACTATTGATAATGATATTAGTTCAAGTGAGTTTACTATTGGTTTTGATACCGCTCTTAATACAATTGTTGAAAATCTTGATAAAATTCGTCAAACCGCTAATTCTCATGGAAGAATTATGATTGTTGAAGTAATGGGTCGTAATTGTGGTGACCTTGCTCTTCATAGTGCTGCTGCTGCAAATTGTGATTTAGTTGCAACTAAAGATTTAGGAATTGGAGAACAGTCATTGATTGATATTATTAAACAGTTGTACACTAAAAAACAATGTCGTTCATTAGTAATAGTAGTAACTGAACGTCAATATGATGTTAATAAAATAGCTAAAATCATTGAAAAAGATACTGATTGTGAAACAAGAGCAGTAATATTGGGTCAAATTCAACGTGGGGGAACACCAAGTGCATTTGATCGTTATTTAGCAACAATGATGGGTATTTTTGCTGCCGAAAGATTTGCAAATAGTAATAAATCTAGTATTTGTATTGGATTACAAGATAATAAATTATTAGCTATTGAAATTCAAGATGCATTAAACACACCTTCAATAAATAAAAATAACGTTGCTAATAAAATTTTACGTTTGTCAGGAGTTATTTTTAAAAAAAATACTTAATAAAAAGAGGTGAATAATTTGATATCAATTATAAAAAGAACTAAATGTGTAACTACTTTAGGACCTGCTTCAAATTCTGCTGATGTTATTAAACAACTAATAGAAAATGGCTCAATTTGTGGGCGTTTAAATTTTTCTCATGGTACTCATGATGAACATTTAGCAAGGGTTTTAATGATTAGAGAAGTATCTAAACAATTAAATGTACCAGTTGCTATTATGTTAGATACTAGAGGTCCAGAAGTTAGAACACATACCTTTACAAATGGTAGTGTAGAAATCAAAAAAAATGAAATTATTACGATAATTGATAATAAAGAGATTATTGGTACTGCCGATAAGTTTTCTGTAAATTATGGTAATTTAGCAAAGGATATTAAAGTTAATGATAATTTACTAGTAGATGATGGTAAATTAACATTAAAGGTTACAGCGGTTAAAGATCATACTGTTATTTGTCAAGCTTTAAATACACATACTATTAAAGATCGTCGTGCTATTAATATTCCAAATGTTAAATTGTCTTTACCTTTTATTTCTGAAAAAGATAGAGCAGATTTAATTTTTGGTTGTCAGCAAAAAGTAGATTATGTTGCTGCATCATTTGTTTGTTCAGCAGCTGATATTAAAGAAATCCGCAAAGTTTTAGATGATAATGATGGTAAACATATTCAAATCATTGCTAAAATTGAATCACAATTAGCAGTTAATAATTTTGATGAAATTTTAAAAGAATCAGATGCTATTATGGTTGCTCGTGGTGATTTAGGAGTTGAAATTCCTTTTGAAAAAGTTCCTTTTTTAGAACGTGAATGAATTAAAAAATGTCGTACTGTTAACAAACCGATAATTGTTGCTACGCAAATGCTAGATTCAATGATAGATAATCCTCATCCAACACGCGCTGAAGTTACTGATGTTTGGGTTGCTATGGATTGGGGAGCAACATGTACAATGTTATCGGGTGAATCTGCCAATGGTAACTATCCTGTGTTATCAATTGCAACAATGAGTAAAATTCTTGTTGATGCTGAAAGTCATCAAGAACAGAGTAAAATTGCTACTGATTTATTGCATACAAAAGATCAATTAGTTGCTAAAACTATTAAAAAAATTATTGAAGAAAAACCACAATATTTAATTACTAATAGTCAAGATAGTAATTATATTAGAACTATTGCTAATGCTCATTTGCCAGTTTATATAATTCCTATTGTTAATAATGTTATTGATTATAATAAATTTGCAATAAACTTTGGAATTTATACTTTTTTAGCAGTTGAAGGAATTCCAGTAGAATTAAGTAATTCTTCGCAATTAGTTAAAAGCATTAGTAGCACTTATATAATCGCTACTAAATCAAAATTATTAGTAGTAGATATTAATAATAATACTAATCCTTTTACAACTTTTATTGTCAAATAACCTATTACTACTGAGGTAAATTAGAAAAGGAATTAGGTAAAACATGAAAATTAATGTAATTAAATTAAATGGCAAAACGATGACTTATAATATTGAAAATCCAATTACTGGTTATCAATTATTAAAACAGGAAAATGAAAATATAGATTCTTCAATTATTGCTTTTACTCTGAATGGACAATTAAAAGATTTATATTGAGAAATTAAAGAAGATGCTGAAATCAAGTTTATTAAAAAAGATGATGCTTTAGGATGAACTATTTTAAATTATGGATGTGCTATGATTTTAGCTCATACTATTAAATTAATGTATCCACAAGCGTTAATTACGATTGCTAATACTAATGATAATGGTTTTTATTTAGATTTTGATTATGAAAAGCGAATTTCTAATTATGAATTAATTAAAATTGAAGAGAAAATGCGTGAAATTTTAATAAAAAATATTGAAATTAAAAGAGTTTGTCAAACTAAAGAAGAATCTTTAAAAACTCATAAAGACAATCCTTTTGCTTTAGAATATATTAAATTAAATCATGTTAATGGATTAAAATGCTCTTATTTAGTTGATAATAAGACTTTAGTAGTGGCATCGGGTGTTGCTATTAATAATTCTTCATCAATAAAAGATTTTAAATTATTAAGTATTACTGGTGCATATTGATTAGGAAATGATAAAAATAAACAATTACAGCGCATTTCTGGTATTTGTGATTATTCAAAAGTAAAATTAGTAGATAAACTTAATGAACTTGAAGAACGAAAAAATCGTGATCATCGCAAACTAGGTAAAGAATTAAATATTTTTACTTTTAATGATGATTGTGGTAAAGGATTACCTATATTTTTACCAAATGGTATGGTTATTAAAAAAGTTTTGCAGAAATATTTGAGAAAACAAGAATTTATGTGAGATTATCAAGAAGTATCAACACCAGTTTTAGGTTCTGTTGAATTATATAAAAAAAGTGGTCATTGAGATCATTATCGTGAAAATATATTTACTCCAATTAAAAAAGAAGAAGAACAATTGGTATTAAGACCAATGACTTGTCCTCATCACTGTATGATTTATAAAAGTGCTCTTCGTAGTTATAAAGATTTACCTTTGCGTTTAAGTGAGCATGCTTTATTATATCGTTATGAAGCAAGTGGTGCTTTAACTGGTTTAGAACGAGTAAGAAGTATGGAATTAACTGATTCTCATATTTTTGTTAGATTTGATCAAATGAAAACAGAATTTAAACGTTGTTATCAGTTAATTGCTGAGGTTTTAAAAACTTTAAATATTAAAATTGATTATTTATCATTATCTTTACGAGATCCTGCTGATAAAGAAAAATATTTTAATGATGATAAAATGTGAAATCAATCAGAAACAGCATTACGTGAAGTATTAGATGAATTACAATTAGAGTATAAATCAATGATTGGTGAGGCTGCTTTTTATGGACCAAAATTTGATGTTCAAATTAAAACAGCATTAGGTCATGAAATTACAATATCTACTATTCAATTCGATTTCTTATTACCGAAAAAGTTTAATTTAACTTATATTGATGAAAATAATAATGAAACAAATCCAGTTATTGTTCATCGAGGATTAATTGGTACATATGAACGTTTTATTGCCACATTATTAGAACAAAATAAAGGCGTTTTTCCACTATGATTAGCACCAAGGCAAATTGCAATTTTACCAATAAATGAAAAAGAAAAAACCTTAGAATATGCTAATAAATTATTGCAAACTTGTAAACAACATAATTTACGAACTGAAATTATTAGCAGTGGAACTATTGGCAAACGTATTGTTGAAACACAAACTCAAAAAATTCCTTATCAAATTATTATTGGTGATAAGGAAATAGAAAATAATAATTTAAGTTATCGTCAGTATGGTCAAAAAGAAAGTAAAATTGTTACTTTATCAGAATTTTTAAAATTATTAACAAAACAAGTTGAGAATAAAATATAACTATAAAAATTAAAAAACCATTTAAGGTTCTAATTCTTAAATGGTTTTTTAGTTAATTAAGCAATTTAATTTTACTAAGTATATTAGTAAAATTTAAACCATTTTTTTATACGAAAAAAATATTTATATTTTTACTATTATTTTCATTGACATTGGGTTTTGTTTTCTGTAAGATACTTATTGTTCCCGAAAATAAATGGGTTACAAACTAGAAAAAACGATCTTTGAAAACTAAATAAAACAAGAATTAATCCGTCAATTTTTTATTAAAAATTAAATAAGTCAGACATCATCTTTTAACAAAAACAATTTTATTGAGAGTTTGATCCTGGCTCAGGATTAACGCTGGCGGCATGCCTAATACATGCAAGTCGAACGAAAGTAGCAATCTTTAGTGGCGAACGGGTGAGTAACACGTATCTAACCTACCATTTAGTGGGGAATAACTGTTGGAAACGACAGCTAATACCGCATATGTTATTTATTTGCAATGATAAATAATGAAAGGAGCATTTGCTTCGCTAATTGATGGGGATGCGGCGCATTAACTAGTTGGTAAGGTAATGGCTTACCAAGGTAACGATGCGTAGCCGATCTGAGAAGATGAACGGCCACATTGGGACTGAGACACGGCCCAAACTTCTACGGAAGGCAGCAGTAGGGAATTTTTCACAATGGGCGAAAGCCTGATGGAGCAATGCCGCGTGACTGATGAAGGTCTTCGGATTTTAAAGGTCTGTTGTAAGGGAAGAAGTGCTAGAATAGGAAATGATTTTAGTATCGACCATACCTTACCAGAAAGCCACGGCTAACTATGTGCCAGCAGCCGCGGTAATACATAGGTGGCAAGCGTTATCCGGATTTATTGGGCGTAAAGCGTGCGTAGACGGTTTTGCAAGTCTGAGGTTAAATTTAGGGGCTCAACCCCTGACCGCCTTGGAAACTACATTACTAGAGTATAGGAGAGGTTAGTGGAATTTCATGTGTAGCGGTGGAATGCGTAGATATATGAAGGAACACCAGTGGCGAAGGCGGCTAACTGGCCTATTACTGACGTTGTGGCACGAAAGCGTGGGGAGCAAATAGGATTAGATACCCTAGTAGTCCACGCCGTAAACGATGAGTACTAAGTGTTGCCATGAGGCAGTGCTGTAGCTAACGCATTAAGTACTCCGCCTGAGTAGTATGCTCGCAAGAGTGAAACTCAAAGGAATTGACGGGGACCCGCACAAGCGGTGGAGCATGTGGTTTAATTCGAAGCAACGCGAAGAACCTTACCAGGTCTTGACATACCTTGCGAAGCTATAGAGATATAGTAGAGGTTAACAAGGATACAGGTGGTGCATGGTTGTCGTCAGTTCGTGTCGTGAGATGTTTGGTTAAGTTCAGCAACGAACGCAACCCTTGTCCTTAGTTGCCATCATTAAGTTGGGGACTCTAAGGAGACTGCTAGTGTAAGCTAGAGGAAGGTGGGGACGACGTCAAATCATCATGCCCCTTATGACCTGGGCCACACACGTGCTACAATGGCTGATACAAAGAGTCGCTAAACCGCGAGGTCAAGCAAATCTCAAAAAGTCAGTCTCAGTCCGGATTGAAGTCTGCAACTCGACTTCATGAAGTCGGAATCGCTAGTAATCGCGAATCAGCAATGTCGCGGTGAATACGTTCTCGGGTCTTGTACACACCGCCCGTCAAACCACGAGAGTTGGCAATGCCAGAAGTCGGTGTCCTAACCGCAAGGAGGGAGCTGCCAAAGGCAGGGTTGATGATTGGGGTTAAGTCGTAACAAGGTATCCCTACCGGAAGGTGGAGATGGATCACCTCCTTTCTATGGAGTTTAGTTTCTAATAAGAAACCAAGACAACAAGAAAAATTAGATGGATGATTTATTGGATTACTTCTTTTGTTCTGTTTAGTTTTCAGGGATTGTTTTCTCTGAGCAATTGTTCTTTAAAAACTGGATAATAGACATCTTTTAAAAAAATAAGATAATTTTTATCTTGCAATAGGATATTCTAAAAATAAATTATTAAGAGCGTATGGTGGATGCCTTGGAATTGGAAGACGATGAAGGACGCGATTACCTGCGATAAGCTTCGGGGAGCTGGAAATAAGCTTTGATCCGGAGATGTCCGAATGGGGAAACCCACTATCTTTAATCAGATAGTACTGTACAATGAATTCATAGTTGTGCAGAGTGATACCTAGAGAATTGAAACATCTTAGTACCTAGAGGAAAAGAAAGCGAATGCGATTCCCTTAGTAGCGGCGAGCGAAAAGGGAGCAGCCTAAACCAGTCGTCAGACTGGGGTTATAGGACTGTCTATTAGGTTCGACATATGAAGAGTTACAAAATTTATATATAGCAGAAGTTGTTGGGAAGCAACGCCATAGATGGTGAAAGCCCAGTATGCGAAATGTATAAATCTCTTGACAGTATCCTGAGTACGGCGAGGCACGTGGAACCTTGTCGGAATTTGCGCAGCCCACTGCGTAAGGCTAAATACTAACCAATTACCGATAGTGAACCAGTACCGTGAGGGAAAGGTGAAAAGTACCCCGAGAGGGGAGTGAAATAGTTTCTGAAACCATATGCTTACAACAAGTCGGAGCCCGTTAATGGGTGACGGCGTGCCTTTTGTAGAATGAGCCGGCGAGTTACGATTACATGCAAGGTTAAGTTGAAAAGACGGAGCCGAAGTGAAATCGAGCCTGAATAGGGCGTTTAGTATGTGGTCGTAGACCCGAAACTAGGTGATCTAGCCATGAGCAGGTTGAAGTTAATGTAACAGTTAATGGAGGACCGAACCAACGTTCGTTGAAAAGACCGTGGATGACTTGTGGCTAGCGGTGAAATTCCAATCGAACCTGGAGATAGCTGGTTCTCCCCGATATAGTTTTAGGACTAGCGTCAGAATTAGTGCAATGGAGGTAAAGCTCTGAATGTATGATGGCCCCACCTCGGGGTACTGAATGCAATTAAACTGCGAATGCCATTGTTACATATCTGGCAGTCAGTCTATGGGTGATAAGGTCCATGGACGTGAGGGAAACAGCCCAGATCATCAGCTAAGGTCCCCAAATCAATGCTAAGTGGAAAACGATGTGGAATTGTTCAGACAGCTAGGAGGTTGGCTTAGAAGCAGCCATCCTTTAAAGAGTGCGTAACAGCTCACTAGTCGAATGATTCTGCGCGGAAAATGTACCGGGGCTAAGCATTGTACCGAAGCTATGGGTCTATATATATGTTTACATATATTGTGGGCGGTAGGGGAGCGTTCTAATCTGCGACGAAGTTAGACCGGAAGGACTAGTGGAGCGTTTAGAAGTGAGAATGCCGGCGTGAGTAACGATTGAAGGTGAGAATCCTTCATGCCGATTGACCAAGGTTTCCTGGGCTAGGTTCGTCCACCCAGGGTTAGTCAGGACCTAAGGCGAGGCCGAAAGGCGTAGTCGATGGATAACAGGTTGATATTCCTGTACCACCATGGTGACTGATGGAATGACGGAGAAGGCTAAAATGTCCCAGTGGTTGGTAGTGCTGGGCTAAGTACAAAGAGGGTTGTGTAGGCAAATCCGCACAACGTTAACCTTGAAGTACGATGGGGAGTGAACGGTTCGCTTAGTAACGAAGCATTTGATGCCATACTTCCAAGAAAAGTTTCTAAAGACATCACCATGGTGCCTGTACCGAGAACGGACACACGTGGTCAAGGAGAATATCCTAAGGCAAGCGAGATAACTATAGCTAAGGAACTCTGCAAAATAACCCCGTAAGTTAGCGAGAAGGGGAGCTCATAGCAATATGAGTCGCAGTGAAGAGGTCCGGGCGACTGTTTAGCAAAAACACAGCTCTCTGCTAAGTCGTAAGACGATGTATAGGGGGTGACGCCTGCCCAGTGCTGGAAGGTTAAAGAGATTTGTTAGCGTAAGCGAAGCTTTGAACTGAAGCCCCAGTGAACGGCGGCCGTAACTATAACGGTCCTAAGGTAGCGAAATTCCTTGTCAGGTAAGTTCTGACCCGCACGAAAGGCGTAACGATCCGGACGCTGTCTCGGCTATAGACTCGGTGAAATCTTAGTACCTGTGAAGATGCAGGTTACCCGCGATTAGACGGAAAGACCCCGTGGAGCTTTACTACAACTTGATATTGAATTTTGGTGTATTTTGTACAGCATAGGTGGGAGACGTTGATATGCAGACGCTAGTAGGCATGGAGTCACCATTGGGATACCACCCTTTCTATATTGAAATTCTAACTTGAGCCCATAATCTGGTCTAAGGATAGTGTCTGGTGGGTAGTTTGACTGGGGCGGTCGCCTCCTAAAAAGTAACGGAGGCGCCCAAAGGTACCCTCAATATGAATAGAAATCATATGTAGAGCGCAAAGGTAAAAGGGTGCTTGACTGCGAGACATACAAGTCGAGCAGGAACGAAAGTTGGGCTTAGTGATCCGGCGGTGCTGTGTGGAAAGGCCGTCGCTCAACGGATAAAAGTTACCCCGGGGATAACAGGCTAATCTCTCCCAATAGTTCATATAGACGGGGAGGTTTGGCACCTCGATGTCGGCTCATCGCATCCTGGAGGTGTAGTCGCTTCCAAGGGTTGGGCTGTTCGCCCATTAAAGCGGTACGCGAGCTGGGTTCAGAACGTCGTGAGACAGTTTGGTCCCTATCTGTCGTGGGCGCAAGAAATTTGAGGAAAGCTGTTCCTAGTACGAGAGGACCGGAATGGACCTACCTCTGGTGCACCAGTTGTCACGCCAGTGGCACAGCTGGGTAGCTATGTAGGGCATGAATAAGCGCTGAAAGCATCTAAGCGCGAAGTCAGTTCCAAGATGAGATTTCTCATTCGAAAGAAGTAAGATCCCTTGAATACTACAAGGTTGATAGGTCAGGTGTGTAAGCATAGTGATATGTTCAGCTTACTGATACTAATAGATCGAAGATTTATTGAAGAATATATTCTCTATTGCAAATCAAAAGTAATCAAATTTAAAGATGTCTGTTTCTAGTTTTTAGGGAGCAATTGCTAAACTATTTGGTGTCCATGGCGGAGTGGTCACACCTGTTCCCATCTCGAACACAGCAGTTAAGCACTCCAGCGGCGAAAATACCAGCAATGGGAAAATAGCACGATGCCAAATTTTTTTTATTGTTAATCTTAATGTAAAAATTAAGATTTTTTTAATTTTTACATTAAAATAAGTAAATAATTTTATTTTTAATTTATGATTGTTTTAAACCACTTATACACTCTGCTATTGATAAATCATTTTTTATTCATCAATATTATTAAACGCTTGCTTGATCTAAGCATGATAATGAGCATGTGCGACGACTTGCTAGTGAAGGTTGTCGTCCTCAATTACCATGAGGACAAGCATTAACAAATTTTAAAAAAACCCATATCCAATCCTTAAAATTTTACAACAATTAAAAGCCGATCCCTCTTTTTATGTTCGTAAAAGTGTAGCAAATAATTTAAATGATATTTCTAAAACACATCCTGACTTGGTTACAAAAATTGCAAAGGAATGATATGGTAAAAACAATCATGCTGATTGGATTGTAAAGCACGGTTGTAGGACCCTTTTGAAAAAAGGCAATATGGAGGTAATGAAAATCTTTGGTTTTACCAATATTGATTGTGTAAATGTGATTGATTTTGCTTTAGGTGCTGAATTTGTTTCTATTGGAGAAAATATGACTTTTTCTTTTAAGATTGAGACAAAAAAAGCAATCAAGGTACGATTAGAATATAGTATTGATTATGTGAAAGCAAGTGGTAAACGGAATCGTAAAATATTCCAAATATCAGAGATATATTTAAAGGAAAATGTGAAGAAATTTTACGCAAAAAAAATTGCTTTGCAGATATAAGTACAAGGATTACAGGAACTCATTCAATTTCACTTATTGTGAATGGTACTACTTGAGATACATTAATTTTAAGATGTTGGCTATTAAATAGTCTAATTAATTATTTAATTAACCTACATATCAATTTAATTAGAATTACAAAGTTGGAAAATTAAAAGATTTGTATTTTATTTTAAAAGTCTTAATATATATTATATATATTGTATACTATAAAAAACTATTAGTAGTATCAAAAAGGGGGTACTTATGAAAACATTAATAAAAACATTAAGTGTTTTAACACTTGCAACAACAACAGGAAATTTAACTAATGTATTAAACACAATTGAAGAAAAAACTAATATTGCAACTAATTATATTCAAAATAAAAAAAGTTTAGAAAATAAACATAGTGCAATTAACTTAGCAGATATAATAGTAAATAATAATTTAGGACTTATTAATAGTGGGAAGGATTTAGCACCATCTAAAATGAGTTTACTAATAGGTATTATTGAAGCAAATCATGCAATTAAATCATTAACTATTAATGATTTTGATATTAAAAGACAAGATAATAGTACTGCTACAATTATTGGTAAAGGTGATTATATAGGAACAGTTAATTTGTATTATAGTATTACTAATTTTGTTTCTCAAAAATTAACAAATGGAAACATTTATGATTTAGGTGTTGATTCACAAGGTAATATTTTTAGAGCACAAGAAGATAAGGTTTATAAGATTACTCCAACAGGATTAGAAATTTTAATGGCAGGATTAGAAGGATATTGGGCAGTTAGAGCCTTAGTAATTGATAATGAAGATAATGTTTATGTTGGTAGTGATAATGGTTTTGTTTATAAGAGTGATGGTGTACGTAGTTTTGAAAAAATTATAATAGCAGGACCAAAAAACTGAATTTGAGCTTTAACATTTGATAAAAATACTGAAACTGTTTATGTTGGCAGTAATAATGGTGTATGCAAAATCAGTAAAAATGGAAGCACTAGTTTAATGCAAGGAACAAATGGTGATCATATTCATAGTTTAGCAGTTGGTTCAGATGGCTCAATTTCTGCTGGTGATGATGATCGTGGAATAATTTATAAAAATGATAAAATAAGTCAAACTTTTGGAATATTTCAACAAATAAACGATGGGCATCAAATTGATAGTTTAGTAGTTGACAAGAGGCTTTTTAATAATCTGTGTATCTTTGTTTTATAAAGTACTAGTTTAGATTAATTCTATCTTCAAATTTTATCATAAAATGAGCAATTGCTGTATTTCAATTTTGAATAGGCAATTTTCATTTTTTTGTTATATTTTCAATTGCCAAGTAAAATATGGCTTTTCTCCCTTTATGTACTATTTTAATTTTATCACATAAATGCTGAGAAAAGCCTATCTACGGACTTCTCCCCACATTTTTAAATCAAACATAGAATTACAGTTTCAAAACTAGGTATCTTGTTGAATTTATATGCAGCTTCTTTAGCATATAAATGAACATGATGTTTTGCAACTTTGATATGTGTTTTAAATGTTCTTCTTATATGTTTTCAAACTGATTCAATTTGGTTGGTATTTACACCAATTTTTGAAACATAGCCATCTTGATGGTTAACTGTTTCATGCTTAGTGAAAACTGATTTAAAATCGCAATATCCTTTTCAAGAATCAGTATATACAAGACATTTTGAAGAAATGTGGTTTTTTGCAAACTGCAAAAGATTTTTACTCTTTGCGTTTTTCAATACTTTCACAATTAAATTATTGGTTGTTTTTTGATAAATGCCAACAATCAAGGTTTTATTCACCAAGGATCTTCCTTGTTTTTTAAAACCCATATGTGAAAGATACATTTCATCAATTTGCACTGTACCTTCAACAATAAATTGAGGTTTTTGTTTTGCAATACGTGTTCTGATTTTATGAGTCATTCTTCAAGCAGTTTTCAAAGTCACTCCCAATTCTTTTGCAATATCTGTTGATGGAATTCCATGTTTGGTGTTTATTCATCTAAAGATAAGATAAAACCAAGATGTTAAAGATGTTTGTGACCTTGAAAATATGGTGCCTGTGAGAATGCTAAATGTTTGATTACATTTTAAACATCTCATTCTTTTTAAATCAGAAGTATTCAAATTAAAATTAAAACACCTAATACATTTGTTTTCTTTCAAATTTGCTATATATGCAAGACATTGCTGTTCAGTTTGAAAAGCATTGTTGAATTCATTCAGTTTCATTATTCCCTCCACAAGTACATGTGGGGAGAAGTCCGTAAAATATTTTGAAAACTGCCATATCATTAGGAAAAACTTTTTTATTTCTGATGATTTTTCGTAATTGACTATTAACAGATTCAATAGCATTTGTAGTATAAATCACTCTTTTGATTTCTACTGGATAACTAATAAAAACCATTAAATTATCTCAATTTTTATATCAAGATTTAGTAATTTGAGGATATTGTTTATTTCATTTACTTTCAAACGATTCTAAAGCTTGCATTGCTTGTTCTTCACTACATGCACTATAAATTGGTTTTAAATCTGCAACTAGACCTTTTCGATGTTTGTATGAAACATATTTTAAACTATTTCTAATTTAATGAACAATGCATAATTGATGTTCTGTTTTAGGATAAACTGATTGTATTGCTTCTGACATGCCTGTTAAATTATCACTACAAGCAATAAGAATATCATTTAAGCCACGATTTTTCATTTCTGTGAAATTAGATAATCAAAACTTAGAACCTTCATTTTCACTAATTCATAATCCTAAAACATCTTTTTTGCCTTCTAAATCAACTCCTAATGCTATATAAACTGATTTGTTAATAATCCGTTTATCTTGTCGTACTTTAACTACTATACAATCAAAATAAACAATAGGATAAATACTTTCTAATGGTCGATTTTGTCATGCTTTAACATCATCAATAACATCATCAGTAATTTGACTAATAACACTTTCACTAATATCAGCACCATGATATAACTCTTGCAACTGCATTCTAATGTCAGATAATGTCATTCCTTTTGCATACAAGGAAAGAACTTGTTGATCAAAACCATCAAATCTTCTTTGCCTTTTAGGAACTATTACAGGAGTAAAATTACTATTGCGATCTCTTGGTACATCAATTTCAATTTTACCTTGTTGAGTTATTAATTTTTTTGAACTTGTACCATTACGAGCATTTTCAGTAGTAGTATGTTGATTTTTTTCATATCCTAAATAATTTTGCATTTCAGAATTCAACATTTTTTCAACTAATCTTTTTGTTAATTCTTTATATAAACCGCCAGGTTTAAAAACTGTTGTTAAATCTTCAGTATTTTCTAGTAATAAATCTACTGCTTTTGATATTGGATCATTATTATTAAAGTTATCTTTTTTAGCCATCTGTAACTCACTCTTTCTAGTCATTTAATTATATTTACTAGAATTAATTAAACATAGTTATTTTTGTAAGTTACACAGATTACTAAACATTTCCCTAAAATAATTTGCTGAATTATACTTGTAAGTGCAAGTAAATAAAATTGCAAAAAAATTCTCATATAAAAATTTCATAATGCTAAATTTATTTTATAAAAAAAGTAAGGAGTTTTTATATGAGTTATAAACATCTTGGCGTAGATGAAAGAATTTATATTGAGAATCAATTGAAATTTAAAGTTAAAATTAGTGAAATAGCTAAAAATCTTAATCGAAATATTAGTACTATTATTCGAGAAATTAATAGAAATCAAGATAATAGTAATTATTTTTCATTGATTGCACAAAATAAAGCTGAAAATAGAAAACAATCACATATTTTTTTTCATAAGTTTAAAAATAAAGATTTAGTAAAATATGTGCAACAAAAACTATTATTAGGCTGATCACCTGAACAAATTTATGGCAGAATTAAAAATTTTCATAAACAATGAGTTATTAGTTTTAAAACAATTTACAATTGAATTTATTCTGGATTGCTTGATCAAGTTACTAGTAAAAATTTAAGAAGAAAAGGCAAAAAACGCAAATCTCAAGAAAATCGTGGCAAATTCAATAGCAAATCAATTAAAGAAAGAGATCTTAATATTAATGATCGTATAACACTTGGTCATTGAGAAGGAGATACTATAGTATCATCACGAGGCAAAAGTAAAAAATGTTTAATAACTTTAGTTGAAAGAGTATCACGATTTACTTTAGCAATATTAGTTAAAAACAGAACTACTAAAGTTATTAACAAAAATATTAGCCATTATTTATCAATTCTTCCTAAAAATATTGTTAAAACCATTACTTTTGATCGTGGTAAAGAATTTTCAAATTGACAACAACTTGAAAAAAATTTAGATGTGAAAATTTATTTTGCAAATCCATATTCACCTTGACAAAGAGGTACTAATGAAAATACTAATGGTTTAATTAGAGAAAAATTTCCTAAAAAATTTAATTTTTCAAAAACTTGTAAAAATGAAGTTCATAAATTTATATTGTCTTTAAACCAAAGACCAAGAAAAATACTAAATTATCTTTCACCGATAGAATATTTGGATAGAAAAATAATTTAGTTGCACTTACCTTTACAATTTAGCAAAACATAATATTATTCCTGTAATTCTTCTAATTTTCATACATTACCTTTTAAATTACCTTTTCCAGTATAAATAGTAATCCATTTTGCATGTTGAACTGATAAAACTACTATATTAGCACTATCATTAAAGGTTTGTATTTGTACACCAGCAATTTTTTTAGGCTTTTCTCCCTTTATGTACTATTTTAATTTTATCACATAAATGCTGAGAAAAGCCTATCTACGGACTTCTCCCCACATTTTTAAATCAAACATAGAATTACAGTTTCAAAACTAGGTATCTTGTTGAATTTATATGCAGCTTCTTTAGCATATAAATGAACATGATGTTTTGCAACTTTGATATGTGTTTTAAATGTTCTTCTTATATGTTTTCAAACTGATTAAATTTGGTTGGTATTTACACCAATTTTTGAAACATAGCCATCTTGATGGTTAACTGTTTCATGCTTAGTGAAAACTGATTTAAAATCGCAATATCCTTTTCAAGAATCAGTATATACAAGACATTTTGAAGAAATGTGGTTTTTTGCAAACTGCAAAAGATTTTTACTCTTTGCGTTTTTCAATACTTTCACAATTAAATTATTGGTTGTTTTTTGATAAATGCCAACAATCAAGGTTTTATTCACCAAGGATCTTCCTTGTTTTTTAAAACCCATATGTGAAAGATACATTTCATCAATTTGCACTGTACCTTCAACAATAAATTGAGGTTTTTGTTTTGCAATACGTGTTCTGATTTTATGAGTCATTCTTCAAGCAGTTTTCAAAGTCACTCCCAATTCTTTTGCAATATCGAGGCTTTTTAATAATCTGTGTATCTTTGTTTTACAAAGTTACTAATTTAGATTAATTCTGTCTTCAAATTTTATCATAAAATGAGCAATTGCTGTATTTCAATTTTGAATAGGCAGAGGCTTTTTAATAATCTGTGTATCTTTGTTTTACAAAGTTACTAATTTAGATTAATTCTGTCTTCAAATTTTATCATAAAATGAGCAATTGCTGTATTTCAATTTTGAATAGGCAATGTTCATTTTTTTGTTATATTTTCAATTGCCAAGTAAAATATTTTTAAAACTGCCATATCATTAGGAAAAACTTTTTTATTTCTGATGATTTTTCGTAATTGACTATTAACAGATTCAATAGCATTTGTAGTATAAATCACTCTTTTGATTTCTACTGGATAACTAATAAAAACCATTAAATTATCTCAATTTTTATATCAAGATTTAGTAATTTGAGGATATTGTTTATTTCATTTACTTTCAAACGATTCTAAAGCTTGCATTGCTTGTTCTTCACTACATGCACTATAAATTGGTTTTAAATCTGCAACTAGACCTTTTCGATGTTTGTATGAAACATATTTTAAACTATTTCTAATTTGATGAACAATGCATAATTGATGTTCTGTTTTAGGATAAACTGATTGTATTGCTTCTGACATGCCTGTTAAATTATCACTACAAGCAATAAGAATATCATTTAAGCCACGATTTTTCATTTCTGTGAAATTAGATAATCAAAACTTAGAACCTTCATTTTCACTAATTCATAATCCTAAAACATCTTTTTTGCCTTCTAAATCAACTCCTAATGCTATATAAACTGATTTGTTAATAATCCGTTTATCTTGTCGTACTTTAACTACTATACAATCAAAATAAACAATAGGATAAATACTTTCTAATGGTCGATTTTGTCATGCTTTAACATCATCAATAACATCATCAGTAATTTGACTAATAACACTTTCACTAATATCAGCACCATGATATAACTCTTGCAACTGCATTCTAATGTCAGATAATGTCATTCCTTTTGCATACAAGGAAAGAACTTGTTGATCAAAACCATCAAATCTTCTTTGCCTTTTAGGAACTATTACAGGAGTAAAATTACTATTGCGATCTCTTGGTACATCAATTTCAATTTTACCTTGTTGAGTTATTAATTTTTTTGAACTTGTACCATTAAGAGCATTTTCAGTAGTAGTATGTTGATTTTTTTCATATCCTAAATAATTTTGCATTTCAGAATTCAACATTTTTTCAACTAATCTTTTTGTTAATTCTTTATATAAACCACCAGGTTTAAAAACTGTTGTTAAATCTTCAGTATTTTCTAGTAATAAATCTACTGCTTTTGATATTGGATCATTATTATTAAAGTTATCTTTTTTAGCCATCTGTAACTCACTCTTTCTAGTCATTTAATTATATTTACTAGAATTAATTAAACATAGTTATTTTTGTAAGTTACACAGATTACTAAACATTTCCTTATCTTTCAATTTTTATATCAAGATTTAGTAATTTGAGGATGTTGTTTATTTCATTTACTTTCAAACGATTCTAAAGCTTGCATTGCTTGTTCTTCACTACATGCACTATAAATTGGTTTTAAATCTGCAAATAGACCTTTTCGATGTTTGTATGAAACATATTTTAAACTATTTCTAATTTGATGAACAATGCATAATTGATGTTCTGTTTTAGGATAAACTGATTGTATTGCTTCTGACATGCCTGTTAAATTATCACTACAAGCAATAAGAATATCATTTAAGCCACGATTTTTCATTTCTGTGAAATTAGATAATCAAAACTTAGAACCTTCATTTTCACTAATTCATAATCCTAAAACATATTTTTTGCCTTCTAAATCAACTCCTAATGCTATATAAACTGATTTGTTAATAATCCGTTTATCTTGTCGTACTTTAACTACTATACAATCAAAATAAACAATAGGATAAATACTTTCTAATGGTCGATTTTGTCATGCTTTAACATCATCAATAACATCATCAGTAATTTGACTAATAACACTTTCACTAATATCAGCACCATGATATAACTCTTGCAACTGCATTCTAATGTCAGATAATGTCATTCCTTTTGCATACAAGGAAAGAACTTGTTGATCAAAACCATCAAATCTTCTTTGCCTTTTAGGAACTATTACAGGAGTAAAATTACTATTGCGATCTCTTGGTACATCAATTTCAATTTTACCTTGTTGAGTTATTAATTTTTTTGAACTTGTACCATTACGAGCATTTTCAGTATTAGTATGTTGATTTTTTTCATATCCTAAATAATTTTGCATTTCAGAATTCAACATTTTTTCAACTAATCTTTTTGTTAATTCTTTATATAAACCGCCAGGTTTAAAAACTGTTGTTAAATCTTCAGTATTTTCTAGTAATAAATCTACTGCTTTTGATATTGGATGATTATTATTAAAGTTGGAATGGCAACCCTTTTTAGGACTATTTTTTGGTAGACATTTGTTTTTGATAATTAACTGGAGTTAAGTAGTTTAAAGTGCCGTGAATTCTTATGTTGTTATATCAATTGATGTAATCAAATAATTCTAATTTTAATTTGATTAATGATGTAAAATTTTTATCATTAATAAATTCGGTTTTTAAAGTTTTAAAGGTTGCTTCAGCAAAAGCGTTATCATAAGGACAACCTTTTTTGCTTAAAGAGCGATTAATATTGAATGCTAGTAAAAGTTTATCAATAATTTTATTATTAAATTCATTACCGCGATCACTATGAAATATTTGAATATCTTTTAAACAGCGATTTGAGTGCATAAATGCTTGATATACTAATGATGCATCTTTTTTAGTACCTACACTATGTCCAATTATTTCGCGGTTAAATAGGTCAATTAATAAACAAATATAGTTTCACTTACCATTTACTTGAACATAAGTTAAATCACTAACAATAACTTCATTTTTAACTCTATTATTAAAGTTTCTATTAACAAGATTGGTTATTTGACTATCATTGACTTTATTATGATAATTTTTGAATGATAATTTAGTGTATTTTGATATTAAATTATGTTTATTCATAATTTCTTTAATTTTTCGTCTTGATAAATAAATTTCTTGGTTTTCTAGAATGACTTTTAATATTCTAGTACCATAAACTTCTTTATTTTTTTTAAAAGCACTAATAACAGCTTGTTCATAAATATTATTTTGAATTTTATTTTTTTTCTTTAAATTAAAATAATATGTTGATTTAGAGAGTTTTAAAAAATGACACATTGTGCGAATTTTATATTTAGATTTATTATTTGCAATAATCTCTACTTTCTGCCTATTATTAGTGCTGCTTGCTTTAAAATATCATTTTCCATTCTTAATTGTTTTAATTCTTTTCTTAATTTAATTAATTCATTTTCTTCAACAGAACGATTATCTTTAGTTTAAAAACTACCTGAATTAGTAAATTGCTTAATTCAATTGTAAGTAGCTGCTCTTGTAACATTATATTCTTTAACAAGGCAAGATACTGATTTGCCACTTTGATATAAAGCTACTATTTGTTTTTTAAATTCATCGGTATATGAGTTAATATTGGCCATAATTATAGTTCCTTTCTTTGTTCACTTGTCTATGTAATTAGTGTCCAATAAAGTGTAACCCATCCAGTATCAAGTATTATTTTAGTATTACACATATTATTATTACAAGAACCAAAATATGCTTCTCCTGACATATTTATTTTTAGACTGTTCTCACAATTTTTGATCTAATTCAATTTTTTCTAACATTTTAAAAACATTATTTTTTCCATATAATTGAGCTAAAATATTATAAAAACGACATATTGCTGTTTTTAATTCATCAATGTTTGCATTTATATGATAATTACTAATTGTTTTAATAAATGATTAAAAATCAATTTTGCCATCAAATAAAAGATGATGATCATTAAATTGTTTTTTTAAATCTTCAAAATTTTCAAAATTATCATTATTATTTTCCAACTTTTTAAAAGCATTATTTGATTCTTCATTTGCTTTAAATTTAACTTGTTAATTTAAAATATTAATAAAATCATTTATAGCAGGTAAATTTTTAAATTCATTATCATTTAAAATATTATTTTTTCCAAATAAAATTTCTTGATGATGTTGATAAGAATAAGTAGGAACTTGTTCATCTCTTATATTCAAATCAGGAACAATATAATCTAACGTTACAAAAGATCTATTAGGACTATATTTAAGCTTTACTGTTCCAATATAAATATCTTCATTTATTGAAGTAATTATTGCTTGATTTTGGTTATTAACAATTTTAATTTCCAAACTAGTTACATCTATATTATATTTATTACTAAAAATATCTATAATTTCTTTTTTTACTTTTTCATCATCATTTATAGCAGTTATGTTTTGTCCAATATAAATTTTACCTAAATTTCTTTTTCCTTTAGGAAAAATTATTTCTAAGTTTTTTTTCTTTTCAATTTCAATTTCTTCTTCAATATTTTCTTCCATTTCAGAATTATATAAAATACCAGTAGTTGCACCACTAATTAAAACCGCAGAACTAATTATTCCGGCAATAATTTTTGAATTTTTATTTTTTTTAGACATATAATACTCCTCCATATTTTGATTTCAAAAATAAGTTATTTATATTCTTGCCTTTGATATCAATAGATATAGACTAGTATTGTTTTTATTTATAATTTGTTTTATTAACAATTAAGATGAAAATTGTTTTAGAAATCTAAAACAATCAGTAAAAATTTTTAAAATTAGTTGATAAGGACTATTGATAATAATATAAATTTTATTAATAATAAAAAAATTATTGATTAGCACACTCTGGGCATTTCATAATTTTTCTTGCTGTTTTTGAGTTTGAAGCTAAATCATTACCATTAATTTCTTTATTACAACTTGAACAATGTAATACTTTTCTTTTTTTCATATCTCAATCTCCTTTATTTTTTTATTAATGCTTAAAATTATAGCATCATTAATAAAAAATGCTTTTTTGATGAAAACAAAAAGGTAGTTATGCCACTCATCAATTAATAATTTTTATAAAATTTGATAATTAATAACTATTATAATATTTTTTTCTTATTATTTATGTTGAAAATAAACTCTAAAAATATTATTAATTATTTATTAAAAATTGGTTTAATACTATTTTCAACCAATATTTTAAGTTATTAATAATTATTTTATGACTTATTTACTATTAAATATTCATAAAATAGAGCCAAACGCCATGATAATATGTGGTAAAGCATTAATATAAGTTCATGTTGACTTATAATCTACATCTTTGCCAACAAATAAACCAATAACTATTATAACTGAAAGAAATGATATAAATAGTGCTCATAGTCTTGATCATAATCCAGGTTTAACTGAAAATGGTATTAGAATATAAATAATACCTATTATAACTAATGTAGCTCCATTTTCATTTCAGCCATAGAAACTATAAGTTATAAATCCCGCTGCATACAATAAACTAAAAACAATAATTCATACAGCACCAATTAGCATTAATATTTTAGGTAAAGTTAATAACTTAAGACTTTTCATTTTTTTCCTCCTTAAATATTTTTTACATTAATTGTGATTTTAGTATTTTTTTAATATTATTAATATCATCAATTTTAACATTTTCTTTTGTCCTATTAATTAAAAACCCTTTTTCACGAATATATTTTGGAATAATATGAACATGATAATGAAACACTTCTTGAAATGCTTCGCTACCATTATTAGTTAAAATATTAAATCCTTTAATTTCGGGAATAGTTTTTATTAGCAAATTAGCAATTTTATGAGTTGTGATACTAACATCACTCACTATTTTGGGTGTAGTATCAATAAAAGTTTCAAAATGCTGCTTTGGAATTACTAGAATGTGTCCTTTAGTTACGGGATTGATATCCATGAATGCTGCTGTATTTGTATCTTCAAAAATTAAGTTATTTGTATCTTTAATAATTGTACAAAAAATGCATGCTTTATTTGTCATATATTTCACCTCAAATTACTTTATAAGTATAAATTAAAATATTAAGTATTATTATGGATAAAACTCTTTTACCTTATTTCAAAATCCTTCTTCATATATATTATTTTTTGGAATATATGTTGGAAATAAATTTTGAGCAGCGATTTTAAAGTTTTCAGCTACTGGTGAATCGTTAGTTGCAGAATCACTAGCAGATATAGAATATAACATTTGTCAAAATATATTTCACTTTGTTTCTTGGGTAATAGTGCTTTCGTTAGCATCACCCCTTATATACTTAGAGAAATCTGTCTCAAGACTAGCATTACCACTATTGTTTCATGAATGAATTAAATTACTAATTTCTGGAACTCAGCCTTTGTTTTTATTATTTAAAAAACTAAAATCTAAATTTTGTAAAAGGTTTAGGAAATAAATAGGAGCAGAGTAAGTAAATGTAGCAATATTATTATTCGTAGTGTAATGTAATCCACCATTAGTTACTCAACTTGCAGCTTCTTGGGTAGTAGTAGCAGTACTTAAGAAACCATTAGCACCAAAATTAGGATCAATTTCACTAATAGTTGAGGCATTACCGCTTGTTAATTGAGTAAAAAAATCAGAATTTAAAGTTTTTTCTTTTCCTGAATCATCATTTTTAACAATCGACTCTCACTTTGGAGATTCAGAAGGACTACTATTTCATTTTTGATCAATGCTTTGCGCATTTGCTAAATCAGTAGTAAAGTTTCAATTTACATTATAGTTACTCTTTTGTCAACCAGTAGTATCTTGTAATTGACTTATGTAAAGGTTATTTGTTTGGGTTGAAATTATAGGTTTACCTGCTTCATTATCTTTAATATCAACAATATTGTCTAAAATATAAGACATTGTAAATAAAGTTTGATTTAATTCTGGTAAAATTTGATATTGATAATATTGTTGATAACGAAAACGTAATAATCATTGGAAACGTTTTAAATATTTTGAATAAGTTGGAATATCAGTACCAGAAAGACCTTTTTGTGTTTTATTAATACCAGCACTACTATTTCATTTTTTAGCATCATTTGGTAATAATTTACCAATTTCATTACTATAATTGTCATCTGGATGTTTAGCAATGGCAGCTAATTGTTCATCAAAAGCAGCATCTTTATCACCATAATCTTTATATAAACTATCAGGAGTAAATATTTGATCAGGATCATTAACTTTATCAGTATCTTTATTTTTTTCTTTATAAAATTCTACATTTTGATAATTAAATTTACTTGTACCATCCTGATGTCAACTTTGATTTTGAAATAATAACTCATTATTATCTGCTGCTGATACTTTATCTAGTGAATTAGCTTTATTAATACCACTTAAGTACTTTTGAGTTAATAAATTTAATCCTAAATCATCTTTAAGTTTTATAAAAGCTTTATTGGCTTCTCCCATTGTAGTAGTACCATTTGCATTTTTTGTGTCTTCACTATAATGAAGTTTCTTATGAAAAAATTCATAAAATTTTTGCTGAGCAATTGTTCCTTCAACATCTTTTAAAATAAAATCAAGACCTTGTGAATAAGTATTCTTAAACTGAGCAGAAATCGTTTCATTAAAGTTTACTCCTAAAAAATTAAATAATACACGATTTTTATAATCATCAGGAATTTTACCACTAGGTAAATTACTCATATCACGTTCATTATCACAAGCAACTAATAATAATACAGGGCCAGATAAAAGAGTAACTGAAGTTAATAATGGTAAAATCTTTTTTATCTTTTTCATTTTTTATACCTCCCGTCTAAGAACTAATGATACTTGGATCATATCATCATAATGTTCGTTTCCCAACAACATCTAGATAATTAGCAATATTAGTATCCATACGAGCAACTGGTGCATCTTGTGTAAAGCCATCTCATGTATTATTAGTTTTTATAATATTATCCTTAAATGTTGCATTAATATTAATACCTTGTCTATTGTTTCAACGATTTTCTTTAGTTTTATCAAATCAACTTTTCATTTTTTCAACAAAGTCATTAATTTTCTTATCAGTTGGATCAAGAGGACTTGAACCAAATATATCCTGTAAATTTCAATGAATTAAACTTGAGTTATTATTAAAGTATAAATTATAATCTCATCAAGTTGCATCACCAATGCTACCAGTACCTCCAGTACCTCCAGTAAAGGCTGTTAATGCATCATTTAAATTAAAAGTAGGAGTTGTATTTGGAGTATATTTTTGTAATAAAAAACCAGTTTGTAAATAATCAAGATAAGGAGAATCAGATAATCCACCTGGACGCTCAGATAACGGTGCTAAGTCTTTTCACTGATAAGTATCTTTTCTATGATTTTTAAATGTTTTAATTATATTATAAGTTAATTCATCGCTTTTAGGTTTGTCTTGCTGTTGATATGTGATACCTGGCGTTTGAATAAAATGAATACCACCAGTATCAATAAAAATGCCAACTCCAGGTCCATTATTAACTGCAGCATCAGGAAGTTGTGGTCCTTTTATATCTTTCATATAAACTAAATCATTATATTGACTAGTACCATCTTTACCTTTATCTTTAATACTATCGCGGTCTATATAAGGAATTAAGTCATCTAAACCCTTTTCCTTGTCAGTTGGTGAAGTAAATTGTGTTAATTTATATGGTTGAATACCATCAACATTTTTACCAACACCTTCAGCACTAGTTACATAACGATATAAGTAATAATAAAAAGGACTATTCTCTTGTGAAGATTTAGTAATATCCATTAATCCTAAATCACCAGTTTTACTAACATCAGTAATAGCGGCCCCTTTTTCTTCGGTGAATGTTTGATCGAAACCATTGGTTCTAATATTGTTTAAAATTTCATTAATTTTAGTTTTATTTTGAGAAAACTGAGAAGCATTAATCTTTTCTTGTAAAGGTTTAGCAGTATAGTCAAAAGGAATAACAATTTGACGAGTTCAAATTAATTCTTGATTTCTTAACATTACTTTAGCTATTTTAGATTGATTATCACTTAATAAGCCATCAATAGTATTGTATGAATCTGTTTCATAATTACTATCATTCTTATCATCACTAGTTTTTACAACAGGAAGACTAATATTAACACCAGTTCATGTTTTAGCAATTTTGACATTATCGTTTAATTTTGCAATAGCATCTGATTCTGAATTATTAGCATTAGCAACAATTCAAATTTTGCTAGAATATTTACCAAGAGCGATACTACCTGCTTTACCATTAATGTATTCTTGTACACTATCATAAGTACCATTTGGATTGTTTTCGCTCTTTACTTGTTCTCATAAATCCTTTAATCAAATATTAATTTCATTTTGATTGTAGTATTTATAATCCTTATAATTACTAGTAACATAACTACGTTGAATAATACCTAAAGCACTCTTTTTTAAAATATTATCAATGTAAGTATTAACATCATCATCGCCCAATACTTTCTTTCATTGTTTTTCTCATGAACGACCATATTTTGCTTGTAATGATTTTATTTTATTTTCCATTTCAGATTGAGCTGCTGTCAAAGCAGCAAGATAATCATCTTTATATTCTGGAGTATTTTTTAAAATTGAAAGATTAATATATTGATTAATATCAGTATATAATGTTTTACCTCATCCACTGTTGGGATTATTTAATAAGTAATTAAAAAAGGTGTCAGTCGTAGTACTTGTATCTATAAAAGCACTATTTCAGTCGAAAACATTAGTTGTGCCTCTTTCATTTGAATTATTACAAGCTATAATAGACATAGTTGATGTTGATGATAACGTGAAAGCTGCAACTAAGGCAAGAATATTGCGCACTTTATTCACTCCTTTTAATTAAATCTATAGCAAAAAAAGATTTTTTAATTTATTTTACTAAGATATCTTAACATAAAATTTATATTTAAGGGATAGTTTTTTCTAATTAATTTTAAAATGAAATAACTAATTACCAATTATTTATCGGACTTCTCCCCACATGTACTTGTGGAGGGAATAATGAAACTGAATGAATTCAACAATGCTTTTCAAACTGAACAGCAATGTCTTGCATATATAGCAAATTTGAAAGAAAACAAATGTATTAGGTGTTTTAATTTTAATTTGAATACTTCTGATTTAAAAAGAATGAGATGTTTAAAATGTAATCAAACATTTAGCATTCTCACAGGCACCATATTTTCAAGGTCACAAACATCTTTAACATCTTGGTTTTATCTTATCTTTAGATGAATAAACACCAAACATGGAATTCCATCAACAGATATTGCAAAAGAATTGGGAGTGACTTTGAAAACTGCTTGAAGAATGACTCATAAAATCAGAACACGTATTGCAAAACAAAAACCTCAATTTATTGTTGAAGGTACAGTGCAAATTGATGAAATGTATCTTTCACATATGGGTTTTAAAAAACAAGGAAGATCCTTGGTGAATAAAACCTTGATTGTTGGCATTTATCAAAAAACAACCAATAATTTAATTGTGAAATTATTGAAAAACGCAAAGAGTAAAAATCTTTTGCAGTTTGCAAAAAACCACATTTCTTCAAAATGTCTTGTATATACTGATTCTTGAAAAGTATATTGCGATTTTAAATCAGTTTTCACTAAGCATGAAACAGTTAACCATCAAGATGGCTATGTTTCAAAAATTGGTGTAAATACCAACCAAATTGAATCAGTTTGAAAACATATAAGAAGAACATTTAAAACACATATCAAAGTTGCAAAACATCATGTTCATTTATATGCTAAAGAAGCTGCATATAAATTCAACAAGATACCTAGTTTTGAAACTGTAATTCTATGTTTGATTTAAAAATGTGGGGAGAAGTCCGTAGATAGGCTTTTCTCAGCATTTATGTGATAAAATTAAAATAGTACATAAAGGGAGAAAAGCCTTATTTATTTTAAAAAATTTAAAATATTATTTTTTTTAAATATTATTACTTTATAGTGCACAAATAATATTTTATTCATTTTTTAATTTTAAGAAAATTAGCACAAAATTAAGTGTATAATCATTAGTATAAGTATATTATATTTGGTGTAATGATATAGGAGTAAATATGAATAAAAAAATAAACATTAATGATAATATCTTTAAAAATGATTTTCCCTTTTTTAAAAATAATCCTGATTTAGTTTATTTAGATACAGCCGCTTCTTCACTAAAACCACAAATAGTTATTGATGCTGTTAGCGATTATTATGAAAAATATTGTATTAATCCACATAGTCAAGATTATCAACTTGCTGTTAAGGGAAATGATATATTTGAAGATACTAGAAAAACAATTAGTAAATTTATTAATAGTAACGAAAACGAAATAGTTTTTTGTCCTTCAGCAACTTTTGCTTATAATCAAATTGCTTTTGGCTTAGAAAAATATTTACAAGAAAATGATGAAATTTTATTAACCACTTTAGAACATAGCTCATTACTCTTACCATTTTATCGTTTGATACAAACTAAAAAAATTAAAATAAAATTTATTGAAACAAATAAACAAGGATTCATTACTGTTGAAAGTTTAAAAAAAGTTTTAACACCTAAAACCAGAATAGTTGCTTTTGCAAATATTAATAATTCTTTAGCAATAGAAAATGATACTGAAACATTAACTAATTTTATTAAAGAATATGGTAAAAAAAATGTTAAAAGTGATAATTGAATTTTTAAAAATATTTTAGTAATAATAGATGGTGCACAATCAATAGGACATATAAAAAATGATGTTAAAAATTGAAATATTGATTTTTTTGGATTTTCTGGTCATAAAGTTTTTGGTCCAACTGGAATCGGTGTCTTTTGAGGAAAAAACGAATGATTAAATATGCTAGATCCACTAATATTGGGCGGAGGCATGAATGGTGATATTTATGAAAATGGGAAATTTAACTTATTAAATAGTCCTTATCGTTTTGAAGGTGGAACACAAAATATTGCGGGTGTATTTGGGCTAGGTGCAGCTATTAAGTATTTATTAAACATTGGTATTGAAAATATTAGAAATCATGAAATTTTACTAAAAAAATACGCAATTGAACAATTAACAGCGCATTTAGGAAATAATATTGAAATTTATAATATTGATGGCAATAGTAGTAACATAATATTTAATATTAAAAAAGTATTTGCACAAGATGTTGCTAATTTTTTAGGAACACAAAATATATGCGTACGCAGTGGAACTTATTGTGCTAAATTATTACCTAATATAATTAACGCTGAAGTAACAATTCGTCTTAGTTTTTACATATATAATTGTAAAAAAGATATTGACTTATTAGTAATATCTTTAAAAAAAGGGATTAATGAAGGAGGAGATTTTTTAAATGAATTCTTTTAATAACAATCAAGACTATTATCGCAAACTAATTGTTGAACACTATAGTAATCCAAAAAATAAAAGTTTTAAAAATTTACCAAATAGTTTGAAATATCATCAAAACAATGAATCATGTGTTGATAATTTTCATGTTGAAATTTCTATTAAAAATAAAGTTATTAATAGCGCACGCTTTACTGGAATTGGGTGTGCTATTTCAACTGCAGCAACCGATCTTTTTTGTATTTTAATTGAAGGTAAAACAATATCACAAATAAAAGAAATTATTATTAATTATCAAGCAATGTTATCAGAAAAGCAATTTAATGATAAAATAATTGAAAATATGATTGCTTTTAAAAATGTACCAAGACAGCGTAATCGAATTAAATGTGCCCTTATTGGTATTAATGGTATTAATAAAATAATTGAGAAAGAATGTGAAAAAAATGGAAATGGAAATTAAGGATAAAATTAGTTTAAGAACCATTTATTTAAAAAAATTAAAAAATGTTTCTAAAAATAATTATCAAAAGTGAAATAAAATTATTTTCAATAAATTTAATGAATCACATTATTTTAAACAAAATAATGTATTTGCTCTTTATAATTCCTTACCATATGAAGTAGAAACTAAAGAAATTATTGAATTATTATGAAAAAATCTAAAACAAGTTTGTTTACCAAGAATGAATGGTGAACATTTGGAATTTTACTTTATTAATAGTTGAAACGATATCGTATTTGATAATGATTTTAAAATTGGACAACCAAGTTTAAATTGCCAAAAAGTTATAGGAAGTCAAATTTATTGTATGTTAGTACCATTAATTGCCTTTGATAAAGATTATTACCGTATTGGTTATGGTAAAGGTTTTTACGACCGTTATTTATCTAAAAATAAATTTAACTTTAGTAAAATAGGACTTGGTTTTGCTATTCAAAAAATTCATTATATAATTAATCACGATAATTGAGATATACCATTAGACTATATTTTTACTAATTAATATTTTAATCTAAAATTAAATACATTAATCAATAAATATGGAATGGCAACCCTTTTTAGGACTATTTTTTGGTAGACATTTGTTTTTGATAATTAACTGGAGTTAAGTAGTTTAAAGTGCCGTGAATTCTTATGTTGTTATATCAATTGATGTAATCAAATAATTCTAATTTTAATTGGATTAATGATGTAAAATTTTTATCATTAATAAATTCGGTTTTGAAAGTTTTAAAGGTTGCTTCAGCAACAGCGTTATCATAAGGACAACCTT
This sequence comes from Spiroplasma endosymbiont of Apeira syringaria, assembly GCF_964020205.1. Classification (NCBI taxonomy): domain Bacteria; kingdom Bacillati; phylum Mycoplasmatota; class Mollicutes; order Entomoplasmatales; family Spiroplasmataceae; genus Spiroplasma; species Spiroplasma endosymbiont of Apeira syringaria. Next base: position 960,756 of record NZ_OZ026543.1, read on the forward strand.
TTTTGCTTAAAGAGCGATTAATATTGAATGCTAGTAAAAGTTTATCAATAATTTTATTATTAAATTAATTACCGCGATCACTATGAAATATTTGAATATCTTTTAAACAGCGATTTGAGTGCATAAATGCTTGATATACTAATGATGCATCTTTTTTAGTACCTACACTATGTCCAATTATTTCGCGGTTAAATAGGTCAATTAATAAACAAATATAGTTTCACTTACCATTTACTTGAACATAAGTTAAATCACTAACAATAACTTCATTTTTAACTCTATTATTAAAGTTTCTATTAACAAGATTGGTTATTTGACTATCATTGACTTTATTATGATAATTTTTGAATGATAATTTAGTGTATTTTGATATTAAATTATGTTTATTCATAATTTCTTTAATTTTTCGTCTTGATAAATAAATTTCTTGGTTTTCTAGAATGACTTTTAATCTTCTAGTACCATAAACTTCTTTATTTTTTTTAAAAGCACTAATAACAGCTTGTTCATAAATATTATTTTGAATTTTATTTTTTTTCTTTAAATTAAAATAATATGTTGATTTAGAGAGTTTTAAAAAATGACACTGGAATGGCAACCCTTTTTAGGACTATTTTTTGGTAGACATTTTTTTTTGATAATTAACTGGAGTTAAGTAGTTTAAAGTGCCGTGAATTCTTATGTTGTTATATCAATTGATGTAATCAAATAATTCTAATTTTAATTGGATTAATGATGTAAAATTTTTATCATTAATAAATTCGGTTTTGAAAGTTTTAAAGGTTGCTTCAGCAACAGCGTTATCATAAGGACAACCTTTTTTGCTTAAAGAGCGATTAATATTGAATGCTAGTAAAAGTTTATCAATAATTTTATTATTAAATTCATTACCGCGATCACTATGAAATATTTGAATATCTTTTAAACAGCGATTTTAGTGCATAAATGCTTGATATACTAATGATGCATCTTTTTTAGTACCTACACTATGTCCAATTATTTCGCGGTTAAATAGGTCAATTAATAAACAAATATAGTTTCACTTACCATTTACTTGAACATAAGTTAAATCACTAACAATAACTTCATTTTTAATTATATTATTAAAGTTTCTATTAACAAGATTGGTTATTTGACTATCATTGACTTTATTATGATAATTTTTGAATGATAATTTAGTGTATTTTGATATTAAATTATGTTTATTCATAATTTCTTTAATTTTTCGTCTTGATAAATAAATTTCTTGGTTTTCTAGAATGACTTTTAATCTTCTAGTACCATAAACTTCTTTATTTTTTTTAAAAGCACTAATAACAGCTTGTTCATAAATATTATTTTTTATTTTATTTTCTTTTTTCTTTAAATTAAAATAATATGTTGATTTAGAGATTTTTAAAAAATGACACATTGTGCGAATTTTATATTTAGATTTATTATTTGCAATAATCTCTACTTTCTGCCTATTATTAGTGCTGCTTGCTTTAAAATATCATTTTCCATTCTTAATTGTTTTAATTCTTTTCTTAATTTAATTAATTCATTTTCTTCAACAGAACGATTATCTTTAGTTTTAAAACTACCTGAATTAGTAAATTGCTTAATTCAATTGTAAGTAGCTGCTCTTGTGACATTATATTCTTTAACAAGGCAAGATACTGATTTGCCACTTTGATATAAAGCTACTATTTGTTTTTTAAATTCATCGGTATATGAGTTAATATTGGCCATAATTATAGTTCCTTTCTTTGTTCACTTGTCTATGTAATTAGTGTCCAATAAAGTTTAACCCATCCATACTGATTAAATAAAGAAGATCCAAATTATTCTAAGTGTCGACTTATTCATCAACAAGGGAAAAGAACAGAAGATGATGGTAAGTTTACTTTAAATGAAGAGGCTTGTAAAAAAATAATTGAATTATTTTTCGGACTTCTCCCCACATGTACTTGTGGAGGGAATAATGAAACTGAATGAATTCAAAAATGCTTTTCAAACTGAACAGCAATGTCTTGCATATATAGCAAATTTGAAAGAAAACAAATTTATTAGGTGTTTTAGTTTTAATTTGAATACTTCTGATTTAAAAAGAATGAGATGTTTAAAATGTAATCAAACATTTAGCATTCTCACAGGCACCATATTTTCAAGGTCACAAACATCTTTAACATCTTGGTTTTATCTTATCTTTAGATGAATAAACACCAAACATGGAATTCCATCAACAGATATTGCAAAAGAATTGGGAGTGACTTTGAAAACTGCTTGAAGAATGACTCATAAAATCAGAACACGTATTGCAAAACAAAAACCTCAATTTATTGTTGAAGGTACAGTGCAAATTGATGAAATGTATCTTTCACATATGGGTTTTAAAAAACAAGGAAGATCCTTGGTGAATAAAACCTTGATTGTTGGCATTTATCAAAAAACAACCAATAATTTAATTGTGAAAGTATTGAAAAACGCAAAGAGTAAAAATCTTTTGCAGTTTGCAAAAAACCACATTTCTTCAAAATGTCTTGTATATACTGATTCTTGAAAAGGATATTGCGATTTTAAATCAGTTTTCACTAAGCATGAAACAGTTAACCATCAAGATGGCTATGTTTCAAAAATTGGTGTAAATACCAACCAAATTGAATCAGTTTGAAAACATATAAGAAGAACATTTAAAACACATATCAAAGTTGCAAAACATCATGTTCATTTATATGCTAAAGAAGCTGCATATAAATTCAACAAGATACCTAGTTTTGAAACTGTAATTCTATGTTTGATTTAAAAATGTGGGGAGAAGTCCGTAGATAGGCTTTTCTCAGCATTTATGTGATAAAATTAAAATAGTACATAAAGGGAGAAAAGCCTTTCAGAAAATGAACATAATGAAAAAATTGCAAAAAAAATCATTTTTCAAAAAAAGAATAAAGAACAACAAATAATATTAAAAGAAAATGATTTCGTTTTTGTAACTAATGGCAGTATTACTGAAAGTACAACATACGGCGATCATAATACTCCAGCACCAATTAGTGAACAACTCCAATTAGGTGGAAGTTGAGAATTATGAGAAAATTTGGCAAAGCAAAGTGAAGATTTTGGAAAACCAGAAAAATTTTATGCAAATTTACCAAAAGAAAGTTGATTTATCTCAGCAACATTAACAACTATAGATAAAAAAATGGCACCTTATATTGAAAAAATTAGTAAAAGAGATCCATATGCTAAAAAAGTTGTAACTGGTGGAATTGTTACAGCTATCGATTCCAGTTGAATTTTAAGTTATACCTTAAATCGTCAACCACACTTTAAAAGCCGCCAATCAGATGATCAATTAGTTGTTTGAATCTATGGATTACTTTCAAATAAGGAAGGAGATTATATTAAAAAAGTATTACTGAATGTTCTGGCATGGAAATAGCTCAAGAGTGATTATATCATATTGGTGTTCCTGAAGAAGAAATCTTTTAACTTGCTAAAAACTCATGTAATGTGGTACCAGTTTATATGCCATTTATTACCTCATATTTTATGCCAAGAGAAATTGGTGATCGTCTTTTAGTAGTTCCAGAAGGTTCAAAAAATTTAGCATTTATTGGTAATTTTAGTGAAACTGAAGATGATACAGTTTTTACAACCGAATATTCAGTGAGAACTGCTATGGAAGCCGTCTATAAATTATTAAACGTTGATAGAGGAATACCAGAAGTTTTTGCTTCAGCATATGATATTAGAGTACTATTGAATTCAACTCATATTTTATGAGATAAGAAAAAAATTAATGATATACAAGTTCCTCTCATCTTAAAAATTTTCCGTAGAGGTGCATTAAAAAAAATCAAGGGAACTTTTCTAGAAGAATTACTTGAAAAATCTGGATTACTATAATAAATTCCAATATTTTTAATAATATTTATAAAATAAAAATATTTATTTTAAATTACCGTTTTAAGTATAAAATAAAGAAAAATATTAAAAAAAATTAGTGATATTGTTACAAATAACATTCATTTCTTTAAAAACAAACAAGTTGCTAACAAATTTAATATTCTAATAATCTTTAAATTTAAAATCAATTAATAATTTCTCATTCTAATGTTTAGAAATTCATAAAATTAATATTATTAATTTTAACTTCAAGATTAAATATAATGTTATAATATTTTTATGTATTATTAAATTATACAAAAGAAAGAGGAATTAACTTATTATGAGTACAATTATTAAAAATGAAGAAAATGAATCAAATGTTCAACAATTTCAAGTTGGTGACATTATTACCGTAACTCCAACTGGAATAAAGGAATTTGGAGTTTTTTGTAAGTGTCCAAATGGATTTTCTGGTTTAATTCACATTAGTCGTATTACCCCTAAATTTGTTAAAAATGTTAGTGATTATTTTACAATTGGTACATCAGTTAAAGCAGAAATAACAGGTATTGATCATACTAAACAACAATTAAGTTTAAGTACAAAAGAACAAGGATTAGTGGCAAACAATAATTCTTCAATTGAAGAAAATGGTAAAGGATTTGCACCAATAAGAGAAACTGTTGATAATTGATTTAAAAAAGAAGAAAATAATTAAAATACTATTTTTCTTCCAAATAATAAAAAATATTGCCATTAAATAGCAATATTTTTTATTTTTTTCTTGCAATCTAAAATTTTTACAACTATATTTTTATTATAAATATTAAATAGTATTATTACGAATTAATATTTTAATTTTAAATACTATAAGGAGGTTATAGAATAGTGATAAAAACTAATTTAAAGTTTACTAATTTAGATATGAAAGAATTATCAACTTTATATCAAGAAAAAGTAACGGCGATTAACGCCGAACTGGAAAGTAATGCTAAAAATGAAGATGGTTGATTAGGATGAATTGATTTTCCATTTGCATACCAAAAAGACATTACTTTTCAAGAGTCTTGAAAGCGAATGAAAACTCTAGCATTGAAACTACAAAAAGAAATACAAGTTTTAGTAGTAATTGGTATTGGTGGATCATATTTAGGTGCTAGAGCAGGAATTGATATGGTGCAAGGTTTATTTAATAATACTGCTCCTGTTAAAGTAATTTATATGGGTAATAATATGAGTTCAACTTATGTTCACCAAGTTTTATCATATTTAAAAGATAAAGAATTTGCCATTAATGTTATTTCTAAATCAGGAACTACTACTGAACCAGCAATTGCCTTTCGTTTGTTAAAAGAACTATTAATTAAACAAAAGAAAAATAAGAATATTGTTAATAACAGAATTATCGCTACTACTGATAAAACAAGAGGAGTACTCCATGATTTGGCAAAAGAAGAAGGATATGAAAGCTTTGTTATCCCCGATAATATCGGTGGTAGATACTCTGTTTTAACTCCTGTTGGTATTTTTCCGATGATGGTAGCAGGAATTAACTGTGAAGAAATTATTGCTAGTGCACAATTAGCAGCAAAAGAATGTAAAAGTGATAAAATTGATGTTAATAATGCTTATTTATATGCAGTTTCTCGCTATCATTTACATAAAACTAATAATAAAGCAGTTGAAATTTTAGTAAGCTATGAATTACAAATGCAAATGTTATGTGAATGATGAAAACAATTATTTGGTGAATCAGAAGGTAAGGATGGCAAAGGATTATTACCAGCTAGTGTTGTTTTTTCAACTGATTTACATTCAATGGGCCAATTTATTCAAGAAGGTTCAAAAATGTTTTTTGAAACAGTAATAAAAATCAAAAAACCTAATGAAGATATCAAAATTCCACTTGATAAAGAAAACAATGATCAATTAAACTATTTAACAAAACATTCTTTACATGAAATTAATAATATTGCCTTACAAGGAACTATTGAAGCTCATAGTGATGAAATAGTAGGAAAAACTCCAAATATTTTATTAGAATGGGATACAATGGATAGCAAAATGTTTGGTTATGCTAGTTATTTCTTTATGAAGGCTTGTGCTGTTAGTGCAAAATTATTAGGTGTTGACCCATTTAACCAACCTGGTGTTGAAGTATACAAAAAGAAAATGTTTACATTATTAGGTAAAAAATAATTTCCTAATAATAAATTTAATAAAACATTAAAATATAGTTATATAAAAACCATTCTGAAAAGAATGGTTTTTATATAATTTACTTAGTTGTTTTTCACTTATTAATTTACAATATTATATTATGACATTTTTTTGCAAATAATAATCTAAATAAATGTAATTATAAGTTAAGTTGTATTTTAAATGATGGTAAATGATATATACCAGTACTAGTTGATGGTGCATTTATAAAATCAAATTGATTTATTTCATTTACCATTTTTTGTTCTTGTTCTTTAATTAAAAAACTTTCTACTATATGCTTAGTTATTTGTTCTTGAATAGAATATTGTGCTTTTTCTTCAGAAAAACCTTGATTAATACATTCAATAAAAATGAAAGATAATTTTTCATTTATTTCATTATTCTTAATAATCTCTTGATAAACATCATTAAATTCATTATTTAATAATTTTATATTTAATATTAATAAATCTTCATAACTCATATTTATAAAATTTAAATTAAATTCAAATTTTTCAAAAATATTTATTATTAATTGTTGATTTTCAAGTTCTTGATACTCACTTTCTGATTGGATTACTTTACTAGCCATCTTTTAATCTTCCTTTTCTAATATTTTAATTTAATAAAACCTAATATAGATTAATTTCTATATTAGTTATAAACATTTATTAAATTATTTTATTATTTTATCATAATTTCTATTCTAAATATAAAAATTATTAAATAATATGGATAAAATTTATTATTTATATAAATTTATTTTATTTAAAACTCTACTTTAATTAAATAACATCCTTAACAATAGTAATGCCATTTTTAAGCATTGAATATCATGCATATTGATTTAAAATATGAGCTGGATGCTCTGGTTGATCATAAGTATTTGTCATTGTCATTGGAACAATAACATTTACTTCTTTATTGTGCTGATTAAATCAAGTTTTACAACTAATAGCAAATTGATAAATACAAATATCAGTACAACAACCAACAATAATAATGTTATCCCATTGTAAATTTGGCTTAAAATCAAAAGCAAAAAAACCATTAGTACTATTTTTTTTAATAATCTTAATATTGTCAAATTTTAATTCTTCTACTAAATCTGATTCAATAGTATTTTCCAAACAATGACTAGGAAAATTATGGAATTCGGGACTATGTTCATTATGAGCATCATTAAAAGCAATAACTTTGGTTTCATTAGTATTTACTTTTGCTAATAAATTTTTAATTGGTTTAATAATTGAATTAATATTAGGTGAAAATAAATTTCCTTTTTTAGCAAAGCCATTAACCATATCAACAATAAATATAATATTATGACCTTTTAAAGTTTTAAAATCTAAATTAACTGTTTTATCCAAAGTTTTATTTATCATTTCAATAAATGAATCATTATTTTTCATTATTCACCTCTATTTTTTAAAAATTAATCTTTTAATAATAAATCAAATTATACTACAGCCAGAACAAATTGGCATTAAGAAAATAGTAAAAATAATTCCTACTTTTAAAAAGAAAATATCTACTGTTATTCCTTGACTACTTTGATAGGTTAAACTATCAATTACACCATTTATATAAATAAAATTAGGCTTTTCTCCCTTTATGTACTATTTTAATTTTATCACATAAATGCTGAGAAAAGCCTATCTACGGACTTCTCCCCACATTTTTAAATCAAACATAGAATTACAGTTTCAAAACTAGGTATCTTGTTGAATTTATATGCAGCTTCTTTAGCATATAAATGAACATGATGTTTTGCAACTTTGATATGTGTTTTAAAGGTTCTTCTTATATGTTTTCAAACTGATTCAATTTGGTTGGTATTTACACCAATTTTTGAAACATAGCCATCTTGATGGTTAACTGTTTCATGCTTAGTGAAAACTGATTTAAAATCGCAATATCCTTTTCAAGAATCAGTATATACAAGACATTTTGAAGAAATGTGGTTTTTTGCAAACTGCAAAAGATTTTTACTCTTTGCGTTTTTCAATACTTTCACAATTAAATTATTGGTTGTTTTTTGATAAATGCCAACAATCAAGGTTTTATTCACCAAGGATCTTCCTTGTTTTTTAAAACCCATATGTGAAAGATACATTTCATCAATTTGCACTGTACCTTCAACAATAAATTGAGGTTTTTGTTTTGCAATACGTGTTCTGATTTTATGAGTCATTCTTCAAGCAGTTTTCAAAGTCACTCCCAATTATTTTGCAATATCTGTTGATGGAATTCCATGTTTGGTGTTTATTCATCTAAAGATAAGATAAAACCAAGATGTTAAAGATGTTTGTGACCTTGAAAATATGGTGCCTGTGAGAATGCTAAATGTTTGATTAAATTTTAAACATCTCATTCTTTTTAAATCAGAAGTATTCAAATTAAAACTAAAACACCTAATACATTTGTTTTCTTTCAAATTTGCTATATATGCAAGACATTGCTGTTCAGTTTGAAAAGCATTGTTGAATTCATTCAGTTTCATTATTCCCTCCACAAGTACATGTGGGGAGAAGTCCGTAAAATTAAATCCATTAAAAATATCTATTTTAATACTTAATAACATAATTAACCATAATAATAAAAGGCTTTTCTCCCTTTATGTACTATTTTAATTTTATCACATAAATGCTGAGAAAAGCCTATCTACGGACTTCTCCCCACATTTTTAAATCAAACATAGAATTACAGTTTCAAAACTAGGTATCTTGTTGAATTTATATGCAGCTTCTTTAGCATATAAATGAACATGATGTTTTGCAACTTTGATATGTGTTTTAAATGTTCTTCTTATATGTTTTCAAACTGATTCAATTTGGTTGGTATTTACACCAATTTTTGAAACATAGCCATCTTGATGGTTAACTGTTTCATGCTTAGTGAAAACTGATTTAAAATCGCAATATCCTTTTCAAGAATCAGTATATACAAGACATTTTGAAGAAATGTGGTTTTTTGCAAACTGCAAAAGATTTTTACTCTTTGCGTTTTTCAATACTTTCACAATTAAATTATTGGTTGTTTTTTGATAAATGCCAACAATCAAGGTTTTATTCACCAAGGATCTTCCTTGTTTTTTAAAACCCATATGTGAAAGATACATTTCATCAATTTGCACTGTACCTTCAACAATAAATTGAGGTTTTTGTTTTTCAATACGTGTTCTGATTTTATGAGTCATTCTTCAAGCAGTTTTCAAAGTCACTCCCAATTCTTTTGCAATATCTGTTGATGGAATTCCATGTTTGGTGTTTATTCATCTAAAGATAAGATAAAACCAAGATGTTAAAGATGTTTGTGACCTTGAAAATATGGTGCCTGTGAGAATGCTAAATGTTTGATTACATTTTAAACATCTCATTCTTTTTAAATCAGAAGTATTCAAATTAAAATTAAAACACCTAATACATTTGTTTTCTTTCAAATTTGCTATATATGCAAGACATTGCTGTTCAGTTTGAAAAGCATTGTTGAATTCATTCAGTTTCATTATTCCCTCCACAAGTACATGTGGGGAGAAGTCCGTAATAAAAATATAAAACCAGAAAAAAATAAAATAGTAATTATTTTTTCATCAATTTTTAGTTATCATTATTATCACCTATTTTTTTTAATTATATCATTGTTATATTACTGCTATAAAATAAATAAAAAAATTCTTACTTTAATGTGAAAAATAAGAATTTTTTAAAATTAATAAATTGCTATTTTTACTTTTTTACTACTTTTAAATAACAACTGTATCCAAAAATAATAATACTTGTAAACAATAAGATTGGAGTAGCAATAACCGATAAGATTAATCCTGTTTGTAACTGTTCTGCTGTACCTGTTAAAGTTGCAGTTCCACCTAATGCAGCAACTGCAATTTTTAATTTATCAAAATAATCAGTTAATGACATAGTAACACCAAAATTAGTTATACTACCCTTAATAAAATCTCCAATAGTTCAAGGATGAGAATTTCTTAAAATTCAAAACCCATCATGACTTTCTGCCACTTTAGGTCCTAGAGGTTTAACTGTTCAAGATACTGTTCCAATTAAAATTAATCCTAAAATCATTACTATTAACATAGTTATAAATACGTAAAAACTAATTTTATCTAACTTTGATAATTTTTTTCAAATTTTTTGCATAAATTTTCTCTTTCTTTTAATATAAATATGGCTCAAAAAAATTGTAGCAAACTCTAAAAAAATATTATATTTAAAATATATAAAAACTGAAAATAGGTATAAAATAGTAATATTTAACATAAAATTACTTTTTTTGGTTTTTTCTCTTAAGTTTTCTTTTAAAAAATAATTAAAAATAAAATAATTTTACATTATCTTTAAAAAATAATTGTAAATGTGAAAAATATCTATTATAATGATTAAGGTTTTTTAAGAATAAATAATTCTAATAAAACAAAAAATAAGGAGTATTAGCTCAGCTGGGAGAGCAATTGCCTTACAAGCAATAGGTCGGCGGTTCAAGTCCGTCATACTCCACCATTTACCTGCTGATGTGGCTCAATCCGGCAGAGCAACGGTTTTGTAAACCGTAGGTTGCAGGTTCGATTCCTGTCATCAGCACCATTATTATTTATGGAGGGGTAGCAAAGTGGCCAACTGCACCTGGCTGTAAACCAGATCTCTTCGAGTTCGGGGGTTCGACTCCCTCCCCCTCCACCATATTACTTATTGGGGTGTAGCCAAGCGGTAAGGCAACGGCCTTTGACGCCGTCATGCGTTGGTTCAAATCCAACCACCTCAGCCATATATTTTATTAATTTGTCCTCGTAGCTCAGCGGTAGAGCACTCGGCTTTTAACCGAGGTGTCGCAAGTTCGATCCTTGCCGGGGACACCATTTGATGCCCAGGTGGTGAAATGGCAGACACGTCGGGCTTAAGATCCGATGACTTTTACAGGTTGTGCGAGTTCGAGTCTCGCTCTGGGCACCATTTTATATATTTATTAATGACGAAGAAGTATTCCTCATTTTTTATAAATAAGTAAACTATATTTTGCCCAGATGGCGAAATGGCAGACGCAGTAGACTCAAAATCTACCGAGAAATCATGCGGGTTCGAGTCCCGCTCTGGGCACCACTAATATTAAATTATTAGTATAAAAAGGTATTCTTTTAAGAATACCTTTTTATTTTTATAACATTAAATATTATTAAACTGATAATCGACGTTCTGAAGATCGTTGTTTAATAGGCAAACGTTCTTCAGAATTTAATGTTGCTATATTAAGTGGTTTAGGATCAGGTATTTCAACAACATGAGAAGTTGACATGACTGATTGTGTTTCCTCTCCATTATTAATTTTTTCTGGATTAAAAGATTTATTTAATAATGAAGTATTATCATCACTATCTTCAGAACTTGATGATGATGGCGAAGATGTACTGCTAGAAACATTTTCATAAGTATCTTCTTCATCAAAATTATTAACATCCGCACATCAATTTTCATATAATTCCATTCCAGTATTTATTAATAAACCAGTACCAACTGTTGCAAGACCAGCTATTGTTTCTCAAAAAGCAATTGATCTTTTTTTATAAAATGGTTGATCATCATCATTATTATTTGGATTACTTAATTCATGATATGCAAAAAGACTAACACCAGTAATTGCACTAGCAATAGTTATTGGTGCTAATAAACTTGCTGCTGTATTACCTATTTTTTGTCATATATTACGTTGTTGATTTATTACATTTTCTTCATTATTAGGTGCACAACATTCTGATATTTTTTTACTGATTGTCACTATGTGATTTAAACTTGAAGCTGCTGCTGCTGTAATAAAAGCATATGTAACAGGTAATGTATCTGGATTGGGTGTTGGTCAGTTAAGTCAAGCTACTGCTAGTGGTAATAATGGTGCTGTTGCAAAACTTACTCCTGTTAATAAATTATTAATCCTTACATTATTAATATTTCGATATCTTAATATTAAATTAGTTAACGAAATTTTTGAATTAACTGCGCCTTCCACCATAAAACATAATGCTGGTACTAGTGATAATACTCCATCTTGATATAATAAATAGTTACCCCCAGTTACCATTGAATTACCAATAGTAAGTAATACATCTCTTATAGTAGGTGCTACCCTATTTCTATTATTAGTTGATATTAAATCATTTGGTAATAATTGTTCTGTAGAAGAATAACTTCTTGCTGGTGATGAATCCATATTTTTCATCCTTTCTAAAAAATAATTTAAAGTAATAAAATTAATATAAAAACACCCATATTAAGAATTACAATCCTTAAATATGAGCTAAACTCTAGTCTTTATTTATTACTTCTTGTATTATAACCCTATATTAAATAAATGAAAGTAATATAATCATTAATATTAAAATTATGAAAAATAATTTTAAAAACTTAAATAATTAACGGACTTCTCCCCACATGTACTTGTGGAGGGAATAATGAAACTGAATGAATTCAACAATGCTTTTCAAACTGAACAGCAATGTCTTGCATATATAGCAAATTTGAAAGAAAACAAATGTATTAGGTGTTTTAATTTTAATTTGAATACTTCTGATTTAAAAAGAATGAGATGTTTAAAATGTAATCAAACATTTAGCATTCTCACAGGCACCATATTTTCAAGGTCACAAACATCTTTAACATCTTGGTTTTATCTTATCTTTAGATGAATAAACACCAAACATGGAATTCCATCAACATATATTGCAAAAGAATTGGGAGTGACTTTGAAAACTGCTTGAAGAATGACTCATAAAATCAGAACACGTATTGCAAAACAAAAACCTCAATTTATTGTTGAAGGTACAGTGCAAATTGATGAAATGTATCTTTCACATATGGGTTTTAAAAAACAAGGAAGATCCTTGGTGAATAAAACCTTGATTGTTGGCATTTATCAAAAAACAACCAATAATTTAATTGTGAAAGTATTGAAAAACGCAAAGAGTAAAAATATTTTGCAGTTTGCAAAAAACCACATTTCTTCAAAATGTCTTGTATATAATGATTCTTGAAAAGGATATTGCGATTTTAAATCAGTTTTCACTAAGCATGAAACAGTTAACCATCAAGATGGCTATGTTTCAAAAATTGGTGTAAATACCAACCAAATTGAATCAGTTTGAAAACATATAAGAAGAACATTTAAAACACATATCAAAGTTGCAAAACATCATGTTCATTTATATGCTAAAGAAGCTGCATATAAATTCAACAAGATACCTAGTTTTGAAACTGTAATTCTATGTTTGATTTAAAAATGTGGGGAGAAGTCCGTAGATAGGCTTTTCTCAGCATTTATGTGATAAAATTAAAATAGTACATAAAGGGAGAAAAGCCATAATTAAATTAATAACACTAAAAAATAAATTTTTATTATTTCCTTATATAAGGAAAAGTTTTATTTTTTATTAATCTTTTTTAAAATTTACTCAAAACCCTTGTTTTTGTCTTATTATTTATTTTTAATAATATCATTTTATTTAATAAAATAAAATTTTGATTTTCTATATATTTTTCAATACACATTATTAATAAATAACATCGCAAAATTTTATTTACTGAAATTGCTTTTAATAAAATATTTTTTTTGTATAATTAACTGTTATAAAGGAGGTCATTTATTAATATGAAAAAACAACGCTTAAATATCTCAAAATTAGGATTCTTACTTTCAGTAATGGGTTCGGCAGTAGGATTAGGTGGTATTTGAGGATTTACAACTCAAATGTATAACCATCATGGTGCTTTTCTAATCCCTTTTTTAATATGTATGGTAATTTGTGCAATACCAGTTTTATTTATTGAAATGACAATTGGTAATAAATATCGCAAAAATCATATTGAATTTTTTAGTGAGGTTGGAGGTAAAAAAGGTGCTTTTTTCTCTTGATTGCATTCAACAACCGTTATTTTACTAAGTACTTATTATAGTGTTTTAGTAGGATGAACTTTAATTAATATTATTATTAGTTTTACTTCTAATTTAAATAAAGGTTCTTATTTTTATCATAATATTTTACAAAAAACAAATGATCAAGATATTAGCAATTTAAATAGCCTAGGTAACTTAAATTGAATGATTTTACTTGCAACAATTGGTGTATGAATTATTTTGGGTATCATTCTATTAGGTGGTGTTGAAAAAGGAATTGAAAAAGCCAATAAAATTATGATTCCATTTTTATTTTTAATGATTATTATTTTAGCAATTTATACTAGTACATTATCGGGTGCTAAACTTGGATTAAATGTAATGTTTGATTTAGATGCTAAAGAATTATTAAATCCTGGATTATGAAAAGATGCTTTTGGTCAATCATTCTTTATGTTATCAACATGTACAGGAACCATTTATATTTATGCAGCTCATGCTCCCGAAAAACAAGATAGTACTAATCAAGCTTTTGTAGTAGCCTTTGGTACTAGCGTTATTGGTATATTAACAACAATTATTGTTTTTAATTCAATAGGTGCAATTGCTCAAAATCAAGGTAAAACTGATATTAAAGATGTATTTCAAGCAGGTCCTGCTTTGATTTTCCAAGTAATACCAAAATTATTTGCTATTATTAATAATCAAGTTCCTATTTTAGGAAATATTTTAGCAATATTATTTTTTGTTACACTTTTCTTTGCGGGTATGTCCTCACTAATTGGTCAAGTTGAATCAATGGTAAATGGTCTAGAATATGAAATTCATTTAAAGCGCAAACAAGCATTAGCAATATCATTATTAGGAGCAATGGCAGTATCAGTATTATTTACCTTTAGTAATTCACCAGCGCTGTTTAATGGGCTAGCAATCTGAGTAGCACAAATTTGATTACTAATAATTGGGTTTATTTTATTAATTGGTATTAGTCCATATGGCTGAAAATTATATGATACATTAAAATTATATAATAATGAAAATTCATGAATGAAATGAACAAAAGGATATAAAATAGTAATTTTAATTATCGCACCAATTTTAATTTTAATTAATATTGCTACTGGTATCTATGATTTTATTATTAATATTATCAATGCTAATTTTGTCTATGGTACAGTTGGTCTAACACTTGGTGTTGGATTAGTTTTACTTTTAACTTTTATCTTAACTTATCATAAAAATATTCATAATGGTTTTAATAAATTATTTAAAATAAAAACAAAAACTGAAAGAGGTTAAAAAACATGGATGTTGGAGCAATTATTTTAATGGTAATTTCTTTAGTAAGTATTATTGGTCTTTTTATTTTCTTTGTCATAATGGATTTTAAAAGTCATAAAAAACAAAAAAGAAAAGAAAATAACAAAGAATAATATTTTTTAAAATATTTTAGTATACTTATTATTAAATGGTGAGTGAAATGGAAAAAAATAAATTAAAACAAATTTTATTAATTAGCAAAATAACTTTAACAATTGCTTCTTTATTTTTATTTTTAGTTTGACTAATGTTTATGACTAATAATTTTTTTCCTAAATCTCAAAACTCATTTGTTGCCAAAATTATGAATAATTCAATTCAAATTATGATTTGACCAATTACTAGTATAATTCTATTTATTTTTATTATGCCAATATGAGTTACTAATAAAAAAGAAATTTTATTATTATTTTTAACATTGTCACTAATTATCACAATATTGTGTTCAACTTTTCTTTTCAGTTTAAATATTAATAAATTCTGAATTATATGATTAATTGCTCATTTTTTTGCTATAGCTTCAATTATTTTTGTATTTTTTTCTTTTTTCTTTAAAGAAAAACTTCTTTTATTTAAAAAGAAAAAAAATAAACATATTGAAAAAAAGATTAAAAAATAATTTTTTTTAACTTGTTTATCAAAAGTAGTTGACTTTAATTTTAGTAATATGATATAAATACATGGTGGTTAACATAACTGCGGGTGTCGTATAATGGTATTATTACAGCCTTCCAAGCTGAAGACGTGGGTTCGATTCCCATCACCCGCTCCATTATAAAATAAAAAAAGGCGTATTAATTACGGCTTTTATTATTTTATAATGGTTTATATTTTAGGACCTTTTTTAGTTTGTAGTACTACTGCTGTTTCTTCATCACTAGAATTACTGCAAGCACATTTATTAACTATTTCTGCTCATGAATTTACTGGATACATAACTAAAGACATTCCATTAGTTCTTTCTGGTAATGATTCTAAATATTTTATTTTATTATTTGTGCATTCTTCTAAATTAATTTTCATTAGTTATCCCCTACTTCTTTTAAAATTCGACTATTAAAAGCATCTGCTAAGAACTTATAAACTTTTACTTCAGAAATATTTTTTAAATCATAACAATTAATGATATCAGTTAATTTTAAAATCACATCATGATATTTTATAAAATAAGTTTTATTTTCAACATTTGCTCACTTTTCTAAATTCATTGCATAATAAATTATTCCATCTCTATAAAATTGTGATTTCATATTTCTCACTCCTTTAAACGATATAATAAAACAAAAAACCTAATTTAAATACAAAAATTTAAACGAGGTCTATAAAAAAACCAAAATATTTTGTTCCAAAGTTCCTTTAAAACTTTAATACAATTGTAACTCATTTACAAGAAATTCCAAGTAAAATCAATAAAAAAAATTAATAACTTAAAATTAATATAAAGAGATAAATAAAGATTGCAAATGCAATCTTTATTTATAATTGTCCTGAAATTGTTTTTAAAACAAAATTTTTTATATTCACTGATTGGAAATTCAGTTTTATTTATTAAATCACTCACTTGTTTTTGTCATTTTTTAACTAAGTTTTTCATCTCTACATAGTCAGGTGTAACAATAGAAACAAAAATAATCATTTGTTTCATAATTTGTAACTCAACCTCACAATGTTTCTTATTGACTAATCTGGCGTCTCAAGCATAAGCAAGAACTGTTCTATTGCTTACTGCTACTTTAATTAATTTGTTTTAGTTTTATCTTTAGGAATTTCTTTTAATCTTTTTTTTCCTTTTCTTTAAAACTTTAATTTAATAAAAATCCTAACATAGAAATATATCTATATTAGGACTGAACAGTTATTAAATTATGAATATATAATAACATAAAAAATAATACTTTTGATTAAAATTATAATTAACACTTATATAAGTATTAATATTTAATTTCCTATACATGTATTTTTTATAAATAATTAAATTATAAAACTTCTAAGGAAATAACTATTTCTAATTAAACAATAGTTATCTAATACAAGAATAAATGAAAAATATCTATATTAAATATAGATACTATGATATAATTTTTCTAAAATTAATATAAGTTTTTACCTATTTACTTTTATTTTAAAGTAAATAGGTTTTTAATTTAAAAAAGGAGATATTTAGAAGTGCTATATAGTAAAAAAACAGAAAATCTTATAACAGAAAAAGAAAAACAAGTTTTTAAAGAAAAAACAACAACAAATTCAAGAAAAATTAAACCACAATTACCAATAACAACATCTCTTGCTGAAATATTACTAAATAATAATGAAAAGCTTGTTGGTACTATTACTAGTGATCAGTATCTTAATAAAGATAACAAACAAGTACCATTATATAAAGTAATTAAAACTTCAGAACCAAATAAAAAATAAACATTAAAGTGGAATGGCAACCCGAGGCTTTTTAATAATCTGTGTATCTTTGTTTTATAAAGTACTAGTTTAGATTAATTCTATCTTCAAATTTTATCATAAAATGAGCAATTGCTGTATTTCAATTTTGAATAGGCAATGTTCATTTTTTTGTTATATTTTCAATTGCCAAGTAAAATATTTTGAAAACTGCCATATCATTAGGAAAAACTTTTTTATTTCTGATGATTTTTGGTAATTGACTATTAACAGATTCAATAGCATTTGTAGTATAAATCACTCTTTTGATTTCTACTGGATAACTAATAAAAACCATTAAATTATCTCAATTTTTATATCAAGATTTAGTAATTTGAGGATATTGTTTATTTCATTTACTTTCAAACGATTCTAAAGCTTGCATTGCTTGTTCTTCACTACATGCACTATAAATTGGTTTTAAATATGCAACTAGACCTTTTCGATGTTTGTATGAAACATATTTTAAACTATTTCTAATTTGATGAACAATGCATAATTGATGTTCTGTTTTAGGATAAACTGATTGTATTGCTTCTGACATGCCTGTTAAATTATCACTACAAGCAATAAGAATATCATTTAAGCCACGATTTTTCATTTCTGTGAAATTAGATAATCAAAACTTAGAACCTTCATTTTCACTAATTCATAATCCTAAAACATCTTTTTTGCCTTCTAAATCAACTCCTAATGCTATATAAACTGATTTGTTAATAATCCGTTTATCTTGTCGTACTTTAACTACTATACAATCAAAATAAACAATAGGATAAATACTTTCTAATGGTCGATTTTGTCATGCTTTAACATCATCAATAACATCATCAGTAATTTGACTAATAACACTTTCACTAATATCAGCACCATGATATAACTCTTGCAACTGCATTCTAATGTCAGATAATGTCATTCCTTTTGCATACAAGGAAAGAACTTGTTGATCAAAACCATCAAATCTTCTTTGCCTTTTAGGAACTATTACAGGAGTAAAATTACTATTGCGATCTCTTGGTACATCAATTTCAATTTTACCTTGTTGAGTTATTAATTTTTTTGAACTTGTACCATTACGAGCATTTTCAGTAGTACTATGTTGATTTTTTTCATATCCTAAATAATTTTGCATTTCAGAATTCAACATTTTTTCAACTAATCTTTTTGTTAATTCTTTATATAAACCGCCAGGTTTAAAAACTGTTGTTAAATCTTCAGTATTTTCTAGTAATAAATCTACTGCTTTTGATATTGGATCATTATTATTAAAGTTATCTTTTTTAGCCATCTGTAACTCACTCTTTCTAGTCATTTAATTATATTTACTAGAATTAATTAAACATAGTTATTTTTGTAAGTTACACAGATTACTAAACATTTCCGGCAACCCTTTTTAGGACTATTTTTTGGTAGACATTTGTTTTTGATAATTAACTGGAGTTAAGTAGTTTAAAGTGCCGTGAATTCTTATGTTGTTATATCAATTGATGTAATCAAATAATTATAATTTTAATTGGATTAATGATGTAAAATTTTTATCATTAATAAATTCGGTTTTGAAAGTTTTAAAGGTTGCTTCAGCAACAGCGTTATCATAAGGACAACCTTTTTTGCTTAAAGAGCGATTAATATTGAATGCTAGTAAAAGTTTATCAATAATTTTATTATTAAATTCATTACCGCGATCACTATGAAATATTTGACGGACTTCTCCCCACATGTACTTGTGGAGGGAATAATGAAACTGAATGAATTCAACAATGCTTTTCAAACTGAACAGCAATGTCTTGCATATATAGCAAATTTGAAAGAAAACAAATGTATTAGGTGTTTTAGTTTTAATTTGAATACTTCTGATTTAAAAAGAATGAGATGTTTAAAATGTAATCAAACATTTAGCATTCTCACAGGCACCATATTTTCAAGGTCACAAACATCTTTAACATCTTGGTTTTATCTTATCTTTAGATGAATAAACACCAAACATGGAATTCCATCAACATATATTGCAAAAGAATTGGGAGTGACTTTGAAAACTGCTTGAAGAATGACTCATAAAATCAGAACACGTATTGCAAAACAAAAACCTCAATTTATTGTTGAAGGTACAGTGCAAATTGATGAAATGTATCTTTCACATATGGGTTTTAAAAAACAAGGAAGATCCTTGGTGAATAAAACCTTGATTGTTGGCATTTATCAAAAAACAACCAATAATTTAATTGTGAAAGTATTGAAAAACGCAAAGAGTAAAAATCTTTTGCAGTTTGCAAAAAACCACATTTCTTCAAAATGTCTTGTATATACTGATTCTTGAAAAGGATATTGCGATTTTAAATCAGTTTTCACTAAGCATGAAACAGTTAACCATCAAGATGGCTATGTTTCAAAAATTGGTGTAAATACCAACCAAATTGAATCAGTTTGAAAACATATAAGAAGAACATTTAAAACACATATCAAAGTTGCAAAACATCATGTTCATTTATATGCTAAAGAAGCTGCATATAAATTCAACAAGATACCTAGTTTTGAAACTGTAATTCTATGTTTGATTTAAAAATGTGGGGAGAAGTCCGTAGATAGGCTTTTCTCAGCATTTATGTGATAAAATTAAAATAGTACATAAAGGGAGAAAAGCCATATTTGAATATCTTTTAAACAGCGATTTGAGTGCATAAATGCTTGATATACTAATGATGCATCTTTTTTAGTACCTACACTATGTCCAATTATTTCGCGGTTAAATAGGTCAATTAATAAACAAATATAGTTTCACTTACCATTTACTTGAACATAAGTTAAATCACTAACAATAACTTCATTTTTAACTCTATTATTAAAGTTTCTATTAACAAGATTGGTTATTTGACTATTATTGACTTTATTATGATAATTTTTGAATGATAATTTAGTGTATTTTGATATTAAATTATGTTTATTCATAATTTCTTTAATTTTTCGTCTTGATAAATAAATTTCTTGGTTTTCTAGAATGACTTTTAATCTTCTAGTACCATAAACTTCTTTATTTTTTTTAAAAGCACTAATAACAGCTTGTTCATAAATATTATTTTGAATTTTATTTTTTTTCTTTAAATTAAAATAATATGTTGATTTAGAGAGTTTTAAAAAATGACACATTGTGCGAATTTTATATTTAGATTTATTATTTGCAATAATCTCTACTTTCTGCCTATTATTAGTGCTGCTTGCTTTAAAATATCATTTTCCATTCTTAATTGTTTTAATTCTTTTCTTAATTTAATTATTTCATTTTCTTCAACAGAACGATTATCTTTAGTTTTAAAACTACCTGAATTAGTAAATTGCTTAATTCAATTGTAAGTAGCTGCTCTTGTAACATTATATTCTTTAACAAGGCAAGATACTGATTTGCCACTTTGATATAAAGCTACTATTTGTTTTTTAAATTCATCGGTATATGAGTTAATATTGTCCATAATTATAGTTCCTTTCTTTGTTCACTTGTCTACGTAATTAGTGTCCAATAAAGTGTAACCCATCCAGTCCAATAAAGTGTAACCCATCCAAAGCAATAAATTCTATTAAAAACGACAAACAACCAATAACAATTCTAAATAAAACCAATTCACAATCAATATAAAAATAAAATAAAATTATTAAAGATTGAAATTGAAATTTTTATCGGACTTCTCCCCACATGTACTTGTGGAGGGAATAATGAAACTGAATGAATTCAACAATGCTTTTCAAACTGAACAGCAATGTCTTGCATATATAGCAAATTTGAAAGAAAACAAATGTATTAGGTGTTTTAATTTTAATTTGAATACTTCTGATTTAAAAAGAATGAGATGTTTAAAATGTAATCAAACATTTAGCTGGAATGGCAACCTTTTTTAGGACTATTTTTTGGTAGACATTTGTTTTTGATAATTAACTGGAGTTAAGTAGTTTAAAGTGCTGTGAATTCTTATGTTGTTATATCAATTGATGTAATCAAATAATTCTAATTTTAATTGGATTAATGATGTAAAATTTTTATCATTAATAAATTCGGTTTTGAAAGTTTTAAAGGTTGCTTCAGCAACAGCGTTATCATAAGGACAACCTTTTTTGCTTAAAGAGCGATTAATATTGAATGCTAGTAAAAGTTTATCAATAATTTTATTATTAAATTCATTACCGCGATCACTATGAAATATTTGAATATCTTTTAAACAGCGATTTGAGTGCATAAATGCTTGATATACTAATGATGCATCTTTTTTAGTACCTACACTATGTCCAATTATTTCGCGGTTAAATAGGTCAATTAATAAACAAATATAGTTTCACTTACCATTTACTTGAACATAAGTTAAATCACTAACAATAACTTCATTTTTAACTCTATTATTAAAGTTTCTATCAACAAGATTGTTTATTGGACTATCGTTAACTTTGTTATTATGATTTTTGTATGATAATTTAGTGTATTTTGATATTAAATTATGTTTATTCATAATTTCTTTAATTTTTCGTCTTGATAAATAAATTTCTTGGTTTTCTAGAATGACTTTTAATCTTCTAGTACCATAAACTTCTTTATTTTCTTTAAAAGCACTAATAACAGCTTCATCATAAATATTATTTTTGATTTTATTTTCTTTTTTCTTTAAATTAAAATAATATGTTGATTTAGAGATTTTTAAAAAATGACACATTGTGCGAATTTTATATTTAACTTTATTTTTGACAATAATTTCTATTTTCTGCCTATTATTAGTGCTGCTTGCTTTAAAATATCATTTTCCATTCTTAATTGTTTTAATTCTTTTCTTAATTTAATTAATTCATTTTCTTCAACAGAACGATTATCTTTAGTTTTAAAACTACCTGAATTAGTAAATTGCTTAATTCAATTGTAAGTAGCTGCTCTTGTAACATTATATTCTTTAGCAAGGCAAGATACTGATTTGCCACTTTGATATAAAGCTACTATTTGTTTTTTAAATTCATCGGTATATGAGTTAATATTGGCCATAATTATAGTTCCTTTCTTTGTTCACTTGTCTACGTAATTAGTGTCCAATAAAGTGTAACCCATCCAGTTTTAATTCTTTTCTTAATTTAATTAATTCATTTTCTTCAAAAGAACGATTATCTTTAGTTTTAAAACTACCTGAATTAGTAAATTGCTTAATTCAATTGTAAGTAGCTGCTCTTGTAACATTATATTCTTTAGCAAGGCAAGATACTGATTTGCCACTTTGATATAAAGCTACTATTTGTTTTTTAAATTCATCGGTATATGAGTTAATATTGGCCATAATTATAGTTCCTTTCTTTGTTCACTTGTCTACGTAATTAGTGTCCAATAAAGTGTAACCCATCCATAGCATTCTCACAGGCACCATATTTTCAAGGTCACAAACATCTTTAACATCTTGGTTTTATCTTATCTTTAGATGAATAAACACCAAACATGGAATTCCATCAACAGATATTGCAAAAGAATTGGGAGTGACTTTGAAAACTGCTTGAAGAATGACTCATAAAATCAGAACACGTATTGCAAAACAAAAACCTCAATTTATTGTTGAAGGTACAGTGCAAATTGATGAAATGTATCTTTCACATATGGGTTTTAAAAAACAAGGAAGATCCTTGGTGAATAAAACCTTGATTGTTGGCATTTATCAAAAAACAACCAATAATTTAATTGTGAAAGTATTGAAAAACGCAAAGAGTAAAAATCTTTTGCAGTTTGCAAAAAACCACATTTCTTCAAAATGTCTTGTATATACTGATTATTGAAAAGGATATTGCGATTTTAAATCAGTTTTCACTAAGCATGAAACAGTTAACCATCAAGATGGCTATGTTTCAAAGAGGCTTTTTAATAATCTGTGTATCTTTGTTTTACAAAGTTACTAATTTAGATTAATTCTGTCTTCAAATTTTATCATAAAATGAGCAATTGCTGTATTTCAATTTTGAATAGGCAATGTTCATTTTTTTGTTATATTTTCAATTGCCAAGTAAAATATTTTGAAAACTGCCATATCATTAGGAAAAACTTTTTTATTTCTGATGATTTTTCGTAATTGACTATTAACAGATTCAATAGCATTTGTAGTATAAATCACTCTTTTGATTTCTACTGGATAACTAATAAAAACCATTAAATTATCTCAATTTTTATATCAAGATTTAGTAATTTGAGGATATTGTTTATTTCATTTACTTTCAAACGATTCTAAAGCTTGCATTGCTTGTTCTTCACTACATGCACTATAAATTGGTTTTAAATCTGCAAATAGACCTTTTCGATGTTTGTATGAAACATATTTTAAACTATTTCTAATTTGATGAACAATGCATAATTGATGTTCTGTTTTAGGATAAACTGATTGTATTGCTTCTGACATGCCTGTTAAATTATCACTACAAGCAATAAGAATATCATTTAAGCCACGATTTTTCATTTCTGTGAAATTAGATAATCAAAACTTAGAACCTTCATTTTCACTAATTCATAATCCTAAAACATCTTTTTTGCCTTCTAAATCAACTCCTAATGCTATATAAACTGATTTGTTAATAATCCGTTTATCTTGTCGTACTTTAACTACTATACAATCAAAATAAACAATAGGATAAATACTTTCTAATGGTCGATTTTGTCATGCTTTAACATCATCAATAACATCATCAGTAATTTGACTAATAACACTTTCACTAATATCAGCACCATGATATAACTCTTGCAACTGCATTCTAATGTCAGATAATGTCATTCCTTTTGCATACAAGGAAAGAACTTGTTGATCAAAACCATCAAATCTTCTTTGCCTTTTAGGAACTATTACAGGATTAAAATTACTATTGCGATCTCTTGGTACATCAATTTCAATTTTACCTTGTTGAGTTATTAATTTTTTTGAACTTGTACCATTACGAGCATTTTCAGTAGTAGTATGTTGATTTTTTTCATATCCTAAATAATTTTGCATTTCAGAATTCAACATTTTTTCAACTAATCTTTTTGTTAATTCTTTATATAAACCGCCAGGTTTAAAAACTGTTGTTAAATCTTCAGTATTTTCTAGTAATAAATCTACTGCTTTTGATATTGGATCATTATTATTAAAGTTATCTTTTTTAGCCATCTGTAACTCACTCTTTCTAGTCATTTAATTATATTTACTAGAATTAATTAAACATAGTTATTTTTGTAAGTTACACAGATTACTAAACATTTCCGTTTCAAAAATTGGTGTAAATACCAACCAAATTGAATCAGTTTGAAAACATATAAGAAGAACATTTAAAACACATATCAAAGTTGCAAAACATCATGTTCATTTATATGCTAAAGAAGCTGCATATAAATTCAACAAGATACCTAGTTTTGAAACTGTAATTCTATGTTTGATTTAAAAATGTGGGGAGAAGTCCGTAGATAGGCTTTTCTCAGCATTTATGTGATAAAATTAAAATAGTACATAAAGGGAGAAAAGCCATTTTTAATAATTTTATTTTTTATTATCGGACTTCTCCCCACATGTACTTGTGGAGGGAATAATGAAACTGAATGAATTCAAAAATGCTTTTCAAACTGAACAGCAATGTCTTGCATATATAGCAAATTTGAAAGAAAACAAATTTATTAGGTGTTTTAATTTTAATTTGAATACTTCTGATTTAAAAAGAATGAGATGTTTAAAATGTAATCAAACATTTAGCATTCTCACAGGCACCATATTTTCAAGGTCACAAACATCTTTAACATCTTGGTTTTATCTTATCTTTAGATGAATAAACACCAAACATGGAATTCCATCAACAGATATTGCAAAAGAATTGGGAGTGACTTTGAAAACTGCTTGAAGAATGACTCATAAAATCAGAACACGTATTGCAAAACAAAAACCTCAATTTATTGTTGAAGGTACAGTGCAAATTGATGAAATGTATCTTTCACATATGGGTTTTAAAAAACAAGGAAGATCCTTGGTGAATAAAACCTTGATTGTTGGCATTTATCAAAAAACAACCAATAATTTAATTGTGAAAGTATTGAAAAACGCAAAGAGTAAAAATCTTTTGCAGTTTGCAAAAAACCACATTTCTTCAAAATGTCTTGTATATACTGATTCTTGAAAAGGATATTGCGATTTTAAATCAGTTTTCACTAAGCATGAAACAGTTAACCATCAAGATGGCTATGTTTCAAAAATTGGTGTAAATACCAACCAAATTGAATCAGTTTGAAAACATATAAGAAGAACATTTAAAACACATATCAAAGTTGCAAAACATCATGTTCATTTATATGCTAAAGAAGCTGCATATAAATTCAACAAGATACCTAGTTTTGAAACTGTAATTCTATGTTTGATTTAAAAATGTGGGGAGAAGTCCGTAGATAGGCTTTTCTCAGCATTTATGTGATAAAATTAAAATAGTACATAAAGGGAGAAAAGCCTTTATTATTTAATTAAAAGTTTATGTTTAGATTAACTACTAAAATTTATTTTCTTCTTATTTTATAGTATGATTTACCTATAAACTTAATTTTTTATTATAAAGGAGAAATAATAATGAATGTACTAAAAACATATGAGATTTGAAAAAAGCAAAACTTACCACAACACTTAAAAAAACAATTAACTACAATGTCTAAAAGTGAAATTGAAGATGCTTTTACTACAACTTTAGAATTTGGTACAGCTGGCATGCGTGGTATTACTGGAGTTGGTACCGGCAGAATTAATGAAATTATTATTATGAAAGCAACTGTCGCATTTATTCAATATTTAAAATCTGCTTTTTCTGAAAAAGACTTACTTCGTGGTGTTATTATTGCTCATGATAATCGTCACTTTTCAGCAGAATTTACAATGTTAACAGCAAAAACTTTAGCCAAACATAAAATTCCTATTTTTTTATTTAAAAATAATGATTTAAGACCAACACCAGTACTTTCATATAGTATTAGAAAAGTTAATGCTCTTGCTGGAATTGTTATTACGGCCAGTCATAATCCTCCTGAATATAATGGTTATAAAATTTATGATCAATATGGCTGTCAATTTCTTCCTAATGTTACCAATATAATTAGCAATAAAATGGAACAATTGCCTGATGATTTTCAATTAACATTCGATTATGATACTAACCTAATTAAAGAAGTGCCTTCAACAGTAGAAGATAATTATCGTGATGATATTAAAAATTTACAGTTTTATCCACAAGTTAAAAATCGTAACTTTAAAATTGTATTTTCTAATCTACACGGTACTAGTCGTGAATGAGTTAAACCAATTTTAGAACAATGCGGTTATGAAATTATTTTAGTAACAGAGCAAGCTAACTATGATCCTGATTTTAAAGGTGTGGTGTCGCCCAATCCCGAAGTAAAACCAACATTTGATTTAGCAATTAAACACGCTAAAAAACATGATGCACCATTAATTATTTTAAATGATCCTGATGCTGATCGCATTGGTATTGCTGTAAAACATAATAATGATTATGTATTATTAACAGGTAATGAAACAGCACCAATTTTATTAGAATATTTATTAAGCCATTATCAACTTAATAAAACAATGCCAAAAAATCCCGTTATGTACAATACATTTGTTACTTCCAATTTATCTGATATGATTGCTAAATCATACGGATGTCAAGTCATTAAAACGTTAACTGGCTTTAAATGAATTGGTGCAGAAATGCTAAAAGAAAAAGCACGTAACATTAACTTTGTTTTTGGTTTTGAAGAAGCATATGGTTATGTTATTAAAGATATTACTCGTGACAAAGATGGTATTCAATCAGCAATAGTAGCAGCAGAAGCGGCTTGATATTATCAAAATTCACAAAAAACATTAGTTGATGTTTTAGAAAATATTTATCAAAAATTTGGATATTATTACTGTTATACTGTTAATCTTATTTTAAAAGGAAAAACAGGACAAAATACTATTAATAATATGTTAGAAACATTAAGAACTAGTAAAATACCAACGCTTAATAATATTAAAACAATTAAAGTTGAAGATTATCAAACTGGTTTACATGGAATGCCATCGCAAAATTTACTAAAATTTTACTTCAGGGATGGTTCATGATTTGCTGTTAGACCTAGTGGAACTGAGCCAAAAATTAAATTCTATTTTGTTTGTGTTGATAAAACCATTAATTATGCACAATTAAAAATGAGAAAAATGTATGAAGAATTAGCTATCAAACATCTAAATATCAAAGATATAAAATGATAGAAAGGAACTAAAAAATGACTGTAATTAAAGATATTAAACCTAATAATGTTTTAAGTTTAGTAGTAATTATTAATCGAGTAATTCAAGGTGTTGCTTCTAACAATACTAATTATTTAAACTTACAATTACAAGATAAAACTGGGACAATTTCAGCAAGAATTTGAGACGTAAGCAAAGAAACTATTGAACAATTAACAATAGGACAAGTAATTAAAATTGAAGCAAATAGCATTAATTATAATAATGAAATACAACTAAAAATTAATAATTGAACTATTATTACTAATCCTAGTGAATATTATGATTTATTACTTACACAAGCACCAATTAATATTATTGAAGCATGAACTGAAATTAGTCAAACAATAAAGGAATTTAAAAATCCAATTTTAAAAAAAGTATTAATCCAATGTTTTAATAAAAAAAATATTGATGATTATAAAAAATGACCAGCAGCAGTTAAAATGCATCATGCTGTTCAAAGCGGTTTATTATGACACTCAGTAACAATGCTAAGAATGGCAAAACAAGTAGTAGCACTTTATAATGATCGTAATATTAATAGTGAACTATTATATGCAGGAATCATTATCCATGATTATGGAAAAATGGTTGAATTAAATAATAATCCTATTAGTTCATATACACTATCAGGTAAAATGATTGGTCATATTTCATTAGGTGCAATGCAAGTTACACTTGCTTGTAAGGAATTAAATATTAACTTAGAGGAAGAAATCGTAGTTTTATTACAGCATCTAATATTAGCTAGTCATGGTAAATATGAATATGGCTCACCTGTCTTACCAAAAACAATAGAAGCTGAAATTTTACATCATTTAGATAACTTAGATGCAAAAATCTATGCAATTGATGAAGCGTTGGTTAATATTAATATTGGTGAATCAACTGCTCGTATTGCAAGTATTGAAAATAGAATGTTTTATAAACATCAAAATTTAAAGGAAAATAATAAAAAAGTTTAAATAATAAATTTTAATAAATTAATTAACGGACTTCTCCCCACATGTACTTGTGGAGGGAATAATGAAACTGAATGAATTCAAAAATGCTTTTCAAACTGAACAGCAATGTCTTGCATATATAGCAAATTTGAAAGAAAACAAATGTATTAGGTGTTTTAGTTTTAATTTGAATACTTCTGATTTAAAAAGAATGAGATGTTTAAAATGTAATCAAACATTTAGCATTCTCACAGGCACCATATTTTCAAGGTCACAAACATCTTTAACATCTTGGTTTTATCTTATCTTTAGATGAATAAACACCAAACATGGAATTCCATCAACAGATATTGCAAAAGAATTGGGAGTGACTTTGAAAACTGCTTGAAGAATGACTCATAAAATCAGAACACGTATTGCAAAACAAAAACCTCAATTTATTGTTGAAGGTACAGTGCAAATTGATGAAATGTATCTTTCACATATGGGTTTTAAAAAACAAGGAAGATCCTTGGTGAATAAAACCTTGATTGTTGGCATTTATCAAAAAACAACCAATAATTTAATTGTGAAAGTATTGAAAAACGCAAAGAGTAAAAATCTTTTGCAGTTTGCAAAAAACCACATTTCTTCAAAATGTCTTGTATATAATGATTCTTGAAAAGGATATTGCGATTTTAAATCAGTTTTCACTAAGCATGAAACAGTTAACCATCAAGATGGCTATGTTTCAAAAATTGGTGTAAATACCAACCAAATTGAATCAGTTTGAAAACATATAAGAAGAACATTTAAAACACATATCAAAGTTGCAAAACATCATGTTCATTTATATGCTAAAGAAGCTGCATATAAATTCAACAAGATACCTAGTTTTGAAACTGTAATTCTATGTTTGATTTAAAAATGTGGGGAGAAGTCCGTAGATAGGCTTTTCTCAGCATTTATGTGATAAAATTAAAATAGTACATAAAGGGAGAAAAGCCTTAATTAATTTATATTTATTTTTATAGGGTAAAAATAACCAGTTTCTGTATTACCATAAAAAATCAATACATTTGCTTCTTTATCTGTTTCTTTATCTTTAAATCAATCATTAGGTACTGGCTCTTTATTTTTATCATAAATTTCATTTTCATTTCTAAGCTTATTAAAATCAATTTTTTCTTTATAAATACCTTTTAATAATAATTTAATAACTAATTATGAATCTTTTTGTAATTTTTTTAATTTATTTATAACATCTGTTACGGCTTCTTGTTTATTTATGGTTGCTTTAGTTGAACTTGGTGGTGCTAATAAAGCGAATGGCAAAGTTGTCTTTGAAAAATAATTTTGCATATCACTATCTGAAATAATTGTTTGCTTAGTTATATCAATCATTGTTGAACCTTGATAATTCGGATCATTTGAATTACTACTTATTTTGACAACTATTTTAGATACTTTTTCAAGTTCTTGTTTATTGTTTGTTATTTCTTGATTATTTTCGTTATAAAATTGAAGTTGATAACCAGCAGCTAATGGTGTTGACTTAAATTCATCAAAACTATTTATATTACTAATTAATTCTTTATAACTTTTACTTGGATTAGCAATAATGTCTAAACCAGTTAATTGAGTAATAGTACTTAAATCAGTTTTATCAGATTGTTCTTTTATATTTATTTTAATTGGTACTGTTGAACCTTGATAATTCAAATCATTACTATTGCTAGTAATAACTATATATAAATCACCAACTTTTTCTAATTTAGTAGTTATATCATTTTTAGCTTCTTTATCACTAAAATATTTAATTACAGGGTTAACTAACTTTGGATTTAAGTTTTTAACTTCTGTTGTATTATTTATTAATGTATCTAATTTTTTATTACTTTTATTAACATATATAGTAATATTTGTTGTTAATTTAGTAATTTTATCTTTTAATTCTGTTTTTTGTGTTGTGTTATTATTACAAGCAACAACTGATAATGATATTGGTGTTGACATTGTTAAGATTGATAATAATTTTACTAAGTTTTTCATTTTTTACCTCGCTTAAAAATAATAAGTTAATTTAAAAACCAATAAAGATTTTGAATTAATAATATATGAAAACCAAATATTTTACAATATAACTTTAATATGCAAAAATACTTGTAAATTAAGAAATTTTTTAAAAAATTTCTTTTCTTTTTTATATATTTTAAAATTATTTTTTAATTAAAAATGATAATTTTCTATTACTAGTAAAGAAAATATGATATTATATTATTAAAATTTAATATAATTTTTTAACCTATTTACTTTAGGCTTTTCTCCCTTTATGTACTATTTTAATTTTATCACATAAATGCTGAGAAAAGCCTATCTACGGACTTCTCCCCACATTTTTAAATCAAACATAGAATTACAGTTTCAAAACTAGGTATCTTGTTGAATTTATATGCAGCTTCTTTAGCATATAAATGAACATGATGTTTTGCAACTTTGATATGTGTTTTAAATGTTCTTCTTATATGTTTTCAAACTGATTCAATTTGGTTGGTATTTACACCAATTTTTGAAACATAGCCATCTTGATGGTTAACTGTTTCATGCTTAGTGAAAAATGATTTAAAATCGCAATATCCTTTTCAAGAATCAGTATATACAAGACATTTTGAAGAAATGTGGTTTTTTGCAAACTGCAAAAGATTTTTACTCTTTGCGTTTTTCAATACTTTCACAATTAAATTATTGGTTGTTTTTTGATAAATGCCAACAATCAAGGTTTTATTCACCAAGGATCTTCCTTGTTTTTTAAAACCCATATGTGAAAGATACATTTCATCAATTTGCACTGTACCTTCAACAATAAATTGAGGTTTTTGTTTTGCAATACGTGTTCTGATTTTATGAGTCATTCTTCAAGCAGTTTTCAAAGTCACTCCCAATTCTTTTGCAATATCTGTTGATGGAATTCCATGTTTGGTGTTTATTCATCTAAATATAAGATAAAACCAAGATGTTAAAGATGTTTGTGACCTTGAAAATATGGTGCCTGTGAGAATGCTAAATGTTTGATTACATTTTAAATATCTCATTGTTTTTAAATCAGAAGTATTCAAATTAAAACTAAAACACCTAATACATTTGTTTTCTTTCAAATTTGCTATATATGCAAGACATTGCTGTTCAGTTTGAAAAGCATTTTTGAATTCATTCAGTTTCATTATTCCCTCCACAAGTACATGTGGGGAGAAGTCCGTTACTTTATTTCAAAATAAATAGGTTTTTTGTTTTAATTTAGAAAAGGAAGATAAAGAAATGCCTAAAAATAAATTTTTAACAGCTATTGAAGAAGGTGACTTACAAACAGTTAAAACTTTACTATTTGATTCTGATAACAATAAGTTCGATATGGAGGGTGCCTTAATAACTGCTGCTGATTATGGTCACATTGAAATAGTTCGATTTTTAATCCAAAATGGCTTTTCTCCCTTTATGTACTATTTTAATTTTATCACATAAATGCTGAGAAAAGCCTATCTACGGACTTCTCCCCACATTTTTAAATCAAACATAGAATTACAGTTTCAAAACTAGGTATCTTGTTGAATTTATATGCAGCTTCTTTAGCATATAAATGAACATGATGTTTTGCAACTTTGATATGTGTTTTAAATGTTCTTCTTATATGTTTTCAAACTGATTCAATTTGGTTGGTATTTACACCAATTTTTGAAACATAGCCATCTTGATGGTTAACTGTTTCATGCTTAGTGAAAACTGATTTAAAATCGCAATATCCTTTTCAAGAATCATTATATACAAGACATTTTGAAGAAATGTGGTTTTTTGCAAACTGCAAAATATTTTTACTCTTTGCGTTTTTCAATACTTTCACAATTAAATTATTGGTTGTTTTTTGATAAATGCCAACAATCAAGGTTTTATTCACCAAGGATCTTCCTTGTTTTTTAAAACCCATATGTGAAAGATACATTTCATCAATTTGCACTGTACCTTCAACAATAAATTGAGTTTTTTGTTTTGCAATACGTGTTCTGATTTTATGAGTCATTCTTCAAGCAGTTTTCAAAGTCACTCCCAATTCTTTTGCAATATCTGTTGATGGAATTCCATGTTTGGTGTTTATTCATCTAAAGATAAGATAAAACCAAGATGTTAAAGATGTTTGTGACCTTGAAAATATGGTGCCTGTGAGAATGCTAAATGTTTGATTACATTTTAAACATCTCATTCTTTTTAAATCAGAAGTATTCAAATTAAAATTAAAACACCTAATACATTTGTTTTCTTTCAAATTTGCTATATATGCAAGACATTGCTGTTCAGTTTGAAAAGCATTGTTGAATTCATTCAGTTTCATTATTCCCTCCACAAGTACATGTGGGGAGAAGTCCGTCCAAAATAATACTGATATCAATCATATAAATAGTACAAAAGATACTGCTTTAACACTAGCTGCTGAACAAGGTCACACAGAAATAGTTAATCTTTTAATAACAAACGGCGCTAACGTTAATTATATAAATAAAAATTATGATACAGCTTTATTATTAGCTGCTGAACAAGGTCACACAGAAATAGTTAATCTTTTAATAACAAACGGCGCTAACGTTAATCATAAAACAAAATTTGGCAATACTGCTTTAACAAAGGCCGCCAAAAATGGCCATTTAAATGTAGTTGATTTATTAATAGCCAATGATGCTGACATTAATCAAATAAATTTACGTGTTTAAACTGCTTTAATAAGAGCACAAAAACAAAAACATACAAAATTAGAAAAAATTTTAACAAAACAATGTTCTTTAGAATCTAATAAAAATGAAATCAATGCAACTAATTATAATAATAAACCATCAATAAAGGTTACTGTTTTTTTGTACTAAAAGAACAGTAACCTTTATTAAATGTTTAAACTTATCTATTATAAAGGAAATGTTTAGTAATCTGTGTAACTTACAAAAATAACTATGTTTAATTAATTCTAGTAAATATAATTAAATGACTAGAAAGAGTGAGTTACAGATGGCTAAAAAAGATAACTTTAATAATAATGATCCAATATCAAAAGCAGTAGATTTATTACTAGAAAATACTGAAGATTTAACAACAGTTTTTAAACCTGGCGGTTTATATAAAGAATTAACAAAAAGATTAGTTGAAAAAATGTTGAATTCTGAAATGCAAAATTATTTAGGATATGAAAAAAATCAACATAGTACTACTGAAAATGCTCGTAATGGTACAAGTTCAAAAAAATTAATAACTCAACAAGGTAAAATTGAAATTGATGTACCAAGAGATCGCAATAGTAATTTTACTCCTGTAATAGTTCCTAAAAGGCAAAGAAGATTTGATGGTTTTGATCAACAAGTTCTTTCCTTGTATGCAAAAGGAATGACATTATCTGACATTAGAATGCAGTTGCAAGAGTTATATCATGGTGCTGATATTAGTGAAAGTGTTATTAGTCAAATTACTGATGATGTTATTGATGATGTTAAAGCATGACAAAATCGACCATTAGAAAGTATTTATCCTATTGTTTATTTTGATTGTATAGTAGTTAAAGTACGACAAGATAAACGGATTATTAACAAATCAGTTTATATAGCATTAGGAGTTGATTTAGAAGGCAAAAAAGATGTTTTAGGATTATGAATTAGTGAAAATGAAGGTTCTAAGTTTTGATTATCTAATTTCACAGAAATGAAAAATCGTGGCTTAAATGATATTCTTATTGCTTGTAGTGATAATTTAACAGGCATGTCAGAAGCAATACAATCAGTTTATCCTAAAACAGAACATCAATTATGCATTGTTCATCAAATTAGAAATAGTTTAAAATATGTTTCATACAAACATCGAAAAGGTCTAGTTGCAGATTTAAAACCAATTTATAGTGCATGTAGTGAAGAACAAGCAATGCAAGCTTTAGAATCGTTTGAAAGTAAATGAAATAAACAATATCCTCAAATTACTAAATCTTGATATAAAAATTGAGATAATTTAATGGTTTTTATTAGTTATCCAGTAGAAATCAAAAGAGTGATTTATACTACAAATGCTATTGAATCTGTTAATAGTCAATTACGAAAAATCATCAGAAATAAAAAAGTTTTTCCTAATGATATGGCAGTTTTCAAAATATTTTACTTGGCAATTGAAAATATAACAAAAAAATGAACATTGCCTATTCAAAATTGAAATACAGCAATTGCTCATTTTATGATAAAATTTGAAGATAGAATTAATCTAAATTAGTAACTTTGTAAAACAAAGATACACAGATTATTAAAAAGCCTCATTATAAAACTTTTTATTATTTATGCAATATTTTTAATATTATTAATTAATTTATAATTAATAGGATTATTAAAATTATTATCTTCGTGCACACATTTTCCAACATGAATATCATTAATACCGTTTTTTAATAAAAAATTAACATTTTCTAAATTAACTCCACCACCAGCAAAAATTTTTATTGGTAAATTTAATTTCTTTAATTCTTTAAATTTATTAATATTATTCACAATATTATCTTGACCACCAGAAGTTAAAACTGTAGTAACACCTAATTTTACTAATTGTTCTAAAGCTTGTTTTTTATTAAAAATTTCATCAAAAGCACGATGAAAAGTTATTTTTAAAGGCTTTGCTAATTTAATAATTTCACTCATTCTTTCAACATCAATATTATTATCTTTAGTTAAAATACCACAAACAATACCTGATGCATGAGTTGTTTTAATAAATTCAATATCTCTTTTAAAGATTTTAAAATCATTATCAGTAACATTAAAACCATTATTATTATTTCTAACCATAACCATTACTGGTTTCAATGAAATTTTACATGCTTCAGCAATCAATTCATAACTTGGAGTATAACCACCAAATTCCATAGCAGTACAAAGTTCAACTTGATCAGCTAAAGAATTATTAATTTTTTCTATATCTTTTAAAGATGTAGCTATTACTTCTAAAAACATAAAATATTTCTCCCCATCTTATTTTTTTGGTAAATAAGTTTTCAATAAACTAACTTTATCTAATTTCTCTCAAGGTAATTGTAAATCATTTCTACCAAAATGACCATAAGTTGATAATTGTTGATAATTTTGTTTCAATAACTCTAATTTATCAATCATAGCACTAGCAGAACAATCAAAGACTTGATAAATTATTTCTGTTAATTTTGCCTCTGTTAAACCGGAAATAATAGTTTGATGAGTATTAACAAATATTGCAATTGGTTCAGGAGTTCCAATTGCATAAGCTAATTGTACTTCACAAATCTTTGCTAAGTTAGCAGCAACAATATTTTTAGCAATATACCTAGCATAATAAGCACCCGTTCTATCAACTTTAGTGGGATCTTTTCCTGAAAAAGCTCCCCCACCATGACAAGCAGCTCCACCATAAGTATCAACCATTAATTTTCTTCCTGTTAAACCAGTATCACCAGCAGGTCCACCAATTACAAATTTACCGGTTGGATTAATTAAATATTTAAAATCAAGATTTAAATGATATTTATTAGCAATATATTGCATAATTTCTGTATGAATAAATGTTTTAAATTGTTTTTCATCATAATTTGCTTGATGTTGAATGCTCATTAAAATAGTATGTATTTTTAAATTTTTAGGTTCTTCTTGATCAATAGTAACTTGCGCTTTCATATCAAGAAGTGCATACTTAAATTTTTTTTCCTTTCGTAATTTTGTAGCTCGTTTAATTAATTCATGTGCTAAAACAATTGCTAATGGCATATATTCTGATGTTTGCTGACATGCATAACCAAACATTATTCCTTGATCACCAGCACCAATTTGATGATTTTTTAATTCAACACCTTGTAAAATATCAGGTGATTGTTCATGAATTAACACTTTAATTTCACAAGTAAAGCCATTGAATCCAATTTCATCATTTATATAACCAATTTCAGTAATAACTTTTCGCGCAATTACTTGATAATCAACTTGAGCGTGACTATGAACTTCACCACCAATTAAAACAAAATTTGTAGTAATAAAAACCTCACATGCTACTTTGGCATGTGGATCTTGTTTTAAAAAAGCATCCAAAATTGCATCAGCAATTTGATCGCAAATCTTATCAGGATGACCAGGAGCAACAGACTCACTAGTAAAAAGAGGATGGGTAATATTAGGTATTAATTTCATATTTTTTAACCTTTCTCAAGTAAAATATTTTTTGTAATTCATGGCATAATTTCATTATAAAATAGGCTTTTCTCCCTTTATGTACTATTTTAGTTTTATCACATAAATGCTGAGAAAAGCCTATCTACGGACTTCTCCCCACATTTTTAAATCAAACATAGCATTACATTTTCAAAACTAGGTATCTTGTTGAATTTATATGCAGCTTCTTTAGCATATAAATGAACATGATGTTTTGCAACTTTGATATGTGTTTTAAATGTTCTTCTTATATGTTTTCAAACTGATTCAATTTGGTTGGTATTTACACCAATTTTTGAAACATAGCCATCTTGATGGTTAACTGTTTCATGCTTAGTGAAAACTGATTTAAAATCGCAATATCCTTTTCAAGAATCAGTATATACAAGACATTTTGAAGAAATGTGGTTTTTTGCAAACTGCAAAATATTTTTACTCTTTGCGTTTTTCAATACTTTCACAATTAAATTATTGGTTGTTTTTTGATAAATGCCAACAATCAAGGTTTTATTCACCAAGGATCTTCCTTGTTTTTTAAAACCCATATGTGAAAGATACATTTCATCAATTTGCACTGTACCTTCAACAATAAATTGAGGTTTTTGTTTTGCAATACGTGTTCTGATTTTATGAGTCATTCTTCAAGCAGTTTTCAAAGTCACTCCCAATTCTTTTGCAATATCTGTTGATGGAATTCCATGTTTGGTGTTTATTCATCTAAAGATAAGATAAAACCAAGATGTTAAAGATGTTTGTGACCTTGAAAATATGGTGACTGTGAGAATGCTAAATGTTTGATTACATTTTAAACATCTCATTCTTTTTAAATCAGAAGTATTCAAATTAAAACTAAAACACCTAATACATTTGTTTTCTTTCAAATTTGCTATATATGCAAGACATTGCTGTTCAGTTTGAAAAGCATTGTTGAATTCATTCAGTTTCATTATTCCCTCCACAAGTACATGTGGGGAGAAGTCCGATTTGTAATTATTCGTAAATTTTAAAATTAGGTGCTTGTGGATGAATAAAAATACGTTCAATTTTTTGTGCTTTATTTGTTTCATCATTAATAGTTAATAAAACAGCTGAAAATTGACCTTCACCATCTGCTGGACTAAATTTTGCTGGCATACTTTTTTTATCACGAATAATAACTTCTTCAGCTTTAGCACCAATAATAGAATAAAACGGACCTGTCATTCCAACATCACTAATAAAAGCGGTACCTTTTGGTAATAAACGATTATCTGCTGTTTGAACATGAGTATGAGTTCCTACCACACAAGTAACTTGACCATCAAAATTTCAAGCAAAAGATAACTTTTCCGCTGTTGCTTCAGCATGAAAATCAATAATATGAATGTCACTTTTTTCTTCACTATTTTTTTTATCAATCGTAATAAGTTGTTCAAGAGCAAAATAAGGATTATCAGATTTATCCATGAAAGTACGACCAATTAAGTTTGTTACACGCACTTTTTTATTACCAACTTTAACTAAAATTGTACCATTACCTGGATGATAAGGATTATAATTTAAAGGACGCAATAAATCGGGAGTTGTATTAATATACTTAGCAACATCAGGAT
Organism: Spiroplasma endosymbiont of Apeira syringaria; assembly: GCF_964020205.1. Classification (NCBI taxonomy): domain Bacteria; kingdom Bacillati; phylum Mycoplasmatota; class Mollicutes; order Entomoplasmatales; family Spiroplasmataceae; genus Spiroplasma; species Spiroplasma endosymbiont of Apeira syringaria. The sequence goes on from NZ_OZ026543.1 coordinate 999,503, forward strand.
GACCAAAAATATGATTACCGGTAGTAATAATATCAATACCAGCATTTTTTAATTCATCATAGTGTTTTTTACATAATGATTTACCATGCGTAGTATTTTCACCATTCGCAACTACTAAATCAATCTTAAATTGATTTTCATATTCCTTTTTTATTTTAGGAATTCAATATTTAACCATTTGTCTACCAACAATACTGTAAATATCACCAATTATTAAAATTTTCATTAATTTCCACCTGCTTTATTCTATTTTATCAATTTCTTGTAAAACTTTAATAAAATTATACTTTTCCGTATATTTTTCATATATTACTTGTCGTTGTTTATATTTTTCATAAAGATGCAACTTACTTTCATATTTATTTAATAAAATAATAACTTTTTGTAGACTATCATGAACAGCCGTTCGTGATACTTTTTGTAAATCAGCAATTTCTTGTAAAGATAAATTCTCAATAAAGTAATTTGTAAAATATTGTTTTTGTTTTGCTGTTAATAATGTATTATAAAAAGCAAATAAACTATAATATAAAACTTGTTTTTCTAAACTATTCATTTTCATACTCCACAAACAAATCACTTGTTAAACTAAAAATATACTTATCTAAATCAAACTCTTCCAAGTCATTAATACCTTCACCAAAACCCATTAATTTAACAGGAATATCTAATTCTTCCTTAATAGCAATAATAATACCACCTTTAGCAGTGCCATCCATTTTTGTTAAAATAATGCCAGTCAAAGAAACAATTTTCATAAATTCTTGCGCTTGATTAATACCGTTTTGTCCAGTTGTACCATCAATTACTAACAATGTTTCATTAGCTTCATGTCCTAATTTCTGAGTAATAATTTTATTAATCTTTTTTAACTCCTGCATCAAATTAACTTTATTTTCTAATCTTCCTGCTGTATCAACAATAATAACATCACAACCTTCAGATTTAGCTGCTTCAACTCCAGCATAAACAACACTAGCTGGATCTTGCTTTGGTGTTCCTAAATAACAAGGAATGCCAATTCTTTCTGCTCAAATTTGTAATTGTTCAACTGCACCAGCACGAAAAGTATCAGCAGCAACTAGAATTGGTTTTTTACCTTGTGTCTTTAATTTAGCTGCTAATTTAGATGCTGATGTTGTCTTACCATTACCATTAACACCAACAACTAAAAATAACGAAATATTATTACTACTAAAATTTAATCTTGTAGAAACCAACTGACCATCAGTATAAATAACAAACATTTTATCAATAATAATATCATTAATATCTTTTGGTTTTGTTAATTTTTGGATTTTGGCTTCATGACGAATTTCATCAGTAATAGTTTCTGCCATTTTGTATCCAACATCTGCTAAAATTAATACTTCAGTTAATTCTTCAAAATATTGTTCATCAAGTTGATGATAACGCGCTGCTAATTCTTTAATTTTAGATGCAAATAATGTTCTTGACTTTTTAAGGCCCTGATCATATTTAGTTGTCTTTTGACCAAATAATTTTGTCTTTAAATTTTTAAAAAATGCCATATTTTCACCTACATTGTTTATTATACCAATAAATAACTAGTTATTTATGACATTAATACTTTAATTTTATTAAAATATTAATAGTACGATTTAAAAGTTTTATTTAATAAGTAATTTATTATATTTTAATTTAATAATAAATCCAAAAAATATCGAGGCTTTTTAATAATCTGTGTATCTTTGTTTTATAAAGTACTAGTTTAGATTAATTCTATCTTCAAATTTTATCATAAAATGAGCAATTGCTGTATTTCAATTTTGAATAGGCAATGTTCATTTTTTTGTTATATTTTCAATTGCCAAGTAAAATATTTTGAAAACTGCCATATCATTAGGAAAAACTTTTTTATTTCTGATGATTTTTCGTAATTGACTATTAACAGATTCAATAGCATTTGCAGTATAAATCACTCTTTTGATTTCTACTGGATAACTAATAAAAACCATTAAATTATCTCAATTTTTATATAAAGATTTAGTAATTTGAGGATATTGTTTATTTCATTTACTTTCAAACGATTCTAAAGCTTGCATTGCTTGTTCTTCACTACATGCACTATAAATTGGTTTTAAATCTGCAACTAGACCTTTTCGATGTTTGTATGAAACATATTTTAAACTATTTCTAATTTGATGAACAATGCATAATTGATGTTCTGTTTTAGGATAAACTGATTGTATTGCTTCTGACATGCCTGTTAAATTATCACTACAAGCAATAAGAATATCATTTAAGCCACGATTTTTCATTTCTGTGAAATTAGATAATCAAAACTTAGAACCTTCATTTTCACTAATTCATAATCCTAAAACATCTTTTTTGCCTTCTAAATCAACTCCTAATGCTATATAAACTGATTTGTTAATAATCCGTTTATCTTGTCGTACTTTAACTACTATACAATCAAAATAAACAATAGGATAAATACTTTCTAATGGTCGATTTTGTCATGCTTTAACATCATCAATAACATCATCAGTAATTTGACTAATAACACTTTCACTAATATCAGCACCATGATATAACTCTTGCAACTGCATTCTAATGTCAGATAATGTCATTCCTTTTGCATACAAGGAAAGAACTTGTTGATCAAAACCATCAAATCTTCTTTGCCTTTTAGGAACTATTACAGGAGTAAAATTACTATTGCGATCTCTTGGTACATCAATTTCAATTTTACCTTGTTGAGTTATTAATTTTTTTGAACTTGTACCATTACGAGCATTTTCAGTAGTACTATGTTGATTTTTTTCATATCCTAAATAATTTTGCATTTCAGAATTCAACATTTTTTCAACTAATCTTTTTGTTAATTCTTTATATAAACCGCCAAGTTTAAAAACTGTTGTTAAATCTTCAGTATTTTCTAGTAATAAATCTACTGCTTTTGATATTGGATCATTATTATTAAAGTTATCTTTTTTAGCCATCTGTAACTCACTCTTTCTAGTCATTTAATTATATTTACTAGAATTAATTAAACATAGTTATTTTTGTAAGTTACACAGATTACTAAACATTTCCTAAATATAGATTTTCTAGTATATTTATAGTTATAAATGTCACTCTCATAAATATAACCTCATATTACTAATATTTCTTTATTTAAATTATCAGTTGAAAGTTCATTAGATATCTCTTTTCATAATGGACTAGTTTCAATATTAAATCAGTTATTTTTAATATCATCAATATTTTGTTTATTAATATCAATTTTATTTTCTAATAATTTGATATTATTATTAACTTTTGTTTCTAATATTTTAACGGACTTCTCCCCACATGTACTTGTGGAGGGAATAATGAAACTGAATGAATTCAACAATGCTTTTCAAACTGAACAGCAATGTCTTGCATATATAGCAAATTTGAAAGAAAACAAATGTATTAGGTGTTTTAATTTTAATTTGAATACTTCTGATTTAAAAAGAATGAGATGTTTAAAATGTAATCAAACATTTAGCATTCTCACAGGCACCATATTTTCAAGGTCACAAACATCTTTAACATCTTGGTTTTATCTTATCTTTAGATGAATAAACACCAAACATGGAATTCCATCAACATATATTGCAAAAGAATTGGGAGTGACTTTGAAAACTGCTTGAAGAATGACTCATAAAATCAGAACACGTATTGCAAAACAAAAACCTCAATTTATTGTTGAAGGTACAGTGCAAATTGATGAAATGTATCTTTCACATATGGGTTTTAAAAAACAAGGAAGATCCTTGGTGAATAAAACCTTGATTGTTGGCATTTATCAAAAAACAACCAATAATTTAATTGTGAAAGTATTGAAAAACGCAAAGAGTAAAAATCTTTTGCAGTTTGCAAAAAACCACATTTCTTCAAAATGTCTTGTATATACTGATTCTTGAAAAGGATATTGCGATTTTAAATCAGTTTTCACTAAGCATGAAACAGTTAACCATCAAGATGGCTATGTTTCAAAAATTGGTGTAAATACCAACCAAATTGAATCAGTTTGAAAACATATAAGAAGAACATTTAAAACACATATCAAAGTTGCAAAACATCATGTTCATTTATATGCTAAAGAAGCTGCATATAAATTCAACAAGATACCTAGTTTTGAAACTGTAATTCTATGTTTGATTTAAAAATGTGGGGAGAAGTCCGTAGATAGGCTTTTCTCAGCATTTATGTGATAAAATTAAAATAGTACATAAAGGGAGAAAAGCCTATTTTAATACTATTTTCATTTGTAGTAATTCGTTTTTGTTGTTTAGCAGAAAAATCACAAGTTGGTGCATGTGTATAATCACCAATTTGAGGATTATTTTGTAATGCTTCGGGTGGTAATGTACCAATTTCATCAGGTCAATCTAAAATCATTGTTTCAGTTTCTTTATCATAATCAGTTGCAACATATCCTTTATTAATAAATTTACTAACAGGACCTCTATATATTTCATTTTCATTATCATCAACTAAATCATCATATAATTTAATTTGTTTTAATAATGTAAATTCTTTTTGTTCTTTAATTAATTCATCAACTTGATTTCTAGTATAAAATGCTTTTAAATCAATTTTTTCAACATCTATTTCATCATCATTATAACTTGAAAATATTTTTTTTAATTCTGTTAATCTTGCTCATATTTTCATTCTACTTGGTGCTAAATCTCAAACATTAATCGTAGGAGTACTATTTGCACTAAATTGATTACCATTATTAAATTGAATAGTAGCATCAACATTAAATTCAATTGGTGTACGATTAAATACTCAATGTTCAACCATAACATAAACCATATCTCTTAATGTTTCTTTAATTAATTCATCTTTAAAACTATCAAAAGGAAATTTAGATAAAATAAAATCAAGATAAGCATTAATATCATTTTGAGCACGAATAGCAAAAGTTTTAAATCAATCATTAACATTAGGTCATGTTTGTATGTATTGCTGTGGTGTTTCTGTAATTTTTCCAGTTAATGGATATCAGTTATTATAATTTTCAAGACTGACATCAGTTCAAAGTTTATTAATCATAATTTATCATTCCTTAAAAAATGCTTGTTTATAATGATGAGTATGTTTTTTTGTTTTTTTATGTGTTATATGTTCAATTTCTTTTTGTATTTTATTTTTACCTTTTTTTATTTTTTTCTTACTTTTTGTTACAACTTGACTATATGCAAACTTTTCTAAATGATGTAATAATCCAGTACCAAATAAAGTATTAACACTAAATTTTAAACCAACATTTTTAAATGATTTGTTAATATTTTCAATAGGATTATTAATAACATTTACTACTTTATGATAAGTTCTAATAGTTCTAAATATTTCTCTATATACTTTAAAACTATCTCTAATTACTTGTTGCACCACTGGTGGAGCAAATGCTATTGCTTTTAATCATTTATTTTGATTAACTCCATAACCAATGTATCAACCACTATATCAACGATATCAATGGAATGGATGTATTTGAGTAACAAAAGTTTTTGCTTTAAGAATACTATCAACAACTGTAATTGGTTTATATTTAGGATTGCGATGATAAATAGTAATTGCACATTTATCTAATGACAAAGGTTGAATTTTACAACCCATAAATACTGGTGAATTTAATGGAATTAATTGTGCGTGTTTAATTGCTCTTTTTTCTGCACTAGTAAATAAATCAGTTGCTTTTTCTTTTAATTTCTGAATTTTTTCAAATACTTGTTTTTCTAACTTTTCAAATTTTTCTTGTAATTTATATATACTTTCTCGTATTTTTTCAAAATATGGTGTATCTTTTCAAAATTTATTTAAACCTTTTTTTAAATAAAATATAATATCAAAATATTTAAAAGTTTGATTTGCTTTTAAAACAAGTTGATGAATAACATTATTTTTAAAATTAAATTTAATAGCATTAGCACGAATTTTTTGTAAATCTAAAATTAAAGTTTTTCCATATCTATTTTCTGTATGTATTGTATGAACTAAATTTAATCAAACATGTTGATTCATTTTTAATACTTCTTTTAAATCATTATTAAATTTTTTAAAAAGTTATTTGCTTTTTCAATATCTTTAATTTTAAATTTAGGAGTTAATTGTGGACTTAATTTTATTAATGTATTTTGTAACGGACTTCTCCCCACATGTACTTGTGGAGGGAATAATGAAACTGAATGAATTCAACAATGCTTTTCAAACTGAACAGCAATGTCTTGCATATATAGCAAATTTGAAAGAAAACAAATGTATTAGGTGTTTTAATTTTAATTTGAATACTTCTGATTTAAAAAGAATGAGATGTTTAAAATGTAATCAAACATTTAGCATTCTCACAGGCACCATATTTTCAAGGTCACAAACATCTTTAACATCTTGGTTTTATCTTATCTTTAGATGAATAAACACCAAACATGGAATTCCATCAACAGATATTGCAAAAGAATTGGGAGTGACTTTGAAAACTGCTTGAAGAATGACTCATAAAATCAGAACACGTATTGCAAAACAAAAACCTCAATTTATTGTTGAAGGTACAGTGCAAATTGATGAAATGTATCTTTCACATATGGGTTTTAAAAAACAAGGAAGATCCTTGGTGAATAAAACCTTGATTGTTGGCATTTATCAAAAAACAACCAATAATTTAATTGTGAAAGTATTGAAAAAAGCAAAGAGTAAAAATCTTTTGCAGTTTGCAAAAAACCACATTTCTTCAAAATGTCTTGTATATACTGATTCTTGAAAAGGATATTGCGATTTTAAATCAGTTTTCACTAAGCATGAAACAGTTAACCATCAAGATGGCTATGTTTCAAAAATTGGTGTAAATACCAACCAAATTGAATCAGTTTGAAAACATATAAGAAGAACATTTAAAACACATATCAAAGTTGCAAAAAATCATGTTAATTTATATGCTAAAGAAGCTGCATATAAATTCAACAAGATACCTAGTTTTGAAACTGTAATTCTATGTTTGATTTAAAAATGTGGGGAGAAGTCCGTAGATAGGCTTTTCTCAGCATTTATGTGATAAAATTAAAATAATACATAAAGGGAGAAAAGCCTTTTGTAATAATAAGTGTTCCATTAATTTTTCTGTTTCTAGTTTTTGAAAATTATTCTTATATTGTCTTTCAGCAACATATCCTAAATCTCGTAATACTGTTTCACGATTAGGATTAAAACTATACTTCATTAAATAACGTTTATTACCAATAATTTTATCTGTTAAAATTTCTTTTCCACTTACTTGACTAATAATTTCTTGTAAGTTTTTTGCTTCTTTAATACCAACTTGTTCTAATGTTTTAGTTTTTTGTGCTAACTTAATAAATTTAGTTGTACTGGAATGGCAACCCTTTTTAGGACTATTTTTTGGTAGACATTTGTTTTTGATAATTAACTGGAGTTAAGTAGTTTAAAGTGCCGTGAATTCTTATGTTGTTATATCAATTGATGTAATCAAATAATTCTAATTTTAATTGGATTAATGATGTAAAATTTTTATCATTAATAAATTCGGTTTTGAAAGTTTTAAAGGTTGCTTCAGCAACAGCGTTATCATAAGGACAACCTTTTTTGCTTAAAGAGCGATTAATATTGAATGCTAGTAAAAGTTTATCAATAATTTTATTATTAAATTCATTACCGCGATCACTATGAAATATTTGAATATCTTTTAAACAGCGATTTGAGTGCATAAATGCTTGATATACTAATGATGCATCTTTTTTAGTACCTACACTATGTCCAATTATTTCGCGGTTAAATAGGTCAATTAATAAACAAATATAGTTTCACTTACCATTTACTTGAACATAAGTTAAATCACTAACAATAACTTCATTTTTAACTCTATTATTAAAGTTTCTATTAACAAGATTGGTTATTTGACTATCATTGACTTTATTATGATAATTTTTGAATGATAATTTAGTGTATTTTGATATTAAATTATGTTTATTCATAATTTCTTTAATTTTTCGTCTTGATAAATAAATTTCTTGGTTTTCTAGAATGACTTTTAATCTTCTAGTACCATAAACTTCTTTATTTTTTTTAAAAGCACTAATAACAGCTTGTTCATAAATATTATTTTGAATTTTATTTTTTTTCTTTAAATTAAAATAATATGTTGATTTAGAGAGTTTTAAAAAATGACACATTGTGCGAATTTTATATTTAGATTTATTATTTGCAATAATCTCTACTTTCTGCCTATTATTAGTGCTGCTTGCTTTAAAATATCATTTTCCATTCTTAATTGTTTTAATTCTTTTCTTAATTTAATTAATTCATTTTCTTCAACAGAACGATTATCTTTAGTTTTAAAACTACCTGAATTAGTAAATTGCTTAATTCAATTGTAAGTAGCTGCTCTTGTAACATTATATTCTTTAACAAGGCAAGATACTGATTTGCCACTTTGATATAAAGCTACTATTTGTTTTTTAAATTCATCGGTATATGAGTTAATATTGGCCATAATTATAGTTCCTTTCTTTGTTCACTTGTCTATGTAATTAGTGTCCAATAAAGTGTAACCCATCCATTCATATTGCATTGTATTTAATAAATTTTGTCCATTTTCAGCATTTAAATCAACATTAGCAATTATTTCACCCGCAACCGCTTCTTCTTTAATTTCTTTTAAAATTTTAACAGTTTCAGCATAACTAACATCTAATCCTTTGCTTTTATCATTTCATTTTAATACTTTAATTTCTGAATTTTTTGGTTTTTTAACTATAAATTCAATTTTTGTTGAATTAACCATTTCGATAGGAAAAAAACTTGCTCATGGTGAATTTGATTGTTTATAAAATTCTATAAACTCTGGTGCTTCTACTAATTTTTCGGTATTATCTAAATTTTTATTGAATTGTATTGCCATTTTTATTTTCCTTTCTGTTATAAATTATTTTTCTTTTTATAATCCAATAAACTACTTTTTATTGAATTCGATTGATTTGTTAATATTGTTTCTTGTTTACCACCTGTATTAATTGGTTCTTTAAATACTGGTTGTTCTTTAATCATTTTTTTAATAGTGTCTTCAATTTTTGAATTTTCTAAATTATTAGTTTTAAATTTTAAAAAATCATAAAATTCAGTTTTAACTTGATATTTTTTAACAGACTTCTCCCCACATGTACTTGTGGAGGGAATAATGAAACTGAATGAATTCAACAATGCTTTTCAAACTGAACAGCAATGTCTTGCATATATAGCAAATTTGAAAGAAAACAAATGTATTAGGTGTTTTAGTTTTAATTTGAATACTTCTGATTTAAAAAGAATGAGATGTTTAAAATGTAATCAAACATTTAGCATTCTCACAGGCACCATATTTTCAAGGTCACAAACATCTTTAACATCTTGGTTTTATCTTATCTTTAGATGAATAAACACCAAACATGGAATTCCATCAACAGATATTGCAAAAGAATTGGGAGTGACTTTGAAAACTGCTTGAAGAATGACTCATAAAATCAGAAAACGTATTGCAAAACAAAAACCTCAATTTATTGTTGAAGGTACAGTGCAAATTGATGAAATGTATCTTTCACATATGGGTTTTAAAAAACAAGGAAGATCCTTGGTGAATAAAAACTTGATTGTTGGCATTTATCAAAAAACAACCAATAATTTAATTGTGAAAGTATTGAAAAACGCAAAGAGTAAAAATCTTTTGCAGTTTGCAAAAAACCACATTTCTTCAAAATGTCTTGTATATACTGATTCTTGAAAAGGATATTGCGATTTTAAATCAGTTTTCACTAAGCATGAAACAGTTAACCATCAAGATGGCTATGTTTCAAAAATTGGTGTAAATACCAACCAAATTGAATCAGTTTGAAAACATATAAGAAGAACATTTAAAACACATATCAAAGTTGCAAAACATCATGTTCATTTATATGCTAAAGAAGCTGCATATAAATTCAACAAGATACCTAGTTTTGAAACTGTAATTCTATGTTTGATTTAAAAATGTGGGGAGAAGTCCGTAGATAGGCTTTTCTCAGCATTTATGTGATAAAATTAAAATAGTACATAAAGGGAGAAAAGCCTTTTTTAAATATATTAATTATTGCTTTTTCTTTAATTTCTTGATTAAGTTTATTTAACTTATTTTCTGCTTCATTAACTTTATTTTCTATTTCTTGTTGAGCATTATTTTCATTTAAAGGTTCAGTTGTTTGTTGAACATTATCTTCATTTTCTAACATTTACATCACCCTTTATTATTTATTTTCTTTATTAATTTTTTCATTTAATTTTGCTAATTTTTTTTGATGTTTTATAATTTTGTTATTTGCTCTAACATGTTTTGGAGTTGTGATAAATCTTTTTAATAAAACAATAATTTCTCTGCAAATTAATGTTCCAACACTTGTTCCAATAATTATTAATTCATGTAAAAATTCTTTCATCTGAATATTTTCCTTTCAATTGTTTATTTTTAATTATTCATCAAATTGACCACCATTAATTCTTTCAATCATTGATTGTGAATTACTTATAATTTCTACTAATACAGATATTTCTTTATTGAATTCTTCTATTCTTTCTTTATATGTTTTTATTTCCTGATTATAATATTCAATTATTTTTTCTTTATTCATAAATTATTCACCTCCTTTATAAACTCATGTGATTATAATCTCAATTTAATGAATTATTATCATTATTTAATGGTACTTCGCTCATATTATCACTACCGTATTGACTAGTTGTTTCACTATTAATAGTAAATCTATTATCATTAATTAATCTTGTAGTTTCATCATTAAATGATGTTTCTTGCATTTCTTGATTATGATGTGTTGTTTCCATAGGTAGTAAATTATTGATTATTTCACTTGCACCAGCAATAATAGTAGGTACTGCATAAGCATTATTAAAATCATTATTAATTCCCATTGCAACACCACTTGATATTAAACATCCACCAGTAGCCATATTACAAATCTTTCTTATCGCTTCAAATTTATTAGGTATTAACTCAGTTAATCCACTAATAAGATTTGAAATACCATAAGCATTTAATGAAATATAAGTATCTCAATCCATTAATGACTGATGTTCTTGTTTATTTAATAATAATCATGGAGGACCCTCAGTTGTAGTTGTAGTAGTTATTGGCATTGGTGTTGTTGGAATAATAGGATTAATATTATTTTCTGTTCATTTACTATAATTTGCTAAACCAATTGTTCCTAAACATAATAAGATTTTTTTAGAACTATTAATTAATTTAGTTTTAGTATTTGGTCTTTGATTTAAATTTCATATATCTAAACCTAATTTTTTACCAAATAATAAACTATTAATTGAACCTAATACTGGATTACTTATTACTTGACCATAATAAGCACTTGTACCAATCATTGCACTTAAAGGACTTATTGAAGAGCGTATTATTTTTGTTAATGTATAATTATTTGTTTCCATTTCTATTCTCCTTTATTTGCTTTTAACATTTCTCTTACAATATCTAATAAAGTATTTACTTGATAATCATATAATTCAAATTCATGAATTCTAATTTTAATTTTTTTAATTTTCTAATTTTTTAACTGTTACTTTAATTCAACCTTGATAAACATCATTATCACCAACTATTAATGCAACATTACTTTCTGGGTCAGAAACAATTATGTGTTTTGATTTAACATTTGGGTATTGTCTTAAAATAATTGTTCTAATATCATTACTTGTATGAATTGCTTTTGGAAATGGTGATAATATTTCAATTTCATCTTTATTTTCAAACAAAGTAGGTAATATTATCATTAATTATTCTCCTTATTTTTAATTTGATTAGCAATTTCACTTAATATTTTTAATACTTTATATTCATTTTTTAATTCTTTAATAATAAATATTAAAAATATTATTAGTGTTATGCTTGTTATTAATATTGGTACTATTAATAAAATTTCGGACTTCTCCCCACATGTACTTGTGGAGGGAATAATGAAACTGAATGAATTCAACAATGCTTTTCAAACTGAACAGCAATGTCTTGCATATATAGCAAATTTGAAAGAAAACAAATGTATTAGGTGTTTTAATTTTAATTTGAATACTTCTGATTTAAAAAGAATGAGATGTTTAAAATGTAATCAAACATTTAGCATTCTCAAAGGCACCATATTTTCAAGGTCACAAACATCTTTAACATCTTGGTTTTATCTTATCTTTAGATGAATAAACACCAAACATGGAATTCCATCAACAGATATTGCAAAAGAATTGGGAGTGACTTTGAAAACTGCTTGAATAATGACTCATAAAATCAGAACACGTATTGCAAAACAAAAACCTCAATTTATTGTTGAAGGTACAGTGCAAATTGATGAAATGTATCTTTCACATATGGGTTTTAAAAAACAAGGAAGATCCTTGGTGAATAAAACCTTGATTGTTGGCATTTATCAAAAAACAACCAATAATTTAATTGTGAAAGTATTGAAAAACGCAAAGAGTAAAAATCTTTTGCAGTTTGCAAAAAACCACATTTCTTCAAAATGTCTTGTATATACTGATTCTTGAAAAGGATATTGCGATTTTAAATCAGTTTTCACTAAGCATGAAACAATTAACCATCAAGATGGCTATGTTTCAAAAATTGGTGTAAATACCAACCAAATTGAATCAGTTTGAAAACATATAAGAAGAACATTTAAAACACATATCAAAGTTGCAAAACATCATGTTCATTTATATGCTAAAGAAGCTGCATATAAATTCAACAAGATACCTAGTTTTGAAACTGTAATTCTATGTTTGATTTAAAAATGTGGGGAGAAGTCCGTAGATAGGCTTTTCTCAGCATTTATGTGATAAAATTAAAATAGTACATAAAGGGAGAAAAGCCTAAAATTTTTCATAATATCATTTTTTACTCTTTTCATTTTTTAAATCATTTAACATTAATTGAACAAAATGCACGATTTTTAGGAATATTTAAAGTATTAAAAATTTGACCAGTTGGAAATGTTTAGTAATCTGTGTAACTTACAAAAATAACTATGTTTAATTAATTCTAGTAAATATAATTAAATGACTAGAAAGAGTGAGTTACAGATGGCTAAAAAAGATAACTTTAATAATAATGATCCAATATCAAAAGCAGTAGATTTATTACTAGAAAATACTGAAGATTTAACAACAGTTTTTAAACCTGGCGGTTTATATAAAGAATTAACAAAAAGATTAGTTGAAAAAATGTTGAATTCTGAAATGCAAAATTATTTAGGATATGAAAAAAATCAACATAGTACTACTGAAAATGCTCGTAATGGTACAAGTTCAAAAAAATTAATAACTCAACAAGGTAAAATTGAAATTGATGTACCAAGAGATCGCAATAGTAATTTTACTCCTGTAATAGTTCCTAAAAGGCAAAGAAGATTTGATGGTTTTGATCAACAAGTTCTTTCCTTGTATGCAAAAGGAATGACATTATCTGACATTAGAATGCAGTTGCAAGAGTTATATCATGGTGCTGATATTAGTGAAAGTGTTATTAGTCAAATTACTGATGATGTTATTGATGATGTTAAAGCATGACAAAATCGACCATTAGAAAGTATTTATCCTATTGTTTATTTTGATTGTATAGTAGTTAAAGTACGACAAGATAAACGGATTATTAACAAATCAGTTTATATAGCATTAGGAGTTGATTTAGAAGGCAAAAAAGATGTTTTAGGATTATGAATTAGTGAAAATGAAGGTTCTAAGTTTTGATTATCTAATTTCACAGAAATGAAAAATCGTGGCTTAAATGATATTCTTATTGCTTGTAGTGATAATTTAACAGGCATGTCAGAAGCAATACAATCAGTTTATCCTAAAACAGAACATCAATTATGCATTGTTCATCAAATTAGAAATAGTGGATGGGTTACACTTTATTGGACACTAATTACGTAGACAAGTGAACAAAGAAAGGAACTATAATTATGGCCAATATTAACTCATATACCGATGAATTTAAAAAACAAATAGTAGCTTTATATCAAAGTGGCAAATCAGTATCTTGCCTTGCTAAAGAATATAATGTTACAAGAGCAGCTACTTACAATTGAATTAAGCAATTTACTAATTCAGGTAGTTTTAAAACTAAAGATAATCGTTCTGTTGAAGAAAATGAATTAATTAAATTAAGAAAAGAATTAAAACAATTAAGAATGGAAAATGATATTTTAAAGCAAGCAGCACTAATAATAGGCAGAAAATAGAAATTATTGTCAAAAATAAAGTTAAATATAAAATTCGCACAATGTGTCATTTTTTAAAAATCTCTAAATCAACATATTATTTTAATTTAAAGAAAAAAGAAAATAAAATCAAAAATAATATTTATGATGAAGCTGTTATTAGTGCTTTTAAAGAAAATAAAGAAGTTTATGGTACTAGAAGATTAAAAGTCATTCTAGAAAACCAAGAAATTTATTTATCAAGACGAAAAATTAAAGAAATTATGAATAAACATAATTTAATATCAAAATACACTAAATTATCATACAAAAATCATAATAACAAAGTTAACGATAGTCCAATAAACAATCTTGTTGATAGAAACTTTAATAATAGAGTTAAAAATGAAGTTATTGTTAGTGATTTAACTTATGTTCAAGTAAATGGTAAGTGAAACTATATTTGTTTATTAATTGACCTATTTAACCGCGAAATAATTGGACATAGTGTAGGTACTAAAAAAGATGCATCATTAGTATATCAAGCATTTATGCACTCAAATCGCTGTTTAAAAGATATTCAAATATTTCATAGTGATCGCGGTAATGAATTTAATAATAAAATTATTGATAAACTTTTACTAGCATTCAATATTAATCGCTCTTTAAGCAAAAAAGGTTGTCCTTATGATAACGCTGTTGCTGAAGAAACCTTTAAAACTTTCAAAACCGAATTTATTAATGATAAAAATTTTACATCTGGATGGGTTACACTTTATTGGACACTAATTACGTAGACAAGTGAACAAAGAAAGGAACTATAATTATGGCCAATATTAACTCATATACCGATGAATTTAAAAAACAAATAGTAGCTTTATATCAAAGTGGCAAATCAGTATCTTGCCTTGCTAAAGAATATAATGTTACAAGAGCAGCTACTTACAATTGAATTAAGCAATTTACTAATTCAGGTAGTTTTAAAACTAAAGATAATCGTTCTTTTGAAGAAAATGAATTAATTAAATTAAGAAAAGAATTAAAACAATTAAGAATGGAAAATGATATTTTAAAGCAAGCAGCACTAATAATAGGCAGAAAATAGAAATTATTGTCAAAAATAAATCTAAATATAAAATTCGCACAATGTGTCATTTTTTAAAAATCTCTAAATCAACATATTATTTTAATTTAAAGAAAAAAGAAAATAAAATCAAAAATAATATTTATGATGAAGCTGTTATTAGTGCTTTTAAAGAAAATAAAGAAGTTTATGGTACTAGAAGATTAAAAGTCATTCTAGAAAACCAAGAAATTTATTTATCAAGACGAAAAATTAAAGAAATTATGAATAAACATAATTTAATATCAAAATACACTAAATTATCATACAAAAATCATAATAACAAAGTTAACGATAGTCCAATAAACAATCTTGTTGATAGAAACTTTAATAATAGAGTTAAAAATGAAGTTATTGTTAGTGATTTAACTTATGTTCAAGTAAATGGTAAGTGAAACTATATTTGTTTATTAATTGACCTATTTAACCGCGAAATAATTGGACATAGTGTAGGTACTAAAAAAGATGCATCATTAGTATATCAAGCATTTATGCACTCAAATCGCTGTTTAAAAGATATTCAAATATTTCATAGTGATCGCGGTAATGAATTTAATAATAAAATTATTGATAAACTTTTACTAGCATTCAATATTAATCGCTCTTTAAGCAAAAAAGGTTGTCCTTATGATAACGCTGTTGCTGAAGCAACCTTTAAAACTTTCAAAACCGAATTTATTAATGATAAAAATTTTACATCATTAATCCAATTAAAATTAGAATTATTTGATTACATCAATTGATATAACAACATAAGAATTCACGGCACTTTAAACTACTTAACTCCAGTTAATTATCAAAAACAAATGTCTACCAAAAAATAGTCCTAAAAAGGGTTGCCATTCCAATGTATCAATTATGTAAATAATATTTTTTTATTCATATAAAAACAATTTTTAAGTTTTAGATTTCAATAGAATATATAATAGACTTGGTGCAAAACCTTTAATTTTAATAATTTAATGATTATTATCAATATCAAAGGTTTTGCACCAAGTCTAATTTAAAAAAAATAAAATTCATGATATCTAGTTAATTGAATTAGAAGACATTTTTACAACATAATCTACCAAAATAAAAACTCTATCCATCATTAATATTTATTTGCTTTTTTATATTGTTAATGATATTATTTTTAAGTACTTTTTATTAATAGTAATTTTATAAGTGAGGTGAAACCATGGCAAAAGCAAGCATCCATCCAGAGTATTTTCAAACTAAAGTAACATGTATAACATGTAGCAATAATTTTATAAGTGGTTCAACTAAGGGTAAAGAAATCCGTGTTGATACATGTTCAAGTTGTCATCCATTTTATACTGGAAAACAATCATTTGTTTCAGCAAAAGGAAGAGTTGAACGCTTTAATACAAAAGCAAGTAAACAAGTTGAAACAAAAACAAAAACTGTTGAAATAAACAAAGCAAAACCACAAAATACTAAAACTATTGTATTAGAAACAGCAAAAGATGTTCTAAAACTAACTGATAATAAACAAGTTAAAAAATAATTTTAATTAAACTTGAAACTAATCATAGTTTCTTTTTTTATACTCTAAAAATAAAATTATTTACAGACATATTTAACATTAATTAAGTTAAAATATTGTATGTATACAACCCAATAAATATAGAATATAATTTTAATAGTATATGAAATAAAAAACTTTAAGGTAGGGAATGGTTTTATGGAAAAATCATCTGATTTTAATAAATTGGTAATAAGTAAAGGTATTAGATATAATACTGAGCAAACTAGTAACTTTAATTTTAGTATTATTAATTTATCCGTTGAAAAAGCCGTAAAAGATTGAAGTTTTGAAGGAAAATATCCTAGTTGCTTGGCAATTTTTAGTAATGATGAAGATAATATTGAAAAATTAATTAATGCTCTAGCAGGTTCTTCTGCTATTATGGAGGGTAAAATTTTAATTGATGATATTGATGTTACTTATAATAGTATTGGTTTTGAACGAAAAATGGCTTATGTTAGTATGCATTTAAATAGTTGAAATAAATTATTTAGTATTCAACGTAACTTAGCAAGAACAGCAGTTACTAATAAACCTTTTTTACAAGAAATAAGTAATATTAATCAAAAAATTAAGACTGATATTGAAAACTTAAAAAATACAGGTTTAAATTTAGACAGTGGTTATTTTAAAGAAAAATTAATTAATATTATTAAAAATTTTATTAATGAGACACAAAGCACTCGTAATAATTTTATTAAAGAATATCAATATCAAATTAATCATTTTCATAAAAACTTTGCTCAAGAGAAATTTAATTTTGCTGGAAGTGAAAAATTAACAGATATTCTAATTAAAAAATTCACTGCCGAAGAAAAAAATATTATTGCAAATAATAACTTATTATTTTTACAATCTTTGCAAGATCGTATTTCTAGTTTGGAAAGTTTAGTGGGACCATGTTTTTGTGGATGTAATCCACCAAAAGAAAGAAAATGAGAGTTTCAACTACGAGAAATTAGTTTTGTTATTAAAGAAATAAATAATTATTTAAATAGAGAGATTAGTACTACTAGAAGTGAAATTAGAACTACATTAAAAACTTGTAACAATCATAATCAAAATTTTAATAGTGAACTTAATAATTTAGTTTCATATCAACAAATTAAATGTACTCGTAGTCAAATTGATCAAATTTTAGACCAGTGAATTGACTTAGCAGAAGTACAAAGAATTAAATTTAATATGAAACAAGATTTTGTGGCAATGCAACTTTTACCAGATGAAATGCATTTACTTTTAAAAAATATTAAAGATGAAATTAAAATCTATCATGATAAAATTTTAAAAAATCCACAGTTAAAAGATAAAGAAACATATCAACAACAATTACAAACTTTATATTCACAGTTAATTGATGTCCGTGATTTAATTAGTGAAAATATTGTTATGATATTTAAACATTTAGATCTAAGTCATTTATTGTCACTACGTTTAACACAATTAACAATAGTAGAGCGACAAATAATAAAAATCATTCAACAATTAATTGTGTCTACTAAAATTTTAATTTTACATAACCCATTTGAACTTTTAAATGTTGATAATAAAGAACAATTAGCAAATTGAATTAAAAAATTACAAAAATTTTTGAAAATAATTATTATTTTTACAACTAATAATCAAGTTGATATTAATTTATTAGCAACTAATGTTACTGTTATTGAAAATGAAATAATTATTCAACAAGGAAATGTTAGTGATATCACTGATAAACCATTATCTTTAAATTTATTAAAAGAAATAAATGAACAGCATATTAATATCGCAAAGGGAGAATGAAATGCTCATAATTTATATTTTTATAATGTAAATTTAGGTAAGTTTGGTGCTAAAACCGCTTCTACTATTGCTTTTAAATCAAATGCCATTTTGTTTAGTGCAAAGAAACCACGATTTACTTTTTTAAAAAATTCAATTATTATTAATGGTGTTATTAAAAATATTACTAAAGTTGATGATAAAAAAGCATATTTATTGGTTGAAACTACTAAATCAGAACAATTTGAAGTTTTAACTAATAATAATGATAATTTAGAAGTGGGAACTGTTGGTTGAATTAGTATTACTAAAAATTCAATTTTTGTTTTTGATGATGAAACAAAGCAATTAATTGGTACATGATAGAAAGGATATATAATATGAATAAGTTTAAAAAAGAAGCACAAGCAATTTATGAATTAATAAAAATTAGTAATCCAATTATTATTCATTGTCATATTAATCCTGATGGAGATGCTTTGGGTTCACAATGAGGATTAAAAAAAATTATTGAAGATAATTTTGAAAATAAAAAAGTACTTGTTCCAGGTGAAACAAATGAACATATGGCATCATTATTTCCACAACCAACTTTTGTTAAAAAAGAAGAATATGAAAATGCACTAGTAATAGTCACTGATACAGCTAATCGCGAACGAATTAGTGGCGAATTTTGAGAAGAAGGAAAAAAGATAATTAAAATTGATCATCATCCAATTGTTGATAAATATGGTGATATTGATTTAATTGAAGAAAAGGCTTCTGCTGCTTGCCAAGTAGTGGCAAAATGAGCACAATTATTGAATTTAAAAGTTTCTGCTTTAGCAGCTAGAAATTTATTTCTTGGTTTAGTTACTGATTCTGGTAGATTTTTGTATCGCTCTGTTAATGAAGAAACTTTTCAGATTGCTAGTTTTTTAGTTAAACAAAATTTTAATTTATTAGACTTATATCAAAGTTTATATATTCAAAATTTAAAAATCGCAAGATTGAAAGGATATATATTATCAAATTTTAAAATTACTGATAATGGTGTTGCTTATATAATATTTAACGATAAAATAATTACTGACTTACAAACAAAAATTATTACTCAAAATAAAATATTAAATATTAAAGGTGAAGTTGTTTTAACTAGAGAAGATTTAACTAGCCAAGTTAATGTAATGTCAAATATTGATGGTATTAAAATTTGATTAATTGCTGCTTATGATCAAATGAATAGTAAAATCAAAGTTAGTGTTCGTAGTGCAAGATGAATAATTAATGATACTATTGCCAAGTTTGGTGGTGGTGGTCATCAGACAGCAGCTGGTGCATATTTACAAAATATTAATGAAGTTGAAAAATTGATTGATAGTTTAGATAAAATTGCTAGTAAATCACCAGAATTAACAAACAATTAAAATTAGAGATGGAGTTGGATATAAATGTATAGTCGTTATAATGAGGGATGAATTGAAGTAATTACTGGTTGTATGTTTGCTGGAAAAACCGAAGAGTTTATGCGACGTATAAATCGTTTACAGTATGCTAAACGCAAAGTGCTAGTTTTTAAACCCAAGGTTGATATTCGTTATGATGCTAAAAAAGTAGTAAGTCATAAAGGAGTATCTATCACAGCGATAGTAATTGATGATCCAATGCAAATATTAAAACATGTAGATAAAGAAATAGAAGCAGTTGCAATTGATGAAGTACAATTTTTTAAACCATCAATTATTGAAGTGATTAAAACATTAGCAAATCAAAATAAGCAAGTTATTGTTGCGGGTTTAGATCAAGATTTTCGTGGTGAACCATTTCCTGTTACTAAAGAATTATTAGCCTTAGCAGAATTTGTAACTAAATTAGATGCTGTTTGTGTAAAATGTGGTAAAGCAGCAACAAGGACACAACGTATTATTAATGGCCGAGAAGCTAGATATGATGATGAAATTATTTTAATTGGTGCGCAAGAACAATATGAAGCTCGATGTCGTAGTCATCATCGTGTCTTAACAAATAATCAGAATAGATAAATCAGGTGTGATATTATGAATGAAAAAACATTAGAACAGTTAATGCAACTTACTAAAAAATATAGTGAAATTGAAAAGCAGTTAGAAAATCCCGAATTAATTCCTCGTGATAAATACACTCAATTAACAAAAGAACATAGTAGATTAGAACCAATTATTGAACAATATTGAAAATATGAAAAAATTAACAAAGAAATTATTGAAGCAAAAAAGGCATTAGCAACCGAACAGGATCAAGAACTTTGTGAAATGCTTAAAATAGATATTAAAGCAAATGAAATAGAATTAGAAAAAGCAGAAAATGAATTAAAACTAACACTAATTCCTAAAGATATAAATGATGATAAAAATGTTATTATTGAAATCAGAGGAGCTGTTGGTGGTGATGAAGCAAATATTTTTGCTGGTGATTTATATCGTATGTATAGTAAGTATTGTGAAATTCAACGATGAAAAATTGAAACTATTGAGGCAAAGGAAGCAATAAATGGTGGATTTAGTTATATTGCTTTTATGGTTAAAGGTAAACATGTATTTGCTAAATTAAAGTTTGAAGCTGGTGGACATCGTGTTCAGAGAGTTCCAAAAACCGAATCACAAGGACGAGTTCATACTTCAATTGCAACGGTTGCTGTATTGCCAGAAGTTAATGAAGTTGAAATTAAAATAAATAATTCTGATTTAAGAATTGATACTTATCGTTCTAGTGGTGCTGGTGGTCAACATGTTAATACTACCGATTCAGCAATTAGAATTACTCATATTCCAACGGGTGTTGTTGTAACTTCACAGGACGGACGAAGTCAACATGATAATAAAGATAAAGCAATGCGGGTATTAAGAGCTAAACTTTATGAAAAAAAAGTTGAAGAAGAACAGGGAAGAATTGGTAATTTAAGAAAAACAGCTGTTGGTAGCGGTGATCGTTCAGAAAAAATTAGAACATACAATTATCCACAAAATAGAGTAACCGATCATCGGATTGGATTATCTTTATTAAAGTTAGATCGTATTATGGAAGGTAATATTGATGAAATTATTATTGCTTTAATTAGTAGTGAACAAAAAGAAAAATTAGAAAATATTGATGAAAATATTACAGTATTAAAGTAAAGAAGGAAGAAATTATTATGGATTTTAAGATTTTAGACTCTAGAACAAAAATTTTGTTTTTAATATCAGTTATTTTTTTATATGCGACATTAGGAACATTTATTACATTAACTTTTAGTAGTGGTATTATTCACATTTTATTTTTAGTTTTAACATTATGATTTGCTAGTGCATCTAGTTTAATTTTTCATTATTTATTATGAAAAAATTTAGAATTTTTACGAAATATTAATGGTAACAATATTAATAATTTTGGTTTTATTATTAGTATTTGTAGTTACATTATTCTTTTTCCAATTATTTGTTTATTAACAATTAGTTTTTTATTTATTTTTAGTATTATTGTTTTAATTCTCGTTGTTAATAATTTAAGGCTTTTCTCCCTTTATGTACTATTTTAATTTTATCACATAAATGCTGAGAAAAGCCTATCTACGGACTTCTCCCCACATTTTTAAATCAAACATAGAATTACAGTTTCAAAACTAGGTATCTTGTTGAATTTATATGCAGCTTCTTTAGCATATAAATGAACATGATGTTTTGCAACTTTGATATGTGTTTTAAATGTTCTTCTTATATGTTTTCAAACTGATTCAATTTGGTTGGTATTTACACCAATTTTTGAAACATAGCCATCTTGATGGTTAACTGTTTCATGCTTAGTGAAAACTGATTTAAAATCGCAATATCCTTTTCAAGAATCAGTATATACAAGACATTTTGAAGAAATGTGGTTTTTTGCAAACTGCAAAAGATTTTTACTCTTTGCGTTTTTCAATACTTTCACAATTAAATTATTGGTTGTTTTTTGATAAATGCCAACAATCAAGGTTTTATTCACCAAGGATCTTCCTTGTTTTTTAAAACCCATATGTGAAAGATACATTTCATCAATTTGCACTGTACCTTCAACAATAAATTGAGGTTTTTGTTTTGCAATACGTGTTCTGATTTTATGAGTCATTCTTCAAGCAGTTTTCAAAGTCACTCCCAATTCTTTTGCAATATCTGTTGATGGAATTCCATGTTTGGTGTTTATTCATCTAAAGATAAGATAAAACCAAGATGTTAAAGATGTTTGTGACCTTGAAAATATGGTGCCTGTGAGAATGCTAAATGTTTGATTACATTTTAAACATCTCATTCTTTTTAAATCAGAAGTATTCAAATTAAAATTAAAACACCTAATACATTTGTTTTCTTTCAAATTTGCTATATATGCAAGACATTGCTGTTCAGTTTGAAAAGCATTGTTGAATTCATTCAGTTTCATTATTCCCTCCACAAGTACATGTGGGGAGAAGTCCGTAATTTAATAAAAAAAACTTCAAGAAATAATAATTCATCTGTTAATTTTCAATAAAATATTTATTTTTGGAGTATAAATTAATGACTTATAGAGATTATCTTTTATTAGCAAAAAAAATTAATAAAAAAAATGAACAAATTAATAAGATAATTTTATTAAAGTTTATTAATAAAGATTTATCTTGATTATATGCAAATCTTAGTCAAACAATAGCAATAGATTTTTTAGAATCATATTTACAACTAGTTAAAAAATTTGTTGCTGGCTATCCTTTACAATATATTATTGGTTATCAATGATTTCTTGATCATAAGTTTGTTGTTGATAATAGAGTATTAATTCCTCGTAATGAAACTGAAGAACTAGTTAAAAATGTTTTTGTCTATGCACAAAACATTTTTAATAATGATAATTTAAAAGTATTAGATTTAGGAACAGGTAGTGGTGCTATTGCTATTAGTTTAGCGTTAAAGAAACCTAATTGAAATATAGTAGCAAGTGATATTAGCAAAGATGCATTAACTATTGCTATCATTAATAATGATAATTTTAACCTAAAAAATATTAATTTTGTTGAAAGCGATATATTTACAAATCTTAAAAATCATAAATTTAATATTATTATTTCAAATCCGCCATATATTGATGAGACAGCGAATACTTTTTCAAAACATAATTTACAATATGAACCAAAATTAGCTTTATTTGCTGATCATAAAGGATTATATTTTTATGAAGTAATTTTTCAACAATGTCATGCAGTTTTAGAAAAATCTTTTTTATTAGCATTTGAATTTGGTTTTGATCAAAAAGAAGCACTAACTATTCTTATTAAAAAGTATTTACCACAATATAATTACAAATTTATTAAAGATATTAATAATAAATGAAGAATGCTATTTATTTGGCAAACATTATAACATATAAAAACAATTTAAGAACAATAATTTTGTCACTCAAAAGGTGACTATTTTATTTTTTGAAAAGGAAAATCTCATTTAATCTTTCAATTAGGATAACGGGGGCAGTTTTAATGTGGCGTATCATTGAAATATTAAAATATTTTCAGTATTCTTGTTCGGTTAATATAGCATTTCTAATGGAAAAATTTAATGTTACATTTCGAACTTTACAAAGAAATATTACTTTTATTAATACAATGTTAATAAAAATTAGTAATTGCAATATTTCCAGAAAGCAAGATTACTTTGTAATTAATGGTGACAATGAAATAGTAGCAATAAATACTTTGCTTACACAGTTTATCCACATATCCAATGAATATCCTTTTGTTAGAATGAGTAATTTGTTCTTAATATGTGTATGACAAAAAAATATTTAAGTAGTGAGTGACTTATCAATATAAGTAACACAAATAAGTATAATTTAAAAAAAGACATTATTTACTTGAATAACTTTTTCTTTGAACAAAATTTAAGATTAAAATTAAAATTTGAACATAATAAAGGGTTTCAATTAGATGGTTATGAATGACATTTAAGATTTATAACCGCTATTATTATTATAAAACTTATTAGTAAAGATAAAAAAATCTCTTAACTAATGATAAAGTCCTAACCTATATATACAAAAAAATAGAAATTATAATGATCAATATCGGTTATAAAAAATATTATGATGATCAACTAATATGATTTTTAACAATTCATGTACGAAAAATTAAACTTAATTTTTTTCTTGAAAAAGATGAACAAATTGAATTTAATTTAAACTTAACTATAAAAAGAGAAGTCGAACATTTTAGATTAATAATTGCTAAAGAGTTTGCTATTGAGTTTGATAAGTTTGAAACCAATTATTTTAATTTCATTTGTTTACTTAATATTAAAGTTGACAGTCAATTATTTCCAAATATAACTTCAGAAATTAGTAACATTACTCAAAAAATATTTTCTTTTATTACTTATGAATATCAGGTGTCTTTATATTCAAATACTTTTAAAAGTAATTTGAATAGTTTTCTTAGTGATAATTGATTTAAATTACAATTTAATTATTATAGTGATATTGGTTTTGCCTTGGATGATACTTTTAAAATAGAAAGTGACTACCAATGAGGGCAACAACTCCTTTTTATTATAAATTCGCAATTAAAAAATAATTATTTTCCCAATCTTAATCTTTTACAAAATAAATTTTTAATAATTACTTTTCATAAAAGTTTTATAGCAAACGAGAACTGAAACATTCCCTTATATATATTCTTAATTGATGACTCCTATGCTAATAAAATTCAAATAACTTCATTTATAAAAGTAAATTTCCCTAATATTTTAATTATTTCCCTAAAAAATAACTTAAGTAATAATTTTAGGCTTTTCTCCCTTTATGTACTATTTTAATTTTATCACATAAATGCTGAGAAAAGCCTATCTACGGACTTCTCCCCACATTTTTAAATCAAACATAGAATTACAGTTTCAAAACTAGGTATCTTGTTGAATTTATATGCAGCTTCTTTAGCATATAAATGAACATGATGTTTTGCAACTTTGATATGTGTTTTAAATGTTCTTCTTATATGTTTTCAAACTGATTCAATTTGGTTGGTATTTACACCAATTTTTGAAACATAGCCATCTTGATGGTTAACTGTTTCATGCTTAGTGAAAACTGATTTAAAATCGAAATATCCTTTTCAAGAATCAGTATATACAAGACATTTTGAAGAAATGTGGTTTTTTGCAAACTGCAAAAGATTTTTACTCTTTGCTTTTTTCAATACTTTCACAATTAAATTATTGGTTGTTTTTTGATAAATGCCAACAATCAAGGTTTTATTCACCAAGGATCTTCCTTGTTTTTTAAAACCCATATGTGAAAGATACATTTCATCAATTTGCACTGTACCTTCAACAATAAATTGAGGTTTTTGTTTTGCAATACGTGTTCTGATTTTATGAGTCATTCTTCAAGCAGTTTTCAAAGTAACTCCCAATTCTTTTGCAATATCTGTTGATGGAATTCCATGTTTGGTGTTTATTCATCTAAAGATAAGATAAAACCAAGATGTTAAAGATGTTTGTGACCTTGAAAATATGGTGCCTGTGAGAATGCTAAATGTTTGATTACATTTTAAACATCTCATTCTTTTTAAATCAGAAGTATTCAAATTAAAATTAAAACACCTAATACATTTGTTTTCTTTCAAATTTGCTATATATGCAAGACATTGCTGTTCAGTTTGAAAAGCATTGTTGAATTAATTCAGTTTCATTATTCCCTCCACAAGTACATGTGGGGAGAAGTCCGTAATTTTAAACTTCATTTACTAAATCAAAAACCTTGTATATTAATTGAAAAGGTAAATATCTATAGTAATTATAATTTAGATAAATATAAGAATATTTCTGTTATTAATATTAATGAAAATTCATGAAATTATGAATTAGAAAAAAATATTAATGAAAAAATAAAACAAGTAATGTTAAAAAGAATTCAATATTCAATTGTGGTATTTAATTTTTATATCCAAGAAAAATTTTATAGTATTAAATCTATTTTGTGAGAATTTCAAAAAACATTTATCAAAAAATATAATTTAAATTTAGAATTTTTAGATATTGATGAATGTTCTATAATTAAAAATCATATTTATGAAAAAATATTATTAATAAATCAATTACTACCTATTCCTAATTACGAGTTCCCTATTATCCTTTTATATATAAAAAACCCTTTGATATTTCAAAACAAATTTAAAATTCATTTTATTTTCATTTTATTTACTAATAAAAACAATACTCAAAATTATAATTGAATCAATTTGTGAATTTATTTATTTAAGAAAATGATTAATACTAATATTAAAAGTATTAGTCATATATATAAAATAATACAATCAATCATGACAATTTAATGTTAATTTCCATTACATTTTTATATAAAATTAATAGTATAAATAAAAAACAAATATGAAATTATTTATTTTTAATAAATTTAATAATGATCATTTAGTTAAATAATCATCAGAAAGATAAATCTTAACTTTCATTATATTTTTGGTAAATAAGAATTAAATTTAATATAATCTATTTCTGCATCTTTAAATTGAGTTTCTAATTTTATAATTTCTTTTTTTATAGTACTATCTGGAAATGTTTAGTAATCTGTGTAACTTACAAAAATAACTATGTTTAATTAATTCTAGTAAATATAATTAAATGACTAGAAAGAGTGAGTTACAGATGGCTAAAAAAGATAACTTTAATAATAATGATCCAATATCAAAAGCAGTAGATTTATTACTAGAAAATACTGAAGATTTAACAACAGTTTTTAAACCTGGCGGTTTATATAAAGAATTAACAAAAAGATTAGTTGAAAAAATGTTGAATTCTGAAATGCAAAATTATTTAGGATATGAAAAAAATCAACATACTACTACTGAAAATGCTCGTAATGGTACAAGTTCAAAAAAATTAATAACTCAACAAGGTAAAATTGAAATTGATGTACCAAGAGATCGCAATAGTAATTTTACTCCTGTAATAGTTCCTAAAAGGCAAAGAAGATTTGATGGTTTTGATCAACAAGTTCTTTCCTTGTATGCAAAAGGAATGACATTATCTGACATTAGAATGCAGTTGCAAGAGTTATATCATGGTGCTGATATTAGTGAAAGTGTTATTAGTCAAATTACTGATGATGTTATTGATGATGTTAAAGCATGACAAAATCGACCATTAGAAAGTATTTATCCTATTGTTTATTTTGATTGTATAGTAGTTAAAGTACGACAAGATAAACGGATTATTAACAAATCAGTTTATATAGCATTAGGAGTTGATTTAGAAGGCAAAAAAGATGTTTTAGGATTATGAATTAGTGAAAATGAAGGTTCTAAGTTTTGATTATCTAATTTCACAGAAATGAAAAATCGTGGCTTAAATGATATTCTTATTGCTTGTAGTGATAATTTAACAGGCATGTCAGAAGCAATACAATCAGTTTATCCTAAAACAGAACATCAATTATGCATTGTTCATCAAATTAGAAATAGTTTAAAATATGTTTCATACAAACATCGAAAAGGTCTAGTTGCAGATTTAAAACCAATTTATAGTGCATGTAGTGAAGAACAAGCAATGCAAGCTTTAGAATCGTTTGAAAGTAAATGAAATAAACAATATCCTCAAATTACTAAATCTTGATATAAAAATTGAGATAATTTAATGGTTTTTATTAGTTATCCAGTAGAAATCAAAAGAGTGATTTATACTACAAATGCTATTGAATCTGTTAATAGTCAATTACGAAAAATCATCAGAAATAAAAAAGTTTTTCCTAATGATATGGCAGTTTTCAAAATATTTTACTTGGCAATTGAAAATATAACAAAAAAATGAACATTGCCTATTCAAAATTGAAATACAGCAATTGCTCATTTTATGATAAAATTTGAAGACAGAATTAATCTAAATTAGTAACTTTGTAAAACAAAGATACACAGATTATGGAATGGCAACCTTTTTTAGGACTATTTTTTGGTAGACATTTGTTTTTGATAATTAACTGGAGTTAAGTAGTTTAAAGTGCTGTGAATTCTTATGTTGTTATATCAATTGATGTAATCAAATAATTCTAATTTTAATTGGATTAATGATGTAAAATTTTTATCATTAATAAATTCGGTTTTGAAAGTTTTAAAGGTTGCTTCAGCAACAGCGTTATCATAAGGACAACCTTTTTTGCTTAAAGAGCGATTAATATTGAATGCTAGTAAAAGTTTATCAATAATTTTATTATTAAATTCATTACCGCGATCACTATGAAATATTTGAATATCTTTTAAACAGCGATTTGAGTGCATAAATGCTTGATATACTAATGATGCATCTTTTTTAGTACCTACACTATGTCCAATTATTTCGCGGTTAAATAGGTCAATTAATAAACAAATATAGTTTCACTTACCATTTACTTGAACATAAGTTAAATCACTAACAATAACTTCATTTTTAACTCTATTATTAAAGTTTCTATCAACAAGATTGTTTATTGGACTATCGTTAACTTTGTTATTATGATTTTTGTATGATAATTTAGTGTATTTTGATATTAAATTATGTTTATTCATAATTTCTTTAATTTTTCGTCTTGATAAATAAATTTCTTGGTTTTCTAGAATGACTTTTAATCTTCTAGTACCATAAACTTCTTTATTTTCTTTAAAAGCACTAATAACAGCTTCATCATAAATATTATTTTTGATTTTATTTTCTTTTTTCTTTAAATTAAAATAATATGTTGATTTAGAGATTTTTAAAAAATGACACATTGTGCGAATTTTATATTTAACTTTATTTTTGACAATAATTTCTATTTTCTGCCTATTATTAGTGCTGCTTGCTTTAAAATATCATTTTCCATTCTTAATTGTTTTAATTCTTTTCTTAATTTAATTAATTCATTTTCTTCAACAGAACGATTATCTTTAGTTTTAAAACTACCTGAATTAGTAAATTGCTTAATTCAATTGTAAGTAGCTGCTCTTGTAACATTATATTCTTTAGCAAGGCAAGATACTGATTTGCCACTTTGATATAAAGCTACTATTTGTTTTTTAAATTCATCGGTATATGAGTTAATATTGGCCATAATTATAGTTCCTTTCTTTGTTCACTTGTCTACGTAATTAGTGTCCAATAAAGTGTAACCCATCCATTATTAAAAAGCCTCTACTATCTAATTCTTTATTGGGAAAAATCATTTTTGTAAAATCATTATTATTAAATTTTTTATCAATTGTTTTTTCAATGATATTTTGAATAAAAATTGTTTCTATTATAAATGGTTTATTATCATTATCTTCAATTTCTTTTCTTATTTTTTCAATTTCTTCATTAGTATGTTGTATTCCTATTTTTCTTTTGGGCATATTTTTTGATTCTCCTTCTATATTTAATTTAATAAAAATCTAATATAAATATTAATCTATATTAAATTAAGATGTTTATTAAACCATTAATTAATGATTTTCCAATCCTTAATTAGTAATTTTAAGGTTTATTTTAAATTACAAATATTATTTATAAGTTTTTTATTCATTATTTTGAAACAACTATTATATTTAAAATAATAGGTGTATAATTTATTTAAAATTTATAATGGTGTTTTCATGATAACTTTACAGCAAAATCAAATTAAAGAAATTAGCCAAATCATTGCTAATGGCGAAGTGGTTGCTTTACCAACAGATACAATTTATGGTCTTGTTTGTAAATTTGATGATGACAAAGCTATTAATAAAATTTATCAAATTAAAAAACGTGATTATAGTAAAGAACTGCCAATTTTAGTTGCTAGTTGAGAGCAAGCTAAAAGCATTGGTATAATTAGCGATCAATTACAGTCATTTTTAATAAATAATTTTAGTGCTGGTAAAGTTACTGTTATAGTTTTAAAACAACCTAGTTTAAACACATCATATTGAATAAATAAAAAGACAATAGCAATTAGAGTTAGTGCTTCACATTTTATTCAAAAATTAATTAAATTAACAGGGCCTTTAGTAGCTACAAGTTGTAATTTAAGTAATGAACAACCAATTAACGATTATCATAATATAAACTTGCCTAATTTAAGGTATAGAGTAGCAGGTGAGATTTTAACAAATAAACCATCAACTATTTTTAATAGTTTTAATGATAAAATTATTAGATAATAATTAGATAACAGTATTAAAAAAGGAGATAATACTATGAATTGATGAATAATTTTAATTATTATTGCGTGCACAACAATATTGATTTTATTAATTGCACTAATTTTATTAATTAAAAAAAATAAACAAAAGAAAATATTAAAAATTACTAAAGATATAAATACTTTATATAAATACTTAAAATTAAAAAAAATAAATACTAAAGAATTACCAGTCTCAATAGAAAAAATTAAAGAAGATATTTATTATAGTGACAAAGTCATTTTGGGAAAGTATGAAGAACTTAATAAGATTTCTGGCCAAAATATTTTGCTAAAAACTGAATATAGTGCTGCCAAAAAATTATTTTTACGTTATAAAATTAAAGACGTTAATCTTATCAAATCATCAGATTTTATACCTTTAAATCAAATAGACTTGTTAATTTCACAAAATAATCTTTATTTTATTGATTCTTTTGAACTACAAATAATACCATTAGTTGATGTTAAAAGTATTACATTTTTTTGAGAAAAAAATAATTATATAAAAAATAAACAAAAATATATTGGTATTGAAATTAATTTTCAAAATAAACGTTTATTTTTTCTTTTTAATAAATATGAAGAAGCAATTAGTTTTGCTGTTCATGTTATTAGTTTATAACAATTATTATTTAATAATTAAAAATTTTGCTTTTTTTGTGAAAATGATATAATTATACAATTAAGTAACGTTTTTCTTTTATTGTTTGTTTTTATAATTTTTTTATGTTAAGATTTGTTTGTTATTAAAATATAAAATTTGCTACTTTAAGGTAGTGTTTAGCTGGAGTTTTATATATGCAACAAGATTTTTATATTAAAAAGGTTTTTTATGCTTGTTATGTGAAAAATATAGTATTACCTATTTCATTTTTGACTAATATTGGAAATAAAAAAGGTAAATGTTATGTTGGGAATAAGCAAAAATTAAGAAATAGTACTGTTCGTACTAAAACTAATTTAATTCAAAAAGCATTACATAATTTTTATAATAGTAAAATGTTAAGTTTTGTTACTTTAACTTATAAAGATAATATGCAAGATGTTAAAAAAGCAAAAAAAGATATTGGTTTATTTTTTATTAAATTACAAAAGTGATGAAATGACCCTAAACGTTTTTCGCATTTAGGAGAATTAAAATATTTTTATGTTTATGGGTATCAATCTCGTGGTGCTATACATTTTCATATAATTTTTAATAGAAAGATACATAAAAGTATGTTAGCAGAATGATGAACTCATGGTTTTAATGATTTAAGAGTAGTTAAAAAAGGTACTAATGAATTTGTTATTAAATATTTAGGGAAATATGTTACAAAAGCAATAGATGATGTTAAGTCTTTAAATCAATCAGATGTAGGTATAAAGGCTTATGCTTTTAGTCGTAATTGTAAAAAACCTATTGTAGTTCGTGGAATTAAGAAATTGACAATTGGAGATATAATTAAAGCAAGTTTTAATGCAACAAATGTATTTTATTTTAAAACCCAAAAAGATAGTAATGGTAATACTGTTATGATTGGTGGTATTATTGAAAGTACTGTTGTAAATGATTATTTTAAAGATTATGAAGATTATGAAAAATATGTATATTTAAGTGCTTTATCGTATAAGCATTATTTACGAACCAGTGAGATTGGTTATTTAATTCAAAGAGATAAAGATGTTTTGACTTGGGCAGAAAAAGTTTTTGGTAATAAAGTTGAGAAAATAGATTTTAAGAAAAAAGTTTTGCATTAGACAAAAAATTAATTTTTTGGATGGTGGATGGGTTACACTTTATTGGACACTAATTACATAGACAAGTGAACAAAGAAAGGAACTATAATTATGGCCAATATTAACTCATATACCGATGAATTTAAAAAACAAATAGTAGCTTTATATCAAAGTGGCAAATCAGTATCTTGCCTTGTTAAAGAATATAATGTTACAAGAGCAGCTACTTACAATTGAATTAAGCAATTTACTAATTCAGGTATTTTTAAAACTAAAGATAATCGTTCTGTTGAAGAAAATGAATTAATTAAATTAAGAAAAGAATTAAAACAATTAAGAATGGAAAATGATATTTTAAAGCAAGCAGCACTAATAATAGGCAGAAAGTAGAGATTATTGCAAATAATAAATCTAAATATAAAATTCGCACAATGTGTCATTTTTTAAAACTCTCTAAATCAACATATTATTTTAATTTAAAGAAAAAAAATAAAATTCAAAATAATATTTATGAACAAGCTGTTATTAGTGCTTTTAAAAAAAATAAAGAAGTTTATGGTACTAGAAGATTAAAAGTCATTCTAGAAAACCAAGAAATTTATTTATCAAGACGAAAAATTAAAGAAATTATGAATAAACATAATTTAATATCAAAATACACTAAATTATCATTCAAAAATTATCATAATAAAGTCAATGATAGTCAAATAACCAATCTTGTTAATAGAAACTTTAATAATAGAGTTAAAAATGAAGTTATTGTTAGTGATTTAACTTATGTTCAAGTAAATGGTAAGTGAAACTATATTTGTTTATTAATTGACCTATTTAACCGCGAAATAATTGGACATAGTGTAGGTACTAAAAAAGATGCATCATTAGTATATCAAGCATTTATGCACTCAAATCGCTGTTTAAAAGATATTCAAATATTTCATAGTGATCGCGGTAATGAATTTAATAATAAAATTATTGATAAACTTTTACTAGCATTCAATATTAATCGCTCTTTAAGCAAAAAAGGTTGTCCTTATGATAACGCTGTTGCTGAAGCAACCTTTAAAACTTTCAAAACCGAATTTATTAATGATAAAAATTTTACATCATTAATCCAATTAAAATTAGAATTATTTGATTACATCAATTGATATAACAACATAAGAATTCACGGCACTTTAAACTATAAAGTGTAACCCATCCAGAAAAAAAATAAAATTCAAAATAATATTTATGAACAAGCTGTTATTAGTGCTTTTAAAAAAAATAAAGAAGTTTATGGTACTAGAAGATTAAAAGTCATTCTAGAAAACCAAGAAATTTATTTATCAAGACGAAAAATTAAAGAAATTATGAATAAACATAATTTAATATCAAAATACACTAAATTATCATTCAAAAATTATCATAATAAAGTCAATGATAGTCAAATAACCAATCTTGTTAATAGAAACTTTAATAATAGAGTTAAAAATGAAGTTATTGTTAGTGATTTAACTTATGTTCAAGTAAATGGTAAGTGAAACTATATTTGTTTATTAATTGACCTATTTAACCGCGAAATAATTGGACATAGTGTAGGTACTAAAAAAGATGCATCATTAGTATATCAAGCATTTATGCACTCAAATCGCTGTTTAAAAGATATTCAAATATTTCATAGTGATCGCGGTAATGAATTTAATAATAAAATTATTGATAAACTTTTACTAGCATTCAATATTAATCGCTCTTTAAGCAAAAAAGGTTGTCCTTATGATAACGCTGTTGCTGAAGCAACCTTTAAAACTTTCAAAACCGAATTTATTAATGATAAAAATTTTACATCATTAATCCAATTAAAATTAGAATTATTTGATTACATCAATTGATATAACAACATAAGAATTCACGGCACTTTAAACTACTTAACTCCAGTTAATTATCAAAAACAAATGTCTACCAAAAAATAGTCCTAAAAAGGGTTGCCATTCCATTTTTCTATAATTTTACTTGTATATATATATATATATATATATAATGGTTAATAGTCAAAATAATTTAAAGTCACCAGCTAAGATTTTATTTTATTTTGGCATTTTTTTGTTTTTACTTGAAATATATATAAATATCTATATATTTATATATAAGATGGTTTACCCACATCTTAATCTGACTTTTTATAGTCGTTTAGCTGGAGGTTAAGTTTTTTTATGTTTAAAGTTCAATTAGTTAATATTGAAAAAGGGCGTATTATACCCGATAAAAATAATAAAGGTCAAACATTAAAGTTTGATTTTTTAAAGTTTGTAGAAATAAATAAACAAACAAGCGTGCCAACTGGTCAAACACGTGATAAATGATATAATCCGGAATTTGCTAGTGATTTTAATAATTGTTTATCTACTGTTGATTTAAAAGTTGGTAATTTTTATTCACTTGAACTTGATTTAAGCGGTAATATTAAAAAACTTTCTAATTGAAAATAGTTATTTATTAAAAGGGTAATTTTAAATAATTATTTATGTTAGGAGTTAATTAAATTATGGCTAAAAATGATAATTGTTCATGTGAGCAAGCATTTCATTTAGCGATTTATATGTGTAAACTTTGTGACCAAGTTATTTGTCCTAAAAGAGTTTTACAAAATTTATATACTGGAAAATATTATTGTCCAAATTGTATATTAGATATTGCTTTAAATAAATCAATGAGACAACAAGAAAGTAAGTTAAATTATGAGACATAAGTGTAGTGATTGAACTTATGAAAGAGTATTTGGTTGTGAAATGTGTTACGGAGTTGCTAATGAAATGGAACGAATAAGAAAAGAGAATAAAAGAAATAAGTAAAAATTGAATAAGGGGCTTATATATTGATTATATATTTTTCATTAAGCCCCAATGGATTAGATTATAATTCATATACAAGCTCCTTATTAGTATATAAAGTAAGGAGTTTTATTTATGCCTAATGAGTTAGAACAAACTAGTAATTATACTTTAACTAAAATTTTAAGAATTGGATTAAGTCCATTAAGTGCTATGGTTGGAGTTAGTGCTTATTATGGTCAATATTTAAAATACCCAATTTTAGGTTCTATTAATTCGTTGTTGTTTAGTAAAAAATTAGGAATTGATATATGGAATATTAATCAAAGACCAACTACTAGAAATAAAGTTATTAATAGTTATAAAAAGATATTTTTAGGTTTAGGAACAATTGGTTTAATTAATTATGCTAAGTTTGTTCAGTATGTAAATAAGTCAGTTTCTTTATTAAGAGATGAACCTTGTTTTTGGCCACCTTGCCCTACTGAACCACCTAAACCAACGTATCCACCATTTACAACTGTTAAACCTATAATTGATGCTCCTTTTGTAGATTGAGATACTTATATATCTTTAAATAGTTTTGGTATAGCAAATGTTATTAGTGGTTTAACTGAATTAATACCTAATAGATTTCAAAATATAAGAAAGATAGCAAATATGGGTACTGGTGGCTGTTTGATTAGTAGTGGTGTTGCTATGGGTATAAATAATGATTTTAATAATTATTTTGCTATTCCTACTATTATTGCCGGTGCAAGTGAGATTATAAATACTTTATTGTTGCCGTTAGGAAATACACATAATAATACAGAATTACAAGAAGTATTTACTGATGAAAGAGCAAGATTAATTAATGCTAGTGTTAGTGATTATCAAAGTACAGATGACGGTATGATTGATGTTGATTTAAAAAATGATAGTATGTCGGAGATTAATTTAGATAGAGCAAGTTTAAACTGGGATTATTCTTATGCTTATACGTTAGGTGGTGTTTAAAATGGAATGTAAAGAAAGGTTAAAAGAATATTTGAAACGCCGCCAAGATATTATGAGAACTACTTTTTTAGATTGATGTTCTTTGATTATATTTGTTTTTTCTTTTAGTATTTTAGGCTCTAAATTAAGCATGATTATGGATAGCTCTTTTACAAATGGCGATATTATTGGTTTAGTTTTGTCTTTGATGTTTGTTATTTTAACTATTAGTTATATTATTTTTGATTTGGTTAAAACTAAGAAAAATATAAAAAATTTAAATAATGAGTTTGGGTTAGGTGATGAAGATGGACTTTAAAGAAATTATAAAATATGCGTTATATATTGGTGGTTTTTGTTTAATTCTTTGATTTTGTAGAAATTGAATACGTGAGGGTATAGAAAAATATAAACATAGAAAACATATAAAGGAGAATGATAGTGAGCCTGATTGTATTTTGGAATGGCAACCCTTTTTAGGACTATTTTTTGGTAGACATTTGTTTTTGATAATTAACTGGAGTTAAGTAGTTTAAAGTGCCGTGAATTCTTATGTTGTTATATCAATTGATGTAATCAAATAATTCGAATTTTAATTGGATTAATGATGTAAAATTTTTATCATTAATAAATTCGGTTTTGAAAGTTTTAAAGGTTGCTTCAGCAACAGCGTTATCATAAGGACAACCTTTTTTGCTTAAAGAGCGATTAATATTGAATGCTAGTAAAAGTTTATCAATAATTTTATTATTGCTAAATTGTAAAGGTAAGTGCAACTAAATTATTTTTCTATCCAAATATTCTATCGGTGAAAGATAATTTAGTATTTTTCTTGGTCTTTGGTTTAAAGACAATATAAATTTATGAACTTCATTTTTACAAGTTTTTGAAAAATTAAATTTTTTAGGAAATTTTTCTCTAATTAAACCATTAGTATTTTCATTAGTACCTCTTTGTCAAGGTGAATATGGATTTGCAAAATAAATTTTCACATCTAAATTTTTTTCAAGTTGTTGTCAATTTGAAAATTCTTTACCACGATCAAAAGTAATGGTTTTAACAATATTTTTAGGAAGAATTGATAAATAATGGCTAATATTTTTGTTAATAACTTTAGTAGTTCTGTTTTTAACTAATATTGCTAAAGTAAATCGTGATACTCTTTCAACTAAAGTTATTAAACATTTTTTACTTTTGCCTCGTGATGATACTATAGTATCTCCTTCTCAATGACCAAGTGTTATACGATCATTAATATTAAGATCTCTTTCTTTAATTGATTTGCTATTGAATTTGCCACGATTTTCTTGAGATTTGCGTTTTTTGCCTTTTCTTCTTAAATTTTTACTAGTAACTTGATCAAGCAATCCAGAATAAATTCAATTGTAAATTGTTTTAAAACTAATAACTCATTGTTTATGAAAATTTTTAATTCTGCCATAAATTTGTTCAGGTGATCAGCCTAATAATAGTTTTTGTTGCACATATTTTACTAAATCTTTATTTTTAAACTTATGAAAAAAAATATGTGATTGTTTTCTATTTTCAGCTTTATTTTGTGCAATCAATGAAAAATAATTACTATTATCTTGATTTCTATTAATTTCTCGAATAATAGTACTAATATTTCGATTAAGATTTTTAGCTATTTCACTAATTTTAACTTTAAATTTCAATTGATTCTCAATATAAATTCTTTCATCTACGCCAAGATGTTTATAACTCATATAAAAACTCCTTACTTTTTTTATAAAATAAATTTAGCATTATGAAATTTTTATATGAGAATTTTTTTGCAATTTTATTTACTTGCACTTACAAGTATAATTCAGCATTAAATTCATTACCGCGATCACTATGAAATATTTGAATATCTTTTAAACAGCGATTTGAGTGCATAAATGCTTGATATACTAATGATGCATCTTTTTTAGTACCTACACTATGTCCAATTATTTCGCGGTTAAATAGGTCAATTAATAAACAAATATAGTTTCACTTACCATTTACTTGAACATAAGTTAAATCACTAACAATAACTTCATTTTTAACTCTATTATTAAAGTTTCTATTAACAAGATTGGTTATTTGACTATCATTGACTTTATTATGATAATTTTTGAATGATAATTTAGTGTATTTTGATATTAAATTATGTTTATTCATAATTTCTTTAATTTTTCGTCTTGATAAATAAATTTCTTGGTTTTCTAGAATGACTTTTAATCTTCTAGTACCATAAACTTCTTTATTTTTTTTAAAAGCACTAATAACAGCTTCATCATAAATATTATTTTGAATTTTATTTTTTTTCTTTAAATTAAAATAATATGTTGATTTAGAGAGTTTTAAAAAATGACACATTGTGCGAATTTTATATTTAGATTTATTATTTGCAATAATCTCTACTTTCTGCCTATTATTAGTGCTGCTTGCTTTAAAATATCATTTTCCATTCTTAATTGTTTTAATTCTTTTCTTAATTTAATTATTTCATTTTCTTCAACAGAACGATTATCTTTAGTTTTAAAACTACATGAATTAGTAAATTGCTTAATTCAATTGTAAGTAGCTGCTCTTGTAACATTATATTCTTTAACAAGGCAAGATACTGATTTGCCACTTTGATATAAAGCTACTATTTGTTTTTTAAATTCATCGGTATATGAGTTAATATTGGCCATAATTATAGTTCCTTTCTTTGTTCACTTGTCTATGTAATTAGTGTCCAATAAAGTGTAACCCATCCAATTTTTTGCCGTAAAGATTTTGAAAAGAAGAAACGTAAATTAGAAATGGAAAAACAACAAAGAGAATTAGAGAAAGGAGGTGATTAATATGCCCGCTGGATTATCAGCATTATTAAATATGATTGGTGGTGTTGGCCAACAATTATTAAATGCTTTTACTTATATTTTTGGTTGAGTATTTACAACTGGCGATGGTGGAACACTTACAAATTGACCAGTGTTAATTTCAATTGTATTTATGGTATTAGTGTTTATCAAACAATTTGTGGGACATATTATTCATGGAACACATTAATAATTAGAAAGGAAGTAAGCAAATGGTAAAGTTATTTTTTAGTTTGGTTTTTGTTTTACCTTTATTAGGTAGACTTTTACCGGTTGTTAATACTTTGGTACAAACTATTTATATGCAGTATTTAAGTTCTTTTGCTGGATTACATACTGTGACACTTTTTATT
Organism: Spiroplasma endosymbiont of Apeira syringaria; assembly: GCF_964020205.1. NCBI lineage: Bacteria > Bacillati > Mycoplasmatota > Mollicutes > Entomoplasmatales > Spiroplasmataceae > Spiroplasma > Spiroplasma endosymbiont of Apeira syringaria. Next base: position 1,039,023 of record NZ_OZ026543.1, read on the forward strand.
AAGTCGTTTTTTTATGATAGTTTATACACTTTACCTTTGCCTATTCTTGCTTTAATAAATGTTAGTTTTGTATTTTATTTAATTTTAGGATTATTTATATTTACAAGACATTAGGATGTGAAATTATGTTTATACCTTTTATTACAACTGTTACGCAATTATTTGCTTCAATTTTTATGAAGTTTTTTAGTTTTCCACTTGGTGATTTAGGTTTTAATTTGGGTACGTTGATGATATTTTTGATTTTGCTTAAATTTGCATTTAGGCTTATTTTACCCGAATTGATGTTACCAACATTAGGTTTAGGATATGCTGTTAAGTTCATTGGTAAAAGTTCTGTTTCTTTGGGTGTTGGTACTGGTCAACAAATTGCTAAGAGTTATCAAAGACGTGTTGAAAAAGTAAAAACAAGAAATAAACAACAAGGTAAGTTTAAAGGTGGTGCTGGCGGTAATAAGTTTACTGGTAGTTCAACTCGTGATTTTTGTATTGGTGATTAATTATGTCTAATTTTGTATGGCTTTTCTCCCTTTATGTACTATTTTAATTTTATCACATAAATGCTGAGAAAAGCCTATCTACGGACTTCTCCCCACATTTTTAAATCAAACATAGAATTACAGTTTCAAAACTAGGTATCTTTTTGAATTTATATGCAGCTTCTTTAGCATATAAATGAACATGATGTTTTGCAACTTTGATATGTGTTTTAAATGTTCTTCTTATATGTTTTCAAACTGATTCAATTTGGTTGGTATTTACACCAATTTTTGAAACATAGCCATCTTGATGGTTAACTGTTTCATGCTTAGTGAAAACTGATTTAAAATCGCAATATCCTTTTCAAGAATCATTATATACAAGACATTTTGAAGAAATGTGGTTTTTTGCAAACTGCAAAATATTTTTACTCTTTGCGTTTTTCAATACTTTCACAATTAAATTATTGGTTGTTTTTTGATAAATGCCAACAATCAAGGTTTTATTCACCAAGGATCTTCCTTGTTTTTTAAAACCCATATGTGAAAGATACATTTCATCAATTTGCACTGTACCTTCAACAATAAATTGAGGTTTTTGTTTTGCAATACGTGTTCTGATTTTATGAGTCATTCTTCAAGCAGTTTTCAAAGTCACTCCCAATTCTTTTGCAATATCTGTTGATGGAATTCCATGTTTGGTGTTTATTCATCTAAAGATAAGATAAAACCAAGATGTTAAAGATGTTTGTGACCTTGAAAATATGGTGCCTGTGAGAATGCTAAATGTTTGATTACATTTTAAACATCTCATTCTTTTTAAATCAGAAGTATTCAAATTAAAATTAAAACACCTAATACATTTGTTTTCTTTCAAATTTGCTATATATGCAAGACATTGCTGTTCAGTTTGAAAAGCATTGTTGAATTCATTCAGTTTCATTATTCCCTCCACAAGTACATGTGGGGAGAAGTCCGTTTTGTATTTAGTATATTGCATTTTATTTTTATATTTTCTAGTAAAGATATTCAAATATTTTTAAATCAACCAAATATTACTAATGAAGTTTATATTTTGTTTAATTTAACTTTTTGGTTGGTATTGGGTGTATTTTTTAATTTTATTTATCGTGTTATTAAATTTGTTTTTAAGTCATTGTTTGGGTAGGTGTTAAGTATGAGTGTTTTAGAAATTTACAATAAAATACATCAGTGTATAGTTGATTATTGAACTATGTTTATAGGTAATCCAGTTGATGATTTTACTACTATTTTGTGAAATTTAGTAGTTTATGGAACACAGTTTTTTATTGGATTTGTTTTATTTTATGGTTAATGGTGAATTTTAAAATGTTTATTTGGTAAATAATTATGTGATTTAAGTTTGCTAAATTATTTTTTGTTGTAAATACTTCTGTTCAAGCACCGACTAGTTTGATTGCTTCAAATGACCCTAATGTTGTTAATTATGATATTACAAAAGAAATGGTTAAACATGTTAAATACCATAGTTTTGATGATTGAGCAACAATTCCATGAAATTCTGCTTATTTTGATGTTGACCAACCAGATTTAAAATTAGTAAGTGGTGAATTTATTGGTAATCAAGGTACTTATGTATGTTCTTATTATAGTGATACAGTTGGTGTTCCGTCACAAGAGATAAATATGGGGTCTGGTGTTTATACTTTTAATAGAAAACAATTGGATGAATTTTCACGTATTATGTTTAATCATAATTATGTTGCAGAAAAGAATACTAATCGTTTGAATTTTGTTAATAATGATAGGAGAGTTATAAATTTTCAAACACAGTTAAATTTTGAAATTGATAAACCTTTAAGTTTTTATATTCAAGGTTTTATGTTTTATTTTGAATATGAATATTTTAAAACTTTTAATGCTAATTTTGTTTTTAGTTTTTTAGATAATGTTGGTGATACAAAGTATGTTTTTAAAGTTAAGGTTGATAATGATATTTATCAGCAAGATTTATATAATTTTGTTACTATGCCTATTCGTGTTCCAAATTTAAGACATTTAACAGTATTTTTTGATGTTCATGGTGATTCATTTCCATATATGTCACCACGGTTAAATTTTGGTCAAATTAATATTTTCTCAAGTGAGAAAATAACACCAGTTCCACCAAATAGTCCTTTTAACCCTGAGTATGAACGTGTTAGTTGATATGATGTTTTTGGTCATTTGCGTAATGCTTTTAGATGAGTACTTTATGGTGTTGTTGGTAAAGTTTTACCTGTGGAACCATTAAGAGAATTTTTTACTAAACTTGATGGATTATTGAGACGTATTTTTGATGATACTATTAGTTCTGTTTTAAATGTTGATTTTACTAGTGGTTTAGAACAAGTTTTAACTTTATGAGTATTTTTAAAAGCAGTAGGATTTTTAGTTGGTTAGGAGTTGAAATAATGCCTTGATATGGTTATTTACTTTTAGGAGTTATATTATTAATAATACTGTATCCATTTTTAATAACTAGAAAAAATATAAAGATATTACAACGTGTAGGTAGTTATATTATTTCAGCACCACCACGTACTGGTAAATCTGCTCTTGCTTGTTGTTTAGCACAAAAACATAAGGGTAGAGTAGTAAGGTCCTATTCCTATTAAAGTTCTTAATGAGTATAGTTATCGTTGTTCTTATGATGATGTTTTTAAATTTAATCAATTAAATAGTAATTATGATTTTAAAGAGTGTGATATGGTTGTTTTAGATGAGTTAGGTTTGAAAATTAATAGTAATGATTTGTCGCCCGAATTTAAAGAAACACAAGAAAGTTTAGGAATGTTTTGTAAATTAATAGGTCATAATTTTAATGGAATTATGTATATGATTGAAAAACACCCCGATAGAATACCAAAAAAAGCACGTGAAAAAGTGAGGCTTTTTAATAATCTGTGTATCTTTGTTTTACAAAGTTACTAATTTAGATTAATTCTGTCTTCAAATTTTATCATAAAATGAGCAATTGCTGTATTTCAATTTTGAATAGGCAATGTTCATTTTTTTGTTATATTTTCAATTGCCAAGTAAAATATTTTGAAAACTGCCATATCATTAGGAAAAACTTTTTTATTTCTGATGATTTTTCGTAATTGACTATTAACAGATTCAATAGCATTTGTAGTATAAATCACTCTTTTGATTTCTACTGGATAACTAATAAAAACCATTAAATTATCTCAATTTTTATATCAAGATTTAGTAATTTGAGGATATTGTTTATTTCATTTACTTTCAAACGATTCTAAAGCTTGCATTGCTTGTTCTTCACTACATGCACTATAAATTGGTTTTAAATCTGCAACTAGACCTTTTCGATGTTTGTATGAAACATATTTTAAACTATTTCTAATTTGATGAACAATGCATAATTGATGTTCTGTTTTAGGATAAACTGATTGTATTGCTTCTGACATGCCTGTTAAATTATCACTACAAGCAATAAGAATATCATTTAAGCCACGATTTTTCATTTCTGTGAAATTAGATAATCAAAACTTAGAACCTTCATTTTCACTAATTCATAATCCTAAAACATCTTTTTTGCCTTCTAAATCAACTCCTAATGCTATATAAACTGATTTGTTAATAATCCGTTTATCTTGTCGTACTTTAACTACTATACAATCAAAATAAACAATAGGATAAATACTTTCTAATGGTCGATTTTGTCATGCTTTAACATCATCAATAACATCATCAGTAATTTGACTAATAACACTTTCACTAATATCAGCACCATGATATAACTCTTGCAACTGCATTCTAATGTCAGATAATGTCATTCCTTTTGCATACAAGGAAAGAACTTGTTGATCAAAACCATCAAATCTTCTTTGCCTTTTAGGAACTATTACAGGAGTAAAATTACTATTGCGATCTCTTGGTACATCAATTTCAATTTTACCTTGTTGAGTTATTAATTTTTTTGAACTTGTACCATTACGAGCATTTTCAGTAGTACTATGTTGATTTTTTTCATATCCTAAATAATTTTGCATTTCATAATTCAACATTTTTTCAACTAATCTTTTTGTTAATTCTTTATATAAACCGCCAGGTTTAAAAACTGTTGTTAAATCTTCAGTATTTTCTAGTAATAAATCTACTGCTTTTGATATTGGATCATTATTATTAAAGTTATCTTTTTTAGCCATCTGTAACTCACTCTTTCTAGTCATTTAATTATATTTACTAGAATTAATTAAACATAGTTATTTTTGTAAGTTACACAGATTACTAAACATTTCCGAAAAAAGTGGAATATATTGTGTAAGTTAAAAGAATGCGTATTTTGTTATTTTTAGTTAAGTTTAAAATAAATATTTATACTAATGTTGATGATTATAATAAAGTTGTATTATCTAAAAGACAAACAAAGCGAATAATTAAACGTGGTGGATTACCACTTAGTTATAGTGGTGAAACTATGACTTTTAGTTTATGATTTCCTAGGTCTTATTTACAAAGATATAATAGTCGTGCTTTAAATTATATTCATTCTTTAAAGAGTGAATTAAGTACTGTTAAAGACTATGAACAATCACAAGCATTAGATTTTACTGTTGATGATATTAGAGCAGTAGGATTAGATAAGTTGGATAATATATTACAAACTGAAAAGAAAGAAATTGAAAATACTGTATGTCGTACTTGTTATTATAGAAATAAATATTCTAAGAAAAATAAGAAAGATGTTAAAATAGAGTAAACCTATATTATTGGTCGAAGCCAACCAACCAAGGTTCTGGTTGGCTGTGGCGTTTACGCCACTGGGGTGAGTTGCGAAGCAACTAGGGGCAAAGCCCCTATATACTTGATTATTAGGAGCAAAATTATGTCAAAAAAACACTTTAAATTTAATACTTGAAAGTTTATTCAATTTACTGGCTTTTTTTTAATTACTTTAGGAATTATTTTTTCTTTTTCTTCTTTTAAAGTTAGCCTATTGTTATATTTTGGTTTATTATCAGTATTAATAGGTTCTATTAATATTTTAATTTACTATATTTTTATTGGAACAAATAGTTATAAAAAATATTCAAGAAAACAAAATAATAATAAGTTAATAATCAAAAATAATTAAGAAATATAAAGTTAAAACTAAGAAGATTAGTTTTTTCGAGAGAATAATAGGTGAAAAACTATGAGAAAAATATTAAAAGTATTTAAAGCGATGTTTTTAACGATCATTATTTCTTTACCACTTATTGCATGTGATAAGGTAAATGATGCAAATCAAAAATATGTTGATATTAGTAATATTAATATGGAAGTTACTAATGCTTCTGTTGAATTAAATAAAGATATTTATAATATAGCTTTAATTAAATTTAAAACTAAAGTACAAACTGAAATTAGTAAATTAGTTCCAGAAGGAAAAAAGCCAGAAAATGGTACTGATTATAAAATAACAATTCTTAATCATAATGATATGTATGCTAAAATTAATAAATTTGAATCACTTACTGTTAATGTATCTGCTTCAAATAATAGTAATATTTTAAAAGGTAGTTTTAATGCTTGTGTAAAATTAGTACCAAAGGCTAAAGACATTAGTAATATTAATATTGATAAGCAAGAAGAAAAAATTAAAATTAATACCACTACTTTTGGTGAAGCAATTGCTTTACGTTGTTTATCATTAATTGAAAGTAAAATTAACGCTATTGTTCCATCAGCAAAACAAGATAGTGACTATGTTGTTAATGTAGAAGGTCATACTTTATCAGAATCTATTAAAACATTTGATGATGTTCATATTAATGTTAATGCTATTGAAGATGATTATCATTTTTTATTACATGGTAGTTTTAGTTTTTTCTTAACCTTTGCTAAAGATTAATTTATATTATTTTGGGTAATAAAAAAGATAACTTAATTTTCATTATTATCATAAAAATAAAGTAGTATAGTATGGGGTAAGCATGTCAGAAGTAGAAAAATTATTAACAATGAATTATGAAAATGTTTGTAATTTTTTAACGGACTTCTCCCCACATGTACTTGTGGAGAGAATAATGAAACTGAATGAATTCAACAATGCTTTTCAAACTGAACAGCAATGTCTTGCATATATAGCAAATTTGAAAGAAAACAAATGTATTAGGTGTTTTAGTTTTAATTTGAATACTTCTGATTTAAAAAGCATGAGATGTTTAAAATCTAATCAAACATTTAGCATTCTCACAGGCACCATATTTTCAAGGTCACAAACATCTTTAACATCTTGGTTTTATCTTATCTTTAGATGAATAAACACCAAACATGGAATTCCATCAACAGATATTGCAAAAGAATTGGGAGTGACTTTGAAAACTGCTTGAAGAATGACTCATAAAATCAGAACACGTATTGCAAAACAAAAACCTCAATTTATTGTTGAAGGTACAGTGCAAATTGATGAAATGTATCTTTCACATATGGTTTTTAAAAAACAAGGAAGATCCTTGGTGAATAAAACCTTGATTGTTGGCATTTATCAAAAAACAACCAATAATTTAATTGTGAAAGTATTGAAAAACGCAAAGAGTAAAAATCTTTTGCAGTTTGCAAAAAACCACATTTCTTCAAAATGTCTTGTATATACTGATTCTTGAAAAGGATATTGCGATTTTAAATCAGTTTTCACTAAGCATGAAACAGTTAACCATCAAGATGGCTATGTTTCAAAAATTGGTGTAAATACCAACCAAATTGAATCAGTTTGAAAACATATAAGAAGAACATTTAAAACACATATCAAAGTTGCAAAACATCATGTTCATTTATATGCTAAAGAAGCTGCATATAAATTCAACAAGATACCTAGTTTTGAAACTGTAATTCTATGTTTGATTTAAAAATGTGGGGAGAAGTCCGTAGATAGGCTTTTCTCAGCATTTATGTGATAAAATTAAAATAGTACATAAAGGGAGAAAAGCCTTTTTTAAAAAATAAATATGGATGTATTTCAAAAAATTATTTTTCAGATGCAACAATGTCTAAGAAATCACAAGGAATAACAAGGGGAAAAGAAGGTTTATATATTCATCATATTGATGAAGATAAAGCAATTTTAATATCTACTCCCAAATGAGCTCAAAACTCACCATTTGCCTATCAATATGCTGATCGATTAGTTTATTGTAATTTATTAGAACATTTGGTTTTACATATTAAAATTTTTGAATATCCTCATCCAAATAAACATAATTTTATGGAAGTTGGTGTTGGTGGAATTTATGCTTTTATTGTTCCTGAATTAAATGATATTTATAGTGGTATTCAATATAAACAACCATGAAAACAGAAAGTTGCTGAAGTTGTTTTACCATTAAAAGAAGATTATTTTAAATGTATTAAAAAATTAGTAGAACTTGGGTTTTCTTATCCTTTGCTTACTTCTTTTAATCATCAATTTGGTACATGAAATAATAGAAATAATAATAATTTATATGAAGAAATGAAAAAAATGGGTGTTAAACAGTAACTTTTTTTATTGTTATTTAATCATAAATAAAAAATGTTAGTAAATTACTAACATTTATTTTTATTAAGTTTATTAAAAAGTTAATTGACAATGATTTTGATTAATTATTGGTAATTGTTCACTATTAATACTTGTTATATCGTTGTTTCTTAATAATGGAGTTCTTTCAGATATTTGTTGTTCGTTATTACTTTCAACATTAATATCAGAAATATTTGTTGGAAAACATTTATCATAAATATTTGAAATGGAAGTGCCAATTCCATACCCTAGTTTAGAGTCTAAAAATGCTACAATCAAAGGTGAACCTGCTATAGTAAACATTATTCCAAAGAGTGCCATTCCTGCTTCTGGATCATGGAAAGCTTCCTTATTTTTTGAAATTAAATCATAATAAAAATAACTTATACCACCTAATGCTGTACTACCACCTAATATTCCGCCTGTATATGTAAAGTATTTTTGAATTTTTTTCATTTTTTCTCCTTTCAAAATAAAAAAATATTTATTTTAAAATTAAAATAATAGTTTAAAAACTTGTATGAAGTTTTATATTTTAATTTTAACATAAGATTTTTTTTGATAAAAATAAGACAAAAATTACTATTAATAGTTTATTTCAAATATATAATTTTCTATATCAATAAAAGAAATTTATTAAATTTATATTTTAGATTATAATTTTTTTAAAATAAAAACAAAGTTATTAAAATAAAAGGCTTTTCTCCCTTTATGTACTATTTTAATTTTATCACATAAATGCTGAGAAAAGCCTATCTACGGACTTCTCCCCACATTTTTAAATCAAACATAGAATTACAGTTTCAAAACTAGGTATCTTGTTGAATTTATATGCAGCTTCTTTAGCATATAAATGAAAATGATGTTTTGCAACTTTGATATGTGTTTTAAATGTTCTTCTTATATGTTTTCAAACTGATTCAATTTGGTTGGTATTTACACCAATTTTTGAAACATAGCCATCTTGATGGTTAACTGTTTCATGCTTAGTGAAAACTGATTTAAAATCGCAATATCCTTTTCAAGAATCAGTATATACAAGACATTTTGAAGAAATGTGGTTTTTTGCAAACTGCAAAAGATTTTTACTCTTTGCGTTTTTCAATACTTTCACAATTAAATTATTGGTTGTTTTTTGATAAATGACAACAATCAAGGTTTTATTCACCAAGGATCTTCCTTGTTTTTTAAAACCCATATGTGAAAGATACATTTCATCAATTTGCACTGTACCTTCAACAATAAATTGAGGTTTTTGTTTTGCAATACGTGTTCTGATTTTATGAGTCATTCTTCAAGCAGTTTTCAAAGTCACTCCCAATTCTTTTGCAATATCTGTTGATGGAATTCCATGTTTGGTGTTTATTCATCTAAAGATAAGATAAAACCAAGATGTTAAAGATGTTTGTGACCTTGAAAATATGGTGCCTGTGAGAATGCTAAATGTTTGATTACATTTTAAACATCTCATTCTTTTTAAATCAGAAGTATTCAAATTAAAATTAAAACACCTAATACATTTGTTTTCTTTCAAATTTGCTATATATGCAAGACATTGCTGTTCAGTTTGAAAAGCATTTTTGAATTCATTCAGTTTCATTATTCCCTCCACAAGTACATGTGGGGAGAAGTCCGAAATAAAATTTATAAATTATATTTTTATTTAGTTAATTTTGAACTATAAGAATGTTATTAACAATTAAAAAAATAATTTTTGAATAAATCTTTTATCTTTTTTCGTTATTTTTATTGTTATTTTATTGATTTATAAATTAAAAGGCGTAAAATTTCATATTAGTATATATTTTAAATTATTGAAAATATACGCATTAAAGATAAAGGAGTGTTTTTAGTGGAAAGTAGTAAAAATCTGTTTATTGTTAATCATCCTTTAATACAAGATAAATTAACAAGAATTAGAAATCACTTAACCCAAAAAAAAGATTTCAAAGAGAATTTAAGCGAAATTGCAACGTTAATGGCTTATGAAGTATTTAAAGATATTCCTCTTGATGAAATTGAAGTTGAAACACCCATTACTAAAGTTATTGGTAAAACATTAACCAAGACAATCATTCTTTCTCCGATTTTAAGAGCAGGATTAGGGATGACAAATGGATTTGAGTATGTAGTACCTAATGCAATTATTAGTCATGTTGGTCTTTATCGTGATGAAGAAACTTTAAAACCACAAAAATATTTTTTTAAATATCCCAAAAATATTAAAAATATAAGTGATGCATTAGTATTTATCTTAGATCCAATGCTTGCTACTGGTGGTACTGCTGATGCTGCTATTAAAGAATTAAAAAAAGTAGGTTTTAAAAACATTACTTTAGTTTCCATTGTAGGAGCACCAGTAGCTATTAAGAAAATTAATCATAATCATCCTGATGTTAAGATTTTTTTAGCAGCGTTGGATAAAGAATTAAATGATGATGGTTATATTGTACCTGGATTGGGTGATGCTGGTGATCGAATTTTTGGAACTAAATAAATATTTTAATGGAAAAAATTAGAAATAACCTTTTTCTTTCAATACTTTTTACAATGTTATGCTATTGATTATTAATTAATGTAGGATTAATTATAACTGTTATAATTAATACAAACCATTGGTTATTAATTACTGGATTTAATATTGGTTTTATAGGAAGTATGATTGGGTTATGCTTTTTATATTTATCGTCAAAATGATTAACCAGTGGAATACATTTAAAACAAACCTTAGCATATTTTGGATTCTTATTAAGAATGTTAATTTATGGTTCAATTATAGTTTTGAATATTTTCTTTAATTTTGCTAATATTTTTACTATAATTGCCGGAATGTCAATATTGATGGTTGCTACTATTACTGCAACTTTATGTGTATATCAAAAAAATAACTTAAAAGAAGGAATTTAAATGGAAACTTTAGCTGGATTGGAAAGTTGGAATTATTTACAAATTATGCCACAATTGGTAACAATTTTGATAACAACAGTCTTTATCAGTGTTATTAGTTATATTTATTATTATAAAGTAAAACGAATGAAGCCTGATGAAGATCCAAGAGGTATTGTTTTAGTTGTTGAATTAATAATTAAATCAGTTGAAAAAATTGTTGTTGATGTTCTTGGTGTAAAGTATAAAAACCTGACAGTTTATTTGTTATATGTAATGGGTTATATTTTAATTGGTAATTGATTATCGATTATTGGTCTTGAACCACAGTCATCAATGTATACGGTTACTTTATCAATGGCATTAGTTACTTTTATTGGAATATATTATATTGCTATTAAATTTCAGAAACTTTTATTTTTTAAAAAATTTATTATTAACCCTCTAGAATTAATTACTCAATTTGCACCTTTGATTTCTTTATCTTTTCGTTTATTTGGTAATATTTTAGGTGGAAGTATTATTTTGGCAATGCTTTATGGGGTAACTGCTAATATTTGAAGTAATATCCCAATTATTGGTCAGATGAATTTATTAATTGGTGTAATTGGACCATTCTTACATATTTATTTTGATTTATTTGCTGGAAGCATTCAAGCCTTAATTTTTGGCACCTTAACTCTTGTTTATTGGAAATTACAAATGGAAGAAGGAAGTTCTCATAAGGGAGAACTTACTATTAAATTACCAAAAAAACTTCGTAAACAACAAGCAATAAATCATGAAGAAGAAATTTATACCGAACGTTCAATTATGGAAAAAAAATAAAATACAAAAAGGAGAATTTATTTATTATGGAATTATTAACAACAGTAATGACACATGTCTTTCATTTTTTTAATCATTTAGCAGCTGATCCTAATGGATTGATGAATTTAAAGTTTGTTGGAGCTGGAATTTCAACTATTTCTTGTGCAGGAAGTGGAATTGGTCAAGGTTTTGCTGCTGGTAAAGCTGTTGAAGCGGTTGCTCGTAATCCTGAAGTAGAATCTAAAATTAGAACACAATTTGTTATTGGTGCAGCTATTGCCGAATCAGGTGCTATTTATGGTTTAGTTGTTTCTCTAATTTTAATATTTGTAGCATAAGGTATTAAAAAATATGAAAAAGTAGGTGATTTTATGAATTTTAATTTCAATGATTTAGTATCAGGTGATGATATTGTTAATCAATTATTTCCCAATCTTCCTGTTTTTATTGCTCATATTTTTGCAACATTAATTTTATTAATGGTACTTTGAAGATGAGTTTATGCTCCGTTTCGTAATGCTTTACATTCGCGACATTTAGTAATTAAAGAAAAACTTGATGATGCTGCTTGCAAGCAATCATTAGCTAATCAAGATCGTGGTGAAGCTAGTCAAATATTAAAATCTGCTAAAATTGAAGCTCAGGAAATTATTGCTAATGCACAAAATGATGGTTACAATAAGCGTAAACAAATTATTGATAAAGCGCAAGAAGAGAGTATGCGTATTACTAATCAATCAAATCGTGATTTAGTTCGTGCTCGTAAAGAGGCAGAAGCAAATATTAACGAAGAAATCAAAGTAGTAGCATTAGAAGCAGCTAAAAAAATTATTGGTGCTGAAATGAATGCTAAAAAACATGAACAATTAATTACTGATTTTATTAATAATTTGGAATAGTGGTGAAGTTAAATGATAGATGAAGGATTAGCTAATCAATGAAGTAATGGTCTTTTTCAATTAGCAAGAGAAATAAAAAAAATTACTCAATTTGCTGAAGAAAGTAATAAATTAATTGATATTTTTACTACTTATCCAGAATTTATTGATATTACTAGTAGTAGTAATTTAACTATTGAAACACGTAAACAAATTATTAGTGAAACTTTTAAAAATCATATTGAACCATATATGTTAAATTTTTTCTTTTTGTTGATTGATAAACATCATTTCCAGTGTGTTCGTTTCATTTTAAAAGAATTTCGCAAATTATGTAATGAATATCAAGATGTAAACTATGGCATTATTTATTCAGTGATAGAACTTTCAAACCAACAAATAAATCAAATAAAATTGAAAATTGAGAAAGTCATTAAACATAAGATTAAAGTCGTTAACAAGATTGATAAATCATTAATTGGCGGTATTAAAGTTAAAGTACGGAATCAAGTTTTTGATGGTTCAGTTAAAGGTCAAATTGATCAATTAAAACAAGAATTATTAAGTCATGAATAGAGGTAAAACAAATGTCCTTAAACGTTAATCAAATTTCAGAAATTATAAAAAGCCAAATTAAAAATTATGGTAAAAAAATTAGTGCTAATGAGGAAGGCATTGTTGTTACTGTCGGTGATGGAATTGCACTAATTCATGGTTTAGATAAGGCTGTTAATGGTGAATTAGTATTTTTTCCTAAAAGTAATATTTATGGTATGGTTTTGAGTTTAGAAGAAACTGCTGTTGGTGTTACTTTAATGGGGGATGACACGGGTATCAAAGAAGGAGATATTGTTAGTAGAACAGGTAATGTTGTTGAAACACCAGTTGGTAATATGCTTTTAGGAAGAGTTGTTAATGCACTAGGGCAAAAGATTGATGGTAAAGGTCCAATTAAAACTACGAAAACTAGACCGATTGAAAGAATAGCGCTGGGTGTGATGACTAGAAAATCTGTATCAGAACCTTTAGCAACAGGATTATTATCAATTGATGCAATGATTCCGATTGGCAAAGGTCAAAGAGAGTTAATAATTGGTGATCGTCAAACTGGAAAAACAACGATTGCTATTGATACTATTATTAATCAAAAGGGTAAAAATGTTTTTTGTGTTTATGTTGCTATTGGTCAAAAGGCCTCAACTGTTGCTCAAATTGTTGATAAATTAACACAATTAGGTGCAATGGAGTATACAACTATTGTTGCTGCTACTGCTAGTGAAGTTGCTCCTTTGCAATATATTGCTCCTTATACAGGAGTAACTATTGCCGAAGAATGAATGGAAGAAGGTAAAGATGTCTTAATTGTTTATGATGATTTGAGTAAACATGCAGTGGCCTATCGTGCTATTTCTTTATTATTAAGACGACCACCAGGAAGAGAAGCTTATCCAGGAGATGTTTTTTATCTTCATTCACGTTTATTAGAACGTGCAGCTAAATTAAATGAAAAACATGGTGGTGGGAGTATTACTGCCTTACCTATTATTGAAACACAAGCCGGTGATATTTCTGCATATATTCCTACTAATGTTATTTCAATTACTGATGGTCAAATTTTTTTAATGTCAGAATTATTTAATGCCGGAATTCGTCCAGCAGTTGATGTGGGTTTATCAGTTTCACGGGTAGGTTCATCAGCACAAATTAAAGCAATAAAACAAGCAGGTGGAACATTAAAATTAGAATTAGCACAATTTCGTGAATTACAAGCTTTTTCACAATTTGGTTCTGATTTAGATGAAAATACTAGAGCTGTTATTGAACATGGTAAACGTGCCATTGAAATTTTAAAACAAAAACAAAATGAACCATTAAATCAAATTGATCAAGCAATTATTTTATTAGCAATTAAAAATAAGGCAATTAAATGATTACCAGTAGAAATGATGGATTCTTTTAAAAAGGAAGTAATAACTTATTTTCAAAAACAACAACGAAAAAGTTATTTAAAATTACAGCAAGATCAAGCGTTTAGTGAAGAGTTACAAGTGAGCATTAGTCAAGGCATTATGCAGGTTGTTTATAATTTGACCAATAAGCTAAATGACTATAATCCTAAAATATATGGTAGTATTGAAGAATGGGAAACATTAATTAAAACATTCAAATAATGTATTTAGGAAGGTAAGGTGAAATATCATGGCTCAAAGCATGGAACAAATTAGACAAAAAATTAAATCTGTTAATACTAGTTATAAAATTACTAAAGCAATGCAACTAGTATCAACAGCTAAATTAAAAAAAGTAGGTAAAAGAATTGGGATGATTAAACCTTATTATTCTGAAGTTTATGATACATTCAATCAACTAATACCTAAATTAAGTAATTCAATTTATTTAAAAACAAAAGATCAAGTTATTAATAAAACAATATGAGTCGTTTTTAATTCTAATTTAGGATTATGTGGTGGTTTTAATAATAATTTAAATAAATTAGTATTAGAACAATATAAACCACAAGATGAAATAGTTGTTATTGGTAGTAAAGGAGTTTCATACTTTACTAATCATCATTGTAAAATTATGCAATCTTATACTGAAATTAACATTCAATCATCATATAATGATTCGCAAGAGATATCTTTGTTGTTACTTTCTAATTTTAATAATAAAGAAACTGATGCTATTAAAATTGCATATACAAAATATGTAAATACGGTAACAACAATTCCAACAATTATTGATTTATTGCCAATTGTTTCTATTAAAACTAATCAAGAAAGTAATTTAATTCAAACCGATTTTGAACCAGACGCTAATACTGTTATTAATAGTGCTATTCCTTTATATGTTGGTGCCATTGTTTATGGTGCATTAGTAGAATCACAAGTGTCAGAGCAAGCATTACGAAGATTAGCAATGGAAAATGCTTCAAATAATGCCAAAGAAATGAAAGATAAATTATTAGTAAGTTATAATCGTGCCCGTCAAGGTGCTATTACCCAAGAAATTTCAGAAATTATTGGTGGCGCTGATGCCCAATCATCATAATAAAGGAGTAAACTAAAATGAAAAATGCAACTAGTAAAAAACCTATAACAATTAAAGAAAAAAAAGTTAGTGATAAAAATTCTTTAAAAAAGGATAATACTAAAGTTATTGCTAAAGTAAAAGCAAAAGTCACTAAAAAAGTAGTTAATAGCAAAGAAAGTGTTAAAACTAGTAAACAATTACCAACTAAACGAAATATTGGAAAAATTGTTCAAATTTCAGGTCCAGTTATTGATATTCGTTTTAATGATAATAGTTTACCTAATTTAAATAATGCTATTAGTATTGATAATAATGGTCAAAAATTAATTGTTGAAGTTGCAAAACATATTGGTGATGATAGTGTTCGTTGTATTTCAATGGGTCCAACTGAAGGATTACTACGTGGTCTTGAAGCAGTTGATTTAGGAATACCAATTAGTGTTCCTGTTGGTGAAGAAGTTTTGGGTAGACTTTTTAATGTATTGGGTGAAGTCATTGATGATGGTAAAGAACTTAAAACTAAATTAAAATATCCTATTCATCGTACACCTCCTAGTTTTGATGAATTACAATCAAAATCAGAAGTTTTAGAAACAGGAATTAAAGTTATTGATTTATTAGCACCTTATGCTAAAGGTGGAAAAATTGGTTTATTCGGTGGAGCTGGAGTTGGTAAAACAGTTTTAATTCAAGAATTAATTAATAACATAGCTAAAGAACATGGTGGTATTTCTGTCTTTTCAGGAGTTGGCGAAAGAACACGTGAGGGTAATGATTTATATTATGAAATGCAAGAGTCAGGTGTTATTAGTAAAACTGCTTTAGTGTTTGGTCAAATGTCAGAACCACCAGGTGCTAGAATGCGTGTTGCATTAACTGGTTTAACAATTGCTGAATACTTCCGTGATGAAAAACAGCAAGATGTATTATTATTTATTGATAATATATTTCGTTTTACACAAGCTGGTAGTGAAGTATCGGCCTTATTAGGAAGAATGCCTTCAGCAGTAGGATACCAACCAACATTATCGACAGAAATGGGTGCTTTACAGGAACGTATTGTATCAACAACACGTGGTTCTATTACATCTGTACAAGCAGTATATGTACCAGCCGATGATCTAACTGATCCAGCTCCTGCGACAACATTTACTCACTTGGATGCTAAAATTGTTTTAGATCGTAATATTGCTGCTTTAGGGCTTTATCCTGCTGTTCATCCTTTACAATCTTCATCAAGAATGTTAGATCCTGCTATTGTTGGTCAGGAACATTATGATGTTGCACAAAGAGTTATTGAAACAATTCAACGTTTTTCTGAATTAGAACCAATCATTGGTATTTTAGGAATGGATGAGTTGAGTGAAGAAGATAAAAAAATAGTAGCTAGAGCAAGAAGAATTCGTAATTTTTGTTCACAACCATTTCATGTTGCTGAAAAATTTTCGGGTTTAAATGGTATTTATATTCCTATTAGTCAAACTGTTAATAGTTTTAAACAAATTTTAGATGGTGAATGTGATGATTTACCAGAGCAAGCATTTTTATATGTAGGAACTATTGAACAAGCAATTGAAAAGGGAAAGAAATTGAGATAATTGAAGGTGATAGTATGGCATTAAATCTTAAAATTATTACTCCTGATGGTATTTTTTTCGATGGAGAAGTACAGTGAGTTAATGTTAAAACAACTGAAGGCTATGTTGGTATTCTTGAATGGCATACACCTTTGATTGCTAATATTCAAATATCAAAAATGTCATTTAAAATTAAAGAAAAAATTCGTAATTTAACGATTTCTGGTGGACTTTTGGTAACTGATTTACATATGGTTCGTATTATTAGTGATAAAGTTGAATATACATCAATTTTAAAAGAGCAAGAAACAAAGGTATTTGATGAACGTATTAAAAGGGTTAGTGGAGGTTAATAAATATGCATGATTCACATTTAATAAAATGAATAATTGAAATAAGTATTTATCTTTTTAGTTTTATTGCTAGCGGATTTGCTGTAAAAGCAATTCCTTTTAATAAATTTCTTGATCATAAAAGAGTAAAAGAATCATGAATTTTATATATGTTAACAACTTTAGTTTTTACTTATTGTATTGGTACGTTAATTATTAAATTTATTGGTTTAGATATTTGATTTAATTTAAATTAATACTTAAAATTAAAAAAATAAACGGACTTCTCCCCACATGTACTTGTGGAGGGAATAATGAAACTGAATTAATTCAACAATGCTTTTCAAACTGAACAGCAATGTCTTGCATATATAGCAAATTTGAAAGAAAACAAATGTATTAGGTGTTTTAATTTTAATTTGAATACTTCTGATTTAAAAAGAATGAGATGTTTAAAATGTAATCAAACATTTAGCATTCTCACAGGCACCATATTTTCAAGGTCACAAACATCTTTAACATCTTGGTTTTATCTTATCTTTAGATGAATAAACACCAAACATGGAATTCGGAAATGTTTAGTAATCTGTGTAACTTACAAAAATAACTATGTTTAATTAATTCTAGTAAATATAATTAAATGACTAGAAAGAGTGAGTTACAGATGGCTAAAAAAGATAACTTTAATAATAATGATCCAATATCAAAAGCAGTAGATTTATTACTAGAAAATACTGAAGATTTAACAACAGTTTTTAAACCTGGCGGTTTATATAAAGAATTAACAAAAAGATTAGTTGAAAAAATGTTGAATTCTGAAATGCAAAATTATTTAGGATATGAAAAAAATCAACATAGTACTACTGAAAATGCTCGTAATGGTACAAGTTCAAAAAAATTAATAACTCAACAAGGTAAAATTGAAATTGATGTACCAAGAGATCGCAATAGTAATTTTACTCCTGTAATAGTTCCTAAAAGGCAAAGAAGATTTGATGGTTTTGATCAACAAGTTCTTTCCTTGTATGCAAAAGGAATGACATTATCTGACATTAGAATGCAGTTGCAAGAGTTATATCATGGTGCTGATATTAGTGAAAGTGTTATTAGTCAAATTACTGATGATGTTATTGATGATGTTAAAGCATGACAAAATCGACCATTAGAAAGTATTTATCCTATTGTTTATTTTGATTGTATAGTAGTTAAAGTACGACAAGATAAACGGATTATTAACAAATCAGTTTATATAGCATTAGGAGTTGTGGATGGGTTACACTTTATTGGACACTAATTACGTAGACAAGTGAACAAAGAAAGGAACTATAATTATGGCCAATATTAACTCATATACCGATGAATTTAAAAAACAAATAGTAGCTTTATATCAAAGTGGCAAATCAGTATCTTGCCTTGCTAAAGAATATAATGTTACAAGAGCAGCTACTTACAATTGAATTAAGCAATTTACTAATTCAGGTAGTTTTAAAACTAAAGATAATCGTTCTGTTGAAGAAAATGAATTAATTAAATTAAGAAAAGAATTAAAACAATTAAGAATGGAAAATGATATTTTAAAGCAAGCAGCACTAATAATAGGCAGAAAATAGAAATTATTGTCAAAAATAAAGTTAAATATAAAATTCGCACAATGTGTCATTTTTTAAAAATCTCTAAATCAACATATTATTTTAATTTAAAGAAAAAAGAAAATAAAATCAAAAATAATATTTATGATGAAGCTGTTATTAGTGCTTTTAAAGAAAATAAAGAAGTTTATGGTACTAGAAGATTAAAAGTCATTCTAGAAAACCAAGAAATTTATTTATCAAGACGAAAAATTAAAGAAATTATGAATAAACATAATTTAATATCAAAATACACTAAATTATCATACAAAAATCATAATAACAAAGTTAACGATAGTCCAATAAACAATCTTGTTGATAGAAACTTTAATAATAGAGTTAAAAATGAAGTTATTGTTAGTGATTTAACTTATGTTCAAGTAAATGGTAAGTGAAACTATATTTGTTTATTAATTGACCTATTTAACCGCGAAATAATTGGACATAGTGTAGGTACTAAAAAAGATGCATCATTAGTATATCAAGCATTTATGCACTCAAATCGCTGTTTAAAAGATATTCAAATATTTCATAGTGATCGCGGTAATGAATTTAATAATAAAATTATTGATAAACTTTTACTAGCATTCAATATTAATCGCTCTTTAAGCAAAAAAGGTTGTCCTTATGATAACGCTGTTGCTGAAGCAACCTTTAAAACTTTCAAAACCGAATTTATTAATGATAAAAATTTTACATCATTAATCCAATTAAAATTAGAATTATTTGATTACATCAATTGATATAACAACATAAGAATTCACAGCACTTTAAACTACTTAACTCCAGTTAATTATCAAAAACAAATGTCTACCAAAAAATAGTCCTAAAAAAGGTTGCCATTCCAGTTGATTTAGAAGGCAAAAAAGATTTTTTAGGATTATGAATTAGTGAAAATGAAGGTTCTAAGTTTTGATTATCTAATTTCACAGAAATTAAAAATCGTGGCTTAAATGATATTCTTATTGCTTGTAGTGATAATTTAACAGGCATGTCAGAAGCAATACAATCAGTTTATCCTAAAACAGAACATCAATTATGCATTGTTCATCAAATTAGAAATAGTTTAAAATATGTTTCATACAAACATCGAAAAGGTCTAGTTGCAGATTTAAAACCAATTTATAGTGCATTTAGTGAAGAACAAGCAATGCAAGCTTTAGAATCGTTTGAAAGTAAATGAAATAAACAATATCCTCAAATTACTAAATCTTGATATAAAAATTGAGATAATTTAATGGTTTTTATTAGTTATCCAGTAGAAATCAAAAGAGTGATTTATACTACAAATGCTATTGAATCTGTTAATAGTCAATTACGAAAAATCATCAGAAATAAAAAAGTTTTTCCTAATGATATGGCAGTTTTCAAAATATTTTACTTGGCAATTGAAAATATAACAAAAAAATGAACATTGCCTATTCAAAATTGAAATACAGCAATTGCTCATTTTATGATAAAATTTGAAGACAGAATTAATCTAAATTAGTAACTTTGTAAAACAAAGATACACAGATTATTAAAAAGCCTCGATTATTAAATCAACTATCACTTGATAGTATTAAGTTGGCTATAAGCAAACAAGATTATAAGATATTGCAACAGTGTAAAGGTATAACTCATAAAATTGCTAATAATATTATTAATTATTTTAGTAATCATATTAAAGTAGTAAGTAATTTAACAACTAGTCAAAATGAAAAATCAGATTTAGTATTTGATACATTATTAAAATTAGGTTTTAGTTCAATAGTAATTAATAATTTTTTATTAAGAAATATTAATTGAGATTTGGAAGTTGAAGAAATTATTGCATTAGCTATTAAGGAAATAAAATATGGGTATTAGTAGTTTTAATAATTTTGTTGGACAAAATAATGTTATTGAACGTATTCTAATTTTAATCAAAGGTAGTAAAATTCAAAATATTGCTTTAAGTAATATTTTATTGATTGGTCCTCCTGGTATTGGAAAAACAACTATTGCACGATTAATAG
The DNA here is from genome assembly GCF_964020205.1 of Spiroplasma endosymbiont of Apeira syringaria. NCBI lineage: Bacteria > Bacillati > Mycoplasmatota > Mollicutes > Entomoplasmatales > Spiroplasmataceae > Spiroplasma > Spiroplasma endosymbiont of Apeira syringaria. Next base: position 1,060,168 of record NZ_OZ026543.1, read on the forward strand.
CAGAAGAATTGCAAGTAAATTTTCATAGTTTAGAAGGAACAAGCATTAATAAAACTATTGATATTATTAGTATTTTAGCAAATATCAAACAATCTGATATAGTTTTTATTGATGAAATTCATGTTGTTAACTATGAAATATTAGAAGTATTATATTCTGCATTAGAAGGTAATTTTATTAATATTATGATTGGTAAAGATTATAATAATAAAATTGTTAAAATTAATTTACCCACTTTTACATTTATTGGTGCTACTAATAAAGTAGGAATCTTAACTAAAGCGTTGATAAGTCGTATTCCTAATATTTTACAATTATCTGATTATAATTATCAGGATATTAAAAGTATTATTTCACAAGTTTCTTTGAGTTTAAATTGAAAATTAGAAAATAATATAATAAATATTATTGCTAATCATTGTTGTAATATTCCGCGACTCATTATTAACATCATTAAACAATTGTATAATTATTGCGTTGTTATGAATGTAGATTTAAATGAAACTAATATTTTGCAAATTTTATTTTTTTTGCAAATTTATCCTTTAGGGTTAGATAGTTTACAATTGGCATATTTAGCATTGTTTAATAATGTAAATTTAGATAAAAGTTTGAGTATTGAAACTATTTGTCAACTTTTGAATGAAGAAAGAAAAAATCTTGAAATTCATTATGAACCTTGACTTATTCATTGTGGTTTAATTACTAAGACAACTAAGGGTCGTAAAATAACAATTATTGGTAAAGAGTATATTAATAATAATATAATTTTATTTAGAAAATAATTATTTTTGATATTACTGTAAAACAATTGTTATTTATAACGAATGTTGGTATTCTTATATAGTGCTTAAATAATATACAATCTATGTTTATACAAATAAATTGATTTAGGAGTGAAGAAATATGAACACTTCTTCTAAGACAAGAAAAACTAAAAATCTTGGATTTTTTTTAAGAATTTTTAGTTTAATAATTATTGTTTCTACAATAATAATTTCAGTAGTGTTTAGTGCTAAATATGTTGAAAATAATAGTAAATTAAGTATTGAGTTTGCTGGTGGTTATCAAACACAAGTTCAATATGATGGTAAAGGTAAACAAAAAGATGTTATTAATTTATTAAAAGACAGAGTTGACCCTTTAGGTACTAGTAACGTTGACATTGAAAGCATTACTAGCAGTAATAATAATAAGTATAATTTAGCGTTGAGTAAAGATGCGGGAGTTGATATTTATACTTTTGTTCATAGTGTATCACGACGTGGTTATTCTTATATTGTTGATAAAGATGGTAATGACTTATTAGCAACCGAAAAGAAAGATGACAAAGATACTACTTGAACAAAAAGAGATAAAAGATTATTAACTAGTGATGTGTTTTCTGCTATTAAAGCTGTTAATAATTCTGTTACTCATCGCCCAGAACTTGTTTTTGATGTTAAAAATGATTCAGTTTTAAAAGAACTTACTTCTGCCAAAGAAAATACATTTTACATTTATTCAGATATTGGTCAGTTATTAGATTATATTCGAAGTAGTATGGAGAGTATTCGCTCCCTTGCTTTTATAATTGATAATCTTAAAAATGATACTGATGGTAAGATTAAAGCATCATTAACATCATTATTAGATAATAATACACCAGGTCTTGGTAAAGGTACTGATATTTTAGCTAGAGCTAAAGCACAAGACCCTACTTTAGCACGACTATTAAATCCTAATCAAAATGGTCAATTTGGTATTAATTGAATTTATTCTGATAATTTAGGTTCAGTTCATAGTCTTTCTGTTGATACTAATGATGAAAAAAATACATATGATCCTGCTAATCGCTTTGATCCTTTTGCTTCCCCTATTGTTGGTTCACCTATGAATGCATGATTGCCTTATATTAAAGATTTATTACGTTTACCAGATGTTTCAGATATTTTACATGAAGATGTTATTGATTATCGTTATATTCCATATTGAGTTGGTGAAGTTAAAGTAACTAACAATAGTATTTCAATTAATTCAGATACTTTTAATCTTGAAACAGTTGAACAAATGAAAAGTGTTTTAACATCAGGATTGTCAAAAAATAATTTTACTATGTTATCTTATGCTAATGTTAGTCCAACGCTAGGTGCAACATCTTTAAAAATTTCAGTTGTTATTATTATATTAGTTACCTTTGTTCTTATGACTATTGTTCTGTTTTATTATCGTATGTTAGGAGTTATTGTTCTAATTATAATATCATTATTTTTATTATTTACTATTGTTAGTTTTGTTTTCATTAATGGCATAATTGCTCCTGAAAGCGTAATTGCTTTAATTATTGGTTTTGCACTATTATTAGATACGATTATTAATTTGTTGGAACGTTTTAAAAATGAATATATGCAAGGTAAAACTTTGATTAGTGCTTTTAAATCAGCAAATAAGAAAACATTATCTTCTTCATTAGATTGTAGCGCTATTATTTTAATTGTTAATTTAACTATTTTCTGATTTGGAACTCGTGCTATCAAAGGTTTTATTATTATGACTTCTATTGCTACTTTTGGTGTAATTATTTTTGGAATTATCTTATTAAGATTAATGTTATGAACATTATTACGAAATAACTGGTTAGAAAATAAACCTCAACTTTTAGGAACTAATAATATTAGTAGAAAAAGCACTATAGTTTTAAATAATTCAATAGATACAAATAATATTAAAACTGATGATAAAAAAATAAAAAAACAATTAATTTCAAAAAAATGTCAGCTTAAAATTAGTTATAAAAATAAAGTTAAAGCATTAATTAAAAAATTTAAAGTTGATAAGCAGCAATTAAAAAAAGAACATAGTAAATCAAGATCAGTTTATAAGTCAAAAGTAAAAGATTTAAAATTAAATCTTTCACAAGAAATTAATAAACTGAAACAAGAATTAATTAATGCATTAAAACCGTTAAAAATTCAAATAGTTAAAGTTAAAACTGATCATAAAAAAATAAAAAAACAATTAATTTCAGAAAAATGTCAGCTTAAAATTAATTATAAAAATAAAGTTAAAGCATTAATTAAAAAATTTAAAGTTGATAAGCAGCAATTAAAAAAAGAACATAGTAAATCAAGATCAGTTTATAAGTCAAAAGTAAAAGATTTAAAATTAAATCTTTCACAAGAAATTAATAAACTGAAACAAGAATTAATTAATGCATTAAAACCGTTAAAAATTCAAATAGTTAAAGCAAAAGACAAAAAAATATTAGTTAATTTTAAAAATTTTTTTTCAAAACTTAAAATAAGTAACTGAAATTATTTTCATAAATTAACAAAATGAATTCTTTCAGGTTCTGCTGTTATTGTTCTTGCTTCAGGTATTACTTATGGTGTAATTGGTTCTAATTTTGGTTCTGGTTTTGATCAACGAACTGATTTTGTTGGAATGGGTACAATTACTCAAGATCCAAGTGATCCTAGTTACAATATTATTAAAGAAGCAGAATTAGCAAAAGATTTTATTAATAAAGAAATTCAAAATAATAGTCAATTTAGTAAATATTTTAAAAATATTAATTTTTCCTTAATTGCTGGTGGTGAAGGAAAACCATATCAGTTTAAGATTATTGTTCAAACAACAGTAAATTCTCAAAGTATGCAGCAAAGGTTTAAGAATTTTTTAGGAGATATTACTAGAAATTGAAAACAAGAATCTATTTTACAATGAGGAGAAATTGATCTAGTTGTTGCTAAGTCAGGTGTAGATTTATTAGTTAATATGATTATTTCAATTGCTTTATCTTTTATTGTTATTTTAATTTATATTATTATTAGATTTCAATTGACTTATGTTATTCCTTTAATTTTAGCTATTATTTTTAGTTTACTAATGACACTTGCTATTATTAGTATTTTCCAAATTGTAATTTCTACTTCAATTGTTGGAATATTATTGGGAGTAATGATTTTAACAATAATTAGTATTATGTCAATTTTTGATAATATTCGTGAAATTAAGATTAATAATAATCAAACACAAGTTATTAGCACAGAAGAAATAATTCAAATTTCAAATAAAAGTGTTCAAAAGGCTTTACCAAGAACATTAGTTATTAATGGTGTAGTATTAATAACATCAGTAATTGTTATGTTTATTATTCCTAGTTTCTGAATAGTTAGTTTATCATTATTAATAGGTTGTATAGTAAGTTTAGTATCATCTTACTTTATTGCTCCTTTTATTTGAACTTATTTTGAGAAATGAAGAGTTTATAGATATAAAAAACGTATTAATAAAATTAAAAAACATTTCATTGGTGCAGATGAATATGTTATTAAAGGTATTAATGAATAGGTGGTTGCAATGACAAAAGAATCATTAAAAAAAATTATTATTAATATTCCTGATTTTCCAATTAAAGGTATCCAATTTAAAGATATTAACCCAATATTAAGTAATCCAGAAGCATTTCAAAGTGTTGTTAATATTTTTGTAGATTTTATTAAAAAATGTGGAGCAACAGCAATTTTAGCACCTGAAGCAAGAGGATTTATTTTTGGTGCTGCTATAGCATATAAGTTGGGTATTAAATTAGTTCTTGCACGTAAAAAAGGTAAATTACCAGGTAAAACCTATAAAGTAACTTATGATTTAGAGTACGGTACTGCTATATTAGAAATGCAGCAACATAATCTACTTTCAACAAAAGATAAAGTAGTAATAATTGATGATTTGATTGCAACTTCAGGGACAATTAATGCTTGTCTTAATTTAATAAAGCAAAGTAACGCTCAATCAGTTGGTATTGCTGCTTTAATTTCGCTTTCTGAATTTGCTAATAAACATCATTTTGATAATATTCCGCTGTTAGAAATAATTAAGTTTTAATAAGTAGTAAATAATGAATAATTTAACTTGTAAAGATTTTAATCAATTATTAGCGGAAGCAAAAACATTTATCAAAGATCCTAAGCAAATTACAAAAATTAAAGTAGCTTATGAATATGCATTATTAAAACATAAAGATCAATATCGAAAGAATGGTGATCATTATGTTTATCATGTTTTATCAACAGCATACAATTTAGTATTATGGCATTTAGATGTCTCTTCAATACAAGCAGGATTTTTACATGATATTTTAGAAGATACACCAACAACTTTTGATGAGTTAGTAGCAGAATTTGGTTTGGAAGTTGCTAATTTAGTTTTAGCTGTAACTAAAGTTAGCCATTTTGCAAAAGAAAAAAGAAATGAAATTAAAGCTAATTATTTACGTAAATTATATTTAAGTTTAGCTCATGATATTCGTGTCATTATTATTAAAATGGCAGATCGTTTACATAATATTAGAACTATTAATTTTTTAAATCCTGAAAAACAAATAATTATTGCTAAAGAAACTTTAGAAGTTTATGCTTCTATTGCTCATCGTCTAGGTATGCGTAAATTACAATCAGAACTAGAAGATCGTTCTTTTGCAGTATTACATCCTAAAGAGTATAAAAAAATTGATAACCTTATTAATTTAGATCGTGAAAAACGTGAAAAATTAGTTAATGAAATTATTAAAGAATTAAGTAAAACATTATCACAAAATAAAAATTTAATTTTTAAAATTTATGGTCGTAGTAAACACTTATATTCTATTTATCGTAAAATGTATTATTTTGGAAAAGATTTTGATGATATACATGATATTTTAGCAATTAGAGTTGTTACTAATTCTATTGATAGTTGTTATGCCATTTTGGGTTATATTCATCAAAGTTTTACTCCTGTTCCGGGTAGATTTAAAGATTATATTGCAACACCAAAAAATAATATGTATCAATCATTACATACATCTGTTGTTTTTGATAATGAAATTTATGAATTACAAATTAGAACTGAAGAAATGGAAGATTTTGCTGAAGCAGGTGCAGCTTCGCATTGAAGATATAAAGAAGGAGAAAATAAAAATCCTAAGAAACGTCAAGCAGAAATTGATGAAAAATTAAATATTTTTCAAGAAATATTAAATTTAAATGACTTAAATCCAAATGTTGATGAAAACATATTAGCAGATAATATTGCCAAAGATAATAATTTAGAAAAAGAAATTCGACAAGATATTTTTAGTGATTTAATTTATGTATTAACTCCAAATGGTAATGTTATAACATTACCATTTGGTTCAACTGTTTTAGATTTTGCTTTTAAAGTTCATACTGAAATTGGTGAAACAACAGTGGGTGCAAGAATAAATGGTATTTATTCTCCTATTAATACTGTTTTAAAATCAGGGGATATTGTTGAAATTAAAACTGCTAAAACTGCACGTCCTTCTCGTGATTGATTAAATATTGTTAAGACCAATTTTGCTCAACATAAAATAAAAAAATATTTAAATAATCAGCAAGAAAAATTTAATCAAGAAAATAAAATTAAAGATACAGAAAACAAAGAGAAAATAAAAAAAACAAAGGAAAAAATAGACGAATATATTATTGAAAATCACATTCGTTGAAAAATTGCAAAACGTAATGTTATTATGTCAAGAATTAGATCATTAAAATATAAAACGTATGAAGATTTTTGCTTAGATGTTGCTAATGGAACTTATACAATTGAACAGGCGGTTACTACTATTTTATATAGTGATTCAGCAACATTTCAAGAATTAAAAACTAAACAACAAACAACAATGAATTTAAGTAGTAATAATGAAATTATTATTGAAAATGCCCCCAATACTAAAACATCATTGGCTCATTGTTGCTTACCTATTCCTGATGAACCAATTGCGGGTTATATTACTAAAGGGCAAGGTATTAAAGTTCATCGTTTAATTTGTCCTAATGTTAGTTTGCCAGAGCGGAAAGAACGTATTATTGATACTAAGTGAAATTTATTAGCAACCAGTCATCATCTTTATAATTCAAAAATTCAAATTCAATATTTAGATCGACCAGCATTGATGACTGATGTTTTAAATATTTTGGGCTATTTAAAGGCACAAATTCAAAGTATTGATGCTAATAATAAACTTAAGGAAAATCATGGAAGTTTAAAAATTTTAATTAAAGTTTCTAATATTGAACGTTTACATCAAATTATTTCATCAATTAAAAAAATTCCTGATATTATTGCAATAAACAGAATAATTATGTAATATTTTAGTATAATATTTTCAGCATTTAAAAGTAAATTTAGGGTAAACATTAAGAGACGGTGTGGTTGGTGCAAACACTGGTTAACTAATTTTATGACATTAAATAGCTTGTATTATTAATTTACGGACTTCTCCCCACATGTACTTGTGGAGGGAATAATGAAACTGAATGAATTCAACAATGCTTTTCAAACTGAACAGCAATGTCTTGCATATATAGCAAATTTGAAAGAAAACAAATGTATTAGGTGTTTTAGTTTTAATTTGAATACTTCTGATTTAAAAAGAATGAGATGTTTAAAATGTAATCAAACATTTAGCATTCTCACAGGCACCATATTTTCAAGGTCACAAACATCTTTAACATCTTGGTTTTATCTTATCTTTAGATGAATAAACACCAAACATGGAATTCCATCAACAGATATTGCAAAAGAATTGGGAGTGACTTTGAAAACTGCTTGAAGAATGACTCATAAAATCAGAACACGTATTGCAAAACAAAAACCTCAATTTATTGTTGAAGGTACAGTGCAAATTGATGAAATGTATCTTTCACATATGGGTTTTAAAAAACAAGGAAGATCCTTGGTGAATAAAACCTTGATTGTTGGCATTTATCAAAAAACAACCAATAATTTAATTGTGAAAGTATTGAAAAACGCAAAGAGTAAAAATCTTTTGCAGTTTGCAAAAAACCACATTTCTTCAAAATGTCTTGTATATACTGATTCTTGAAAAGGATATTGCGATTTTAAATCAGTTTTCACTAAGCATGAAACAGTTAACCATCAAGATGGCTATGTTTCAAAAATTGGTGTAAATACCAACCAAATTGAATCAGTTTGAAAACATATAAGAAGAACATTTAAAACACATATCAAAGTTGCAAAACATCATGTTCATTTATATGCTAAAGAAGCTGCATATAAATTCAACAAGATACCTAGTTTTGAAACTGTAATTCTATGTTTGATTTAAAAATGTGGGGAGAAGTCCGTAGATAGGCTTTTCTCAGCATTTATGTGATAAAATTAAAATAGTACATAAAGGGAGAAAAGCCTTAATTAATTAAATATGATAAATTATAATTAAGTGCATTTATTTTGTAAATGAATTAGGATGGTACCGCGTTAAGAAACGTTCCTAAAATAAAGGAACGTTTTTTTAGAAGATTTATTTTTTATTAAAAGGAGTAAAAAAAAGTATGCAATTTCAAAAGCCAAGAGGAACACGTGATATGTATAATGAAGAGGTTATTATATATCGTAATATTATTAAATCTTTAACACAGTGTGCAATTAAATATAATTATCAAGAATTTATTACTCCTATTTTTGAAAATGCTCAACTATTTTTACGAGCTGTGGGAGATACAACTGATATTATTCAGAAAGAAATTTATCAATTTAATGATAAAAATGATAGATTATTAGCTCTTCGTCCTGAAGGAACAGCAGGTATTGTTCGTGCTATAATTGAAAATAAATTATATAAATCTAAGCAAACGTTAAAGTATTTTTATTATGGTTCGATGTTTCGATATGAAAGACCTCAAAAAGGGCGTCAACGTCAATTTAATCAATTTGGTATCGAAACTGTTGGTGTTAAACATCCTTTAGTTGATGTTGAAGTAATGATGATGGCCTTAGAAATGATAAAAAGTTTTTCAATACCAAATTTAACTTTAAATATTAATTATTTTGGATCTAATGAAACAAAAAATAAATATCAAATAGCACTTAAAGAACAATTATTAAATCAAAGTAAGCAATTGTGTGAAAATTGTCAAATTAGAGTTAATGTATCACCACTAAGAGTTCTTGATTGTAAAATTTGTACTAAATTAAATTTAGAAATACCATATTTAAATGATTTTTTAACTAATGAAGAAAAAACATATTTTACAACTATTATTAATAGTTTAAAAAATAATAAAGTTAATTTTATTATTGATGAGCATTTAGTTCGTGGTTTAGATTATTATAATGGTATTATTTTTGAAATAACTACTATTGATTCACGAATTGGTGAAAGTCAAAATACTTTACTTGGTGGTGGTAGATATGATAATTTATTTAATGAATTGGGCTCACCATTAAAAATTCCTGCTATTGGTTTTGCAATTGGTATTGAAAGATTAATGTTATTATTGGTAGAAAATAAAAATATTAATAAACCACCAATTATTGATTTACAAATTATTGCTTTAAGCGAATTAGGATTAATAATGGCTTCCGATTTATTATTACAATTACGTAAAGAAAATTATCATATTGATATGGAATATAATTTATATCAAGATAAAAATAAGTCACAGATTATTGATCGTAGTTTAGCCAAAAATATACTATTTTTAAAAGAAAAAAATCAGGTTAGTTTTTATTATTTTGTTAAAAAAGAAATGATAAAATTAATTTTTGATACTGAACAGCAATTGCTTAGTAAGGTTAAAAATCTATTATTAGAGGAGAATGAAGAATATGGAAAAACTCTTTAGAACTCATACATGTGGTAATTTAACGCAGGGTGATATTACAAAAGAAATTATTATTAGTGGTTGAGTTAAAGATATTCGTATTAATAAATTTGGTATTTTTATTGATTTACGTGATATGTACGGAACAACACAAGTCATTGTTAAACCAGATAACGGATATTATCAAGAAATAAAAAATGTTAAAGTTGAATCTGTTTTAAAAGTAATTGGAACAGTTGTCTTACGAAAAAATAAAGATGCAAAAACTGCTAATGATATGATTGAAGTAGTAGCAAAAGATATTGAAATATTAAGCAATTCTATTAATTTACCATTTGTTATTAAAAATGATAATACGCTTGCTAGTGAAGAATTACGTTTACAATATCGCTATTTAGATTTAAGAAGACCAGCAATGAATTATAATATTAAATTTAAACACCAAGTTCTTAGTTGTTTACGAACATTTTTGAATCAAAATAATTTTTTAGAAATTGATACTCCTTGCTTAACAAAATCAACACCAGAAGGTGCTCGTGATTTTTTAGTTCCTGCTCGTATTCAAAAAAAACATTTTTATGCTTTACCACAATCACCACAAATTTATAAGCAATTATTAATGATATCAGGTATTGACAAATATTATCAAATCGCTAAATGTTTTCGTGATGAAGATTTTCGTGCTGATAGACAACCCGAATTTCAACAATTAGACTTAGAAATGGCATTTACTACTAGTAAAGAAATTAAATTAATAGTAGAAAATATGCTAATAAGTCTTTTTAATACTTTAAAAATTGGTAATATTCCTTCAACATTTTCATCAATTACCTATGATCAAGCAATGGATTTATATGGTAGTGATAAAACCGATTTACGTTGTACATGTAAGTTAATAAATATTAATATTAACAATAATAGTGATGGATTTATTTATAAGGGTTTTATAGTTAATGATAAAATGAACGAAACAACTATAAAAAAATTAACAGAAATTAGCAATCAGCATGGAGGAAAAACATTAATAATTTATGACTTAATTAAGAAAAAAATTATTCATAATAATTCTAAAGTAAAGTTTGATGATTTAGTTTTATCAGAAGAAATATCAAAAATAAAATATAATAATAATTTTTTAATTTTCGTATATGAACAACAAGATATTGCTAATAAAGTTATGGGTGCTATTAGAAGTTTTTATATTAATGATTTGTCAAAACGAATTAATCATAAAGATTTTATGAATAATATTGAAAACTTTGAATTTATTTGAATTATTGATTGACCAATGTTTGAACAGGAAGAAAATAAATGACAAGCTTGTCATCATCCTTTTACAAGTCCAAAAAATCCTGAAAAATTATTAGATATAAAAAATAAAGATTTAGGAACTTTAACTGCAGATGCTTATGATTTGGTTTTAAATGGTTTTGAAATTGCTGGTGGGAGCATTAGAATTCATGATTATAAATTACAGAAAAAGATTTTTGAATTATTAGATTTAAGTAAAACAGAAATTGAAAATAAATTTGGTTTTTTCTTATCAGCTTTTAATTACGGAGTTCCTCCACATGGTGGTATTGCTTTTGGCATTGATCGTTTATTAATGCTTTTAATTAAGAATGAATCAATTCGTGATACTATTGCTTTTCCTAAAAATAATCGTGGTATTTGTTTATTAACAAATAGTCCTAGTGAAATTTCATCTGATCAGTTATCAATATTAAATTTGGAATTTAAGAAGTAAAATTTTAATTTTAAAGTGATTAGAAGTTTAATAAAATTAGAAAATATAAATATTAAAAATCTCTAATGAAAAATAATTAAATTATTTTTCATTAGAGATTAATTATGTAATTTAATTGAAATCAATTTTTCAATAATGTTAAATTAATAATTATTAACTTCAATTATATTTTTTTGATATTTGTTAATATTCAAGTTCAATAAATGGTTCACTATCTTTGGTTTTTAGATGTCATATAGCTGGTAAATTTTTTTGAACTAAAGTAAAGACATTATTTGTTGCTAAACATTTATAAAGTGAACCATCATTAGTTTTAGTTTTTCCATCTCCGTTTCATGTAGTAACATATAAAAAATTTGTATTTTTATTAAAAACTAATGATAGTACTCCCCCTTTTATTCCAGACATTGGTTTAAAGTTTGTTTCTCCTGCTAAACATTTGTAAACTTCACCATTACTAGGAGATTGATATGAACCGGTTCAAACTCCTGCATAAATATTATCATCATTGTCAAAAGTTAAAGAAGAAACAGATTTGGAAATGTTTAGTAATCTGTGTAACTTACAAAAATAACTATGTTTAATTAATTCTAGTAAATATAATTAAATGACTAGAAAGAGTGAGTTACACAGATTACTAAACATTTCCCATATTTCACCAGGTATTATTAAATTTATTTTTGGAATTATAATTTTTTTATTATTATTTTTTATTTCTGCTTGTTGTTGAGTTTCTGTTAACTGTGTTTCTAATTCTGTAATTTTATTTGCAAGATTTGTAATTATTTTTCTTTTATCTAATGCATCTCTTTCCGATTTTGCATAGAAATCACTTATTTCTTTTAAATCATCAAGAGTTTCTTGTAGTTTTTTATTTAATTTTTCAATTTTGGTTTTATATTTATTATTAGTTAGACTTTCTTTTTCTAATATTTTCTTTTTATTATTTATCATTTTTTAATAAGTACCTCTTTCTTTAAATTAATATAAATATTAATTTTTAATATTAAGATTTACCAAAAATTTGATTTTTTATTATGGATGGGTTACACTTTATTGGACACTAATTACATAGACAAGTGAACAAAGAAAGGAACTATAATTATGGCCAATATTAACTCATATACAGATGAATTTAAAAAACAAATAGTAGCTTTATATCAAAGTGGCAAATCAGTATCTTGCCTTGTTAAAGAATATAATGTTACAAGAGCAGCTACTTACAATTGAATTAAGCAATTTACTAATTCAGGTAGTTTTAAAACTAAAGATAATCGTTCTGTTGAAGAAAATGAATTAATTAAAGGCTTTTCTCCCTTTATGTACTATTTTAATTTTATCACATAAATGCTGAGAAAAGCCTATCTACGGACTTCTCCCCACATTTTTAAATCAAACATAGAATTACAGTTTCAAAACTAGGTATCTTGTTGAATTTATATGCAGCTTCTTTAGCATATAAATGAACATGATGTTTTGCAACTTTGATATGTGTTTTAAATGTTCTTCTTATATGTTTTCAAACTGATTCAATTTGGTTGGTATTTACACCAATTTTTGAAACATAGCCATCTTGATGGTTAACTGTTTCATGCTTAGTGAAAACTGATTTAAAATCGCAATATCCTTTTCAAGAATCAGTATATACAAGACATTTTGAAGAAATGTGGTTTTTTGCAAACTGCAAAAGATTTTTACTCTTTGCGTTTTTCAATACTTTCACAATTAAATTATTGGTTGTTTTTTGATAAATGCCAACAATCAAGGTTTTATTCACCAAGGATCTTCCTTGTTTTTTAAAACCCATATGTGAAAGATACATTTCATCAATTTGCACTGTACCTTCAACAATAAATTGAGGTTTTTGTTTTGCAATACGTGTTCTGATTTTATGAGTCATTATTCAAGCAGTTTTCAAAGTCACTCCCAATTCTTTTGCAATATCTGTTGATGGAATTCCATGTTTGGTGTTTATTCATCTAAAGATAAGATAAAACCAAGATGTTAAAGATGTTTGTGACCTTGAAAATATGGTGCCTGTGAGAATGCTAAATGTTTGATTACATTTTAAACATCTCATTCTTTTTAAATCAGAAGTATTCAAATTAAAACTAAAACACCTAATACATTTGTTTTCTTTCAAATTTGCTATATATGCAAGACATTGCTGTTCAGTTTGAAAAGCATTTTTGAATTAATTCAGTTTCATTATTCCCTCCACAAGTACATGTGGGGAGAAGTCCGTAATTAAATTAAGAAAAGAATTAGGCTTTTCTCCCTTTATGTACTATTTTAATTTTATCACATAAATGCTGAGAAAATCCTATCTACGGACTTCTCCCCACATTTTTAAATCAAACATAGAATTACAGTTTCAAAACTAGGTATCTTGTTGAATTTATATGCAGCTTCTTTAGCATATAAATGAACATGATGTTTTGCAACTTTGATATGTGTTTTAAATGTTCTTCTTATATGTTTTCAAACTGATTCAATTTGGTTGGTATTTACACCAATTTTTGAAACATAGCCATCTTGATGGTTAACTGTTTCATGCTTGGTGAAAACTGATTTAAAATCGCAATATCCTTTTCAAGAATCAGTATATACAAGACATTTTGAAGAAATGTGGTTTTTTGCAAACTGCAAAAGATTTTTACTCTTTGCGTTTTTCAATACTTTCACAATTAAATTATTGGTTGTTTTTTGATAAATGCCAACAATCAAGGTTTTATTCACCAAGGATCTTCCTTGTTTTTTAAAACCCATATGTGAAAGATACATTTCATCAATTTGCACTGTACCTTCAACAATAAATTGAGGTTTTTGTTTTGCAATACGTGTTCTGATTTTATGAGTCATTCTTCAAGCAGTTTTCAAAGTCACTCCCAATTCTTTTGCAATATCTGTTGATGGAATTCCATGTTTGGTGTTTATTCATCTAAAGATAAGATAAAACCAAGATGTTAAAGATGTTTGTGACCTTGAAAATATGGTGCCTGTGAGAATGCTAAATGTTTGATTACATTTTAAACATCTCATTCTTTTTAAATCAGAAGTATTCAAATTAAAACTAAAACACCTAATACATTTGTTTTCTTTCAAATTTGCTATATATGCAAGACATTGCTGTTCAGTTTGAAAAGCATTGTTGAATTCATTCAGTTTCATTATTCCCTCCACAAGTACATGTGGGGAGAAGTCCGATTCAAAATAATATTTATGAACAAGCTGTTATTAGTGCTTTTAAAAAAAATAAAGAAGTTTATGGTACTAGAAGATTAAAAGTCATTCTAGAAAACCAAGAAATTTATTTATCAAGACGAAAAATTAAAGAAATTATGAATAAACATAATTTAATATCAAAATACACTAAATTATCATACAAAAATTATCATAATGCTAAATTGTAAAGGTAAGTGCAACTAAATTATTTTTCTATCCAAATATTCTATCGGTGAAAGATAATTTAGTATTTTTCTTGGTCTTTGGTTTAAAGACAATATAAATTTATGAACTTCATTTTTACAAGTTTTTGAAAAATTAAATTTTTTAGGAAATTTTTCTCTAATTAAACCATTAGTATTTTCATTAGTACCTCTTTGTCAAGGTGAATATGGATTTGCAAAATAAATTTTCACATCTAAATTTTTTTCAAGTTGTTGTCAATTTGAAAATTCTTTACCACGATCAAAAGTAATGGTTTTAACAATATTTTTAGGAAGAATTGATAAATAATGGCTAATATTTTTGTTAATAACTTTAGTAGTTCTGTTTTTAACTAATATTGCTAAAGTAAATCGTGATACTCTTTCAACTAAAGTTATTAAACATTTTTTACTTTTGCCTCGTGATGATACTATAGTATCTCCTTCTCAATGACCAAGTGTTATACGATCATTAATATTAAGATCTCTTTCTTTAATTGATTTGCTATTGAATTTGCCACGATTTTCTTGAGATTTGCGTTTTTTGCCTTTTCTTCTTAAATTTTTACTAGTAACTTGATCAAGCAATCCAGAATAAATTCAATTGTAAATTGTTTTAAAACTAATAACTCATTGTTTATGAAAATTTTTAATTCTGCCATAAATTTGTTCAGGTGATCAGCCTAATAATAGTTTTTGTTGCACATATTTTACTAAATCTTTATTTTTAAACTTATGAAAAAAAATATGTGATTGTTTTCTATTTTCAGCTTTATTTTGTGCAATCAATGAAAAATAATTACTATTATCTTGATTTCTATTAATTTCTCGAATAATAGTACTAATATTTCGATTAAGATTTTTAGCTATTTCACTAATTTTAACTTTAAATTTCAATTGATTCTCAATATAAATTCTTTCATCTACGCCAAGATGTTTATAACTCATATAAAAACTCCTTACTTTTTTTATAAAATAAATTTAGCATTATGAAATTTTTATATGAGAATTTTTTTGCAATTTTATTTACTTGCACTTACAAGTATAATTCAGCTAATAAAGTCAATGATAGTCAAATAACCAATCTTGTTAATAGAAACTTTAATAATAGAGTTAAAAATGAAGTTATTGTTAGTGATTTAACTTATGTTCAAGTAAATGGTAAGTGAAACTATATTTGTTTATTAATTGACCTATTTAACCGCGAAATAATTGGACATAGTGTAGGTACTAAAAAAGATGCATCATTAGTATATCAAGCATTTATGCACTCAAATCGCTGTTTAAAAGATATTCAAATATTTCATAGTGATCGCGGTAATGAATTTAATAATAAAATTATTGATAAACTTTTACTAGCATTCAATATTAATCGCTCTTTAAGCAAAAAAGGTTGTCCTTATGATAACGCTGTTGCTGAAGCAACCTTTAAAACTTTCAAAACCGAATTTATTAATGATAAAAATTTTACATCATTAATCCAATTAAAATTAGAATTATTTGATTACATCAATTGATATAACAACATAAGAATTAACGGCACTTTAAACTACTTAACTCCAGTTAATTATCAAAAACAAATGTCTACCAAAAAATAGTCCTAAAAAGGGTTGCCATTCCAATTATTCATTACCACAATTAGACAGTAAATATGCACAATTATTAGGTTGATATGATACTGATGGTAAAAATTTAATTTTACAAAAATTAAACTATGATAATACATCTGATAGTGAAAAATATTCGGTTATTGCAGATGATCACTTAATGAAAATTAATGATCTTTTTAAAAATAAATTGTTAAGAACAGGTGTACCACCTCATAAATATAGGGCATAAAATGCTAATGCAGCACATTTTTAAAAGATTTAGGTTTCAAAACTGGTGATGAAATTGGTGTTTATTCAGATGAAGAATATGCTGAAATTGTTAGTTTAACTGTTAGTATTAAAAATACTTTTCCAGGAGAAATTAAAGAAAAATATACCGAAGATGGTTTTGAATTAGAAGCAGGTAAATGTCAAATTGATATTATCAAAAATAATGAAATTTTAAAATCTTATATTATTAATACAGCCGACAATAAGGATTTAGATGTTAGTGAAGAATTTCGAAAAATTTTACCTGATTTGAAACTTTATAATAATCTGGGATTTAAAAAAGGAAGTTTAGCCTCTGGTTTTAAATTATAATTTTCACCATATAAACAAAAGCAATGAGAAGCTTTAATTGGTTTATTAAATACAAAAGTTTATACATTTTTTTATGATGCCGCTAAAAATGGTAATAAAATTACTAGATTTATTAATGTTCAGAGAGTGTGATTACAAGTAGATTTTGGGAAAGTAAATGCACTAAAAGATTCAAGAATTGGATCATTACCAGTTTTAGATTAAAACTATATTAACACAATTATATTTTACAAAAAGAGCAGTTGACAATGCTCTTTTTGTGTTAATTAATAAATTATTTTATCTAATCTTATTTTAATATTTGAGTTTGTTGAATTAATTTATTTTTTCTTTTATTCATAAATAAAATAATTTGATATTTTATTCGGACTTCTCCCCACATGTACTTGTGGATGGAATAATGAAACTGAATGAATTCAACAATGCTTTTCAAACTGAACAGCAATGTCTTGCATATATAGCAAATTTGAAAGAAAACAAATGTATTAGGTGTTTTAATTTTAATTTGAATACTTCTGATTTAAAAAGAATGAGATGTTTAAAATGTAATCAAACATTTAGCATTCTCACAGGCACCATATTTTCAAGGTCACAAACATCTTTAACATCTTGGTTTTATCTTATCTTTAGATGAATAAACACCAAACATGGAATTCCATCAACAGATATTGCAAAAGAATTGGGAGTGACTTTGAAAACTGCTTGAAGAATGACTCATAAAATCAGAACACGTATTGCAAAACAAAAACCTCAATTTATTGTTGAAGGTACAGTGCAAATTGATGAAATGTATCTTTCACATATGGGTTTTAAAAAACAAGGAAGATCCTTGGTGAATAAAACCTTGATTGTTGGCATTTATCAAAAAACAACCAATAATTTAATTGTGAAAGTCTTGAAAAACGCAAAGAGTAAAAATCTTTTGCAGTTTGCAAAAAACCACATTTCTTCAAAATGTCTTGTATATACTGATTCTTGAAAAGGATATTGCGATTTTAAATCAGTTTTCACCAAGCATGAAACAGTTAACCATCAAGATGGCTATGTTTCAAAAATTGGTGTAAATACCAACCAAATTGAATCAGTTTGAAAACATATAAGAAGAACATTTAAAACACATATCAAAGTTGCAAAACATCATGTTCATTTATATGCTAAAGAAGCTGCATATAAATTCAACAAGATACCTAGTTTTGAAACTGTAATTCTATGTTTGATTTAAAAATGTGGGGAGAAGTCCGTAGATAGGCTTTTCTCAGCATTTATGTGATAAAATTAAAATAGTACATAAAGGGAGAAAAGCCATTTATAATTATCAAATAAGAGGGGGTGTTAAAATGATAAATAATGTTGTATTAGTAGGTAAATTAATGAATGAACCAGAAATAATACCAACCAGAGAACAAATTCCAACAAAATGAACCAAGTTTATAATGGCAGTTGAAAGACCTTTTAAAAATCGTCAAAATCAATTTGAAATTGATTTTATCACTATTAAAACTTGAATAGCTAATACAGAGGAATTAAAAACACTATTAAAAAAGAATGCAATTATTGGTATTAAAGGTAGAATTCAAACATTTGCTAATAAATCTAATGATTTTTACTATACAGAAATTATTGCTGATCGTATTATTTATTTAACTTAAAAATAATTAAAAAATAGTCTTAATTACTCAATAATTAAGACTATTTTTATTTTTACTACTAATAAGTTTATAGTCACTTTATATTTTTTCAAATTAAAACGATATATAGTAAAATAAATTTGTTATAATTTTACTATAATTTATTAGTATAAAAGGTTAGGAGCAAACAAAATGAAAATTGGAATTGTAAGTGATTCAGCTACTGGTTTTACCCTTGAAGATATGAAAAAATATCCTGAAATAATAATTATTCCTTTAAATATTATTGAAGGAGAAAATGCTTATGATGATAATAATATTGATATTGATAGTGAAACAATTCGTAAAAAGATGATTGATGAACACTATATTTTAAAAACTAGTCAAACTAGTCGTGGTAAACTTGAACAATATTGAGATAATGCTTTGAGTAAATATGATCAAATTTTATTTTTACCAATTGCTAATAATGCTTCAGGACAATATGCAAGTTCGCAAGTTTTACAAAAAGAAGAAAAATATAAAAATAAAGTCCATATTTTAGAAACAGGTGCTGCTTCAATACCTTTAAAATTTATGGTTTTAATTGCTTTTACTCTTGTTAAAAATGGAAAAAAAATTCCTGAAATTTTAGAAATTTTAAATAAATTCCGCAAAACTTATGAATCTTATATTGCTCCTAATGATTTAAAATTTTTAGCTCGTGGTGGTAGATTACCAATGAGTAAAGCAAGAATTGGTAATTTTTTACGTTTTAAACCAATTTTAAGATGTAAAGAAACAATTGATAATATTGGTAGAGTTAGAACTTTAAGTAAAGCTATGGAAGAAATGTTAGATATTATTACTAAAATTAAAGATGTTACTAAAGAAACAATATATATTATTGATGGTTGATGTAGAAAAGATATTATTTATGAAGCAATTAAAAAAGTAAAAAATAGAGGATTTACCAAATATAAAGTTGAACCATTATGTAATATTTTAAAAACACATACTGGTAATAATACTATTGGTTTTTCAGTAGTACCTAATCAATGAGTAAAAGAAGTCTAATAAAAAAGTAGTTTTATAAAAGATTGATTAAGTATGCTGTTTTTTTAGAAAAATATATAAAAAAATTTAAATCTAAAAAAGAATGTTAGTAAAGGTTAATTTAGTTTACTAACATTCAGATTTTTTTCAACTTATAAATTATAAAGGGAGCGTGTCGAAGATGTCGATAACAACTCATTTCCCTTAAATAGCTCCTTTCTTTTTTAAACCCTTGAATTAAAAATAAATGACAAAAGACGAGAATAAAAATCTTGTCTTTTTTTGTAATTGTAAAATTTTAAAATTTTTAATAACCGTCTTTAACGCTATTATCAACACGTGTTAGGGAACTAAAAAAGTGAACTACAACACAGTTGTTAAAAATAGTAGCTAGCATGTGGACTTGCATGGATAAATAAAAAGTGGAGTGATACCTAATAAAATATACTAACCAGAAATGGTAATTCTTGGGGTGGGAGCGAATTGGAAACTAGTATATATAGACCTGCTTAGGGAACCTACTATATTAATTCTATTCTTTATTTAACCAACCTTGCCACTCCCCAGTGAGCAAGTGTTGGTTTTATTTTTTATTTTTTTTGAAAAATTTTTTTGGGCGAGAAAATAAATTTCAAACTTGTAAAAAAAATTGAGCGGGGACGGTTCAATTAAAATATTAATTTGTTTAACACAAATTAAATAAATATTGAATCGAATGCCTCAATGTTTTTTAAAATTTCACAATTTATTTTTGAGCCCAGAATTGATGGAATGAATAAAACTAATAATAGTAGTATTAATAATCTAAAAAATCAAAATATATGTTCTTTATGCTAGAAGCAACAGAACATATTAGGAAAGGATTATTATGCAAATAGAATTTAAAAAAGAACAAATTGTTAAAGATAAACCACAATCTATTCTTATTGATTATGGTGAATATAAATTACAATGTCCAAAATGAATGGTTAAAAATAATAGTTTTATTGCTAATGATAAATATACATATTGAGTTTTTAATTTAGAAAATATTAAAAGAGAATTAAGTGGTAATGAATTAATGCTAAATTGTAAAGGTAAGTGCAACTAAATTATTTTTCTATCCAAATATTCTATCGGTGAAAGATAATTTAGTATTTTTCTTGGTCTTTGGTTTAAAGACAATATAAATTTATGAACTTCATTTTTACAAGTTTTTGAAAAATTAAATTTTTTAGGAAATTTTTCTCTAATTAAACCATTAGTATTTTCATTAGTACCTCTTTGTCAAGGTGAATATGGATTTGCAAAATAAATTTTCACATCTAAATTTTTTTCAAGTTGTTGTCAATTTGAAAATTCTTTACCACGATCAAAAGTAATGGTTTTAACAATATTTTTAGGAAGAATTGATAAATAATGGCTAATATTTTTGTTAATAACTTTAGTAGTTCTGTTTTTAACTAATATTGCTAAAGTAAATCGTGATACTCTTTCAACTAAAGTTATTAAACATTTTTTACTTTTGCCTCGTGATGATACTATAGTATCTCCTTCTCAATGACCAAGTGTTATACGATCATTAATATTAAGATCTCTTTCTTTAATTGATTTGCTATTGAATTTGCCACGATTTTCTTGAGATTTGCGTTTTTTGCCTTTTCTTCTTAAATTTTTACTAGTAACTTGATCAAGCAATCCAGAATAAATTCAATTGTAAATTGTTTTAAAACTAATAACTCATTGTTTATGAAAATTTTTAATTCTGCCATAAATTTGTTCAGGTGATCAGCCTAATAATAGTTTTTGTTGCACATATTTTACTAAATCTTTATTTTTAAACTTATGAAAAAAAATATGTGATTGTTTTCTATTTTCAGCTTTATTTTGTGCAATCAATGAAAAATAATTACTATTATCTTGATTTCTATTAATTTCTCGAATAATAGTACTAATATTTCGATTAAGATTTTTAGCTATTTCACTAATTTTAACTTTAAATTTCAATTGATTCTCAATATAAATTCTTTCATCTACGCCAAGATGTTTATAACTCATATAAAAACTCCTTACTTTTTTTATAAAATAAATTTAGCATTATGAAATTTTTATATGAGAATTTTTTTGCAATTTTATTTACTTGCACTTACAAGTATAATTCAGCTAATAAAATTATTAGAACCATATATTAAAGACCAAAAAATAACTGTTAATAAACCAACTGCTCCAAAAGAATATTATCTTAATGATATAAAACTTGAACCATTAACATTTTATGAACAGCATAATAGTTGATTTATGGGTGAAATAACAGATAACAAAACAAACATTACTAATCCTTGTTTTAAATATAACATTACGTGAGAAGAAAATAGAAAAGGCTTTAAAATAAATAATCCATATAAACATGATGATTTACCAATTAATTATATAGTTACTTCTTATAAGGAAATTTCAATTCATAATGAAAAAGTATTTTTGTTGAACATGTAAACAAAATAAATTAGATTATTTATTCTTTAATAATAATGATATAAAAACAAGAAAATATTTTTTAAGAGATAAAAATAGTAAAGCGATTTGTTATGACTGTATTTTAAATATTAGGTTAAGTAGGAGGTATAAATATGGATAAAGAATATTTAACTAAAAGAAGAACGATTTGCATACCAGACAGTGATGATATTGAATTTAAAATAGTACTAATTAAACTGATTGATGATTTAAAAAAAGATAATTTAGTTTGTGGTCATAAAGAATTTATTGAAGAATGTAAATATTGTTGATGTAATTGTGATTTAGAAATTATTAAAACAGTTATTAGAGGTTAATTTAATTAATGCAATATGACTTAATTATTGGAATTTACCCCGCTGGAATTGGTAATAATGGAATTGTTATATATTCAAATGAAACTAATAATATTGTTTTTAATGAAACATTCAATACATTAACTGTTTTATGAACTAAAAATATGTATAAAGAAAAATTTCAATTAATTAAAGAAAAATTTATTGATAAAAAAATATTAGTTATTGTAGAAAATTTCTTTTTAAATTAAAAACAATTACTAACTAATCCATTATCAACGCCTAAAATCATTGGTGCATTAATGGTATTAGTTCAAGATGTTTTCAACTGAGATTATCTAGAAAACCAACCAAAAAATAAAAATAAAATAACAAATTATAAAGGAAATATAAAATTAACAAAACATGAACAAGATGCTTATAAGCATATTCAATATTATTTAAAAAATCATAAAAAAATATTAATTTTTGATAATTATTTAAGGAAACGGACTTCTCCCCACATGTACTTGTGGAGGGAATAATGAAACTGAATGAATTCAACAATGCTTTTCAAACTGAACAGCAATGTCTTGCATATATAGCAAATTTGAAAGAAAACAAATGTATTAGGTGTTTTAGTTTTAATTTGAATAATTCTGATTTAAAAATAATGAGATGTTTAAAATGTAATCAAACATTTAGCATTCTCACAGGCACCATATTTTCAAGGTCACAAACATCTTTAACATCTTGGTTTTATCTTATCTTTAGATGAATAAACACCAAACATGGAATTCCATCAACAGATATTGCAAAAGAATTAGGAGTGACTTTGAAAACTGCTTGAAGAATGACTCATAAAATCAGAACACGTATTGCAAAACAAAAACCTCAATTTATTGTTGAAGGTACAGTGCAAATTGATGAAATGTATCTTTCACATATGGGTTTTAAAAAACAAGGAAGATCCTTGGTGAATAAAACCTTGATTGTTGGCATTTATCAAAAAACAACCAATAATTTAATTGTGAAAGTATTGAAAAACGCAAAGAGTAAAAATATTTTGCAGTTTGCAAAAAACCACATTTCTTCAAAATGTCTTGTATATACTGATTCTTGAAAAGGATATTGCGATTTTAAATCAGTTTTCACTAAGCATGAAACAGTTAACCATCAAGATGGCTATGTTTCAAAAATTGGTGTAAATACCAACCAAATTGAATCAGTTTGAAAACATATAAGAAGAACATTTAAAACACATATCAAAGTTGCAAAACATCATGTTCATTTATATGCTAAAGAGGCTGCATATAAATTCAACAAGATACCTAGTTTTGAAACTGTAATTCTATGTTTGATTTAAAAATGTGGGGAGAAGTCCGTAGATAGGCTTTTCTCAGCATTTATGTGATAAAATTAAAATAGTACATAAAGGGAGAAAAGCCTAAGGAAATTATAAACATGAAAGATAAAGCAAATTATGTCAAATTAACAGTAAAACTAAGTAATACTATTGAAGCAAAATATTACGAAAAAGGTAATAAAGAATTATATTATAGTGTTAGAGGTCAATGAAATGGATTAAACTATGTTACTTTAATTTTTAACAACCCAAAATTTTATAGACGCTTTATTTTATTAAACAAAAACGATGAAATTATAGTAACTGGTCGAGGCTTTTTAATAATCTGTGTATCTTTGTTTTACAAAGTTACTAATTTAGATTAATTCTGTCTTCAAATTTTATCATAAAATGAGCAATTGCTGTATTTCAATTTTGAATAGGCAATGTTCATTTTTTTGTTATATTTTCAATTGCCAAGTAAAATATTTTGAAAACTGCCATATCATTAGGAAAAACTTTTTTTATTTCTGATGATTTTTCGTAATTGACTATTAACAGATTCAATAGCATTTGTAGTATAAATCACTCTTTTGATTTCTACTGGATAACTAATAAAAACCATTAAATTATCTCAATTTTTATATCAAGATTTAGTAATTTGAGGATATTGTTTATTTCATTTACTTTCAAACGATTCTAAAGCTTGCATTGCTTGTTCTTCACTACATGCACTATAAATTGGTTTTAAATCTGCAACTAGACCTTTTCGATGTTTGTATGAAACATATTTTAAACTATGGAATGGCAACCCTTTTTAGGACTATTTTTTGGTAGACATTTGTTTTTGATAATTAACTGGAGTTAAGTAGTTTAAAGTGCCGTGAATTCTTATGTTGTTATATCAATTGATGTAATCAAATAATTCGAATTTTAATTGGATTAATGATGTAAAATTTTTATCATTAATAAATTCGGTTTTGAAAGTTTTAAAGGTTGCTTCAGCAACAGCGTTATCATAAGGACAACCTTTTTTGCTTAAAGAGCGATTAATATTGAATGCTAGTAAAAGTTTATCAATAATTTTATTATTAAATTCATTACCGCGATCACTATGAAATATTTGAATATCTTTTAAACAGCGATTTGAGTGCATAAATGCTTGATATACTAATGATGCATCTTTTTTAGTACCTACACTATGTCCAATTATTTCGCGGTTAAATAGGTCAATTAATAAACAAATATAGTTTCACTTACCATTTACTTGAACATAAGTTAAATCACTAACAATAACTTCATTTTTAACTCTATTATTAAAGTTTCTATTAACAAGATTGGTTATTTGACTATCATTGACTTTATTATGATAATTTTTGAATGATAATTTAGTGTATTTTGATATTAAATTATGTTTATTCATAATTTCTTTAATTTTTCGTCTTGATAAATAAATTTCTTGGTTTTCTAGAATGACTTTTAATCTTCTAGTACCATAAACTTCTTTATTTTTTTTAAAAGCACTAATAACAGCTTGTTCATAAATATTATTTTGAATTTTATTTTTTTTCTTTAAATTAAAATAATATGTTGATTTAGAGAGTTTTAAAAAATGACACATTGTGCGAATTTTATATTTAGATTTATTATTTGCAATAATCTCTACTTTCTGCCTATTATTAGTGCTGCTTGCTTTAAAATATCATTTTCCATTCTTAATTGTTTTAATTCTTTTCTTAATTTAATTAATTCATTTTCTTCAACAGAACGATTATCTTTAGTTTTAAAACTACCTGAATTAGTAAATTGCTTAATTCAATTGTAAGTAGCTGCTCTTGTAACATTATATTCTTTAACAAGGCAAGATACTGATTTGCCACTTTGATATAAAGCTACTATTTGTTTTTTAAATTCATCGGTATATGAGTTAATATTGGCCATAATTATAGTTCCTTTCTTTGTTCACTTGTCTATGTAATTAGTGTCCAATAAAGTGTAACCCATCCAAAGTGGATCATTTATACTACTAATTTTTTTTACAAATCTGGAATTTGTAAATGTTTTAACTTCTTCTCATAAAAGTTCTTTTAATTGAAATAAAGAAATTGCAAAATCTAAAAAAATAATAAAATTATTTACATTTTTATTATTTGTTAATAATAATTCAGATATATTATTTGATTCGCCATTAGTTTTATAATTTAATACACTAATAATAAGTTCATATCAAGATTTGCTATCCAAATTTTTATTTTTATTTCTTTCAATTAATACTTGTAAATAAAATAAAACAGATGACTTTACTTTTGATTGAATTAGTCACTTTAATATTCTATAAAACAAAATATTTTCATCTCATATTGTTTTTTCAATACCATCAATATTCATGTGGATGGGTTACACTTTATTGGACACTAATTACATAGACAAGTGAACAAAGAAAGGAACTATAATTATGGCCAATATTAACTCATATACCGATGAATTTAAAAAACAAATAGTAGCTTTATATCAAAGTGGCAAATCAGTATCTTGCCTTGTTAAATAATATAATGTTACAAGAGCAGCTACTTACAATTGAATTAAGCAATTTACTAATTCAGGTAGTTTTAAAACTAAAGATAATCGTTCTGTTGAAGAAAATGAATTAATTAAATTAAGAAAAGAATTAAAACAATTAAGAATGGAAAATGATATTTTAAAGCAAGCAGCACTAATAATAGGCAGAAAGTAGAGATTATTGCAAATAATAAATCTAAATATAAAATTCGCACAATGTGTCATTTTTTAAAAATCTCTAAATCAACATATTATTTTAATTTAAAGAAAAAAGAAAATAAAATCAAAAATAATATTTATGAACAAGCTGTTATTAGTGCTTTTAAAAAAAATAAAGAAGTTTATGGTACTAGAATATTAAAAGTCATTCTAGAAAACCAAGAAATTTATTTATCAAGACGAAAAATTAAAGAAATTATGAATAAACATAATTTAATATCAAAATACACTAAATTATCATTCAAAAATTATCATAATAAAGTCAATGATAGTTAAATAACCAATCTTGTTAATAGAAACTTTAATAATAGAGTTAAAAATGAAGTTATTGTTAGTGATTTAACTTATGTTCAAGTAAATGGTAAGTGAAACTATATTTGTTTATTAATTGACCTATTTAACCGCGAAATTATTGGACATAGTGTAGGTACTAAAAAAGATGCATCATTAGTATATCAAGCATTTATGCACTCAAATCGCTGTTTAAAAGATATTCAAATATTTCATAGTGATCGCGGTAATGAATTT
The DNA here is from genome assembly GCF_964020205.1 of Spiroplasma endosymbiont of Apeira syringaria. Classification (NCBI taxonomy): domain Bacteria; kingdom Bacillati; phylum Mycoplasmatota; class Mollicutes; order Entomoplasmatales; family Spiroplasmataceae; genus Spiroplasma; species Spiroplasma endosymbiont of Apeira syringaria. The sequence goes on from NZ_OZ026543.1 coordinate 1,087,228, forward strand.
AATAATAAAATTATTGATAAACTTTTACTAGCATTCAATATTAATCGCTCTTTAAGCAAAAAAGGTTGTCCTTATGATAACGCTGTTGCTGAAGCAACCTTTAAAACTTTCAAAACCGAATTTATTAATGATAAAAATTTTACATCATTAATCCAATTAAAATTAGAATTATTTGATTACATCAATTGATATAACAACATAAGAATTCACGGCACTTTAAACTACTTAACTCCAGTTAATTATCAAAAACAAATGTCTACCAAAAAATAGTCCTAAAAAGGGTTGCCATTCCATATCAAAGTTGCAAAACATCATGTTCATTTATATGCTAAAGAAGCTGCATATAAATTCAACAAGATACCTAGTTTTGAAACTGTAATTCTATTTTTGATTTAAAAATGTGGGGAGAAGTCCGTAGATAGGCTTTTCTCAGCATTTATGTGATAAAATTAAAATAGTACATAAAGGGAGAAAAGCCATAGTAATAATGGCAATATATATTTATCTATTCATTTAAAAGAAGAATCAAAAAATGCTGTAGAAGGAGCACACTTTAAACTTCAAATAAATAGTACATATTTAAGCTAAATTTATTAATTATAATAATGAAAAAGGGACAATATAACAATGAATGATGAAGATGAAAAATGTGACTTAGAAGTTAAATTAATTTTAGAAAAACAATATAAAAATGATCAAATCAAAGAATTCTTAGTAAAAATTATAAATTCAAAAAAAGAAGAAAATAAATTTTATAGTAACTTATAATTACTGGCGGATGTTTCACTATATTATAAAAAAATTAAAAAAACTGTTAAAATAACAAATAATATTTTGGAAATAATAAGCAAAATTTTAAAATTAAATGATACTGAAATAAATAATTTTTTAAGTTTAAGTTGAAATAAAATTCAAGAAATAACTACAGAAAAAATCATAAATATCGAAGAAATTAATGATTTATTAAATGAACCTTTTGTAAATACTTCATATATTAATCAAAAAAATTTAATATAGATTTCTAATTTAATATCTTTCTAAAATACTTACATTAACTTCATAAATAACAATAAAAAGTATTATAAATACTATTTTATTTTTGAAATAATGTAAAATTATTGGCTTTTCTCCCTTTATGTACTATTTTAATTTTATCACATAAATGCTGAGAAAAGCCTATCTACGGACTTCTCCCCACATTTTTAAATCAAACATAGAATTACAGTTTCAAAACTAGGTATCTTGTTGAATTTATATGCAGCTTCTTTAGCATATAAATGAACATGATGTTTTGCAACTTTGATATGTGTTTTAAATGTTCTTCTTATATGTTTTCAAACTGATTCAATTTGGTTGGTATTTACACCAATTTTTGAAACATAGCCATCTTGATGGTTAACTGTTTCATGCTTAGTGAAAACTGATTTAAAATCGCAATATCCTTTTCAAGAATCAGTATATACAAGACATTTTGAAGAAATGTGGTTTTTTGCAAACTGCAAAAGATTTTTACTCTTTGCGTTTTTCAATACTTTCACAATTAAATTATTGGTTGTTTTTTGATAAATGCCAACAATCAAGGTTTTATTCACCAAGGATCTTCCTTGTTTTTTAAAACCCATATGTGAAAGATACATTTCATCAATTTGCACTGTACCTTCAACAATAAATTGAGGTTTTTGTTTTGCAATACGTGTTCTGATTTTATGAGTCATTATTCAAGCAGTTTTCAAAGTCACTCCCAATTCTTTTGCAATATCTGTTGATGGAATTCCATGTTTGGTGTTTATTCATCTAAAGATAAGATAAAACCAAGATGTTAAAGATGTTTGTGACCTTGAAAATATGGTGCCTGTGAGAATGCTAAATGTTTGATTACATTTTAAACATCTCATTCTTTTTAAATCAGAAGTATTCAAATTAAAACTAAAACACCTAATACATTTGTTTTCTTTCAAATTTGCTATATATGCAAGACATTGCTGTTCAGTTTGAAAAGCATTTTTGAATTCATTCAGTTTCATTATTCCCTCCACAAGTACATGTGGGGAGAAGTCCGAAATTATTTTATAAAAGGGTTAAAGTTTGAAAAAGGGGTATTTTATGAAAAATTTAAAAAGTATACTATCAATTGTAGGTGTTTTAGGGTTTACAGCAGCAACAACAAGCAATGTCACTGCATGTATAAGTAATATAACAAGTAATTTTCAAGAAATAACAAATTGAAAAGAAAATAATGGTGAAATTTATAGTTTAACTACTTCAACAAACGAAAATATTTATATCGGAACTAAAACTGGTGATGGTCAAGGATATTTATATAAAGTTAAAGAAGATGGTGAAAATACAGTAGTAACTAACTGAAAAGATACTAATGGTGAAGTTTTAAGTCTAGTTAATGATAATAATACAATTTTTGTTGGAACAAGAACTACTGATGGTAAAGGAAGATTATTTAAAGTTGTCTATACAGTAGCAATTGGTATTTTTAGTTGAAGTAGCAGTGGTGGTGAAGTACATAGTTTATTAAATGTCAATGGTATTGTTTACGCTGGAACTAAAATTAGTGATAATAAAGGAAAACTATTTAAAAGTTTAAATCCAGAAGGATAATAAAAACTAATTAATTTAATTTATTAACTTCTTTCAAAAAAACCTAAAATTTAATTTTAGGTTTTTTATTATTTTTATCCTGTATAATTTTCAAACTTACCTCATTTTGGAATAAAAACAGTTACTACTTTTCCTGTCGGGCCGTTTCGATGTTTAGAAATAAGAATTTCAGCAAGATTACTTTCTTGTGAACTTGTTGTTTCTTCGCTATTTTTTTCCTTATAATAATCATCACGATATAAAAACATAATGACATCAGCATCTTGTTCAATAGCCCCTGACTCACGTAAATCAGACATTAAAGGACGTTTTTCTTCACGTCTCTCCACCATTCTTGATAATTGTGATAAACAAACAATTGGTACTCTTAATTCTCTTGCCAAAATTTTTAAACTACGAGAAATATTTGAAACTTCTTGTTGACGTGATTCACTATCTCTACCAGTTAATAACTGTAAATAATCAATAATTACTAACTTAATGCTATTTTCACGACTTAATTTTCTTAATTTAGTTTGCAACTCTAAAACTCTTAAACCAGGTGTATCATCAATAATAATTCTTTTTTGTTTCAATTGCTCAGCAGTAGCACTAATACGATTTCAATCAGCCTGTGTAAATTTAGACTTATTACGTAAACGATTAGCATCAAAATGTCCTTGACAAGAAATCATTCTTGTAATTAATTGATCTTTTGGCATTTCTAATGAAAAAATAACAACAACATCGTTTTTATTATCTTGTTCATTAGCAGCATTTAAAGCAAAATTAAGTGCTAAGGCGGTTTTACCCATTGAAGGTCTAGCTGCTAAAATAATTAAGTCACCTCGTTGAAAACCACTAGTAATCATATCCAAATTGTTAATACCTGAACTTGTACCAGTAATATTAACTGTTGATTTTTGTAGTTGTTCAATTTTAGTTACCACATCATCAATGTGTTCACTAATTGGCAACATCTCTTCATGATTACGTTCACTACTTACTTGTACAATTTGAGCTTCAGCAGCAATTAAAACTTCATTAATTGACTTTTCACTTTGTAACTCTTTACCAATATTTTTTAAAGCATTTTCTAATTGTCGTTTAGTAGTTCTTTCAATCAAAATATCAATGTGTTCTTTTAAATTAGCATCAGTAATATATTGAGCCACTAAAGAAGATAAATATTCAATTCCACCAATTTTATCCAAATTATTTTGCTTAACTAATTCTTCGGCAATAGTTGTTACATCAATACCGGAATTATTTTTATAAATATTGGTAATTGTTTTAAAAATAATTTGATTAGAATTAATTGTAAAGTCATGTGGTGCCAATAAATTTAATGCACTTTCACATGCTGGTGATGATTGAATCATCGCACTTAAAACATTAACTTCTGCATTATTTATATATTGACCATTGTTAGACATAATTATTCTCCTAAAACTTCAACCTTTAATTGTGCAATAATTGTAACATCTAATTTAATATTAATGTTAGTTATACCTAATTCATTAATAGGATTAAATTTAACAAATTTATGTTTATCAATTTTAATGTTATATTTTTGCACTAGTTGTTCACAAATTTGTTTTGAAGAAATAGCACCAGAAACTTTACCATTATTACTTTTTAATTTAAATTGTAAAGTAATTAAAGCTAATTGTTCTTTAATTTTTTGTAAATCTTCTAATTCCATTTCTCGTTGTATTTTTTTATTTTCAATTACTTTTTGATTAATTTTTAATGCTTCTGATGTAGCAATTACAGCTAATTTTCTAGGTAATAAATAATTTTTACCATAACCATCACTAACATTAACAACTTCACCTTTTTTACCATAATTTTTAACATCCGTTAAAAGTACAACTTTCATTGTAAACATCTCACTTTCTATTTTAATAATTTTTAATACCTTTCAGTAGTAGCACTCTCACTTTGATATACGCCACTTTCAATTAGTTTTACCAATTCATCATACAATGCTCTAATTCCCAATTTACTACTTTGGACAGCAGCAGCACTAAAGTGACCACCACCACCTAAGTTTTCACAAATAATTTGAACATTTATTTCACCGTTGCTTCGTGCTGATAAACAGGCACGTCCTTGACGATCATAAGCAATAGTAAATGATGCTTTACAATCACGTAAGTCTAACAACATTTCTGAAATTTGGGCTAAATATGAAGTATGTACTTCTAAGTTTTCATCACCAACAGCAACTAAAAATCCTTTTTTAATTTCTTGGGCGTGACTAATTAAAGCAAATTTATCAATTAGTTCATTTAAACTATTTTTCAATAATCCTTTAACTTTAGAAGGAGAAGCTCCTCAATCAGTTAATAATCCACAGGCTTCAAAAGTTCTTCTTGTTGTTCTTACTTGGAAATTATTAGTATCAATTAAAATACCTGCAAACATTATATTTCATAAAAATTCTGATTCAATATTATTAAAATCATTATAATAAATAATTTCTGTCATTGCTTCAGCTGTTGAAGAAGTTCCTGCATCAATATAAGAAGTAATAGTGCTACTAATTGATTCATCAGAAACACGATGATGATCAATAACAATAATTTTTACAGCTTTACTTAATAAATCAGGACTATCAACGCGTTGTGGATTATGAGTATCAACAACAATTAATAAAGTATTTGCATGAAGAAATTTAAGTGCTTGTTTACCAGTAATAAAATTACGACTAATATAACTTTCAGGAACAAGTTCATGAAGAATTTTTAATGTTTTTTCATCAACTTCATTTTGATTAATAACATAATGAGCACTTTTATTTAAACTTTTAGCAATTTCAATAATAGCTGTTCCTGAAGAAATACTATCAAAATCAGCAGCCGCATGTCCCATAACTAAAATGTTTTCTGCTAATTTTATTTCATTATATAATGATTGTGCAAACATTCTAATATTAATTTTAGATTCTGATTGTTTTGCTTCAATAGTACCTCCAATAAAAACTGTATTACCACCAAATTCACGAATAACTACTTGATCACCACCACGATAAACTGCTAACTCTTTACTTTCAATAGCCAAATCATATAGATCTTTACTAATAGCATTACCATAAGAGAAACCAGCAGATAAAGTAATATCTGCTTTAAATTTTTTAACACCTTCTCGAATATTTTTAATAAGTGGAAAGTTATCATTTCTTGCTTTATTAAATTCATTTTGATAAAGTAAAATATTGTAACCATCTTCAATATTACCTAATAATAAACCTGAATAATTATTAGCAAAATCATTTAATTCAGTTTTAATAAATGCTTCAACACGAATTTGATTCTCAACTCTTAATTTTTGTAAAGAATTATAAAAATTATCAATACTAATTACACCAAAAACTAATTTTTCTTGCTGTAATTTATTATATAAGAAATGATATTTAGTTGTTTCTTGTAACAAAATTGTTCTAGTTTGTACTAAATAAATAGCATCATAAAGCATATCTTCAATTTTAAGTGTAATTTGAGTAATATTATTACTAATTAATTGTTCTAAATCTCTTGATAGTTTAACAATTGATTTTCCAATTAATCTACCTAAACCTTTATCTTCTAAAAATTCACTTACTCACATAATTGATAAATCACTATCCAAAACAATCATACCAACACTACCAAAAGTTAAAGCTTGTGCATTATTTAATTTTATGATTTCGGCTGTGTTAATATAACGATGACGAATTCATAAACTAAATAAAAAAATATAAAGACAAACAATAATAAAATTACCTAAAACTAAACTTAAAATTACAGTAATAGTGACCACTTGTTCTGCTGTCTCAATATTAACAATAAAATAAGTCAAGCCAATTAAAATTTCAACTACTAATCAAACAATCATTATTAAATGATAATTTCTTAACGATTTGAACACTTTGTCACTTCCTTCTAATATTATTAATTATACTATAACACTAATAATAAAAACAGCCATTATCTTTTATGTAATATAATACTATTAAGGTCTTTTTATTTTAATTTTAAACTATTATTTAAAATAAAATATTTTTAAGATAAAAATAAATAAAAATTGAGTAAGATTTGTAAACTTACTCAATTTTTTATCTTGAATATCTTAATAATCCCATGATTTGGGCACGTTTTATATTTTTAGCAATTAAACGTTGATACTTTGGATTAGTACCTGTTGTTCTTGCTGGCAAAATTTTGTTATTATTACCCATAAATTTACTTAGTAATTCAATATCTTTATAATCAATATAAGTAATATTATTTTTAGTAATAAAACAAGATTTTCTTCTTGTAAAATTTCTTGGTTTACCAGTGTTCATAATTATCCTCCTTTAATTATTTAAATCTCAAATGATATCTTCTTCATCAAATTCTATATTTTGAATAGCCGCTTCTTTTTCTTGAAGCTGATTAGTATTAGTAAAGGCAATATCAGTACTATAATTAGGACTTTTAAAAGCATCATCTAAATGAATTTTATTCTCATCTCTTGGTTTTGAATAATTAATATTAGCATTATTACCACTACTATCTTTTTTACGATTATCTAAAAAAGTAACAGTTTGTGCAACCACTTCAGTAATATATAGTTCTTTTCCATTTTGATCGGTTGATTTTCTTACTGACAGTCTTCCTGAAACTGAAATTAAAGAACCTTTAACTAAATAATTAGTCATATTTTCAGCAACTTTATTTCAAGCCACACACGAAATATAATCAGCTTGATTTTGAATATTATTAACTGCAAGTGTAAAAAAAGTAAAAGGTTTTCCTGTTGAAGTTTGATGTAACTTTAAATCACGAGTGATTCTACCAATTAATGTAACAATATTCATTTTTTATCCTCACTTTTAACTTAGATTTTATTAATCTTTTTGTTCAGTATTCGATGCATTATTATTAGTATTTGTTTTTGAATTTTGGTAATTAGTTTTTGTACGATAAGATGATTCAGTACCAGCGATTGGTCTTGGTTTTCTTTCACCATTTTCATCACGATTATAAGAAGGACGATTTCCTGGTCTTGTTGGTCGAGAGAAAGAACTAGATTCTACTTGACGTTTTGGTTTAAACTTATTAACTTTTTCACTATCTAAATTAATAACCAAAAAACGCATTACGTCTAATTGTCTTTGTTTATTTAAAGCTACACGATTAAAGTTAGCAATGTTTTCTGGTGAAGTTAGCACTTCAATAATAAAATAATGACCCTTAACTTTTTTGTTAATAGGATAAGCAAATTGACGAATAGAATCTTGTTCTTTAGTAATTTTTCCAGCATTTTTAGTTAAAATTTCACAAAATTCTTTTTTAATTAATTGTTCTTTTTCTTGATTTTGATCATCAACGATGTACATAATTTCATAATTATGCTTTTGTTTTAAATCTTCCAATGTTCGAAGACCTCCTTTTGGGCATATGGCTCTGATGAGCAAGGAGTAAATATATTAAGTTTGATTTTTAAATATTTGACTCATACAATATTATAACGTAATTACCTTTAAAGTAAATGAAAAATAACAATAATTATTAATATAACATGAGAAAAAATGACTAAATAAAAATTTGATTTCAATAAGAAATTTTATTTTATATAATCAATTATTTTTTGCACTATTTGCTTAGGAGTTAAATCATTAGTGTCAATTACTAAAAAATTAAAGTTATTTTTTTCTTTTTCATATCACTGTTCATATTTTTTATTTAATAAACTTCAGTATTCATGAGGTACATGTTTTTCTGATTCACGACCACGAAGGTTTATGCGTTCAATTGTGTTTTCAAGATTTGCTTTTAAATAGACAATTAAATCGGGCTTAATTTGTGGATCAAAATAAAGTGATGAAATAATAACATTATTATAAAAATTTAAATACACTTCATAATCTCTATCATTCATATTGTTTTGAGCTTTTAATACCTCAACAAAAATAGGATCTTCTAAAATACTACGATCAAAAATAACATTGTTAAAATTTTGTGCTTCTTTTAATTGTTTACTTCGTGCCATCAGCATAAATACTTGCATTTTAAAAGCATATTCTAAAGGATTTTTATAAAAATCATCTAAATAGGGATTACTAGTAACTGGCTCGTCCATAATTTTATATTTTAATAATTTTGCTAATTCTCTACTAATAGTGCTCTTACCAACACCAACTACACCAGATAATACAATTTTCATTTTTTGCCTCCCATAATATATGATTACAATTAATTTATCTTAATATATAAATTTTCTCCCTCCAAATAAAAAAACATTTAATAAATTAAAGGCTTTTCTCCCTTTATGTACTATTTTAATTTTATCACATAAATGCTGAGAAAAGCCTATCTACGGACTTCTCCCCACATTTTTAAATCAAACATAGAATTACAGTTTCAAAACTAGGTATCTTGTTGAATTTATATGCAGCTTCTTTAGCATATAAATGAACATGATGTTTTGCAACTTTGATATGTGTTTTAAATGTTCTTCTTATATGTTTTCAAACTGATTCAATTTGGTTGGTATTTACACCAATTTTTGAAACATAGCCATCTTGATGGTTAACTGTTTCATGCTTAGTGAAAACTGATTTAAAATCGCAATATCCTTTTCAAGAATCAGTATATACAAGACATTTTGAAGAAATGTGGTTTTTTGCAAACTGCAAAAGATTTTTACTCTTTGCGTTTTTCAATACTTTCACAATTAAATTATTGGTTGTTTTTTGATAAATGCCAACAATCAAGGTTTTATTCACCAAGGATCTTCCTTGTTTTTTAAAACCCATATGTGAAAGATACATTTCATCAATTTGCACTGTACCTTCAACAATAAATTGAGGTTTTTGTTTTGCAATACGTGTTCTGATTTTATGAGTCATTCTTCAAGCAGTTTTCAAAGTCACTCCCAATTCTTTTGCAATATCTGTTGATGGAATTCCATGTTTGGTGTTTATTCATCTAAAGATAAGATAAAACCAAGATGTTAAAGATGTTTGTGACCTTGAAAATATGGTGCCTGTGAGAATGCTAAATGTTTGATTACATTTTAAACATCTCATTCTTTTTAAATCAGAAGTATTCAAATTAAAACTAAAACACCTAATACATTTGTTTTCTTTCAAATTTGCTATATATGCAAGACATTGCTGTTCATTTTGAAAAGCATTGTTGAATTCATTCAGTTTCATTATTCCCTCCACAAGTAAATGTGGGGAGAAGTCCGAAATTAAATTTTACTTTTACTAAAACTCGTTGCTTATATTTTCAAAGATTAACGTAATATCAATTACATTTTTGAAATTATTGATAATACACTTTCTTGATTCTATATACCCTTTTAACTATATTTATCATAACATAGAATTTATTGATAACGATACTATTACTTTTTAGTTATCAAATAAATCAAATTCATATATTTATAAACTAAATTTTAAAAATAAAAGAGAAGTAAACTACAAACTAAATTACATTAATATAAACAGTAATCACATTAATTATTATATTTTCTTTCAAACTTGCTTGCCGCTTATTTAATTTAAATAGGCTTTTCTCCCTTTATGTACTATTTTAATTTTATCACATAAATGCTGAGAAAAGCCTATCTACGGACTTCTCCCCACATTTTTAAATCAAACATAGAATTACAGTTTCAAAACTAGGTATCTTGTTGAATTTATATGCAGCTTCTTTAGCATATAAATGAACATGATGTTTTGCAACTTTGATATGTGTTTTAAATGTTCTTCTTATATGTTTTCAAAATGATTCAATTTGGTTGGTATTTACACCAATTTTTGAAAAATAGCCATCTTGATGGTTAACTGTTTCATGCTTAGTGAAAACTGATTTAAAATCGCAATATCCTTTTCAAGAATCAGTATATACAAGACATTTTGAAGAAATGTGGTTTTTTGCAAACTGCAAAAGATTTTTACTCTTTGCGTTTTTCAATACTTTCACAATTAAATTATTGGTTGTTTTTTGATAAATGCCAACAATCAAGGTTTTATTCACCAAGGATCTTCCTTGTTTTTTAAAACCCATATGTGAAAGATACATTTCATCAATTTGCACTGTACCTTCAACAATAAATTGAGGTTTTTGTTTTGCAATACGTGTTCTGATTTTATGAGTCATTCTTCAAGCAGTTTTCAAAGTCACTCCCAATTCTTTTGCAATATCTGTTGATGGAATTCCATGTTTGGTGTTTATTCATCTAAAGATAAGATAAAACCAAGATGTTAAAGATGTTTGTGACCTTGAAAATATGGTGCCTGTGAGAATGCTAAATGTTTGATTACATTTTAAACATCTCATTCTTTTTAAATCAGAAGTATTCAAATTAAAACTAAAACACCTAATACATTTGTTTTCTTTCAAATTTGCTATATATGCAAGACATTGCTGTTCAGTTTGAAAAGCATTGTTGAATTCATTCAGTTTCATTATTCCCTCCACAAGTACATGTGGGGAGAAGTCCGTTTAAATATACAAAAACCATTTCCCTTTCCATTTTTGATTAATACAAATTACAATCACAGTGGAATGGCAACCCTTTTTAGGACTATTTTTTGGTAGACATTTGTTTTTGATAATTAACTGGAGTTAAGTAGTTTAAAGTGCCGTGAATTCTTATGTTGTTATATCAATTGATGTAATCAAATAATTCGAATTTTAATTGGATTAATGATGTAAAATTTTTATCATTAATAAATTCGGTTTTGAAAGTTTTAAAGGTTGCTTCAGCAACAGCGTTATCATAAGGACAACCTTTTTTGCTTAAAGAGCGATTAATATTGAATGCTAGTAAAAGTTTATCAATAATTTTATTATTAAATTCATTACCGCGATCACTATGAAATATTTGAATATCTTTTAAACAGCGATTTGAGTGCATAAATGCTTGATATACTAATGATGCATCTTTTTTAGTACCTACACTATGTCCAATTATTTCGCGGTTAAATAGGTCAATTAATAAACAAATATATTTTCACTTACCATTTACTTGAACATAAGTTAAATCACTAACAATAACTTCATTTTTAACTCTATTATTAAAGTTTCTATTAACAAGATTGGTTATTTGACTATCATTGACTTTATTATGATAATTTTTGAATGATAATTTAGTGTATTTTGATATTAAATTATGTTTATTCATAATTTCTTTAATTTTTCGTCTTGATAAATAAATTTCTTGGTTTTCTAGAATGACTTTTAATCTTCTAGTACCATAAACTTCTTTATTTTTTTTAAAAGCACTAATAACAGCTTGTTCATAAATATTATTTTGAATTTTATTTTTTTTCTTTAAATTAAAATAATATGTTGATTTAGAGAGTTTTAAAAAATGACACATTGTGCGAATTTTATATTTAGATTTATTATTTGCAATAATCTCTACTTTCTGCCTATTATTAGTGCTGCTTGCTTTAAAATATCATTTTCCATTCTTAATTGTTTTAATTCTTTTCTTAATTTAATTAATTCATTTTCTTCAACAGAACGATTATCTTTAGTTTTAAAACTACCTGAATTAGTAAATTGCTTAATTCAATTGTAAGTAGCTGCTCTTGTAACATTATATTCTTTAACAAGGCAAGATACTGATTTGCCACTTTGATATAAAGCTACTATTTGTTTTTTAAATTCATCGGTATATGAGTTAATATTGGCCATAATTATAGTTCCTTTCTTTGTTCACTTGTCTATGTAATTAGTGTCCAATAAAGTGTAACCCATCCATATTCTTATATTGTCTTTCAGCAACATATCCTAAATCTCGTAATACTGTTTCACGATTAGGAGTAAAACTATACTTCATTAAATAACGTTTATTACCAATAATTTTATCTGTTAAAATTTCTTTTCCACTTACTTGACTAATAATTTCTTGTAAGTTTTTTGCTTCTTTAATACCAACTTGTTCTAATGTTTTAGTTTTTTGTGCTAACTTAATAAATTTAGTTGTACGATAACCACGACTAATTTTATTAAGTCCAGCAAATGCTGGTAATATATTAAAAAAAGTATTTAATGGTGTTACATTTCCTTTTAAATAATCATAAACTTGATTAATAGTAAAATCAGTTAAAAATTCTACACCAACAGCACTAATACTAGCAATTAAATCACTTGCACCTAATCCAAGGGCTACACTTTCACTTAATCCACCAGTAAAAGGAGCAAGTGCTACTGCTATAACTTGTACACCAATCATTTCTAAAATTTCTCATCAAAAACTTTTATTTTCTTGTTGTTTACTTATTCTAGTATGTTTTGGTTTATTTATGTTTAAAAGTATTGCTGTAATAGTTGTACCGATTGGCATGATATTAATTTCCTTTATTTAAGAGTTATTTTAATCAGATTTGTTGTTCCTTTATAATTTAAGTCATTAACATTAGCAGTAATAGTTATGTATAAGTCACCTGCTTTTTGTTTTTGATTACTTACATTAGTTTTTCCTTGTGCATCACTAAAATATTTAATAGTTGGATTTGTTAAATTAGGATTTAATGATTTAAGTTCATTAGTACTTTTTATTTGTGTATTTAATTCACTATTATTGTTATTAACATTTGCAGTAATATCAGTTGTTAAACTTGTAATTTTAGTTTTTAAATCAGTTTTATCAGTATTAATAATTCCACATGCCATTCAACGTGATGTTGTTTCATTATTAGAAATATAAGGTATTGCTTGACCTGTAACTTCTCCACCAACTAAATACATTCTTCCAACTTTACCATCTGCCACTTCTTGAACATAAATAATTGTATCTTGCAACATATATCTTTTCATTGCTCTTGGCGTTGCTAAAACAAATGACATAATTTCATCATCATTTTTATCATTTTTAAAAGTCATATAGTCATCCATTACAATTTGACATAATACACCTTTAATATATAAATCATTACCATTTAATCTTAATTGTTGTGCAATTTCATTATCAGTAATTAAACCTTTATTATCTGCCAAGTAAACTATACTATCATAAAGAGCATTAGTAATAAAGAATCTACAATTTGCAATATTTCTATATTGAAATAATGTATTTCATGCCCCCAACATTGCTTCTACATATTTAATTGCTTGTGATTTTGGTTCTGTTGATTTTTCAATCATAAATTTAATTGCATATTTTGCAATTACATTAGTATTGTTATTAGCTAAATAATCTGCTAAATCATTAGCAACTTCATATTGCATACTTTGTAATAAATTTTGTCCATTTTCTGCTAATAAATCTTTTGCTGCAATTGTTTCGCCAGCAACAGCTTCTTCTGTAATTTCTTTAATAATTTTATCTTTATCAGCATATCCGACATCTATTCTTTTACTCTTATCATTTCATTGAAGAACTTTAACTTTTGGGTCTTTTGGTTTTTTAACTATAAATTCAATTCTTGTTGAATTAACCATTTCGATAGGAAAAAAACTTGCCCATGGACTATTTGATTGTTTAAAAAATTCTATAAACTCTGGTGCTTCTACTAATTTTTCGGTATTATCTAAATTTTTATTGAATTGTATTGCCATTTTTTGATTTCCTTTCTGTTATAAATTATTATTTTTTTTATAATCCAATAATGTACTTTTTATTGAATTTTGTTGATTTGTTATTATTGTTTGTTGTTTACCACCTGTATTAATTATTTCTTTAAATACTGGTTGTTCTTTAATAATTTTTTTAATAGTTTCTTCAATTTTTGAATTTTCTAAATTATTAGTTTTAAATTTTAAAAAATCATAAAATTCAGTTTTAACTTGATATTTTTTAAATATATTAATTATTTCTTTTTCTTTAATTTCTTGATTAAGTTTATTTAACTTATTTTCTGCTTCATTAACTTTATTTTCTATTTCTTGTGAAGAAGCATTGTTTTCAGTTAAAGGTTCAGTTGTTTGTTGAACATTATTTTCATTTTCTAACATTTACATCACCTCTTTATTATTTATTTTCTTTATTAATTTTTTCATTTAATTTTGCTAATTTTTTTTTGATGTTTGATAATTTTGTTATTTGCTCTAACATGTTTTGGAGTTGTAATAAATCGTTTAAATCAAACAATTAATTCTCTGCAAATTAATGTTCCTACACTTGTTCCAATAATGATTAATTCATGCAATAATTCTTTCATTTCAATATTTTCCTTTCAATTATTTATTTTTTAATTATTCGTCAAATTGACCACCATTAATTCTTTCAACCATTGACTGATAATTACTTATAATAGTTACTAATAAAGAAATTTCTTTATTTAATTGTTCCATTCTTTCTTTATGTATTTTTATTTCGTGATTATAATATTCAATTATTTTTTCTTTATTCATTATTTTTCACCTCCTTTATAAACTCATGTGATTATAATCTCAATTTAATGAAGCATTATCGTTATTTAATGCTACTTCGCTCATATTATCACTACCGTATTGACTAGTTGTTTCACTATTAATTGTGAATCTATTATCATTTACTAATCTTGCAGTTTCATCATTAAATGATGTTTCTTGCATTTCTTGAATATGATGTGTAGTTTCCATAGGTAATAAATTATGGATAATTTCACTTGCACCAGCAACAATTGTAGGTACTGCATAAGCATTATTAAAATCATTATTAATACCCATTGCTACACCACTTGATATTAAACATCCACCAGTTGCCATATTACAAATCTTTCTTATTGTGGAATGGCAACCCTTTTTAGGACTATTTTTTGGTAGACATTTGTTTTTGATAATTAACTGGAGTTAAGTAGTTTAAAGTGCCGTGAATTCTTATGTTGTTATATCAATTGATGTAATCAAATAATTCGAATTTTAATTGGATTAATGATGTAAAATTTTTATCATTAATAAATTCGGTTTTGAAAGTTTTAAAGGTTGCTTCAGCAACAGCGTTATCATAAGGACAACCTTTTTTGCTTAAAGAGCGATTAATATTGAATGCTAGTAAAAGTTTATCAATAATTTTATTATTAAATTCATTACCGCGATCACTATGAAATATTTGAATATCTTTTAAACAGCGATTTGAGTGCATAAATGCTTGATATACTAATGATGCATCTTTTTTAGTACCTACACTATGTCCAATTATTTCGCGGTTAAATAGGTCAATTAATAAACAAATATAGTTTCACTTACCATTTACTTGAACATAAGTTAAATCACTAACAATAACTTCATTTTTAACTCTATTATTAAAGTTTCTATTAACAAGATTGGTTATTTGACTATCATTGACTTTATTATGATAATTTTTGAATGATAATTTAGTGTATTTTGATATTAAATTATGTTTATTCATAATTTCTTTAATTTTTCGTCTTGATAAATAAATTTCTTGGTTTTCTAGAATGACTTTTAATCTTCTAGTACCATAAACTTCTTTATTTTTTTTAAAAGCACTAATAACAGCTTGTTCATAAATATTATTTTGAATTTTATTTTTTTTCTTTAAATTAAAATAATATGTTGATTTAGAGAGTTTTAAAAAATGACACATTGTGCGAATTTTATATTTAGATTTATTATTTGCAATAATCTCTACTTTCTGCCTATTATTAGTGCTGCTTGCTTTAAAATATCATTTTCCATTCTTAATTGTTTTAATTCTTTTCTTAATTTAATTAATTCATTTTCTTCAACAGAACGATTATCTTTAGTTTTAAAACTACCTGAATTAGTAAATTGCTTAATTCAATTGTAAGTAGCTGCTCTTGTAACATTATATTCTTTAACAAGGCAAGATACTGATTTGCCACTTTGATATAAAGCTACTATTTGTTTTTTAAATTCATCGGTATATGAGTTAATATTGGCCATAATTATAGTTCCTTTCTTTGTTCACTTGTCTATGTAATTAGTGTCCAATAAAGTGTAACCCATCCACACTTTTGATTTCTACTGGATAACTAATAAAAACCATTAAATTATCTCAATTTTTATATCAAGATTTAGTAATTTGAGGATATTGTTTATTTCATTTACTTTCAAACGATTCTAAAGCTTGCATTGCTTGTTCTTCACTACATGCACTATAAATTGGTTTTAAATCTGCAACTAGACCTTTTCGATGTTTGTATGAAACATATTTTAAACTATTTCTAATTTGATGAACAATGCATAATTGATGTTCTGTTTTAGGATAAACTGATTGTATTGCTTCTGACATGCCTGTTAAATTATCACTACAAGCAATAAGAATATCATTTAAGCCACGATTTTTCATTTCTGTGAAATTAGATAATCAAAACTTAGAACCTTCATTTTCACTAATTCATAATCCTAAAACATCTTTTTTGCCTTCTAAATCAACTCCTAATGCTATATAAACTGATTTGTTAATAATCCGTTTATCTTGTCGTACTTTAACTACTATACAATCAAAATAAACAATAGGATAAATACTTTCTAATGGTCGATTTTGTCATGCTTTAACATCATCAATAACATCATCAGTAATTTGACTAATAACACTTTCACTAATATCAGCACCATGATATAACTCTTGCAACTGCATTCTAATGTCAGATAATGTCATTCCTTTTGCATACAAGGAAAGAACTTGTTGATCAAAACCATCAAATCTTCTTTGCCTTTTAGGAACTATTACAGGAGTAAAATTACTATTGCGATCTCTTGGTACATCAATTTCAATTTTACCTTGTTGAGTTATTAATTTTTTTGAACTTGTACCATTACGAGCATTTTCAGTAGTACTATGTTGATTTTTTTCATATCCTAAATAATTTTGCATTTCAGAATTCAACATTTTTTCAACTAATCTTTTTGTTAATTCTTTATATAAACCGCCAGGTTTAAAAACTGTTGTTAAATCTTCAGTATTTTCTAGTAATAAATCTACTGCTTTTGATATTGGATCATTATTATTAAAGTTATCTTTTTTAGCCATCTGTAACTCACTCTTTCTAGTCATTTAATTATATTTACTAGAATTAATTAAACATAGTTATTTTTGTAAGTTACACAGATTACTAAACATTTCCGTCTACACCAAAAAATAGTCCTAAAAAGGGTTGCCATTCCAAATGTTTTATTTAATAATTTTTGTAAATTTTTAATTGGAGTCATATCTGGATAATAATCACCAATAACTCCACCAAAGAAATTCTTTTTAGGTAAATTTTGCATAAATTTAACTGTAATAATACCTAAATTATGATTTTCAATTAATGGTAATTGTAAATCTTTACTTATTTTTTCTTGTAAACCATCTAATGTAACTGTATCACTAGTAAAATATCTAATAATTTGATTTGGAGTATATGTTGTTTTAACATAAATACTTTGGTCATCATATTGTACTCTTGACCATGTTGATGCACTATATTCATTTTCTAATACTCTAGCTACTCTTGATTGAGCATATGGTTGAGCAAAATTTAATGAAATTCTACCAGTTTTACTTCTATCAATTTGAACAATACTATAACCATAACCAGATTTAATATGACAATCTTGATAAAATAAACTATCAAAATTATTTCATTCTTTTAATTTTTCAATAGCATTTTTATATTCTGGATGTTCACTTGTTAAAGTATAACCATTACCTCATAATAATTTACTTGCATGATTTGCTATTATTTCTTGAAGATTTATCATAAATCACTTAGGAGTTAATATTTCAGTATTATGATTATTCATATGTTACTTCCTTTCAAAATAAGGATTTATATTTGCACTTAAATTTCTAATATATGGTTATATAGCATAATCAAATGCATCTCGTAAATGGTCATTACCCGCTAATGGTATTTGTTTAATACTCTTAGGGTCTCATACAGCCAATCTAAATTCATCTAATAATGCTTGTGCATTCATACTAATATTTAAGCGTTCTGATGCCATTAAAGCCACATTCTTACCTATTCTAAATTCAAGTCTTAATTTCACAAAATCTTTAAAATATAGCCATGAATTAACTTGATATTTAATTGCTGTATCATTTAACATTTCAATAAATGTATAATTACTAAAATAACAATATACAGTTAAACCATATTCATATAACAAATTATTTTCTTTTGCTAATTTAATATAAAACTCAACTACTAATCTTGCTAATTGTTTATTATCATAACGAATTAATTTATTTTCTATTTTTAAACAATCAATAACATTAACAAATTTAAAAGGCTTTTCTCCCTTTATGTACTATTTTAATTTTATCACATAAATGCTGAGAAAAGCCTATCTACGGACTTCTCCCCACATTTTTAAATCAAACATAGAATTACAGTTTCAAAACTAGGTATCTTGTTGAATTTATATGCAGCTTCTTTAGCATATAAATGAACATGATGTTTTGCAACTTTGATATGTGTTTTAAATGTTCTTCTTATATGTTTTCAAACTGATTCAATTTGGTTGGTATTTACACCAATTTTTGAAAAATAGCCATCTTGATGGTTAACTGTTTCATGCTTAGTGAAAACTGATTTAAAATCGCAATATCCTTTTCAAGAATCAGTATATACAAGACATTTTGAAGAAATGTGGTTTTTTGCAAACTGCAAAAGATTTTTACTATTTGCGTTTTTCAATACTTTCACAATTAAATTATTGGTTGTTTTTTGATAAATGCCAACAATCAAGGTTTTATTCACCAAGGATCTTCCTTGTTTTTTAAAACCCATATGTGAAAGATACATTTCATCAATTTGCACTGTAGCTTCAACAATAAATTGAGGTTTTTGTTTTGCAATACGTGTTCTGATTTTATGAGTCATTCTTCAAGCAGTTTTCAAAGTCACTCCCAATTCTTTTGCAATATCTGTTGATGGAATTCCATGTTTGGTGTTTATTCATCTAAAGATAAGATAAAACCAAGATGTTAAAGATGTTTGTGACCTTGAAAATATGGTGCCTGTGAGAATGCTAAATGTTTGATTACATTTTAAACATCTCATTCTTTTTAAATCAGAAGTATTCAAATTAAAATTAAAACACCTAATACTGGATGGGTTACACTTTATTGGACACTAATTACGTAGACAAGTGAACAAAGAAAGGAACTATAATTATGGCCAATATTAACTCATATACCGATGAATTTAAAAAACAAATAGTAGCTTTATATCAAAGTGGCAAATCAGTATATTGCCTTGCTAAAGAATATAATGTTACAAGAGCAGCTACTTACAATTGAATTAAGCAATTTACTAATTCAGGTAGTTTTAAAACTAAAGATAATCGTTCTGTTGAAGAAAATGAATTAATTAAATTAAGAAAAGAATTAAAACAATTAAGAATGGAAAATGATATTTTAAAGCAAGCAGCACTAATAATAGGCAGAAAATAGAAATTATTGTCAAAAATAAAGTTAAATATAAAATTCGCACAATGTGTCATTTTTTAAAAATCTCTAAATCAACATATTATTTTAATTTAAAGAAAAAAGAAAATAAAATCAAAAATAATATTTATGATGAAGCTGTTATTAGTGCTTTTAAAGAAAATAAAGAAGTTTATGGTACTAGAAGATTAAAAGTCATTCTAGAAAACCAAGAAATTTATTTATCAAGACGAAAAATTAAAGAAATTATGAATAAACATAATTTAATATCAAAATACACTAAATTATCATACAAAAATCATAATAACAAAGTTAACGATAGTCCAATAAACAATCTTGTTGATAGAAACTTTAATAATAGAGTTAAAAATGAAGTTATTGTTAGTGATTTAACTTATGTTCAAGTAAATGGTAAGTGAAACTATATTTGTTTATTAATTGACCTATTTAACCGCGAAATAATTGGACATAGTGTAGGTACTAAAAAAGATGCATCATTAGTATATCAAGCATTTATGCACTCAAATCGCTGTTTAAAAGATATTCAAATATTTCATAGTGATCGCGGTAATGAATTTAATAATAAAATTATTGATAAACTTTTACTAGCATTCAATATTAATCGCTCTTTAAGCAAAAAAGGTTGTCCTTATGATAACGCTGTTGCTGAAGCAACCTTTAAAACTTTCAAAAACGAATTTATTAATGATAAAAATTTTACATCATTAATCCAATTAAAATTAGAATTATTTGATTACATCAATTGATATAACAACATAAGAATTCACAGCACTTTAAACTACTTAACTCCAGTTAATTATCAAAAACAAATGTCTACCAAAAAATAGTCCTAAAAAAGGTTGCCATTCCATACATTTGTTTTCTTTCAAATTTGCTATATATGCAAGACATTGCTGTTCAGTTTGAAAAGCATTTTTGAATTAATTCATTTTCATTATTCCCTCCACAAGTACATGTGGGGAGAAGTCCGATAAATAATTAAGTTTTCAATTTTGATAATGAACAATTCTTTTATCTTTTTCATTAAAATAAAATTGTTCATATTCATTAATTATTTGTTTTTCATTTTGTGGATAATAAGTAACTACATTTTTAATATAATAATTTAAAATACTTCAAGGATTACAACTATTAATTTCTAATAATTGACTACAACCACGAATAGCATCTGCCATATCTTGTCAATCTTTTTCAGCAATTTGATGTGCTTCATCAACATGTCTAATTACATAATCATATTTTGAATTATCTGGTAAACCAGTTAATTTAATTTCACTATTATTTTGTTTATATAAAGCACGACATTCAATTTCACTATCTTTATATTTAATAGTTTTACGTGTTTCAGAAAGTGTATAATCTAACCCAATTGCAAATAATACTCATCTATTTTTTAATTGATTTCAAGTATCATATAATTGTTCACTCATATTTCTAAAAACATAAGTTTTAACTTTTGTACGGACTTCTCCCCACATGTACTTGTGGAGGGAATAATGAAACTGAATGAATTCAACAATGCTTTTCAAACTGAACAGCAATGTCTTGCATATATAGCAAATTTGAAAGAAAACAAATGTATTAGGTGTTTTAATTTTAATTTGAATACTTCTGATTTAAAAAGAATGAGATGTTTAAAATGTAATCAAACATTTAGCATTCTCACAGGCACCATATTTTCAAGGTCACAAACATCTTTAACATCTTGGTTTTATCTTATCTTTAGATGAATAAACACCAAACATGGAATTCCATCAACAGATATTGCAAAAGAATTGGGAGTGACTTTGAAAACTGCTTGAAGAATGACTCATAAAATCAGAACACGTATTGCAAAACAAAAACCTCAATTTATTGTTGAAGGTACAGTGCAAATTGATGAAATGTATCTTTCACATATGGGTTTTAAAAAACAAGGAAGATCCTTGGTGAATAAAACCTTGATTGTTGGCATTTATCAAAAAACAACCAATAATTTAATTGTGAAAGTCTTGAAAAACGCAAAGAGTAAAAATCTTTTGCAGTTTGCAAAAAACCACATTTCTTCAAAATGTCTTGTATATACTGATTCTTGAAAATGATATTGCGATTTTAAATCAGTTTTCACTAAGCATGAAACAGTTAACCATCAAGATGGCTATGTTTCAAAAATTGGTGTAAATACCAACCAAATTGAATCAGTTTGAAAACATATAAGAAGAACATTTAAAACACATATCAAAGTTGCAAAACATCATGTTCATTTATATGCTAAAGAAGCTGCATATAAATTCAACAAGATACCTAGTTTTGAAACTGTAATTCTATGTTTGATTTAAAAATGTGGGGAGAAGTCCGTAGATAGGCTTTTCTCAGCATTTATGTGATAAAATTAAAATAGTACATAAAGGGAGAAAAGCCATTTTGTATTAGGTAATACAGTTGCTTTACATTCAAAATCAAAATCTTGAATAGTTTTACCAGATTTACGACTACCTAATTGGTCAATTCTTTTTACAGTTAAAGATTTTTTATAATACATTTGTTTTAAAATATCATTAAGATAACCAAAATGTTCTAACATTTATTTTTACTCTTATTTTCTAAACTAATTGCTATAGGGGTGGTATTATCATTATTTTTTATATCAATTTTAGTAGATAAGTGATATTTATTAACATATGCTCTTTCTAAATATCATGAAGAATTAGAAGAGTGTGACTTTAAATATCTTTGTAAATTTAAGTGTTCAATTTGAGAATGCGCTCAATTAATTTGTTGTAAAAAAGTATTTCTCTTTTTTTCTTTTCATTTTTTTAAAGTATTTTCAGTTATATCTAAATAAATTAACATTCCTAATTTAGTAGGTATTTCATCAAAATCTTTACAATGAATAAAATAATTTTCTAATGATTCTCTTAATTTTGTAACATCATTAAAAATTGTTCTTATTTTTATTTTTTCTTCTTGCACATAAAAATCTCCTTTCATATGCTTTAAAAAAACAAAAATTTATGATATAATTAATATAATCTTTAAGTTAAGTGACGGAAAAAACTAACTTATTAACTTTATTAATTACTTCATATATTTTTTTATTTAATTTTTACAATATAATTATAACAAAAAATAGCATTATACTGCTATTTTTTTATTTCTTTTCTTCTTTTCTTAAATTTAAACATTTTTTTAATTTTATTTCCTAAACTTTTTCAAAATTTAAATTCTGGATGTTGTATTTTATATACAATCATACAACCAATAAAAGTTCCTATAATATTAAGAGAAATAGTTAAGAATAATACTCCAAAAACTTTATTTTTTTCACATAGATTTCACCCATATAAACCTATAAATCATAAAATACTAATTATAAATATTCCTAATAATATTCATCATGCAATATATTCCACTTTTATTTTCCTTTTCTATTTATATTTTTCTTTATTGTACATTATTTTATTAAAAAAGAAAAGATAACTAATAAAAGTTATCTTTTAAACGTAAATAGAATTTGCAGTTTATTTTATCGTTGTTTAACATTATACTCTAAAACCAAACATTTTTCAACAATATTTTAACAAATTTGTTAGAATAGTTAGGAAAAAAAATAAATATAAAGGTGTTAAAAAATGTTTAGTTTTAAAGAATTTCTAAAATCTGAAATCACTAATATTTTAGCAAAATATTTTCAAAAAATCCATGATTATGATGAATATTTTTTTCTAAATAGAGATAAAAATCAATATAAAGTTGCTTGAACATGTAATAGAACAGTAAATACTCCAATTGGAATGGATACTTTTAGACAAAGAGTTTATTGAGATAAAATAAATAAAAAACATTATTATCCAATTTATGAAGAATTTGGTATTAAAAAAAGAGCAAGAATTACTAATGATTTATATTTTGATATATTAGATAATTTAATTGAAAATTTAATAAGTAAAAAAGGTTATTTTAATATTCAATCAGAATTTAAATATACTTCTTTTTCTAAAAATCTTATTTCAAGAATTTTTAAAAATGCAAAAATTGAAAAATGAATACCAGAAAAAAAATTTAAAGTATTAGATAATGAAAAATTAAATATATGTGCAGATGATGCTTATATAACTTGTTGAGATGAAAATGGTTTAAAACAACAATATTGTTGTAGACTTTTAACTTATAATTTAGGAAGAAAAGAAATTTATTCATATAGAAATAAATTAGACAAGAAAATAACTTCATTTATGTTATTTAAAACTAATAATGCACCAAAACAAGAAGAATTACATAATTTTACAATGCAAACTATTAATAATCATTATGATATTAAATTAAATATATTTGCTATTAATTGAGAATATAATAATTATAATGTAGTAGTTGCTGGGGATGGTGCATTATGAATTAGAGCAATGGCTAGTTGATTGGGTTGTTATTATATTTTAGATAAATATCATGCTTATAGTTATTTATGAAAATCTTTTGTTAATGTTCGTGGTAAACATCAAAAGAAAGCACTTGATTGAACAAAATATTTAGATGTAACAACTACTTTTTCAAATGGTAAGTATAATGAATTAATTACTATTTTAGAAAATAATCATAATAAAGTTACTAAAAAAACTTATAATTATTTTAAAAATAATGAACAAGGAATTATTAATCAAAATGCTGATTGAAATATTGGATGTAGTGCTGAAAGTGATGTATATCATTTTTTAAAATCTTTAACTAATGGAGCAAAAATATATCATCATCAAACATTGAATAATATGTTAATAGCAAAAGCAAATTATTTAAATAGTAGAAGTTATCTTAATAGTGCTTAAAGTAATACAATTTAATATTTTTTATTCTAATTTTAAGATTAGAATTTTTGTGTTGTTTAAATGTAATTTTGTAATTATATTTCGGACTTCTCCCCACATGTACTTGTGGAGGGAATAATGAAACTGAATGAATTCAACAATGCTTTTCGAACTGAACAGCAATGTCTTGCATATATAGCAAATTTGAAAGAAAACAAATGTATTAGGTGTTTTAATTTTAATTTGAATACTTCTGATTTAAAAAGAATGAGATGTTTAAAATGTAATCAAACATTTAGCATTCTCACAGGCACCATATTTTCAAGGTCACAAACATCTTTAACATCTTGGTTTTATCTTATCTTTAGATGAATAAACACCAAACATGGAATTCCATCAACAGATATTGCAAAAGAATTGGGAGTGACTTTGAAAACTGCTTGAAGAATGACTCATAAAATCAGAACACGTATTGCAAAACAAAAACCTCAATTTATTGTTGAAGGTACAGTGCAAATTGATGAAATGTATCTTTCACATATGGGTTTTAAAAAACAAGGAAGATCCTTGGTGAATAAAACCTTGATTGTTGGCATTTATCAAAAAACAACCAATAATTTAATTGTGAAAGTCTTGAAAAACGCAAAGAGTAAAAATCTTTTGCAGTTTGCAAAAAACCACATTTCTTCAAAATGTCTTGTATATACTGATTCTTGAAAAGGATATTGCGATTTTAAATCAGTTTTCACTAAGCATGAAACAGTTAACCATCAAGATGGCTATGTTTCAAAAATTGGTGTAAATACCAACCAAATTGAATCAGTTTGAAAACATATAAGAAGAACATTTAAAACACATATCAAAGTTGCAAAACATCATGTTCATTTATATGCTAAAGAAGCTGCATATAAATTAAACAAGATACCTATTTTTGAAACTGTAATTCTATGTTTGATTTAAAAATGTGGGGAGAAGTCCGTAGATAGGCTTTTCTCAGCATTTATGTGATAAAATTAAAATAGTACATAAAGGGAGAAAAGCCTTATATTTTTTAATCTTTTTAAATTTTATGTTATAATTTAATTAACAAATCATAGAATTTGCAGTTATATTGTTAATGTTACTTCATAATTCTAATGGTTAATCTCATACGTCCTTTGACAACCGCCCAAACTTTTTTAATATAAAAATCTTGTTCAATATCAATATAAAATTCTGCAATTCTAGGTTTTTGAAAACCAATTTTATAGATTTTAATAACAAACAAATCTTATCATAAAAAATTATAAAAACAAACAATAAAAGAAAAACGTTACTTAATTTAATAAATATCCGACATCATTATATATCTTTTTTATTTTTTTTAAATAATTTTTTACAAATTTTTATAACTAAAATTAAAACTATAAGTTTAACCACATATTTTTATTTTATTAATTTTATTAGTGTTTAAAAATTTCATAATATGTAAAAATTTTTACTAAAAATAAACACTCCATTAATGCACTAAGATTTTTTATAAAATTAAGATAAGTAGGGTAAAATTATTGCAATTTTTCCAAAAATATTTATCAAAAAAATCAAAAACTTATATAGAGTATGAATATATTTTTGAAAAAAAACTGAAAATATAAATTATTTCTAAAAATAATAACAAATTTCCTTGCAATTTAAATATTATTTGTTATTATTCTTATAAGGATTTAGATAGCCTAGGTCCTTTAAAATTAAGGTAATATGTCAAAACATTATTCAATTATAATATTTTTAAATATAAAAATTTAAAATTAATCTAAAACCCCTAATTTAAACTCTATAACCCCAATAACCTTAAGTTTTATTTATAAATAACCCCCCCTTTTTTTTATAAATGACATATTACCTTAGAAATAATTCTTGTGTAAACAAGAGCTGAAAAGCTCTTGTTTTTTATATATAAAAAAGAAAAAATGAATTTAAAAAGCTAAATTGTAAAGGTAAGTGCAACTAAATTATTTTTCTATCCAAATATTCTATCGGTGAAAGATAATTTAGTATTTTTCTTGGTCTTTGGTTTAAAGACAATATAAATTTATGAACTTCATTTTTACAAGTTTTTGAAAAATTAAATTTTTTAGGAAATTTTTCTCTAATTAAACCATTAGTATTTTCATTAGTACCTCTTTGTCAAGGTGAATATGGATTTGCAAAATAAATTTTCACATCTAAATTTTTTTCAAGTTGTTGTCAATTTGAAAATTCTTTACCACGATCAAAAGTAATGGTTTTAACAATATTTTTAGGAAGAATTGATAAATAATGGCTAATATTTTTGTTAATAACTTTAGTAGTTCTGTTTTTAACTAATATTGCTAAAGTAAATCGTGATACTCTTTCAACTAAAGTTATTAAACATTTTTTACTTTTGCCTCGTGATGATACTATAGTATCTCCTTCTCAATGACCAAGTGTTATACGATCATTAATATTAAGATCTCTTTCTTTAATTGATTTGCTATTGAATTTGCCACGATTTTCTTGAGATTTGCGTTTTTTGCCTTTTCTTCTTAAATTTTTACTAGTAACTTGATCAAGCAATCCAGAATAAATTCAATTGTAAATTGTTTTAAAACTAATAACTCATTGTTTATGAAAATTTTTAATTCTGCCATAAATTTGTTCAGGTGATCAGCCTAATAATAGTTTTTGTTGCACATATTTTACTAAATCTTTATTTTTAAACTTATGAAAAAAAATATGTGATTGTTTTCTATTTTCAGCTTTATTTTGTGCAATCAATGAAAAATAATTACTATTATCTTGATTTCTATTAATTTCTCGAATAATAGTACTAATATTTCGATTAAGATTTTTAGCTATTTCACTAATTTTAACTTTAAATTTCAATTGATTATCAATATAAATTCTTTCATCTACGCCAAGATGTTTATAACTCATATAAAAACTCCTTACTTTTTTTATAAAATAAATTTAGCATTATGAAATTTTTATATGAGAATTTTTTTGCAATTTTATTTACTTGCACTTACAAGTATAATTCAGCAAAATTAAAAATTGAATGTTATAATAAAACTTAAGGATCTATTTATAAATATCCTTAATATTTAAATAATTAAGTTACAGAACTCTAATCACTATAAATATAATAATTCTCTTAAAATTAACCCTAAAACCTTATATTTATAATGTTTTCTACACAATTAAATCTGTAACTTAATTATTGTTCGATAGCAAGAAAAAAATCTTGTTTTTTTTATATGCTAATTTTTTAATTTTATATGAAGTTATACTTACTTATTGTTATAATAATTTTATGAAATTAGGTGAATAAATGAAAAAAGCATTAATTATTGATGGTAACAATTTATTATTTAAAGCATATTATGCTACTGCATACCAAGGAGTTAATCTACATTCGCTACAGGGTATTCCAACTAATGCCGTCTATGCTTTTATTAGAATGCTGACTAAGTACTTAAAATCTAACAACTATGCTAGTGTTTTTGTTGCATTTGATGCTGGTCGTAAAACATTTCGCCATGAAACTTTAGCAACATATAAAGGAAAAAGAAGTGAAACTCCGGTTGAGTTAATTGAACAATTTAATTTAGTTAAAATATTTTTAGAATTAGCACAAATTCCTTGGGGACAAATAAATAATTATGAAGCTGATGATATTATTGGCAGCATTGTTAAAAATAAAGTTGCTAGTAATTATCAAATTGATATTATGAGTAGTGATAAAGATTTATTACAACTATTAGATAACAATATTAAAATTCTTAATCCACAAAAAGGGATGAGTGATTTAAAGGTTATTACTATTTCTACATTTCAATCAGAATATGAATTATTACCTTATCAAGTTACCGATTTAAAGGGATTAATGGGTGATAGTTCTGATAATTTACCTGGCATTAAAGGAATTGGTCAAAAAACTGCTATTAGTTTATTAAAAGAATATGACACATTAGAAAATATTATTGAAAATGTAGAACAATTAAAACCAAATGTTAGTAAACTAATTAAACTTAACTTTAATAATGGTATTATTTGTAAACAACTAGCACAACTTAATTTAAATACACCAATTACTGGTAATTTAGAAACGTTTAATTATAATGTTGAAAATTTAAATAATGAAAAGTTACAAGACTTTTACAAACAATATAATATGAACTCTTTATTAACACAAGACACTAATCCTAAAACTAATAAAAATAGTACATCTCACGTTCAAATTATAAATAAGTGAAGTCAAGAATGAAATTGTGATTCAAATTACTTATGATTAGAAATTTTTGGTGATAATTATAATCGTGATAATATTATTGGTTTTGGTATTAAAAATAAAAAAGGAACATTTTATATTAATAAAATCAATGCAATTAATTGTTCTAATTTTCAACATTTCTTACAAAATAAAAAACTACAAAAAATAACTTGAGATTTAAAAAAGGTTATTATCGCAGGACTACGTTTAAAATTAATAATAAATAATATTATTTTTGACCATATGTTAGCTGCTTACCTTCTTTATGCTAATGAAAAAATATTACCAGAAAACATTGCTGTTATGCTCAATGTCAATGTTAAAGATAATTTAAGCGCTGATGATTTCTATGGCAAAGGTATTAAAAAAAATATTCCCAATGATGAAAAAGAAATAGCTATTTTTTTAGAAAAAAAATTAAATTTTTTAACAGATTCTCATCTCATTCTTATAAAAAAATTAAAAGATACTAATAACTGAAATTTATATCAAGAGATTGAACTACCTGCTGCTTTTGTATTAGTAAATATGGAGTGTAATGGTGTTAACATTGATCAAAAAAAATTAAAACTACTAACTGATAAAACTTTACTAAAAATCCAAGATTTAGAATTACAAATTAAAAAAGAAAGTAATAGTAATTTAAATCCAAATTCACCAAAACAAATTAGTGAATACTTATTTAAAGAATTAAAATTACCTAATTATAAAAAAGGTAGTACTGCTTTTGAAGTTTTAATTAGTTTAAAAAATCAACATCCAATCATCGATATTCTTTTAGAATATCGTAAATTACAAAAATTATATTCCACTTACTTACTTGGTTTACAAAAATATATTTTTGATGATGGTAAAATTCATAGCATTTATAATCAAGTGCAAACCAGTACTGGCAGGTTATCTTCATTAGATCCTAATATGCAAAATATTAGTATTCGCGATAAAGAGCAAAGAGAAGTTCGCAAAATCTTTATTCCAAGCAAACCACATACTAAAATACTATCCTGTGATTATTCGCAAATTGAATTAAGAATATTAGCTCATATTAGTGAAGATGAAAATTTAATTAAAGCTTTTCAGCAAAAGCATGATATTCATCGCGAAACTGCAAGTAAAATATTAAATATACCTTTAGCAGAAGTTACTAACGAACAAAGACAAAATGCAAAAGCTATTAATTTTGGAATTGTTTATGGCATTTCTAGTTTTGGTTTATCACAACAAATAGGAATTAAAGTTGAAGATGCTAAAATATTTATTAATAAATATTTTTCGGTTTTTCCAAAAATTAAAAGTTATATTAATAATATAATTGATTTTTGTGAAAAAAATGGATACGTTCAAACAATTTTTAATCGTAGAAGAGAAGTAATGGAAATTACAAATAAAAATAAGGTGATTCAAAATTTTGGTAAACGAATAGCAATGAACATGCCAATTCAAGGTAGTGCTGCTGATATTTTAAAATTAGCAATGAATAAAATTTATAAAGAAATAAAAAAACAAAATATTGATGCAATATTAATTGCACAAATTCATGATGAATTAATTTTTGAAGTTGAAGATAATAAAGTTAATGATGTTATTACTAAAATTACTAAAATTATGTCTAATGTTACTAAATTAAAAGTTCCCTTATTAATTAATACTAGTATTGGTGATAACTGATTTGAATTAAAATAAATTTGGCTTTTCTCCCTTTATGTACTATTTTAATTTTATCACATAAATGCTGAGAAAAGCCTATCTACGGACTTCTTCCCACATTTTTAAATCAAACATAGAATTACAGTTTCAAAACTAGGTATCTTGTTGAATTTATATGCAGATTCTTTAGCATATAAATGAACATGATGTTTTGCAACTTTGATATGTGTTTTAAATGTTATTCTTATATGTTTTCAAACTGATTCAATTTGGTTGGTATTTACACCAATTTTTGAAAAATAGCCATCTTGATGGTTAACTGTTTCATGCTTAGTGAAAACTGATTTAAAATCGCAATATCCTTTTCAAGAATCAGTATATACAAGACATTTTGAAGAAATGTGGTTTTTTGCAAACTGCAAAAGATTTTTACTCTTTGCGTTTTTCAATACTTTCACAATTAAATTATTGGTTGTTTTTTGATAAATGCCAACAATCAAGGTTTTATTCACCAAGGATATTCCTTGTTTTTTAAAACCCATATGTGAAAGATACATTTCATCAATTTGCACTGTACCTTCAACAATAAATTGAGGTTTTTGTTTTGCAATACGTGTTCTGATTTTATGAGTCATTCTTCAAGCAGTTTTCAAAGTCACTCCCAATTCTTTTGCAATATCTGTTGATGGAATTCCATGTTTGGTGTTTATTAATCTAAAGATAAGATAAAACCAAGATGTTAAAGATGTTTGTGACCTTGAAAATATGGTGCCTGTGAGAATGCTAAATGTTTGATTACATTTTAAACATCTCATTCTTTTTAAATCAGAAGTATTCAAATTAAAATTAAAACACCTAATACATTTGTTTTCTTTCAAATTTGCTATATATGCAAGACATTGCTGTTCAGTTTGAAAAGCATTGTTGAATTCATTCAGTTTCATTATTCCCTCCACAAGTACATGTGGGGAGAAGTCCGATAAATTTTTAAAAATTTATTAATATTTAAAATAAATTAGTTTATTATATTTTATTGGAAGGAAAATAAAAATGCCAGAATTACCCGAAGTTGAAACTGTTCGCAAAACTTTACAACCACTTTTAACTAATCATAAAATTATTGGTGTTAGAATTCTTTTAAATAAAATTATCAAAACACCAAGTATTGAACAATTCACAAAACAAATTATTGGACAAACAATAAATGATGTTCAAAGAGTTGGTAAATTATTAATATTTATATTAGATGATTATGTATTGTTAAGTCATTTACGAATGGAAGGAAAATATTATTTTCAACAAAATAATCAATCAATAAATTGGAAACATGTCTTATTAATATTAGAATTAGACAATAAATACGAATTAAGATATCATGACACAAGACAGTTTGGAACCTTTCATTTACAAACTAAAAATGAATATCAAAAAATAAAACCTTATATTAATATTGGTCCAGAACCTTTTAATAAAAATGTTACTGCTGAATATTTAAAAAATAAATGAAAAAATAAAAGTCAAAGTATTAAAGCAACATTATTAGAACAAAATGTTATGAGTGGTTTAGGAAATATTTATGCAGATGAAGTATTATTTTATGCTAGTATCCATCCGCAAAGTATTACTAAAAACTTAATACTTAAACAATTACAAGAAATCATTAATAAAGCAAAATTTGTGCTTAATAAATCAATAAAACTTGGCGGATCAACAATTAGTAGTTATACTTCAAGCCTTGGTGTAACAGGTTACTATCAACAAGAATTACAAGTTCATACTAGAGCAAAAATGCCTTGTTTTAAATGCCATACTATTATCAAAAAAATAAAAATAAACCTTCGCGGAACTTACTTTTGTAATCACTGTCAAATTAAATATTAACTGTGGAAAAATCAAAAGTATATATTAATAAAGAATATTTTTAATAAAAAAAAGTGGAATAAATGTGGATAAGTATGTGTTTTAATCATTTCACTTTATTTATATTCTTTATGTGCATATAATTATCATACCATGAAAGAAATGGATAGTAAAAAGAAAGTTAGGGAATGAATATGAACAGAACAATAAATGATATTGATATTTTTAAGTTGAACCAATCAGAATATATTAGTAACGAAGATTACCAAATTTTATTTATGTTATATCAACCAATAATTGGTATTGAAGCAATAAATTTATATTTGACTTTAGTTCAAGAAAAGTTATTAACAAAACGTATTAATCTTGATTTCAATCACGGACGAATTAAATCTTTATTAAAAATAACTTCCACTCAATTACTTGTTGCTTTCCAACAACTTGAATCTGTTAACCTTATTAATACTTACTACTATTCTTTAAAATCTACTTACATTTATCAATTGTGTTCTCCCTTATCTGCTGATGATTTTTTTGCTAATACCCATTTAAACTCAGAACTACTTAAACAATTAGGAACTTTAAATTACGAAAGACAAAAATTTTATTTTTTGAAAAATGATATTGAAATTACAGAAAATTATATTAATATTACTCAACAGGAAAATACTATCCCTCAATCTTTAAAATTAAAAACAGCACTTAATAATATTTATGCTAAACAAGAACAAACATCAATCTCTAGACCAATTTATTCATTTAAAAATAAAAATAAAATTAACACTATGAAATTTAATTTAAATTATAATGGTAATACAATTATATCTAAAGATAATTCTAATGTTATTAATACCACATTAAATTTAATGCAACAAAAATTACCTGAAGAATATTTAAAAAATTTAACTGGTAAAATACCAACTGATAAATTAAAAACAACATTAGAAATATTAACTAATAACTTTCAATTAAATAATGCTGTAATTAACTGCTTAATTGAATATGTTTGATTTAAAAATAATAAACGTTTAGAACCAAACTATATTATTAAAATTGCTGAAACCTTTCAAGAAAATCAAATTAATACTATTGATGATGCTTTATCTCATTTAAAACTTGCTTATGCTCGTAGCAAAAAAAATCCACAGCAACAATTTCAACAAGAATCATTATGATCTACTACAGAACAATCAACAACAAATAATTTCAATAAAAAATTAATTAAAAAATATAAGGTTGATAATATTAATAAAAAAGATATAACATTAACTCAAGAAGAAATAAAGAATATTTTAAAGGAATTTGATGCCCATTAATTTAATTATTAAAAGACACTATTATTAAGTAAGGAAATGATTATCATGAAACTTAAAGCGACAACTATCTTAAAAGAAAACATTAACAATGCTGAACTTCATGACTTTATTAAAAAAAACAACTTAAATAACAGCAAACTAGAACCATATGTTGAATTATTAAAAACTTATATTGATAGCTACAATTTATGTAAAAAACGAGAAAATCTTAGCAAATGTCTACAAAATGTTAAAGGATATCGTTATAAACTAGTAATGTTACCTAATCAAAAAATAAGTTTAGTACTAACGGATTGTCTTCATTCTATTAATAGATCTGTCCAACAACAAGTACATAATAATTTTTTAATTAAATACTATGATGATAAACTTTTATCACTTTCATGAAGTAAAAATTTTAATGCCTCAACTAATGCAAGAAAAGAAATCATCCAGTATTTACATCAATCTTTAAAACACAAAAGTTATCAAGGTTTATACTTATATGGTGACACAGGTAGTGGCAAAACTTTTATTTTTATCTTATTTGCAAATAAATTAATTCAAAAAAATCAAACTGTTTGTTTTATTGTATGACCTGAATTTGTTATGGACATTAAAAAAAGTTTTAAAAATGATACTGATACTAATCAGCAAATTGAACAATTAAAATCATGTGACTTATTATTTATTGATGATTTAGGCGGTGAAATCGTTAGCGCTTGAGAGCGTGATGAATTATTATTTAGTATTCTTAATGCACGAATTTTACCATTAAAAACTACATTTATTAATTCTAACTATAGCATTAGTGAACTATATCAACATTATTATTTAAAAAATAGTAAATCAGAAGAAATTAAAGTTAAACGCTTATTAGAACGTATTCAAACTTTAACTATACCAATTGAATTAACTGTTGAAGAATCACAAACTACAATTGAAAATAATAATATTGACAATATTAATAATGAAATAGAATATATACCAATATAAAATATAGTATTTTTCATAAAAAAATAAAATAATGAAAACTATAATTAAAATAAAGGAAATAATTTACTAATAAAATAAATGTTTTATAAATAAATCCATATTTTATGACAAATATTAACGATATTTGTTTATAATATACCTAGTCATTAATCAATATAAAAAACAAACACACAAAAGGAGTGACTTAATAATGGCAATTAAAATTGCAATTAATGGATTTGGGCGCATTGGCCGCCTTGCCTTCCGTCAATTATTTGACAAAAAAGAAATTGATATTGTTGCTATCAATGATTTAGGAAATGTAGAAGCCCTAGCATATCTATTACAATATGATTCAGCACATAGAACTTGAAAACACGGAAAAATCAAAGCAGACAAATCAAAAAATACTATTAATGTTGATGGTAAAATAATTAAAGTTTGTCAAGAAAAAGACCCAAAAGCATTACCATGAAAAGCCAATGCTGTTGATATCGTAATTGAAGCAACTGGACGTTTTACAACAAAAGAATTAGCACAAGCACATATTGATGCTGGAGCTAAAAAAGTTGTGATTTCAGCACCAGCTAAGGGAGACTTAAAAACTATTGTTTATAATGTTAACCATGATATTCTAAAAAGTACTGATAATATTATTTCTGGTGCTTCATGTACTACCAATTGTCTTGCTCCTGTTGTTCATGCTCTAGAATCAGAATTTGGAATTATTAAAGGATGAATGACAACAGTTCATGCTGCAACCAATGACCAACGTTTACTAGACTTAGAACATTCAGATTTCAGAAGAGGACGTAGTGCTATGTCTAATATTGTTCCTGCAGCTACAGGTGCTGCTGCAGCTATTGGTTTAGTTATCCCTTCTGTTAAAGGAAAACTAGATGGTTCAGCAATGCGTGTTCCAATCATTACTGGTTCAATTGTTGATTTAACAATTGAATTAAAGAAAAATGTTACTGTTGAACAAGTTAATGCAGCAATGAAAAAACATAGTAGCGAATCATTTGCTTATAATGAAGATCCAATTGTTTCAACTGATATTATTGGTTCAATTTTTGGTTCAATTTTTGATGCAACATTAACAAAAGTTATTGAAGTTGAAGGCAAACAAATTGTTAAAGTTTTTGCTTGATATGATAATGAAATGTCATATGTATCACAATTAGTAAGAACAGTAATACACTTAGCAAAGCTAAAATAATTTTTAAATAGTTTAATTAAAATATTAAACTACAAAAATGCATCTTACCAATTACAAGATGCATTTTTATTAATCGTTTTAAAAATATATTAAAATTATAATATGAAAAAAGGAGATGAAAATTATATGAATAAAAAAACATTAAAGGATCTTGATTTTAAAAATAAAAAAGTTATTGTTCGTTTTGACTTCAATGTACCATTAGAAAATAATAAAATTACCGATGATACAAGAATAAAAGCAAGCATCGAAACTATTAAGTATTTACAAAATCAAGATGCAAAAATAATCATGTTATCACATCTTGGAAGAATTAAATCTGAAGCTGATAAAGCGAAGAATACTTTAGCGCCTGTTGCAAAAAGACTAAGTGAAATCTTAAAAGAAAATGTAATATTCATTAATGAAACTCGTGGTACAAATCTTGAAACAGCTATTAATAATCTTAAAAACAAAGAATTACTTTTAATAGAAAATACTCGTTTTGAAGATTTAAATGGTAATAAAGAATCTACTAATAATCCCGAATTAGGTAAATATTGAGCACATTTAGGTGATGTATTTGTTAATGATGCTTTTGGTACTGCACACCGTGCTCATGCATCTAATGTTGGTATTGCTACTAATATCAAAAATAGTTGTGTTGGTTTATTAATTGAAAAAGAATTAACAATGCTTAATAAAATCACCGTTAATCCAGAACATCCTTTTATAGCAGTACTTGGTGGTGCTAAAGTATCAGATAAAATTGATGTTATCAAACAATTATTAACAAAAGCTGATAAAGTTCTTGTTGGTGGTGGTATGGCTTATACTTTTATGAAAGCATTGAATTATAAAATTGGTGATTCATTATTAGAAAAAGATAAAATTGATATTGCTAAAGAAATTATTGAATTAGGAAAAGAAAAATTAATACTACCTATTGACTTTGTAATTGCTCCGGAATTTAAGGACATCAAAGGTAAAATTACTACTAATGAAAATATTCATGATGGATATGAAGGAATGGATATTGGTCCAAAAACAATTAAATTATTTGAAAATACTTTAATTAATGCTAAAACTGTTTTTTGAAATGGACCATTAGGAGTTTTTGAAATGAGTAACTTTGTTAATGGAACAAAAAATATTTGTAAAACTATTTCACAATTAAAAGGTGCATTTACACTAATTGGCGGTGGTGATAGTGCAGCAGCAGCAGTTAAATTTGGATATGAAAATAAATTTAGCCACATTTCAACTGGTGGAGGTGCTTCATTAGAATATCTAGAAGGTAAGGATTTACCTGGTATTAATGCTATAGAAAATAAATAGTGAAAATATATGATTACTCAAGATCAAACAACAAGTGTTTTTATTCTTATTAGTTTATTTTTAATTGCGATGGTTTTAATATTTCAATTATTCCAATTTATTTTTTGATTAATTATTATTTTAAAAAATAAAAAAAATGATACTAAATTAAAACCTAGCTATCAACAAGCATTATCCAATGAAAATATTAATTGTCAAATAGTTAAAAGTAAATTTACTTTTAAATATCTTAACTATAATTTTAAAAAAAATATTTTAAAATTAAAAAGTCGTGATTTTAATGAAACCACTACTTGAAATAAATATCAAACTTTAAGTAGTGTACTTGTTATTAAGTGAAAAAATAATTCTCAAAAATGAAGTAATTTAGCTCTACCAATTATTAATTTATTTTTTATAAATGGTGTTATTATTACTATTATTTGTGCTTTATTGTATTATATTCCAACTCAAAATAATAATATTAACAAGGAAATATTAGCAATTTTTAGTTTCCTTAGTTTACTTATTATTACTATAAGTTGATTATTTTGAACAATGTTTTATGAAAAATTTCGTAAGCAATTAATGACATTAAATACAGAATTAAATTATAATGAACAAAAAACTATTAAATATATTACCCTATTTAAATCTTGTTTTCCATTTTCTGATTTAATGTTTTAAATAAAATAAAATTATTTTATTTAAGTATCAATTTTTACCACAAGTGTAAATTTGATACTTTTTTTATTATTTTTAATTAAATTTAAACTTAAAATTTATTAATAATTGATGATTAAATAAATTTCTATTATCTAAAATACAAATTAAAAAATAAACTTAGTGGTTAATACCTAGTTATAGCGATAAAACTATAATATATATTTAAATCTCATTTATAAAAGTATAGTAATCTTGCTTTAAATTATATACCATATTTATTATTATAAAAGTAAATATCTTAAGAAAAATAAAAAAATGTTAAAATAAATACTGGAATGGCAACCCTTTTTAGGACTATTTTTTGGTAGACATTTGTTTTTGATAATTAACTGGAGTTAAGTAGTTTAAAGTGCCGTGAATTCTTATGTTGTTATATCAATTGATGTAATCAAATAATTCTAATTTTAATTGGATTAATGATGTAAAATTTTTATCATTAATAAATTCGGTTTTGAAAGTTTTAAAGGTTGCTTCAGCAACAGCGTTATCATAAGGACAACCTTTTTTGCTTAAAGAGCGATTAATATTGAATGCTAGTAAAAGTGGAATGGCAACCTTTTTTAGGACTATTTTTTGGTAGACATTTGTTTTTGATAATTAACTGGAGTTAAGTAGTTTAAAGTGCTGTGAATTCTTATGTTGTTATATCAATTGATGTAATCAAATAATTCTAATTTTAATTGGATTAATGATGTAAAATTTTTATCATTAATAAATTCGGTTTTGAAAGTTTTAAAGGTTGCTTCAGCAACAGCGTTATCATAAGGACAACCTTTTTTGCTTAAAGAGCGATTAATATTGAATGCTAGTAAAAGTTTATCAATAATTTTATTATTAAATTCATTACCGCGATCACTATGAAATATTTGAATATCTTTTAAACAGCGATTTGAGTGCATAAATGCTTGATATACTAATGATGCATCTTTTTTAGTACCTACACTATGTCCAATTATTTCGCGGTTAAATAGGTCAATTAATAAACAAATATAGTTTCACTTACCATTTAATTGAACATAAGTTAAATCACTAACAATAACTTCATTTTTAACTCTATTATTAAAGTTTCTATCAACAAGATTGTTTATTTGACTATCATTGACTTTATTATGATAATTTTTGAATGATAATTTAGTGTATTTTGATATTAAATTATGTTTATTCATAATTTCTTTAATTTTTCGTCTTGATAAATAAATTTCTTGGTTTTCTAGAATGACTTTTAATCTTCTAGTACCATAAACTTCTTTATTTTCTTTAAAAGCACTAATAACAGCTTGTTCATAAATATTATTTTGAATTTTATTTTTTTTCTTTAAATTAAAATAATATGTTGATTTAGAGAGTTTTAAAAAATGACACATTGTGCGAATTTTATATTTAGATTTATTATTTGCAATAATCTCTACTTTCTGCCTATTATTAGTGCTGCTTGCTTTAAAATATCATTTTCCATTCTTAATTGTTTTAATTCTTTTCTTAATTTAATTAATTCATTTTCTTCAACAGAACGATTATCTTTAGTTTTAAAACTACCTGAATTAGTAAATTGCTTAATTCAATTGTAAGTAGCTGCTCTTGTAACATTATATTCTTTAACAAGGCAAGATACTGATTTGCCACTTTGATATAAAGCTACTATTTGTTTTTTAAATTCATCGGTATATGAGTTAATATTGGCCATAATTATAGTTCCTTTCTTTGTTCACTTGGAATGGCAACCCTTTTTAGGACTATTTTTTGGTAGACATTTGTTTTTGATAATTAACTGGAGTTAAGTAGTTTAAAGTGCTGTGAATTCTTATGTTGTTATATCAATTGATGTAATCAAATAATTCTAATTTTAATTGGATTAATGATGTAAAATTTTTATCATTAATAAATTCGGTTTTGAAAGTTTTAAAGGTTGCTTCAGCAACAGCGTTATCATAAGGACAACCTTTTTTGCTTAAAGAGCGATTAATATTGAATGCTAGTAAAAGTTTATCAATAATTTTATTATTAAATTCATTACCGCGATCACTATGAAATATTTGAATATCTTTTAAACAGCGATTTGAGTGCATAAATGCTTGATATACTAATGATGCATCTTTTTTAGTACCTACACTATGTCCAATTATTTCGCGGTTAAATAGGTCAATTAATAAACAAATATAGTTTCACTTACCATTTACTTGAACATAAGTTAAATCACTAACAATAACTTCATTTTTAACTCTATTATTAAAGTTTCTATTAACAAGATTGGTTATTTGACTATCATTGACTTTATTATGATAATTTTTGAATGATAATTTAGTGTATTTTGATATTAAATTATGTTTATTCATAATTTCTTTAATTTTTCGTCTTGATAAATAAATTTCTTGGTTTTCTAGAATGACTTTTAATCTTCTAGTACCATAAACTTCTTTATTTTTTTTAAAAGCACTAATAACAGCTTCATCATAAATATTATTTTGAATTTTATTTTTTTTCTTTAAATTAAAATAATATGTTGATTTAGAGAGTTTTAAAAAATGACACATTGTGCGAATTTTATATTTAGATTTATTATTTGCAATAATCTCTACTTTCTGCCTATTATTAGTGCTGCTTGCTTTAAAATATCATTTTCCATTCTTAATTGTTTTAATTCTTTTCTTAATTTAATTAATTCATTTTCTTCAACAGAACGATTATCTTTAGTTTTAAAACTACCTGAATTAGTAAATTGCTTAATTCAATTGTAAGTAGCTGCTCTTGTAACATTATATTCTTTAACAAGGCAAGATACTGATTT
Organism: Spiroplasma endosymbiont of Apeira syringaria; assembly: GCF_964020205.1. Taxonomy (NCBI): domain Bacteria; kingdom Bacillati; phylum Mycoplasmatota; class Mollicutes; order Entomoplasmatales; family Spiroplasmataceae; genus Spiroplasma; species Spiroplasma endosymbiont of Apeira syringaria. The sequence continues at coordinate 1,128,035 of NZ_OZ026543.1, forward strand.
GCCACTTTGATATAAAGCTACTATTTGTTTTTTAAATTCATCGGTATATGAGTTAATATTGGCCATAATTATAGTTCCTTTCTTTGTTCACTTGTCTACGTAATTAGTGTCCAATAAAGTGTAACCCATCCAATCTTGTTCCTCAAAAGCATAATTACTTTATTAATAATAAAGAAACTGATGTTGAACAAAAAATAATAGAACAATATAGAGTTTATTTTTGTAAAAAAGAACTTTTAGAAGAAAGTCAATTCATAAAAAATGAAAATGATAATCAAGTAGTTATTAGAAAAAAATCTATTTTGGATTTTAAAAATAAAGAAAATATTAATGGTATCATTAATAATGATGAAAAGATTAAAGAAAGTAAAAATATTTTAGGTAAATTAGGTAGGTGAGTTTTGGAAAATTTTTTATTTTTGCCCTTGAAAATTATCTTTTTGGTGTTGTTTCAGGAATTATTTCTGTTCTTGCTCTTAAAATTCCCCTTGTAATGGCGCTTTGTTGATGAACTCCTGCAGCTTTGGGAATAGCAACATTTACTGCTCTGCCTATAGGTTGATGTATAGTTTTAGCAATTGTAGCAGTATTAGGTGTTCAGTTACTAAAAGAATGTGCAATTAAACCTTTATTAAAAAAAATGTGAAATCTAGTAGAATCAAAAAAAAGCAAAAAAACTAGAAATGGAAGACTTAAAAGAAATAGATTTTAATAATATCAATTCTAGAGTTTTAAAAAACTATTTAAGTTCTCAAAAAAACATACCTTTTGATGAAATTAGACCAAGTTTTGAACAAAATATTAATATAATTAAAAATAGAAAATTGTCTCATCAAACTCAAGAAAAATTTGATGCAAAGAGTATTAATAATATTCCAATTTCAACTAATACTTGAAATAAAGTAAAATGTTTATTTCAATATACTTAATAAGTTAACAATTTTGTCGAAAATAATAAAATTTCGGACTTCTCCCCACATGTACTTGTGGAGGGAATAATGAAACTGAATGAATTCAACAATGCTTTTCAAACTGAACAGCAATGTCTTGCATATATAGCAAATTTGAAAGAAAACAAATGTATTAGGTGTTTTAATTTTAATTTGAATACTTCTGATTTAAAAAGAATGAGATGTTTAAAATGTAATCAAACATTTAGCATTCTCACAGGCACCATATTTTCAAGGTCACAAACATCTTTAACATCTTGGTTTTATCTTATCTTTAGATGAATAAACACCAAACATGGAATTCCATCAACAGATATTGCAAAAGAATTGGGAGTGACTTTGAAAACTGCTTGAAGAATGACTCATAAAATCAGAACACGTATTGCAAAACAAAAACCTCAATTTATTGTTGAAGGTACAGTGCAAATTGATGAAATGTATCTTTCACATATGGGTTTTAAAAAACAAGGAAGATCCTTGGTGAATAAAACCTTTATTGTTGGCATTTATCAAAAAACAACCAATAATTTAATTGTGAAAGTATTGAAAAACGCAAAGAGTAAAAATATTTTGCAGTTTGCAAAAAACCACATTTCTTCAAAATGTCTTGTATATACTGATTCTTGAAAAGGATATTGCGATTTTAAATCAGTTTTCACTAAGCATGAAACAGTTAACCATCAAGATGGCTATGTTTCAAAAATTGGTGTAAATACCAACCAAATTGAATCAGTTTGAAAACATATAAGAAGAACATTTAAAACACATATCAAAGTTGCAAAACATCATGTTCATTTATATGCTAAAGAAGCTGCATATAAATTCAACAAGATACCTAGTTTTGAAACTGTAATTCTATGTTTGATTTAAAAATGTGGGGAGAAGTCCGTAGATAGGCTTTTCTCAGCATTTATGTGATAAAATTAAAATAGTACATAAAGGGAGAAAAGCCTAAAATTTTAATCTATAAAATTAATACTATTTTCTCTTTTCTCTTATTTTATGGTTAATATTAATGTTATTATTACTAAATAATTAAAAAATATTAATGAGGTATAAGATGAGTATTGTCACAATTGAGAATTTAACACATGCTAATGGTGGAAAAGTTTTATATAAAAACGCCACTTTACAAATTAATAAAGGTGAACATGTGGCATTAATTGGTATGAATGGTGTTGGTAAAACAACATTATTAAATATTATTAATGGAACAGTATCTGCAGATCATATTAATTTAAATATTCATCCTAAAATTAAAATTGGGTATTTGGATCAACATCAAGAGGTTAATTTAGAATTAACAGTTTTACAATATTTGCGTGAAAGTTATCAAAAACTTTTTGAACGCGAACAACAAATGGAAAACTTATATGCAGAAATGGCTAATAATTATAGTGAAGAGTTATTAACGAAAGCAATGAAAATTCAAGATGAATTGACACACCAAGGATTTGATACTATTAGTAAAAAAATTGGTCGTTTAGTTGATGGATTGGGTATTAATTTACAACTTTTAGAACAAACTTTAGGTAGTTTAAGTGGTGGTCAAAGAGCAAAAGTGTTATTAGCAAAATTATTATTAAATGAAGATGATTTTTTATTACTTGATGAACCAACTAATTTTTTGGATATTGAACAAATTAATTGATTAGCTAAGTTTTTACAAAATTACCCTAGTGCATTTTTATTGGTGTCACATGATCGTAATTTTATTAGGCTTTTCTCCCTTTATGTACTATTTTAATTTTATCACATAAATGCTGAGAAAATCATATCTACGGACTTCTCCCCACATTTTTAAATCAAACATAGAATTACAGTTTCAAAACTAGGTATCTTGTTGAATTTATATGCAGCTTCTTTAGCATATAAATGAACATGATGTTTTGCAACTTTGATATGTGTTTTAAATGTTCTTCTTATATGTTTTCAAACTGATTCAATTTGGTTGGTATTTACACCAATTTTTGAAACATAGCCATCTTGATGGTTAACTGTTTCATGCTTAGTGAAAACTGATTTAAAATCGCAATATCCTTTTCAAGAATCAGTATATACAAGACATTTTGAAGAAATGTGGTTTTTTGCAAACTGCAAAAGATTTTTACTCTTTGCGTTTTTCAATACTTTCACAATTAAATTATTGGTTGTTTTTTGATAAATGCCAACAATCAAGGTTTTATTCACCAAGGATCTTCCTTGTTTTTTAAAACCCATATGTGAAAGATACATTTCATCAATTTGCACTGTACTTTCAACAATAAATTGAGGTTTTTGTTTTGCAATACGTGTTCTGATTTTATGAGTCATTCTTCAAGCAGTTTTCAAAGTCACTCCCAATTCTTTTGCAATATCTGTTGATGGAATTCCATGTTTGGTGTTTATTCATCTAAAGATAAGATAAAACCAAGATGTTAAAGATGTTTGTGACCTTGAAAATATGGTGCCTGTGAGAATGCTAAATGTTTGATTACATTTTAAACATCTCATTCTTTTTAAATCAGAAGTATTCAAATTAAAATTAAAACACCTAATACATTTGTTTTCTTTCAAATTTGCTATATATGCAAGACATTGCTGTTCAGTTTGAAAAGCATTGTTGAATTCATTCAGTTTCATTATTCCCTCCACAAGTACATGTGGGGAGAAGTCCGTTTTATTAATACAACATGTAATATTATTTTTGATATTGATAATTATATGATTACTCGTTATGTTGGTAATTTTGAAAGTTTTTTAGAACAAAAAACTTTACATCATCGTCAATATGAATCAGCATATTCAAATCAAAAGAAATTCATTGAAAAATTAGAAACTTATATTAGTAAAAATGCAGCACGTGCTTCGACTGCTAAAAGTGCTGAATCAAGAAGAAAACAATTATCCAAAATTAATGTTTTAGAAAAACAGCAAATCCAGTCTCCTCCAAAGTTTTATTTTAAGTATTATAAAACAACAAGTTCAATTGCTGTCCAAGCTAAAAACCTTGAAATAGGTTATCATAAACCATTAATTAAGCCGCTTACTTTTGTTATTAAGACTGGTAGTAAGTGAGTTGTTAAAGGGTATAATGGAATTGGTAAAACTACTTTCTTGCAAACGTTAGCTGGTAATATTTCAGCACTTGCTGGAAATATTAATTTAGATGATCGAATGCAAGTAGCGTATTTTCATCAAACTGAAGTAATGACTAGTACTACTCCATTTAATTATTTAAAAGAGTTAGATATTAAATTAAATGATGTTGAGATTAGAAGAATTTTAGCAAGTTTTGGTTTGCGTAGTAATTTAGTAATGAAACCAATGAACTTACTTTCTGGTGGTGAACAAACTAAGGTTAGATTAGCAGCATTGGCATTAAAACCTTATAACTTATTAATTTTAGATGAGCCAACTAATCATATTGATGTTTTAGCTAAAGAGTCTTTATTAAAAGCATTGCAAGAATTTGAAGGCACTGTATTATTGACAACTCATGATACTAATTTTAATAATAGTTGAGTTGATGGGGTTTTAGATTTTGAAAAATTAACAAATTAGTGAAATTAAAATAGTTATTTTTAATATTTAATTTATACATTTAAACAAATAAAAAAAACTTATAACTAAGATTTAGTTATAAGTTTTTTTTATTTGTTTAAATTATCCTTTACGATTACGGTCGTCACGGTCTCGTCTGCTAAATCCACCACTGTTTCCTCAACTAGAATCACCACGGTCAGAACGTGGTCTAAAGTTTCCACGATCAGAAGAATTTCTATCCCCTTGTGTTCTTGCTCCACGTTCAGCAAAACGTTTTTCACGTTCTTCTATGATTTTTACAAGTGTTGTTAAACTTGCATTAATAGTAATTACTGTTTCTTTTAAAACTTTAATTTCTTCTAATAATGCTTCTATTGTTTGATTGTTTTCCATTAACAATGCCTCTTCTTTCTGGCGCCTAATTGATAAATCTGATAATAATATCTGATATAATGAGATTAATAAGCACTTAATTAAGTATAGCATTAAAATTAAAATTGTATAGTATATAGTCATATATTTTATAGTTAAAAATAATTATTATTATGATAACTATTATTTTTTTATTAAATATCAAGTATATAGGGACTACGTCCCTCGCCACTACGTGGCTCACCCAAATTATAGTCCCAGTAGGTTCACTGGGACTATAATTATTTTTATTTATCTTTATTTTTAGGTTTATCTTTCTTTTTTAATATATTATCTAATTTATCCAAACCAGCAGATTTAATATCACTATAAGTCATATCAATACTACTTGCTTCTTTAAGGTATTTCTTAGGTGACAATTCACTTTTAAGTTCATGCACATAATGTAAAGCACGTGAATTAATCTTTTTAACCAGTGTCTAGGAAAAAATAAAGTCATAGCCATTGCTTCACCACTATAACTTGGAGGCATAATACCTCTTTTAATCATTTTCTTTGTTCTACGAGGTGAAAATACTACTTTATTATAATCCTCAATATTAGTATATAAATTAAGGCTTTTCTCCCTTTATGTACTATTTTAGTTTTATCACATAAATGCTGAGAAAAGCCTATCTACGGACTTCTCCCCACATTTTTAAATCAAACATAGAATTACAGTTTCAAAACTAGGTATCTTGTTGAATTTATATGCAGCTTCTTTAGCATATAAATGAACATGATGTTTTGCAACTTTGATATGTGTTTTAAATGTTCTTCTTATATGTTTTCAAACTGATTCAATTTGGTTGGTATTTACACCAATTTTTGAAACATAGCCATCTTGATGGTTAACTGTTTCATGCTTAGTGAAAACTGATTTAAAATCGCAATATCCTTTTCAAGAATCAGTATATACAAGACATTTTGAAGAAATGTGGTTTTTTGCAAACTGCAAAAGATTTTTACTCTTTGCGTTTTTCAATACTTTCACAATTAAATTATTGGTTGTTTTTTGATAAATGCCAACAATCAAGGTTTTATTCACCAAGGATCTTCCTTGTTTTTTAAAACCCATATGTGAAAGATACATTTCATCAATTTGCACTGTACCTTCAACAATAAATTGAGGTTTTTGTTTTGCAATACGTGTTCTGATTTTATGAGTCATTCTTCAAGCAGTTTTCAAAGTCACTCCCAATTCTTTTGCAATATCTGTTGATGGAATTCCATGTTTGGTGTTTATTCATCTAAAGATAAGATAAAACCAAGATGTTAAAGATGTTTGTGACCTTGAAAATATGGTGCCTGTGAGAATGCTAAATGTTTGATTACATTTTAAACATCTCATTCTTTTTAAATCAGAAGTATTCAAATTAAAACTAAAACACCTAATACATTTGTTTTCTTTCAAATTTGCTATATATGCAAGACATTGCTGTTCAGTTTGAAAAGCATTTTTGAATTCATTCAGTTTCATTATTCCCTCCACAAGTACATGTGGGGAGAAGTCCGTAAATTAATATTAAATACAACAAAAAATAATAAAACACGCATTCTTTTAACTTGAACTATATATTCTACTTTTTCTCTTGCTTGTACTGGTATTCTATTAGGGTGTTGTTCAATCAAATACATTGTACCATTAAACATGTGACCTATTAACTTACAAAATTGTCCTAAACTTTCTTGTTGATTTTTAAACTGTACTCCTAAATCATTAGAATTTATTTTGGCTTTTCTCCCTTTATGTACTATTTTAATTTTATCACATAAATGCTGAGAAAAGCCTATCTACGGACTTCTCCCCACATTTTTAAATCAAACATAGAATTACAGTTTCAAAACTAGGTATCTTGTTGAATTTATATGCAGCTTCTTTAGCATATAAATGAACATGATGTTTTGCAACTTTGATATGTGTTTTAAATGTTCTTCTTATATGTTTTCAAACTGATTCAATTTGGTTGGTATTTACACCAATTTTTGAAACATAGCCATCTTGATGGTTAACTGTTTCATGCTTAGTGAAAACTGATTTAAAATCGCAATATCCTTTTCAAGAATCAGTATATACAAGACATTTTGAAGAAATGTGGTTTTTTGCAAACTGCAAAAGATTTTTACTCTTTGCGTTTTTCAATACTTTCACAATTAAATTATTGGTTGTTTTTTGATAAATGCCAACAATCAAGGTTTTATTCACCAAGGATCTTCCTTGTTTTTTAAAACCCATATGTGAAAGATACATTTCATCAATTTGCACTGTACCTTCAACAATAAATTGAGGTTTTTGTTTTGCAATACGTGTTCTGATTTTATGAGTCATTCTTCAAGCAGTTTTCAAAGTCACTCCCAATTCTTTTGCAATATCTGTTGATGGAATTCCATGTTTGGTGTTTATTCATCTAAAGATAAGATAAAACCAAGATGTTAAAGATGTTTGTGACCTTGAAAATATGGTGCCTGTGAGAATGCTAAATGTTTGATTACATTTTAAACATCTCATTCTTTTTAAATCAGAAGTATTCAAATTAAAACTAAAACACCTAATACATTTGTTTTCTTTCAAATTTGCTATATATGCAAGACATTGCTGTTCATTTTGAAAAGCATTGTTGAATTCATTCAGTTTCATTATTCCCTCCACAAGTAAATGTGGGGAGAAGTCCGTTTATTTTTAATGCTAATTCATCTAAAATTATTAAATCTTGTTCCTCAAAAGCATAATTACTTGCTAACTGATTAAAAGTAAAAACATCGTTATAATTAACCAAATAAGAATAACCAGTCTTTAACTTAATAGGGAAAGGACTAACTACTCGTTTCTTATGAGTTTGTGCTAAACAACAAGCAAGGGCAGATTTGCCAGTTCTTGGAGGTGCTGAAATAATATAACTACCAACTCGTTTTAAAATTTTAACATTACGAATAGTTATAAGAATTGGATAAATAATTATAATCAAACCTATAACTAATAACACATAACCATATCAAGGCATAATAAACTCCTAACCTATAATTAAACTAATTGCTCTAACAAATAATCATAAAGGTATAATATTTTCTATTCCACTAACAATATCAACATTTAAAGCAGTACTAATCGTATCTGAAAAAATATGTCGTAATAAACTATCTGTTGTAAAAAGAAATTGTCTTAATGGTTCAACTGGTAAAACTTTACCAACAACTCCATAAAGTACTCATCTAAAAGCATTACGTAAATGTGCAAAAACATCATATCAACTTGGTCTTTCATACTCAGGATTAAATGGACTATTTGGCGGTACTGGTGTTACTTTCTCACTTGAAAAAATATTGATTTGACCAAAATTCAACTGTGGTGAAAAAGTTGGTCTAGTTGATTCACCATGAACATCAAAAAATACTGTTAAATGTCTTAAATTTGGAACACGAATAGGCATAGTAACAAAATTATATAAATCTTGTTGATAAATATCATTATCCACTTTACCTTTAAAAACATATTTTGTATCACCAACATAATCTAAAAAACTAAAAGTAAAATTAGCAGTAAAATTTTTAAAATATTCATATTCAAAATAAAACATAAAACCTTGAATATAAAAAATCAAAGGTTTATCAATTTCAAAATTTAACTGTGTTTGAAAATTTATAATACTTTTACCAGTATTAACAAAATTTAAATTATTAGTATTATTCTTTGCAACATAATTATGATTAAACATAATACGTGAAAATTCATCTAATTGTTTTCTATTAAAAGTATAAACGCCAGTTCCCATATCTATCATTTGTGACGGAACACCAACTGTATCACTATAATAATAACACGTATATAAACCTTCATTATTACCTATAAATTCACCACTTACTAATTTTAAATCCGGTTGGTCAACATCAAAATAAGCAGAATTTCATGGTATTGTTGCTCAATCATCAAAATTATGATACTTAACATGTTTAACCATTTCTTTTGTAATATCATAATTAACAACATTAGGGTCATTTGAAGCAATTAAACTAGTTGGTGCTTGAACAGAAGTATTTACAACAAAAAACAATTTAGCAAATTTAAATCACATAATTATTTACCAAACAAACATCTTAAAACTCATCATAAACCATAAAATATAATAAATCCAATAAAAAACTGCGTTCCATAAACTACTAAATTTCATAAAATAGTAGTAAATTGGTCAACTGGACTTCCTATAAACATAGTTCAATAATCAACTATACATTGATGTATTTTATTGTAAATATCTCAAACACTCATACTTAACACCTACCCAAACAATGACCTAAAAATAAATTTAATACTACGATAAATAAAATTAAAAAATACACCTAATACCAACCAAAAAGTCAAATTAAACAAAATATAAACTTCATCAGTAATATTAGTTTGATTTAAAAATATACCAATATCATTACTAGAAAATATAAAAATTAAATGCAATATACTATTCACAAAATCACTCATAATTAATTACCAACTCCTCAACCACTAGATGTTCCAGTAAATTTATTACCACCAGCACCACCTTTAAACTTACCTTGTTTTTTATTTTTTTCTTTTAATTTATCAATACGTTTACTATGAACCTTAGCAATTTTTTTACCAACAAATTTTGAACTACCTTTAATATTTCTATAACTTTGCTTTACAGTCCCTGATGTAGAAACTGGCTGAATGTCAATATTTAAAAAAACTGACATAGCAAACTTTATTAAAAGAATAAAAACAACAAAAGTTCCCAAATTAAAACCTAAATCTGCCATTGGCAAATTTCAAAATTTCATAAAAATTTGTCCAAATAGTTCTAAAACTTTTGAAATAAAAGCAACACCCATAATAAACTACTCCTATATTATTTTTAATAATTTTAAAATTAATGAAAAAGTAAAAAGTACTAAAATAATTGCTAACAATGGTGCTGGCATTGAAACTATTTGTTGTGAACTATCACCAAAAATAAAACTTTTAATAACCAAAGACAAATTATGTAAACCAGAAAAATCAGTAATATAACTTTGCAAAATATTTTGCACAATATTATTTAAAGAAGGTAAAAGTTTACCTAATAAAGGAAAAACAAAAATTATTGCAAAAAATAATTTAATCATAACTATTACCTCCTAAAAACAACTTTAATTTTTTCTATCTAAATCCACGAATAATATGTCCAATAAATTCTTTAATAAATACTAAGACCATCATAAATATTGGAATTAATACCGGTCAATTTGTCATTATAGAATCACCCGCAAATACTCAGTTAAAAACATAACTAAAAGATTCTAATAATTTTTGGCCAATACCTCCAATCATTTCTATTAAAGCACTTAATCCTTTTGGCATACTAATCACCTCCCTCCTCTAACTCTTTTCTTGCTCTTTCTTTACGCTTTTGTTCTTTACAATATCAACAATCTGGGTCAACTACATTATGTTTTCTATGTTTAAATTTTCAAACTAACTTTTTAATAGTACCTTTAAAAGCCCAAGAAGTACCAAGAACAGCAATTATCATAACTATTCATTTAAACATTATTTTCTACCTCATAAAAAACTATCAAAACTCATATTTTCACTTAATCTTTGGTCAAAATTTCTTTTTGATTTTTTCTTATGCAACTTTTGTCTTGGCATATTTTTTCATTTATCTTTTTTCATAAAATTAATTCACTCCTTATAAAATAAATGTTCTTATAGTTTTATTTTGTTCATTATTTCTTAAATTTTCATTATTAATTTCTAATAATTTACTTTGAAATTTTAATGTTTGTTTTAATTCTTTTACTTGATTATTTAAATTTTGAAATTTTCTTTCTAATTTTTGTTTTTCATATCTTTTTCTTTCAACTTTTAAATCATTCTTTTTAATAAATTTATTTTCTTTTCTCTTAAAAACTCAATTTGTTATTTTATTTTTAATATTATTTCATGGAATACCAATATAACCCACAACAATACCAATTAAGATAGATACTGGTTTAATTGCAACAATTCCTAAAACTATAATGCTAGGAATTAATCCTAAAAATATACTAAATGTAATACATCCAGTTAATGCCATAAATTTTAAAATTCATCACATATATATTTTCACTTTAAACACCACCTAGTGTATAAGCATAAGAATAATCCCAATTTAAACTTGCTCTATCTAAATTAATCTCTGACATACTATCATCATTTAAATCAACATCAACCATACCGTCATCTGTACTTTGATAATCATTAACACTGCCATTAATCAATCTTGCTCTTTCATCTGTAAATACTTCTTGTAATTCAGTATTATTATGTGTACTTCCCAATGGCAATAATAAAGTATTAATAATCTCACTTGCTCCGGCAATAATCGTAGGAATAGCAAAATAATTATTAAAATTATTATTAATACCCATTGCTACACCACTTGATATTAAACATCCACCAGTACCCATATTTGCTATCTTTCTTATATTTTGAAATCTATTAGGTATTAATTCAGTTAAACCACTAATAACATTTACTACACCAAAACTATTTAAAGATATATAAGTATCTCAATCTACAAAAGGCACATCAATTATCGGTTTAACAGTTGTAAATGGTGGATACGTTGGCTTAGGTGGTTCAGTAGGGCAAGGTGGTCAAAAACATGGTTCATCTCTTAATAAAGAAATTGTCTTATCTACATACTGAACAAACTTAGCCTAATTAATTAAACCAATTGTTCCTAAACCTAAAAATATATTTTTATAACTATTAATAACTTTATTTCTAGTAGTTGGTCTCTGATTAATATTTCATATATCAATTGCCAACTTTTTACTAAACAACAAAGAATTAATAGAACCTAAAATTGGGTCTTTTAAATATTGACCATAATAAGCAATAACTCCAACCATAGCACTTAATGGACTTAATCCAGTTCTTAAAATTTTAGTTAAAGTATAATTACTAATCTGTTCTAACTCATTAGGCATAAATAAAACTCCTTACTTTATATACTAATAAGGAGCTTATTTATGAATTATAATCTAATCCATTGGGGCTTAATGAAAAATATATAATCCATATATAAGCCCCTTATTTAATTTTACTTATTTCTTTTATTCTCTTTTCTTATTCGTTCCATTTCATTAGCAACTCTGTAACACATTTCACAACCAAATACTCTTTCATAAGTTAAATCACTACACTTATGTCTCATAATTTAACTTACTTTCTTGTTGTCTCATTGATTTATTTAAAGCAATATCTAATATACAATTTGGACAATAATATTTTCTAGTATATAAGTTTTGCAAAACTCTTTTAGGACAAATAACTTGGTCGCAAATTTTACATATATAAATTGCTAAATGAAATGCTTGCTCACATGAACAATTATCATTTTTAGCCATAATTTAAACTTAACTTCTAACATATTAATAATTACTTAAAATTACCCTTTTAATAAATAACTATTTTCAATTAGAAAGTTTTTTAATATTACCGCTTAAATCAAGTTCAAGTGAATAAAAATTACCAACTTTTAAATCAACAGAAGATAAACAATTATTAAAATCACTAGCAAATTCTGGATTATATCATTTATCACGTGTTTGACCAGTTGGCACGCTTGTTTGTTTATTTATTTCTACAAACTTCAAAACATCAAACTTCAATGTTTGACCTTTATTATTTTTATCGGGTATAATACGCCCTTTTTCAATATTAACTAATTGAACTTTAAACATAAAAAAACTTAACCTCTACTATTCATTAAAATTTAATTTAATAAGTTAAGTATAGTAGGATAAACCTATACTTATTAATAATATATCATAAAAAAATAAAATTTCAAGAAAAATAAAAAAAATGAACACTAGTAAGAATAGTAGTAATTACTAATGTTCATTAAACATTATATATATATATATATATATATACAAGTAAAAATATAGAAAAAACTAGTTTTTTTTCTAATGTAAAACTTTTTTCCTAAAATCTATTTTTTCAACTTTATTACCAAAAACTTTATCAACCCAAGTCAAAACATCTTTATCTCTATGAATTAAATAACCAATCTCACTAGTCCGTAAATAATGATTATGCGATAAAGCACTTAAATATACATATCGTTCATAATCTTCATATTCTTTAAAATAATCATTTACAACAGTACTTTCAATAATACCACCAATCATAACAGTATCACCATTACTATCTTTTTGGGTTTTAAAATAAAATACATTTGTTGCATTAAAACTTGCTTTAATTATATCTTGAATTGTTATTTTTTTAATACCACGAACCACAATAGGATTTTTACAATTACGACTAAAAGCATATGCTTTTATACCTAAATCCTCTTGATTTAAAGATTTAACATCATCTAATGATTTTGTAACATATTTACCTAAATATTTAATAACAAACTCATTTGTACCTTTACGAACAACCCTTAAATCAATACCCTTAGCATTACCAGCATGTGGTCATCAATCGCGTATCATATTATAAGGTATTTTTCTATTAAAAATTATATGAAAATGAACTGCTCCACGGTCTTGATATTCATAAACATACATATATTTTAATTCACCCATATATTTAGCACGCTTAGGGTCATTTCATCATTTCTTTAATTTAAGAAAAAATAAACGAATATCTTTTTTTGATTGTTTAACATCTTGCATATTTTCAGCATAAGTTAAAGTAACAAAACTTAACATATTACTATTATAAAAATTATGTAATGCTTTTTGAATTAAATTAGTTTTAGTACGAACAGTACTATTTCTTAATTTTTGCTTATTACCAACATAACATTTACCTTTCTTATTTCCAATATTATTTAAAAAAGAAATAGGTAAAACAACGTTTTTAACATAACAAGCATAAAAAATCTTTTTAACATAAAAATCTTGTTGAATATCCATATATAAAAATCTACTATTCTGGAATGGCAACCTTTTTTAGGACTATTTTTTGGTAGACATTTGTTTTTGATAATTAACTGGAGTTAAGTAGTTTAAAGTGCTGTGAATTCTTATGTTGTTATATCAATTGATGTAATCAAATAATTCTAATTTTAATTGGATTAATGATGTAAAATTTTTATCATTAATAAATTCGGTTTTGAAAGTTTTAAAGGTTGCTTCAGCAACAGCGTTATCATAAGGACAACCTTTTTTGCTTAAAGAGCGATTAATATTGAATGCTAGTAAAAGTTTATCAATAATTTTATTATTAAATTCATTACCGCGATCACTATGAAATATTTGAATATCTTTTAAACAGCGATTTGAGTGCATAAATGCTTGATATACTAATGATGCATCTTTTTTAGTACCTACACTATGTCCAATTATTTCGCGGTTAAATAGGTCAATTAATAAACAAATATAGTTTCACTTACCATTTACTTGAACATAAGTTAAATCACTAACAATAACTTCATTTTTAACTCTATTATTAAAGTTTCTATCAACAAGATTGTTTATTGGACTATCGTTAACTTTGTTATTATGATTTTTGTATGATAATTTAGTGTATTTTGATATTAAATTATGTTTATTCATAATTTCTTTAATTTTTCGTCTTGATAAATAAATTTCTTGGTTTTCTAGAATGACTTTTAATCTTCTAGTACCATAAACTTCTTTATTTTCTTTAAAAGCACTAATAACAGCTTCATCATAAATATTATTTTTGATTTTATTTTCTTTTTTCTTTAAATTAAAATAATATGTTGATTTAGAGATTTTTAAAAAATGACACATTGTGCGAATTTTATATTTAACTTTATTTTTGACAATAATTTCTATTTTCTGCCTATTATTAGTGCTGCTTGCTTTAAAATATCATTTTCCATTCTTAATTGTTTTAATTCTTTTCTTAATTTAATTAATTCATTTTCTTCAACAGAACGATTATCTTTAGTTTTAAAACTACCTGAATTAGTAAATTGCTTAATTCAATTGTAAGTAGCTGCTCTTGTAACATTATATTCTTTAGCAAGGCAAGATACTGATTTGCCACTTTGATATAAAGCTACTATTTGTTTTTTAAATTCATCGGTATATGAGTTAATATTGGCCATAATTATAGTTCCTTTCTTTGTTCACTTGTCTACGTAATTAGTGTCCAATAAAGTGTAACCCATCCATTCTAATTTTTAAAAACTAATTTTATACATTTTCGGACTTCTCCCCACATGTACTTGTGGAGAGAATGGAATGGCAACCCTTTTTAGGACTATTTTTTGGTAGACATTTGTTTTTGATAATTAACTGGAGTTAAGTAGTTTAAAGTGCTGTGAATTCTTATGTTGTTATATCAATTGATGTAATCAAATAATTCTAATTTTAATTGGATTAATGATGTAAAATTTTTATCATTAATAAATTCGGTTTTGAAAGTTTTAAAGGTTGCTTCAGCAACAGCGTTATCATAAGGACAACCTTTTTTGCTTAAAGAGCGATTAATATTGAATGCTAGTAAAAGTTTATCAATAATTTTATTATTAAATTCATTACCGCGATCACTATGAAATATTTGAATATCTTTTAAACAGCGATTTGAGTGCATAAATGCTTGATATACTAATGATGCATCTTTTTTAGTACCTACACTATGTCCAATTATTTCGCGGTTAAATAGGTCAATTAATAAACAAATATAGTTTCACTTACCATTTACTTGAACATAAGTTAAATCACTAACAATAACTTCATTTTTAACTCTATTATTAAAGTTTCTATCAACAAGATTGGTTATTTGACTATCATTGACTTTATTATGATTTTTGTATGATAATTTAGTGTATTTTGATATTAAATTATGTTTATTCATAATTTCTTTAATTTTTCGTCTTGATAAATAAATTTCTTGGTTTTCTAGAATGACTTTTAATCTTCTAGTACCATAAACTTCTTTATTTTCTTTAAAAGCACTAATAACAGCTTCATCATAAATATTATTTTTGATTTTATTTTCTTTTTTCTTTAAATTAAAATAATATGTTGATTTAGAGATTTTTAAAAAATGACACATTGTGCGAATTTTATATTTAACTTTATTTTTGACAATAATTTCTATTTTCTGCCTATTATTAGTGCTGCTTGCTTTAAAATATCATTTTCCATTCTTAATTGTTTTAATTCTTTTCTTAATTTAATTAATTCATTTTCTTCAACAGAACGATTATCTTTAGTTTTAAAACTACCTGAATTAGTAAATTGCTTAATTCAATTGTAAGTAGCTGCTCTTGTAACATTATATTCTTTAGCAAGGCAAGATACTGATTTGCCACTTTGATATAAAGCTACTATTTGTTTTTTAAATTCATCGGTATATGAGTTAATATTGGCCATAATTATAGTTCCTTTCTTTGTTCACTTGTCTATGTAATTAGTGTCCAATAAAGTGTAACCCATCCAGAATAATGAAACTGAATGAATTCAACAATGCTTTTCAAACTGAACAGCAATGTCTTGCATATATAGCAAATTTGAAAGAAAACAAATGTATTAGGTGTTTTAGTTTTAATTTGAATACTTCTGATTTAAAAAGAATGAGATGTTTAAAATGTAATCAAACATTTAGCATTCTCACAGGCACCATATTTTCAAGGTCACAAACATCTTTAACATCTTGGTTTTATCTTATCTTTAGATGAATAAACACCAAACATGGAATTCCATCAACAGATATTGCAAAAGAATTGGGAGTGACTTTGAAAACTGCTTGAAGAATGACTCATAAAATCAGAACACGTATTGCAAAACAAAAACCTCAATTTATTGTTGAAGGTACAGTGCAAATTGATGAAATGTATCTTTCACATATGGGTTTTAAAAAACAAGGAAGATCCTTGGTGAATAAAACCTTGATTGTTGGCATTTATCAAAAAACAACCAATAATTTAAGGCTTTTCTCCCTTTATGTATTATTTTAATTTTATCACATAAATGCTGAGAAAAGCCTATCTACGGACTTCTCCCCACATTTTTAAATCAAACATAGAATTACAGTTTCAAAACTAGGTATCTTGTTGAATTTATATGCAGCTTCTTTAGCATATAAATGAACATGATGTTTTGCAACTTTGATATGTGTTTTAAATGTTCTTCTTATATGTTTTCAAACTGATTCAATTTGGTTGGTATTTACACCAATTTTTGAAACATAGCCATCTTGATGGTTAACTGTTTCATGCTTAGTGAAAACTGATTTAAAATCGCAATATCCTTTTCAAGAATCAGTATATACAAGACATTTTGAAGAAATGTGGTTTTTTGCAAACTGCAAAAGATTTTTACTCTTTGCGTTTTTCAATACTTTCACAATTAAATTATTGGTTGTTTTTTGATAAATGCCAACAATCAAGGTTTTATTCACCAAGGATCTTCCTTGTTTTTTAAAACCCATATGTGAAAGATACATTTCATCAATTTGCACTGTACCTTCAACAATAAATTGAGGTTTTTGTTTTGCAATACGTGTTCTGATTTTATGAGTCATTCTTCAAGCAGTTTTCAAAGTCACTCCCAATTCTTTTGCAATATCTGTTGATGGAATTCCATGTTTGGTGTTTATTCATCTAAAGATATGGATGGGTTACACTTTATTGGACTGGATGGGTTACACTTTATTGGACACTAATTACGTAGACAAGTGAACAAAGAAAGGAACTATAATTATGGCCAATATTAACTCATATACCGATGAATTTAAAAAACAAATAGTAGCTTTATATCAAAGTGGCAAATCAGTATCTTGCCTTGCTAAAGAATATAATGTTACAAGAGCAGCTACTTACAATTGAATTAAGCAATTTACTAATTCAGGTAGTTTTAAAACTAAAGATAATCGTTCTGTTGAAGAAAATGAATTAATTAAATTAAGAAAAGAATTAAAACAATTAAGAATGGAAAATGATATTTTAAAGCAAGCAGCACTAATAATAGGCAGAAAGTAGAGATTATTGCAAATAATAAATCTAAATATAAAATTCGCACAATGTGTCATTTTTTAAAACTCTCTAAATCAACATATTATTTTAATTTAAAGAAAAAAAATAAAATTCAAAATAATATTTATGAACAAGCTGTTATTAGTGCTTTTAAAAAAAATAAAGAAGTTTATGGTACTAGAAGATTAAAAGTCATTCTAGAAAACCAAGAAATTTATTTATCAAGACGAAAAATTAAAGAAATTATGAATAAACATAATTTAATATCAAAATACACTAAATTATCATTCAAAAATTATCATAATAAAGTCAATGATAGTCAAATAACCAATCTTGTTAATAGAAACTTTAATAATAGAGTTAAAAATGAAGTTATTGTTAGTGATTTAACTTATGTTCAAGTAAATGGTAAGTGAAACTATATTTGTTTATTAATTGACCTATTTAACCGCGAAATAATTGGACATAGTGTAGGTACTAAAAAAGATGCATCATTAGTATATCAAGCATTTATGCACTCAAATCGCTGTTTAAAAGATATTCAAATATTTCATAGTGATCGCGGTAATGAATTTAATAATAAAATTATTGATAAACTTTTACTAGCATTCAATATTAATCGCTCTTTAAGCAAAAAAGGTTGTCCTTATGATAACGCTGTTGCTGAAGCAACCTTTAAAACTTTCAAAACCGAATTTATTAATGATAAAAATTTTACATCATTAATCCAATTAAAATTAGAATTATTTGATTACATCAATTGATATAACAACATAAGAATTCACGGCACTTTAAACTACTTAACTCCAGTTAATTATCAAAAACAAATGTCTACCAAAAAATAGTCCTAAAAAGGGTTGCCATTCCAATAAGATAAAACCAAGATGTTAAAGATGTTTGTGACCTTGAAAATATGGTGCCTGTGAGAATGCTAAATGTTTGATTACATTTTAAACATCTCATGCTTTTTAAATCAGAAGTATTCAAATTAAAACTAAAACACCTAATACATTTGTTTTCTTTCAAATTTGCTATATATGCAAGACATTGCTGTTCAGTTTGAAAAGCATTGTTGAATTCATTCAGTTTCATTATTCTCTCCACAAGTACATGTGGGGAGAAGTCCGTAATTTAATTGTGAAAGTATTGAAAAACGCAAAGAGTAAAAATCTTTTGCAGTTTGCAAAAAACCACATTTCTTCAAAATGTCTTGTATATACTGATTCTTGAAAAGGATATTGCGATTTTAAATCAGTTTTCACTAAGCATGAAACAGTTAACCATCAAGATGGCTATTTTTCAAAAATTGGTGTAAATACCAACCAAATTGAATCATTTTGAAAACATATAAGAAGAACATTTAAAACACATATCAAAGTTGCAAAACATCATGTTCATTTATATGCTAAAGAAGCTGCATATAAATTCAACAAGATACCTAGTTTTGAAACTGTAATTCTATGTTTGATTTAAAAATGTGGGGAGAAGTCCGTAGATAGGCTTTTCTCAGCATTTATGTGATAAAATTAAAATAGTACATAAAGGGAGAAAAGCCTACATTTTAATAACAAATGAATTTTAACATAAAAAATTATAAAAACAAATATAAAACAAAAACGTTACTTAACTAACCTAGTAAATAATACATTAAAATTAGTTTTTTATTTTACTAAAGTAATACTTTTAAATTTAAAAGTACGTATACCTTGAAAATCAATTAAATTTTCAATATCAATAGCAGTGATAATAAAATGATATGTAGTGTTTTTAATTTTATATGTAAAATCATATTTTAAATTAATTGTTTCGATATTATTGATGGTAGTTTTAGTCATAGTAATATCAGAATTATTACCTATTTTTTTATTAATGCCGGTTGTGTTATCAGCATCAAAATAAACTTCATAGTTATCTTTAATTCATTGATTATTATTAGCAGTAATAATATTTTTAATTCCTAATTTATGACTTTCATAAGTAGTACCAAGTAATAAATTTAAGATATTATTTAGTTGACTGTTTGGTTCAAGCATAGTTTTTTGTAAAATATCAAGTATTGAACCTTGAGTAAAAGTTGGATATTCTCGATCATCTTTATTAATGTGTCCACCTAATGATTTATATAATTCTTCGACATCGGTTGCTGTTACATCACTTTTATTAATTATGTTTTTTAGAGTAACAATAGTATCATTTTTAAGAATTATTAAGAGACCAGTAGTATTATTAAATAAAAAATTCTCTAAATCTTGTAGATCAATATTAATACCTTCATTACCTTGGTATTGTTCTGAAATTTTGGTAATTAGATCAGTAATACTAGTAATAATGTTTTTAACACTATCTGTATTAATTGCTTTGATAATGGTATCAATTAATGGACTAGGATCATATGCACTATCACCAATAAGCCCGCCTAAGGTTAAATTTGCTGATATAGGTAAAGGACCAATTTTAACTTTTAAATTAAGTTTAACATCATAAAGAAATGTATCGAAACCACGAGTTTCTTCTGTAGTTTTACCAAATACGGTTAGAAGTATTTGTTTTAATTTTTCTGGTTGGCTAATTAAAGATTTTATAGTATTGATAATATCAAGTAAATTATAGCTACCAGGACTTGGCTTTGATGGATAACCATTACCAATTGTTAAATTTTTAACACCTTCAGTAATATCGGGCATATCTAATATTCATTTTTTAATAACCGAAATAATTGCTTCAATAATTGTTAAGATATAAAGTGGGTTAGTTAAAAGATAGGGAAAGTATTTTTCAATATCAGCAAAAAATCCTTTATCATCAAATTGAACATCCGGTGGATTTATACCATTAACAGTTATATATTCTGAAAGAATATTACCTAAATACCTTGGAGTTTTACCATCTTTACCAAAAATTTTATTGTCTTCACTCATTTTTCAAAACAAGTAATTAATTAAAGTTCCACCATGATATAAATCATAATCTTGTTTTGATTTTCAATTTTCAACTTTATGACCAGTAAATTGACCAAAACTTGGACTTATTTTTCATTTTCCATCATCATTTCAAGCGCTATAAGGTTGACCACTATCATCTTTTCAATTATTCATAAACTTAGTTAATGTTTCTTCATCAGTGGGTGTAGAAGTTTGTTGATCAGATCAACTGCCATTGACTAAATTACCAAATACTCTAGTTATCGGATTTAAAAAATTAGGACCATAGTTATTAATTAAATTAGCAACTAATTGTAATCCAGATGGTAAACTGCTTAAGTCACCTTGTAATGATTTTAAAAAACTAGAAATGGGGTCCATACCAGCACCTACAACTATATTTTCTAATTGTGGGTTAGCCATAATTGATATAGTTCTAATATAATCAAGTGATGAAAAAACATCATTAACTTGCTTTTTACTATTGATGGTTTTAGTTAATTCACCTGTTCCAGAAGCTTTAAAAAAATTATTAGGATCAAAGTTATTTACATCAATTTTTCCATTTTCCCCTCAACGTGTTTGTAAATCACCTCAATTATTTAAACTAGTATTTTTAGTTAAATTATTAATACTATTATTTTTAATTTTTCCCATAATATCATCATTAGTACTACTAGTATCAGCACCTAACTCTTTTGACATAACCATACTTTTAATTAAAGCAGAAGTTTGGTCAGCAAAACTTTTAGCGATACTATTAGTTACACGGTTAACATAAAAATTAAAGGTACAAGCCGATAGAGGTAAAATAGTGGCACTTGCTATTAAGATAATTCCTAACTTGGTAAATACTTTTTTCATAGCAGTTCTCCTTAAATAAAGTGTTATTTTTGTCAATTTTATTTTACTAAAATTTAATATATTTAACTCTGAAAATAATTAAATTTATTTCTTACAAATTGTATCATTAGTTATTTTAATTTTAAAATTTATTTAAATAAACAATTTAAATATGGTAATATATCAAACAGAGAAAAATTAAACATTATAAAAACTATCTATTATTTATTTTAAAATTATCCTATATATTAATTTTGTATAAGTGTGATATTATTAATCCATATGTGAACTTAATAATTAAAATTAAATGCAAAATTTTAATTTCAGGAATTAGGGAGAACTGTAATGGCAAGGTTAAATAAACGCGAAAAAGCGAATAATAAAAAAATGGTATCTACTAATAAGAAATCAAAAAAAAGTTTATTTAAGAATGCGTTACTATTAAAGCAGACTTTAGTTGCTACATGAAAAAGTAAATTACAATTAGTTATTTTACTATTACTTACTGCTTTTGCAACTTCGTTGGTTACTGGAAGTTGAATATCATACGTTAGAATGATTGAAGGAAGTAATCAATTAGGATTAAATGATCTTAAGTTTGATGCTGTTTTACCTTATTCACCAGTGTCGCAAGGTATTAAACAAATTGCTAATCAAGCTTTTAGTTTAAAGTTAGGTCGATTTTATGTTCAAGATGGAACTAATAGTAAAAGTACTAAAGCGCTTTATTTTGATGATACAAAAATAGGTACAGATCAAGAAATACTACCAATCACTAAAGATAACTTAACTATTGATTATACTCGTGATAATACAGGCAATATTACTGGGTTTAATGATATAAGATGAACAAATCCGGATAATCCTTTAGTTTTTAATTTGAATAATAATAATGTTAAAGCAAGCATCTATGGTCAATTATTATTAAAATCAAAAAATGCTGCTAATGAAAATTTAAAAAACCATTTTAAAACAGCAGCAGATGATTTATATCGCGATGTTTTCTTAAAAAAAACAGCACCCAATATTCTTCAATCTATTAATACTTTTATTAAGGAATGGATTACAAAACATTCAACAGATCCGATATTAAAGGAAACTGATAATGATAAAGTTACCACTTGAATTTTAGAAAATAAAATAAATTTTAGATCTTCTTCTAATGATGCTACTATTCCTGATAGTGTTAATTTGCAAGATCCAACAGAAAGAAATGAACTTTTTATTAAAGTAGTTAAGGAAACTGAAACTGATCCAAAATTAGATAATGAGTATGGTATGAATGGTCAATGAATGAGAATTTATCGTAATTTTTCTGCAACAGAATCAGATAGTAAGATTTATACTAATTTTACTAATACTTCTATTGGTTATCATTCACCTTTTAACTATAATGTGATTAGTGATGGCACTGAAAGAGATGCATTTTCTACATATTTAATTCGTGCGGTTGCAGCATTACAAATGCGTGATTTATATGTTCGTAATCAATTTACTGCCAGTGCTGGAGTAATTAATAATACTCAAATTAATACTAAAATTATTGATATTGGTTTACCTAATGCTTTAAATCATACTAATCTAAAAGTATTTGAAGGTGTTGCACCAACAAGTAAAAATGAAATAGTTATTACGCCACAATATGCAAGAAAAAATAAAAGTAATAAAGCTTATAAACCAGGCGATCATATTAATATTAATGGTACTGACTTTATTGTTAGTGGTATTGGTGGTGATGCTTATGATATTTATCCAACGATTAGTGACTTAGATCCAATTCCTAATACAAGAACTGAATTTATTGCTTATGTTACACCTTCAGCATGAAATGATGGAAATTGATATAAGACAGCAGAAAAAACCGATAATACTTTAATGTATTTTACAAAATGAAATAATATTCCTAAAAATAGTATTCATGAATTTGATGTTGATTTATTTAATGATTTTTTTCAAAAAACAATATTTAGTGATAATGGTGTTAGTGATTTAAATCAATATGATTATAATAAGTATTTAGTTGAGAAATATGGTAATACTAACCCAACACGACAATCATCTTCTACATATCTTATTAATCCAAATCCTGTAGTTACAAGTAGCAATAGTCAGTTTTCGCTTTATAATAGTAAAGAAAAGATATTTAATTCAGCAATAATTGGGTTTTTATTTGCAGCAATAGCAGGCGTATTATTTTTACTAGCGGTTGTTATTTTTATCACCACTTTAATTGTTAAAAAGGCAATCCAACATGGACAAGTTTCAATGGGTATTTTAAAATCAATAGGTTATAAAACATGACAAATTACGATTTCTTATTTGGCATATCCATTATTAACGCTATTAATTGCAATTCCAATTGGCTGAATTGTTGGTCTTGTAATTCAGGTATATTTAACTGAGATTTTTAATACTTTATTTGTTTTACCATATAATGTTTATAACTTTGATGTTGTTCCATTATTTATTTCAATTGTTTTAATTATTGGTTTTATTACAGTTGTTACTTTATTAACTGCCTTTCGTCTTTTAAAACGTGATCCTTTATTTTTAATTAAAAAAGATAGTGATTTAGCTTTAGGTGTTCCTAAAAGTAGAGCTAGCAAGTTTTTACAAAATAATTTTCGTCTTCGTTTTTTATTATCATTATCAAAAACTAGTTGAAAAAAAATTTTAGTTACTTCGGGAGTTATTACTTTAGCTTCACTTTCAATTGTAGCAACAACACTAGTTCCTGCCACTATTAATAGTTTAAAAGTTAATTATTTCAAAACTCAAAAATATAAAAATTATTATGAGTATCAAACACCAATGCCGAATATGCCGATGAGTAAATATGGATTATATTCATGAGATTTTTTTAATCGACCAAGTGGTGAGAAATATTATCCAACTTATGGTGCTATGCCTTGACCTGAAGATAAAATTGTTTATGATGAGAAAAAGGCACGTGTTGGATGATATAATCAATTATTGTTTAAAAAAGAAAAATTAACTAATAATTTTGCTGATATTTTTACTTTCGATTCATCTTTTCCTGAATCTGAAAGAGCAGAGTTTATAAAAAAAATGTCCTCTTATTATCAAGAACAATCAACAGGGACATTAGGTCTTAATGATTTAGTTTGATCATATAGTTGATTAGGTGGCAAAGCTTTTAGTAATCAGTTAATAACTGATTTAAGTAAAGAAGATAATACACCATCAAAAATATTTTCATATAATATTGTTAATTTTGCAAGTGGCCAATTACCTAATATTTTGCAGGTTCCCAATCCTGGAGTTCCCCCTGGTCCAGAGGCAATTAAAGAAATTTTAAATCAAGTATTACCGGGCTTTGTTCGTCAGAGTATTGATAGTTTGCCAAGACCTAATATTAAAGAAGATCCTTATGATTATTTTAGTATTGGTCATAATACTATTGCTTTTAATCCAAAAACTACTAATAATGGTGATATTAATGGACCAGATGAAGAATTAGTAACACAGTTTAAAGTTGGTGTTGATGAAAGTACAAAAATTGCTAAAAAAGAACTAATGGATGTTATTGGGATTAATCCCAATACTGCAATGTTAGTATTAAAAAATGATGAAGTTAAAGCTTTAAAATATAATGCTAATGCTAATGCTATTCCAATAGTTATCAATCGTGCTTTTCAATCTAAATTTGGATTAGATGTTGGTTCACAATTTAGTGGTGTACCACAAGTTAATACTTTATGTTATAAAAATATTGATGGTAAAAGTATTCCTTTACCAAAAGAAAATTGATATTACGGTGAAACACCACCAACAGATTCTTATACTACAAATGGTGGCATCTGATCAAAAAGTGGAACAAAATGAAATTATCGTGGTGATCAAAAAATAAAATTATCTGATAATAGTAAAGAATATAGTGATATCCATGGTACTAGGTATAATGGTATGTATGATGAAAAAGGACAACCAATTATAAATAATGAACCTAGTACTTGAAATAATATTAATGATATTTGATTAAAATTGCCTTCTGATATTGATCATCATGCTATAGAGGGTACAATTCCAACAGCTGATGGGACTAAAATTATTGAATTTAATTTAGAAAATATTTCCGATTTAACAGGTAAATGAATTAGACCTTTTTCATATGATTTGGTAAAGTCATATAATGGATTTGATCCTAAAGATCCATTAAGTATTTTATTAAACCGCCCAGCAGAATGATTTATGGGAATGGTTAATAATAATATTTTAACTAAAGAAAATAATATTAATGCTAATAGTTTACAAGCTGATATTAAAAATAACATGCCAACATGATGAAAAAATATTACAGGTAATGATAATCCACTTCATACATATCAAGTTGTGGGAATTCAAGATTCTTATGATACTCCTAAAGCCTATGTTGATCAAAAATGAGCTAATGAAATTATGGGTTATAGTTATATTGATGATAATCCTTATTATTCAGGAACGGATGTATTTCAATGATTTAATGGTAAGTTAAGTGCTAATGCTAATGTTTTTGATTTAATTGGAAGAATGAGTTTTAAATCAAATTTAGATGATTATACTATTTATGCAACCACTAGTTTAAGTGGTAATCAAAATATACCAATGGTCAAAAAAAATTATTTATTATCAAGACAACAAGCAATGCTTACTAAAATGTCAGATATTGCTTTCAGTGCTAGTGCTTTATTTATTGTGACAACGATTATTTGTTCAATATTAATTGTTATTATGATTACTGATTTATTTACCGATCAATTTCGTCGTTTTATGGCTCATATGAAAGCAGAAGGATATACTAATTGAGAAATTAATTCTTTTACTTTAGGTATTTTTACACCTTGAGTATTACTTGGTTATATTGTAGGGTTTGCCCTAGGTTACCTTGCTATTTATGGTTTAATTAATATTCTTATTAGTTTTGTTGGTGTGGCTTTACCATTTACAATAACATGATGAATATTACCAGTAAGTTTTATCATAATTGGTGGTATATATATTTCAACATTTATTATTAATAATCATGAATTAAATAAAATGAATTTAATTGAATTATTAAAATCTGATGAATAAAATAAAGTTCACTAAAGAATGTTTGGTAAATTTAAATAGGCTTTTCTCCCTTTATGTACTATTTTAATTTTATCACATAAATGCTGATAAAAGCCTATCTACGGACTTCTCCCCACATTTTTAAATCAAACATAGCATTACATTTTCAAAACTAGGTATCTTGTTGAATTTATATGCAGCTTCTTTAGCATATAAATGAACATGATGTTTTGCAACTTTGATATGTGTTTTAAATGTTCTTCTTATATGTTTTCAAACTGATTCAATTTGGTTGGTATTTACACCAATTTTTGAAACATAGCCATCTTGATGGTTAACTGTTTCATGCTTAGTGAAAACTGATTTAAAATCGCAATATCCTTTTCAAGAATCAGTATATACAAGACATTTTGAAGAAATGTGGTTTTTTGCAAACTGCAAAAGATTTTTACTCTTTGCGTTTTTCAATACTTTCACAATTAAATTATTGGTTGTTTTTTGATAAATGCCAACAATCAAGGTTTTATTCACCAAGGATCTTCCTTGTTTTTTAAAACCCATATGTGAAAGATACATTTCATCAATTTGCACTGTACCTTCAACAATAAATTGAGGTTTTTGTTTTGCAATACGTGTTCTGATTTTATGAGTCATTCTTCAAGCAGTTTTCAAAGTCACTCCCAATTCTTTTGCAATATCTGTTGATGGAATTCCATGTTTGGTGTTTATTCATCTAAAGATAAGATAAAACCAAGATGTTAAAGATGTTTGTGACCTTGAAAATATGGTGCCTGTGAGAATGCTAAATGTTTGATTACATTTTAAACATCTCATTCTTTTTAAATCAGAAGTATTCAAATTAAAACTAAAACACCTAATACATTTGTTTTCTTTCAAATTTGCTATATATGCAAGACATTGCTGTTCAGTTTGAAAAGCATTGTTGAATTCATTCAGTTTCATTATTACCTCCACAAGTACATGTGGGGAGAAGTCCGTTTAAATATTTAAATTTACCAAATTAATAGTCAAATATGTATACTTTATTTGAAAACTAAATATTGTTTTTAACTCATTACTTTATTTTAAAGTAAATGGGTTTTTTATTTTGAAAGGAGAAAAAAAGAATTTTGAAAGATAAATCATTAATTTCTAATTATTATGATATATTAAATGTATTACCAACAGCATCAGTAGCAGAAATTAAAAAAAAATTCAAACAGACTGCTCTAAAAACTCACCCAGATAAAAATAATAATCCTCAATCAAAACTTAAAATGCAAGAATTGAATGAAGCAAAAAGAATATTAACAGATGAAAACTTAAGAAAAGTTTTTGATCAAAAACTTTTTATTTACTTTTTACAAAATGGTAATAATAAGGAAGTTATTTATTTTCTTACTAATAAAATAAATAATTTAAATATAAATGAAAAAGATAATTCTGGTAATACTCCTTTACATTATGCATTTTTTCATAATTTTTTAGAAACTGCAGATCTATTAATTAAATATGGCGCTAATATAAATGTCAAAAATAATAGAGATAATACTCCTTTACATTATGCTATAATGGGTAATGCTGATTTAAAATTTATTAATTTATTAATTGATAAGGGTGCTAATTTTATTGAAAAAGATAAAATGGGTAATGATAGTTTATCTTTTGCCAAAGATTTTTCAAAAGATAAGAAAATTTCTGAATTTTTTTTAAAAAAAATGAAAAAATTAAAAATAAAACAAAATCAAAAAAAATTATTAAATATAACTAAAAAAATTACCAATATTGAAAGAGAAATTACCAATATTGAAAGAGATATTGCACATTTTGAACAGAAAAAAATAAATTCAGTATTAAATTATATTATTATTATTTTTACTTTTGGTTGTGTTAATAAGAACAAAGATATAAATAAGGATATTTTAATTAAAACTGATCAACTTAAAAATTTATTATTAGAAAAAGAAATTGCTAATAATGAGAAACATGTATTTGAAGAAAAAATCAACCGATTAAGTTTTAATAAAACTAAAAAAATAAATGCAATGGATTTACAAAATCAACCGGAAATGTTTAGTAATCTGTGTAACTTACAAAAATAACTATGTTTAATTAATTCTAGTAAATATAATTAAATGACTAGAAAGAGTGAGTTACAGATGGCTAAAAAAGATAACTTTAATAATAATCATCCAATATCAAAAGCAGTAGATTTATTACTAGAAAATACTGAAGATTTAACAACAGTTTTTAAACCTGGCGGTTTATATAAAGAATTAACAAAAAGATTAGTTGAAAAAATGTTGAATTCTGAAATGCAAAATTATTTAGGATATGAAAAAAATCAACATAGTACTACTGAAAATGCTCGTAATGGTACAAGTTCAAAAAAATTAATAACTCAACAAGGTAAAATTGAAATTGATGTACCAAGAGATCGCAATAGTAATTTTACTCCTGTAATAGTTCCTAAAAGGCAAAGAAGATTTGATGGTTTTGATCAACAAGTTCTTTCCTTGTATGCAAAAGGAATGACATTATCTGACATTAGAATGCAGTTGCAAGAGTTATATCATGGTGCTGATATTAGTGAAAGTGTTATTAGTCAAATTACTGATGATGTTATTGATGATGTTAAAGCATGACAAAATCGACCATTAGAAAGTATTTATCCTATTGTTTATTTTGATTGTATAGTAGTTAAAGTACGACAAGATAAACGGATTATTAACAAATCAGTTTATATAGCATTAGGAGTTGATTTAGAA
Organism: Spiroplasma endosymbiont of Apeira syringaria; assembly: GCF_964020205.1. NCBI lineage: Bacteria > Bacillati > Mycoplasmatota > Mollicutes > Entomoplasmatales > Spiroplasmataceae > Spiroplasma > Spiroplasma endosymbiont of Apeira syringaria. Next base: position 1,157,449 of record NZ_OZ026543.1, read on the forward strand.
GGCAAAAAAGATGTTTTAGGATTATGAATTAGTGAAAATGAAGGTTCTAAGTTTTGATTATCTAATTTCACAGAAATGAAAAATCGTGGCTTAAATGATATTCTTATTGCTTGTAGTGATAATTTAACAGGCATGTCAGAAGCAATACAATCAGTTTATCCTAAAACAGAACATCAATTATGCATTGTTCATCAAATTAGAAATAGTTTAAAATATGTTTCATACAAACATCGAAAAGGTCTAGTTGCAGATTTAAAACCAATTTATAGTGCATGTAGTGAAGAACAAGCAATGCAAGCTTTAGAATCGTTTGAAAGTAAATGAAATAAACAATATCCTCAAATTACTAAATCTTGATATAAAAATTGAGATAATTTAATGGTTTTTATTAGTTATCCAGTAGAAATCAAAAGAGTGATTTATACTACAAATGCTATTGAATCTGTTAATAGTCAATTACGAAAAATCATCAGAAATAAAAAAGTTTTTCCTAATGATATGGCAGTTTTCAAAATATTTTACTTGGCAATTGAAAATATAACAAAAAAATGAACATTGCCTATTCAAAATTGAAATACAGCAATTGCTCATTTTATGATAAAATTTGAAGATAGAATTAATCTAAACTAGTACTTTATAAAACAAAGATACACAGATTATTAAAAAGCCTCAATGGTAAAGTTATTTTTTAGTTTGGTTTTTGTTTTACCTTTATTAGGTAGACTTTTACCAGTTGTTAATACTTTGGTACAAACTATTTATATGCAGTATTTAAGTTCTTTTGCTGGATTACATACTGTGACACTTTTTATTAAGTCGTTCTTTTATGATAGTTTATACACTTTACCTTTGCCTATTCTTGCTTTAATAAATGTTAGTTTTGTATTTTATTTAATTTTAGGATTATTTAGATTTACAAGACATTAGGAGTGAAATTATGTTTATACCTTTTATTACAACCGTTATGCAATTATTTGCTTCAATTTTTATGAAGTTTTTTAGTTTTCCACTTGGTGATTTAGGTTTTAATTTAGGTACGTTAATGATATTTTTGATTTTGCTTAGATTTGCATTTAGGGTTATTTTACCCGAGTTGATGTTGCCAACATTAGGGTTAGGATATGCTGTTAAGTTTATTGGTAAAAGTTCTGTTTCTTTGGGTGTTGGTACTGGTCAACAAATTGCTAAGAGTTATCAAAGACGTGTTGAAAAAGTAAAAACAAGAAATAAACAACAAGGTAAGTTTAAAGGTGGTTCTGGCGGTAATAATTTTACTGGTAGTTCAACTCGTGACTTTGGTATTGGTGATTAATTATGTCTAATTTTGTTTTTAGTATATTGCATTTTATTTTTATAGGCTTTTCTACCTTTATGTACTATTTTAATTTTATCACATAAATGCTGAGAAAAGCCTATCTACGGACTTCTCCCCACATTTTTAAATCAAACATAGAATTACAGTTTCAAAACTAGGTATCTTGTTGAATTTATATGCAGCTTCTTTAGCATATAAATGAACATGATGTTTTGCAACTTTGATATGTGTTTTAAATGTTCTTCTTATATGTTTTCAAACTGATTCAATTTGGTTGGTATTTACACCAATTTTTGAAACATAGCCATCTTGATGGTTAACTGTTTCATGCTTAGTGAAAACTGATTTAAAATCGCAATATCCTTTTCAAGAATCAGTATATACAAGACATTTTGAAGAAATGTGGTTTTTTGCAAACTGCAAAAGATTTTTACTCTTTGCGTTTTTCAATACTTTCACAATTAAATTATTGGTTGTTTTTTGATAAATGCCAACAATCAAGGTTTTATTCACCAAGGATCTTCCTTGTTTTTTAAAACCCATATGTGAAAGATACATTTAATCAATTTGCACTGTACCTTCAACAATAAATTGAGGTTTTTGTTTTGCAATACGTGTTCTGATTTTATGAGTCATTCTTCAAGCAGTTTTCAAAGTCACTCCCAATTCTTTTGCAATATCTGTTGATGGAATTCCATGTTTGGTGTTTATTCATCTAAAGATAAGATAAAACCAAGATGTTAAAGATGTTTGTGACCTTGAAAATATGGTGCCTGTGAGAATGCTAAATGTTTGATTACATTTTAAACATCTCATTCTTTTTAAATCAGAAGTATTCAAATTAAAACTAAAACACCTAATACATTTGTTTTCTTTCAAATTTGCTATATATGCAAGACATTGCTGTTCAGTTTGAAAAGCATTGTTGAATTCATTCAGTTTCATTATTCCCTCCACAAGTACATGTGGGGAGAAGTCCGTTTTTATATTTTCTAGTAAAGATATTCAAATATTTTTAAATCAACCAAATATTACTAATGAAGTTTATATTTTGTTTAATTTGACTTTTTGATTGGTATTGGGTGTATTTTTTAATTTTATTTATCGTGCTATTAAATTTGTTTTTAGGTCATTGTTTGGGTAGGTGTTAAGTATGAGTGTTTTAGAAATTTACAATAAAATACATCAATGTATAGTTGACTATTGAACTATGTTTATAGGTAATCCAGTTGATGATTTTACTACTATTTTATGAAATTTAGTAATTTATGGAACTCAGTTTTTTATTGGATTTGTTTTGTTTTATGGTTCATGGTGAATTTTAAAATGTTTATTTGGTAAATAATTATGTGATTTAAGTTTGCAAAATTATTTTTTGTTGTAAATACTTCTGTTCAAGCACCAACTAGTTTAATTGCTTCAAATGACCCTAATATTGTTAATTATGATATTACAAAAGAAATGGTTAAACATGTTAAATACCATAGTTTTGATGATTGAGCAACAATTCCATGAAATTCTGCTTATTTTGATGTTGACCAACCGGATTTAAAATTAGTAAGTGGTGAATTTATTGGTAATCAGGGTACTTATATATGTTCTTATTATAGTGATACAGTTGGTGTTCCGTCACAAGAGATAAATATGGGGTCTGGTGTTTATACTTTTAATAGAAAACAATTGGATGAATTTTCACGTATTATGTTTAATCATAATTATGTTGCAGAAAAGAATACTAATCGTTTTAATTTTGTTAATGCTGATAGGAGAGTTATAAATTTTCAAACACAGTTAAATTTTGAAATTGATAAACCTTTAAGTTTTTATATTCAAGGTTTTATGTTTTATTTTGAATATGAATATTTTAAAACTTTTACTGCTAATTTTGTTTTTAGTTTTTTAGATAATGTTGGTGATACAAAGTATGTTTTTAAAGGTAAGGTTGATAATGATATTTATCAGCAAGATTTATATAATTTTGTTACTATGCCTATTCGTGTTCCAAATTTAAGACATTTAACAGTATTTTTTGATGTTCATGGTGATTCATTTTCACATATGTCACCACGGTTAAATTTTGGTCAAATTAATATTTTTTCAAGTGAGAAAGTAACCCCAGTACCACCAAATAGTCCTTTTAATCCTGAGTATGAGCGTGTTAGTTGATATGATGTTTTTGGTCATTTGCGTAATTCTTTTAGGTGAGTACTTTATGGCGTTGTTGGTAAAGTTTTACCAGTAGAACCATTAAGAGAGTTTTTTACTAAACTTGACGGATTATTGAGACGTATTTTTGATGATACTATTAGTTGTGTTTTAAATGTTGATTTTACTAGTGGTTTAGAACAAGTTTTAACATTGTGAGTATTTTTAAAAGCAGTTGGGTTTTTAGTTGGTTAGGAGTTGAAATAATGCCTTGATATGGTTATGTTCTTTTAGGACTTTTATTATTAATAATATTGTATCCATTTTTAATAACTAGAAAAAATATAAAGATATTACAACGTGTAGGTAGTTATATTATTTCTGCACCTCCAAGAACTGGTAAATCTGCTCTTGCTTGTTGTTTAGCACAAAAACATAAAGGTAGAGTAGTAAGTCTTATTCCTATTAAAGTACGTAATTAATATAGTTATCGTTGTTCTTATGATGATGTTTTTAAATTTAATCAATTAAATAGTAATTATGCTTTTAAAGAGTGTGATATGGTTGTTTTAGATGAGTTAGGTTTGAAAATTAATAGTAATGATTTGTCACCTGAATTTAAAGAAACACAAGAAAGTTTGGGAATGTTTTGTAAATTAATAGGTCATAATTTTAATGGAATTATGTATATGATTGAACAACACCCCGATAGAATACCAAAACAAGCACGTGAAAAAGTGGAATATATTGTGCAAGTTAAAAGAATGCGTATTTTGTTATTTTTAGTTAAGTTTAAAGTAAATATTTACACTAATATTGATGATTATAATAAAGTTGTATTATCTAAAAGACAAACAAAGCGAATAATTAAACGTGGTGGTTTACCACCAAGTTATAGTGGTGAAACTATGACTTTTAGTTTATGATTTCCTAGGTCTTATTTACAAAGATATAATAGTCGTGCTTTAAATTATATTCATTCTTTAAAGAGTGAATTAAGTAATGTTAAAGACTATGAACAATCACAAGCATTAGATTTTACTGTTGATGATATTAGAGTAGTAGGATTAGATAAGTTGGATAATATATTACAAACTGAAAAGAAAGAAACTGAAAATACTGTATGCCGTGCTTGTTATTATAGAAATAAATATTCTAAGAAAAATAAGAAAGATGTTAAAATAGAGTAAACCTATATTATTGGTCGAAGCCAACCAGAACCTTCGTTGGTTGGCCGTGGCGTTTACGCCACTGGGGTAAGTTGCGAAGCAACTAGGGGCAACGCCCCTATATACTTGATTATGATTTGCAGAAAGTTGAGGTTTAAATGTATATGTACCTTAAAGAAGGGCAAATACTTTCAATTCATGCATATAAGCATAATGGCGATTTATATCGTAGTTGAAATAATTCAATTGTTTTAGAAGATACTGAAAAATATTTAGTTTTAGTAAATGAGAATGTAACAATTACTGAAATTAATGGTCGTAAATGAACAACCGTTGATCCAGCAATTTGGTTATTTTTTAAAAATGATTGATACAATATTATTTGTATGATTCGTAATGATGGTGTTCATTATTATTGTAATATTGCCAGTCCCTTTATTTTAGATTCGCAAACAGTTAAATACATTGATTATGATTTAGATATTAAAGTATTTCCTAATCGTTCTTATAAACTGTTAGATTTGAAAGAATTTAAAACTAATCGTCGAATATGAAAGTATCCAATACCTTTACAAAATATATTATGACAAAATATAAATAAATTAAAAAAAGGAGTTAAAAAAAATGAAATTAATTTATTTAATGATGATGTAATTTTAAATTATTGAAAAAATTACCAAAACCAAAGTTTACAAAAATAGTAAGAACATATGTTCTTACTATTTTTTATATTAAAAATTTTTATAATTAAATTAAATTTTTTTATAAAATAGATAATTTTTTTGCATAATTATGTTCTCTCATAATACTGTTTATATTACTTTTTTTACTTTTATTTTCAATACCATTATTTATATTTTGAATATCTATATCATTAAATTGTACGTTTTTTTTGTAATTATGATAATTAATAGCATATGTTCTTAATTTTTTTATTTCTTTAAACATTAAGTTTTTTATTTCTTGTTAAATTTCTTTATTCATTTTTTTACTCCTTTTAAAAATAAAAACCTATTTACTTTTTTTCTCAAAGTAAATAGGTTAAAAACAATATTTAGTTTATAGTTATTTTTAACATCTTTTTGAAAATTACAATGGGAGATTGTCAAAAATCCGGAATAAATTAATTCATATAGTCTTATTATAATTTTAGACAAGAAATAATTTGGATTTTTATGAAATTGTACATTTATCTTACTATTTTTTAAAAGATATTTAAACTAAAATACTTATTTTTAAAAATTACTAAAAAATTAAAAAATAAATTTAATATTTATAAACAACAAAAATTATTATTAAAACACATTTAATAAGTTTTATTTTATTTTGATTTTTTAAAAAAAAATTCAATTTTAATCTATAATAATTGTATTTCTGTATTTATCTTATTACATTTAAAAATAACCATTTTAATATAAATTAAAATATTATATGTTCTATTACCAAGCATTTCTTTTAAAACATGTCAAATATTTGTTTCAGTATAACAACCAATATTTCATTTTGCACTTTGATTTTCAATACCTTTTCGGACTTCTCCCCACATGTACTTGTGGAGGGAATAATGAAACTGAATGAATTCAACAATGCTTTTCAAATTGAACAGCAATGTCTTGCATATATAGCAAATTTGAAAGAAAACAAATGTATTAGGTGTTTTAGTTTTAATTTGAATACTTCTGATTTAAAAAGAATGAGATGTTTAAAATGTAATCAAACATTTAGCATTCTCACAGGCACCATATTTTCAAGGTCACAAACATCTTTAACATCTTGGTTTTATCTTATCTTTAGATGAATAAACACCAAACATGGAATTCCATCAACAGATATTGCAAAAGAATTGGGAGTGACTTTGAAAACTGCTTGAAGAATTACTCATAAAATCAGAACACGTATTGCAAAACAAAAACCTCAATTTATTGTTGAAGGTACAGTGCAAATTGATGAAATGTATCTTTCACATATGGGTTTTAAAAAACAAGGAAGATCCTTGGTGAATAAAACCTTGATTGTTGGCATTTATCAAAAAACAACCAATAATTTAATTGTGAAAGTATTGAAAAACGCAAAGAGTAAAAATCTTTTGCAGTTTGCAAAAAACCACATTTCTTCAAAATGTCTTGTATATACTGATTCTTGAAAAGGATATTGCGATTTTAAATCAGTTTTCACTAAGCATGAAACAGTTAACCATCAAGATGGCTATGTTTCAAAAATTGGTGTAAATACCAACCAAATTGAATCAGTTTGAAAACATATAAGAAGAACATTTAAAACACATATCAAATTTGCAAAACATCATGTTCAATTATATGCTAAAGAAGCTGCATATAAATTCAACAAGATACCTAGTTTTGAAACTGTAATTCTATGTTTGATTTAAAAATGTGGGGAGAAGTCCGTAGATAGGCTTTTCTCAGCATTTATGTGATAAAATTAAAATAGTACATAAAGGGAGAAAAGCCTAAAATTAAAATAGTACATAAAGGGAGAAAAGCCATTATTTAATCCCGAAAATAACCAATTAATAGGAGAGAACAATGGAAAACAACAACAAACCACAAACGAAATTTCCACAGAAACAAACTAAACTTAATCAAGCAGAAGTAGAAAATGATTATTTAATTGATAACATTCCTTATGACTTTACTAATATGATGCGTGCTACTAGTGACCCAGATATTAATAGAGCATATGATGAATTTAAAAAAAGAACGATATATATTTATGAAATTGAACGTTTATTTAAAAATAATGAAAATAATAGTTTAAAATTTTCAGCAAATACTATTAAAATAGGTTTTATTGATATTGATAAAGTATTAAAAACTACTGCTGTTGAAACATCTGATTTTACTATGCAATTAAATCAAAGAGCAAGTACTAATATTAATGATAATACAATTGAATATAGTATGACTGATATTAAAAATTTAATATTTCAAGAAATAAATTTATTAAATCAATTTAAGTTATATGCAGTTAGTATAAATGAACCTTTAACTGAAAATAATATTGATAATTTATATATAATTAATAATTATTCACAACCTTATCAAAATCCAAAAACTAGAAGTACTAAAAGTATAACTATTATTAAAATTAAAAAGGGAGCTTACCGATGTTGTCAATAATATTCAAATTTGTCTTTAAATTATAAGATTAGACGAGAATAATTTTGACTTCAATATGCAATTGTATGTTAATCTTAACACTTGAAAAATATTAGTCAATAATAATACTTAATTTTATAAATCAAAAATTCTTATTAAAATTAATTTTAATAAGTTTTTAATATGTTATAATGTAATAAAGTCCTTTAAGATAAACCGTATACCGTTATGATTACTAAGCGTATGTAAAGTACGTGGTCTCTTAGGCAAATCCCTAATTTAGGGATTTTTAATTATAATAATTGTATTGCTGTATTTATTTGATAGCATTTAAAATTAACCATTTTTGTATACATATCAATGTTATAGGTTCTATCACCAATCATATGCTTTAAAATTTGTTTAATATTAGTTTCAGTAAAGCAACCAATATTTTCAACTAATGATTGGTTTAATACACCATCTTTGGCATTAATAAAATAACCAACTTTTAATTTTTTATATTGTAAGGTTAATGATTGTAAAAAATCAATTAATTCATAATATTGACCTTTTTCAAATAAATTTACGGACTTCTCCCCACATGTACTTGTGGAGGGAATAATGAAACTGAATGAATTCAACAATGCTTTTCAAACTGAACAGCAATGTCTTGCATATATAGCAAATTTGAAAGAAAACAAATGTATTAGGTGTTTTAGTTTTAATTTGAATACTTCTGATTTAAAAAGAATGAGATGTTTAAAATGTAATCAAACATTTAGCATTCTCACAGGCACCATATTTTCAAGGTCACAAACATCTTTAACATCTTGGTTTTATCTTATCTTTAGATGAATAAACACCAAACATGGAATTCCATCAACAGATATTGCAAAAGAATTGGGAGTGACTTTGAAAACTGCTTGAAGAATGACTCATAAAATCAGAACACGTATTGCAAAACAAAAACCTCAATTTATTGTTGAAGGTACAGTGCAAATTGATGAAATGTATCTTTCACATATGGGTTTTAAAAAACAAGGAAGATCCTTGGTGAATAAAACCTTGATTGTTGGCATTTATCAAAAAACAACCAATAATTTAATTGTGAAAGTATTGAAAAACGCAAAGAGTAAAAATCTTTTGCAGTTTGCAAAAAACCACATTTCTTCAAAATGTCTTGTATATACTGATTCTTGAAAAGGATATTGCGATTTTAAATCAGTTTTCACTAAGCATGAAACAGTTAACCATCAAGATGGCTATGTTTCAAAAATTGGTGTAAATACCAACCAAATTGAATCAGTTTGAAAACATATAAGAAGAACATTTAAAACACATATCAAAGTTGCAAAACATCATGTTCATTTATATGCTAAAGAAGCTGCATATAAATTCAACAAGATACCTAGTTTTGAAACTGTAATTCTATGTTTGATTTAAAAATGTGGGGAGAAGTCCGTAGATAGGCTTTTCTCAGCATTTATGTGATAAAATTAAAATAGTACATAAAGGGAGAAAAGCCTAAATTTATTGCATTTTGATAATGTAATTTAGCAATTTTATTTTTTCTTCTTCCAGCCATTATACCAAGAAATAAAACATGAAAAGCATGAAATTTATCTAAAATAAATTTAGCATTTAAAATTTTAGCGAGGCTTTTTAATAATCTGTGTATCTTTGTTTTACAAAGTTACTAATTTAGATTAATTCTGTCTTCAAATTTTATCATAAAATGAGCAATTGCTGTATTTCAATTTTGAATAGGCAATGTTCATTTTTTTGTTATATTTTCAATTGCCAAATAAAATATTTTGAAAACTGCCATATCATTAGGAAAAACTTTTTTATTTCTGATGATTTTTCGTAATTGACTATTAACAGATTCAATAGCATTTGTAGTATAAATCACTCTTTTGATTTCTACTGGATAACTAATAAAAACCATTAAATTATCTCAATTTTTATATCAAGATTTAGTAATTTGAGGATATTGTTTATTTCATTTACTTTCAAACGATTCTAAAGCTTGCATTGCTTGTTCTTCACTACATGCACTATAAATTGGTTTTAAATCTGCAACTAGACCTTTTCGATGTTTGTATGAAACATATTTTAAACTATTTCTAATTTGATGAACAATGCATAATTGATGTTCTGTTTTAGGATAAACTGATTGTATTGCTTCTGACATGCCTGTTAAATTATCACTACAAGCAATAAGAATATCATTTAAGCCACGATTTTTCATTTCTGTGAAATTAGATAATCAAAACTTAGAACCTTCATTTTCACTAATTCATAATCCTAAAACATCTTTTTTGCCTTCTAAATCAACTCCTAATGCTATATAAACTGATTTGTTAATAATCCGTTTATCTTGTCGTACTTTAACTACTATACAATCAAAATAAACAATAGGATAAATACTTTCTAATGGTCGATTTTGTCATGCTTTAACATCATCAATAACATCATCAGTAATTTGACTAATAACACTTTCACTAATATCAGCACCATGATATAACTCTTGCAACTGCATTCTAATGTCAGATAATGTCATTCCTTTTGCATACAAGGAAAGAACTTGTTGATCAAAACCATCAAATCTTCTTTGCCTTTTAGGAACTATTACAGGAGTAAAATTACTATTGCGATCTCTTGGTACATCAATTTCAATTTTACCTTGTTGAGTTATTAATTTTTTTGAACTTGTACCATTACGAGCATTTTCAGTAGTAGTATGTTGATTTTTTTCATATCCTAAATAATTTTGCATTTCAGAATTCAACATTTTTTCAACTAATCTTTTTGTTAATTCTTTATATAAACCGCCAGGTTTAAAAACTGTTGTTAAATCTTCAGTATTTTCTAGTAATAAATCTACTGCTTTTGATATTGGATCATTATTATTAAAGTTATCTTTTTTAGCCATCTGTAACTCACTCTTTCTAGTCATTTAATTATATTTACTAGAATTAATTAAACATAGTTATTTTTGTAAGTTACACAGATTACTAAACATTTCCATTTTAGCATTTTTTCTAATTCATTTTGCACTATCTCCACAAACTATTAAATTTGCTTGGTCAAAATTTTCAAAAAATAAATTACCATATTTTTCAATTAATTTTGCAGTTTTTTCAGCACCAATTTCTGTTTTTGATACTCTTATTTGACATGCAGCTCTTTTATTAATTAATTTTCCATTTTTCTTTTTACCAGTACAAAATACTATTAATCTCATAGAACATTTTTTACAATTTTTAGTATTGTGTTTTTCATTAAACTTAAATTTTCTATGTCCATCATCAATATTTATATATAATATGGATGGGTTACACTTTATTGGACACTAATTACGTAGACAAGTGAACAAAGAAAGGAACTATAATTATGGCCAATATTAACTCATATACCGATGAATTTAAAAAACAAATAGTAGCTTTATATCAAAGTGGCAAATCAGTATCTTGCCTTGCTAAAGAATATAATGTTACAAGAGCAGCTACTTACAATTGAATTAAGCAATTTACTAATTCAGGTAGTTTTAAAACTAAAGATAATCGTTCTGTTGAAGAAAATGAATTAATTAAATTAAGAAAAGAATTAAAAAAATTAAGAATGGAAAATGATATTTTAAAGCAAGCAGCACTAATAATAGGCAGAAAATAGAAATTATTGTCAAAAATAAAGTTAAATATAAAATTCGCACAATGTGTCATTTTTTAAAAATCTCTAAATCAACATATTATTTTAAGGCTTTTCTCCCTTTATGTACTATTTTAATTTTATCACATAAATGCTGAGAAAAGCCTATCTACGGACTTCTCCCCACATTTTTAAATCAAACATAGCATTACAGTTTCAAAACTAGGTATCTTGTTGAATTTATATGCAGCTTCTTTAGCATATAAATGAACATGATGTTTTGCAACTTTGATATGTGTTTTAAATGTTCTTCTTATATGTTTTCAAACTGATTCAATTTGGTTGGTATTTACACCAATTTTTGAAACATAGCCATCTTGATGGTTAACTGTTTCATGCTTAGTGAAAACTGATTTAAAATCGCAATATCCTTTTCAAGAATCAGTATATACAAGACATTTTGAAGAAATGTGGTTTTTTGCAAACTGCAAAAGATTTTTACTCTTTGCGTTTTTCAATACTTTCACAATTAAATTATTGGTTGTTTTTTGATAAATGCCAACAATCAAGGTTTTATTCACCAAGGATCTTCCTTGTTTTTTAAAACCCATATGTGAAAGATACATTTCATCAATTTGCACTGTACTTTCAACAATAAATTGAGGTTTTTGTTTTGCAATACGTGTTCTGATTTTATGATTCATTCTTCAAGCAGTTTTCAAAGTCACTCCCAATTCTTTTGCAATATCTGTTGATGGAATTCCATGTTTGGTGTTTATTCATCTAAAGATAAGATAAAACCAAGATGTTAAAGATGTTTGTGACCTTGAAAATATGGTGCCTGTGAGAATGCTAAATGTTTGATTACATTTTAAACATCTCATTCTTTTTAAATCAGAAGTATTCAAATTAAAATTAAAACACCTAATACATTTGTTTTCTTTCAAATTTGCTATATATGCAAGACATTGCTGTTCAGTTTGAAAAGCATTGTTGAATTCATTCAGTTTCATTATTCCCTCCACAAGTACATGTGGGGAGAAGTCCGTATTTTAATTTAAAGAAAAAAGAAAATAAAATCAAAAATAATATTTATGATGAAGCTGTTATTAGTGCTTTTAAAGAAAATAAAGAAGTTTATGGTACTAGAAGATTAAAAGTCATTCTAGAAAACCAAGAAATTTATTTATCAAGACGAAAAATTAAAGAAATTATGAATAAACATAATTTAATATCAAAATACACTAAATTATCATACAAAAATCATAATAACAAAGTTAACGATAGTCCAATAAACAATCTTGTTGATAGAAACTTTAATAATAGAGTTAAAAATGAAGTTATTGTTAGTGATTTAACTTATGTTCAAGTAAATGGTAAGTGAAACTATATTTGTTTATTAATTGACCTATTTAACCGCGAAATAATTGGACATAGTGTAGGTACTAAAAAAGATGCATCATTAGTATATCAAGCATTTATGCACTCAAATCGCTGTTTAAAAGATATTCAAATATTTCATAGTGATCGCGGTAATGAATTTAATAATAAAATTATTGATAAACTTTTACTAGCATTCAATATTAATCGCTCTTTAAGCAAAAAAGGTTGTCCTTATGATAACGCTGTTGCTGAAGCAACCTTTAAAACTTTCAAAACCGAATTTATTAATGATAAAAATTTTACATCATTAATCCAATTAAAATTAGAATTATTTGATTACATCAATTGATATAACAACATAAGAATTCACAGCACTTTAAACTACTTAACTCCAGTTAATTATCAAAAACAAATGTCTACCAAAAAATAGTCCTAAAAAAGGTTGCCATTCCATTGAGGTTTTTGTTTTGCAATACGTGTTCTGATTTTATGAGTCATTATTCAAGCAGTTTTCAAAGTCACTCCCAATTCTTTTGCAATATCTGTTGATGGAATTCCATGTTTGGTGTTTATTCATCTAAAGATATGGATGGGTTACACTTTATTGGACACTAATTACATAGACAAGTGAACAAAGAAAGGAACTATAATTATGGCCAATATTAACTCATATACCTATGAATTTAAAAAACAAATAGTAGCTTTATATCAAAGTGGCAAATCAGTATCTTGCCTTGTTAAAGAATATAATGTTACAAGAGCAGCTACTTACAATTGAATTAAGCAATTTACTAATTCAGGTAGTTTTAAAACTAAAGATAATCGTTCTGTTGAAGAAAATGAATTAATTAAATTAAGAAAAGAATTAAAACAATTAAGAATGGAAAATGATATTTTAAAGCAAGCAGCACTAATAATAGGCAGAAAGTAGAGATTATTGCAAATAATAAATCTAAATATAAAATTCGCACAATGTGTCATTTTTTAAAAATCTCTAAATCAACATATTATTTTAATTTAAAGAAAAAAAATAAAATTCAAAATAATATTTATGAAAAAGCTGTTATTAGTGCTTTTAAAAAAAATAAAGAAGTTTATGGTACTAGAAGATTAAAAGTCATTCTAGAAAACCAAGAAATTTATTTATCAAGACGAAAAATTAAAGAAATTATGAATAAACATAATTTAATATCAAAATACACTAAATTATCATTCAAAAATTATCATAATAAAGTCAATGATAGTCAAATAACCAATCTTGTTAATAGAAACTTTAATAATAGAGTTAAAAATGAAGTTATTGTTAGTGATTTAACTTATGTTCAAGTAAATGGTAAGTGAAACTATATTTGTTTATTAATTGACCTATTTAACCGCGAAATAATTGGACATAGTGTAGGTACTAAAAAAGATGCATCATTAGTATATCAAGCATTTATGCACTCAAATCGCTGTTTAAAAGATATTCAAATATTTCATAGTGATCGCGGTAATGAATTTAATAATAAAATTATTGATAAACTTTTACTAGCATTCAATATTAATCGCTCTTTAAGCAAAAAAGGTTGTCCTTATGATAACGCTGTTGCTGAAGCAACCTTTAAAACTTTCAAAACCGAATTTATTAATGATAAAAATTTTACATCATTAATCCAATTAAAATTAGAATTATTTGATTACATCAATTGATATAACAACATAAGAATTCACGGCACTTTAAACTACTTAACTCCAGTTAATTATCAAAAACAAATGTCTACCAAAAAATAGTCCTAAAAAGGGTTGCCATTCCAAAGATTAAATTTCAATATTAATATAAGATAATGTTTCATCATTTGAACTAAATAATTTAAGATTATTAATTTCTATATTTTTATTATTAGTTTCTAAAATTAAATCATAGTTACCATTAGCAAAAATTCCAGAAATTTCTAGTTTATATAAATTAGAAATTTCTTTTTCTATATTAAATTTAACTTTATTGTTAAAATAATTTTTTTGAACAAAATTAAATCAATCTCAACTTGAAAAATATTGTTTTTGACTATTAAATAATTTTAATAATTCTAAAACATTATTAATTATACTTTTAACCATATACTTTCCATATTCACCATTATTTAAACTCATATCTTGTGGTAATAATGAAGGTATATTATTATTTTCTAATTCATTGGTTAATGATAGTCAATTAAATTGATTATTACTTAATTTAAATCATTCATTTTGACTAATATTTTTGTTTTTTATATTCACATTATTTGGTTCTGTAAAATCAAAATATTCAGATTTTAAAATAACATAGACATTTTTAAATTCTCAAATTTTATCACTTGATGTTCTTGTATGTTTAGTTTTTAATTCAAAGTAATAAGGTAATAATAATTTATAATCATCATCTAATCCCTTATTAATTGATAAGTAAGAAAGCATATAATTTGATAACATCATTATTATTTGTTTAAAAATTTTTATTTTTGGATGATTAACAAAATCAGGATTATCTAATTTTCATTGTTCAAATAAATTAGTAATAACATCATGTGGTTTTTGGTTTTCAAACTTTGCTTTTAATCTATCCATATCATTCATTTTAGTTGGGTCAGTTTGAAATGATATTCCATCAAAATTTCTTTGATAATTATAAGTATAACTTAGCATATCCATTAATAATTTTCCTAATGTTGTAAGTGGTTTAATCTTATCATAAGTTAATAATACACTATCAATATTATTAATTCTTCAATGTGCTTGTATTTTTCTACTTTGTGAAACTATTACACCAGTTGTTTTACTTGTTGCTACTCCAACTTTATCAAATCCACTATCAAAATCATAATATGATCATATATAATCACATTTATTTTCTTTGGAAAACACAAAATATTGTTCTTTTTGAATATTATCTATTTGTTTGTCTTCATTAGTAGTTATAGTTTCAACATTTTTAAACTCAATTTTTTTAACATGTTTAAATTCTTGTGCTGGTGGATTAGGTATAATTTCACCAATATCTAAATATTCTAAAATAGAATTTTGATTAATGAAATTTTTAGCAATATTTCACTCTAAAATTTGGTCACTAAATCATTGTTGTAAAATATTAACTTTTGGTTGAGTTTGGATTGGTAAAGCATATAATGGAAATAATTGGTTATCATGAGCAATTAATAAATTTGGTGATACTTTTAATCCATCAATTTCACCATTTACTTTTATATTACCAAATAAAATGGAGAGAAGTCTATACCAGCCGCAAAATCGAAATGAAAAACTAAATAAGGATTTAATTCTCATAATCTCTCCATAATAATACTCGGATCATTATGGAATGGCAACCCTTTTTAGGACTATTTTTTGGTAGACATTTGTTTTTGATAATTAACTGGAGTTAAGTAGTTTAAAGTGCCGTGAATTCTTATGTTGTTATATCAATTGATGTAATCAAATAATTCTAATTTTAATTGGATTAATGATGTAAAATTTTTATCATTAATAAATTCGGTTTTGAAAGTTTTAAAGGTTGCTTCAGCAACATCGTTATCATAAGGACAACCTTTTTTGCTTAAAGAGCGATTAATATTGAATGCTAGTAAAAGTTTATCAATAATTTTATTATTAAATTCATTACCGCGATCACTATGAAATATTTGAATATCTTTTAAACAGCGATTTGAGTGCATAAATGCTTGATATACTAATGATGCATCTTTTTTAGTAACTACACTATGTCCAATTATTTCGCGGTTAAATAGGTCAATTAATAAACAAATATAGTTTCACTTACCATTTACTTGAACATAAGTTAAATCACTAACAATAACTTCATTTTTAACTCTATTATTAAATTTTCTATTAACAAGATTGGTTATTTGACTATCATTGACTTTATTATGATAATTTTTGAATGATAATTTAGTGTATTTTGATATTAAATTATGTTTATTCATAATTTCTTTAATTTTTCGTCTTGATAAATAAATTTCTTGGTTTTCTAGAATGACTTTTAATCTTCTAGTACCATAAACTTCTTTATTTTTTTTAAAAGCACTAATAACAGCTTGTTCATAAATATTATTTTGAATTCGGACTTCTCCCCACATGTACTTGTGGAGGGAATAATGAAACTGAATGAATTCAACAATGCTTTTCAAACTGAACAGCAATGTCTTGCATATATAGCAAATTTGAAAGAAAACAAATGTATTAGGTGTTTTAATTTTAATTTGAATACTTCTGATTTAAAAAGAATGAGATGTTTAAAATGTAATCAAACATTTAGCATTCTCACAGGCACCATATTTTCAAGGTCACAAACATCTTTAACATCTTGGTTTTATCTTATCTTTAGATGAATAAACACCAAACATGGAATTCCATCAACAGATATTGCAAAATAATTGGGAGTGACTTTGAAAACTGCTTGAAGAATGACTCATAAAATCAGAACACGTATTGCAAAACAAAAACATCAATTTATTGTTGAAGGTACAGTGCAAATTGATGAAATGTATCTTTCACATATGGGTTTTAAAAAACAAGGAAGATCCTTGGTGAATAAAACCTTGATTGTTGGCATTTATCAAAAAACAACCAATAATTTAATTGTGAAAGTATTGAAAAACGCAAAGAGTAAAAATCTTTTGCAGTTTGCAAAAAACCACATTTCTTCAAAATGTCTTGTATATACTGATTCTTGAAAAGGATATTGCGATTTTAAATCAGTTTTCACTAAGCATGAAACAGTTAACCATCAAGATGGCTATGTTTCAAAAATTGGTGTAAATACCAACCAAATTGAATCAGTTTGAAAACATATAAGAATAACATTTAAAACACATATCAAAGTTGCAAAACATCATGTTCATTTATATGCTAAAGAAGCTGCATATAAATTCAACAAGATACCTAGTTTTGAAACTGTAATTCTATGTTTGATTTAAAAATGTGGGGAGAAGTCCGTAGATAGGCTTTTCTCAGCATTTATGTGATAAAATTAAAATAGTACATAAAGGGAGAAAAGCCTTTGAATTTTATTTTTTTTATTTAAATTAAAATAATATGTTGATTTAGAGAGTTTTAAAAAATGACACATTGTGCGAATTTTATATTTAGATTTATTATTTGCAATAATCTCTACTTTCTGCCTATTATTAGTGCTGCTTGCTTTAAAATATCATTTTCCATTCTTAATTGTTTTAATTCTTTTCTTAATTTAATTAATTCATTTTCTTCAACAGAACGATTATCTTTAGTTTTAAAACTACCTGAATTAGTAAATTGCTTAATTCAATTGTAAGTAGCTGCTCTTGTAACATTATATTCTTTAACAAGGCAAGATACTGATTTGCCACTTTGATATAAAGCTACTATTTGTTTTTTAAATTCATCGGTATATGAGTTAATATTGGCCATAATTATAGTTCCTTTCTTTGTTCACTTGTCTATGTAATTAGTGTCCAATAAAGTGTAACCCATCCATTACGTCTAATTTGTCCTAAATTAGTATTTCTAAGTAAAGTTGATAATCTTACGCTTTGTTCATTAATAGTAAAAGTTACATTTAAATCACTATCAAAAACAATATGAGGATTATTCTGTTGAAAATCATAAACATTTTCTGATAAAATTTGAAAATTATTTATGCCTATAGGATGTCTATTTGTAAAAATAGGATAACGTAAATGCAAATCGGGATTTAAAAAATTTAGTCTCTCTATTATTGTTAATGGTGCATTATCTAACAATTCTCCTAACTCAGTTCTAATAAGAATACTTGATAATGTTAATCTTTGAGGTGTAAAGTTAATAGTAAAATTTAAATTTTTTGGAATATTTCTTGCGTGATTTTGATCGTAAATGTTAATACCAGCATGCACTGTTGCATTAATATTTGTAATGTTTTCAAATTCAATATTTTCTAAAAATCTTCTCTAGATAAAATTGGATGATTAATTTATCTTAATCTTTGAATAATATGTTGTTTATCATTCGATTCAATTTGACCAATATTAATTGTTGTCATTGTTTTTTGTAAACTTGGTGGAGTTTGCCTTTTAACTCTTTTTTTTGTAGAATTTACTCTTTCATCTTTTTCTTCTAATTCATTTTCTATTTCAGTTTCTATTTTAGTTAAAGTACCACTTTCAGCAGGAATACCACTAGTTAATGCAGTTGATGCAATGATTGTTTTAATAATTTTCTTTTTCATAATATAACCCTCTCTTTAAATCTTTAAATTTTTCATAGTGTAATCATTTTATATGATTTATGAAATAAAACAGATTTGATATAAAAATATCGGGGTTTTAGAAATTTAAAATATATTCTTTGATAATTAGAAAAAACACAACATATTGATTTATATCATTAATATTTTCATCAACATTTCAATATTGATTTGAGTTTTTAACTAGTCATTCATTTATTTGGATTTTTTTATTTTTATTACTTAATGAGTTTTATTTTTTAACTTTTTTAATAAATTTTTCTTGATTTTTAAAAAGTAATATGATGATAGTTTTGGTTTAATATATTTTGTTAGATATTTAATTATTTTTTTCCGTCATTAATAATTTTTAATTTTGAAAAAATATTTAATTTATTAATAAAATCCTTTCATGTCAAAACTAGTGTTAATTATATAACCAATTGTTTTTAGAATACATTCAGTTTTTTTAAAATTAATGTTCTGGTAAAAAATCTAAGAAACAATAATAAATTATTCCAAAAACAACATATTAACTATTTTATATATCTTTCAACGATGAAAGTCCATTTTTAAGTAAAAAATATATGTTATAATTTAATAAATAAGTAAAAAATATTATAGTTAGGGTGAGAAAATTGAAAAAAAAAATTGGTATTGTTGCTGATTCCTCTTCAGGATTTTCAATTAAAGATTTAAAAGAAATGAATATTGGATTTTGTCCATTATTAATCACTTTTAGTGATGATACAACTATTACTGATGACCCTAACATTCTAAAGGATGAAGAATTCTATAATAGAATAGTTCATGAAAAACAATCTGCCAAAACTTCGCAAACACCACTTGGTCAAATGAGTATAATTTGAGAAGATGTTTTAACTAAATTTGAAAATATTATTTTTATTCCTTTATCAAAAGGGTTATCAGGTCAATATAACACTTCTACTATGTTATCAAAAGAATCTAATTTTAAAGATAAAGTTTTTGTTTTTGATAGTAATGGTGTTTCAGTTATTAACTGACTATTAGTTAAAAAAGCATATCAAATGTCACTTAACGAAAAAAATAATGTTAATGATATTATAGAAGCACTAAAATTAATAAGAGATAACTATATAGCATTTATTTTACCTTATGATTTAAATTATTTAGTTCGTGGTGGTAGAATTTCAAAATCAGCAGCAGCCTTAGCTACTATGTTAAAAATAACTCCAATTTTATTTTTTGACGGAACCATTGATAAATTTGATAAAACAAGAACATGAGATAAAGCTATTAAAAATACTCTTAAAGAAATTAATAAAAATAAAAAAATAGAAAGTATTACTCTTTTTTACATTATTCATGCTTTTGCTGAGGCAAAAGAAATAGAAAAAGTTGCAAAATTTGTTAAAGATTATGGCATTAAAAACGTCAAAACTATTAATTTAGCAAATGTAATTTGTGCTCATACAGGAATTGGAACCTTCAGTTTTGTTGCTTTTAATTTAGATAAAGATAAATTACCAAAATTATAATAATAAAAAATTCACTTTTATGAGAAACATTTAAAAGTGTTTTTTAATAATGGCAGGGGTGGCAGGACTCGAACCCACAACACTCGGATCTGAAGGCCGATGTTCTACCATTGAACTACACCCCTAAAATATTTAATTTAAATAGTACATGTTCAATTTTACGCGAAAGAAGTTTTAAGTTCAATTAAAATTTCATTTTTTTATTTTTAATTCACATTTATCACAAATTCCATGAATTTCTAACTTATAATGTGAAAAATAAAAATTATTTTTAATCGCTAATTTTTCAAGTTTTTCTTCTTGTAATGGTGAAATTTGTTGTTTATCTTCGAAAGAGGCATGAATAATTTTATTACAAAAATTACAAATAATATGAACGGTATTTTCTGATAGTTCATAAATTATTTGTTTTCCTTCAAAAACATTAGCATGAATAATATGTTCTGTCATTAATAAATCAATAGTATTATAAATACTCATAATATTAATATTATCATTACCTTCTTTTGTTAAAAAACTAATAATATCATTAATACTAACATGTTGCTTAAGCGTTAATACTTTAATAACTGCTTTACGAACATCAGTTAAACGATAGTCTTTATCTTTCAACTTTTGGATAATATTTTCAAAATTTTTATTCATACTAATCTCCTGATAAAATATAATATTACTTTTTTTTATTTTCTGCTGATTCTAATCTCTCAATTTCATTTATTAAATCTTGAACTGTTTTTGTTTGCAAATCCAGTAATTTATTATCATCAATTTTTACATGATGCTCTTCTTCTAATTTAAGAACAATCATTACTAATCCAAGAGAGTCAATTTTTACATCTTTAAATTTAGTTTTCGGTGTAATTTTTTCTTTAATCTCTGGATAATCCTCTTTAACAATTTGATGAATTTCACTTAAAATATTCATAAATTCACTCCTAATTTAAATCATTTTTATTAATAGTTATACTTAGTATAACATAGAGCATTAAATTTTATTTGTTATTTTAAAATATCATTCTAAATAATCTATTTTTAAATTAGTATTATATTCAACTCATACAGAATTATTTAAAATATTAAAATGAAAAATAAAATTATTAATTTTTCATTGTGGAAATGTTTTAATAATTAACTTTAAAAATATGTATTGAAATAAATCTTGATTAAATTGTATTTTATATATAATCTGTGACTGATTTGCTAAGATAGTACTATTTTTATCTAAAATAATTGTAATACTTTCATTTAATTTTTTAATATCAATAGCTTCTACAACTATCTCTGGATTTAAATTTTCTTTTTTATCATCTACGGTCTCTAATTCTACATCATATTCTTTTACCATTTCATTTAAATTTTTATTAGTTGAAAAATTTTTGATAATAAAAAATAATATAATACTTAATGTAATAGTGATAGTAATAATTAAAATGCTAATTTGTAACTTACGTATAAACATTTTATACATTTATTTGACTATGTATTAAATACTTATAATCAATAAAACTAAAGTTATCACTACTATAAAATTTTAATATTTCATTGTAAGTTAAACTAAAATTAGTAGCTGCCACTCAATTTTCACTATTATTTCTTATTAATTTTTTAATAAAAATAGAATGATATGGACCACCAATAATTGGTTCACTACTTTCTTCAATAAATTTTAAATTAATATCATATTTAAAAAAGGTTTGAAAATAAAATGGAATATTTATATTAAAGTGAAAATCTTCAAATCTTGGTAAGTCAAATTGATTTTTTCCTATTTCATCATTCAATACTATTTTATTTACAATGCTATTATAAATAGTGCTATAAAATTCTAAATAATATTCATCAATATTTTTTTTATTACGTAATAAAAAAGCTGGTATTTTATTATTTTGATAAAATTTTGATAGATTTTCATTAATATTTAATGATGTATTTTGTTGTAAATCAAAATTATTATTAAATATTAATATTTTACGTAATATTGTTTCTTTATCATTATATCAATCTTTTACTTTTGGAAAATGCGATACTAGATAACGTTTTATTTTTATTGGCACTATATTTGCAGTATTAATATTATTACCAGAAAACTTAAAAACCTCATCTAATCTTGATTTTCCACCAACTATCATGTTCTTCATAATCGTTTTAGAAAAAATATGATAAAATCCTTTATCAGAGAAATTTGTCGTTAAAATAATGGGATTTTTAATTTCTAAATTAAAATTTGTTGTAATAAACATTTTTGGTTTAATTTGTAATTGATACTGTGGATTACTATTAAAATAAAAACTAAGTAATCCATAATTATGTTTATTATTAATATGACGAATTTCCTTTAAATTACTAGGTTTTTTACAATTAAAACTATAATTTAAAATATTTACATTATCTTTTTTAATTGCTACTGCTGGTAAAATTATCTTATAAGTTTTCATAACCATATGCAAAAAAGAAATATCAGCATATGGACCAAGTTTATTATTGGATGGGTTACACTTTATTGGACACTAATTACATAGACAAGTTAACAAAGAAAGGAACTATAATTATGGCCAATATTAACTCATATACCGATGAATTTAAAAAACAAATAGTAGCTTTATATCAAAGTGGCAAATCAGTATCTTGCCTTGTTAAAGAATATAATGTTACAAGAGCAGCTACTTACAATTGAATTAAGCAATTTACTAATTCAGGTAGTTTTAAAACTAAAGATAATCGTTCTGTTGAAGAAAATGAATTAATTAAATTAAGAAAAGAATTAAAACAATTAAGAATGGAAAATGATATTTTAAAGCAAGCAGCACTAATAATAGGCAGAAAGTAGAGATTATTGCAAATAATAAATCTAAATATAAAATTCGCACAATGTGTCATTTTTTAAAACTCTCTAAATCAACATATTATTTTAATTTAAAGAAAAAAAATAAAATTCAAAATAATATTTATGAACAAGCTGTTATTAGTGCTTTTAAAAAAAATAAAGAAGTTTATGGTACTAGAAGATTAAAAGTCATTCTAGAAAACCAAGAAATTTATTTATCAAGACGAAAAATTAAAGAAATTATGAATAAACATAATTTAATATCAAAATACACTAAATTATCATTCAAAAATTATCATAATAAAGTCAATGATAGTCAAATAACCAATCTTGTTAATAGAAACTTTAATAATAGAGTTAAAAATG
The DNA here is from genome assembly GCF_964020205.1 of Spiroplasma endosymbiont of Apeira syringaria. Taxonomy (NCBI): domain Bacteria; kingdom Bacillati; phylum Mycoplasmatota; class Mollicutes; order Entomoplasmatales; family Spiroplasmataceae; genus Spiroplasma; species Spiroplasma endosymbiont of Apeira syringaria. Next base: position 1,181,128 of record NZ_OZ026543.1, read on the forward strand.
AAGTTATTGTTAGTGATTTAACTTATGTTCAAGTAAATGGTAAGTGAAACTATATTTGTTTATTAATTGACCTATTTAACCGCGAAATAATTGGACATAGTGTAGGTACTAAAAAAGATGCATCATTAGTATATCAAGCATTTATGCACTCAAATCGCTGTTTAAAAGATATTCAAATATTTCATAGTGATCGCGGTAATGAATTTAATAATAAAATTATTGATAAACTTTTACTAGCATTCAATATTAATCGCTCTTTAAGCAAAAAAGGTTGTCCTTATGATAACGCTGTTGCTGAAGCAACCTTTAAAACTTTCAAAACCGAATTTATTAATGATAAAAATTTTACATCATTAATCCAATTAAAATTAGAATTATTTGATTACATCAATTGATATAACAAAATAAGAATTCACGGCACTTTAAACTACTTAACTCCAGTTAATTATCAAAAACAAATGTCTACCAAAAAATAGTCCTAAAAAGGGTTGCCATTCCATTATTTTCAAGTAATTCTAAATATGAAGAAGTAAGAAATACTCACTTAATTGATTTAGATATCACAAGTTGTCCACTTGCTTGCTTAATACTACTATAATTCAAATCATATTGAAACGTTACATCGTCAAGTAATCCTTCACTTGGTTCTTTGTTAATATCAAAATCATAACTATATGCTTCTACAATTTGAAGTTCAATATAATAATAACTGCTTTTTTGCAAAGTTTGGATCGGAAAGCCAACCACTGTAAATCTTGGAATTAAAAATAATTCTTTTTCATAAATGGGGCTGTTTTTTACATCACTTGTTAAATTCATCTTTTGTTCTAAAAAACTACGCGAATTCAATAAATCAATGCTATTAATATTCATTTTATATCCTTAAATTAAATATAAGTATAAAAAACGCTTAATAGCCGTTTTTTCTAATTTTTCATATTCTTTGATATGATAATATTTTTTTCATCAATTTTTATTTGATTTAACTAAGAACGTTCTAATAATATAACTATATTCATTTTTTGGTAATAATGCTAAAACTGTATCAACAATTTGCACATGTTTTTCATATTTTTTTAAATCCTTATTTATCACTATCTTATTAGCATAGTGAACACTATCCTCTTTCAAAACATAATTTTCTTTAAAATTATTATTTGCTAATGTTAATTTTGCTTGTTCATATTTAACAAAAATAGCAGCAATTAGTTGCTTATCAGCACTTATTTGTTCTTTCATTATTATCACCTCAATAATAATTTAAAAACAAATAATTATTTTTCCTCTATTTTATTTCTATTTAACTTACTAATTTTAATATGATCTTGCAAAATAAGTTCAGACACTATTAGGAGTTTGACACTTAAAACAATTACTTGGTTTTTTATACGGTTCTAAAGGAATACAACGTGATGTTGTAGCAGTTAAACTTTTAATTTCTTCTTCACACTTTATTTGATCACAAAAAGGTACAATAAAGAAACCTTTATGAATTTTAACTAATTTATGATATTCATTAAAATCTGTTAATTCTTTTAAACTTGTATTTAATTTTTTTTGTGAACTATTAAATAAATCTTTATTTAATTTATTTAATTGATTAATAATAGTTGTTACTAATAATTTTTCATTATTAATTTCAACATCAATAGTATCTAAATTATGACGTAAAATTAATTTAATTACTTGGTTTTCAATTTCTTGCTCACCAATTGCAATAGTAATTGGAATACCTTTAATTTGACTTTCACTTTTCTTATAAGAAAAACTTTTATTATCTTCATTTATTAATACTCGGAAATGAGAACTTAAAATTTTAAATATTCTTTCAACAGTTATTTTAACTTTATCACTTTTAGGTGATAAATTTAAAAGCATAATCTGATGCGGTGCAATTGTAGATGGCAATACTAAACCTAGATCATCGCTATGTGCCATAATTAAAGCACCAATTAATCTTGTCGATACACCTCATGATGTTTGATATCCTAATTCTTGTTTATTGTCTTTATTGCTAAATTTAATATTAAATACCTTTGTGAACTCTTGGCCAAAATAATGACTAGTACCGGCTTGTAATGCTTGTCCATCTTGCATCATAGTTTCAATTGTATATGTCATTTTTGCCCCAGCAAAACGTTCGTGAATTGTTTTTGCACCAACAATAACTTTAATTGCTAATTGTTGTTCAACAAAATCAGCATACAACTTAATCATTTTTAATGTAAAGTTTTTTGCTTCTTCATCGTTATTATGCATTGTATGTCCTTCTTGTCATAAAAATTCACTAGTTCTTAAGAATGGTTTTGTATTTTTTTCTCATCTAACAACATTGCATCATTGATTATATAATAATGGTAATTGTTTATATGAACTAATTATTTTTGAAAAATGACGACAAAATAAAACTTCTGAAGTAGGACGAATAATTAGTTCCTCTGATAATTGATTATTTCCAACTTTAGTTACAGTTGCACATTCTGGTGCAAAACCCTCAATATGATCTTTTTCAACTTGAAATGCTTTTTGACTAATTAAAAGTGGTAACATTACATTTTCAATATTTAAAATTTTAAATTTTTGATTTAATAAATGTTGAATATTTTCTCAAATTGCATATCCGCGAGGACGAAAAATAATGGTACCGGCTGCCGAACCATTTTCTGCACCATAATCACAAAGTTCTGCTTGCTTAATAACATCAGTATATCATTTGGCAAAATCAATCTCTCTTGCTGTAATATTTTTATTCTTTGCATTATTCATAATGATCTATTCACCTTTCGTTGATTGACTTTTATGTCATTTCCAATAATTTGGATAATTTAAAGCATCTAGCACTTTATTTGCTTGTTCTGATTCTAATACTTTTCCTAGTAAATAGTCAACCTTTAATCCTTTTAAAACAATAATTTCAGGAACATTAATAATACCACGAGCTAAAATATTTTTAATACCTAAAATTCTTAAATAATGCAAACAAATAATAACATCAATATATTTACTAAAAATAAAAGTAACTTGTTCTAATAAATTAGAAGTTAAAACTACATAATCAGGCTTAAAATGATTAATTAATTTAAAATTATCAATATGACGTAAATCATGAGTAAAAGAAATTTTTATTTTATTACTACGAATAGTTTTAATAATTGAATCATACTTATTCCAACTATTAATTTCACCAATATCTTGAAAATCAAAAATTAAATCACAATTTTCAAAAAGATTTTTTTTCTTATTAACGAAAGCAATCAACTTTGTTAAAATAGTTTTATCTTGTAACTCAATTAAACTAACAGGAAGAATAAGGTTTTTTTCTTGTTTTAATTTCGCAAATTTTTCAAATGTTTGAATAAATAAAGGTTCATTTACTTTTCATCACAATCCTGAATCTTGAATATTACGCATCAAAACAATAAACGAAACATAATAAGAGTTTTTAACAAAATTTCATCAAGCATAGTAACAATTTGGCTCATTTGAATTATCACTTTTATACACTGGTCTAATACTAACACTTAATAATTTTTCCATTTGCTCTGATTGTAGAAGCGAATAATGATTATAATCAGGATAATTTAAAATATCATTTGTCTTCAATTTAATTTCAATTAAGTCTCTACTTTGTACTACTTCTAATTGATTCTTATCAATAATTTTATTATATAATATATAGACATTTGAAGCATCAGTTTTTACTGAAGCATAAACACATAATATTTGACTTTGAATCTGCAAATAACTACTTTTTTCTACTAAATTACGTTTAATATAACTATTTATTTTTTTTTGGAATCGATATAAATTTATTTTCTTATTTCTAGAATAAATTAAAAACTGACCATCATAATATTTACAAATAATAGTATTATCTAATCCTAAAGTTATTTTACTATAATATGAAATTAATAACTCCATTCGTTCAATATTATTAACAGTTAAAATATTTTCTAATGCTAAATAATTTTTTATTTTTATTAAAATCATATATTCAAATTGACTATTTATTTTTTTATTATATTTTTTTTGACTAAAATTATCTAAAATAGTTTGCACAAAAACTGACTTTACCACTGTTAACTCATTTTGTTGTAAAATAATTGCTTGTGAAATAGCAAAACGATTATAACGAATATTACTTTGCATTTGACCATACAAAACTTTATTATTATTATCAAAATAATCAATTGATAAATCATAAACAATAACTTTACTTCCTAATTGAAAGGAAACCGAAAAATGACACGGCTCAAATGGAACTTTATTCACTAATAAATCTTGAATAAAAATTTCAATTTTTACTTTAGTTTTACGATTCATCATTGATTTAAATACAAACAATGAAATTCTTTTTTTACGATTTAAAACTTCTAAGCGTTCAGAAAAAGTAATAATTTCATTTTTTAAATCAATTTTCAATGGAACTAAACTTAACAAATCACCATGGATAACATTATAATATTGATTATTACGATGATTTAAACGCATAAATAAAATAATTATTATTGTCATAAAAGGAATTAAAGCAATAATTACAATTGCAGATCAACGCATAATTTTACCTCCATTTAATCAGAGCCTAAAGTAATATTACCATTATTTCCTTGGAAAAGTTTTAACTTTAGTCTTTGATTATCAATATATAATTTAGCTAAACGAAACATTTTGCGATCTTTAACCAAAATTCAATCAATAGCTTCAACAGGAATTGTTTCATATATTTGAACACGATTAGTATCAACATTTAAACCTCAATCTTTAACAGTGTTTTGAAATAATTTATGAATATCAACAGAAATAATAGCTATTTTATTAACATCAACATTTTGCTCTGCACATCACTTTCAAAAAAAATGACGTGTTGAATTACCTAACTCTAATTCTAAATAAGTAGCATGTTCTAAATAAGTTCAAACAATATATTCTTGCTTTGGCAATAATTTAATTTGTGAAGAAGGTTTAATTCCTTGTTCTAATATTAATGTAATGTTACTAACATCATTATAAAAAAATAAGTTAAAAATATTTTTATTTTCTAAATGTTTAATAATTTGAATAGTTGATCTTCTTCTAAAATTTAAAAAAATATTATTGCGCTTTTTATTATTCGTTAAAGTAGAAGATTTATTAGTTTTTTTTTGTTTTTTAAACCTATTAAAAAAAGGAGTTTTTTTTTCATTGTCTTCTGATAATTTAGAAATATCCAAATTAGGTTGATTTTCATCACTAAAATATTCTTTAATTTTTTTAATTCGTCGACTTCAACCCATAAATTATGACCACCTTATTATTAATATTTACCTAATTATACTAAATTTTTTTAAAATAATGGTGCTAAAATTCTAAGCAATAATAAAAATACACCCCGATAGGCAAAACTACGATGTAGTAGTGGATTACTAATAATTAAACTAGAATGAATAAAATCTTTTTCAAATGAAGCAGATAAATCACTATTTGTTTTACTATCATAAACAATTACTAAAGTTTGATGATCTGAATAAAGACTACGATAATCAAGATTAGTTGAACCAATAATAGTAATATCATCATCAAAAATACCAGACTTAGAATGGTTAAAAACATTATTATATTCATAAATTTTAACACCTGACTCAATCAATGAATCATAATAAGTTCTTGACATATCTAATGATAAAAATTTATCAGTAATTCCGGGTAATGATAATCTAACATCAACACCAGAATAAGCACTATTACGCAATGCAGTAATTAAATCGCTAGTTGGAATTAAATAAGGAGTACTAATTCAAACTCGCTTTTTAGCATTACTAATAAATTTAATAAATAAATCTTTTTGAATTGTTTCTTTAGTAATCGGTCCATCATCAATTACTTGGACAATAATATTATTTTTAATTTTTATTTCAGATTTTTCAGCACTAATATCAAGAATATTACCAGTAATAAAATGCCAATCTTGTCTAAATATTAAATCAATTGATTTAACAGCTTCCCCGACAATTCTAATTTGGGTATCTCTTCAAAAGCCATACTTTGCAGAAAGATAAATATAGTTATCTGCTAAGTTAACTCCACCAGCATAGCCAATATTCCCATCAATAATGATATCTTTACGATGATTACGAAAATTATAATTTCCTGTCATAAATGGTAATCTAACTGGTGAAAATTTATGAATAATAATTCCCATTTTTTTCATTTTTCATATTTTATATTTAGATAAACTAAAATATGAACCAACAGCATCATAAATCATATAAACTTTAACTCCTGCTTCAATCCTTGCTTTTAAAACATTAATAATTACTTCTAATAGTTCCCCTTCACCAAGAATAAAATAATTAATAAAAATATAACTTTTTGCTTGTTTTAAATCTTCAATTAATTTAACAAATTTATTAGGACCATTATTTAAAATTTGAACATCAGTATTATTATAAAATGGTCGATGAGAAATTCTTGTTGTATAGTTAAATAAAGATAAAGTATCATCACTCAAAGTTATTTTTTTTGATTCTAAAATTGAATTAGCAAAAGTTCAATCTTCTTGGGTATAAAAATAACTATTTGTTTTTAAATAAGCTTTTTGTTTTCGTCGATAACGATAAGGACGACCAAAAGTTCAATATAAAAAAATACCGATGATTGGCAAACATAAGGTAACCATAATTCATGATAGTTTTGCATATTGCATACGATTGGTAATAAAAATAATAATACCAGTTAAAATAGTTAAAGTAATAATTATCATCAAAATAATTCATGAATATTTAATATAATTAAATATAACGAAAACTATTGTTGCAATCAAAGCAATATATAAGATTAATGATAAAAGTAAGTTTACTCGTTTACGCATGATTTCTCCTTAATATAAAGAGTTCTTTATTAAATTATATCTAATTATTAATAAATTTATTATTTAAAAGTAAAAAAAAGCAATTAATGCTTTTTAAATAATGGCGGAATGGGAGAGATTCGAACTCTCGCGACAGTTTCCCGTCCTAACTGATTAGCAATCAGTCCTCTTCAGCCTCTTGAGTACCACTCCAAAGTTATAATAATTATTTTTTTTACAATTATTATTATAACTTTAATTTTAAAATTTACTATGTATTTTTTAATTTTTTTTTAAAAATCCTATATTCCAAAATAAAATTTCACTATTTTTTAAATTAAATAAATAATATATTACTAAATTTGTTACAAATTTATTTATTACTTGAAACCACTATTCAATAATCTAATTAATTTATACAACACAAACATTGCATTGATAATTTTCACTATCCTCTAAAACCTCTTGACGAATACGAACATAATAAATTGATGAACAACCTTTTTTAAAGGCTCTAATATAAGCTTTATTTAAATCACGAGTTGTCGCTTTATCAGTAATAAACAAAGTTAAAGAAATTGCTTGATCAACGTGTTGTTGTGCTGCTGCTACAATATCAATAATTGGATTAGGGCCTAATTCATATCCACCTGCAGTGTAATATGCTAAATTATTATCATCAATCTTATAAGCAGGAACATAAACACGACCTAATTTCCCTTCTTTTCGTACCTCAACAGGAGCAACTACCGGTTGTAGACTTGGTGTACATGAAGATAAATAACTAATTGAACCAGTGGGTGCTACTGCCATTAAATGTGAATTAGCCAATCCTGTTTCTTTAATTTTTATTACTAATTCTTTTCATTGCTTCTGAGTTGGAATCATAATGTTATATTTTGCAAATAATTCTTGTATTTTTTTTGTTTCAGGAGTTCATTTATCTGACTGACATTTTATATATTTATCAAAATATGAACCATCAGCAAATTTTGAATTTTTAAATCCACTAAAACTTCCAAATTTTAATGCTAATTTATTTGAAGCACTAAAAGCATGATAAGCCATAACATAAAAGAAAATATTAGTAAAATCAATTGCTTCTTTTGAATCATAAAAAATATGATTTGTTGCTAAAAATCCATGTAAATTCATAGCGCCTAAACCCAAAGCATGATTTTTTTTATTTCCATATGCAACTGATGGAGCACTAGAAAAATCACTACTTCTTGATACGTGATCTAATGAATGAATTGCTTGAAAAATAACCTCACCAAATTCACTTCCACTTTCCATTACTTTTGCAATATTAATACTTCCTAAATTACAACTAATATCTTCACCAATTTCTTTAAAACTTAAATCACTATTAAATTCACTAGCTGTACTTACTTGAATAATTTCACTGCACAAATTACTCATAACAATTCTACCAGGATGAGCATTATTTTTATTTACTGTATCATCAAATAATAAATAAGGATATCCACTTTCAAAATGTAATTCAGCAATCATTTGAAATAATTTGCGAGCACTAATAAAATTTTTACTAATATCAGGGTTTTTTAACATATTATAATACTCTTTAGTAATAGAAATATCTGTCATTGCTTTACCATAAACTTTTGCAATATCATAAGGACTAAAAAGTGCCATCTGTTCATTATTTTTTGCTAATTCAAAAGTAATATCAGGAATAACTACTCCTAAAGACATTGATTTAATACGAATTTTTTCATCTGCATTTTCACGCTTTGAATCTAAAAATAACATAATATCTAGATGATGAACATTTAAATAAACTGCCCCAGCACCTTGTCTTTGACCTAGTTGATTAGCATATGAAAATGAATCTTCAAGAATTTTCATAACCGGGATAACCCCTGTTGCTTGATTTTTAATATTTTTAATTGGCGCTCCAAATTCTCTTAAATTTGTTAAACACAAAGCAACTCCACCACCACGTTTTGATAACTGTAATGAAGTAGTAATAGCTCGAGCAATTGATTCCATGTTATCTTCAATTCGTAAAAGATAACATGAAGTGTATTCACCTCTTTGTTTTTTCCCTGCATTTAAAAATGTGGGAGTAGCTGGTTGAAATCTACCAGACATAATTTGTCTTAAAATTTTACTAGCATGTTCAATATTACCATCAGCAAAAAATAAACTATTCATAACAACTCTATCTTCATAATTTTCTAAATATTGTTTACCATTAAAACTTTTTAAAGCATAAGAATTATAAAATTTTAAAATACCCATAAAACTTGTAAACTGATAATTAAAACTGTATGCTTCATTTGTTAATCGTTCAATTTCCGTAATTGAATATTTATTAATTATTGTTTCATCATAATATTGATTTTTTACTAAATATTCTATTCTTTCTTTAACGGTTTTAAAAAGCAATAAATTTGGTTTAATATGATTTTTCATATAATATTGTGCTGCTTGCAAATCAAATTGTGCATTATTAGTAGTTTTTGCTCTAGCATTTAAAGTAACATATTCATCACTTTCTAAAGTTCCAGATAAAGTATTTATTTCATTAGTATTTTTTTTATCTTTATCTCAAAAATCTACTAATATATTTTTTATTGTTGATACATCATTTTGAGTTCCTAATAATTCAAATTGAAATAATAGTGGGACATTTAATTTTTTTGAAAGAATTGGCCCAGCAATTGCAAAAGTATCACCAAAATTAGTATTCCCCGACGCAATAACACCACGACAAAAATTACGATTTTGCTTATTATTTAAAAATTTAATTACCTGTTTAGGAACTGCCCCTTCTTTAATATCACCACCCCCACTATATGTTGGTGTTATTAACACATAATCTTTATCAACTAAAATTTCCTCTTGTAAATCGTGAGGAATTCTTGAATTTAAAACCTCTAATTTTTGAATAAAACGATGAGTATTATTTGACAAAGAAGAAAAATAAACAACATGAATTTTTCCTTCTGGCTTTAATATTTTTTGGTTTGAAACTTTTACAACATCATTATGCATTTTTTTACTCCTTTAAAATTAAAATTCTCAATCTTCATCTTGCGTTTCTACAGTAATGCCCATTACATAAGATGAACCATTACCTGAAAAGAAATCGTGATTTTCATCAGCTCGAGCTGATAATTGATTAAAAATTTCCGGTTTAATTCTTGTTTGTTCTTCACTAAAAGGTGAATCATATCCTAAATTTTGTAAAAACTTACCAGCATTATATAAACTAAACTTAATAGCGTCTTCAGCTAAATTAAATTCTTGATATAATTCTGTCAAATATTGCTTTTCTAAATCAATTAATTTAAACAATAAATCAAATACAAATTTTTTCATTTCTTCTTGTTTTTCTTTTGGTAACTTTTCAACTTTTCTTTGATATTTATAGCCACTATAATAATTATGAATCACTTTATCACGTAAAATTAATCTAATAATATCTGAAGTATTAGGTAATTTACTACGAGCAGATAAATAAAATGGTAAATAAAAACCACCATATAATAAAAAACCCGGCATTAAAGCGGCAGCTACTTTCGATTTTAAAGGATCATCACTTGTATAATAAGGAATTAGTGCACGTGCTCTGGCTTGTAAACTTTCATTATTAATTACTCACTCATGAGCAGATTCAATCTGCTCACTAGAACATAAAGTTGAAAAAATTGTTCCGTATGATCGAGCATGAACTGCCACCATAAAAGCAAAATTTGTATAAATAACTTGTTCATGATCAGTTAAAGAATTAGGTATTTGTGCAATATCACCAACCGTTGCCTGAATTGTATCTAATAAAGTTAAACCTGTAAATGTTCTTGTTATTAACTCTTGTCATTTTGGATTTAATGTTTTTCAAGAAGTCAAGTCATTAGAAACAGGAATTTTTTCTGGTAACCAAAAATTTTGAGTAATACGATTTCAAACTTCTAAATCTTTTTCATCATTGATTACATTTCAATTTACAGATCGCATTTTTCCATTAAAATTTTTCATAATATACTCTAATGGTGACTGTGATTGTTGAAAATATTTGTTATCTTTTGCCATTTATTATTACCCCTCTACTTAATTACACAACTAAAAACATCCCCTATATTATATAAAGGATGTTGTCATTATTAAAAATTACTTTATTAAAATTACAAATATTAAAAAATAAAAGTAATTATTAAAAATAATCATTAATTCACACCCAGGAATATAATATCACTTAAAAAATTAGACCGGTCTACTGGCTTAGCTTCATTTTACTTGTTACCCTTCTCAAAGTTTTATCTTCAATGGTTTTGTAACGTTCATCAACATCACAGTTGCTGGGGCAGCAAAGAATTCTCATCTTTTTCCCGAACATCTAAAGTTCCTTGTTATTTAGTTGTATAAATATTCTACTACAAGAAAAACAATTTTGGTAATTTATAAATACATTACTATGTATTTTTTTAACCTCAACTATTTTAAAATTATTCTTAATTTTTTTAGGCTTTTCTCCCTTTATGTACTATTTTAATTTTATCACATAAATGCTGAGAAAAGCCTATCTACGGACTTCTCCCCACATTTTTAAATCAAACATAGAATTACATTTTCAAAACTAGGTATCTTGTTGAATTTATATGCAGCTTCTTTAGCATATAAATGAACATGATGTTTTGCAACTTTGATATGTGTTTTAAATGTTCTTCTTATATGTTTTCAAACTGATTCAATTTGGTTGGTATTTACACCAATTTTTGAAACATAGCCATCTTGATGGTTAACTTTTTCATGCTTAGTGAAAACTGATTTAAAATCGCAATATCCTTTTCAAGAATCAGTATATACAAGACATTTTGAAGAAATGTGGTTTTTTGCAAACTGCAAAAGATTTTTACTCTTTGCGTTTTTCAATACTTTCACAATTAAATTATTGGTTGTTTTTTGATAAATGCCAACAATCAAGGTTTTATTCACCAAGGATCTTCCTTTTTTTTTAAAACCCATATGTGAAAGATACATTTCATCAATTTGCACTGTACCTTCAACAATAAATTGAGGTTTTTGTTTTGCAATACGTGTTCTGATTTTATGAGTCATTCTTCAAGCAGTTTTCAAAGTCACTCCCAATTCTTTTGCAATATCTGTTGATGGAATTCCATGTTTGGTGTTTATTCATCTAAAGATAAGATAAAACCAAGATGTTAAAGATGTTTGTGACCTTGAAAATATGGTGCCTGTGAGAATGCTAAATGTTTGATTACATTTTAAACATCTCATTCTTTTTAAATCAGAAGTATTCAAATTAAAATTAAAACACCTAATACATTTGTTTTCTTTCAAATTTGCTATATATGCAAGAAATTGCTGTTCAGTTTGAAAAGCATTTTTGAATTCATTCAGTTTCATTATTCCCTCCACAAGTACATGTGGGGAGAAGTCCGTTTTTTTATTATGAAAATTTTCATTTTAATATACAAAAATAATTTAATATATTTTACTATTGTTTTTTAAAGTAAAAAAAACATTAATCTTTATACTTTATTTGTTAATAATTTTTTTTCAACTTTTTGTAATTGTTTAATAAAATCATTAATAGTGCCGTTATTTTTAACAATAAAATCAATATCTTTATTTAAAATTAAATATTTTTTTTGTTGATTTAATAGTGAAATAACTTGTAAATCATTAACATTATCACGTTCTTTTATTCGTTGGATTTTTTTATCTTCCTCAGCCTCAATTAAAAGAATTTTATCAACTAATAAATTTAAATTTGCATTAAATAATACTGCACAATCAATAACAATTAATTCTTGGTGTATTTTATTACGAATAATATCTTCTTCAAAAATTTTTACCATTTTTGGTCAAATAATATTTTCTAATTTACGTAAAATATGAGGGTGTTGAAACGCTTCATACCGTAATTTTATTTTATTAATTGTTTTATCACTATTAATAAAAGTATTACCGAATTCATTAATTAATGCTTTTTTTGTTTCTTTTAGTGTATAAATATGTTTAACAACTTTATCAACAAAAATAACATACGCACCTTTATTTTGAAAAAAATTTGTAGCGGTTGTCTTACCTACTCCCGCTTCACCAATAATACCAATAATCATGAGTTCACCCTTACTTATGTTCAATTTGATAACTTGCAAGAATACCAATCATTGCTGCATTATCAGTACAGTATTCTAATTTTGGAACAATTATTTTTAAATTTGGATATTTATTTTTTAAATCTAATACTGCTAATCTTAATTGCTGATTAGCACTAACTCCTCCTGCTAAAACTAAAGTTTTTGGATTATGTTTTTTTAATGCTAATTCAATTTTATTAATTAACACTTGAATAACTGTTGTTTGAAAAGAAGCTGCAAAATTATTAAATTGTAACTTACCTTTTTCTTTATTTATCAAATTAGCACATGCTGATTTTAAACCACTAAAACTAAAATCTAAACTATTATCATTTTTAGGTAATGGTAATTTATAAGTTGGCTTTCCCAATTTAGCACTTCGTTCAATTTCAGGACCACCGGGATATTTTAAACCTAACATTCTTGCAACTTTATCATAACATTCACCAACAGCATCATCTAATGTTTGACCAAGTATAGTGAAATTTAAATGTTCATTTGCCAACATCAACTGTGTATGACCACCACTAACTAATAAACCAAGTAATGGAAATTCTCATTCATTATTAATTAAAGAAGCATACAAATGTCCATACAAATGATTACATGGAAGCAATGGCTTTTCTAAATAAGCAGCAATAGTTTCTGCTATAATTTTACCTACGTGTAAACAACTAGCAAGACCAGGAGTATTAGTATAAGCAATAAAATCAATATCCATAATTGAAATGTTAGATTTTTCAATTGCTGTTTGTAAGACAGTAGCAATATTTTCACTATGAGCTCGTGCTGCTAATTCTGGAACAACACCACCATATTGTTGATGAAGCTTAATTTGTGAAGCAATAATATTACTTAAAACATTTTTATCTTTAATAACAGCAACACTAGTTTCATCACAACTAGTTTCTATTGCTAAGATTATCATCAATATCCTCTTCTTTATAATAAGCAACTGCTGATTCTAAAGCTAAAATCATCATTTTTTTAAAACTAGTTTCGCGTAATGTTGCTGAAATTGATTCACCGGTAATAAAAGAATCAGAAATTGTTAATAAACAAGCAGCATTTTTTTCTAAATGTTTTGCATTAGCAAATAAAGCAAAAGATTCCATTTCTACTGCTAAGCATTTGCTAATTAAAGGATTAGTTTTATAATCATTATCATTAATACGATAAAATACATCACTTGAATGAATTAAACCTGATCTTAAATTTATTTTTTCACTTACTATATACGAAGAATTTTCATTTTTTTGCTGATCAAATTCATTATCAATTTTTTGTGCCACTTTATTAATAATTTTGCTAATATTACCAACAGATTCAATTTGATTTTCATCAATATTAGCAGCATATTTAGCGAAAGTAGATTCACTATATACTTTATTAGTATTAATAATATCATAAACTTTAACATCTTTTTGATATGAACCAGCACTACCAACACGAATAATACAGTCAACATCATAAAATTTAAATAACTCATATGAATATATACCAATTGAAGGCATACCCATACCACTAGCAGCAATAGTAATATTATATCCTTTATATTTTCCAGTAAACATTAGCATATTACGAACATTATTTACTTGTTTTCAATCTTGTAAAAAATTAGAAGCAATGAATTGAGCACGTAATGGATCGCCTGGCATAATTACTACTTTTGCAATTTGATCACGAGCAGCTTTAATATGAGCTGTTGGAATTTTTTCTTTATTTTCCATATATTCTCCTTTTTTTAAATAATAATAGTTATTATAATATATTGTTAATTTAGTAACAACATTAATATTTTTAATGACTTGTTTTTTATTTTAAAAATTAAATTTAATTTTATAACTTTTCATACTAATTAAAGAAAATAAAAAATAATCTAAAAAAGTTTAATCAACACCTTTTTAGTTTTTTTAGTATAATTTACTAAAACTAAATAATGTTTAGTTTATAAAAAACTCATTACTTTATTTTAAAGTAAATGAGTTTTTATTTTAAAAAGGTGGGAAACATAAATATTTAAAAATTTAACTAAAGGAAATAAAAAAGAAATAGAAGAATGCCAAAGAAAAATGAAAAATTCTTCTGAAAATCAAAAATATTTACAACAAAAAATATATTTTGAATGAGAAAAATTAGATAAAATAAATTGGATAACAGAAGCAGAACGAGTAGTTGAAACAAATAATACTATAAAACCATTAGAACAAAAATTACGAAAAGAAGAAAAAAATGAATAAATAATTATAAACAAATAGAAGTAATAAAAAATAGACCATATTGTCAAGAAGAAAGAAAACAACGAGAAGCATTAAAAAGTCAAGAATTTGCAAAATTAAAACATGTACGTATGAATGAACCATCTATTTATCATGATGGAACTTTTGGTATAGTTTTTGATACAGTTGGAATGGCAACCTTTTTTAGGACTATTTTTTGGTAGACATTTGTTTTTGATAATTAACTGGAGTTAAGTAGTTTAAAGTGCTGTGAATTCTTATGTTGTTATATCAATTGATGTAATCAAATAATTCTAATTTTAATTGGATTAATGATGTAAAATTTTTATCATTAATAAATTCGGTTTTGAAAGTTTTAAAGGTTGCTTCAGCAACAGCGTTATCATAAGGACAACCTTTTTTGCTTAAAGAGCGATTAATATTGAATGCTAGTAAAAGTTTATCAATAATTTTATTATTAAATTCATTACCGCGATCACTATGAAATATTTGAATATCTTTTAAACAGCGATTTGAGTGCATAAATGCTTGATATACTAATGATGCATCTTTTTTAGTACCTACACTATGTCCAATTATTTCGCGGTTAAATAGGTCAATTAATAAACAAATATAGTTTCACTTACCATTTACTTGAACATAAGTTAAATCACTAACAATAACTTCATTTTTAACTCTATTATTAAAGTTTCTATCAACAAGATTGTTTATTGGACTATCGTTAACTTTGTTATTATGATTTTTGTATGATAATTTAGTGTATTTTGATATTAAATTATGTTTATTCATAATTTCTTTAATTTTTCGTCTTGATAAATAAATTTCTTGGTTTTCTAGAATGACTTTTAATCTTCTAGTACCATAAACTTCTTTATTTTCTTTAAAAGCACTAATAACAGCTTCATCATAAATATTATTTTTGATTTTATTTTCTTTTTTCTTTAAATTAAAATAATATGTTGATTTAGAGATTTTTAAAAAATGACACATTGTGCGAATTTTATATTTAACTTTATTTTTGACAATAATTTCTATTTTCTGCCTATTATTAGTGCTGCTTGCTTTAAAATATCATTTTCCATTCTTAATTGTTTTAATTCTTTTCTTAATTTAATTAATTCATTTTCTTCAACAGAACGATTATCTTTAGTTTTAAAACTACCTGAATTAGTAAATTGCTTAATTCAATTGTAAGTAGCTGCTCTTGTAACATTATATTCTTTAGCAAGGCAAGATACTGATTTGCCACTTTGATATAAAGCTACTATTTGTTTTTTAAATTCATCGGTATATGAGTTAATATTGGCCATAATTATAGTTCCTTTCTTTGTTCACTTGTCTACGTAATTAGTGTCCAATAAAGTGTAACCCATCCAAGGAGAACTTAATGAAAATATTAATCAAAACATTAAGTGTTTTAACACTTGCAACAACCACAGGAAATTTAACGAGTTTCTTAAACTCAACTATACAAAAAAATAATATTACAACTAACTATATTCAAAATAAAACACAGCAATATACAATTTACATTGATAAAGATGGAAAGCAAGTAACAACTAATCAACATTTTTTAACAGACATAGATAGTAAAGAAATCATTCAAATTGGATTTTATAAAAATGAGAAAGAAGAAATTCAAGTTGTCAGAATGCCAGAAAATATTGAAAAAGTTCCAAAACAATTACCTGGATGGGTTACACTTTATTGGACACTAATTACATAGACAAGTGAACAAAGAAAGGAACTATAATTATGGCCAATATTAACTCATATACCGATGAATTTAAAAAACAAATAGTAGCTTTATATCAAAGTGGCAAATCAGTATCTTGCCTTGTTAAAGAATATAATGTTACAAGAGCAGCTACTTACAATTGAATTAAGCAATTTACTAATTCAGGTAGTTTTAAAACTAAAGATAATCGTTCTGTTGAAGAAAATGAATTAATTAAATTAAGAAAAGAATTAAAACAATTAAGAATGGAAAATGATATTTTAAAGCAAGCAGCACTAATAATAGGCAGAAAGTAGAGATTATTGCAAATAATAAATCTAAATATAAAATTCGCACAATGTGTCATTTTTTAAAACTCTCTAAATCAACATATTATTTTAATTTAAAGAAAAAAAATAAAATTCAAAATAATATTTATGAACAAGCTGTTATTAGTGCTTTTAAAAAAAATAAAGAAGTTTATGGTACTAGAAGATTAAAAGTAATTCTAGAAAACCAAGAAATTTATTTATCAAGACGAAAAATTAAAGAAATTATGAATAAACATAATTTAATATCAAAATACACTAAATTATCATTCAAAAATTATCATAATAAAGTCAATGATAGTCAAATAACCAATCTTGTTAATAGAAACTTTAATAATAGAGTTAAAAATGAAGTTATTGTTAGTGATTTAACTTATGTTCAAGTAAATGGTAAGTGAAACTATATTTGTTTATTAATTGACCTATTTAACCGCGAAATAATTGGACATAGTGTAGGTACTAAAAAAGATGCATCATTAGTATATCAAGCATTTATGCACTCAAATCGCTGTTTAAAAGATATTCAAATATTTCATAGTGATCGCGGTAATGAATTTAATAATAAAATTATTGATAAACTTTTACTAGCATTCAATATTAATCGCTCTTTAAGCAAAAAAGGTTGTCCTTATGATAACGCTGTTGCTGAAGCAACCTTTAAAACTTTCAAAACCGAATTTATTAATGATAAAAATTTTACATCATTAATCCAATTAAAATTAGAATTATTTGATTACATCAATTGATATAACAACATAAGAATTCACAGCACTTTAAACTACTTAACTCCAGTTAATTATCAAAAACAAATGTCTACCAAAAAATAGTCCTAAAAAAGGTTGCCATTCCAACCACCATAAATAACATCCTTGAGAGAAATTGGATGGGTTACACTTTATTGGACACTAATTACGTAGACAAGTGAACAAAGAAAGGAACTATAATTATGGCCAATATTAACTCATATACCGATGAATTTAAAAAACAAATAGTAGCTTTATATCAAAGTGGCAAATCAGTATCTTGCCTTGCTAAAGAATATAATGTTACAAGAGCAGCTACTTACAATTGAATTAAGCAATTTACTAATTCAGGTAGTTTTAAAACTAAAGATAATCGTTCTGTTGAAGAAAATGAATTAATTAAATTAAGAAAAGAATTAAAACAATTAAGAATGGAAAATGATATTTTAAAGCAAGCAGCACTAATAATAGGCAGAAAATAGAAATTATTGTCAAAAATAAAGTTAAATATAAAATTCGCACAATGTGTCATTTTTTAAAAATCTCTAAATCAACATATTATTTTAATTTAAAGAAAAAAGAAAATAAAATCAAAAATAATATTTATGATGAAGCTGTTATTAGTGCTTTTAAAGAAAATAAAGAAGTTTATGGTACTAGAAGATTAAAAGTCATTCTAGAAAACCAAGAAATTTATTTATCAAGACGAAAAATTAAAGAAATTATGAATAAACATAAGGCTTTTCTCCCTTTATGTACTATTTTAATTTTATCACATAAATGCTGAGAAAAGCCTATCTACGGACTTCTCCCCACATTTTTAAATCAAACATAGAATTACAGTTTCAAAACTAGGTATCTTGTTGAATTTATATGCAGCTTCTTTAGCATATAAATGAACATGATGTTTTGCAACTTTGATATGTGTTTTAAATGTTCTTCTTATATGTTTTCAAACTGATTCAATTTGGTTGGTATTTACACCAATTTTTGAAACATAGCCATCTTGATGGTTAACTGTTTCATGCTTAGTGAAAACTGATTTAAAATCGCAATATCCTTTTCAAGAATCAGTATATACAAGACATTTTGAAGAAATGTGGTTTTTTGCAAACTGCAAAAGATTTTTACTCTTTGCTTTTTTCAATACTTTCACAATTAAATTATTGGTTGTTTTTTGATAAATGCCAACAATCAAGGTTTTATTCACCAAGGATCTTCCTTGTTTTTTAAAACCCATATGTGAAAGATACATTTCATCAATTTGCACTGTACCTTCAACAATAAATTGAGGTTTTTGTTTTGCAATACGTGTTCTTATTTTATGAGTCATTCTTCAAGCAGTTTTCAAAGTCACTCCCAATTCTTTTGCAATATCTGTTGATGGAATTCCATGTTTGGTGTTTATTCATCTAAAGATAAGATAAAACCAAGATGTTAAAGATGTTTGTGACCTTGAAAATATGGTGCCTGTGAGAATGCTAAATGTTTGATTACATTTTAAACATCTCATTCTTTTTAAATCAGAAGTATTCAAATTAAAATTAAAACACCTAATACATTTGTTTTCTTTCAAATTTGCTATATATGCAAGACATTGCTGTTCAGTTTGAAAAGCATTGTTGAATTCATTCAGTTTCATTATTCCCTCCACAAGTACATGTGGGGAGAAGTCCGAAACATAATTTAATATCAAAATACACTAAATTATCATACAAAAATCATAATAACAAAGTTAACGATAGTCCAATAAACAATCTTGTTGATAGAAACTTTAATAATAGAGTTAAAAATGAAGTTATTGTTAGTGATTTAACTTATGTTCAAGTAAATGGTAAGTGAAACTATATTTGTTTATTAATTGACCTATTTAACCGCGAAATAATTGGACATAGTGTAGGTACTAAAAAAGATGCATCATTAGTATATCAAGCATTTATGCACTCAAATCGCTGTTTAAAAGATATTCAAATATTTCATAGTGATCGCGGTAATGAATTTAATAATAAAATTATTGATAAACTTTTACTAGCATTCAATATTAATCGCTCTTTAAGCAAAAAAGGTTGTCCTTATGATAACGCTGTTGCTGAAGCAACCTTTAAAACTTTCAAAACCGAATTTATTAATGATAAAAATTTTACATCATTAATCCAATTAAAATTAGAATTATTTGATTACATCAATTGATATAACAACATAAGAATTCACAGCACTTTAAACTACTTAACTCCAGTTAATTATCAAAAACAAATGTCTACCAAAAAATAGTCCTAAAAAAGGTTGCCATTCCAAAATGTTGAATTCTGAAATGCAAAATTATTTAGGATATGAAAAAAATCAACATAGTACTACTGAAAATGCTCGTAATGGTACAAGTTCAAAAAAATTAATAACTCAACAAGGTAAAATTGAAATTGATGTACCAAGAGATCGCAATAGTAATTTTACTCCTGTAATAGTTCCTAAAAGGCAAAGAAGATTTGATGGTTTTGATCAACAAGTTCTTTCCTTTTATGCAAAAGGAATGACATTATCTGACATTAGAATGCAGTTGCAAGAGTTATATCATGGTGCTGATATTAGTGAAAGTGTTATTAGTCAAATTACTGATGATGTTATTGATGATGTTAAAGCATGACAAAATCGACCATTAGAAAGTATTTATCCTATTGTTTATTTTGATTGTATAGTAGTTAAAGTACGACAAGATAAACGGATTATTAACAAATCAGTTTATATAGCATTAGGAGTTGATTTAGAAGGCAAAAAAGATGTTTTAGGATTATGAATTAGTGAAAATGAAGGTTCTAAGTTTTGATTATCTAATTTCACAGAAATGAAAAATCGTGGCTTAAATGATATTCTTATTGCTTGTAGTGATAATTTAACAGGCATGTCAGAAGCAATACAATCAGTTTATCCTAAAACAGAACATCAATTATGCATTGTTCATCAAATTAGAAATAGTTTAAAATATGTTTCATACAAACATCGAAAAGGTCTAGTTGCAGATTTAAAACCAATTTATAGTGCATGTAGTGAAGAACAAGCAATGCAAGCTTTAGAATCGTTTGAAAGTAAATGAAATAAACAATATCCTCAAATTACTAAATCTTGATATAAAAATTGAGATAATTTAATGGTTTTTATTAGTTATCCAGTAGAAATCAAAAGAGTGATTTATACTACAAATGCTATTGAATCTGTTAATAGTCAATTACGAAAAATCATCAGAAATAAAAAAGTTTTTCCTAATGATATGGCAGTTTTCAAAATATTTTACTTGGCAATTGAAAATATAACAAAAAAATGAACATTGCCTATTCAAAATTGAAATACAGCAATTGCTCATTTTATGATAAAATTTGAAGACAGAATTAATCTAAATTAGTAACTTTGTAAAACAAAGATACACAGATTATTAAAAAGCCTCGAAAATGCTGAACGAGAGGCTACTATTAATAGTAGTCAAAAATTTAATTTTATTTCAATATAAGTTATTTTAAATTGATTTTTAAAAAGATTGTAACTTTTAAGTTACAATCTTTTTTTACATTTTTGGTAAATTTGGCTTAAATTCAGTTGTTGTTGATTGATTTTGCGAATCCATGGTGTTAATTTTTGTGATTACTTGTTTTGGTCAAAATACTTCTTTTTGTTCTTTTGTAAAGAGTTCAATTTGTTCTTTGGTGAATGCAGGTATTTGTTCACTTGTAAAACTTTGTATTTGCTCAGGTAATAATGCTTGTATTTGTTTTTCTGTTAGTACTTGTATTTGTTCTGTTGTAAAAGCAGAGATTTGTCAAAATGTAAATTGTTCAATTTTATGTGGCATTAATGCGGGTATTTGTTCGCTTGTGAGTTCTTGTATTTGTTGAAGTGTAAAACTTTTTATTTGTTCTGCTGTAAATGTTTTAATTTGTCAATTTGTTAATCATTTTATTTGTTTTGTTGATAATCTTTGTATTTGTTCAGTTGTGAGTGTTGAAACCAATATATTTGTGCTTCTTTTTTTATGTCTATTTTTGTTTTTAGTTGTTGTTAATGGCGTTGTTATTTGTTGTCTTAACTTTTTTCCTCATTCTTGTGATTTTAAAAAATTTTGATATGTTTGTTCAACTTTATTTTTGTATTCTTGAATAGAATTTTTTCAAGTAATATTTTTTATATTAGTAGGATCTGTACTGTTAGTATTAAAAGTTACCAATTAACTGGTATTATTAATAAGTAAATCATTCATTTTAGATACCTCTTTTTAACTATAAAACTCATTACTTTTTTTAAAGTAATGAGTTAGAAATGTTTAGAATTATTGTTATTTTTACTAAATTTGCTTATCTACTAAAATTTTAGCACCTTATAAATAAAATACAATAAAAAATAAACACGTATTTTAGTTATATAAATTTATAAAAAATGGAATAAAAAATATTAAGAAATAAAAAAGTAAAAGAAGATATATAATTATCTTCTTTTAAAAATTATATAGTTTTTTTAGCAGCAGTTTTTAATAGATTACCTGTGATTAAAGCTGTTAGTTGATCAAAAAACTGATTTGGACCATCAATAGTTCCTCATTCTTGACCAACAGTTATTAGTTTACCTTTATTAACAATAAAAACAATTGGTAAAGCTTTAAATGCTCTTTCTTTATCAACAGGATTTTGAATTTCCTTGACACCTGAATCAGCAACAGGTGCTGAACTATTATCAGAAATTTTATGGTCAAGTAGTCAATGATAAATTTGTTGTTGTCAACTAATTTTTTTATCATTTCAAAATTGGTTAACAATATCACTACTAGGGTTGGCATAAGGAGATTTTTCATAAATTTTAATATCAATAGTTCCATTAGTAGTAACACTGTTTATTTCAGTTTTCTTTTCTGTTAATCAGTTATCTCATTTACTTGGTACATTATTATTTTTGATTTGCATTGTGTGTAAACCGTCAATAATTTGCTTAGAAAGTGGATTATCAGCAGCACCAAGTATGCCAAAAAAAGCATGCCCAGTATTAACATCACTAATAAATTCTTGATATTTTGAATCATCTGTACAAGCACTAACTTGTAAACTAGTTGTTGTGCCTATTATTAAGGCTGCTATTAGTCAAAATTTTTTACGCATTTATTTTCATCACCTTCAATATAATATCATAAAGTTATATGAGTAATAAATTAATAATATATAACGTACTAAGTATACTATGTTATAATCTTAATAACAATATAAAAATCAAAAGGAGTAGTTTTTTTTCTATATGGACAGTAATTGGTATATTTATTTAATAATATTGCTAATTTTATTATTTTTAAGTGGTTTTTATTCATCTGCTGAAACATCATTAACTTCTTTAAATGTTATAAGAATTAAATCTATTGGTAAATTACGTAGTAAGAAAAGTCGTCGTGCTAATATTGTATTTAAGTTAGTTAAAAATTATAATGTAACTTTAACAACAATTTTACTTGGTAACACAGTAATTAATGTTGGAATTGGTACTTTAAGTACCATATTATTTATTGATTCTTTTCATGTTTCTCCTACTTATGGTCCTTTAATATCAACTTTAGTTTCGGCGATTGTTGTTTTAATTATTGGTGAAATTATACCTAAAAGTGTTGCAAAATTACATCCTGAGACAATAGCTTTAAATTATGCATATATTTTGTATATTCTTAATATTATTTTTTATCCAATAACTTTTATTGTTACTTTATTTCAATTTAAAAGTAAAAAACCAACAAGTTCTGAACAAGAACTTATTGAACTGATTTCAATAATTGAAAGAGAAGGAGTTCTTGAAAAAGCAGAACGTGATTTAATTGAATCTGCAATTAAATTTGATGAAAAATCAGTTTTTCAAGCTATGCATCCCAAAAGTAAAATTAAATATATTTATGATGATACGCCACCTAAAGTTATTAAACATCTATATTTAGAAGAAAAATATAGTAGAATTCCTGTTTTAGATCATGTTAATCAAAATGTAATTGGTATTTTAAATATTAAAGAATTTATTATTAATATGTTAGAAAATGAAAATCCAGATTTATTACAATTAATGTTACCAGCAATTTTTATTTCTAAGCGTATTAAGTTAAATGAAGCATTGGAAATTTTACAAACCGAAAGAATGCATATGGCTATTGTCTGCAATAATAAAGATAAAAAAGATTTTAATGGTATTATTACACTTGAAGATATTCTTGAAGAATTAGTTGGTGAAATTTATGATGAAACTGATGAAATTGGATTGATACAAGAAATAGGAACACATAAGTTTCGTGTTGATGGTTCTTCAAAACTTGAAGTATTATTTAAACGTTATTTAAAAAGAAAACCTCCAAATTATAATAAACAAACTGTCCAAGAATGATATATGTTTAAAACAAAAGTAAAGAAAGTAAGGAAAAATAGCCCACTTTTAAAATTTCGAAATTTTTCATTTAAAGTTATAAAGGTTCGCAAAGAATTTGCTGTTTTTGAAGTTGAAATTTTTACTAATAAAAAAATTAAAAATAAATGAGAATAGTTAGTGCAGTATTTTTATTTAAATGCTACAATGTAAAATCATAATTATAATTATGATATGAAGGGGAGGTTAATTATGAAAAAAGGTATTAAATTAGTAACTATGATTACAGCATTAAATCTTGTAACAGTTAATGGTTTAATGTTAACGTTTTCTCCAGACAGTGATCATTATGTCTATTTAAATAAGCATGATGCTAATGCTAGTTTATTAAAATGAAAACTTTCACCAGAAGATGCAAAGATGGTAAAAAAATATGAATATAAAATACATCAAATGGCAAGTAAAGAAAGTATTGATGAATTTAATAACTTGTATGATAATAATAAAAGTGATGTAATTTGAAGTAATTATGATAGTTTACAATATGATTTAACTCATACTAAAATTGGTGGTAAAACCATTGATGTTAATTGAGTTGAAATGTATAAAAAAGCTGGTTTAAATAATGAACAATTACAATTAGCAGAGCAACAACAATTACGTTTTTATAATATTTTTGGTAAAGTTTTTCATAAAAACACTGTTATTAAACTAATTCAAAAAGTAGCACCAGTTGCTGTAAGTGATAGCACAGTAGCATGAACTGCTTTTAATTCAAAAGCTGATAATCAACGTATGGGTTATGGTCCTGAATTTGCAAATATTAATTTAATTGATCAACAATTTCAAGAGGGATTTTGATCTTCAGATCAAATAATTAGTGTTACAACTCACGAATATGGTCATGCTTTAAGTAATTTTATTGGTTTAAGTGCTGATGAAAGAAATTCATTTAATGCTAATTGAAAGTGACCAGATAGCAGTTATAGTGATATTAATACTAATATGACATCAGTTTCTCATAAACTAACCGTTAACAATGATAACAAACAAATTTATGATCGTACTTGATATTTAATTGATTATTTAGGTCAACAAGCAAAATTAACTAATATTAAGCAAAAATTATTATTTGGTTTAATAACAGTTAATAGTAATTATGGTCGTAGTGCCTGATTTAATGGTAAATATAATATAAATCTTGATGATGAATTTTTTGCCGAAAGTTTTGCTAGGTGAATTTTAACGCCCCAGAATCAGCGTGATTGAGGATGAGAATTAGAAAATAGTTTTTTCTTACATTATTTACCAACGGTTTTATAGCATTTTACTAGTTAAAAAGGAGAATTATTTCTCCTTTTTTATTATTTGGTATAATAAATTTAGGCTTTTCTCCCTTTATGTACTATTTTAATTTTATCACATAAATGCTGAGAAAAGCCTATCTACGGACTTCTCCCCACATTTTTAAATCAAACATAGAATTACAGTTTCAAAACTAGGTATCTTGTTGAATTTATATGCAGCTTCTTTAGCATATAAATGAACATGATGTTTTGCAACTTTGATATGTGTTTTAAATGTTCTTCTTATATGTTTTCAAACTGATTCAATTTGGTTGGTATTTACACCAATTTTTGAAACATAGCCATCTTGATGGTTAACTGTTTCATGCTTAGTGAAAACTGATTTAAAATCGCAATATCCTTTTCAAGAATCAGTATATACAAGACATTTTGAAGAAATGTGGTTTTTTGCAAACTGCAAAAGATTTTTACTCTTTGCGTTTTTCAATACTTTCACAATTAAATTATTGGTTGTTTTTTGATAAATGCCAACAATC
The DNA here is from genome assembly GCF_964020205.1 of Spiroplasma endosymbiont of Apeira syringaria. NCBI lineage: Bacteria > Bacillati > Mycoplasmatota > Mollicutes > Entomoplasmatales > Spiroplasmataceae > Spiroplasma > Spiroplasma endosymbiont of Apeira syringaria. The sequence continues at coordinate 1,207,323 of NZ_OZ026543.1, forward strand.
AAGGTTTTATTCACCAAGGATCTTCCTTGTTTTTTAAAACCCATATGTGAAAGATACATTTCATCAATTTGCACTGTACCTTCAACAATAAATTGAGGTTTTTGTTTTGCAATACGTGTTCTGATTTTATGAGTCATTCTTCAAGCAGTTTTCAAAGTCACTCCCAATTCTTTTGCAATATCTGTTGATGGAATTCCATGTTTGGTGTTTATTCATCTAAAGATAAGATAAAACCAAGATGTTAAAGATGTTTGTGACCTTGAAAATATGGTGCCTTTGAGAATGCTAAATGTTTGATTACATTTTAAACATCTCATTCTTTTTAAATCAGAAGTATTCAAATTAAAACTAAAACACCTAATACATTTGTTTTCTTTCAAATTTGCTATATATGCAAGACATTGCTGTTCAGTTTGAAAAGCATTGTTGAATTCATTCAGTTTCATTATTCCCTCCACAAGTACATGTGGGGAGAAGTCCGTAAATTTAAATAAAAGAATTGAGGAAAGTAGGTAATTTTATGTTTGACAAAAATATCCATGATCATGAATCACAGCAAAAAAGTTGTTTAAAATGTCAGTATGAAAAACTTTTTAAAACAGGTAAAATATTATTTGATGAATGAGATAAACAACCACCAGCATCTGCTCAATTACTTAAAATAAAAAAGCAATTAAATGAATTAAAAATTAAAATTGAAGAACAAAAAAATGATTCGGAATTAAAGTTTTGTGCCAATCACCCAGAAATTTTTGACTTCTTGCCTTTAGAAGTTTTATAGTTTTTTTGTATTAATAGTATTAAAATATTTATATTTAGTAGAAATTAATGCCCTATTGTTTTAAAAAATAAAACAATAGGTTTTTTTATTTTAGTATATTAAATTTATAAAAAACTTTTTTAAATAAAAACCTATTTACTTTAAAAATAAAGTAAATAGGTTAAAAACTTATATTAATTTTTAAAAACTATATCATATTACAAATATAGAAATAATAGTTAATATATTTTCATTCCTATTAAATATAAATTTCACTTTCTTCATAAAGATTTAATAATTTTGCTAAATGATCACCAACTCCACCCTCATCATTAGTTTTAGTAGTAATATCATTGGCAATACTTTTAATAACAATATTACCATTTTTCATTGCTACACCATAGCCAACTTCCATCAACATTTCTTTATCATTAATTTCATCACCATAAGCAATAACATCTCTAATATCAACATTATAATATTGAGCCAAAATGCGAGCTGTCATTCCTTTATCAATAAATTTACTTGAAATTTCAAAGATTAGTTTATTATTATCATAGCGATTTCAAGTATTTACCTTAATTGAGTTTGAATATTTTTCTAAGTCACGATATACTTGATCAAGATTAGTATTTTCTTTAAATTCAATTAAAATGGCATTAGCGCTCCCTTTTCAATCACGAATTAATTTACTAATTGTAAAAGTATCATTCTCAATAGTATCTAAATGAAAATAAGTTTCAAAGAAATCATCTTTTTTTCAACATACTGCTTTGTTGTAATATTCAATAACCGCGTTTTCAATTTGTTGAAAAATATAGTATTCATTTAAAATATGTTTAACAATTGTTTCAGAAATTGGAAAAACTAATCGTTTGAATTTTTTGATTTTTGGATCATGAATATGGCCACCATTAAAATTGCATAGTAATGTATTAAGACCTAATTCACGATAAAATTTAATTGATCCACGATAAGGTCGACCAGTGACAATACAAACAATATGACCTTGTTTTTGAGAATCAATTAGTGCTTTTTTAGTATTAATATGAATTTCTCGACCACCACTTTTTAATAGAGTACCATCTAAATCAACTAGGATTAAATGTTTTTGTTTTTTATTGTATAAAGACATTATCTCTTCCTCCTATCTTTCTTTCTCGATAAAATTAATACCCATTGTGTCTTGAACAAAGTTTAATTTTTTAGTAGCAATATTATTAGCAAAATTTGCACCTTCTTCTAAATATGTTGCTAATTGTGATGATTTTTCGTTAATAAATTCTTGGTGTTTTTTTTGCATTGGTTCTAATAAATCATTTATTACTTTAATTACTTCTTCTTTTAAAAAACCATAATTGTGATTGCTGAAGTATTGTTCACAAGTTTTGATATCTTTTTTAGTAATGCTAGCATAAATAGTTAATAAATTACTAACTCCAGGCTTATGTTCTGGATCAAATTTAATAATATTTTCTGAATCAGTAACTGCTTTTTTAATTTTATTGGCAACTTCTTGTTTGCTATCGCTTAAAAAAATAGTATTTTTTAGATTAGTATCAGATTTTGACATTTTTTTTTCAGGTTCTTGTAAACTCATAATTTTCTGTGCTTGTTTATCAATAATGATTTTAGGAATTTTGAATAAATCAGTTTTATAATTGTTATTCATTCTTGTTGCTAAAGTTTTTGTCAATTCTAAATGTTGAGTTTGATCAACACCAACTGGCACAAAATCAGCGTCATATAGTAAAATATCAGCAGCCATTAATGCTGGATATGTAAGAATACCTGTTGGAATACTAATCGTTTTATTTTGTTGATTTGTCATTTTTTGACTTTTATCTTTAAATTGTGTCATTCGTTCTAATTCACCGACATAACTATTACATAATAATATATATCCTAATTGACTATGGGCTAAAACATCAGATTGAATAAAAATATGAGATTTATTTGGTATAATACCAGCAGCAAAATATCAAGCGGCAATATCTTTAATATTATCTCTTAATTCTTGTGCTTTTATTGGTAGTGTTAATCCATGTAAATTTGCAACAAATATTAAGAGTTCATGTTCTTCTTGCAATTTTAAAAAATTATTAATTGCTCCCAAGTAGTTACCAAGAGTTAATTTTCCAGTGCTAGTTATTCCGGATATAATACGAGCCATATATTTTGCTTCCTCCAAATTATTTTTTTAATATAATTAACGGACTTCTCCCCACATGTACTTGTGGAGGGAATAATGAAACTGAATGAATTCAACAATGCTTTTCAAACTGAACAGCAATGTCTTGCATATATAGCAAATTTGAAAGAAAACAAATGTATTAGGTGTTTTAATTTTAATTTGAATACTTCTGATTTAAAAAGAATGAGATGTTTAAAATGTAATCAAACATTTAGCATTCTCACAGGCACCATATTTTCAAGGTCACAAACATCTTTAACATCTTGGTTTTATCTTATCTTTAGATGAATAAACACCAAACATGGAATTCCATCAACAGATATTGCAAAAGAATTGGGAGTGACTTTGAAAACTGCTTGAAGAATGACTCATAAAATCAGAACACGTATTGCAAAACAAAAACCTCAATTTATTGTTGAAGGTACAGTGCAAATTGATGAAATGTATCTTTCACATATGGGTTTTAAAAAAAAAGGAAGATCCTTGGTGAATAAAACCTTGATTGTTGGCATTTATCAAAAAACAACCAATAATTTAATTGTGAAAGTATTGAAAAACGCAAAGAGTAAAAATCTTTTGCAGTTTGCAAAAAACCACATTTCTTCAAAATGTCTTGTATATACTGATTCTTGAAAAGGATATTGCGATTTTAAATCAGTTTTCACTAAGCATGAAACAGTTAACCATCAAGATGGCTATGTTTCAAAAATTGGTGTAAATACCAACCAAATTGAATCAGTTTGAAAACATATAAGAAGAACATTTAAAACACATATCAAAGTTGCAAAACATCATGTTCATTTATATGCTAAAGAAGCTGCATATAAATTCAACAAGATACCTAGTTTTGAAACTGTAATTCTATGTTTGATTTAAAAATGTGGGGAGAAGTCCGTAGATAGGCTTTTCTCAGCATTTATGTGATAAAATTAAAATAGTACATAAAGGGAGAAAAGCCATAATTAATTATCAATGATAAAGTTAAATAATTCAATTAATTATATTAAAATTTGTTTGATTTTGATATAATAAAAACATAAATTAAAAATAGTTTTTGACTCATAGCTTTTATTTTTTAAGATTAATGGGTTTTTTACTTTATAAAGGAGTTTTTTTATGTTATTTGGAGAAGAAAAATATAAGGATGATTTACAAAAATATTTAAAGAAAATAAAAGATCGAAACAATGTGAAAGAATATCTTCAAACTCTTGGGTTAAAACTCGAGGAATTAGAAATCAAGAAACAAAATATTGCTGAAAAACAAGCAAGTTTTGAATTTGAAAGAAAACAACTAGAAGATATATTGAAGAAAGCTGAAAGTCAATTAAGAAATATCAAAGATAGTGAAGATAAAAAAACATTTATTGAACAATATGTTAATCAGATGACTGATAAATTAAAAGCAGTTAATGAATATATATATACTTTAGAAGTTGAAAGTAAAGAAACTAGTAAAGATATAAAAAACAGAAATCTAGACAGAGTAGATAACAGAAGAACCTTAGAAAGAATTAGAAATTAATTATTTAATTTAAAAAAAATAACGGACTTCTCCCCACATGTACTTGTGGAGGGAATAATGAAACTGAATGAATTCAACAATGCTTTTCAAACTGAACAGCAATGTCTTGCATATATAGCAAATTTGAAAGAAAACAAATGTATTAGGTGTTTTAGTTTTAATTTGAATACTTCTGATTTAAAAAGAATGAGATGTTTAAAATGTAATCAAACATTTAGCATTCTCACAGGCACCATATTTTCAAGGTCACAAACATCTTTAACATCTTGGTTTTATCTTATCTTTAGATGAATAAACACCAAACATGGAATTCCATCAACAGATATTGCAAAAGAATTGGGAGTGACTTTGAAAACTGCTTGAAGAATGACTCATAAAATCAGAACACGTATTGCAAAACAAAAACCTCAATTTATTGTTGAAGGTAGAGTGCAAATTGATGAAATGTATCTTTCACATATGGGTTTTAAAAAACAAGGAAGATCCTTGGTGAATAAAACCTTGATTGTTGGCATTTATCAAAAAACAACCAATAATTTAATTGTGAAAGTATTGAAAAACGCAAAGAGTAAAAATCTTTTGCAGTTTGCAAAAAACCACATTTCTTCAAAATGTCTTGTATATACTGATTCTTGAAAAGGATATTGCGATTTTAAATCAGTTTTCACTAAGCATGAAACAGTTAACCATCAAGATGGCTATGTTTCAAAAATTGGTGTAAATACCAACCAAATTGAATCAGTTTGAAAACATATAAGAAGAACATTTAAAACACATATCAAAGTTGCAAAACATCATGTTCATTTATATGCTAAAGAAGCTGCATATAAATTCAACAAGATACCTAGTTTTGAAACTGTAATTCTATGTTTGATTTAAAAATGTGGGGAGAAGTCCGTAGATAGGCTTTTCTCAGCATTTATGTGATAAAATTAAAATAGTACATAAAGGGAGAAAAGCCAAAAATAATTCAAGAATCATCTTTTTTTAATGGTAGTTTAAAAGCATTAAAAGAAAATATGACAAAATTACAAGAAGAAAAAACTAAAATATTAAATTTAAAAAAAGAAATTTTAAAAAAAGAAGAATTGAAAGTGGAATTACAAAGTTTAGAAAAGTTAATTGCATTAATAAAACAAAAATCAGAAATTGAATTAGAAATTGAAAGATTAGAAAAAAACAAGGAACAATTAACAACAGAGATTGATGTAAATAACGGTCAAATACAATCTATTTTTAATGATAATGAAACTTCTAAATAACAATTAATCACAAAAATAGATGAAATAAATTTAAATATTAAAACATTAAATGACAAGATAGATGCAAAAACTAATTCAATTTCTCGTTTAGAAGAAGAAATTGAAAGTAATGATAAAGATATTAATTTAAAAGTAAAAGATTCAGAAAATATTTTTCAGAATCTTTTACTTTTACAAGATTGAAGAGATAGTAATTGACGTCGTGTTATTGCAATATTAACTTTTGGCATTTTTTGTAGTTACAAAAGTGTTCAAAAAAAATTAGATAAATAATTTGTTAATCGAAGTAATATAAATAAAGAAATTGCTGATTTACGAATGACAAATGAAAGTAAAATAAAACAAAAAAAAGATTTGTCTGATGAAATATTAAAACATAAAAAAGAGACAAATATATTAAAGGAAAATTGACTAGTATTAAAAGCACAATTAAGCAAAAAGAATAATACTAAAGAAATAGAAGATTTAAAAGTAACTAATAGTCAAAAAAAATTTTTATTAGAAAATACAATACTAAAAATTAAACAACAAAGAGAAAAATTAAAAAATATTTCAATTGAAAATACGCAACCATTAACTGATTTAGAAATACTTCAAAAAGAAAAAAGTGATAAATTAAATTCATTAAATGCCATTAGTTTAGATAAACTTGATAAAAATATAGAAACAGTAATAGTAAGAGAAAGTGAATTAAAAATGGCTTTTCTCCCTTTATGTACTATTTTAATTTTATCACATAAATGCTGAGAAAAGCCAAGATAAATATTTATAAAGTATTAATTGTTACTTTATTATTTATATTATTGACTGGGTTTTGTAATTGAAAGTTATTGATGTTCGTTACATCATTATTTGCTAATAAAGGAGTTGTTTTTTTAGATTTTGAAAATGATACTAGCATATTTTCTATTAATCCATTAGTGGCATTTGTTATTTTTTTATCGGACTTCTCCCCACATGTACTTGTGGAGGGAATAATGAAACTGAATGAATTCAACAATGCTTTTCAAACTGAACAGCAATGTCTTGCATATATAGCAAATTTGAAAGAAAACAAATGTATTAGGTGTTTTATTTTTAATTTGAATACTTCTGATTTAAAAAGAATGAGATGTTTAAAATGTAATCAAACATTTAGCATTCTCACAGGCACCATATTTTCAAGGTCACAAACATCTTTAACATCTTGGTTTTATCTTATCTTTAGATGAATAAACACCAAACATGGAATTCCATCAACAGATATTGCAAAAGAATTGGGAGTGACTTTGAAAACTGCTTGAAGAATGACTCATAAAATCAGAACACGTATTGCAAAACAAAAACCTCAATTTATTGTTGAAGGTACAGTGCAAATTGATGAAATGTATCTTTCACATATGGGTTTTAAAAAACAAGGAAGATCCTTGGTGAATAAAACCTTGATTGTTGGCATTTATCAAAAAACAACCAATAATTTAATTGTGAAAGTATTGAAAAACGCAAAGAGTAAAAATCTTTTGCATTTTGCAAAAAACCACATTTCTTCAAAATGTCTTGTATATACTGATTCTTGAAAAGGATATTGCGATTTTAAATCAGTTTTCACCAAGCATGAAACAGTTAACCATCAAGATGGCTATGTTTCAAAAATTGGTGTAAATACCAACCAAATTGAATCAGTTTGAAAACATATAAGAAGAACATTTAAAACACATATCAAAGTTGCAAAACATCATGTTCATTTATATGCTAAAGAAGCTGCATATAAATTCAACAAGATACCTAGTTTTGAAACTGTAATTCTATGTTTGATTTAAAAATGTGGGGAGAAGTCCGTAGATAGTCTTTTCTCAGCATTTATGTGATAAAATTAAAATAGTACATAAAGGGAGAAAAGCCTTTTTTATTACCAAATTGTGTTATGTTTAAACTATGAATTAAAGATACAGAACCCATTATGCATACTACTAAATTATTTGGATTTAAAATAGTATTTAATTTATCTTTTATTGATTTTCCATTTCTTGTATTATCATAAAAAAAATAAAATAGTTGATAAACTAAGATCAGTTAATAATATTCCGGTGGAACTAATTATAGTTCCAATTATAAATTCTTTAAAATATTTACTGTTATTATTTTGAATAGGCATGTTTAGTTAACTCCTTGTTTTTTACGCATAAAAATTATTTATTTTTAATTATTTACTTTAAAATAAAGAAAATTTAATTTTATAATTTCATTATATTATAATTCAAATTATAAAATTAAATTTGACAGTAAAATATATGTTAAATTTTTTTATAAAATTTAAGGAATAAAAGTATCTATTTTTCAAAAAATAATATGATATAATATGTGGGTGAAGGATATAGCGGAAAAGGTCTTTCATGTACTTATTTTCTAAGTTTGGTCAAAGATAGTGTGGAAATATATATTATTATAGTAATGTAGAGTTTATTAACTTTTATCTTTAAAAGATAAAAAAATATTAATTTTAAAAAAAGAGTATTTAAATCAAATGTAGTCTAAAAGCAAAGAGGGGTATTGTCATGATTAAAATATATGTTTCGCCAAGTTGTTTGTCTTCAAAAAAAGTTATTCAATTTTTTGATAAGCATAAAATTCCATATATTAAACGTAATATTATCCATAATCCATTGACCGATACTGAAATTAAATTATTATTAAAATTTGTACCAAATGGTGTTGGTGATATTATTTCAACAAGAGCAAAGTTTATTAAAACACATGCTATTAATATTGAAAAGTTAACAATGTTACAAGTTTTTGATTTAATTAAAACTTCACCAACTGTTTTAAAACGTCCAATTATTGTTCAAGAAAATAAACAACGTATTCAAATTGGTTATAATGAAGATGAGATTGAATTATTTTTACGTGGTTCTATTGAAAACGAATTTGAAGATTCTTGTGAAATATTTTAATTGAAATATGATTGGAATACATGATGAAAAATTATAAATTTACAATTATTGCTAATAAATATGAGAATTCTCAATCATTAGCTAAGGAATTAAGGGCCAAGTTATTGGCCCTTAAAGCACTTGAAGATACTTCTTTTCCAGATATTGTTTTTATTATTGGTGGTGATGGAACATTTTTAAAAGCTGTTCATGATTATAATAATATACTCAATACTGTTAAGTTTGTTAGTTTTAAATGTGGTAGTCTTGGTTTTTATGAAAACTTTTTAAACACAGAAGTTGACAAAGTATTAATGTGAATTGATAAAAATGATAATAATTTAATAGTAAATAAATTTTCATTATTAGAAGTAAATATTAATAATAAGATTTTATATGCTATTAATGAAGTTAAATTTGTTAATTTAACAACAACTCTTTCATGTCAAGTGTTAATTAATAATCAATTATTTGAAAACTTTCGTGGTTCTGGTTTAGTTATTGCAACAAGAACTGGTTCGACGGGTTTAATGAAATCACTTGGTGGTGCTGTTTTAATTTCAAATCATAACTTAATGCAATTTCATGAAATTGCTCCAGTAGCTAATAATAGTTATCGCAGTTTAAATTCACCACTAATTTTGGATGAAAATCATGAAATTACTTTGAAAAATATTCAAAAAGATAGTAAATTGAGCGATTTTGGAAAATTAATTGTTGATACTTTTGATTTTAATGATAAACTAAATGATAAGGTAACAATTAAATTATCAAAATTAACGTTACAAGTTTTAGAATATCGACTTAATCATCATTCTTTACTTGCTAAAGTAAAAAAAGCTTTTATTCAAGAAGATTAAGAAAATATTTAAAAATATATTAATTAAGGAAGGTAATCATGCCAATTTGACAAATAGTATTATTAGTTATTGCATTGTTATTTGCTGTGGCTAGTATTGGGATTTGAATATGAAATGTTAGTATAGCTAAAAAATTACGCAATCAACAAGAAAGTAGTTTAAAACCCATTAATAAACCACAAAAATTCCCATTTAAATTACAAAATTTTATTGTTGATTTAGGAGGAATTGATAATATTAAAGGGACAACAGCAACAGCAAATAAAATTAAGGTAGAGATTATTGATCATTCAAAAATTAATTTTAATAATCTTAAAAAAATTAAAAATCGTGGTATTTTAGACCAAGACGATAGTGTTAGTTTAGTCCTAGGAACTTATTGTAATAATTTAAGTATTGCTATTAATGATCTTATTAAATTAAATAATGAGAAATAAGTTATTTTTTGTAATATCCATAAATACCATTAATTAAAACATAATTGTTAGTATAGCCCAATTCTCTGAGTGTTAGTGCAGCAGCAGTTGAACGATTTCCTGCATTACAAATAGTTATAATCACTTGATTTTTGCTTTCAATATATTTACTAGGATTTTTAATCAAATCATAGTAAGGAATATTAACAATATTAAGTTCACCATTATCATTTGTTATTTTTTTTAAAATTTGATATTCAGCAACATCACGAACATCAATAATTAAAGCTTTATTTTTAATTTTATCAAAGTCTTTATTTGAAATTGAAATTTCATTTTGTATTTTATGTTTAAACATAAGTTATGACCTCCTAAAATAAAATTGTTCTATAACTTATTTTAACATTTTATTATGCTATAATGCTCATAGTTGCGACAAAAAATGGAAGTTAAGGAGTAAAATAATGTTAAAAGAAAAATTCCTTTTTAAAGAAGGAAAATATGAATTAATTGTTGAATTAGGTACAATGGCTAATTTAGCAGAAAAATCAGTAAAAATTACTTATGGAAATACAGTTGTATTAACAACTGTATCTTATAATGAAGTTATTAATAATCAAGATTTTTTTCCATTACAAATAGTTTTTCAAGAAAAGTTATATTCAGTTGGTAAGATTCCGGGTGGTTTTTTAAAGCGTGAAGGTCGACCTAGTGAATATGCAACACTATGTGCTAGATTAATTGATCGTTCAATTCGTCCATTATTTCCAAAAGGTTTTGTTAATGAAGTGCAAGTTGTAAATAATGTTTTTGCGTTAGATGATGCTTGTGATGTTAGAGTAAATGCAGCTTTTGGGACTTCACTTGCTTTAGGATTAAGTAGTTTGCCATTTCAGGGTCCTAGTGCTACTGTTGTTGTTGGTAAAATAAATGATGAACTTGTCCTTAATCCAACACAAGAGCAATTATTAAATTCAAAAATGGAATTAATTGTTGGTGGAACAAAAGATGCCATCAATATGGTTGAAGCAGGATGTCATGATATTTTAGAAAAAGATATGATTAAAGCATTAAAATTTGCACATGAACATATTATTAAATTAATAATTTTTCAAGAAAGTATCATTGAAAAATTAAAACCAAATAAATTTGAGCCACAGTTAGCATTAATTCCTGTTAATATTGAACAATTTGTAGAAACAAATTGTCAATCACAAATTAGTAAAATTAGTACTACTGTTGATAAAAAAAGTCGAAGCAACTTGATTAAAAATTTAGTTGAAGAAACATTTCAAAGTTTTAAAAATGAATTTAATCAAGAAGTTTTAAATATTGGTGAAGAAACAACTATTCATAATTTACGCAAAAGTATTGATCAATTATTACAAAAAGCAATGCGTACTATGATTTTAAAAAATAATGTACGAGTTGATGGACGAAAAGCTGATGATATTAGAAAATTAACAAGTATGATTGATGTTTTACCTATTGTTCATGGTAGTGCAATGTTTACTCGTGGTGAAACACAAGTTTTATCAGTTTTAACGTTGGGTGCACTTGCTGAACATCAAATTATTGATGGATTAGGTAAAGAAGAGTATAAACGTTTTATTCATCATTATAATTTTCCTCCATTTTCTGTTGGTGAAACCGAAAGAATGGGTGTTCCTTCACGACGTGAGATTGGTCATGGCGCCCTTGGTGAAAAAGCATTATTACAAATTATTCCTCTTGAAAAAGATTTCCCTTATACAATTAGATTAGTATCAGAAGTATTAGCATCAAATGGTTCAACTTCACAAGCAGCAATTTGTGCTTCATCAATGGCATTAATGGCTGGTGGCGTACCAATTAGAGCTGCAATTGCTGGTATTGCCATGGGTTTAATTAAAGAAGAAAAAGATTTTACAATTTTAACTGATATTCAAGGATTAGAAGATCACTTAGGTGATATGGATTTTAAAGTGGCAGGAACAGCCAATGGTATTTGTGCTTTACAAATGGATATTAAAATTACTGGTATTGATTTTAATATTATTACACAAGCTTTGGAAAAAGCCAGAGTTGCGAGATTACAAGTATTAGCAAACATGAATGAAGTAATTAAAAAGCCTAGAACTACATTGGCACCTAATGCTCCAAAAATTATTCAAAAGTTAATTCCAATTGATAAAATTCGTGATATTATTGGTGTTGGTGGGAAAGTTATTAATAAAATTATTACCGACTGTGATAATGTTAAAATTGATATTGAAGATGATGGACGATTGATGATTTATCATAATGAACAATCAGCCATTGATAAAGCTTGACAAATTATTGAAAGTATTGTTAATCCTGTTCAAATTAAAATCGGTTCTGAATTTGATAGTAAAGTTGTAAAAATTGTTAATTTTGGTGTTTTTGTTAATTTACAAAATAAGATTGATGGTTTAATTCATATTTCAGAATTTTCAAAAAAATTTAATAAACGTATTGATAATTTAAATAATGTCGTTAAAATCAATGATATAATTAAAGTTCGAGTAATTAAAGTTGAAGATAATAGTAAGCTTAGCTTAGAAATTATTGATAAATAATTTGAAACTATTTTTAATGAAAATTAATTACAGTTTTATTATTAAATTAGTGTTAAAATACTAATAACATAATATAGCAGCATCTTGGGAATTTAAGTTAAAATTTTAATTTTTATGTTATTCTAAGATATTAAATTTTATAAAATAAAAATAAAGAAAGTTGAAAACTGGTGAAAACATGGCAAAGATAAAAGTATTTGCTCTGGGTGGATTAGATGAACGTGGTAAAAACTTATATGTTGTTGAAGTAAATGATAAGATATTTGTATTTGATGCCGGCATTAGACTCCCAGAAAGAGAAATTTTAGGAATTGATATTATTATTCCAGATTATACATATTTAAAAGAAAATAAACATCGTATTCAAGGTATATTTATTTCAAAACCATCTGATGATGCTTTTGGAGCACTACCTTATATTTTAAAAGATTTTAATAAAATAAAACCCGAGTATAAAGTTCCAATCTTTACTAGTAAATTAACTGATTTTATGATTAAGCAGAAATTAGAACGTTTTCGTTTTATTAATCAAAATGAAATTATAATTAAAACTATTGAGCCTGAACAAAAAGTATCGTTTGGTAATGTTGTTGTTAAAACATTTAAAACAACTACTTCAATTCCAGGTAGTTTAGGTTTTGTTTTAACTGTAAATAATGGTGAAAATATTAAATTAAATGAAACAATTGTTTATACGGGTGATTATATTTTTGATGGTGAACATCGTAGTGATTTTACTACTGATATTCAACATTTAGCTAGTGTTTCTAAAAATGATGTTTTATTATTAATTAGTGAAGCAACATGTGCCAATAGAAAAGCTTTTACAGCTCCTAAGCATAAAATTCAAACTATTATTGAACCAGTATTAAAAGAAGCACCAGGAAGGGTTATTCTTGCATGTTATGATCAAGATTTATATCGTGTTAGTGAAATTCTTAATGCTATTAAAGAAACTGACTCTAAACGTAAAATTGCAGTTTATGGTGCAACTTTATATGATATTTTATTAAAAGTTAATGATTTAAACGCTTTCAATATTGATAAATCACAAATTATTAATTTAGCACAAACAATTGGTACTAAAGATACAGTAATTATTGTTACTGGTAGTGGTGAACGTTTATTTACTAGAATGAATAAAATTGCTATTGGTAATGATGATTATTTAAAACTTGAATCGCAAGATACAATAATTTTAGCAACTCCACCAATTCCAGGAAATGAATTGGCTCATGCAGCCTTATTAGATGACTTAGCACGTACTGATGTTAAAGTTATTAATATATCAGAAAAACAAGCTTGAAGTTTAAATGCTTCTTATGAAGATATTAAGTTAATGGTTAATATTATTGAACCAAAATATTTTTTACCAGTTAAAGGTTTATATAAAGATTTTGTAGCAGCACAAGCAGCAGCCATTGATGCTGGTGTGTTACATAACAATGCTTTAATTCATGATAATGGTGAAGTTATTACTTTTGAAAATGGTAAATTAATTGATAATTTTGTTAAACAGTATGTTGCACGTCCTTCTCGTTTTAATGATAAAAATGCTACTAATAAAACAACAGATAACTTAATAAAAACTGGTGATGTATATGTAGATGGTATTGGTGTTGGTGATATTGGTTCAATTGTTATTAGTGAAAGAAAACAATTACAACGTGATGGTATTTTAATTACAGGAGTGACAATAAATCGTAAAACTAAGGAAATTGTTTCTTTAATTGATGCACAAATGCGTGGTGTTGTTTATTTAACTAATAATGAAGAAATGTTGAAAAAATTGCAAAACATTATTATTAATGTTATTGAAAAATATAAAACTAATACTGCTTTTAGTCTTAGTGAAGTTAAGACTAAAATGAAAAATGATTTACAAGATTATATTAAAAAAGAAACTGGTAAGTTACCTATGATTTTAACAGTTGTTAATGAAATTTAGGAAATGTTTAGTAATCTGTGTAACTTACAAAAATAACTATGTTTAATTAATTCTAGTAAATATAATTAAATGACTAGAAAGAGTGAGTTACAGATGGCTAAAAAAGATAACTTTAATAATAATGATCCAATATCAAAAGCAGTAGATTTATTACTAGAAAATACTGAAGATTTAACAACAGTTTTTAAACCTGGCGGTTTATATAAAGAATTAACAAAAAGATTAGTTGAAAAAATGTTGAATTCTGAAATGCAAAATTATTTAGGATATGAAAAAAATCAACATAGTACTACTGAAAATGCTCGTAATGGTACAAGTTCAAAAAAATTAATAACTAAACAAGGTAAAATTGAAATTGATGTACCAAGAGATCGCAATAGTAGAGGCTTTTTAATAATCTGTGTATCTTTGTTTTACAAAGTTACTAATTTATATTAATTCTGTCTTCAAATTTTATCATAAAATGAGCAATTGCTGTATTTCAATTTTGAATAGGCAATGTTCATTTTTTTGTTATATTTTCAATTGCCAAGTAAAATATTTTGAAAACTGCCATATCATTAGGAAAAACTTTTTTATTTCTGATGATTTTTCGTAATTGACTATTAACAGATTAAATAGCATTTTTAGTATAAATCACTCTTTTGATTTCTACTGGATAACTAATAAAAACCATTAAATTATCTCAATTTTTATATCAAGATTTAGTAATTTGAGGATATTGTTTATTTCATTTACTTTCAAACGATTCTAAAGCTTGCATTGCTTGTTCTTCACTACATGCACTATAAA
Organism: Spiroplasma endosymbiont of Apeira syringaria; assembly: GCF_964020205.1. NCBI lineage: Bacteria > Bacillati > Mycoplasmatota > Mollicutes > Entomoplasmatales > Spiroplasmataceae > Spiroplasma > Spiroplasma endosymbiont of Apeira syringaria. Next base: position 1,222,567 of record NZ_OZ026543.1, read on the forward strand.
TTGGTTTTAAATCTGCAACTAGACCTTTTCGATGTTTGTATGAAACATATTTTAAACTATTTCTAATTTGATGAACAATGCATAATTGATGTTCTGTTTTAGGATAAACTGATTGTATTGCTTCTGACATGCCTGTTAAATTATCACTACAAGCAATAAGAATATCATTTAAGCCACGATTTTTCATTTCTGTGAAATTAGATAATCAAAACTTAGAACCTTCATTTTCACTAATTCATAATCCTAAAACATCTTTTTTGCCTTCTAAATCAACTCCTAATGCTATATAAACTGATTTGTTAATAATCCGTTTATCTTGTCTTACTTTAACTACTATACAATCAAAATAAACAATAGGATAAATACTTTCTAATGGTCGATTTTGTCATGCTTTAACATCATCAATAACATCATCAGTAATTTGACTAATAACACTTTCACTAATATCAGCACCATGATATAACTCTTGCAACTGCATTCTAATGTCAGATAATGTCATTCCTTTTGCATACAAGGAAAGAACTTGTTGATCAAAACCATCAAATCTTCTTTGCCTTTTAGGAACTATTACAGGAGTAAAATTACTATTGCGATCTCTTGGTACATCAATTTCAATTTTACCTTGTTGAGTTATTAATTTTTTTGAACTTGTACCATTACGAGCATTTTCAGTAGTACTATGTTGATTTTTTTCATATCCTAAATAATTTTGCATTTCAGAATTCAACATTTTTTCAACTAATCTTTTTGTTAATTCTTTATATAAACCGCCAGGTTTAAAAACTGTTGTTAAATCTTCAGTATTTTCTAGTAATAAATCTACTGCTTTTGATATTTGATCATTATTATTAAAGTTATCTTTTTTAGCCATCTGTAACTCACTCTTTCTAGTCATTGGATGGGTTACACTTTATTGGACACTAATTACATAGACAAGTGAACAAAGAAAGGAACTATAATTATGGCCAATATTAACTCATATACCGATGAATTTAAAAAACAAATAGTAGCTTTATATCAAAGTGGCAAATCAGTATCTTGCCTTGTTAAAGAATATAATGTTACAAGAGCAGCTACTTACAATTGAATTAAGCAATTTACTAATTCAGGTAGTTTTAAAACTAAAGATAATCGTTCTGTTGAAGAAAATGAATTAATTAAATTAAGAAAAGAATTAAAACAATTAAGAATGGAAAATGATATTTTAAAGCAAGCAGCACTAATAATAGGCAGAAAGTAGAGATTATTGCAAATAATAAATCTAAATATAAAATTCGCACAATGTGTCATTTTTTAAAACTCTCTAAATCAACATATTATTTTAATTTAAAGAAAAAAAATAAAATTCAAAATAATATTTATGAACAAGCTGTTATTAGTGCTTTTAAAAAAAATAAAGAAGTTTATGGTACTAGAAGATTAAAAGTCATTCTAGAAAACCAAGAAATTTATTTATCAAGACGAAAAATTAAAGAAATTATGAATAAACATAATTTAATATCAAAATACACTAAATTATCATTCAAAAATTATCATAATAAAGTCAATGATAGTCAAATAACCAATCTTGTTAATAGAAACTTTAATAATAGAGTTAAAAATGAAGTTATTGTTAGTGATTTAACTTATGTTCAAGTAAATGGTAAGTGAAACTATATTTGTTTATTAATTGACCTATTTAACCGCGAAATAATTGGACATAGTGTAGGTACTAAAAAAGATGCATCATTAGTATATCAAGCATTTATGCACTCAAATCGCTGTTTAAAAGATATTCAAATATTTCATAGTGATCGCGGTAATGAATTTAATAATAAAATTATTGATAAACTTTTACTAGCATTCAATATTAATCGCTCTTTAAGCAAAAAAGGTTGTCCTTATGATAACGCTGTTGCTGAAGCAACCTTTAAAACTTTCAAAACCGAATTTATTAATGATAAAAATTTTACATCATTAATCCAATTAAAATTAGAATTATTTGATTACATCAATTGATATAACAACATAAGAATTCACGGCACTTTAAACTACTTAACTCCAGTTAATTATCAAAAACAAATGTCTACCAAAAAATAGTCCTAAAAAGGGTTGCCATTCCATAGTTATGAACAAAATGCACAAATGGTAAGATTATTTGAAGTTTATACATTAAATAATGAACAAATAACTATTAATCGTGCAATTTATAGTATTAGTGATAATAAAAAACAATTTCCATTAGATTTTAAATCATTCATTAATAACCCTAATTTAGCACAAGAACAAACACTAAATATTAACTATATACCAATAGCAATTATGAGAAATAAAGCAAATGAGCTAGCAGATTGTAATAAAGTAATGGATAAAATTAAAGCATTAGATGTTATTTATGAACAAATTGTTTTAGATACTATTTTAAACTCACCTAAATTTATATTTAGTCAAACTTATGGCAATGTTCAATCTTTAATAGAAGACGCAGTAAGAACATTAGTTACTAAAAATTACATATTTAAAAGCGGTGGAGATAATAATGAACAAAACGAAAATATCAATATGACAAATAGTAATTTTAAAGGTAAAAATTTAACTGATATATATGATTGAAATGTTAATGAAATATTTAAACGTTGTGGTATTCATATACCAAGTCAAAAGAAATCAGCACAACAATCAGTTCCCGAAAGTACAGCAGTAAATATTTCAACTATTAATTATATTGAACAAAAATTATGACAATTTAATATTGATATTCTTAAATTTATTCAAATATTAGTACGTATAGATAAAGATTTATTAAATAGTAAAACATTTAATATTAATGATGAACAAGAAATTAATAACTTAACAGTTAAATTAAAATTATTTAATCCCGAAAATAACCAATTAATAGGAGAAAACAATGGAAAACAACAACAAACCACAAACGAAGTTTCCACAGAAACAAACTAAATTAAATCAAGCAGAAGTAGAAAATGATTATTTAATAGATAATATTCCTTATGACTTTACTAATATGATGAGAGCAACTAGTGACCCCGATATTAATAGAGCATACGATGAATTTAAAAAAAGAACAATTTATATTTATGAAATTGAGCGTTTATTTAAAAATAATGAAAATAATAGTTTAAGATTTTCAGCAAATACTATTAAAATTGGTTTTATTGATATTGATAAAGTATTAAAAACTACTGCTGCTGAAACATCTGATTTTACTATGCAGTTAAATCAAAGAGCAAGTACTAATATTAATGATAATACTATTGAATATAGTATGACTGATATTAATAATTTAACGGACTTCTCCCCACATGTACTTGTGGAGGGAATAATGAAACTGAATGAATTCAACAATGCTTTTCAAACTGAACAGCAATGTCTTGCATATATAGCAAATTTGAAAGAAAACAAATGTATTAGGTGTTTTAGTTTTAATTTGAATACTTCTGATTTAAAAAGAATGAGATGTTTAAAATGTAATCAAACATTTAGCATTCTCACAGGCACCATATTTTCAAGGTCACAAACATCTTTAACATCTTGGTTTTATCTTATCTTTAGATGAATAAACACCAAACATGGAATTCCATCAACAGATATTGCAAAAGAATTGGGAGTGACTTTGAAAACTGCTTGAAGAATGACTCATAAAATCAGAACACGTATTGCAAAACAAAAACCTCAATTTATTGTTGAAGGTACAGTGCAAATTGATGAAATGTATCTTTCACATATGGGTTTTAAAAAACAAGGAAGATCCTTGGTGAATAAAACCTTGATTGTTGGCATTTATCAAAAAACAACCAATAATTTAATTGTGAAAGTCTTGAAAAACGCAAAGAGTAAAAATCTTTTGCAGTTTGCAAAAAACCACATTTCTTCAAAATGTCTTGTATATACTGATTCTTGAAAATGATATTGCGATTTTAAATCAGTTTTCACTAAGCATGAAACAGTTAACCATCAAGATGGCTATGTTTCAAAAATTGGTGTAAATACCAACCAAATTGAATCAGTTTGAAAACATATAAGAAGAACATTTAAAACACATATCAAAGTTGCAAAACATCATGTTCATTTATATGCTAAAGAAGCTGCATATAAATTCAACAAGATACCTAGTTTTGAAACTGTAATTCTATGTTTGATTTAAAAATGTGGGGAGAAGTCCGTAGATAGGCTTTTCTCAGCATTTATGTGATAAAATTAAAATAGTACATAAAGGGAGAAAAGCCTAATTTAATATTCCAAGAAATAAATTTATTAAATCAATTTAAATTATATGCTGTATCTATTAATGAACCTTTAACTGAAAATAATATTGATAATTTATATATAATTAATAATTATTCACAACCTTATCAAAATCCAAAATCTAGAAGTACTAAAAGTATAACTATTATTAAAATTAAAGATTTTAAAACAAGAGATGGTTATCCTATAATTATTAAATTACAAAAACCATTAGATAAAGATACCAAAGTAACTGGTTTAAAAATTAAAGCTCCTAGAAGCATGATTTTTGGCAATATAAAGGTACTTGGTGAAGTTGATAATATGGAAGTATACCCAAAGTTATTTGTTAAAGATAAGATAGCATTTCCGTTATTATCAATGCCTATTGAAACTCAACCAAAAGTTAGAATATTACAACAATGATTTAGTGAACAAATCTTACCTTGAAAATTAGCAAAACAATTTATTGGACAAAAAAAATCAGTTTTAGACTTAATTAAAATTAGTAGTGGTTCTGTAACCAGAAGAGAAGTTATTAATAATGCAAGAATAACTCATGCTTGATTAGGATATGAGTTTAGTAATGTTTTAGGTGGTAAGTGACCATTAAAAAGTCAAAAATAATTAAAGGATAAAGAAGTTTGAGATTTTGTAGGTGAAAGTCAATTTTATCAATATGTTGCAACTAATAATAAATTTGATGACATTGAAATAGAAATTAAAGATGCACCAACTAATGATAGTTTACAACAGTTATTATTAGATATGCTAAGTTATACATATAATTATAATAGAAATTTTGATGGTGCAGATTATGATGATAAGGGTAAACCAACAAATGAAATAGCAAAATTACGTGATAAATTCTCAGGTCAAAAACCTGATGAAGTTATTACTAACTTATTTAAACAATGAGAATTAGATTATCCAAATTACATAAATTTGCAACAAGTTAAAATATTTAAACAAGTATTTATTATGTTATCAAAGTATATTTATTCAACATTATCAATAAATAAAGGTCTAAATGATGATAATAAAATTTTATTACCTTATTATTTTGAATTAAAATCAAATCCTATACATTCTAATAATGATGATAGTTGAAAATATAAAGATGTAAAAGTAATACTAAAATCTGAATATTTTGATTTTACAGATATAAATAATATTAAATTAAAAAATAATGATATCAGTCAAAATGAATTATTTAAACTTGATGATAATCAATTTAACTGATTATCTATTACAAATGAATTAGAAAGCAATAATATACCTTCATTAATTCCTGCTGATTGAACATTAGGTAATGGCGAATATGGAAAATATTTTACAAGAGCAATTATTAGTAATAATAAAATTGAAAATTTTTTAAATTTATATGGCTCAAATAAATCACAATTATTTTCTAAATTAGAATTTTATGAAGAAATATTACAAATTGATAATAAAAATGAATTTGAATTGCAAATTAAAAATCCAATTAATAATTTAAATCGGATTGAAATTAGTGGGATATTTGGTGCTGGTAATTATGATTTAATTTTAATAACTGACAAACAAGAAATAAACTTAACTAATATTAATTTAGGCTTTTCTCCCTTTATGTACTATTTTAATTTTATCACATAAATGCTGAGAAAAGCCTATCTACGGACTTCTCCCCACATTTTTAAATCAAACATAGAATTACAGTTTCAAAACTAGGTATCTTGTTGAATTTATATGCAGCCTCTTTAGCATATAAATGAACATGATGTTTTGAAACTTTGATATGTGTTTTAAATGTTCTTCTTATATGTTTTCAAACTGATTCAATTTGGTTGGTATTTACACCAATTTTTGAAACATAGCCATCTTGATGGTTAACTGTTTCATGCTTAGTGAAAACTGATTTAAAATCGCAATATCCTTTTCAATAATCAGTATATACAAGACATTTTGAAGAAATGTGGTTTTTTGCAAACTGCAAAAGATTTTTACTCTTTGCGTTTTTCAATACTTTCACAATTAAATTATTGGTTGTTTTTTGATAAATGCCAACAATCAAGGTTTTATTCACCAAGGATCTTCCTTGTTTTTTAAAACCCATATGTGAAAGATACATTTCATCAATTTGCACTGTACCTTCAACAATAAATTGAGGTTTTTGTTTTGCAATACGTGTTCTGATTTTATGAGTCATTCTTCAAGCAGTTTTCAAAGTCACTCCCAATTCTTTTGCAATATCTGTTGATGGAATTCCATGTTTGGTGTTTATTCATCTAAAGATAAGATAAAACCAAGATGTTAAAGATGTTTGTGACCTTGAAAATATGGTGCCTGTGAGAATGCTAAATGTTTGATTACATTTTAAACATCTCATTCTTTTTAAATCAGAAGTATTCAAATTAAAATTAAAACACCTAATACATTTGTTTTCTTTCAAATTTGCTATATATGCAAGACATTGCTGTTCAGTTTGAAAAGCATTGTTGAATTCATTCAGTTTCATTATTCCCTCCACAAGTACATGTGGGGAGAAGTCCGTAAATTTATTTGACAAATATAATGAAAATATTTCTTATATTAATTTAGAAATTTAAATGTTATTTATTAAAATAACCATCTGGATAATTGCCATCTCATGGTATATCTATTCTTTCAATAGTATCTCCTCCATTATAAAATTTTGTTTTTTTATGATTATCAGCAAAATATATTTTAAATTCACTTTTTATAGAAACTGAAATACCATGAATGTCAGACATTCATATTTTCTGAACACCCATTATAGGTTCCTTATATGAATTTAAATAATATTTAAGTCCACTAAGATTATGGGTAAGCACCCCCCATGATTAATCCTATTGTTCCAGTTTTAGCACCAGTTAGTGCTAATGCTAATGTTATTTTACTTAAATTTATTTTTATCCATGTTTTCATTTTATTTTCCTTTCTACAAGAATATTTATGGTTTTATTTTTTTACCTTTTGTAATATTAATTGGTTTATATTTTTCTATTTTATTAGCAAAACTATTTATGACTTTTTTTGAAAAAACTGGTTCTTTTTTAGTATTTAATATTAATAATAATTCATTATTTTGATATATTTTTTCATTAAAATAATCTATTACAGATTCGTGGTATTTTATTTTAGAATCTATTTTTTTATTTCAATCAGTAAAATCAAAAGTTGTATTTTTAAAAGATATATCATTAAATTTTTCAATTTTTTTCTTTTCTAAAAAAGATATTTCTGTATAAGCATTTTCTATATTTTTCTTAAAATCTTTAATAGATTGTTTTATTTTCTGTTTTTCAAATTGACTCATCTTTAATTACTCTCTATTTCTTAATTTTATTTTTAAATTGTACTTATTTTTTAATATTTTTTCAAGTATGATTTTAAATATATAAAAAGATTGCAATTGCAATCTCTTATTTTTTATATTATTGGTGTTGTATATTCGCTTGTTGAAGGTTGAAATTGTAAATCTGTTGAATTTATTTCTGAAATATTTAAATTTGATTCCATTTTTTTATTTAGATTTAATTTTCCATAAATTGCTAAACTTAAGACATCATTACACATATCTAAAATAGTTTTATTAACAAATTTAGCAAAACTTTTTTCTTCTGCAATAGTACCATCACCACTTCCCTTATAAGTTGCATTTAAATCTAAATTCGTATCTGTTAAATCAATTCCATATAAATATCATTCTTTGGTGCTTATTTTGTTGGCATAATGTTTTCCTAAATAGTAAATTTTTTCTTTTTTGTTACTAACATTAATGCCAGTTTCTTCCAACATTTCATTAATGACTGTTTGATAATGAGTTTTATTTTCAACTCCACCAGTTATAGTACTATATTCACCTATTTGCTTATTTTTAAATAATGGGTTGTATTCTTTATTTAATAAATAATGATATTCATTATCTTTTAAAACATAGGGCAAAATGGCAACTCCTTTATTATTATTTCAAGGTTCTTCAACACCACAATAAAAATCTTCTTTAATTATTTTTACAAAAGTAATTCCGTTATTTGTACATGTACCATTAAAAAATTCTAAATTTTCTAAACCACCATTAACATCTCTTTTTTTATATTTTTTATGACGATGTTTATGATTAAAAATTTCGGTGGGTTGTTTTAAATTAATTGGTAGTACTTGTAAATTATTTAATGATTTTATTGGCATAGATTGTACTTTTTGTTTTTCAGTATGAAATAACGGAATACTTAATATTCATAATTTAAATAAATAACTTGGATTAAAATATTTCATTTTAATACCCCTTTCAAAATAAAATTAGGCTTTTCTCCCTTTATGTACTATTTTAATTTTATCACATAAATGCTGAGAAAAGCCTATCTACGGACTTCTCCCCACATTTTTAAATCAAACATAGAATTACAGTTTCAAAACTAGGTATCTTGTTGAATTTATATGCAGCTTCTTTAGCATATAAATGAACATGATGTTTTGCAACTTTGATATGTGTTTTAAATGTTCTTCTTATATGTTTTCAAACTGATTCAATTTGGTTGGTATTTACACCAATTTTTGAAACATAGCCATCTTGATGGTTAACTGTTTCATGCTTAGTGAAAACTGATTTAAAATCGCAATATCCTTTTCAAGAATCAGTATATACAAGACATTTTGAAGAAATGTGGTTTTTTGCAAACTGCAAAAGATTTTTACTCTTTGCGTTTTTCAATACTTTCACAATTAAATTATTGGTTGTTTTTTGATAAATGCCAACAATCAAGGTTTTATTCACCAAGGATCTTCCTTGTTTTTTAAAACCCATATGTGAAAGATACATTTCATCAATTTGCACTGTACCTTCAACAATAAATTGAGGTTTTTGTTTTGCAATACGTGTTCTGATTTTATGAGTCATTCTTCAAGCAGTTTTCAAAGTCACTCCCAATTCTTTTGCAATATCTGTTGATGGAATTCCATGTTTGGTGTTTATTCATCTAAAGATAAGATAAAACCAAGATGTTAAAGATGTTTGTGACCTTGAAAATATGGTGCCTGTGAGAATGCTAAATGTTTGATTACATTTTAAACATCTCATTCTTTTTAAATCAGAAGTATTCAAATTAAAACTAAAACACCTAATACATTTGTTTTCTTTCAAATTTGCTATATATGCAAGACATTGCTGTTCAGTTTGAAAAGCATTTTTGAATTCATTAAGTTTCATTATTCCCTCCACAAGTACATGTGGGGAGAAGTCCGTAAAATTAATAAAAATATATCTAAAATTATGTATTTATTTTAACATTTTTTTAATTTTGTAGAAAAATAGTGATATTGATAAAATTTAATTTTGATTAATATTTTTGGGGAAATTTTCATTCAATATTGACAGTATGCTTTTAAATGCAAAATAACTCCTAAATTAAAGGCTTTTATTTTGTAAGACCTATACTATTAATTGTATTACACTTGTTTATTATATTTTAAATATGAAAGTAGTTTTTTTAAATATTTTTAATTTTATTTAAAATTAAACTTATATGTTTATATAATAATTAAGTAAATTAATTTTTTAAATATATTTACAATAAATTTAGATTTTTTTAAAATAGTTAGGAGAAGTAAATTTGAATTTTAATTATAAATGAAATTTTAGAGAACAAAGTGCAAAAATTGATAAATTAGTTTTAGAACATATAACAAAAAAATGAGAAAAATGAGATTGAAGAATAAAAAATACAAGAGATAAAAAGAAATATAAAATTGTTGATTATCAATATCGAACAAGAAAAATAATGTATGGATTAGTAACTTATAAAAGAAGAATTTATGAATATTTTGATGAAAAATTACAAAAATGAGTTCGTGTTTGTTTAGTTGATGAATGACTATAATTACCTAAATATAAAAGAATTGGTGAAGATGTTGAACAAACTATTATTGAATATTTTGCTGATGGAAAAAGATATCATGATATTTGTGCTATTTGTAAAAAAGCAGGTATTAGTGTTAGTACTGTTCATAGATTTTTTAAAAATCGGACTTCTCCCCACATGTACTTGTGGAGGGAATAATGAAACTGAATGAATTCAACAATGCTTTTCAAACTGAACAGCAATGTCTTGCATATATAGCAAATTTGAAAGAAAACAAATGTATTAGGTGTTTTAATTTTAATTTGAATACTTCTGATTTAAAAAGAATGAGATTTTTAAAATGTAATCAAACATTTAGCATTCTCACAGGCACCATATTTTCAAGGTCACAAACATCTTTAACATCTTGGTTTTATCTTATCTTTAGATGAATAAACACCAAACATGGAATTCCATCAACAGATATTGCAAAAGAATTGGGAGTGACTTTGAAAACTGCTTGAAGAATGACTCATAAAATCAGAACACGTATTGCAAAACAAAAACCTCAATTTATTGTTGAAGGTACAGTGCAAATTGATGAAATGTATCTTTCACATATGGGTTTTAAAAAACAAGGAAGATCCTTGGTGAATAAAACCTTGATTGTTGGCATTTATCAAAAAACAACCAATAATTTAATTGTGAAAGTATTGAAAAACGCAAAGAGTAAAAATCTTTTGCAGTTTGCAAAAAACCACATTTCTTCAAAATGTCTTGTATATACTGATTCTTGAAAAGGATATTGCGATTTTAAATCAGTTTTCACTAAGCATGAAACAGTTAACCATCAAGATGGCTATGTTTCAAAAATTGGTGTAAATACCAACCAAATTGAATCAGTTTGAAAACATATAAGAAGAACATTTAAAACACATATCAAAGTTGCAAAACATCATGTTCATTTATATGCTAAAGAAGCTGCATATAAATTCAACAAGATACCTAGTTTTGAAACTGTAATTCTATGTTTGATTTAAAAATGTGGGGAGAAGTCCGTAGATAGGCTTTTCTCAGCATTTATGTGATAAAATTAAAATAGTACATAAAGGGAGAAAAGCCTTAAAAATTTAGAAGTAATTGAAGCAAATCCAGTAAAAGTAAAATTAGAAAAAAATCAACCTATTTTTGTAGCAATTGATGATGGTCATCGAAAATTTTGAAATTTTAAACGTAAGGGTATAAAACATTCTATGCGATTAATAGTAACATATACAGATAACATTAATCACAAAGTACAAAATAAAAGAGTAAAAGCAATTATTAGACCAACAAAAACAGCAATTGGAGTTAAAAAGACTGCTGAATTTATTAAAGAGCATTGTCAAAAATTTTATGAAAATATTGAGCAAGCCAAAATTATTATTTGTGGTGATAGTGCAGGATGAATTAAAGATGTAGCAGATTATTTAGATGCACAGTTTGTTTTAGATAAATTCCATTTAATTAGAACATTATATCTTGGTATAATGGCTGGAAATAAAGGAAAATATTTAAAAGAATATAATCACTGTAAAAATTTAATTAATAATGGTCAATATGAAAAATTAATTGAATTTTTATATAAAGAATTAGATAATCATAAAAAATTAAAGAAAAAATATTTTAAAAATAATAAACAAGGTATTGAAAATCAAAGTGCAAAATGAAATATTGGTTGTTATACTGAAACAAATATTTGACATGTTTTAAAAGAAATGCTTGGTAATAGAACATATAATATTTTAATTTATATTAAAATGGTTATTTTTAAATGTAATAAGATAAATACAGAAATACAATTATTATAGATTAAAATTGAATTTTTTTTAAAAAAAATCAAAATAAAATAAAACTTATTAAATGTGTTTTAATAAGAATTTTTGTTGTGTATAAATATTAAATTTATTTTTTAATTTTTTAATAATTTTTAAAAATAAGTATTTTAGTTGCAATAAATTTAAAAAAATATATTATTTAAATACAATTTCATAAAAATCAAAATTATTTCTTGTCTGAAATATAATAAGACTATATAGATTTAATTTATTCCTGATTTTTGACAATATCCCAAAAGTTTTTCCTAATGATATGGCAGTTTTCAAAATATTTTACTTGGCAATTGAAAATATAACAAAAAAATGAACATTGCCTATTCAAAATTGAAATACAGCAATTGCTCATTTTATGATAAAATTTGAAGACAGAATTAATCTAAATTAGTAACTTTGTAAAAAAAAGATACACAGATTATTAAAAAGCCTCTATAAATCTTATATAATTACTTCAATTATGTTAATTTACTATAACTTGTATTGGGTTTATTACTATCATTATACTTTTTTTCATGATTAACAATACTCTTAATGTTATTGAAATTATTTTTTTGTTGTTCTAAAATTCTAATTTTTTTATCTTTTTCTATCCTTAATAAATTCATTTCGGATTTTAAATTATTTTTTTCTTGTTCTTGATTTTTATTTAAAAATTCTAAGTTAATAATTTTTCCTTCAATATATTTAATATGTCTTCAATGAAATGTAATTCTTTCTCTCATTTCTCTATTTTCTTGACAATTTCCACTTTTTTCTAAACATGGTGAAGATAATAATTTTTTATGTTCTGAATCTTCTCTTTTAAATTCTTCTAAAAAATTAGATACTTGTCTTTGATTATCACTTATATTTTTGATACAAGTTTCTAAATTACTTTTAATAATAGCCATTTTTTGTTCAATTAAATTTATTTCTACATTTAATATATTTATTTCTTGCTCTCTATTCATCTTTTTTTTCTTTCAATCTAAACTCATTTATTTTAAAATAAAAACTATATTAAGTTTATAATAATTATAAATTAATAATTTTTAATTTTAATTTTTTAACTTACTTTGTATATCATTTTTTAATTATTTACTTAATTTATATAAAAAAATATTAAAAATGAGAGTATTATCTCTCATTTATCTTTTTAATAAAATTAATATTTCAAAATTATATGATTAACAGTAAAACTAAATAAATATAATCTGTTAAATTCTAACTAAAGGTTACACCTTGGAAGTTAATATTCAATACTCGATCACGGAAACATTTAACTGTATCAACGCTTCAATTAATGCTTACATAAACATTTTCTTCATCATGTCAAATATGAATATAACCATGTAATTCAAGAAAGGCTCCTCAAAATCAACCATCATAATAGTAACTAAGCTCAAATATATTTTTGTTTCTATCATTACTAATATCATTAGTACTAATACTTAATTGCGAACCTTTTAATTTTTGATCAGTATAAGTATTACAATAAAGACTAAAATACGAATTATCACCAAAACTTAATTTACTAAACTTATTAGAAAAACTATCTCAATCTGGTGCATAATTTGTTCAATTAGATAATAGAGGAATATCAGAGCTGGTTCAAGTACTTTTTAACGAACCAACACTATTAGTTTCATTATAATTATAATTTAGTTGATAATTATTAATACTACTACTATCAACAGTAAAATCAGCAACTATCTTTCCTTTATAAATAGTTTCATCACCACTAATAGTTACTTGTTGATTAGTAATATAATCTTCACTAAATTTAATTGCATCTAGCTTTACATTTGGATTACTTTTGCTAATCGCATTTTTAATTTCTTCAATATTTGGTTTTGATAATCCATTAGTTTTAATTGTTCCTAAATGTAAATTTTTAAAAACATCACTTAAAAGCTCTGTTTTATCACAATCATAAGTAACAACAATACTATCATTGCTATAAAATTTACCATCACCATTAATAACTGCACTATTATCAGTAATTTTATCAACTATAATTTTGCTTACATCAAGATTATAGTTAGCGGTTTTAAGTGCTAAAATTCATTGCTCTTTACTTGGTGTATTTTGTCCAGGAATATTCAAAGTTGGTAATTTATTATTTAAAACACTATTTAAATCAATAAGTAAATTATTAATTACTACATCAGCACCAGTGTATACATATTGATTAATAGATTTAATAGTAACACTATTATTTTGCAACGTTACTTGAATAGCATTCATATTTAACCTTGAATATTGTTTTTTCAATGCACTACTAACATCTTCTAAAGTTATTACTTTTCCTATAATAGCAATTTTATCTAATCCCTTATTAATAACGTCTTTAAGAGCAATTCTAATATCAAGATTTAAATTTAGTATTACTTTACCGGTATATTTTTTTTGATTTGTACTAGTAATAGTGGCACTATTAGTAGCAGTAATTTCTATTGCAATAAAAGAAGTATCTAACTTTTCTTGGTAAGTATCACGTAATGCTCTCATTACATCATTATTTGATGGTATATCATGACCATTAGTCTTAACCATTAAATCTTTTTTATTAATAATAGTACTTAAATCAACACTATCATTAGTACTAAATGTAACTGTTACCTTACCAGTATAAAGAGGAATAACATCAGCGCCCGTAATACCTGTAATAGTTGCTTCTTTATTAGAAATAACATCAATTTTAAGGCGATCCATTTCTAAATTAGAATATTTTTCTTGAATACGACTGTAAACGGCTTCCACAGTAGGTTTTTGACCATTAGTACTAAAATTACCAATGGATGCTCCATCAACAATTATTGTTCTAATATCAATAGTTTGGATTTGATAAGTAATTTTAATTTTATCTTGATTATAAAAAATACCATCACCAACAACAAAAGCATAATTAGTTGTTTTATTAATAATTATAATATTATCAGTATGAAGTTCATGATTTAAAATAAATAGTTGTGATTTTAATTCATAATCTGTAGGTATTGTTCCTCGATGTTCCTCTAGTACAATTTTTAAATCTGTTTGTGTTAAATCTTTTTTTAAATCTTTTTTAAATATAGTTAGATTATTACATGCCGTTGTACTAGCAGTGACTGCACTTGATAATAATAATGCACCCATAAATAATAATGGTTTTTTCATATATATACCTCATTTAAATATTGTAAAAAATTAATAATTATTTTAAAGTGATTATATCATAATTTAAAAAAAATTAAATTCTAGATTTTTAAATGATTTTAGGCTTTTCTCACTTTATGTACTATTTTAATTTTATCACATAAATGCTGATAAAAGCCTATCTACGGACTTCTCCCCACATTTTTAAATCAAACATAGAATTACAGTTTCAAAACTAGGTATCTTGTTGAATTTATATGCAGCTTCTTTAGCATATAAATGAACATGATGTTTTGCAACTTTGATATGTGTTTTAAATGTTCTTCTTATATGTTTTCAAACTGATTCAATTTGGTTGGTATTTACACCAATTTTTGAAACATAGCCATCTTGATGGTTAACTGTTTCATGCTTAGTGAAAACTGATTTAAAATCGCAATATCCTTTTCAAGAATCAGTATATACAAGACATTTTGAAGAAATGTGGTTTTTTGCAAACTGCAAAAGATTTTTACTCTTTGCGTTTTTCAATACTTTCACAATTAAATTATTGGTTGTTTTTTGATAAATGCCAACAATCAAGGTTTTATTCACCAAGGATCTTCCTTGTTTTTTAAAACCCATATGTGAAAGATACATTTCATCAATTTGCACTGTACCTTCAACAATAAATTGAGGTTTTTGTTTTGCAATACGTGTTCTGATTTTATGAGTCATTCTTCAAGCAGTTTTCAAAGTCACTCCCAATTCTTTTGCAATATCTGTTGATGGAATTCCATGTTTGGTGTTTATTCATCTAAAGATAAGATAAAACCAAGATGTTAAAGATGTTTGTGACATTGAAAATATGGTGCCTGTGAGAATGCTAAATGTTTGATTACATTTTAAACATCTCATTCTTTTTAAATCAGAAGTATTCAAATTAAAATTAAAACACCTAATACATTTGTTTTCTTTCAAATTTGCTATATATGCAAGACATTGCTGTTCAGTTTGAAAAGCATTGTTGAATTCATTAAGTTTCATTATTCCCTCCACAAGTACATGTGGGGAGAAGTCCGTGATTTTATTAAAAAATAGCGTTTTATATATTTTACACTTTTAATGTATGTACTTTTAATGAAGGAGTCGAAACGGAAATATTTTGTACATCTTTATTAATTTTATTAATAACAAAATTTGATATTTTATTATCATTTTCTAAGTTTTTCTTTATAAAAAATTGTTTTTTATAACATTCAAAATACTGTTCTTTTCAATATTTAACTATTTCTTTTTCTTTTTTATAAAGTTTAATAGAAAATTTATATCAGAATTTATTTATTGATAATTCTAACTCAAGATTATTAAATAAGAATTAATTATTTATATTTTTACTTAATAAAAAGTTTTGATGATCTAAAAGTTGAATTTTTATTTCTTGAAAATTATAATTTTTTTCTAAAATTGAATCTTTTATCATATCTATATTTTCTTCACAATAGTTATTTTTATTAAATATGATTTCATTTAAAATTTCATTATTACGTTTATATAATTCTTTTATATTTAATATTTTTTCATTTATCTCTTTTAAATCTTCTTCTCTCATTTTTTTCCTTTCAAAAAAATTCATTTATTTTAATTTTTAAAATAAACTATAAATAATAATAATAATAAATGATTATCTAAAAAACATAAAAAATGCTTTTAACACTATTAAAGTTTTTATTATTACTTTTTTGAAATTTGACTTATTTTGAAATAATATAAGAGATTCTAAAGTTGACAAATTTTTTTTATTTTCTATACTTTATATAACTAAATATTAGTTTTTAATCCATTTACTTTTTATGAAAGTAAATGGGTTTTTATTTTGAAAGGAAAATTGAATATGCCAAAAAAATCAAATTTTGAAAAAAAAGATCGAAAAGAAAAAGAAAAATTTGATGAAGAAAAAATAATCTACTCAAGTATTTTTCATACAATAACAATTTTAGAAATTTTAAATGATAATCCTATAATATTTTTTAAAAAATTAAATCATATTATTAAAGAACTATATATAGAAACTATTTTATTAAAAATGCCAAATACATATGGTTCAAATGCTAACTCAGAGTTTTATTATATAAATCAAAAAGCACAATATGATTACTTTTCAATTACTGTAAATATTGAACAAAAAACGTTAAAATTATTTTTTTGTTCAAAAACTTTATACCTACAAGGATTTACTTTTGAAATAACTTAGGCTTTTCTCCCTTTATGTACTATTTTAATTTTATCACATAAATGCTGAGAAAAGCCTATCTACGGACTTCTCCCCACATTTTTAAATCAAACATAGAATTACAGTTTCAAAAATAGGTATCTTGTTGAATTTATATGCAGCTTCTTTAGCATATAAATGAACATGATGTTTTGCAACTTTGATATGTGTTTTAAATGTTCTTCTTATATGTTTTCAAACTGATTAAATTTGGTTAGTATTTACACCAATTTTTGAAACATAGCCATCTTGATGGTTAACTGTTTCATGCTTAGTGAAAACTGATTTAAAATCGCAATATCCTTTTCAAGAATCAGTATATACAAGACATTTTGAAGAAATGTGTTTTTTTGCAAACTGCAAAAGATTTTTACTCTTTGCGTTTTTCAATACTTTCACAATTAAATTATTGGTTGTTTTTTGATAAATGCCAACAATCAAGGTTTTATTCACCAAGGATCTTCCTTGTTTTTTAAAACCCATATGTGAAAGATACATTTCATCAATTTGCACTGTACCTTCAACAATAAATTGAGGTTTTTGTTTTGCAATACGTGTTCTGATTTTATGAGTCATTCTTCAAGCATTTTTCAAAGTCACTCCCAATTCTTTTGCAATATCTGTTGATGGAATTCCATGTTTGGTGTTTATTCATCTAAAGATAAGATAAAACCAAGATGTTAAAGATGTTTGTGACCTTGAAAATATGGTGCCTGTGAGAATGCTAAATGTTTGATTACATTTTAAACATCTCATTCTTTTTAAATCAGAAGTATTCAAATTAAAATTAAAACACCTAATACATTTGTTTTCTTTCAAATTTGCTATATATGCAAGACATTGCTGTTCAGTTTGAAAAGCATTTTTGAATTCATTCAGTTTCATTATTCCCTCCACAAGTACATGTGGGGAGAAGTCCGTAAAAAATTACAAGAGGAAATAAAAACAGCAAACGTTTTTGCTGATAATATTATTGAAATAAATAAGGTTTTTGATATAAAGACAAACCCAGAAAGTATAAAAAGGGAAATGTTTAGTAATCTGTGTAACTTACAAAAATAACTATGTTTAATTAATTCTAGTAAATATAATTAAATGACTAGAAAGAGTGAGTTACAGATGGCTAAAAAAGATAACTTTAATAATAATCATCCAATATCAAAAGCAGTAGATTTATTACTAGAAAATACTGAAGATTTAACAACAGTTTTTAAACCTGGCGGTTTATATAAAGAATTAACAAAAAGATTAGTTGAAAAAATGTTTAATTCTGAAATGCAAAATTATTTAGGATATGAAAAAAATCAACATACTACTACTGAAAATGCTCGTAATGGTACAAGTTCAAAAAAATTAATAACTCAACAAGGTAAAATTGAAATTGATGTACCAAGAGATCGCAATAGTAATTTTACTCCTGTAATAGTTCCTAAAAGGCAAAGAAGATTTGATGGTTTTGATCAACAAGTTCTTTCCTTGTATGCAAAAGGAATGACATTATCTGACATTAGAATGCAGTTGCAAGAGTTATATCATGGTGCTTATATTAGTGAAAGTGTTATTAGTCAAATTACTGATGATGTTATTGATGATGTTAAAGCATGACAAAATCGACCATTAGAAAGTATTTATCCTATTGTTTATTTTGATTGTATAGTAGTTAAAGTACGACAAGATAAACTGATTATTAACAAATCAGTTTATATAGCATTAGGAGTTGATTTAGAAGGCAAAAAAGATGTTTTAGGATTATGAATTAGTGAAAATGAAGGTTCTAAGTTTTGATTATCTAATTTCACAGAAATGAAAAATCGTGGCTTAAATGATATTCTTATTGCTTGTAGTGATAATTTAACAGGCATGTCAGAAGCAATACAATCAGTTTATCCTAAAACAGAACATCAATTATGCATTGTTCATCAAATTAGAAATAGTTTAAAATATGTTTCATACAAACATCGAAAAGGTCTAGTTGCAGATTTAAAACCAATTTATAGTTCATGTAGTGAAGAACAAGCAATGCAAGCTTTAGAATCGTTTGAAAGTAAATGAAATAAACAATATCCTCAAATTACTAAATCTTGATATAAAAATTGAGATAATTTAATGGTTTTTATTAGTTATCCAGTAGAAATCAAAAGAGTGATTTATACTACAAATGCTATTGAATCTGTTAATAGTCAATTACGAAAAATCATCAGAAATAAAAAAGTTTTTACTAATGATATGGCAGTTTTCAAAATATTTTACTTGGCAATTGAAAATATAACAAAAAAATGAACATTGCCTATTCAAAATTGAAATACAGCAATTGCTCATTTTATGATAAAATTTGAAGACAGAATTAATCTAAATTAGTAACTTTGTAAAACAAAGATACACAGATTATTAAAAAGCCTCGATTTTTACTCTTTGCGTTTTTCAATACTTTCACAATTAAATTATTGGTTGTTTTTTGATAAATGCCAACAATCAATGTTTTATTCACCAAGGATCTTCCTTGTTTTTTAAAACCCATATGTGAAAGATACATTTCATCAATTTGCACTGTACCTTCAACAATAAATTGAGGTTTTTGTTTTGCAATACGTGTTCTGATTTTATGAGTCATTCTTCAAGCAGTTTTCAAAGTCACTCCCAATTCTTTTGCAATATCTGTTGATGGAATTCCATGTTTGGTGTTTATTCATCTAAAGATAAGATAAAACCAAGATGTTAAAGATGTTTGTGACCTTGAAAATATGGTGCCTGTGAGAATGCTAAATGTTTGATTACATTTTAAACATCTCATTCTTTTTAAATCAGAAGTATTCAAATTAAAATTAAAACACCTAATACATTTGTTTTCTTTCAAATTTGCTATATATGCAAGACATTGCTGTTCAGTTTGAAAAGCATTGTTGAATTCATTCAGTTTCATTATTCCCTCCACAAGTACATGTGGGGAGAAGTCCGAATATTTATATTAAAATGGTTATTTTTAAATGTAATCAAATAAATTTAAAAACATAACTTAATTAATTTTTTTTATTAAAATTTTAAAAACTTATTAAATTAAAAGTTAATAAGAATTTTTGTTGTGTATAAATATTAATTTTATTATTGATTTTTTCAATTTTTGTATTTTAATTGAAATTAATTTAATTTAGTAGTAAGATGTATTTACAATTGCATATAATTACAATTATTTCTTGTCTATAATTTGAAAGAAATCTTTAAAAAGTAATTATATCCTCCGTTTTTGTTACCGTCCCCTTTAATAATAATGATCCAATATCAAAAGCAGTAGATTTATTACTAGAAAATACTGAAGATTTAACAACAGTTTTTAAACATGGCGGTTTATATAAAGAATTAACAAAAAGATTAGTTGAAAAAATGTTGAATTCTGAAATGCAAAATTATTTAGGATATGAAAAAAATCAACATAGTACTACTGAAAATGCTCGTAATGGTACAAGTTCAAAAAAATTAATAACTCAACAAGGTAAAATTGAAATTGATGTACCAAGAGATCGCAATAGTAATTTTACTCCTGTAATAGTTCCTAAAAGGCAAAGAAGATTTGATGGTTTTGATCAACAAGTTCTTTCCTTGTATGCAAAAGGAATGACATTATCTGACATTAGAATGCAGTTGCAAGAGTTATATCATGGTGCTGATATTAGTGAAAGTGTTATTAGTCAAATTACTGATGATGTTATTGATGATGTTAAAGCATGACAAAATCGACCATTAGAAAGTATTTATCCTATTGTTTATTTTGATTGTATAGTAGTTAAAGTACGACAAGATAAACGGATTATTAACAAATCAGTTTATATAGCATTAGGAGTTGATTTAGAAGGCAAAAAAGATGTTTTAGGATTATGAATTAGTGAAAATGAAGGTTCTAAGTTTTGATTATCTAATTTCACAGAAATGAAAAATCGTGGCTTAAATGATATTCTTATTGCTTGTAGTGATAATTTAACAGGCATGTCAGAAGCAATACAATCAGTTTATCCTAAAACAGAAACATCAATTATGCATTGTTCATCAAATTAGAAATAGTTTAAAATATGTTTCATACAAACATCGAAAAGGTCTAGTTGCAGATTTAAAACCAATTTATAGTGCATGTAGTGAAGAACAAGCAATGCAAGCTTTAGAATCGTTGGAAATGTTTAGTAATCTGTGTAACTTACAAAAATAACTATGTTTAATTAATTCTAGTAAATATAATTAAATGACTAGAAAGAGTGAGTTACAGATGGCTAAAAAAGATAACTTTAATACGGACTTCTCCCTACATGTACTTGTGGAGGGAATAATGAAACTGAATGAATTCAACAATGCTTTTCAAACTGAACAGCAATGTCTTGCATATATAGCAAATTTGAAAGAAAACAAATGTATTAGGTGTTTTAATTTTAATTTGAATACTTCTGATTTAAAAAGAATGAGATGTTTAAAATGTAATCAAACATTTAGCATTCTCACAGGCACCATATTTTCAAGGTCACAAACATCTTTAACATCTTGGTTTTATCTTATCTTTAGATGAATAAACACCAAACATGGAATTCCATCAACAGATATTGCAAAAGAATTGGGAGTGACTTTGAAAACTGCTTGAAGAATGACTCATAAAATCAGAACACGTATTGCAAAACAAAAACCTCAATTTATTGTTGAAGGTACAGTGCAAATTGATGAAATGTATCTTTCACATATGGGTTTTAAAAAACAAGGAAGATCATTGGTGAATAAAACCTTGATTGTTGGCATTTATCAAAAAACAACCAATAATTTAATTGTGAAAGTATTGAAAAACGCAAAGAGTAAAAATCTTTTGCAGTTTGCAAAAAACCACATTTCTTCAAAATGTCTTGTATATACTGATTCTTGAAAAGGATATTGCGATTTTAAATCAGTTTTCACTAAGCATGAAACAGTTAACCATCAAGATGGCTATGTTTCAAAAATTGGTGTAAATACCAACCAAATTGAATCAGTTTGAAAACATATAAGAAGAACATTTAAAACACATATCAAAGTTGCAAAACATCATGTTCATTTATATGCTAAAGAAGCTGCATATAAATTCAACAAGATACCTAGTTTTGAAACTGTAATTCTATTTTTGATTTAAAAATGTGGGGAGAAGTCCGTAGATAGGCTTTTCTCAGCATTTATGTGATAAAATTAAAATAGTACATAAAGGGAGAAAAGCCCTTTAATAATAATGATCCAATATCAAAAGCAGTAGATTTATTACTAGAAAATACTGAAGATTTAACAACAGTTTTTAAACCTGGCGGTTTATATAAAGAATTAACAAAAAGATTAGTTGAAAAAATGTTGAATTCTGAAATGCAAAATTATTTAGGATATGAAAAAAATCAACATAGTACTACTGAAAATGCTCGTAATGGTACAAGTTCAAAAAAATTAATAACTCAACAAGGTAAAATTGAAATTGATGTACCAAGAGATCGCAATAGTAATTTTACTCCTGTAATAGTTCCTAAAAGGCAAAGAAGATTTGATGGTTTTGATCAACAAGTTCTTTCCTTGTATTCAAAAGGAATGACATTATCTGACATTAGAATGCAGTTGCAAGAGTTATATCATGGTGCTGATATTAGTGAAAGTGTTATTAGTCAAATTACTGATGATGTTATTGATGATGTTAAAGCATGACAAAATCGACCATTAGAAAGTATTTATCCTATTGTTTATTTTGATTGTATAGTAGTTAAAGTACGACAAGATAAACGGATTATTAACAAATCAGTTTATATAGCATTAGGAGTTGATTTAGAAGGCAAAAAAGATGTTTTAGGATTATGAATTAGTGAAAATGAAGCTTCTAAGTTTTGATTATCTAATTTCACAGAAATGAAAAATCGTGGCTTAAATGATATTCTTATTGCTTGTAGTGATAATTTAACAGGCATGTCAGAAGCAATACAATCAGTTTATCCTAAAACAGAACATCAATTATGCATTGTTCATCAAATTAGAAATAGTTTAAAATATGTTTCATACAAACATCGAAAAGGTCTAGTTGCAGATTTAAAACCAATTTATAGTGCATGTAGTGAAGAACAAGCAATGCAAGCTTTAGAATCGTTTGAAAGTAAATGAAATAAACAATATCCTCAAATTACTAAATCTTGATATAAAAATTGAGATAATTTAATGGTTTTTATTAGTTATCCAGTAGAAATCAAAAGAGTGATTTATACTACAAACGCTATTGAATCTGTTAATAGTCAATTACGAAAAATCATCAGAAATAAAAAAGTTTTTCCTAATGATATGGCAGTTTTCAAAATATTTTACTTGGCAATTGAAAATATAACAAAAAAATGAACATTGCCTATTCAAAATTGAAATACAGCAATTGCTCATTTTATGATAAAATTTGAAGATAGAATTAATCTAAACTAGTACTTTATAAAACAAAGATACACAGATTATTAAAAAGCCTCAAGGATCTTCCTTGTTTTTTAAAACCTTGATTGTTGGCATTTATCAAAAAACAACCAATAATTTAATTGTGAAAGTATTGAAAAACGCAAAGAGTAAAAATCTTTTGCAGTTTGCAAAAAACCACATTTCTTCAAAATGTCTTGTATATACTGATTCTTGAAAAGGATATTGCGATTTTAAATCAGTTTTCACTAAGCATGAAACAGTTAACCATCAAGATGGCTATGTTTCAAAAATTGGTGTAAATACCAACCAAATTGAATCAGTTTGAAAACATATAAGAAGAACATTTAAAACACATATCAAAGTTGCAAAACATCATGTTCATTTATATGCTAAAGAAGCTGCATATAAATTCAACAAGATACCTAGTTTTGAAACTGTAATTCTATGTTTGATTTAAAAATGTGGGGAGAAGTCCGTTATTTTTTTCTTTTTTAATTTTTAATTAAAATATTTAACGTAAATAAGTGTTAAAATATAAAATAAAAGTGTTATAATTAAATTGTTATTATTTTTTATAGAACAAATAATTTTAAAAAATGAATATAATTTAAACATAAACATAAATTCCAAATAACTCCTAAAAATTTTAGTTCCTATTTTTAATATAGGAATTTTTTTATTTTAAATGTAGTTCTTCATCAATAATTTAATTAAATTCCATTGCAATGAATTAAAATTTACAAACGAAAACTAGCAACTTTCAAATTCCAAATATTTAATTTATAACTTTATTCATATATAATTATGAATAACTTTTGGTTAGTAAAGAATGGGGAAATTAATAATGTTTTGAAATTTGACTGACAAAATTAAAAATTATATTTTATAAACATTTTGTTTTAAGTTAATAATTTATTGTATAGGTTTATTAGGTAAATCATTAATATATTTTAAAGTAAAAGGAAATTTTTTAGGTATAGCAAAGTCATTAATAATGTTTGAAAGTTTTGTCAATTGAATTGATAATTTAATATCAAATTTTATATTTTTTTAATAAACTTAATTATTAAATTGCTGAATTATACTTGTAAGTGCAAGTAAATAAAATTGCAAAAAAATTCTCATATAAAAATTTCATAATGCTAAATTTATTTTATAAAAAAAGTAAGGAGTTTTTATATGAGTTATAAACATCTTGGCGTAGATGAAAGAATTTATATTGAGAATCAATTGAAATTTAAAGTTAAAATTAGTGAAATAGCTAAAAATCTTAATCGAAATATTAGTACTATTATTCGAGAAATTAATAGAAATCAAGATAATAGTAATTATTTTTCATTGATTGCACAAAATAAAGCTGAAAATAGAAAACAATCACATATTTTTTTTCATAAGTTTAAAAATAAAGATTTAGTAAAATATGTGCAACAAAAACTATTATTAGGCTGATCACCTGAACAAATTTATGGCAGAATTAAAAATTTTCATAAACAATGAGTTATTAGTTTTAAAACAATTTACAATTGAATTTATTCTGGATTGCTTGATCAAGTTACTAGTAAAAATTTAAGAAGAAAAGGCAAAAAACGCAAATCTCAAGAAAATCGTGGCAAATTCAATAGCAAATCAATTAAAGAAAGAGATCTTAATATTAATGATCGTATAACACTTGGTCATTGAGAAGGAGATACTATAGTATCATCACGAGGCAAAAGTAAAAAATGTTTAATAACTTTAGTTGAAAGAGTATCACGATTTACTTTAGCAATATTAGTTAAAAACAGAACTACTAAAGTTATTAACAAAAATATTAGCCATTATTTATCAATTCTTCCTAAAAATATTGTTAAAACCATTACTTTTGATCGTGGTAAAGAATTTTCAAATTGACAACAACTTGAAAAAAATTTAGATGTGAAAATTTATTTTGCAAATCCATATTCACCTTGACAAAGAGGTACTAATGAAAATACTAATGGTTTAATTAGAGAAAAATTTCCTAAAAAATTTAATTTTTCAAAAACTTGTAAAAATGAAGTTCATAAATTTATATTGTCTTTAAACCAAAGACCAAGAAAAATACTAAATTATCTTTCACCGATAGAATATTTGGATAGAAAAATAATTTAGTTGCACTTACCTTTACAATTTAGCAATTATTAGGAATAAATGAACTTATTAACTTTAATATTGAATTGATAAATTTTTCAATTATATGTTTTTTAATCATTATGTTTATTTTATTTTCAGTTAAATTTTTAAAATATATATTAAATCATAACCCAAATAACATTTCTGAAAATCTAAATATTGAATCAGAAAATAATCAAAATTTTGATTCATTTATTCGAAATACAGTAAATCATCAAGACCCACAACCTTCAACAAGTACAATATATCATTCAAATTCCATGTTATAGTTTATTTTATTTCAAATCACTATTTTTTTAAAAAATAGTGATTTTTTATTATTTATTACACATTTTTTGTTTTAAAAATATATAATTTTCTTTGATATTTTAAGTATAGAAAAAAATATTCAAAAATAATAAAAGGAGATGTAATATGTGAAAATCATGTAATGATTGAAGTCAAGCCGAAAAAGATGAATATAATAAAAGAGCTAGAGAAACAAACAAAGCTTGAGGAGAAAAAAACGAACGCGAAAGAAGAGAAAGAGTTGCTAATGCTCTTGGATTTGAAAAAGATAAATCAAAAGTAAACAGTGAAACTTCAATAAGTAAAACTCAAAGTTCTAGTAGTAAATAACAAAAAATGTAAAAAATAAGAGGTTGTAATTACAACATATTATAATTAATTTTATATAATAAAAATTAAAAAAGGGGAAAATAAATTATGTTAAATATAAATGACGAAGAAGTATTGTTTGATTCTAAATATATTCAAGTAAAAAAAACAATAAAAAATGGTTTTATTCATGTAGAAGAACCTTGATGTAACAACCAAGGAGTTGCTATTTTACCCTATGTTTTAAAAGACAATGAGTATTATTTTTTACAAATTCATAATGAAAAAAACCCAGCTCATGAAATATCTAAAATCAGTCAGTATAGTACAATTACTGGTGGACTTGAAACTATGGATTATTATACAACTGTTGTAAAAGAAATGTGAGAAGAGACAGGTATTGATATTAGTGGAAATAATGTAGTAATTGATAAATTTAATTGATCTTTTGCAAATAAATCAAGTAACAAAAAATGATTTTTGTATGCCATTGATTTGACTAATTTAAATTTAAATATCACCAAAACTTATTATGGAAAAGGTGGTGATGGTACTTATTTTGAAAAAGATATTCATGCTAAATTTATTAATAGCTTTACATTAGCAAGTGCTGGTGATACTTTATCTACTAGTATTTGAGGAAAATTAAATTTATTTAAAAAATACAAAGAAAAACAATACCAAAATTTCTTAAAAAAAATAGAAGATAAATTATTAACAATAAACAATTTAAATCAAAAAATAAATGGCTTTTCTCCCTTTATTTACTATTTTAATTTTATCACATAAATGCTGAGAAAAGCCTATCTACGGACTTCTCCCCACATTTTTAAATCAAACATAGAATTACAGTTTCAAAACTAGGTATCTTGTTGAATTTATATGCAGCTTCTTTAGCATATAAATGAACATGATGTTTTGCAACTTTGATATGTGTTTTAAATGTTCTTCTTATATGTTTTCAAACTGATTCAATTTGGTTGGTATTTACACCAATTTTTGAAACATAGCCATCTTGATGGTTAACTGTTTCATGCTTAGTGAAAACTGATTTAAAATCGCAATATCCTTTTCAAGAATCAGTATATACAAGACATTTCATCAATTTTCACTGTACCTTCAACAATAAATTGAGGTTTTTGTTTTGCAATACGTGTTCTGATTTTATGAGTCATTCTTCAAGCAGTTTTCAAAGTCACTCCCAATTCTTTTGCAATATCTGTTGATGGAATTCCATGTTTGGTGTTTATTCATCTAAAGATAAGATAAAACCAAGATGTTAAAGATGTTTGTGACCTTGAAAATATGGTGCCTGTGAGAATGCTAAATGTTTTATTACATTTTAAACATCTCATTCTTTTTAAATCAGAAGTATTCAAATTAAAATTAAAACACCTAATACATTTGTTTTCTTTCAAATTTGCTATATATGCAAGACATTGCTGTTCAGTTTGAAAAGCATTTTTGAATTCATTCAGTTTCATTATTCCCTCCACAAGTACATGTGGGGAGAAGTCCGAAATAAATTTAAGATTACTATTTGATGAAAAATTTCTTAATAATGAATTATATGTAAAAAACACAAAAGAAACTACTAGTATTCCTACAGGATTTCCTTTACATTATGCAGTAGATAATTGTTATTTTGAAATAGCTAAATTATTACTTGAAAAAGGTGCAGATCCAAATATTAAAGATGTTGGAGGAACTCCTTTACAAATTGCTGTATCAAATTTTAATAACAATATTGAAATAGTAAAATTACTTCTTGAAAATGATGCTGATATTAATATACAAAATAAATATGGTAATAATACTATTTTAGATGTTCTTTTTAAGAACAATAAAATTGAAATTATTAAAGAAATATTAATAAAAAAAATTATTAATGATTATAATGAAAAAAAATATATTGATATACTTTTAATTTATTTTTCAAAATATAATGATATATTGTCATTTAAGTGATTAAATGAAAATTTTAAAATTGATTCTAATATTGAAGATAAAGAAACTTTTTGTTCACCTTTATATTATGCAGTAAACAATAATAATATTGAAATAGTAAAATTACTTCTTGAAAATGATGCTGATATTAATGAACAAGATATAAATGGATGTGCACCTTTACATTGAGCTATAGAATGTAATAATATTGAAATAGTAAAATTACTTCTTGAAAATGATGCTGATATTAATGCACAAGAGAAAAGTTTGGCTACTCCTTTACATCTTTCTATATATACAAATAATTTTGACATGATTAAATTATTACTTGAAAAAGGTGCAGATCTAAATATTAAAGATATTGGAGAGTTTACTACTTTAAATGTTTTATTAAAAAAATACAATATTAGTTCAGAAATAAGTCAATTATTATTAAAACAAGTGAATTTTAAGAAAAATATCAAAAGAAAGTTTTTAAAAAAAGAATTAACTAATTCAACAAAATCAAAATTACCTAAGTTAATATTTGAAAAAGAGGAGATAAATGCTATAAATTTACAAAATCAACCCTCAACAAGTAAAACTCAAAGTTCTAGTAGTAAATCACAAAAAATGTAAATATAATAATTACTTCAAAACTGCACAATTGTGCAGTTTATTTAGCAATTTTGTTTTTTTTTAAAAATATTTAACATAAATAAGTGTTAAAATATAAAAAAGTGTTATAATTAAATTGTTCTTATTTTTGTATAGAACAAAATAATTATAAAAAATGAATATAAAATTTAAATAAACATAAATTCAAAAATTCCAAATAACCCCTAAAACTTTAGTTTCTATTTTTAATATAGAAACTTTTTTTGTATAATTTAATTAAACTTAATATAAGTTTTTAACTCATTATTTTATTTTAAAATAAATGAGTTTGGAATGGCAATCCTTTTTAGGACTATTTTTTGGTAGACATTTGTTTTTGATAACTAACTGGAGTTAGGTAGTTTAGAGTACTGTGAATTCTTATGTTGTTATATCAATTGATGTAATCAAATAATTCTAATTTTAATTGGATTAATGATGTAAAATTTTTATCATTAATAAATTCAATTTTGAAAGTTTTAAAAGTTGTTTCAGCAACAGCATTGTCATAAGGACATCCTTTTTTGCTTAAAGATCGAGTTATGTTGAAAGCTAATAAAAGTTTATCAATAGTTTTATTATTGAATTCATTACCGCGATCAGTATGAAATATTTCAATATCTTTTAAACAGTGATTTGATTGCATAAATGCTTGATATACTAATGATGCATCTTTTTTAGTACCTACACTATGTCCAATTATTTCGCGGTTAAATAGGTCGATTAATAGGCAAATATAGTTTCATTTACCATTAACTTGAACATAAGTTAAATCACTAACAATAACTTCATTTTTAATTCTATTATTAAAGTTTCTATTAACAAGATTGGTTATTTGTGGAATGGCAACCCTTTTTAGGACTATTTTTTGGTAGACATTTGTTTTTGATAATTAACTGGAGTTAAGTAGTTTAAAGTGCCGTGAATTCTTATGTTGTTATATCAATTGATGTAATCAAATAATTCTAATTTTAATTGGATTAATGATGTAAAATTTTTATCATTAATAAATTCGGTTTTGAAAGTTTTAAAGGTTGCTTCAGCAACAGCGTTATCATAAGGACAACCTTTTTTGCTTAAAGAGCGATTAATATTGAATGCTAGTAAAAGTTTATCAATAATTTTATTATTAAATTCATTACCGCGATCACTATGAAATATTTGAATATCTTTTAAACAGCGATTTGAGTGCATAAATGCTTGATATACTAATGATGCATCTTTTTTAGTACCTACACTATGTCCAATTATTTCGCGGTTAAATAGGTCAATTAATAAACAAATATAGTTTCACTTACCATTTACTTGAACATAAGTTAAATCACTAACAATAACTTCATTTTTAACTCTATTATTAAAGTTTCTATTAACAAGATTGGTTATTTGACTATCATTGACTTTATTATGATAATTTTTGAATGATAATTTAGTGTATTTTGATATTAAATTATGTTTATTCATAATTTCTTTAATTTTTCGTCTTGATAAATAAATTTCTTGGTTTTCTAGAATGACTTTTAATCTTCTAGTACCATAAACTTCTTTATTTTTTTTAAAAGCACTAATAACAGCTTGTTCATAAATATTATTTTGAATTTTATTTTTTTTCTTTAAATTAAAATAATATGTTGATTTAGAGAGTTTTAAAAAATGACACATTGTGCGAATTTTATATTTAGATTTATTATTTGCAATAATCTCTACTTTCTGCCTATTATTAGTGCTGCTTGCTTTAAAATATCATTTTCCATTCTTAATTGTTTTAATTCTTTTCTTAATTTAATTAATTCATTTTCTTCAACAGAACGATTATCTTTAGTTTTAAAACTACCTGAATTAGTAAATTGCTTAATTCAATTGTAAGTAGCTGCTCTTGTAACATTATATTCTTTAACAAGGCAAGATACTGATTTGCCACTTTGATATAAAGCTACTATTTGTTTTTTAAATTCATCGGTATATGAGTTAATATTGGCCATAATTATAGTTCCTTTCTTTGTTCACTTGTCTATGTAATTAGTGTCCAATAAAGTGTAACCCATCCAGTAATCAAACATTTAGCATTCTCACAGGCACCATATTTTCAAGGTCACAAACATCTTTAACATCTTGGTTTTATCTTATCTTTAGATGAATAAACACCAAACATGGAATTCCATCAACAGATATTGCAAAAGAATTGGGAGTGACTTTGAAAACTGCTTGAAGAATGACTCATAAAATCAGAACACGTATTGCAAAACAAAAACCTCAATTTATTGTTGAAGGTACAGTGCAAATTGATGAAATGTATATTTCACATATGGGTTTTAAAAAACAAGGAAGATCCTTGGTGAATAAAACCTTGATTGTTGGCATTTATCAAAAAACAACCAATAATTTAATTGTGAAAGTATTGAAAAACGCAAAGAGTAAAAATCTTTTGCAGTTTGCAAAAAACCACATTTCTTCAAAATGTCTTGTATATACTGATTCTTGAAAAGTATATTGCGATTTTAAATCAGTTTTCACTAAGCATGAAACAGTTAACCATCAAGATGGCTATGTTTCAAAAATTGGTGTAAATACCAACCAAATTGAATCAGTTTGAAAACATATAAGAAGAACATTTAAAACACATATCAAATTTGCAAAACATCATGTTCATTTATATGCTAAAGAAGCTGCATATAAATTCAACAAGATACCTATTTTTGAAACTGTAATTCTATGTTTGATTTAAAAATGTGGGGAGAAGTCAGTAGATAGGCTTTTCTCAGCATTTATGTGATAAAATTAAAATAGTACATAAAGGGAGAAAAGCCTTTTTTTATTTTAAATGTAGTTCTTCATCAATAATTTAATTAAATTCCATTGCAATGAATTAAAATTTACAAACGAAAACTAGCAACTTTCAAATTCCAAATATTTAATTTATAACTTTATTCATATATAATTATGAATAACTTTTGGTTAGTAAAGAATGGGGAAATTAATAATGTTTTGAAATTTGACTGACAAAATTAAAAATTATATTTTATCAACATTTTGTTTTAAGTTAATAATTTATTGTATAGGTTTATTGGGTAAATCATTAATATATTTTAAAGTAAAAGGAAATTTTTTAGGTATAGCAAAGTCATTAATAATGTTTGAAAGTTTTGTCAATTGAATTGATAATTTAATATCAAATTTTATATTTTTTTAATAAACTTAATTATTAAATTATTAGGAATAAATGAACTTATTAACTTTAATATTGAATTGATAAATTTTTCAATTATATGTTTTTTAATCATTATGTTTATTTTATTTTCAGTTAAATTTTTAAAATATATATTAAATCATAACCCAAATAACATTTCTGAAAATCTAAATATTGAATCAGAAAATAATCAAAATTTTGATTCATTTATTCGAAATACAGTAAATCATCAAGACCCACAACCTTCAACAAGTACAATATATCATTCAAATTCCATGTTATAGTTTATTTTATTTCAAATCACTATTTTTTTAAAAAATAGTGATTTTTTATTATTTATTACACATTTTTTGTTTTAAAAATATATAATTTTCTTTGATATTTTAAGTATAGAAAAAAATATTCAAAAATAATAAAAGGAGATGTAATATGTGAAAATCATGTAATGATTGAAGTCAAGCCGAAAAAGATGAATATAATAAAAGAGCTAGAGAAACAAACAAAGCTTGAGGAGAAAAAAACGAACGCGAAAGAAGAGAAAGAGTTGCTAATGCTCTTGGATTTGAAAAAGATAAATCAAAAGTAAACAGTGAAACTTCAATAAGTAAAACTCAAAGTTCTAGTAGTAAATAACAAAAAATGTAAAAAATAAGAGGTTGTAATTACAACATATTATAATTAATTTTATATAATAAAAATTAAAAAAGGGGAAAATAAATTATGTTAAATATAAATGACGAAGAAGTATTGTTTGATTCTAAATATATTCAAGTAAAAAAAACAATAAAAAATGGTTTTATTCATGTAGAAGAACCTTGATGTAACAACCAAGGAGTTGCTATTTTACCCTATGTTTTAAAAGACAATGAGTATTATTTTTTACAAATTCATAATGAAAAAAACCCAGCTCATGAAATATCTAAAATCAGTCAGTATAGTACAATTACTGGTGGACTTGAAACTATGGATTATTATACAACTGTTGTAAAAGAAATGTGAGAAGAGACAGGTATTGATATTAGTGTAAATAATGTAGTAATTGATAAATTTAATTGATCTTTTGCAAATAAATCAAGTAACAAAAAATGATTTTTGTATGCCATTGATTTGACTAATTTAAATTTAAATATCACCAAAACTTATTATGGAAAAGGTGGTGATGGTACTTATTTTGAAAAAGATATTCATGCTAAATTTATTAATAGCTTTACATTAGCAAGTGCTGGTGATACTTTATCTACTAGTATTTGAGGAAAATTAAATTTATTTAAAAAATACAAAGAAAAACAATACCAAAATTTCTTAAAAAAAATAGAAGATAAATTATTAACAATAAACAATTTAAATCAAAAAATAAATTTAAGATTACTATTTGATGAAAAATTTCTTAATAATGAATTATATGTAAAAAACACAAAAGAAACTACTAGTATTCCTACAGGATTTCCTTTACATTATGCAGTAGATAATGGTTATTTTGAAATAGCTAAATTATTACTTGAAAAAGGTGCAGATCCAAATATTAAAGATGTTGGAGGAACTCCTTTACAAATTGCTGTATCAAATTTTAATAACAATATTGAAATAGTAAAATTACTTCTTGAAAATGATGCTGATATTAATATACAAAATAAATATGGTAATAATACTATTTTAGATGTTCTTTTTAAGAACAATAAAATTGAAATTATTAAAGAAATATTAATAAAAAAAATTATTAATGATTATAATGAAAAAAAATATATTGATATACTTTTAATTTATTTTTCAAAATATAATGATATATTGTCATTTAAGTGATTAAATGAAAATTTTAAAATTGATTCTAATATTGAAGATAAAGAAACTTTTTGTTCACCTTTATATTATGCAGTAAACAATAATAATATTGAAATAGTAAAATTACTTCTTGAAAATGATGCTGATATTAATGAACAAGATATAAATGGATCTACACCTTTACATTGAGCTATAGAATGTAATAATATTGAAATAGTAAAATTACTTCTTGAAAATGATGCTGATATTAATGAACAAGATATAAATGGATCTACACCTTTACATTGAGCTATAGAATGTAATAATATTGAAATAGTAAAATTACTTCTTGAAAATGATGCTGATATTAATGAACAAGATATAAATGGATGTGCACCTTTACATTGAGCTATAGAATGTAATAATATTGAAATAGTAAAATTACTTCTTGAAAATGATGCTGATATTAATGCACAAGAGAAAAGTTTGGCTACTCCTTTACATCTTTCTATATATACAAATAATTTTGACATGATTAAATTATTACTTGAAAAAGGTGCAGATCTAAATATTAAAGATATTGGAGAGTTTACTACTTTAAATGTTTTATTAAAAAAATACAATATTAGTTCAGAAATAAGTCAATTATTATTCAAACAAGTGAATTTTAAGAAAAATATCAAAAGAAAGTTTTTAAAAAAAGAATTAACTAATTCAACAAAATCAAAATTACCTAAGTTAATATTTGAAAAAGAGGAGATAAATGCTATAAATTTACAAAATCAACCCTCAACAAGTAAAACTCAAAGTTCTAGTAGTAAATCACAAAAAATGTAAATATAATAACGGACTTCTCCCCACATGTACTTGTGGAGGGAATAATGAAACTGAATGAATTCAACAATGCTTTTCAAACTGAACAGCAATGTCTTGCATATATAGCAAATTTGAAAGAAAACAAATGTATTAGGTGTTTTAATTTTAATTTGAATACTTCTGATTTAAAAAGAATGAGATGTTTAAAATGTAATCAAACATTTAGCATTCTCACAGGCACCATATTTTCAAGGTCACAAACATCTTTAACATCTTGGTTTTATCTTATCTTTAGATGAATAAACACCAAACATGGAATTCCATCAACAGATATTGCAAAAGAATTGGGAGTGACTTTGAAAACTGCTTGAAGAATGACTCATAAAATCAGAACACGTATTGCAAAACAAAAACCTCAATTTATTGTTGAAGGTACAGTGCAAATTGATGAAATGTATCTTTCACATATGGGTTTTAAAAAACAAGGAAGATCCTTGGTGAATAAAACCTTGATTGTTGGCATTTATCAAAAAACAACCAATAATTTAATTGTGAAAGTATTGAAAAACGCAAAGAGTAAAAATCTTTTGCAGTTTGCAAAAAACCACATTTCTTCAAAATGTCTTGTATATACTGATTCTTGAAAAGGATATTGCGATTTTAAATCAGTTTTCACTAAGCATGAAACAGTTAACCATCAAGATGGCTATGTTTCAAAAATTGGTGTAAATACCAACCAAATTTAATCAGTTTGAAAACATATAAGAAGAACATTTAAAACACATATCAAAGTTGCAAAACATCATGTTCATTTATATGCTAAAGAAGCTGCATATAAATTCAACAAGATACCTAGTTTTGAAACTGTAATTCTATGTTTGATTTAAAAATGTGGGGAGAAGTCCGTAGATAGGCTTTTCTCAGCATTTATGTGATAAAATTAAAATAGTACATAAAGGGAGAAAAGCCTATAATAATTACTTCAAAACTGCACAATTGTGCAGTTTATTTAGCAATTTTGTTTTTTTTTAAAAATATTTAAAATAAATAAGTGTTAAAATATAAAAAAGTGTTATAATTAAATTGTTCTTATTTTTGTATAGAACAAAATAATTATAAAAAATGAATATAAAATTTAAATAAACATAAATTCAAAAATTCCAAATAACCCCTAAAACTTTAGTTTCTATTTTTAATATAGAAACTTTTTTTGTATAATTTAATTAAACTTAATATAAGTTTTTAACTCATTATTTTATTTTAAAATAAATGAGTTTGGAATGGCAATCCTTTTTAGGACTATTTTTTGGTAGACATTTGTTTTTGATAACTAACTGGAGTTAAGTAGTTTAAAGTGCCGTGAATTCTTATGTTGTTATATCAATTGATGTAATCAAATAATTCTAATTTTAATTGGATTAATGATGTAAAATTTTTATCATTAATAAATTCAATTTTGAAAGTTTTAAAAGTTGTTTCAGCAACAGCATTGTCATAAGGACATCCTTTTTTGCTTAAAGATCGAGTTATGTTGAAAGCTAATAAAAGTTTATCAATAGTTTTATTATTGAATTCATTACCGCGATCAGTATGAAATATTTCAATATCTTTTAAACAGTGATTTGATTGCATAAATGCTTGATATACTAATGATGCATCTTTTTTAGTACCTACACTATGTCCAATTATTTCGCGGTTAAATAGGTCGATTAATAGGCAAATATAGTTTCATTTACCATTAACTTGAACATAAGTTAAATCACTAACAATAACTTCATTTTTAATTCTATTATTAAAGTTTCTATTAACAAGATTGGTTATTTGACTATCATTGACTTTATTATGATAATTTTTGAATGATAATTTAGTGTATTTTGATATTAAATTATGCTTATTCATAATTTCTTTAATTTTTCTGCGTGATAAATAAATTTCTTGGTTTGCTAGTATGACTTTTAATCTTCTAGTACCATAAACTTCTTTATTTTCTTTAAAAGCACTAATAACAGCTTGTTCATAAATATTATTTTGAATTTTATTTTTTTTCTTTAAATTAAAATAATATGTTGATTTAGAGAGTTTTAAAAAATGACACATTGTGCGAATTTTATTTCGGACTTCTCCCCACATGTACTTGTGGAGGGAATAATGAAACTGAATGAATTCAAAAATGCTTTTCAAACTGAACAGCAATGTCTTGCATATATAGCAAATTTGAAAGAAAACAAATGTATTAGGTGTTTTAGTTTTAATTTGAATACTTCTGATTTAAAAAGAATGAGATGTTTAAAATGTAATCAAACATTTAGCATTCTCACAGGCACCATATTTTCAAGGTCACAAACATCTTTAACATCTTGGTTTTATCTTATCTTTAGATGAATAAACACCAAACATGGAATTCCATCAACAGATATTGCAAAAGAATTGGGAGTGACTTTGAAAACTGCTTGAAGAATGACTCATAAAATCAGAACACGTATTGCAAAACAAAAACCTCAATTTATTGTTGAAGGTACAGTGCAAATTGATGAAATGTATCTTTCACATATGGGTTTTAAAAAACAAGGAAGATCCTTGGTGAATAAAACCTTGATTGTTGGCATTTATCAAAAAACAACCAATAATTTAATTGTGAAAGTATTGAAAAACGCAAAGAGTAAAAATCTTTTGCAGTTTGCAAAAAACCACATTTCTTCAAAATGTCTTGTATATAATGATTCTTGAAAAGGATATTGCGATTTTAAATCAGTTTTCACTAAGCATGAAACAGTTAACCATCAAGATGGCTATGTTTCAAAAATTGGTGTAAATACCAACCAAATTGAATCAGTTTGAAAACATATAAGAAGAACATTTAAAACACATATCAAAGTTGCAAAACATCATGTTCATTTATATGCTAAAGAAGCTGCATATAAATTCAACAAGATACCTAGTTTTGAAACTGTAATTCTATGTTTGATTTAAAAATGTGGGGAGAAGTCCGTAGATAGGCTTTTCTCAGCATTTATGTGATAAAATTAAAATAGTACATAAAGGGAGAAAAGCCATAAAAACACTCAAACTTGAGTGTTTTTATAGTTTTTTTAAAAAGCGAATTTGCTTGCAAGTATTAAAGTTCAGTCACTACTAAAATAAGCATTTTTTTTAGTTCTTTAATATCAATTTCTTTTTTTTCAGTTTTTTTTGATGTTAATTAAATTTATGATTGATAATGGAATAGTCACAATACAAATCATCATAGCAATTGATGTATATATTGCTCATAACATAAATCATTTTTCAACTTTAATCATTTGTGATGTTTCTTTTATTGCTACAACATCATTTTTGGATGGGTTACACTTTATTGGACACTAATTACGTAGACAAGTGAACAAAGAAAGGAACTATAATTATGGCCAATATTAACTCATATACCGATGAATTTAAAAAACAAATAGTAGCTTTATATCAAAGTGGCAAATCAGTATCTTGCCTTGCTAAAGAATATAATGTTACAAGAGCAGCTACTTACAATTGAATTAAGCAATTTACTAATTCAGGTAGTTTTAAAACTAAAGATAATCGTTCTGTTGAAGAAAATGAATTAATTAAATTAAGAAAAGAATTAAAACAATTAAGAATGGAAAATGATATTTTAAAGCAAGCAGCACTAATAATAGGCAGAAAATAGAAATTATTGTCAAAAATAAAGTTAAATATAAAATTCGCACAATGTGTCATTTTTTAAAACTCTCTAAATCAACATATTATTTTAATTTAAAGAAAAAAAATAAAATTCAAAATAATATTTATGAACAAGCTGTTATTAGTGCTTTTAAAGAAAATAAAGAAGTTTATGGTACTAGAAGATTAAAAGTCATTCTAGAAAACCAAGAAATTTATTTATCAAGACGAAAAATTAAAGAAATTATGAATAAACATAATTTAATATCAAAATACACTAAATTATCATACAAAAATCATAATAACAAAGTTAACGATAGTCCAATAAACAATCTTGTTGATAGAAACTTTAATAATAGAGTTAAAAATGAAGTTATTGTTAGTGATTTAACTTATGTTCAAGTAAATGGTAAGTGAAACTATATTTGTTTATTAATTGACCTATTTAACCGCGAAATAATTGGACATAGTGTAGGTACTAAAAAAGATGCATCATTAGTATATCAAGCATTTATGCACTCAAATCGCTGTTTAAAAGATATTCAAATATTTCATAGTGATCGCGGTAATGAATTTAATAATAAAATTATTGATAAACTTTTACTAGCATTCAATATTAATCGCTCTTTAAGCAAAAAAGGTTGTCCTTATGATAACGCTGTTGCTGAAGCAACCTTTAAAACTTTCAAAACCGAATTTATTAATGATAAAAATTTTACATCATTAATCCAATTAAAATTAGAATTATTTGATTACATCAATTGATATAACAACATAAGAATTCACGGCACTTTAAACTACTTAACTCCAGTTAATTATCAAAAACAAATGTCTACCAAAAAATAGTCCTAAAAAAGGTTGCCATTCCAGTTGGCATTTATCAAAAAACAACCAATAATTTAATTGTGAAAGTATTGAAAAACGCAAAGAGTAAAAATCTTTTGCAGTTTGCAAAAAACCACATTTCTTCAAAATGTCTTGTATATACTGATTCTTGAAAAGGATATTGCGATTTTAAATCAGTTTTCACTAAGCATGAAACAGTTAACCATCAAGATGGCTATGTTTCAAAAATTGGTGTAAATACCAACCAAATTGAATCAGTTTGAAAACATATAAGAATAACATTTAAAACACATATCAAAGTTGCAAAACATCATGTTCATTTATATGCTAAAGAAGCTGCATATAAATTCAACAAGATACCTAGTTTTGAAACTGTAATTCTATGTTTGATTTAAAAATGTGGGGAGAAGTCCGTAGATAGGCTTTTCTCAGCATTTATGTGATAAAATTAAAATAGTACATAAAGGGAGAAAAGCCTTTTTTTATTTTAAATGTAGTTCTTCATCAATAATTTAATTAAATTCCATTGCAATGAATTAAAATTTACAAACGAAAACTAGCAACTTTCAAATTCCAAATATTTAATTTATAACTTTATTCATATATAATTATGAATAACTTTTGGTTAGTAAAGAATGGGGAAATTAATAATGTTTTGAAATTTGACTGACAAAATTAAAAATTATATTTTATCAACATTTTGTTTTAAGTTAATAATTTATTGTATAGGTTTATTGGGTAAATCATTAATATATTTTAAAGTAAAAGGAAATTTTTTAGGTATAGCAAAGTCATTAATAATGTTTGAAAGTTTTGTCAATTGAATTGATAATTTAATATCAAATTTTATATTTTTTTAATAAACTTAATTATTAAATTATTAGGAATAAATGAACTTATTAACTTTAATATTGAATTGATAAATTTTTCAATTATATGTTTTTTAATCATTATGTTTATTTTATTTTCAGTTAAATTTTTAAAATATATATTAAATCATAACCCAAATAACATTTCTGAAAATCTAAATATTGAATCAGAAAATAATCAAAATTTTGATTCATTTATTCGAAATACAGTAAATCATCAAGACCCACAACCTTCAACAAGTACAATATATCATTCAAATTCCATGTTATAGTTTATTTTATTTCAAATCACTATTTTTTTAAAAAATAGTGATTTTTTATTATTTATTACACATTTTTTGTTTTAAAAATATATAATTTTCTTTGATATTTTAAGTATAGAAAAAAATATTCAAAAATAATAAAAGGAGATGTAATATGTGAAAATCATGTAATGATTGAAGTCAAGCCGAAAAAGATGAATATAATAAAAGAGCTAGAGAAACAAACAAAGCTTGAGGAGAAAAAAACGAACGCGAAAGAAGAGAAAGAGTTGCTAATGCTCTTGGATTTGAAAAAGATAAATCAAAAGTAAACAGTGAAACTTCAATAAGTAAAACTCAAAGTTCTAGTAGTAAATAACAAAAAATGTAAAAAATAAGAGGTTGTAATTACAACATATTATAATTAATTTTATATAATAAAAATTAAAAAAGGGGAAAATAAATTATGTTAAATATAAATGACGAAGAAGTATTGTTTGATTCTAAATATATTCAAGTAAAAAAAACAATAAAAAATGGTTTTATTCATGTAGAAGAACCTTGATGTAACAACCAAGGAGTTGCTATTTTACCCTATGTTTTAAAAGACAATGAGTATTATTTTTTACAAATTCATAATGAAAAAAACCCAGCTCATGAAATATCTAAAATCAGTCAGTATAGTACAATTACTGGTGGACTTGAAACTATGGATTATTATACAACTGTTGTAAAAGAAATGTGAGAAGAGACAGGTATTGATATTAGTGGAAATAATGTAGTAATTGATAAATTTAATTGATCTTTTGCAAATAAATCAAGTAACAAAAAATGATTTTTGTATGCCATTGATTTGACTAATTTAAATTTAAATATCACCAAAACTTATTATGGAAAAGGTGGTGATGGTACTTATTTTGAAAAAGATATTCATGCTAAATTTATTAATAGCTTTACATTAGCAAGTGCTGGTGATACTTTATCTACTAGTATTTGAGGAAAATTAAATTTATTTAAAAAATACAAAGAAAAACAATACCAAAATTTCTTAAAAAAAATAGAAGATAAATTATTAACAATAAACAATTTAAATCAAAAAATAAATTTAAGATTACTATTTGATGAAAAATTTCTTAATAATGAATTATATGTAAAAAACACAAAAGAAACTAATAGTATTCCTACAGGATTTCCTTTACATTATGCAGTAGATAATGGTTATTTTGAAATAGCTAAATTATTACTTGAAAAAGGTGCAGATCCAAATATTAAAGATGTTGGAGGAACTCCTTTACAAATTGCTGTATCAAATTTTAATAACAATATTGAAATAGTAAAATTACTTCTTGAAAATGATGCTGATATTAATATACAAAATAAATATGGTAATAATACTATTTTAGATGTTCTTTTTAAGAACAATAAAATTGAAATTATTAAAGAAATATTAATAAAAAAAATTATTAATGATTATAATGAAAAAAAATATATTGATATACTTTTAATTTATTTTTCAAAATATAATGATATATTGTCATTTAAGTGATTAAATGAAAATTTTAAAATTGATTCTAATATTGAAGATAAAGAAACTTTTTGTTCACCTTTATATTATGCAGTAAACAATAATAATATTGAAATAGTAAAATTACTTCTTGAAAATGATGCTGATATTAATGAACAAGATATAAATGGATCTACACCTTTACATTGAGCTATAGAATGTAATAATATTGAAATAGTAAAATTACTTCTTGAAAATGATGCTGATATTAATGAACAAGATATAAATGGATCTACACCTTTACATTGAGCTATAGAATGTAATAATATTGAAATAGTAAAATTACTTCTTGAAAATGATGCTGATATTAATGAACAAGATATAAATGGATGTGCACCTTTACATTGAGCTATAGAATGTAATAATATTGAAATAGTAAAATTACTTCTTGAAAATGATGCTGATATTAATGCACAAGAGAAAAGTTTGGCTACTCCTTTACATCTTTCTATATATACAAATAATTTTGACATGATTAAATTATTACTTGAAAAAGGTGCAGATCTAAATATTAAAGATATTGGAGAGTTTACTACTTTAAATGTTTTATTAAAAAAATACAATATTAGTTCAGAAATAAGTCAATTATTATTCAAACAAGTGAATTTTAAGAAAAATATCAAAAGAAAGTTTTTAAAAAAAGAATTAACTAATTCAACAAAATCAAAATTACCTAAGTTAATATTTGAAAAAGAGGAGATAAATGCTATAAATTTACAAAATCAACCCTCAACAAGTAAAACTCAAAGTTCTAGTAGTAAATCACAAAAAATGTAAATATAATAACGGACTTCTCCCCACATGTACTTGTGGAGGGAATAATGAAACTGAATGAATTCAACAATGCTTTTCAAACTGAACAGCAATGTCTTGCATATATAGCAAATTTGAAAGAAAACAAATGTATTAGGTGTTTTAGTTTTAATTTGAATACTTCTGATTTAAAAAGAATGAGATGTTTAAAATGTAATCAAACATTTAGCATTCTCACAGGCACCATATTTTCAAGGTCACAAACATCTTTAACATCTTGGTTTTATCTTATCTTTAGATGAATAAACACCAAACATGGAATTCCATCAACAGATATTGCAAAAGAATTGGGAGTGACTTTGAAAACTGCTTGAAGAATGACTCATAAAATCAGAACACGTATTGCAAAACAAAAACCTCAATTTATTGTTGAAGGTACAGTGCAAATTGATGAAATGTATCTTTCACATATGGGTTTTAAAAAACAAGGAAGATCCTTGGTGAATAAAACCTTGATTGTTGGCATTTATCAAAAAACAACCAATAATTTAATTGTGAAAGTATTGAAAAACGCAAAGAGTAAAAATCTTTTGCAGTTTGCAAAAAACCACATTTCTTCAAAATGTCTTGTATATACTGATTCTTGAAAAGGATATTGCGATTTTAAATCAGTTTTCACTAAGCATGAAACAGTTAACGATCAAGATGGCTATGTTTCAAAAATTGGTGTAAATACCAACCAAATTGAATCAGTTTGAAAACATATAAGAAGAACATTTAAAACACATATCAAAGTTGCAAAACATCATGTTCATTTATATGCTAAAGAAGCTGCATATAAATTCAACAAGATACCTAGTTTTGAAACTGTAATTCTATGTTTGATTTAAAAATGTGGGGAGAAGTCCGTAGATAGGCTTTTCTCAGCATTTATGTGATAAAATTAAAATAGTACATAAAGGGAGAAAAGCCTATAATAATTACTTCAAAACTGCACAATTGTGCAGTTTATTTAGCAATTTTGTTTTTTTTTAAAAATATTTAAAATAAATAAGTGTTAAAATATAAAAAAGTGTTATAATTAAATTGTTCTTATTTTTGTATAGAACAAAATAATTATAAAAAATGAATATAAAATTTAAATAAACATAAATTCAAAAATTCCAAATAACCCCTAAAACTTTAGTTTCTATTTTTAATATAGAAACTTTTTTTGTATAATTTAATTAAACTTAATATAAGTTTTTAACTCATTATTTTATTTTAAAATAAATGAGTTTGGAATGGCAATCCTTTTTAGGACTATTTTTTGGTAGACATTTGTTTTTGATAACTAACTGGAGTTAGGTAGTTTAGAGTACTGTGAATTCTTATGTTGTTATATCAATTGATGTAATCAAATAATTCTAATTTTAATTGGATTAATGATGTAAAATTTTTATCATTAATAAATTCAATTTTGAAAGTTTTAAAAGTTGTTTCAGCAACAGCATTGTCATAAGGACATCCTTTTTTGCTTAAAGATCGAGTTATGTTGAAAGCTAATAAAAGTTTATCAATAGTTTTATTATTGAATTCATTACCGCGATCAGTATGAAATATTTCAATATCTTTTAAACAGTGATTTGATTGCATAAATGCTTGATATACTAATGATGCATCTTTTTTAGTACCTACACTATGTCCAATTATTTCGCGGTTAAATAGGTCGATTAATAGGCAAATATAGTTTCATTTACCATTAACTTGAACATAAGTTAAATCACTAACAATAACTTCATTTTTAATTCTATTATTAAAGTTTCTATTAACAAGATTGGTTATTTGACTATCATTGACTTTATTATGATAATTTTTGAATGATAATTTAGTGTATTTTGATATTAAATTATGTTTATTCATAATTTCTTTAATTTTTCGTCTTGATAAATAAATTTCTTGGTTTTCTAGAATGACTTTTAATCTTCTAGTACCATAAACTTCTTTATTTTCTTTAAAAGCACTAATAACAGCTTCATCAT
The DNA here is from genome assembly GCF_964020205.1 of Spiroplasma endosymbiont of Apeira syringaria. Classification (NCBI taxonomy): domain Bacteria; kingdom Bacillati; phylum Mycoplasmatota; class Mollicutes; order Entomoplasmatales; family Spiroplasmataceae; genus Spiroplasma; species Spiroplasma endosymbiont of Apeira syringaria. The sequence continues at coordinate 1,267,355 of NZ_OZ026543.1, forward strand.
AAATATTATTTTTGATTTTATTTTCTTTTTTCTTTAAATTAAAATAATATGTTGATTTAGAGATTTTTAAAAAATGACACATTGTGCGAATTTTATATCGGACTTCTCCCCACATGTACTTGTGGAGGGAATAATGAAACTGAATGAATTCAAAAATGCTTTTCAAACTGAACAGCAATGTCTTGCATATATAGCAAATTTGAAAGAAAACAAATGTATTAGGTGTTTTAATTTTAATTTGAATACTTCTGATTTAAAAAGAATGAGATGTTTAAAATGTAATCAAACATTTAGCATTCTCACAGGCACCATATTTTCAAGGTCACAAACATCTTTAACATCTTGGTTTTATCTTATCTTTAGATGAATAAACACCAAACATGGAATTCCATCAACAGATATTGCAAAAGAATTGGGAGTGACTTTGAAAACTGCTTGAAGAATGACTCATAAAATCAGAACACGTATTGCAAAACAAAAACCTCAATTTATTGTTGAAGGTACAGTGCAAATTGATGAAATGTATCTTTCACATATGGGTTTTAAAAAACAAGGAAGATCCTTGGTGAATAAAACCTTGATTGTTGGCATTTATCAAAAAACAACCAATAATTTAATTGTGAAAGTATTGAAAAACGCAAAGAGTAAAAATCTTTTGCAGTTTGCAAAAAACCACATTTCTTCAAAATGTCTTGTATATACTGATTCTTGAAAAGGATATTGCGATTTTAAATCAGTTTTCACTAAGCATGAAACAGTTAACCATCAAGATGGCTATGTTTCAAAAATTGGTGTAAATACCAACCAAATTGAATCAGTTTGAAAACATATAAGAAGAACATTTAAAACACATATCAAAGTTGCAAAACATCATGTTCATTTATATGCTAAAGAAGCTGCATATAAATTCAACAAGATACCTAGTTTTGAAACTGTAATTCTATGTTTGATTTAAAAATGTGGGGAGAAGTCCGTTATTTTTTTCTTTTTTAATTTTTAATGAAAATATTTAAATTAAATAAGTGTTAAAATATAAAATAAAAGTGTTATAATTAAATTGTTCTTATTTTTTATAGAACAAATAATTTTAAAAAATGAATATAATTTAAACATAAACATAAATTCCAAATAACTCCTAAAAATTTTAGTTCCTATTTTTAATATAGGAATTTTTTTACGGACTTCTCCCCACATGTACTTGTGGAGGGAATAATGAAACTGAATGAATTAAACAATGCTTTTCAAACTGAACAGCAATGTCTTGCATATATAGCAAATTTGAAAGAAAACAAATGTATTAGGTGGAATGGCAACCCTTTTTAGGACTATTTTTTGGTAGACATTTGTTTTTGATAATTAACTGGAGTTAAGTAGTTTAAAGTGCTGTGAATTCTTATGTTGTTATATCAATTGATGTAATCAAATAATTCTAATTTTAATTGGATTAATGATGTAAAATTTTTATCATTAATAAATTCGGTTTTGAAAGTTTTAAAGGTTGCTTCAGCAACAGCGTTATCATAAGGACAACCTTTTTTGCTTAAAGAGCGATTAATATTGAATGCTAGTAAAAGTTTATCAATAATTTTATTATTAAATTCATTACCGCGATCACTATGAAATATTTGAATATCTTTTAAACAGCGATTTGAGTGCATAAATGCTTGATATACTAATGATGCATCTTTTTTAGTACCTACACTATGTCCAATTATTTCGCGGTTAAATAGGTCAATTAATAAACAAATATAGTTTCACTTACCATTTACTTGAACATAAGTTAAATCACTAACAATAACTTCATTTTTAACTCTATTATTAAAGTTTCTATCAACAAGATTGGTTATTTGACTATCATTGACTTTATTATGATTTTTGTATGATAATTTAGTGTATTTTGATATTAAATTATGTTTATTCATAATTTCTTTAATTTTTCGTCTTGATAAATAAATTTCTTGGTTTTCTAGAATGACTTTTAATCTTCTAGTACCATAAACTTCTTTATTTTCTTTAAAAGCACTAATAACAGCTTCATCATAAATATTATTTTTGATTTTATTTTCTTTTTTCTTTAAATTAAAATAATATGTTGATTTAGAGATTTTTAAAAAATGACACATTGTGCGAATTTTATATTTAACTTTATTTTTGACAATAATTTCTATTTTCTGCCTATTATTAGTGCTGCTTGCTTTAAAATATCATTTTCCATTCTTAATTGTTTTAATTCTTTTCTTAATTTAATTAATTCATTTTCTTCAACAGAACGATTATCTTTAGTTTTAAAACTACCTGAATTAGTAAATTGCTTAATTCAATTGTAAGTAGCTGCTCTTGTAACATTATATTCTTTAGCAAGGCAAGATACTGATTTGCCACTTTGATATAAAGCTACTATTTGTTTTTTAAATTCATCGGTATATGAGTTAATATTGGCCATAATTATAGTTCCTTTCTTTGTTCACTTGTCTATGTAATTAGTGTCCAATAAAGTGTAACCCATCCAAGGTGTTTTAGTTTTAATTTGAATACTTCTGATTTAAAAAGAATGAGATGTTTAAAATGTAATGGAATGGCAACCCTTTTTAGGACTATTTTTTGGTAGACATTTGTTTTTGATAATTAACTGGAGTTAAGTAGTTTAAAGTGCCGTGAATTCTTATGTTGTTATATCAATTGATGTAATCAAATAATTCTAATTTTAATTGGATTAATGATGTAAAATTTTTATCATTAATAAATTCGGTTTTGAAAGTTTTAAAGGTTGCTTCAGCAACAGCGTTATCATAAGGACAACCTTTTTTGCTTAAAGAGCGATTAATATTGAATGCTAGTAAAAGTTTATCAATAATTTTATTATTAAATTCATTACCGCGATCACTATGAAATATTTGAATATCTTTTAAACAGCGATTTGAGTGCATAAATGCTTGATATACTAATGATGCATCTTTTTTAGTACCTACACTATGTCCAATTATTTCGCGGTTAAATAGGTCAATTAATAAACAAATATAGTTTCACTTACCATTTACTTGAACATAAGTTAAATCACTAACAATAACTTCATTTTTAACTCTATTATTAAAGTTTCTATTAACAAGATTGGTTATTTGACTATCATTGACTTTATTATGATAATTTTTGAATGATAATTTAGTGTATTTTGATATTAAATTATGTTTATTCATAATTTCTTTAATTTTTCGTCTTGATAAATAAATTTCTTGGTTTTCTAGAATGACTTTTAATCTTCTAGTACCATAAACTTCTTTATTTTTTTTAAAAGCACTAATAACAGCTTGTTCATAAATATTATTTTGAATTTTATTTTTTTTCTTTAAATTAAAATAATATGTTGATTTAGAGAGTTTTAAAAAATGACACATTGTGCGAATTTTATATTTAGATTTATTATTTGCAATAATCTCTACTTTCTGCCTATTATTAGTGCTGCTTGCTTTAAAATATCATTTTCCATTCTTAATTGTTTTAATTCTTTTCTTAATTTAATTAATTCATTTTCTTCAACAGAACGATTATCTTTAGTTTTAAAACTACCTGAATTAGTAAATTGCTTAATTCAATTGTAAGTAGCTGCTCTTGTAACATTATATTCTTTAACAAGGCAAGATACTGATTTGCCACTTTGATATAAAGCTACTATTTGTTTTTTAAATTCATCGGTATATGAGTTAATATTGGCCATAATTATAGTTCCTTTCTTTGTTCACTTGTCTATGTAATTAGTGTCCAATAAAGTGTAACCCATCCAGTAATCAAACATTTAGCATTCTCACAGGCACCATATTTTCAAGGTCACAAACATCTTTAACATCTTGGTTTTATCTTATCTTTAGATGAATAAACACCAAACATGGAATTCCATCAACAGATATTGCAAAAGAATTGGGAGTGACTTTGAAAACTGCTTGAAGAATGACTCATAAAATCAGAACACGTATTGCAAAACAAAAACCTCAATTTATTGTTGAAGGTACAGTGCAAATTGATGAAATGTATCTTTCACATATGGGTTTTAAAAAACAAGGAAGATCCTTGGTGAATAAAACCTTGATTGTTGGCATTTATCAAAAAACAACCAATAATTTAATTGTGAAAGTATTGAAAAACGCAAAGAGTAAAAATCTTTTGCAGTTTGCAAAAAACCACATTTCTTCAAAATGTCTTGTATATACTGATTCTTGAAAAGTATATTGCGATTTTAAATCAGTTTTCACTAAGCATGAAACAGTTAACCATCAAGATGGCTATGTTTCAAAAATTGGTGTAAATACCAACCAAATTGAATCAGTTTGAAAACATATAAGAAGAACATTTAAAACACATATCAAATTTGCAAAACATCATGTTCATTTATATGCTAAAGAAGCTACATATAAATTCAACAAGATACCTAGTTTTGAAACTGTAATTCTATGTTTGATTTAAAAATGTGGGGAGAAGTCAGTAGATAGGCTTTTCTCAGAATTTATGTGATAAAATTAAAATAGTACATAAAGGGAGAAAAGCCTTTTTTTATTTTAAATGTAGTTCTTCATCAATAATTTAATTAAATTCCATTGCAATGAATTAAAATTTACAAACGAAAACTAGCAACTTTCAAATTCCAAATATTTAATTTATAACTTTATTCATATATAATTATGAATAACTTTTGGTTAGTAAAGAATGGGGAAATTAATAATGTTTTGAAATTTGACTGACAAAATTAAAAATTATATTTTATCAACATTTTGTTTTAAGTTAATAATTTATTGTATAGGTTTATTGGGTAAATCATTAATATATTTTAAAGTAAAAGGAAATTTTTTAGGTATAGCAAAGTCATTAATAATGTTTGAAAGTTTTGTCAATTGAATTGATAATTTAATATCAAATTTTATATTTTTTTAATAAACTTAATTATTAAATTATTAGGAATAAATGAACTTATTAACTTTAATATTGAATTGATAAATTTTTCAATTATATGTTTTTTAATCATTATGTTTATTTTATTTTCAGTTAAATTTTTAAAATATATATTAAATCATAACCCAAATAACATTTCTGAAAATCTAAATATTGAATCAGAAAATAATCAAAATTTTGATTCATTTATTCGAAATACAGTAAATCATCAAGACCCACAACCTTCAACAAGTACAATATATCATTCAAATTCCATGTTATAGTTTATTTTATTTCAAATCACTATTTTTTTAAAAAATAGTGATTTTTTATTATTTATTACACATTTTTTGTTTTAAAAATATATAATTTTCTTTGATATTTTAAGTATAGAAAAAAATATTCAAAAATAATAAAAGGAGATGTAATATGTGAAAATCATGTAATGATTGAAGTCAAGCCGAAAAAGATGAATATAATAAAAGAGCTAGAGAAACAAACAAAGCTTGAGGAGAAAAAAACGAACGCGAAAGAAGAGAAAGAGTTGCTAATGCTCTTGGATTTGAAAAAGATAAATCAAAAGTAAACAGTGAAACTTCAATAAGTAAAACTCAAAGTTCTAGTAGTAAATAACAAAAAATGTAAAAAATAAGAGGTTGTAATTACAACATATTATAATTAATTTTATATAATAAAAATTAAAAAAGGGGAAAATAAATTATGTTAAATATAAATGACGAAGAAGTATTGTTTGATTCTAAATATATTCAAGTAAAAAAAACAATAAAAAATGGTTTTATTCATGTAGAAGAACCTTGATGTAACAACCAAGGAGTTGCTATTTTACCCTATGTTTTAAAAGACAATGAGTATTATTTTTTACAAATTCATAATGAAAAAAACCCAGCTCATGAAATATCTAAAATCAGTCAGTATAGTACAATTACTGGTGGACTTGAAACTATGGATTATTATACAACTGTTGTAAAAGAAATGTGAGAAGAGACAGGTATTGATATTAGTGTAAATAATGTAGTAATTGATAAATTTAATTGATCTTTTGCAAATAAATCAAGTAACAAAAAATGATTTTTGTATGCCATTGATTTGACTAATTTAAATTTAAATATCACCAAAACTTATTATGGAAAAGGTGGTGATGGTACTTATTTTGAAAAAGATATTCATGCTAAATTTATTAATAGCTTTACATTAGCAAGTGCTGGTGATACTTTATCTACTAGTATTTGAGGAAAATTAAATTTATTTAAAAAATACAAAGAAAAACAATACCAAAATTTCTTAAAAAAAATAGAAGATAAATTATTAACAATAAACAATTTAAATCAAAAAATAAATTTAAGATTACTATTTGATGAAAAATTTCTTAATAATGAATTATATGTAAAAAACACAAAAGAAACTACTAGTATTCCTACAGGATTTCCTTTACATTATGCAGTAGATAATGGTTATTTTGAAATAGCTAAATTATTACTTGAAAAAGGTGCAGATCCAAATATTAAAGATGTTGGAGGAACTCCTTTACAAATTGCTGTATCAAATTTTAATAACAATATTGAAATAGTAAAATTACTTCTTGAAAATGATGCTGATATTAATATACAAAATAAATATGGTAATAATACTATTTTAGATGTTCTTTTTAAGAACAATAAAATTGAAATTATTAAAGAAATATTAATAAAAAAAATTATTAATGATTATAATGAAAAAAAATATATTGATATACTTTTAATTTATTTTTCAAAATATAATGATATATTGTCATTTAAGTGATTAAATGAAAATTTTAAAATTGATTCTAATATTGAAGATAAAGAAACTTTTTGTTCACCTTTATATTATGCAGTAAACAATAATAATATTGAAATAGTAAAATTACTTCTTGAAAATGATGCTGATATTAATGAACAAGATATAAATGGATCTACACCTTTACATTGAGCTATAGAATGTAATAATATTGAAATAGTAAAATTACTTCTTGAAAATGATGCTGATATTAATGAACAAGATATAAATGGATCTACACCTTTACATTGAGCTATAGAATGTAATAATATTGAAATAGTAAAATTACTTCTTGAAAATGATGCTGATATTAATGAACAAGATATAAATGGATGTGCACCTTTACATTGAGCTATAGAATGTAATAATATTGAAATAGTAAAATTACTTCTTGAAAATGATGCTGATATTAATGCACAAGAGAAAAGTTTGGCTACTCCTTTACATCTTTCTATATATACAAATAATTTTGACATGATTAAATTATTACTTGAAAAAGGTGCAGATCTAAATATTAAAGATATTGGAGAGTTTACTACTTTAAATGTTTTATTAAAAAAATACAATATTAGTTCAGAAATAAGTCAATTATTATTCAAACAAGTGAATTTTAAGAAAAATATCAAAAGAAAGTTTTTAAAAAAAGAATTAACTAATTCAACAAAATCAAAATTACCTAAGTTAATATTTGAAAAAGAGGAGATAAATGCTATAAATTTACAAAATCAACCCTCAACAAGTAAAACTCAAAGTTCTAGTAGTAAATCACAAAAAATGTAAATATAATAACGGACTTCTCCCCACATGTACTTGTGGAGGGAATAATGAAACTGAATGAATTCAACAATGCTTTTCAAACTGAACAGCAATGTCTTGCATATATAGCAAATTTGAAAGAAAACAAATGTATTAGGTGTTTTAATTTTAATTTGAATACTTCTGATTTAAAAAGAATGAGATGTTTAAAATGTAATCAAACATTTAGCATTCTCACAGGCACCATATTTTCAAGGTCACAAACATCTTTAACATCTTGGTTTTATCTTATCTTTAGATGAATAAACACCAAACATGGAATTCCATCAACAGATATTGCAAAAGAATTGGGAGTGACTTTGAAAACTGCTTGAAGAATGACTCATAAAATCAGAACACGTATTGCAAAACAAAAACCTCAATTTATTGTTGAAGGTACAGTGCAAATTGATGAAATGTATCTTTCACATATGGGTTTTAAAAAACAAGGAAGATCCTTGGTGAATAAAACCTTGATTGTTGGCATTTATCAAAAAACAACCAATAATTTAATTGTGAAAGTATTGAAAAACGCAAAGAGTAAAAATCTTTTGCAGTTTGCAAAAAACCACATTTCTTCAAAATGTCTTGTATATACTGATTCTTGAAAAGGATATTGCGATTTTAAATCAGTTTTCACTAAGCATGAAACAGTTAACCATCAAGATGGCTATGTTTCAAAAATTGGTGTAAATACCAACCAAATTTAATCAGTTTGAAAACATATAAGAAGAACATTTAAAACACATATCAAAGTTGCAAAACATCATGTTCATTTATATGCTAAAGAAGCTGCATATAAATTCAACAAGATACCTAGTTTTGAAACTGTAATTCTATGTTTGATTTAAAAATGTGGGGAGAAGTCCGTAGATAGGCTTTTCTCAGCATTTATGTGATAAAATTAAAATAGTACATAAAGGGAGAAAAGCCTATAATAATTACTTCAAAACTGCACAATTGTGCAGTTTATTTAGCAATTGTGTTTTTTTTTAAAAATATTTAAAATAAATAATTGTTAAAATATAAAAAAGTGTTATAATTAAATTGTTCTTATTTTTGTATAGAACAAAATAATTATAAAAAATGAATATAAAATTTAAATAAACATAAATTCAAAAATTCCAAATAACCCCTAAAACTTTAGTTTCTATTTTTAATATAGAAACTTTTTTTGTATAATTTAATTAAACTTAATATAAGTTTTTAACTCATTATTTTATTTTAAAATAAATGAGTTTGGAATGGCAATCCTTTTTAGGACTATTTTTTGGTAGACATTTGTTTTTGATAACTAACTGGAGTTAAGTAGTTTAAAGTGCCGTGAATTCTTATGTTGTTATATCAATTGATGTAATCAAATAATTCTAATTTTAATTGGATTAATGATGTAAAATTTTTATCATTAATAAATTCAATTTTGAAAGTTTTAAAAGTTGTTTCAGCAACAGCATTGTCATAAGGACATCCTTTTTTGCTTAAAGATCGAGTTATGTTGAAAGCTAATAAAAGTTTATCAATAGTTTTATTATTGAATTCATTACCGCGATCAGTATGAAATATTTCAATATCTTTTAAACAGTGATTTGATTGCATAAATGCTTGATATACTAATGATGCATCTTTTTTAGTACCTACACTATGTCCAATTATTTCGCGGTTAAATAGGTCGATTAATAGGCAAATATAGTTTCATTTACCATTAACTTGAACATAAGTTAAATCACTAACAATAACTTCATTTTTAATTCTATTATTAAAGTTTCTATTAACAAGATTGGTTATTTGACTATCATTGACTTTATTATGATAATTTTTGAATGATAATTTAGTGTATTTTGATATTAAATTATGCTTATTCATAATTTCTTTAATTTTTCTGCGTGATAAATAAATTTCTTGGTTTGCTAGTATGACTTTTAATCTTCTAGTACCATAAACTTCTTTATTTTCTTTAAAAGCACTAATAACAGCTTGTTCATAAATATTATTTTGAATTTTATTTTTTTTCTTTAAATTAAAATAATATGTTGATTTAGAGAGTTTTAAAAAATGACACATTGTGCGAATTTTATTTCGGACTTCTCCCCACATGTACTTGTGGAGGGAATAATGAAACTGAATGAATTCAAAAATGCTTTTCAAACTGAACAGCAATGTCTTGCATATATAGCAAATTTGAAAGAAAACAAATGTATTAGGTGTTTTAGTTTTAATTTGAATACTTCTGATTTAAAAAGAATGAGATGTTTAAAATGTAATCAAACATTTAGCATTCTCACAGGCACCATATTTTCAAGGTCACAAACATCTTTAACATCTTGGTTTTATCTTATCTTTAGATGAATAAACACCAAACATGGAATTCCATCAACAGATATTGCAAAAGAATTGGGAGTGACTTTGAAAACTGCTTGAAGAATGACTCATAAAATCAGAACACGTATTGCAAAACAAAAACCTCAATTTATTGTTGAAGGTACAGTGCAAATTGATTAAATGTATCTTTCACATATGGGTTTTAAAAAACAAGGAAGATCATTGGTGAATAAAACCTTGATTGTTGGCATTTATCAAAAAACAACCAATAATTTAATTGTGAAAGTATTGAAAAACGCAAAGAGTAAAAATCTTTTGCAGTTTGCAAAAAACCACATTTCTTCAAAATGTCTTGTATATACTGATTCTTGAAAAGGATATTGCGATTTTAAATCAGTTTTCACTAAGCATGAAACAGTTAACCATCAAGATGGCTATGTTTCAAAAATTGGTGTAAATACCAACCAAATTGAATCAGTTTGAAAACATATAAGAAGAACATTTAAAACACATATCAAAGTTGCAAAACATCATGTTCATTTATATGCTAAAGAAGCTGCATATAAATTCAACAAGATACCTAGTTTTGAAACTGTAATTCTATGTTTGATTTAAAAATGTGGGGAGAAGTCCGTAGATAGGCTTTTCTCAGCATTTATGTGATAAAATTAAAATAGTACATAAAGGGAGAAAAGCCATAAAAACACTCAAACTTGAGTGTTTTTATAGTTTTTTTAAAAAGCGAATTTGCTTGCAAGTATTAAAGTTCAGTCACTACTAAAATAAGCATTTTTTTTAGTTCTTTAATATCAATTTCTTTTTTTTCAGTTTTTTTTGATGTTAATTAAATTTATGATTGATAATGGAATAGTCACAATACAAATCATCATAGCAATTGATGTATATATTGCTCATAACATAAATCATTTTTCAACTTTAATCATTTGTGATGTTTCTTTTATTGCTACAACATCATTTTTGGATGGGTTACACTTTATTGGACACTAATTACGTAGACAAGTGAACAAAGAAAGGAACTATAATTATGGCCAATATTAACTCATATACCGATGAATTTAAAAAACAAATAGTAGCTTTATATCAAAGTGGCAAATCAGTATCTTGCCTTGTTAAAGAATATAATGTTACAAGAGCAGCTACTTACAATTGAATTAAGCAATTTACTAATTCAGGTAGTTTTAAAACTAAAGATAATCGTTCTGTTGAAGAAAATGAATTAATTAAATTAAGAAAAGAATTAAAACAATTAAGAATGGAAAATGATATTTTAAAGCAAGCAGCACTAATAATAGGCAGAAAGTAGAGATTATTGCAAATAATAAATCTAAATATAAAATTCGCACAATGTGTCATTTTTTAAAACTCTCTAAATCAACATATTATTTTAATTTAAAGAAAAAAAATAAAATTCAAAATAATATTTATGAACAAGCTGTTATTAGTGCTTTTAAAAAAAATAAAGAAGTTTATGGTACTAGAAGATTAAAAGTCATTCTAGAAAACCAAGAAATTTATTTATCAAGACGAAAAATTAAAGAAATTATGAATAAACATAATTTAATATCAAAATACACTAAATTATCATACAAAAATCATAATAACAAAGTTAACGATAGTCCAATAAACAATCTTGTTGATAGAAACTTTAATAATAGAGTTAAAAATGAAGTTATTGTTAGTGATTTAACTTATGTTCAAGTAAATGGTAAGTGAAACTATATTTGTTTATTAATTGACCTATTTAACCGCGAAATAATTGGACATAGTGTAGGTACTAAAAAAGATGCATCATTAGTATATCAAGCATTTATGCACTCAAATCGCTGTTTAAAAGATATTCAAATATTTCATAGTGATCGCGGTAATGAATTTAATAATAAAATTATTGATAAACTTTTACTAGCATTCAATATTAATCGCTCTTTAAGCAAAAAAGGTTGTCCTTATGATAACGCTGTTGCTGAAGCAACCTTTAAAACTTTCAAAACCGAATTTATTAATGATAAAAATTTTACATCATTAATCCAATTAAAATTAGAATTATTTGATTACATCAATTGATATAACAACATAAGAATTCACGGCACTTTAAACTACTTAACTCCAGTTAATTATCAAAAACAAATGTCTACCAAAAAATAGTCCTAAAAAAGGTTGCCATTCCAATTTTCACTATCTGTTGAAATAATAGAAACTGTCTCTGAATTTTCTATATGACTTTTTGATGGGTTATCATTAATTATTACATCTGTTAATTGATTATTAGTATCATTTTTTACTGAATTTAAATGTTAAGCCACAATGTCTTTGGAATGGCAACCTTTTTTAGGACTATTTTTTGGTAGACATTTGTTTTTGATAATTAACTGGAGTTAAGTAGTTTAAAGTGCTGTGAATTCTTATGTTGTTATATCAATTGATGTAATCAAATAATTCTAATTTTAATTGGATTAATGATGTAAAATTTTTATCATTAATAAATTCGGTTTTGAAAGTTTTAAAGGTTGCTTCAGCAACAGCGTTATCATAAGGACAACCTTTTTTGCTTAAAGAGCGATTAATATTGAATGCTAGTAAAAGTTTATCAATAATTTTATTATTAAATTCATTACCGCGATCACTATGAAATATTTGAATATCTTTTAAACAGCGATTTGAGTGCATAAATGCTTGATATACTAATGATGCATCTTTTTTAGTACCTACACTATGTCCAATTATTTCGCGGTTAAATAGGTCAATTAATAAACAAATATAGTTTCACTTACCATTTACTTGAACATAAGTTAAATCACTAACAATAACTTCATTTTTAACTCTATTATTAAAGTTTCTATCAACAAGATTGTTTATTGGACTATCGTTAACTTTGTTATTATGATTTTTGTATGATAATTTAGTGTATTTTGATATTAAATTATGTTTATTCATAATTTCTTTAATTTTTCGTCTTGATAAATAAATTTCTTGGTTTTCTAGAATGACTTTTAATCTTCTAGTACCATAAACTTCTTTATTTTTTTTAAAAGCACTAATAACAGCTTGTTCATAAATATTATTTTGAATTTTATTTTTTTTCTTTAAATTAAAATAATATGTTGATTTAGAGAGTTTTAAAAAATGACACATTGTGCGAATTTTATATTTAGATTTATTATTTGCAATAATCTCTACTTTCTGCCTATTATTAGTGCTGCTTGCTTTAAAATATCATTTTCCATTCTTAATTGTTTTAATTCTTTTCTTAATTTAATTAATTCATTTTCTTCAACAGAACGATTATCTTTAGTTTTAAAACTACCTGAATTAGTAAATTGCTTAATTCAATTGTAAGTAGCTGCTCTTGTAACATTATATTCTTTAACAAGGCAAGATACTGATTTGCCACTTTGATATAAAGCTACTATTTGTTTTTTAAATTCATCGGTATATGAGTTAATATTGGCCATAATTATAGTTCCTTTCTTTGTTCACTTGTCTATGTAATTAGTGTCCAATAAAGTGTAACCCATCCACTTTCTTTTTTTCTTCCTTTTTTATTTTTAAATGTAGAATTTGATTTGTTTAAAATATCTTTAATGTCTTGCTGTGCTGTTATTTTTTGAAATATTTCTGACGGACTTCTCCCCACATGTACTTGTGGAGGGAATAATGAAACTGAATGAATTCAACAATGCTTTTCAAACTGAACAGCAATGTCTTGCATATATAGCAAATTTGAAAGAAAACAAATGTATTAGGTGTTTTAATTTTAATTTGAATACTTCTGATTTAAAAAGAATGAGATGTTTAAAATGTAATCAAACATTTAGCATTCTCACAGGCACCATATTTTCAAGGTCACAAACATCTTTAACATCTTGGTTTTATCTTATCTTTAGATGAATAAACACCAAACATGGAATTCCATCAACAGATATTGCAAAAGAATTGGGAGTGACTTTGAAAACTGCTTGAAGAATGACTCATAAAATCAGAACACGTATTGCAAAACAAAAACCTCAATTTATTGTTGAAGGTACAGTGCAAATTGATGAAATGTATCTTTCACATATGGGTTTTAAAAAACAAGGAAGATCCTTGGTGAATAAAACCTTGATTGTTGGCATTTATCAAAAAACAACCAATAATTTAAGGCTTTTCTCCCTTTATGTACTATTTTAATTTTATCACATAAATGCTGAGAAAAGCCTATCTACGGACTTCTCCCCACATTTTTAAATCAAACATAGAATTACAGTTTCAAAACTAGGTATCTTGTTGAATTTATATGCAGCTTCTTTAGCATATAAATGAACATGATGTTTTGCAACTTTGATATGTGTTTTAAATGTTCTTCTTATATGTTTTCAAACTGATTCAATTTGGTTGGTATTTACACCAATTTTTGAAACATAGCCATCTTGATGGTTAACTGTTTCATGCTTAGTGAAAACTGATTTAAAATCGCAATATCCTTTTCAAGAATCAGTATATACAAGACATTTTGAAGAAATGTGGTTTTTTGCAAACTGCAAAAGATTTTTACTCTTTGCGTTTTTCAATACTTTCACAATTAAATTATTGGTTGTTTTTTGATAAATGCCAACAATCAAGGTTTTATTCACCAAGGATCTTCCTTGTTTTTTAAAACCCATATGTGAAAGATACATTTCATCAATTTGCACTGTACCTTCAACAATAAATTGAGGTTTTTGTTTTGCAATACGTGTTCTGATTTTATGAGTCATTCTTCAAGCAGTTTTCAAAGTCACTCCCAATTCTTTTGCAATATCTGTTGATGGAATTCCATGTTTGGTGTTTATTCATCTAAAGATAAGATAAAACCAAGATGTTAAAGATGTTTGTGACCTTGAAAATATGGTGCCTGTGAGAATGCTAAATGTTTGATTACATTTTAAACATTTCATTCTTTTTAAATCAGAAGTATTCAAATTAAAACTAAAACACCTAATACATTTGTTTTCTTTCAAATTTGCTATATATGCAAGACATTGCTGTTCAGTTTGAAAAGCATTGTTGAATTCATTCAGTTTCATTATTCCCTCCACAAGTACATGTGGGGAGAAGTCCGTAATTTAATTGTGAAAGTATTGAAAAACGCAAAGAGTAAAAATCTTTTGCAGTTTGCAAAAAACCACATTTCTTCAAAATGTCTTGTATATACTGATTCTTGAAAAGGATATTGCGATTTTAAATCAGTTTTCACTAAGCATTAAACAGTTAACCATCAAGATGGCTATGTTTCAAAAATTGGTGTAAATACCAACCAAATTGAATCAGTTTGAAAACATATAAGAAGAACATTTAAAACACATATCAAAGTTGCAAAACATCATGTTCATTTATATGCTAAAGAAGCTGCATATAAATTCAACAAGATACCTAGTTTTGAAACTGTAATTCTATGTTTGATTTAAAAATGTGGGGAGAAGTCCGTAGATAGGCTTTTCTCAGCATTTATGTGATAAAATTAAAATATTACATAAAGGGAGAAAAGCCATTTCTGATTTATTTTTGTCTGCCATTTTAATGCCTCCTTTTAACAAAAAATCCATTTACTTTCCTATAAAAGTAATTGGTTAAAATTTATATATACTATATAACGGTTGTATATTATAAAATTTTATGTATTTTACAATTAATTAAGTTTTTATTAAAAATAAATTTAAAGTATGTAAAATTTATATAAATAAGTTAAAGTTAATAGTAAATGATTTATTTTTTTGTTTTTTAAAATCATTGAAAAATTAGAGTTTCAAATGAATGATCTAGCAAAAGATATAAATAAGAACGTAAATGGGACTAAAAATAAAATTAAAATTCCTCATCATTACATTTTAGAAATAACAAAAGAAAATAACTTTGAAAATAATAACAAACCAAATATTACTATTAATAAAATTAATTGTCATAAATCCTTTTTATTTATATTCTTTATTATTTTTTTAATAAACTGTTTAATTAATTTGCAATAAATTGATTGTTTGATATTAAACTAAGATTTCTTGTATAATTATAAATAAGTATTATTAGTAGGTGGTTTTTATGTTTCGACGTTTTCTATTATTCACTATAATTTTGCCAACAATAACTACTATTAGTAGTAGTATTTATGCTTGTACTTGAAATTTACAACCAACAGTTTTATTAATAACAAGTTATCAACAACCACAAAATCAAAACATTTATGACCGACTTGTTTATCAAAAGTTACAAACTTTTTATGGTAAAGATCATGTAGTAACATTGTTTAGTTCTCAAGATGATAATTATTATGCATTAATGTTGAGAAACTTTTTATCTACATATAATATCAAAAAAGTTTATATTTTAAATCCTAGTTTTCAAAAGTATATTCCACATCATAGTGAAACTAGTAGTTATTATACTAAAAACTTAATTAGAGTATTACAACAATTTCAGAATGTTAAATTTTATTTTTTTAATAATATTATTGCTGATACGGTTAAAGTCACTAATAATATTTATGATATTAGATATAATATTGATAACGTAACTAGTAGCCATTTAAATTATGGCAGTAAAATTGCTGAACATTTTGTTGAAAATGTTCAGGATGGAATAATAAATAAAAAATATAACTTTGATGTTGATGACAACGGTAAATTGATAGTTAGAATTGGTATTATTAATAATATTGGCATTCATTATGATCAAACTATTTTGAATCAATTTGCTGAGATAATTAATGGTATTGATAATCCAAAAATTACATATAAAATTATTTATGCTAATCCTCATGATAGTTTTGTAACAAGTAATATTTATAGTGCTGATAGTGTTGCCGGTGTTGGTCAGATTGCCCAATCATTATATGAGACACATGGTGTTAATTTTATTATTAATACTAATTATTGATATAACAGTATTATTGCCTATACTGCTAGGTTAATATCTTCACGTCCAACCTATAGTAAAACTATTAGTTTTGTTGGATCGAATATTATTAATAATAATGACTATGTTTATGATAATATTAATTATTTAGCTTTTGGTTTTATGCCTGATTTGGAAATTATTGATGAAACATTTAAAGAAGAGATTAATCCTAATTTTAAAATTATACCTAGTGCTTCAGAAAGTAAAATACAAACTTATGGTGTTAATAACATTGATTTTACTAATCAGTATGGAGATATATAATTATGGAAAAAACAATATTGAAGTTACAAAAAATTAGTAAATATTATGATACTCGTGTTATATTTGAAAATGTTAATTTAGAAATAACACAAGAAATTCATGCCATTGTTGGTAATAATAGCGTTGGTAAATCAACATTAATTAGAATGCTTGCTGGTTTTGAACAACCTTCTAAAGGAAAAATTGTTATTAATAGTTTAAGAAAAGGATGTTATTTTCCTCGTGATCCTAGTGAAATGCTTTATTTTAGAATGGCTTATGCTGGTCAAGATGATTTTTTCTTAGACAATCTTACTGTTAAACAAAATATTATACTTGGTAATGAACCAACTATTGCTAAAATTTTTCCTAATTGAAAAGAAGCTGAATTTAAAATTAATAATTTAATGGAAAAATATAAAATTAAGCTTAATTTAAATAAGAGAGTATCAACACTTGCGATTGAAGAATTAAAAAAATTATCTTTACTTCGTGCTTTATTCAAAGAACCTAAAATATTGTTGTTAGATGAACCAACTGTTGGTTTATCTGATAGTCAAAAAGTAGAGTTTTGAATGATTTTTAAAACATTTCGTAATGAAGAAATAACGGTCCTTTTCACAACTAGAGATGAAGAATTTGCTAAAATGGTTGCTAACCGAGTATCTTGAATTGAAAACTTAAATATTGGTAAAACAAAAGTAATGAAATTAGAAGAAAATACTAAATTGTTTACAACTAATTATTGAGGTAAGATTTTTAATTATAAAAAACCAAAATCGATAAATTCAGTACCAATGCTTTATATTGATAATCTTTCTTTCAATAAACCCAATATTTCAAATTTTCATAAAATTGAATTTGCAATTCGCCCTGGTGAAATATATGGTATTTATGATTATGAAAACTTTTATAGCGAGGTTTTACTTGAAAGTATAGTACGTATGATTAAAACGCAAACAGGACGCATTTTTTTTCAAGAACAAGAAGTAACTTATTTTAAACCGCAAGAAATTAGTAATTTAGGAATTAATTGAATATCTGGACATTATAGTAATACTGCTATAATTCCTGATGCCACTTTATTTGAAAATTTTACCTTTTGAAATTATAATAAAGAAAAATATGTAACTAAATCCGGAGTTGTCAAAACAGCCGTTGTTAATAAAAAGGTACGAGAAATTATTAAAAAATATCAAATATTTAACGATAATAATATTTTTATTAAAATTAATAAATTATCAAAAGGAGAAATGCAGAAATTTGTATTAGCAAGAAGTATTGAAGAGCAACCACAATTATTAATTTTATCTAATCCATTTTCTGATTTAGATGAAAATTCTTCGTTATTAATTATTAAAAAGATAATAGAGTTACGCGAAAGTGGTTCAAGTATTTTAATTATTGATACTGATCCGTACTTATTACAATTATTGTGTCAACGAGTAGCAGTTATTTATCACAAACAATTTGTTTGTAAATTGGAAAATAAAAATGTTAAAGTTGAAATAATGAACAATCCAGCACTATGGAATGATTATCCTATTACAAATGAAATAATTGTTAAAACTGATAAAATGTATCAATTGCCACAAACAAAGTGAAGTTTGAAAAAGAAAAAAATAATTAGAACAATTAATTATTTGAAAAGACCATTTGTCAAAATTACTAGTTGAATTAATAAAAAAATGGAAAATATTAGGTCAAGGTTGGGTTAAAACATGTTGGAAAATATTAAAAAACGAAATTTTTGATTAGTGGGTGCATTATTATTACTAATAACTCTATTTTTTGTTAGTTTATTAATGTTATGTTTACAAGTTAATCCATTATCATTTTGGAAAACTATTTTTATTAATCCTTTAACTAATTTAGTAAGTTTTAGTAATTTAATTGAAACATATAGTGTATTAATATTAACAGGATTAGCAGTAGCTATTACTTTTAAGTATCGTATTTATAACTTTGGAGTTAGTGGTCAAATGTTATTTAGTGCTATGATAACATATGTATTGGCAGTAGCTATTTATAAAAGTGGTGGTTATAGTCAATTAATTACTCCTTTTCTTTTATTAATTGCAGTTTTAATTGGTGCTTTAGCTGGTTTAATTATTGCAATTTTAAAAACTTATTTTAAAATTCATGAAATTATTAGCACTATTTTATTTAATTTTATTGCTTGAGAAGGATATAAAGGTTTAATAGCCAGTAATGTTTATCATAACTTAAAAATTCCAACACAAATTACTAATCTTAGATTTTCATTAATTAGTGGACCTTTTAGCATTAGTAATTTATTTTCTGCTGGTATTATTATTGCTATTATTGTCTTATTAATCGCAATTATTATTTTTAATAATCGCACTCTTGGTTTTAAATTAAATGCAATTGCTAAAAACCCCGTTGCTGCAAAATATGCCAGATTAAATCCCCAATATCAGGGTTTAATAATTTTACCAATTTCAGGAGCGATAGCAGGAATTGCTGGTTATCTTTATTTTTTAGGAGTTAATAATAATTTACCTTCGCTTTCTGCTCCAATTCAAGAAGGATTTTATGGGGTATTAGTAGCTGCTTTAGCGGGATATACGCCAGGAGTTATTTTATTTTCATCATTTTTTATGAGTTTATTTATTAGTCCTATTGAAAATAATGCTTTTATGTATTTGAAAAATCCAGAAATTGCAATAATAGTATTATCAATAACCATTTACATTATTGGTATTTATCCTTTTATTTGGCATTACTTAACTCATTCTATTGCTATTAAAGAATATTTAATAAGACTAAAAAAGAAGTTAATATGAAAAAAATAATTAATTAAGGATGAACAACAAAATGTTAAAATTGTTAATGTTGAATCAAAATCTTCAAAAATTTTTAAAAAAAATAAAATATTTAAAAGGAAAAGGAGAAAAAAATAATTATGTTACTCTCATTTTCAACAATTTTAGTTAATACATTATTATTTGCTTGTCCATTATTGTTGTTATGTATAGGTGGAATTTTAAATACTAGAGCAGGAATTGTTAATTTTGGTTTTGATGGTATTATGTGTACTGGTGCTGCCACATATTGTATAATTGTTTCACAATTAAAAAATAATTTGGGTGGTGGAGTTGCAATTTTGGCATTTTTTATCACTATTATCATTGGAATTGTATTTGGCTTAATTCATAGTTTAGCAACCTTATTGTTTAGAACTAATCAATTTTTAGTATCAATGGTTATTAATTACTTTGGTTATGGATTAGCAGTAATTTTACCATTAACATTTACTGGAGAAATAAATTATTCATTAGCAAGTATTTATATTTATCAATTTTCTTGAATTGCAATTTTGGTAACCTTTTTAGCAATTTATATTTTTGCAGCTATTTTATTTTTGACTAAGCTTGGATTATACATTAGAGGAATTGGTGAGAATCCAACCGCAGTAGCTTTAAATTATATTCATGTTCGTCGTTCTCGATTTTATATTTCGCTATTTTCTAGTTCTTTAGCTTGTTTTTCAGGTGCTTTATTTGTTTATGTACTTCCAAGTACTTTTATTTATAGTAATAATTTTGCTGGTATTGGTTTTTTGGCAATTGCTTTATGAATGATGGCACACAGTAGATTTTTTTTAACTTCTATTATTTGTTTTATTTTTTCTTTTTTATATCAGTATATAAATGCTTCACAAACATTTATAGTTATTAGTAATAATATTCCAAGTTGATTATGGGGTATGTTTCCATATTTAATAGCATTAGTATCATTAATGATTTTTCGTCCTAATACAGAATTGGTAAAAAGTTGAGCGCAACCTTATGTTAAAGCAGGTAGAAAATGACAATAAAATTATATGTTAGCAATATTTTAAAACCTTTATCAAGTTTAATAAATATAATGTTTTAAATGTTTTTTAATAAATTAAGTTTTTATTTTTATTGTGTATAATAAATTTATTAAACAATGAAAAAAGGGGAAATTTAAATTATGGTAAAAAACTTAAATGACATTTTTGAGAAATTGGCTGAACAGAACAATGAGAGTTTAGAAAAAAATATTAAAAAAATAAAAACATTTAAAAATAATGAGAAGAAAATAATTAATAAAATTTCTAATATTAACTATCAAAAAATTAATGATGATGAAGAAATAAGTTTTAAATGAGGCTTTTTAATAATCTGTGTATCTTTGTTTTACAAAGTTACTAATTTAGATTAATTCTGTCTTCAAATTTTATCATAAAATGAGCAATTGCTGTATTTCAATTTTGAATAGGCAATGTTCATTTTTTTGTTATATTTTCAATTGCCAAGTAAAATATTTTGAAAACTGCCATATCATTAGGAAAAACTTTTTTATTTCTGATGATTTTTCGTAATTGACTATTAACAGATTCAATAGCATTTGTAGTATAAATCACTCTTTTGATTTCTACTGGATAACTAATAAAAACCATTAAATTATCTCAATTTTTATATCAAGATTTAGTAATTTGAGGATATTGTTTATTTCATTTACTTTCAAACGATTCTAAAGCTTGCATTGCTTGTTCTTCACTACATGCACTATAAATTGGTTTTAAATCTGCAACTAGACCTTTTCGATGTTTGTATGAAACATATTTTAAACTATTTCTAATTTGATGAACAATGCATAATTGATGTTCTGTTTTAGGATAAACTGATTGTATTGCTTCTGACATGCCTGTTAAATTATCACTACAAGCAATAAGAATATCATTTAAGCCACGATTTTTCATTTCTTTGAAATTAGATAATCAAAACTTAGAACCTTCATTTTCACTAATTCATAATCCTAAAACATCTTTTTTGCCTTCTAAATCAACTCCTAATGCTATATAAACTGATTTGTTAATAATCCGTTTATCTTGTCGTACTTTAACTAATATACAATCAAAATAAACAATAGGATAAATACTTTCTAATGGTCGATTTTGTCATGCTTTAACATCATCAATAACATCATCAGTAATTTGACTAATAACACTTTCACTAATATCAGCACCATGATATAACTCTTGCAACTGCATTCTAATGTCAGATAATGTCATTCCTTTTGCATACAAGGAAAGAACTTGTTGATCAAAACCATCAAATCTTCTTTGCCTTTTAGGAACTATTACAGGAGTAAAATTACTATTGCGATCTCTTGGTACATCAATTTCAATTTTACCTTGTTGAGTTATTAATTTTTTTGAACTTGTACCATTACGATCATTTTCAGTAGTAGTATGTTGATTTTTTTCATATCCTAAATAATTTTGCATTTCAGAATTCAACATTTTTTCAACTAATCTTTTTGTTAATTCTTTATATAAACCGCCAGGTTTAAAAACTGTTGTTAAATCTTCAGTATTTTCTAGTAATAAATCTACTGCTTTTGATATTGGATCATTATTATTAAAGTTATCTTTTTTAGCCATCTGTAACTCACTCTTTCGAGTCATTTAATTATATTTACTAGAATTAATTAAACATAGTTTGGAATGGCAACCTTTTTTAGGACTATTTTTTGGTAGACATTTGTTTTTGATAATTAACTGGAGTTAAGTAGTTTAAAGTGCTGTGAATTCTTATGTTGTTATATCAATTGATGTAATCAAATAATTCTAATTTTAATTGGATTAATGATGTAAAATTTTTATCATTAATAAATTCGGTTTTGAAAGTTTTAAAGGTTGCTTCAGCAACAGCGTTATCATAAGGACAACCTTTTTTGCTTAAAGATCGAGTTATGTTGAAAGCTAATAAAAGTTTATCAATAGTTTTATTATTGAATTCATTACCGCGATCACTATGAAATATTTGAATATCTTTTAAACAGCGATTTGAGTGCATAAATGCTTGATATACTAATGATGCATCTTTTTTAGTACCTACACTATGTCCAATTATTTCGCGGTTAAATAGGTCAATTAATAAACAAATATAGTTTCACTTACCATTTACTTGAACATAAGTTAAATCACTAACAATAACTTCATTTTTAACTCTATTATTAAAGTTTCTATCAACAAGATTGTTTATTGGACTATCGTTAACTTTGTTATTATGATTTTTGTATGATAATTTAGTGTATTTTGATATTAAATTATGTTTATTCATAATTTCTTTAATTTTTCGTCTTGATAAATAAATTTCTTGGTTTTCTAGAATGACTTTTAATCTTCTAGTACCATAAACTTCTTTATTTTCTTTAAAAGCACTAATAACAGCTTGTTCATAAATATTATTTTGAATTTTATTTTCTTTTTTCTTTAAATTAAAATAATATGTTGATTTAGAGAGTTTTAAAAAATGACACATTGTGCGAATTTTATATTTAACTTTATTTTTGACAATAATTTCTATTTTCTGCCTATTATTAGTGCTGCTTGCTTTAAAATATCATTTTCCATTCTTAATTGTTTTAATTCTTTTCTTAATTTAATTAATTCATTTTCTTCAACAGAACGATTATCTTTAGTTTTAAAACTATGGATGGGTTACACTTTATTGGACACTAATTACATAGACAAGTGAACAAAGAAAGGAACTATAATTATGGCCAATATTAACTCATATACCGATGAATTTAAAAAACAAATAGTAGCTTTATATCAAAGTGGCAAATCAGTATCTTGCCTTGCTAAAGAATATAATGTTACAAGAGCAGCTACTTACAATTGAATTAAGCAATTTACTAATTCAGGTAGTTTTAAAACTAAAGATAATCGTTCTGTTGAAGAAAATGAATTAATTAAGGCTTTTCTCCCTTTATGTACTATTTTAATTTTATCACATAAATGCTGAGAAAAGCCTATCTACGGACTTCTCCACACATTTTTAAATCAAACATAGAATTACAGTTTCAAAACTAGGTATCTTGTTGAATTTATATGCAGCTTCTTTAGCATATAAATGAACATGATGTTTTGCAACTTTGATATGTGTTTTAAATGTTCTTCTTATATGTTTTCAAACTGATTCAATTTGGTTGGTATTTACACCAATTTTTGAAACATAGCCATCTTGATGGTTAACTGTTTCATGCTTAGTGAAAACTGATTTAAAATCGCAATATCCTTTTCAAGAATCAGTATATACAAGACATTTTGAAGAAATGTGGTTTTTTGCAAACTGCAAAAGATTTTTACTCTTTGCGTTTTTCAATACTTTCACAATTAAATTATTGGTTGTTTTTTGATAAATGCCAACAATCAAGGTTTTATTCACCAAGGATCTTCCTTGTTTTTTAAAACCCATATGTGAAAGATACATTTCATCAATTTGCACTGTACCTTCAACAATAAATTGAGGTTTTTGTTTTGCAATACGTGTTCTGATTTTATGAGTCATTCTTCAAGCAGTTTTCAAAGTCACTCCCAATTCTTTTGCAATATCTGTTGATGGAATTCCATGTTTGGTGTTTATTCATCTAAAGATAAGATAAAACCAAGATGTTAAAGATGTTTGTGACCTTGAAAATATGGTGCCTGTGAGAATGCTAAATGTTTGATTACATTTTAAACATCTCATTCTTTTTAAATCAGAAGTATTCAAATTAAAACTAAAACACCTAATACATTTGTTTTCTTTCAAATTTGCTATATATGCAAGACATTGCTGTTCAGTTTGAAAAGCATTGTTGAATTCATTCAGTTTCATTATTCCCTCCACAAGTACATGTGGGGAGAAGTCCGTTAATTAAATTAAGAAAAGAATTAAAACAATTAAGAATGGAAAATGATATTTTAAAGCAAGCAGCACTAATAATAGGCAGAAAATAGAAATTATTGTCAAAAATAAAGTTAAATATAAAATTCGCACAATGTGTCATTTTTTAAAAATCTCTAAATCAACATATTATTTTAATTTAAAGAAAAAAGAAAATAAAATCAAAAATAATATTTATGATGAAGCTGTTATTAGTGCTTTTAAAGAAAATAAAGAAGTTTATGGTACTAGAAGATTAAAAGTCATTCTAGAAAACCAAGAAATTTATTTATCAAGACGAAAAATTAAAGAAATTATGAATAAACATAATTTAATATCAAAATACACTAAATTATCATACAAAAATCATAATAACAAAGTTAACGATAGTCCAATAAACAATCTTGTTGATAGAAACTTTAATAATAGAGTTAAAAATGAAGTTATTGTTAGTGATTTAACTTATGTTCAAGTAAATGGTAAGTGAAACTATATTTGTTTATTAATTGACCTATTTAACCGCGAAATAATTGGACATAGTGTAGGTACTAAAAAAGATGCATCATTAGTATATCAAGCATTTATGCACTCAAATCGCTGTTTAAAAGATATTCAAATATTTCATAGTGATCGCGGTAATGAATTTAATAATAAAATTATTGATAAACTTTTACTAGCATTCAATATTAATCGCTCTTTAAGCAAAAAAGGTTGTCCTTATGATAACGCTGTTGCTGAAGCAACCTTTAAAACTTTCAAAACCGAATCTATTAATGATAAAAATTTTACATCATTAATCCAATTAAAATTAGAATTATTTTATTACATCAATTGATATAACAACATAAGAATTCACAGCACTTTAAACTACTTAACTCCAGTTAATTATCAAAAACAAATGTCTACCAAAAAATAGTCCTAAAAAAGGTTGCCATTCCAAATATAGTTTCACTTACCATTTACTTGAACATAAGTTAAATCACTAACAATAACTTCATTTTTAACTCTATTATTAAAGTTTCTATTAACAAGATTGGTTATTTGACTATCATTGACTTTATTATGATAATTTTTGAATGATAATTTAGTGTATTTTGATATTAAATTATGTTTATTCATAATTTCTTTAATTTTTCGTCTTGATAAATAAATTTCTTGGTTTTCTAGAATGACTTTTAATCTTCTAGTACCATAAACTTCTTTATTTTTTTTAAAAGCACTAATAACAATTTGTTTATTAATTGACCTATTTAACCGCGAAATAATTGGACATAGTGTAGGTACTAAAAAAGATGCATCATTAGTATATCAAGCATTTATGCACTCAAATCGCTGTGGAATGGCAACCCTTTTTAGGACTATTTTTTGGTAGACATTTGTTTTTGATAATTAACTGGAGTTAAGTAGTTTAAAGTGCTGTGAATTCTTATGTTGTTATATCAATTGATGTAATCAAATAATTCTAATTTTAATTGGATTAATGATGTAAAATTTTTATCATTAATAAATTCGGTTTTGAAAGTTTTAAAGGTTGCTTCAGCAACAGCGTTATCATAAGGACAACCTTTTTTGCTTAAAGAGCGATTAATATTGAATGCTAGTAAAAGTTTATCAATAATTTTATTATTAAATTCATTACCGCGATCACTATGAAATATTTGAATATCTTTTAAACAGCGATTTGAGTGCATAAATGCTTGATATACTAATGATGCATCTTTTTTAGTACCTACACTATGTCCAATTATTTCGCGGTTAAATAGGTCAATTAATAAACAAATATAGTTTCACTTACCATTTACTTGAACATAAGTTAAATCACTAACAATAACTTCATTTTTAACTCTATTATTAAAGTTTCTATTAACAAGATTGGTTATTTGACTATCATTGACTTTATTATGATAATTTTTGAATGATAATTTAGTGTATTTTGATATTAAATTATGTTTATTCATAATTTCTTTAATTTTTCGTCTTGATAAATAAATTTCTTGGTTTTCTAGAATGACTTTTAATCTTCTAGTACCATAAACTTCTTTATTTTCTTTAAAAGCACTAATAACAGCTTCATCATAAATATTATTTTTGATTTTATTTTCTTTTTTCTTTAAATTAAAATAATATGTTGATTTAGAGATTTTTAAAAAATGACACATTGTGCGAATTTTATATTTAACTTTATTTTTGACAATAATTTCTATTTTCTGCCTATTATTAGTGCTGCTTGCTTTAAAATATCATTTTCCATTCTTAATTGTTTTAATTCTTTTCTTAATTTAATTAATTCATTTTCTTCAACAGAACGATTATCTTTAGTTTTAAAACTACCTGAATTAGTAAATTGCTTAATTCAATTGTAAGTAGCTGCTCTTGTAACATTATATTCTTTAGCAAGGCAAGATACTGATTTGCCACTTTGATATAAAGCTACTATTTGTTTTTTAAATTCATCGGTATATGAGTTAATATTGGCCATAATTATAGTTCCTTTCTTTGTTCACTTGTCTACGTAATTAGTGTCCAATAAAGTGTAACCCATCCACTGTTTAAAAGATATTCAAATATTTCATAGTGATCGCGGTAATGAATTTAATAATAAAATTATTGATAAACTTTTACTAGCATTCAATATTAATCGCTCTTTAAGCAAAAAAGGTTGTCCTTATGATAACGCTGTTGCTGAAGCAACCTTTAAAACTTTCAAAACCGAATTTATTAATGATAAAAATTTTACATCATTAATCCAATTAAAATTAGAATTATTTGATTACATCAATTGATATAACAACATAAGAATTCACGGCACTTTAAACTACTTAACTCCAGTTAATTATCAAAAACAAATGTCTACCAAAAAATAGTCCTAAAAAGGGTTGCCATTCCATTAATTTTAATAACAAACAAACAAGAAATAGACTTAAAAAATATTATTTTATTTGATAAATATAACGAAAATATTTCTTATATAAATTTAGAAATTTAATTATTAAAATACCCATGAATATATATAGCATCTCATTTTACATCATGATTTGGTTGTTTTGTAATATTTGAAAAATATAAATTCATTTTTTTGGTTCCACTACTATCAAAATAATCTGCTCAAATTGTAGTATCTCCAAAAACTCATTCATGATTTGGTTTTAAAAATTTATTAAGTTTATTACTTTCATGGGTAAGCACCCCCCATGATTAATCCAATTATTGCTAAAAATAATGCTAAAATTGATGTTATTTTATAAAAATTTGTTTTTATTCATGTTTTCATAATAAATTACTCCTTTTTTATAAATGAGGTGCAGTTTAATTTATTTCATAAATTTCTGGAACTGAATAATATTCATCACCTAATTTATTTATTTCTTCAGATTCTTGAAAAATATTTTTATTTTTATGGTAAAATTTATGAGCTTGTAATTTCAAATCTTCATGTAAATTTGATGAATGTGAAATTAACATTTCATCACTTAATCTTTGCAGTTTATCAAATATACTATTGTCTAAATCTTCTTCAAGTTTCAAAAATTCTTGTCGATTTTCTATAGGTAAAAAATCCTTTATTAATTCTGGGTTTTCTTCGTCAATTTCATTAATATGAATTCCAGTTAAAAACTTATGAGATAATATGTCATTTTTAAAATTAAATAGTTGTTTTGCTTTTTCTTTTATTGTTTTTTTTCTAGAAGTTCATTTACCTAAAATTGCTAAACATAAAGAATCATTAGATTTGCAAATTTTTTCATAACTTATAAATTTTGCAATGATGTCTTTTTCTGCTTCTGTTCCATCACCATTACCTTTGTATGTTTTTGTTAAATCCAAATTCAACATTGTTAAATCTATAGAAAAAAAATAGAATATTTTTGTACTTGATTTATTTGCATAATGTTTACCTAAATAATAAATTTTTGATTTATCATTTTTAACATCAATTCCAGTTTCTTCTAACATTTCATTAATTACTGTTTGATAAGGGTCAAGATTTTCAAGACCTCCAGTGATAGTACCATATTCACTAATTTCTTTATCTTTAAATAATGGATTATTTTCTTTAACTAGTAAATAATAATATTCATTGTTTTTAATAACATAAGGTAAAATAGCAACTCCTTGGTTATTGCATCAAGGTTCTTCTACACCATGCATAAACTCAACTTTAATAATTTTTAAATATTCTGGATTCATTAAATTACTCCTTTTTTCCTTGATTTTACGTTTTAATTTTACTATTTTTGATTATTTTTACAAGTATGCTTTTAAATGCAAAATAACGCCTAAATTAAAGTCGTTTATTTTATGATACCTATACTATTAATTATATTGAAATTATTTACGGACTTCTCCCCACATGTACTTGTGGAGGGAATAATGAAACTGAATGAATTCAACAATGCTTTTCAAACTGAACAGCAATGTCTTGCATATATAGCAAATTTGAAAGAAAACAAATGTATTAGGTGTTTTAATTTTAATTTGAATACTTCTGATTTAAAAAGAATGAGATGTTTAAAATGTAATCAAACATTTAGCATTCTCACAGGCACCATATTTTCAAGGTCACAAACATCTTTAACATCTTGGTTTTATCTTATCTTTAGATGAATAAACACCAAACATGGAATTCCATCAACAGATATTGCAAAAGAATTGGGAGTGACTTTGAAAACTGCTTGAAGAATGACTCATAAAATCAGAACACGTATTGCAAAACAAAAACCTCAATTTATTGTTGAAGGTACAGTGCAAATTGATGAAATGTATCTTTCACATATGGGTTTTAAAAAACAAGGAAGATCCTTGGTGAATAAAACCTTGATTGTTGGCATTTATCAAAAAACAACCAATAATTTAATTGTGAAAGTATTGAAAAACGCAAAGATTAAAAATCTTTTGCAGTTTGCAAAAAACCACATTTCTTCAAAATGTCTTGTATATACTGATTCTTGAAAAGGATATTGCGATTTTAAATCAGTTTTCACTAAGCATGAAACAGTTAACCATCAAGATGGCTATGTTTCAAAAATTGGTGTAAATACCAACCAAATTGAATCAGTTTGAAAACATATAAGAAGAACATTTAAAACACATATCAAAGTTGCAAAACATCATGTTCATTTATATGCTAAAGAAGCTGCATATAAATTCAACAAGATACCTAGTTTTGAAACTGTAATTCTATGTTTGATTTAAAAATGTGGGGAGAAGTCCGTAGATAGGCTTTTCTCAGCATTTATGTGATAAAACTAAAATAGTACATAAATGGAGAAAAGCCATTATTTATTATATTTTAAATATGAAAGTGGTTTTTTAAATAATTTTTTATTTTAGTTAAAATTACACTTATATATTTATATAATATATGCAGTAAATTATTTTTTTAAATTATTTACAATAAATTTAGATTTTTTTAAAATAGTTAGGAGAAGTAAATGTGAATTTTAATTATAAATGAAATTTTAGAGAACAAAGTGCAAAAATTGATAAATTAGTTTTAGAACATATAAGAAAAAAATGAGAAAAATGAGATTGAAGAATAAAAAATACAAGAGATAAAAATAAATATAAAATTGTTGATTATCAATATCGAACAAGAAAAATAATGTATGGATTAGTAACTTATAAAAGAAGAATTTATGAATATTTTGATGAAAAATTACAAAAATGAGTTCGTGTTTGTTTAGTTGATGAATGACTAGAATTACCTAAATATAAAAGAATTGGTGAAGATATTGAACAAACTATTATTGAATATTTTGCTGATGGAAAAAGATATCATGATATTTGTGCTATTTGTAAAAAAGCAGGTATTAGTGTTAGTACTGTTCATAGAGTTTTTAAAAATTTAGAAATAATTGAAGCAAATCCAATAAAAGTAAAATTAGAAAAAAATCAACCTATTTTTGTAGCAATTGATGATGGACATCGAAAGTTTTGAAATTTTAAACGTAAAGGTACAAAACACTCTATGCGATTAATAGTAACATATACAGATAATATTAATCACAAAGTACAAAATAAAAGAGTAAAAGCAATTATTAGACCAACAAAAACAAAAATTGGAGTTAAAAAAACTGCTGATTTTGTTAAAGAACATTGTCAAAAATTTTATGAAAACATTGAACAAGCAAAAATTATTATTTGTGGTGATAGTGAAGGATGAATTAAAGAAGTTGCTGATTATTTAGGTACACAGTTTGTTTTAGATAAATTCCATTTAATTAGAACATTATATCTTGGAATAATGGCTGGAAATAAAGGAAAATATTTAAAAGAATATAATCACTGTAAAAATTTAATTAATAATGGTAAATATGATGAATTAATTGACTATTTATATAATCAATTAGATAATCATAAAAAATTAAAGAAAAAATATTTTAAAAATAATAAACAAGGTATTGAAAATCAAGGTAAAAAATGAAATAAAGGTTGTTATACTGAAACTAATATTTGACATGTTTTAAAAGAAATGCTTGGTAATAGAACATATAATATTTTAATTTATATTAAAATGGTTATTTTTAAATGTAATAAGATAAATTTAGAAATATAATTAATGAATGTAATAATTACTTATTATTTCACAATTTGCAATAGCATCTCAAAAATTATTATTTTTTATTTTTCTTTTTAAACCAATAATTAAGAATGTTAATGACAAAATTATAGAAATAAAAATTGGAACTACAATTGTAGAAAAAATAACTGCAATTTTTAACCATAATAAAGAATAATTATAAGAATTATGAATAATATAATAACTTCCAAAATTATTAAGGCAAATATTGTTATTAGTTAATATATAATATCAACTGTATTTACTTCATAAAGTAAAACCATTATATTCATATATTAAAGGTTCTGTATTTTTAACTAAATGATTACTTTTAATAGTTACTACTTCTTTTCCATGAAATAAACCTAGTAATAATAATCCTGCAATAATAATTAAAATAGTTAAAATAAATATTAATACAGTTATTAACTGTAATTTTTTAAGTGCTTTAATTTTCATTTTTAAATCCTCTCTAAGTTTATTTAATAAGTTTAGCATTTAATAAAATTTAATATAAGTATTTTAGTTGAAATATCTTTTAAAAAATAGTAAGATCAATGTACAATTTCATAAAAATCCAAATTATTTCTTGTCTGAAATATAATAAGACTATATAGATTTAATTTATTCCGGATTTTTGACAATCACCCAAAAAAAAGCAAAACAGGTTTTCAAGTTCCTACTTTATTAATTCACGGTAAAAAAGATAATTTTGTCCCATTTTTCATGGCTAATGTCATTCATAATTATCAAGTTAAACTCCATTATAAAAATTATGATTATTTATTTTTGGAAAATATTGGTCATATTGAAACCTTACCAAATGCTTATCAAACTTATATTAATAAAATAAAAAGTTTTATCAATACATACGAAATAAAAAAATAGAGATAGGAAAAAGACATGAAATTAAAAAAGAAGTATTCGTTTTGAGTAACGGACTTCTCCCCACATGTACTTGTGGAGGGAATAATGAAACTGAATGAATTCAACAATGCTTTTCAAACTGAACAGCAATGTCTTGCATATATAGCAAATTTGAAAGAAAACAAATGTATTAGGTGTTTTAGTTTTAATTTGAATACTTCTGATTTAAAAAGAATGAGATGTTTAAAATGTAATCAAACATTTAGCATTCTCACAGGCACCATATTTTCAAGGTCACAAACATCTTTAACATCTTGGTTTTATCTTATCTTTAGATGAATAAACACCAAACATGGAATTCCATCAACAGATATTGCAAAAGAATTGGGAGTGACTTTGAAAACTGCTTGAAGAATGACTCATAAAATCAGAACACGTATTGCAAAACAAAAACCTCAATTTATTGTTGAAGGTACAGTGCAAATTGATGAAATGTATCTTTCACATATGGGTTTTAAAAAACAAGGAAGATCCTTGGTGAATAAAACCTTGATTGTTGGCATTTATCAAAAAACAACCAATAATTTAATTGTGAAAGTATTGAAAAACGCAAAGAGTAAAAATCTTTTGCAGTTTGCAAAAAACCACATTTCTTCAAAATGTCTTGTATATACTGATTCTTGAAAAGTATATTGCGATTTTAAATCAGTTTTCACTAAGCATGAAACAGTTAACCATCAAGATGGCTATGTTTCAAAAATTGGTGTAAATACCAACCAAATTGAATCAGTTTGAAAACATATAAGAAGAACATTTAAAACACATATCAAATTTGCAAAACATCATGTTCATTTATATGCTAAAGAAGCTGCATATAAATTCAACAAGATACCTAGTTTTGAAACTGTAATTCTATGTTTGATTTAAAAATGTGGGGAGAAGTCCGTAGATAGGCTTTTCTCAGCATTTATGTGATAAAATTAAAATAGTACATAAAGGGAGAAAAGCCTTGAGTAATATTAATGATGGCAATTTCTGCCACAGTTGGATCATCAGTACTAATTTCATTTGGACAAGTAGCATTTCAAAGTGGATTTAATCCGATTTTAATGATATGTGCCTGAATTTTAGGCGGTATTTTAATTTTGCCAGAAATGTTATTACTAGCAGAAACTGCTATTTCTTTTCCGGGAAATGGAAGTGCTTATTATTGATTAAAAAAAACAAATTGAATGGCTTGTTCGTTTTGATTGGGATGGATTTTAGTTTTAATGGTTAGTGCTACTGCCGTTGCTTCTGCTACTTTAGCATTAGGTAATATTATCGGTACTTTAGCTCATATTACTAACCAATGGTTGATAAAATTATTTGGAATTTTAATTTTATTTGCATTAGCTATAGTCCAAATATTTATTAAAATAGTTCTGGAAAAACACAAATTATTTTTACAATTTTAAAAGGATTACCAATTACTTTTGTTTTATTTATTGCTATGATTTATGGAAATACAGATAGTTTTAATAGTGAAATAGTTCAAAAAGATTTATCAAAAATTTTTCTTGCAACTTATGTTTTATTACCAGCTACAACAATGACACTATTTGCCTATTCAGGAATTGAAGCAATAACTTATGTTACTGAAGAAGTAGAAAATCAAAGAAAAAATGTACTTTGAGCTTTAATTATTGCAACAGGACTAATTATTTTTGGCTTTTCTCCCTTTATGTACTATTTTAATTTTATCACATAAATGCTGAGAAAAGCCTATCTACGGACTTCTCCCCACATTTTTAAATCAAACATAGAATTACAGTTTCAAAACTAGGTATCTTGTTGAATTTATATGCAGCTTCTTTAGCATATAAATGAACATGATGTTTTGCAACTTTGATATGTGTTTTAAATGTTCTTCTTATATGTTTTCAAACTGATTCAATTTGGTTGGTATTTACACCAATTTTTGAAACATAGCCATCTTGATGGTTAACTGTTTCATGCTTAGTGAAAACTGATTTAAAATCGCAATATCCTTTTCAAGAATCAGTATATAAAAGACATTTTGAAGAAATGTGGTTTTTTGCAAACTGCAAAAGATTTTTACTCTTTGCGTTTTTCAATACTTTCACAATTAAATTATTGGTTGTTTTTTGATAAATGCCAACAATCAAGGTTTTATTCACCAAGGATCTTCCTTGTTTTTTAAAACCCATATGTGAAAGATACATTTCATCAATTTGCACTGTACCTTCAACAATAAATTGAGGTTTTTGTTTTGCAATACGTGTTCTGATTTTATGAGTCATTCTTCAAGCAGTTTTCAAAGTCACTCCCAATTCTTTTGCAATATCTGTTGATGGAATTCCATGTTTGGTGTTTATTCATCTAAAGATAAGATAAAACCAAGATGTTAAAGATGTTTGTGACCTTGAAAATATGGTGCCTGTGAGAATGCTAAATGTTTGATTACATTTTAAACATCTCATTCTTTTTAAATCAGAAGTATTCAAATTAAAACTAAAACACCTAATACATTTGTTTTCTTTCAAATTTGCTATATATGCAAGACATTGCTGTTCAGTTTGAAAAGCATTGTTGAATTCATTCAGTTTCATTATTCCCTCCACAAGTACATGTGGGGAGAAGTCCGTTATTTTTTTATATTTAATACTATTAATTGCTTTGTTAACTATTAATGAACCACTTTTATGATTAGATGAAAATAAAGGATTTAGTAACGTTTGATATTATGCTATTATCAATAATCCTAATATTCCTCGCGTTTTAGCTTATATTTTTTCAGGACTAGCAATTTTATTATTTGTTGGTTCACTAAATGCATTTCTACTTTATCAATCACGTTTAATTTTTAAAATGAGTGAAGAAAAAGATTTGTTTAAATTTTTTCAAAAAACAACTAAAAGAACTAATATGCCATGAGCTGCTATGCTACTATTAATATTTGCTGCTTTAATTTATATTTTATGAAATCAATTGTATGAAGTAACTAATTACTTTATTATTGCTATTAGTTTTTTAAAATTAATTGTTAATTCAGTCATTATCTTTTTAAGGCGCAAACATCCAGACTATCAAAAGATTTTTAATAATTTTTGATTTTATTTTTTCATTATTATTGGTTATTTAGGAGCAATAATTGCTATTGTTGGATCATTTTTAGCAATGTATTATTATGGTACACAAAATAATAATATTTGAGCATTATGAAATTCACTAATTTTAATTGCTGTTATGTTAGCAGGATATCCTGTTTACTATATTAAAAATTATGTAGTTAAAATTGTTAACAATTTTAAAAATCAAAAAAAAATAATCAATCATAAAAAAATAATATTATACCTTATTTACTTTCTTGTGCTAATAAAAAATTTTTAATATGGGCACCATAAAGATAATTAACAATATTCTTATTTTTATTAACAACTCGATGACAAGGAACAATAATTGCTAATGGATTTTTACTTAAAGCCGAACCCACTGCCCTACTTGCTTTTGGATAACCTATTTTTTGCGCTAATTCTTGATAAGTTAAAGTTGTACCAAATTGAATAGTACAAGTTTTACTCCATACTAATTCTTGAAAAGGAGTTCCTTTTAAAGCTATTGGTAAGTTAAAATCACTTAATTTTTTATCAAAATACATTGCTAGTTGTTTTAAACAATTAACTACCACTATATTACTACTATCCTTAGCAACTTGACGAGTATTAACGAAACTAACTTTTACTACTTGTTCTGCAACTACTATGATTTCAATTAAACCTATTTTAGTAGTTAAATAACCATATTTTTTCATATTTTTTATTAACCCTTTATTTTATTTAAACTATTACTTTCTTTTACAAGTTTTTGTAATATTTTATTATCAAAATTTTGTTTTAACAAATCTGAATTTTCAATAATCTTTTCAATAGATCAATCTCATCACTTTATATTTTGTAATTTTTGAACTATTTTTTTAGAAAAACGATATTTTATAATTTTAGCAGGATTACCACCAACAATAGCATAAGGAGGCACATTTTTTGTAACTACACTTTTAGCTGCAATTACTGCCCCATTACCAATAGTTAGCCCTCTTAAGATTGCCACATAATGACCAATTCAAACATCATTTTCTATCGCTGTTGGTGATTTAATCGGAAATTTATCTAATTTATCTTTTTCTGTAACTTCTGATAAATTTAATGATTTATAAAATAATGGTAAAGGAAATGTTGAAACTACACAATAATTATGATTGCCACCATTCATTATAAATAAAACACCTTGTGCAATTGAACAAAATTTACCAATAATTAATTCATCATTTATCATATTTGGAAAATGATAAATTATATTTTTATTTTCAAAATCAATAGCTGCTTGCTCACCATTAAAATCATGATAATAAGTATAATCACCAATAAAAATTTTAGGTTTAGTAATATAATTTTTTATTAAAAATAGGCTTTTCTCCCTTTATGTACTATTTTAATTTTATCAGATAAATGCTGAGAAAAGCCTATCTACGGACTTCTCCCCACATTTTTAAATCAAACATAGAATTACAGTTTCAAAACTAGGTATCTTGTTGAATTTATATGCAGCTTCTTTAGCATATAAATGAACATGATGTTTTGCAACTTTGATATGTGTTTTAAATGTTCTTCTTATATGTTTTCAAACTGATTCAATTTGGTTGGTATTTACACCAATTTTTGAAACATAGCCATCTTGATGGTTAACTGTTTCATGCTTAGTGAAAACTGATTTAAAATCGCAATATCCTTTTCAAGAATCAGTATATACAAGACATTTTGAAGAAATGTGGTTTTTTGCAAACTGCAAAAGATTTTTACTCTTTGCGTTTTTCAATACTTTCACAATTAAATTATTGGTTGTTTTTTGATAAATGCCAACAATCAAGGTTTTATTCACCAAGGATCTTCCTTGTTTTTTAAAACCCATATGTGAAAGATACATTTCATCAATTTGCACTGTACCTTCAACAATAAATTGAGGTTTTTGTTTTGCAATACGTGTTCTGATTTTATGAGTCATTCTTCAAGCAGTTTTTAAAGTCACTCCCAATTCTTTTGCAATATCTGTTGATGGAATTCCATGTTTGGTGTTTATTCATCTAAAGATAAGATAAAACCAAGATGTTAAAGATGTTTGTGACCTTGAAAATATGGTGCCTGTGAGAATGCTAAATGTTTGATTACATTTTAAACATCTCATTCTTTTTAAATCAGAAGTATTCAAATTAAAATTAAAACACCTAATACATTTGTTTTCTTTCAAATTTGCTATATATGCAAGACATTGCTGTTCAGTTTGAAAAGCATTGTTGAATTCATTCAGTTTCATTATTCCCTCCACAAGTACATGTGGGGAGAAGTCCGAAAATTAATAACTCAACAAGGTAAAATTGAAATTGATGTACCAAGAGATCGCAATAGTAATTTTACTCCTGTAATAGTTCCTAAAAGGCAAAGAAGATTTGATGGTTTTGATCAACAAGTTCTTTCCTTGTATGCAAAAGGAATGACATTATCTGACATTAGAATGCAGTTGCAAGAGTTATATCATGGTGCTGATATTAGTGAAAGTGTTATTAGTCAAATTACTGATGACGTTATTGATGATGTTAAAGCATGACAAAATCGACCATTAGAAAGTATTTATCCTATTGTTTATTTTGATTGTATAGTAGTTAAAGTACGACAAGATAAACGGATTATTAACAAATCAGTTTATATAGCATTAGGAGTTGATTTAGAAGGCAAAAAAGATGTTTTAGGATTATGAATTAGTGAAAATGAAGGTTCTAAGTTTTGATTATCTAATTTCACAGAAATGAAAAATCGTGGCTTAAATGATATTCTTATTGCTTGTAGTGATAATTTAACAGGCATGTCAGAAGCAATACAATCAGTTTATCCTAAAACAGAACATCAATTATGCATTGTTCATCAAATTAGAAATAGTTTAAAATATGTTTCATACAAACATCGAAAAGGTCTAGTTGCAGATTTAAAACCAATTTATAGTGCATGTAGTGAAGAACAAGCAATGCAAGCTTTAGAATCGTTTGAAAGTAAATGAAATAAACAATATCCTCAAATTACTAAATCTTGATATAAAAATTGAGATAATTTAATGGTTTTTATTAGTTATCCAGTAGAAATCAAAAGAGTGATTTATACTACAAATTCTATTGAATCTGTTAATAGTCAATTACGAAAAATCATCATAAATAAAAAAGTTTTTCCTAATGATATGGCAGTTTTCAAAATATTTTACTTGGCAATTGAAAATATAACAAAAAAATGAAC
The DNA here is from genome assembly GCF_964020205.1 of Spiroplasma endosymbiont of Apeira syringaria. Taxonomy (NCBI): domain Bacteria; kingdom Bacillati; phylum Mycoplasmatota; class Mollicutes; order Entomoplasmatales; family Spiroplasmataceae; genus Spiroplasma; species Spiroplasma endosymbiont of Apeira syringaria. Next base: position 1,305,841 of record NZ_OZ026543.1, read on the forward strand.
ATTGCCTATTCAAAATTGAAATACAGCAATTGCTCATTTTATGATAAAATTTGAAGATAGAATTAATCTAAACTAGTACTTTATAAAACAAAGATACACAGATTATTAAAAAGCCTCTTTTATATCTTCATAAATGGGAAATTTATTTAAAAGTATATCAACTTTTTTTCTTAATTCATGTAAACCATCATCATTAATACCCTTAGGTAATTTTCAAGCACTAATAATAATCTTTCCTAATTCAATAAACTGATCTTCTTTAAAACCTCTCGTTGTCATTGCTGGACTACCAAAACGAACACCACTAGTAATAACAGCTGGTAAAGGATCAAAGGGAACACCATTCTTATTAGCAACAATATTAATCTTTTCTAAAATATCAACAGCTTCTTTACCATTTAAACCGTTAATATTAGTAACATTAACAGTTAATAAATGATTATCAGTTCCACCCGCCACTACATGAAATTTTGCATCAAGAAAAGTTTTTGCTAATGCTTGCGCATTTTTAATTACTTGCATTTGATAAGTTTTAAATTCTGGTGTTAATGCTTCATAAAAAGCTTGTGCTTTTGCTGCAATAATATGTTCCAATGGTCCACCTTGATTACCAGGAAATACCGCAGTATCAATTTTCTTTTTTAATTCTTCAGTGCAAAGAATAGCACCACCACGTGGTCCTCTTAATGTTTTATGAGTTGTTGTTGTTGTAATATCAGCATAACAAATAGGATTTTGATGTAATCCAGCAGCAATTAATCCAGCAATATGCGCCATATCAACCATTAAATATGCTCCAACAGTATCAACAATTTTACGAAACTTTGATCAATCAATAAGTCTTGAATAAGCACTAGCTCCTGCTACAATAATTTTTGGTTTACATTCTTTAGCAATTTTTAAAATTTCATCATAATCTAAATATTCATCCTTTTTACTTACACCATAATTAACACCGTGATAAATTTTACCAGAAAAATTAATTTTATAACCATGAGTTAAATGACCACCAGCATCAAGTTCCATACCAAGAATAGTATCACCTGGACGTAATATAGCAGCATATGCTTCAGCATTAGCTTGACTACCAGAATGAGGTTGTACATTAGCATGAAAATTACCTTTTTTACATTGACCTGGTTTATGACTACAATTAAATAATTGTTTAAAACGCTCTATTGCCAAATTTTCAATTTTATCAACATTTTCGCAACCATTATAATATCTTCTGCCCGGATAACCTTCTGCATACTTATTAGTTAATATTGTTCCAGCGAGTGTAAGTACAGCTGGTGATACATAGTTTTCTGAAGCTATTAATTCAATATGATTTTGTTGACGTTGTCATTCATCTTTCACAATTTTTTTTAATTCTGGGTCAAGACCTTTATTAAAAGATTTATCCATTTTTAAACATCCTCTCTTTAATAATTTAAGGCTTTTCTCCCTTTATGTACTATTTTAATTTTATCACATAAATGCTGAGAAAAGCCTATCTACGGACTTCTCCCCACATTTTTAAATCAAACATAGAATTACAGTTTCAAAACTAGGTATCTTGTTGAATTTATATGCAGCTTCTTTAGCATATAAATGAACATGATGTTTTGCAACTTTGATATGTGTTTTAAATGTTCTTCTTATATGTTTTCAAACTGATTCAATTTGGTTGGTATTTACACCAATTTTTGAAACATAGCCATCTTGATGGTTAACTGTTTCATGCTTAGTGAAAACTGATTTAAAATCGCAATATCCTTTTCAAGAATCAGTATATACAAGACATTTTGAAGAAATGTGGTTTTTTGCAAACTGCAAAAGATTTTTACTCTTTGCGTTTTTCAATACTTTCACAATTAAATTATTGGTTGTTTTTTGATAAATGCCAACAATCAAGGTTTTATTCACCAAGGATCTTCCTTGTTTTTTAAAACCCATATGTGAAAGATACATTTCATCAATTTGCACTGTACCTTCAACAATAAATTGAGGTTTTTGTTTTGCAATACGTGTTCTGATTTTATGAGTCATTCTTCAAGCAGTTTTCAAAGTCACTCCCAATTCTTTTGCAATATCTGTTGATGGAATTCCATGTTTGGTGTTTATTCATCTAAAGATAAGATAAAACCAAGATGTTAAAGATGTTTGTGACCTTGAAAATATGGTGCCTGTGAGAATGCTAAATGTTTGATTACATTTTAAACATCTCATTCTTTTTAAATCAGATGGATGGGTTACACTTTATTGGACACTAATTACATAGACAAGTGAACAAAGAAAGGAACTATAATTATGGCCAATATTAACTCATATACCGATGAATTTAAAAAACAAATAGTAGCTTTATATCAAAGTGGCAAATCAGTATCTTGCCTTGTTAAAGAATATAATGTTACAAGAGCAGCTACTTACAATTGAATTAAGCAATTTACTAATTCAGGTAGTTTTAAAACTAAAGATAATCGTTCTGTTGAAGAAAATGAATTAATTAAATTAAGAAAAGAATTAAAACAATTAAGAATGGAAAATGATATTTTAAAGCAAGCAGCACTAATAATAGGCAGAAAGTAGAGATTATTGCAAATAATAAATCTAAATATAAAATTCGCACAATGTGTCATTTTTTAAAACTCTCTAAATCAACATATTATTTTAATTTAAAGAAAAAAAATAAAATTAAAAATAATATTTATGAACAAGCTGTTATTAGTGCTTTTAAAAAAAATAAAGAAGTTTATGGTACTAGAAGATTAAAAGTCATTCTAGAAAACCAAGAAATTTATTTATCAAGACGAAAAATTAAAGAAATTATGAATAAACATAATTTAATATCAAAATACACTAAATTATCATTCAAAAATTATCATAATAAAGTCAATGATAGTCAAATAACCAATCTTGTTAATAGAAACTTTAATAATAGAGTTAAAAATGAAGTTATTGTTAGTGATTTAACTTATGTTCAAGTAAATGGTAAGTGAAACTATATTTGTTTATTAATTGACCTATTTAACCGCGAAATAATTGGACATAGTGTAGGTACTAAAAAAGATGCATCATTAGTATATCAAGCATTTATGCACTCAAATCGCTGTTTAAAAGATATTCAAATATTTCATAGTGATCGCGGTAATGAATTTAATAATAAAATTATTGATAAACTTTTACTAGCATTCAATATTAATCGCTCTTTAAGCAAAAAAGGTTGTCCTTATGATAACGCTGTTGCTGAAGCAACCTTTAAAACTTTCAAAACCGAATTTATTAATGATAAAAATTTTACATCATTAATCCAATTAAAATTCGAATTATTTGATTACATCAATTGATATAACAACATAAGAATTCACGGCACTTTAAACTACTTAACTCCAGTTAATTATCAAAAACAAATGTCTACCAAAAAATAGTCCTAAAAAGGGTTGCCATTCCAAGAAGTATTCAAATTAAAACTAAAACACCTAATACATTTGTTTTCTTTCAAATTTGCTATATATGCAAGACATTGCTGTTCAGTTTGAAAAGCATTTTTGAATTCATTCAGTTTCATTATTCCCTCCACAAGTACATGTGGGGAGAAGTCCGTAATTTAATAGTAAAATTATTTTAGTTTTGCAACTCTTAATTGATGTCTTTTTTCATCACTTGTTTTAGTATTTAAAAATAATTTCACAAGTTCTACTGCTTTATAATCAGAAATAATTCTAGCACCTAGTGCTAAAACATTAGCGTCATTATGAAGTCTTGCCAATCTTACTGTTTCTTCCTCATAGCAAAGAGCACAACGAACACCATTAATACGATTGGTAGCAATGCTAATACCAATACCAGTACCACAAATTACAATACCAAAATCTGCTTTTTTACTAACAATAGCATTTGCAACATTAAAACCAAAATTAGGATAATCAACAGGTTCACTGCTATTTGTTCCTAAATCTAAAATTTGATAGCCTTCTGTATGTAAAAATTTAATAATTGGTTGTTTAAATTCATAAGCGGTATGATCATTACCAATAGCAATTACTAAACCATTAGTTTTCAACTTTATCACTTCCTTAGTTTAAATATTAGTTTTATTATACCTATTAATTTTAAAATTAATATATTTTCTTTTTAAAATAATTTTGGCTTTTCTCAGCATTTATGTGATAAAACTAAAATAGTACATAAAGGGAGAAAAGCCTTAAAATTAAAACACCTAATACATTTGTTTTCTTTCAAATTTGCTATATATGCAAGACATTGCTGTTCAGTTTGAAAAGCATTGTTGAATTCATTCAGTTTCATTATTCCCTCCACAAGTACATGTGGGGAGAAGTCCGATAATTTTTATTACAAAAAGAAAAATATTTTTTTCCTATAATAATCAATTTTAATCATTATTGCTATTAATAAATATGTTAAAATACTGCTAAAAGAAAGGTGAGATTCTTATTATGAAAATTAAAAAAATGATCGGAAATAAGTATGCATTAATTATTGAAAAAGATGAAATGATTATTAAAACTTTAGAGCAATTTGCTATTAAAGAAAACATAGGAATGGCACAATTCCAAATGATTGGTGCTATTACTAATGTCACTTTAGGCTACATTCCTAAAAAAAGTACTGATTATGTAAAAAAAACTTTTCTTGAACAATATGAATTGTTATCAACAATTGGAACAATCATTTGAGATGAAAAAGATAGAAATAAACCAATTATTCATTGTCATACTACTTTTGGTGATGATAATTTTAACGTAATTGGTGGTCATATGTTAGACGCGAAAGTTGCTATTAAGGCCGAAGTAATAATTGATATTTTAACTAATGAAAAAATATCACAAGTTATTGATAATAAAAGTAATTTTCATATTTGAAATTTATCTTAATTTAAGGAAAATTATTTAAAAATGGTCATATTATTACTAATATGACCATTTTTTTAAGATTTTCCTAATGAACCAAATTCTGTTAATAATTCTTTAGCTTTAAGTTTAATTGCTTCCATTCCTGGCTTAAAAATTTTTCTAGGATCAAACCCTTTATCTTCATTAAGTTTTCCTTCCGTAACATATTTTTCAATAGCTGCGGCGAATACTTCTTGTAATTCAGTATTAACATTAATTTTACTAATTCCTAAATTAATAGCTTTTTTAACCTGATCTTTTGGAATTCCAGAACCACCATGTAATACCATTGGCTTATTTGAAGCTACTGATAAATTTTTTAACACATCAAAATTTAAACCATCTCAATTTTTAGGATACTTTCCATGAATATTATTTATTCCGGCTGCTAAAAAGTCAATTCCTAAAGCTGCTAATGATTTACAATCTTCCTCACTAGCAATCTCACCACTACCAATAACTCCATCTTCTTCACCACCAATAGTACCTGCTTCTGCTTCAACAGATGCATTTTTTTTCTTAGCATAAGTAACTACTTCTTTGGTACCTTTTATATTTTCATTAAAATATAAATGAGAACCATCAAACATAACTGAACTAAAACCAGCATCTAATGCTTTCTTACAAGAATCTATTGATTGACCATGATCTAAATGTAATGCCACTGGAATAGTAATATTTAAATCATTCAATAACGCTAAAGTCATACTAACAACTGTGTTAAATCCACCCATGTATTTAATAGCACCTTCTGAAACACCTAAAATAACAGATGATTTAGTTTCTTGTGCAACTTCAAGAATAGATCTTGTTCATTCTAAATTATTAATATTAAAGTGAGCAACGGCATATTTACCTGCTTTTGCTTTATCAATCATATTTTTTGCACTAACAAATTTATTCATTTCTTTTCCTTCTTTCTTAAAATATTATAACCTTATATTATATATTTTCATAAAAAATCTAGTTGCATATCTAGTTGCATATATATTTTGAGAATATACAATTCATAAAAATTATAACAATTTTAAAATTAAATTTTCTTACTTAATCATTATTTTTTAATAATACTTTTAATTAATCCTAAAAATAAAGGATTTGGTTTATTAATTCTGGATGTGAATTCAGGATGAAACTGACTTGCAATAAAGAATGGATGTACTTCTTTTGGCAACTCAATCACTTCTACCAAATCTTCTTTATTATATATACCACTAAAAATTAATCCATTTTTTGCAAGTAATGTTTTATAACTATTATTAAATTCATAACGATGACGATGACGTTCAATAATAATAGTTTGTTTATAAAGAGATTTTGCTAATGAATCATTAATTAAAGTGGTTGGATAATTACCCAATCTTAAAGTTCCCCCAATTTGATCATTTTTATTTTTACCACGTAATAAATCAAAAATAGGATTTTTAGTTTTTTCATTAAATTCAGTAGAATTAGCATCTTGTAAATTACATACATTACGAGAATATTCAATACAAGCTAACTGCATACCTAAACATAATCCCAAGAAAGGAACTTTATTAACTCGAGTATAATTAATTGCATTGATTTTGCCTTCAACACCACGATTACCAAAGCCACCAGGAACAATTATTGCTTGGAAAGGGGAAAGCATAGAATTAATGTTTTTACTATCTAAACTTTCAGCGTTAATAATTTTATAATTAACTTTAGTATTAAGACTATAACCTGCAATTTTCAATGATTCAATTACTGATAAGTAAGCATCACTTAAATTCGAATACTTTGCCACAATACCAACAGTAACTTCTTGATTAATATTATCTAACTTTTTAACAATTGCATGTCATTCTGACATATCTGGTTTAGTTTTATTTAACTTTAATAATTCTGAAACTACTTCATCAATTTTTTGTTGTTCTAAAGATAATGGCACTTTATAAATATTATCACAATCAGGAATTGCTAAAACATGACTGCGTTTAATATTACAAAATAAAGATAATTTATCAAAAATATGATCAGGTGGCATAGTTTCACTACGACAAACCAAAATATCAGGTTGAATACCTAATGATAATATTTCTTTTACTGAATGTTGACTGGGTTTCGTTTTAAATTCACCAACCGAATGTAAATAAGGAATTAATGTAGTGTGAATAACAATAACATTTTCATGACCTTTTTCGTTTTTAACTTGTCTAATGGCTTCAATAAAAGCTAATGATTCAATATCACCAACTGTTCCACCAATTTCGGTAATAATAACATCAGCCTTACTATTAATTGCGGAATTAAAAATATGTTTTTTAATTTCATCAGTAACATGAGGTACAACTTGTACAGTTTTCCCTTCATAAAAACCATCACGTTCCTTTTTTAAAACAGTTTGGTATACTTTTCCGGCAGTAATATTGGAATCTCTAGTCAGATTTTCATCAATAAAACGTTCATAATGACCTAAATCTAAATCAGTTTCAGCACCATCACTAGTTACATATACTTCACCGTGTTGATAAGGACTCATAGTACCTGGGTCAACATTAATATAAGGGTCAAATTTTTGCATAAAAATCTTAATATTTTTTTGCTTTAATATACGCCCAAGCGATGCTGCCGTAATTCCTTTACCTAAAGATGATACAACACCACCAGTAATAAATATATACTTTGAATTCATTAGTTTTCTCCTAAATATTAATTAATAATATCATTATTATTCATCATCATAACTATCTTCTAATGGTTTAATACTAATGGTATCTAAATCATCATCTTCATCTTCTACGTCTTCACTTAAATCTATAGTTTCATCATTATCTGTAACTGTTTCAGTACTATCAATTTCGTCTTTTGTATTACTTGGAATTTCTACTCTTGTCATATGTTCTTTAATTTCCTCTAATGAGACTTCATTACGTGGATATCAAAGTTTATCATTTTTTAAGAAAAAATTGGTATTTAAAATAATTCCAGTATAAAGTTCACCAGCAATTTTTTCTTCATCTTCTTTAGAAATATTACATTGTTTTTTAACATGTGTTCAAATTTCATTAAAACTGCTTTTTTTCTTTTTGCATAAAAAACTATATGCTACTTCTACTAATGTTTGTTTGTTTTGCATTTCTTAATCACCTTCTAAATTGTATATTATAAATAATAAAAAATATATTTTTTACATCTTTTTAGGCGCATCCACACCAATTAAATTTAAAGCATTGGCCATTATTTGTTTTATTGCTAAAACTAATGTTAATCGTTGAATTGTTAATTGTTGATCTTCACTAATAACTTTATGTTTATTATAATAAGAATGAAATAACTTAGCTAATTTCTGAATATAATTTGTAAGTAAATGCGGTTGATGCTGTTTTTCAATTTTTTGCAAAATAATTATATATTCATCTAATGTAATCAATAATTCTTTTTCCTTTTGTTCTGTTAATAAATTAATACTATTTGCAATTTCAAATTTTGGATAATTCTCTATAATTTGATTTATACGTGCATGAACATATTGTGCATAATAAACAGGATTTTCGTTAGATTGTTGTTTAGCAAGTGCTAAATCAATATCAAGATGTGATTCAACTGATCTTGATACTAAAAAATAACGTAAAGCATCCTTTCCAATTAAATCTATCATATGTCTTAAAGTTATTGATGTTCCTGCTCTTTTTGACATTTTTTGTTCTTTGCCATTATCAATAACCTTTACCATTTGCATACATAAAATATCAAGTTTAGTGGCATCATTATTAAGCATATATAATCCTGCTTTAATTCGTGGAATATAGCCATAATGATCTGCTCCTCAAATATTAATTAACACATCACTACGTTGAAATTTAATATGATGATAAGCTAAGTCAGGAAGCATATATGTATAAGTTTTGTCTTTCTTAACAATTACACGATCTTTATCATCTTCAAATAAAGTAGTTTTTAAAAAAATAGCACCATCAAGTTGATAAGTATTGCCTTGCATTTCAAATTGTTTGATTAAATTAGAAATAATATTTTCTTTATATAAAAATGATTCAGAAAATCAAATATTAATTTTAACTTTAAATTTTTTTAAATCTTTTTTAATTTCTGAAAGCATATAATTAATACCAAATTCTTTAAAAATTAAAGAAGAGGTTTCATCAAAAGGTTTATTTGCAAATTTATTACCATTTAATTTCAAAAATGATTGTGCAGCAGTTAAAATTTCAGAACCACGATAACTTTCTTTTGGTAATTCAACAGCATTTCCACAAAGATTTTGATAATTTATGAAAATTGAATTGGCCAAAACATTAATTTGATTACCAGCATCATTAATATAGTATTCTCTAACTATATTATATCCTCTATGTTCTAATATATTAGCTAAACTATCACCAATAGCCGCATTTCTTGCATGTCCTAAATGTAAAAGTCCGGTTGGATTGGCACTAATAAATTCAATATTATAAGTAATATTTTTTTTATTAGATTGACCATATAATGATTTCTCATTAATAATTTTCATTAATAACAAACTAAATACTTCAACATTAATATTAATATTAATAAAACCAGGGGTAATATAATCAATTTTTTTAATTAATGGGTGTTTCTGATGAATATTTTTAACTATAATTTCAGCAATGTCTAATGGTTTTTGTTTATATTTTTTTGCTAATATCATTGCTATTGATGTAGAATAATCACCTAAGTCATTATTTTTATTAATTTCAATAATAACTTGATTCAATTCTATTTCATAATTTGCAAATGCTACTGCATCAAGAATAATAGTAGTGAGTTCATTAATAACATAACTGTCCACAGTTCAGACCCCTTTCAATATCTAAAATATTATACTCATAAATTTAATTTATATCATATAAAAAAATAAAAATAAATACTTTTTTATAAAAGTTGCTCAATTGTATCATTAACATACTGTATAAATCCAATTCTTATTAAAAATTCCAAAATAGCAACATCATTGTAATTTAAATCAATTAATTCTTGATAGTTACCAAAAATTTGATTATCCAGTACATTTCTTAATTTATCATTAATTTTTTTTGGATCATCTTCGATCTTAATTCCTGAAACTTTAACTAATTCTAAATCAATTTTTTTTTGCATTTTAACTTTAGTATTATCATCTTTATATAATTCTATTAATTTTAAATATAATTCTTGTAATAAACTTAAAGCCTTGACAAAATTACTTAGTAATTCTTGTTCATTAACAATATACGAATTTAAATTATGAAAATAATTATGATTTATCTCAGCTTCATATCTTGCTGCTTGACCACCAGGATTAATTTTTTCAAAATAACGCAAACGTTCTCTTAAATTTAATAATATTTTACTCATTTCCTCACTTTCAACTCTTGTAGTACTAATTAATTTAATCAATCGTATTAAATTATGAAAATTAAATTTTTTCTTACTAGCTGAAGGTTCAACTTGAATATATTTTCTTAAACAATGCTTTAGTTTTAATTCTAACGATTGATATACTGAAAAAAGAGTAATATGAAAATTATCATATCCAATCCCTTTTTTAATATTTAAAATAGCGTTAACTGCATACATATTAGCGCGATCATTATCATTACCCAAAACATTAGTTAAATGCAAAGTTCTTGGAAACTTATTAATCATTGTAAGTAATGTTTCTTTAAATTTAATTTTTAACGTATTATCTTTAAATTTAATTTGATTTATTTTAACTGATTTTAAATCATTATATTCATTACCTATTATAAGGTAGGCAAAAATAGAAAAATAAACTATTACTTTTTCTTTAAAATTTATTCAAGTAAAATTTAAAGTTTTAATAGCATTTTCAATTTTTTCTTTATTAATTAATACGCCCAATATCACTATTACTTCTTGCGTTGCTAAGTGATACTCATGTGAATTTAAGTAAAAATCTCCTGGCGTTAAATCTAAAATATTTGGATACTCAAAAACTTTATTAATTGATTTTAAAATTTTCATAATTACCTCATTTTATAACAGTTTTAAATTTCTATTTCTTTTTTAAAAAATAAATTGTATTTGGTGCTTTAATTGGATCTTGCAAAATTTGTGAGATTTTTTCTAAAGTAATATACTCTTCGTTTTTTGTTTTAATAATAATTGGATCTTTTTTAAAATAATAAAGTACATTTTTTAAATCTTGTTTAACCCCAATAACATTAGTGTTATTTTGACTTGTTAATAACAACAATTCATTTTCTCAGTTAAAACAAAATAAAATTACTTTTGATATTTTTACTAACTCATTATCGTTTTCAAAATTAATAATATCTTGCATTAACTTAATTAAAGTAGCATCTGTTCAATTTAAATATGTTTGTATTTCAACGCTTTTTCCCTCAAAAATAGCAATAAAATCATGAATATTGACTTTAAATGAATAAGTTTTATCAAAATATAATTCAGTTATTCTTGAAAATAATTTTTGTAAATTAAGATCAAAAAGAATTCCACTTTTATGATAATAAACTTGATAATACATATGGAACCTTGTGATTAAATAATTTTCAATAGCAGAAATTGCCTTGTATGAAAAAACTAAACCCTCTTTAATATCAATTATCATATTTGTAATAATTCAATCAATATCAATACTTCCATAACCAACTCCTGTAAAATATCCATCACGCATTAAATAATCAATACGATCACAATCTAATTGCGATGATACCAATTGAATTTGATATTTAGGATAATTTTTATAATCCTTCTTAAGGATACCAATAATAGCATTAATATTAATATTAAATTGTTTTAAAATCATGTTAATTTCAGTATTATTATCATTAATAATAGCACAAGTATAATCTTCATGAGTAAAATTTTCTTTTTTATTAACATTAAGGTTTATGATTTTTTCAAAAGTGTGTGAAAAAGGACCGTGTCCTAAATCATGTAATAAACCAGCAATTTTAATGTTTATTTTTTCCTCTTTAGTTAATAAAGAAGAACCTTCAACTTCACTAAGAACACGATTTAATATATGATAAACACCGATACTATGAACATATCTAGTATGAGTTGCATTAGGAAAAGCAATTTGGACACCACCAAGTTGATTAATTCATCTTAATCTTTGAAATTCTTTACAAGATATTAACGCCTGAATAACTGGTTCGCTGATATTAATATTTTTGTGTATAGCGTCACGAATAAAAGTTACTTTATAATTATTGCTTGACATAAATTTTAACCTCTCATTAATATCTTATAAATTTTAGGTATTATTAATTTTTTATTTTAATAGTAACATAATATAAAATTTTTCTTCTATTTTAATAATTATTTTGAGTAAAAAGAACAATTTTATAATTTTTATTTATAACAAAAGTAAATATTATATTTTCTATATAAGTAATAATAATTATTTTTCTTTAATATTTAAAATTTAATCGGACTTCTCCCCACATGTACTTGTGGAGGGAATAATGAAACTGAATTAATTCAAAAATGCTTTTCAAACTGAACAGCAATGTCTTGCATATATAGCAAATTTGAAAGAAAACAAATTTATTAGGTGTTTTAGTTTTAATTTGAATACTTCTGATTTAAAAAGAATGAGATGTTTAAAATGTAATCAAACATTTAGCATTCTCACAGGCACCATATTTTCAAGGTCACAAACATCTTTAACATCTTGGTTTTATCTTATCTTTAGATGAATAAACACCAAACACGGAATTCCATCAACAGATATTGCAAAAGAATTGGGAGTGACTTTGAAAACTGCTTGAAGAATGACTCATAAAATCAGAACACGTATTGCAAAACAAAAACCTCAATTTATTGTTGAAGGTACAGTGCAAATTGATGAAATGTATCTTTCACATATGGGTTTTAAAAAACAAGGAAGATCCTTGGTTAATAAAACCTTGATTGTTGGCATTTATCAAAAAACAACCAATAATTTAATTGTGAAAGTATTGAAAAACGCAAAGAGTAAAAATCTTTTGCAGTTTGCAAAAAACCACATTTCTTCAAAATGTCTTGTATATACTGATTCTTGAAAAGGATATTGCGATTTTAAATCAGTTTTCACTAAGCATGAAACAGTTAACCATCAAGATGGCTATGTTTCAAAAATTGGTGTAAATACCAACCAAATTGAATCAGTTTGAAAACATATAAGAAGAACATTTAAAACACATATCAAAGTTGCAAAACATCATGTTCATTTATATGCTAAAGAAGCTGCATATAAATTCAACAAGATACCTAGTTTTGAAACTGTAATTCTATGTTTGATTTAAAAATGTGGGGAGAAGTCCGTAGATAGGCTTTTCTCAGCATTTATGTGATAAAATTAAAATAGTACATAAAGGGAGAAAAGCCAATTTAATTTCACATTATTAATAATGGTATCATAACCTAATAGTTTAATGGTGCTAACTAAATCAGGTCCATGCATTTGTCCTGTCGTAATAATTCTAATTGGCATAAATAATAATTTGCCGTTAACATTAGTTTCTTTTTTAACTTCATTAATAATGTTTTTAATATTATCACTAGTTCAATTTTTACAATCAATAATCTTTTTAATAAATGTTGTACAAACTAAGTTACATTCATTATCATTCAAAAAAGTCTTTGCTTCTATATCTACCTTAAAATTATTTTTAAAAAATAAACTTACCAATTCATTAATTTGACTACCATATTCTAACTGTGATTGATAAATTAATAATACTTCTTTTCATCATTCAATAGTTTTGCTATTTCAATTATATTTTTCTTTAATAAAAGGTGTTACTAAAGCTAAGTATTGTTCAACATTTAATCTTTTAATATAATAATTATTCATTCACACTAATTTTTCTGGATCAAACATGCTTGGTGCTTTACTTAAATATTTTGGGGTAAATAATTTAATTAATTGTTCTTTAGTATAAATTTCTTTTTCTTCATGCGAACTTCATCCTAATAAAGCAATAAAATTAAAAATTGCTTCTGGTAAATATCCTTCTTTACGATATTGATGAATAAATTGGATAATGCTACCATCACGTTTTGATAATTTTTTACGTTTATTATTAACAATTAATGTTAAGTGGGCAAAAATTGGCATTTTCCAATTAAAATACTCATAAATAACTAATTGTTTTGGTGTATTTGACAAATGTTCTTCACCACGAAAAACATGACTTATTTCCATTAAATGATCATCAATAACAACAGCGAAATTATAAGTGGCCACTCCATTTGATTTAATAATAATGTAATCTCCTAAATCTACTGAATTAAATTCAACATTACCACGAACTAAATCTTTAATTTTATAACTTTTATTAGTGGGAATTTTAACTCTAATAGCATATGAAATTTTATTTTGTAAATTTTCTTCAATTACAGACTGCTCTAATTTTGAACATGTTCCATCATACTGGAAAGCTAAAATATTTTTATCTGCTTGTTTCTTACGCATTTCTTCTAGATATTGAGGTGTACAAAAACAATAATATGCTTTTTTTTCTTTTATTAGTATTAATGCATATTGAATATATATATTTAAACGTTCAGTTTGTTTATAAGGACCATATTTACCTGGTAAATCAATAGTTTCATCAGGAATTATTTCCATTCAACGTAAATTATCTAATTGTGAACTAATTCCATCTTCAATATTGCGTTCTAAATCAGTATCTTCAATTCTAACTATAAAATCTCCTTTGTTATTTTTTGCAAATAAATAATTAAATAATGCTGTTCTAGCACCACCAATATGTAAATACCCAGTAGGACTAGGTGCATATCGTACACGAATTTTCATATTTTCACCATCTTTATTAAATTTAAGATTTTTTAATCTTACTAACTTTTTTTTCTACTTTATTAGTCTTTTTTTTAGAATTTAATTTTTTTTTATTATTTTTAGAGGATTTCATTATTTTTTTACGATTAGTTTTAGATTGTAATTTTTCATTTACTTCTTCATCAAGAAAAATTGTAATAGTCTGTGTATCATTTGGATCAAATTCATTAGAACTTGGTAATGGTTGTTTTAATTCTGGTTCAAATTCAATTGCTTGTTCAATACGTTGACGATAAAAGTGATATGTTTGAACATTAATTAAATTTAATTTAAGTAATAAAATAACTGCTGCAACAAGTAATGCAAAATAAAAACCAAAAATTGATCAAACAATTGTTGAAGAAACTCAATTTCGATAATAAAAACTTGGTTTTTCAATTGTTCCACCCCTATTAGGTATTATTTGTGCACTATCATTACTTCATTCACAATAAAGCAATTGACCAGAAAAACTTATTAAAAATCCAACAACAAAAATTATAAAGTTTACAACTAAAAATACAAATTTAAAACGAGGAGATTTTTCGAGAAAAACTCTTGCCGTAAAAATACAACTTATCAACCCAAAACTACTTACAATCAAACCTATTACTGGTAAATAATAAACTGCAGTATAACTTGAAGGATTAAAACTTGGTGAAGGTTCTGAAATTTGAAAACCATAATAATATAAATCTTTTAAAACTGTATTTTTTGACAAAGCAATTAAAAAAAATAATTCATAAATAATAAATGTGCTTAATAATAAATAAAAACTAATAAACCACCAATTACGAATTCTCATAAATCTGTCCCCCTTATTTAATATTCAAAGTTTTTTTACTAAATCCCTTTTCTTGTTTTTTAATTTTTTTTAATTCTTGTTTTCTAATTCGTCTTTGTTTTTTTTCCATACTTCTAGTAGTATAAATTTCATAATCTGAGTTCATAAATGTAAACTTTCTACGCATAATTCAAAAAAATAGTTGTGTAATCAAAAGTAAAAAAAGACTAAAAATAATAAATATTCTTGCAATAATTGGATTAATTCAATGATAATTTTCATTATATAATATTCCAGATTGTGAAATATAAGTTAATTGTACTTCTGAACTTAACATTACACTAAGAATTAATAATCAAAAAGCAGTATAAAACATTCTACTGCTATACTTTGAAGACACAATACTTACTCTAGGAGCAAATATTAATAAAATCATACTTACAGTAATTGCAATTAAACAAACAATTGGTGCATAAAATAAATTCAAAATAGGATAATTAAAATCAGTAAGTACATTATATAATTTATATTTTGATACATTAATAGCAGCAAATAATGAAAAAATAAAAACTGATAAAAAAAGAACTATTGATATTGTCAAATAAACAAAATATGCATTTTTAGTTTTTTGTTCATATGGAATAAAACATGTTTCTTTGTTTTTAAGATTATCTAAATCTTTAATTTTCATTATTTTCACCTACTTTATTTTTCATTAGGTAATTCTTCAACTACTAAAATTAAAATAATCGCTGCTATTACTTCACATATTCATACAATTAATGAGATTAATGAAAAAAATAATAATACTGGTATTGATCAAAAAACTAGACTACCGCTTAACATTAATGTTGATAATATTAATGTTGAAATAGCAGTAATTCTAAATGAAGATTTCTTTTTAAGTTTCTTTGCTGGTATCATAAAACAAATAATACTGACTAAAATTGCAATTCCAACATATGATAATGATAAAGCTAATTGTAGTTTACTAAATTCAAACCCCATTTTTTGCCCAACAAATGCATTAACTATTAATAGTATTAAAAAAGCAATACTACCAATAATTTGCACAATTGGTGATCAAAAAAGTAAAGCTCTTGAAACTTTTATTTTATTAAGAACATCAAACTTTTTAGTTTTTTTATTTGGAACATAATTGTTTTCTTGAATGTCAGAATCAGGATTTTGTAAATTACTTTTTAACATAATAATTTTTTCCTTTCTTGCTAGTATATTTTCAAATTAATTATAGCAAAACTATAACCTTTTTATAATTAATATTATCTTAAAACTAAACATTAAAAAGGAAATGACAAATATCACCATCTTCAACTATATAATTTTTACCTTCAACTCTCATTTTTCCCTTTTCCTGAACATTTTTTTCACTACCCAATAATTCTATATCTTGATAATTATAAACTTTAAGTCTAATAAAACCTTTCATGAAATCTGTATGAATGATACCAGCACACTCTGGTGCTTTCATTCCTTTAATAAAAGTTCAAGCATGAACTTCTTTGGGTCCAACAGTAAAATAAGTACCTAAATTTAATAGTTTATAAGTTGCTAATACAATTTGATCAATTCCTGATTCAAAAATATTTAACTCTTTAAACATTTCTTTTTTTTCTTCTGCTTCTAATTCAGAAAGTTCACATTCTGTCTTAGCACAAACAACAATTACAGTAATATTTTTTTTGCTCATATATTGTTGTAATTGTTCAACATATTTATTAGTTTTAGTTATTAAATCTTTTTCATTAATATTAGCAATAACAATTATTGGTTTAGCAGTTAAAAAATTATAAGGTTTAATCATTAGTAATTCTTCTGAACTTAACTTTTGATTGCGAATAGCAATACCATTGTTTAATTCATTATTAATTTTTTCTAATAAAGCTACCTCAGCAATACCTTGTTTATCTCTAGTTATTTGCGATTTTTTACGAACTTTTTCTTTTCGTTTACTTATTACTTCTTGATCAGCTAACATTAATTCCAATTCAATAATTTCAAAATCATTAATTGGATCAATTTTATTTTCAACATGAGTAACATTAATATCATCAAAACAACGAATAACTTCGCATATTGCATCAACCGTTCTAATATTGGCAAGAAATTGATTACCTAATCCTTCACCTTTACTAGCGCCTTTGACAAGTCCAGCAATATCATGTAATTCTAAAATTGTTGGTACAACTTTTTGTGGATTAAAAATTTTTATTAAATTTAAAATTCTTGAATCATTGACTGGAACGCTACCAATATTTGGTTTTATAGTAGCGAAAGGATAATTTTCAATTAATACTTGTGAATTGGTTATGGCTTTAAATAATGTTGATTTACCTACATTAGGTAAACCAAAGATACCAGCAGTTAACATATAATATACACCTGTTTCTTTTACTTATATGATTACATCGTATCATATAAATTATAAAGAAAAATATAAAATTAATTATCAATTAAGAAAAATTTAATTTTGGAGTTGATTTGGATGGTAATGGTACAGTATTTACTAAATTATTAGATTCATTAATAGTATTACCAGCAAGTTCTTCATCATCGCTTTCATCATCAAAAGGATTTGTACTAACTGGTTTAGGAGTAATCTGACCAGAACAAATGCCACTATCACTAGATGCTGTTCTAGTAAGACAATGATTAAATTCTTGACGAGATGATTCAGTACTGCTTTCTAAATCACTATACTGTGGAAAACTATAACTATTAAGTTCTCTTAATATTTTATCGATATCAATAATAGAATAATCATTTTCTTCAAATTCAGAAGAAAGTGAACTTATCGCACTATCAGTACTATTTGAAATTGATAATTTAGGTTTTTTTTCAATTATTCATTCATCTCAAGGCTCAGATGTTGGTAATAGTTCTGGTATACTTTGTCTTTGATAAGGTACGCTTATTTTATCTATTGATGTTTTATTTTCATTTAAATTTGCAACGGACTTCTCCCCACATGTACTTGTGGAGGGAATAATGAAACTGAATGAATTCAAAAATGCTTTTCAAACTGAACAGCAATGTCTTGCATATATAGCAAATTTGAAAGAAAACAAATGTATTAGGTGTTTTAGTTTTAATTTGAATACTTCTGATTTAAAAAGAATGAGATGTTTAAAATGTAATCAAACATTTAGCATTCTCACAGGCACCATATTTTCAAGGTCACAAACATCTTTAACATCTTGGTTTTATCTTATCTTTAGATGAATAAACACCAAACATGGAATTCCATCAACAGATATTGCAAAAGAATTGGGAGTGACTTTGAAAACTGCTTGAATAATGACTCATAAAATCAGAACACGTATTGCAAAACAAAAACCTCAATTTATTGTTGAAGGTACAGTGCAAATTGATGAAATGTATCTTTCACATATGGGTTTTAAAAAACAAGGAAGATCCTTGGTGAATAAAACCTTGATTGTTGGCATTTATCAAAAAACAACCAATAATTTAATTGTGAAAGTATTGAAAAACGCAAAGAGTAAAAATCTTTTGCAGTTTGCAAAAAACCACATTTCTTCAAAATGTCTTGTATATACTGATTCTTGAAAAGGATATTGCGATTTTAAATCAGTTTTCACTAAGCATGAAACAATTAACCATCAAGATGGCTATGTTTCAAAAATTGGTGTAAATACCAACCAAATTGAATCAGTTTGAAAACATATAAGAAGAACATTTAAAACACATATCAAAGTTGCAAAACATCATGTTCATTTATATGCTAAAGAAGCTGCATATAAATTCAACAAGATACCTAGTTTTGAAACTGTAATTCTATGTTTGATTTAAAAATGTGGGGAGAAGTCCGTAGATAGGCTTTTCTCAGCATTTATGTGATAAAATTAAAATAGTACATAAAGGGAGAAAAGCCATTTGCAATTAAAGTTCCAAAATTTTTTATATTATTTTCTTTAATCACTTTGATATTTCTTTTTGTTTTTTTTCATGTTCACGATAATTTATTTATTATTTTTTGTCATCAACTAAGTTTTTTAAATTTTGTTTTTGATATTTCTACTAAAGATTTTTGACAGTGTTCAATATCAATAGTTTTAATATTGTAAAGTTTACTTAAAAATATTGTTTTATAATCATCAAAATCATCATAACCAGTATATATTTTTAAATTGTTTTTAATAATATTATAGTTTTTATCTCAACATAAATATTTTTCAATACTTTAAGGTGCAACTTCATTCGCTTTCTCATAATATCTGATAAAAGTTAGATAGTCATTATAAAATCATGAATTTGCTATTTTTTGGTTACTTAATTCAGAAATTTTATTTTTAATAAAACTGATTTTTTTAACAAGTTGTTCGATATCTAACTTTAATTGTGCTAATATCTTTTGATTTTGTAGTTGAACATTTACAATTGTATGATTAGTTAACGTTTCTCATTCCTGTTTCTTAATTTGTAAAAGTTCAATAATGCTATCATGTAACTTAGTTAAATCATTAACTGCCGTTCTTATTTTACTATCAACTATTAAAAATGATTTTCTTATGGCGGCAAGTTTTTCTTTTATTTCTAGTAGCCTGTTTTTTGCAATTAAACTATCTCTAAGAATTTTAAAATTAATGGCAGATGTTTCAGTTTTATAACTACCTAAAAAATATTTTTTATTATAATAAAAAATATCAAATGTTACATTGGTGTTGTTTTTATTTTGATTTAAATTTTTAATATTTTCTTTACTGTTTTCACTAAAGACAAAATTTAAATTACCATTAGTAAGATTTTCTTTTAATTCTTGACTAATTTTTAAAATTTTTTCATATTGCATTTGACCTTTTTCAATTAATTGTTTATATTCTTCTATTTCTTGTTCAATAGTTACTAATAATTTTTCTTTAATTTTTTGCAAATTAATTTCTCATTCTCAATTATTGAAAAAATTTTGATTATTAACTTTAACAAAACTTAAAACTGAATTACTAATTTTTTTAAGTTTGTTCGATAACAATTCTACATGTTCTACTAATTCTTTATCTTTTCAAATTATATAATCATTTATTAACGATTGTAACTTCAAAATTTCTTGTCAATTTGGAAATGTAACTTCTTCTTTATTTAAAGTAAAATTGAATGTCCCACAATTATTAATCGTAATGTCTCTTATTTTATATTCTAATTGTTTTTTTGAATTTAAATATTGAATAATAACAGTAAAATCATCTTTATTTTTTGTTAAAACTTTAAATGAAACTGCTTGTTTTTCATTAATACCAGTAATATCAATTATACTATTAATTGAAATAATATCATCAACTTTTCAATTACCAGTTGCCAATCTTTGTTGATTTAATTTTTGTTTAATTCTTTGTCTTGAGACTTTGAATATATCAGATAATTCTTCTTGAAAACCTTGTACTAATTGCTGATTTATTTTTCGGACTTCTCCCCACATGTACTTGTGGAGGGAATAATGAAACTGAATGAATTCAACAATGCTTTTCAAACTGAACAGCAATGTCTTGCATATATAGCAAATTTGAAAGAAAACAAATGTATTAGGTGTTTTAATTTTAATTTGAATACTTCTGATTTAAAAAGAATGAGATGTTTAAAATGTAATCAAACATTTAGCATTCTCACAGGCACCATATTTTCAAGGTCACAAACATCTTTAACATCTTGGTTTTATCTTATCTTTAGATGAATAAACACCAAACATGGAATTCCATCAACAGATATTGCAAAAGAATTGGGAGTGACTTTGAAAACTGCTTGAAGAATGACTCATAAAATCAGAACACGTATTGCAAAACAAAAACCTCAATTTATTGTTGAAGGTACAGTGCAAATTGATGAAATGTATCTTTCACATATGGGTTTTAAAAAACAAGGAAGATCCTTGGTGAATAAAACCTTGATTGTTGGCATTTATCAAAAAACAACCAATAATTTAATTGTGAAAGTATTGAAAAACGCAAAGAGTAAAAATCTTTTGCAGTTTGCAAAAAACCACATTTCTTCAAAATGTCTTGTATATACTGATTCTTGAAAAGGATATTGCGATTTTAAATCAGTTTTCACTAAGCATGAAACAGTTAACCATCAAGATGGCTATGTTTCAAAAATTGGTGTAAATACCAACCAAATTGAATCAGTTTGAAAACATATAAGAAGAACATTTAAAACACATATCAAAGTTGCAAAACATCATGTTCATTTATATGCTAAAGAAGCTGCATATAAATTCAACAAGATACCTAGTTTTGAAACTGTAATTCTATGTTTGATTTAAAAATGTGGGGAGAAGTCCGTAGATAGAATTTTCTCAGCATTTATGTGATAAAATTAAAATAGTACATAAAGGGAGAAAAGCCTTATTTTTAATACAATACTTATCTTAGTAAATTTTTCTTCTGCTTTGTCTTTATAATTTTTAATAACATTATTTTTTAATATTTGATTTTCTGATAAAAAATGTTCTTCTAACGCAAACTTAAGCCAAATTTCTTGCTTCTCATTAGGAAAATAAACATTCATTAACTCATTAACTAACTTAGTAAAATCTTTTTGTGATTCTCAAAATTTAATAGATATTTCTTCTAACTGTTGTTGATATTTTCTAATTTCTTCATTGTTTTTAGAGTTTAATATTTTTAATTTGATATCTTTAATATTGTTTATGGTTTCAGAAAAAATTCCTTCATAATTTGCATATGATAATAACGAAAAATAAGATTCTCCCATCCTTTTTGATGTATAAATAGGACTTGTCTTTGCTAAAAGTTTATTTTTTTCTATTTCTTTAAGTTCTTCTAAAAATTGTAATAAATTTCCAATAACAGCTTCTGGTTTATGTTGAAGTTCAAGAGGTAAATTTTTATGAATTTCAACAAATCCAGGAAAATTTTCAAAAAATAAATTATCAATTTTATAATCAAAATCAGTAGCTAATAAATTATTATTTTTAGTGCTTCTAATAATATATCCTTTAACAGCTTCTCTATTATATAAAGATAAATTATGCACCTCATTAAAAACATTACTTATTATTAAATATTCTTTACTTTTTGTCAATAACCTTTTCTGTAAATAACTTAACATTTGAACATTATTAACCAATTTTATCCTTGTTAGCAAATAATTTAATCGTTCTTGTTTAATCTTTTCATTTTTATGTAAAATTTTTTGCATTTCTGCAATTGCATTTTTTAATTTATTTTCTGTTTTTAAAAAAGCATTTTTTTTCTACATTTTTTTTGTAAATTGACTAGATCAGCAACCGCTTTGTTATCTTCAGCAATTAAATTAACAAAACTTACAATTTCTTGATCTAATTTTGCAATTTCTTGATCTAACATCTTAAAACCATTTGTTGTTTTTTCTGATTCTAAATTTAACAGTTTTAAAATAAAATGCATTGAAAATACACCATCATAAATGTTTACTAATAATTCTAACTTTGTTATTCATTTCGTTTCAATTTGGAATGTAGCAGAAGTAAAAGATTTACTTCAATTATTATCATCAATTTTATACATAAAATTTAATTTTATGTCAAAAATATTTGTTTGGTCACCAATTTTAACATCTTCTAATTTAATTTTAAATTTTGCTAACTCTTCTTTAGTAAAAATTGAGCCAGTTTTATTATTTAAATTATTTAATAATTCTGTTTGGGAAATTAATGAGGTGATATCATCAACATTAATATTTGTCTCTTGCGAATAAGCAGAAACGTTTATTACTTCATGCAATTGATTAATTTTTTGTATAAATAACTTTAATTTTCCTACCATTGTTAATAATTTAACAGAACTCGCTGTTGAAGAAACGCCAATTTTTTCTGCTGCTTGTTTAATAAGAGAAACATTTTCGGTCATTGGTAATGTTCCTCTATTATGTTCTAATAAAATATTGGAAACTTTCTTTTTTAAAGAAAACAAATTTAAATATTCAAAATTGTAAGTGGTTTCATTAGACACATAAAAATTACTTCTTTGAAAACAAACAGTATCATGAAAAGTATCATTATATTTTCTTAACTGACCTTTAGCATTTAATAAATAAATTTCTTCTACATCTAGAAAACGAGAAATGACTCTTCCAAATCTAGTTTCACTTTTTCAATCGATAAAATTGTTAGTCCGTTGTGATTTATCATCAACATAACTATATTTAGTATCCAATTCTGCGGCAGTAAAAGCAGGAATTAATACTTTTTCTCCTTCCAATGTTTCACCAAATACGACAAATCTTGTACCTTGCGAAGCATTCTCTGTCTTAAAAATTAATGTTTTATTATTATTAAAAAAAAATTTTAATTGTTGACCTTTTGTTATGTTGTTAAAATTAAATGTGTTTGGCATTATTTTCCTCCCTATTTTTTGTTTTTTATTAAATTTAATATTAATATAATAATTTCATTATTGTTATTTCAAATATTTAAAACAAAAAATACCAACTTGATTTGAAAATCAAGGTGGTATGTTATAACCTTTTAAAATTAAATAATATTAAAAGAAATTAACTTTTAATATTTAGGATTATACATATTTTTAAAAAAAAATACAATTAAAAACTATTTCAATATCTTTAATATTTAATTTAATTACTAATTTTAGTATAATTAGTTTTTTTAATTTATCGGACTTCTCCCCACATGTACTTGTGGAGGGAATAATGAAACTGAATGAATTCAACAATGCTTTTCAAACTGAACAGCAATGTCTTGCATATATAGCAAATTTGAAAGAAAACAAATGTATTAGGTGTTTTAATTTTAATTTGAATACTTCTGATTTAAAAAGAATGAGATGTTTAAAATGTAATCAAACATTTAGCATTCTCACAGGCACCATATTTTCAAGGTCACAAACATCTTTAACATCTTGGTTTTATCTTATCTTTAGATGAATAAACACCAAACATGGAATTCCATCAACAGATATTGCAAAAGAATTGGGAGTGACTTTGAAAACTGCTTGAAGAATGACTCATAAAATCAGAACACGTATTGCAAAACAAAAACCTCAATTTATTGTTGAAGGTACAGTGCAAATTGATGAAATGTATCTTTCACATATGGGTTTTAAAAAACAAGGAAGATCCTTGGTGAATAAAACCTTGATTGTTGGCATTTATCAAAAAACAACCAATAATTTAATTGTGAAAGTATTGAAAAACGCAAAGAGTAAAAATCTTTTGCAGTTTGCAAAAAACCACATTTCTTCAAAATGTCTTGTATATACTGATTCTTGAAAAGGATATTGCGATTTTAAATCAGTTTTCACTAAGCATGAAACAGTTAACCATCAAGATGGCTATGTTTCAAAAATTGGTGTAAATACCAACCAAATTGAATCAGTTTGAAAACATATAAGAAGAACATTTAAAACACATATCAAAGTTGCAAAACATCATGTTCATTTATATGCTAAAGAAGCTGCATATAAATTCAACAAGATACCTAGTTTTGAAACTGTAATTCTATGTTTGATTTAAAAATGTGGGGAGAAGTCCGTAGATAGGCTTTTCTCAGCATTTATGTGATAAAATTAAAATAGTACATAAAGGGAGAAAAGCCTAATTTATTTATATTAATACTATTACAATTAAATAACAGTAAATGATCTCACTAATTCAGAAGTAGATAAACTATCATCTAAGCATATACCACTATCGATAATATCTTGTTTAGAAAATGCTTTTTGACTATTAGAAATAGATACAGTTTCTTCTTTATTTAAACTGCTATTTTCTGCAATCATTATTTTACTTTCATTTTCAATATCTTCTTCATCAGTATCTTCTCAGTTATCAACAGAAAAATAACGTGGAGGAAGTTCATCTAATATTTCATGTATCCTATTTAAATCTTCTGCCTTTTTAAGTAACTTAGCAATTTCAATAACTTTAGTAGTTTCATCATTTATATTCATTTTTTCATTAAACAAATCAGTTAAATCCAATACATTGTCTTCAGAAATTTGTTCTTTTTCTAATCAATTATTAATTTTTTGATTAAATAATTTAGTTAAAATTACTGCATCTTCCTCAGAAATATTAAACTTTTTTAATCAATCATTATTTTTTTCATTAAATAACTTGGTTAAAATTGCTACATCTTCTTCAAAAATTTTTCTTTCTTTAAACAAATAATTAATCATTTTTACTCAATTAATTTCATCTTTATATTTTCTAAAAATAATACGTTTAAATAACGTATTCTTATCTTTTTCTGGCATATTTAATTTTCCTTTCAATGTTTTTTAAATAACATTATAACATCAAATATAATTATAAAAACTTTTACAATAGTATATAACTATAAATAAGTAAGGCTTAAAAATAAATATCGGACTTCTCCCCACATGTACTTGTGGAGGGAATAATGAAACTGAATGAATTCAACAATGCTTTTCAAACTGAACAGCAATGTCTTGCATATATAGCAAATTTGAAATAAAACAAATGTATTAGGTGTTTTAGTTTTAATTTGAATACTTCTGATTTAAAAAGAATGAGATGTTTAAAATGTAATCAAACATTTAGCATTCTCACAGGCACCATATTTTCAAGGTCACAAACATCTTTAACATCTTGGTTTTATCTTATCTTTAGATGAATAAACACCAAACATGGAATTCCATCAACAGATATTGCAAAAGAATTGGGAGTGACTTTGAAAACTGCTTGAAGAATGACTCATAAAATCAGAACACGTATTGCAAAACAAAAACCTCAATTTATTGTTGAAGGTACAGTGCAAATTGATGAAATGTATCTTTCACATATGGGTTTTAAAAAACAAGGAAGATCCTTGGTGAATAAAACCTTGATTGTTGGCATTTATCAAAAAACAACCAATAATTTAATTGTGAAAGTATTGAAAAACGCAAAGAGTAAAAATCTTTTGCAGTTTGCAAAAAACCACATTTCTTCAAAATGTCTTGTATATACTGATTCTTGAAAAGGATATTGCGATTTTAAATCAGTTTTCACTAAGCATGAAACAGTTAACCATCAAGATGGCTATGTTTCAAAAATTGGTGTAAATACCAACCAAATTGAATCAGTTTGAAAACATATAAGAAGAACATTTAAAACACATATCAAAGTTGCAAAACATCATGTTCATTTATATGCTAAAGAAGCTGCATATAAATTCAACAAGATACCTAGTTTTGAAACTGTAATTCTATGTTTGATTTAAAAATGTGGGGAGAAGTCCGTAGATAGGCTTTTCTCAGCATTTATGTTATAAAATTAAAATAGTACATAAAGGGAGAAAAGCCTAATTTATTTATATTAATACTATTACAATTAAATAACAGTAAATGATCTCACTAATTCAGAAGTAGATAAACTATCATCTAAGCATATACCACTATCGATAATATCTTGTTTAGAAAATGCTTTTTGACTATTAGAAATAGATACAGTTTCTTCTTTATTTAAACTGCTATTTTCTGCAATCATTATTTTACTTTCATTTTCAATATCTTCTTCATCAGTATCTTCTCAGTTATCAACAGAAAAATAACGTGGAGGAAGTTCATCTAATATTTCATGTATCCTATTTAAATCTTCTGCCTTTTTAAGTAACTTAGCAATTTCAATAACTTTAGTAGTTTCATCATTTATATTCATTTTTTCATTAAACAAATCAGTTAAATCCAATACATTGTCTTCAGAAATTTGTTCTTTTTCTAATCAATTATTAATTTTTTGATTAAATAATTTAGTTAAAATTACTGCATCTTCCTCAGAAATATTAAACTTTTTTAATCAATCATTATTTTTTTCATTAAATAACTTGGTTAAAATTGCTACATCTTCTTCAAAAATTTTTCTTTCTTTAAACAAATAATTAATCATTTTTACTCAATTAATTTCATCTTTATATTTTCTAAAAATAATACGTTTAAATAACGTATTCTTATCTTTTTCTGGCATATTTAATTTTCCTTTCAATGTTTTTTAAATAACATTATAACATCAAATATAATGATAAAAACTTTTACAATAGTATATAACTATAAATAAGTAAGGCTTAAAAATAAATATCGGACTTCTCCCCACATGTACTTGTGGAGGGAATAATGAAACTGAATGAATTCAACAATGCTTTTCAAACTGAACAGCAATGTCTTGCATATATAGCAAATTTGAAAGAAAACAAATGTATTAGGTGTTTTAGTTTTAATTTGAATACTTCTGATTTAAAAAGAATGAAATGTTTAAAATGTAATCAAACATTTAGCATTCTCACAGGCACCATATTTTCAAGGTCACAAACATCTTTAACATCTTGGTTTTATCTTATCTTTAGATGAATAAACACCAAACATGGAATTCCATCAACAGATATTGCAAAAGAATTGGGAGTGACTTTGAAAACTGCTTGAAGAATGACTCATAAAATCAGAACACGTATTGCAAAACAAAAACCTCAATTTATTGTTGAAGGTACAGTGCAAATTGATGAAATGTATCTTTCACATATGGGTTTTAAAAAACAAGGAAGATCCTTGGTGAATAAAACCTTGATTGTTGGCATTTATCAAAAAACAACCAATAATTTAATTGTGAAAGTATTGAAAAACGCAAAGAGTAAAAATCTTTTGCAGTTTGCAAAAAACCACATTTCTTCAAAATGTCTTGTATATACTGATTCTTGAAAAGGATATTGCGATTTTAAATCAGTTTTCACTAAGCATGAAACAGTTAACCATCAAGATGGCTATGTTTCAAAAATTGGTGTAAATACCAACCAAATTGAATCAGTTTGAAAACATATAAGAAGAACATTTAAAACACATATCAAAGTTGCAAAACATCATGTTCATTTATATGCTAAAGAAGCTGCATATAAATTCAACAAGATACCTAGTTTTGAAACTGTAATTCTATGTTTGATTTAAAAATGTGGGGAGAAGTCCGTAGATAGGCTTTTCTCAGCATTTATGTGATAAAATTAAAATAGTACATAAAGGGAGAAAAGCCATAAATATAACTTTTAGGAGGAAAATATGGAAAAGAAACTTTTAACTTATCCTCATGATATATCAAAAAAATTATTAATCATACTAGGTATAAGTAAAATTGCAATTGGTTTGTCTATCTTATTTGTTTTTATTACAAACTTAATTATCTATACTAATTCAGGATTAATATTTCCTTTTAGAGAAATAACATAAAATAAATTTACAAAATAAAAAATGAGTATAAATGCTTTAAAACATTTATACTCATTTTAAATTTATATTAATTTTAAAAATTCTAAAATTCGATTTAATTCTTTGTGATTACTATAATTGATGATTAGTTGTTTTTTATTGATTTTTACTTTAGTATCTAAAGTTCTTGATAAAGTATTTTCTAATGCTACTAAATGAAGATCTAACTTTTTATTAACATTTTGTTTTTGATTTAAACTTAATTGTTGCATCTTAATAACATCTTCAACCTTACGAACACTTCATTGTTCACTATATGCCCTTTTAGCAATAGTTACCATTAAATTAAGATTAGTACCTAAACTTAATAATGGTTTAACATGACCCATTGTTAATTCATTGCGTTGAAGCATTTGTAAAATCTCTACTGGCAATTGCAAAATTCGTAAAGTATTAGCAATGTGACTACGTGATTTATTAACTTTTTGTGAGAGTTGTTCTTGAGTTCATTTCATTTTACTAATTAAAGTTTGATATGCCTGTGCTTCTTCAAAAGCATTCAAATCAACACGTTGAATATTTTCAATCAAAGCAAATTCCATTAATTGTTGATCTGTTACTTCAATAGTTACTGCAGAGATCTCTGTTAAACCTGCTAATTTTGCAGCTTTAGTTCTACGTTCACCAGCAACTAATTGAAAAACACCATCTGTTATCGTTTTTTTAACAATAATTGGTTGAATTAAACCATGAATTTTAATTGAATCACTTAGTTCTTTAATTTCTTGTTCATTAAATACTACACGTGGTTGATATGGATTAGGAATAATTTTAGCAAGAGAAATAGTTTGTGAAAAAGTTTTAGCAATTTCTGGTGAACTTTCAATGTTAGTTATCAAATCATTTAAACCTTCACCAAAAATTGATGCTAAACCTTTAGCAGAAATACGATTTTTTTTATCATTAGACATTATTTAACACCTCGTTCACTAAACTTTGATAAGCAATAGCACCACTGCAACGTGGCCGATAACTAAAAATATTTTTACCATGACTTGGTGCTTCACTTAGGGTTACATTTCTTGGAATATAATTTTTATAAACTTTTTCTCTAAAATTTTTTTGAATTTCTTTGATAACTTCAACAGAAGAAGTTGTTCTAATATTAACCATAGTTAATAAAATGCCTTCAATTTCTAAATTGGGATTAAATAATTGTTGTACTAAACGAATAGTAGATAATAATTGTACCAAACCACCTAATGCATAAAACTCAGCTTGTAACGGAATAATAACTGAATTAGCTGAAGCTAAAGCATTACGATTAACTAATCCTAAACTAGGCGGACAGTCAATAATAATAAAATCATATACTTCCTTTACGGGTTCTAATTTTTCTAATAAAATATTTCTTTTATTACGAGATTGCTCTAATAAAAATATTTCGGCTCCCGCCAAAGAAATGGTCGATGGTAATAAATCTACTCCTTGACAAACTTCAGTTTTAATGACTTTTTCCAATGGAACATCATGTACTAAAACATCATATATATCTTGTTCAACTTTATCAGCAGCAAAACCCATTGAAATAGTAGCACTACCTTGTGGATCCAAATCAATAAGTAACACTTTTTTATTTTTTATACCTAAACCTGCAGCAAGATTAGTAGCAGTAGTTGTTTTTCCAACTCCACCTTTTTGATTAGCAATTGCAATAATTTTGCCCATAATAATTACCTTTCTAAATTAATAGACTAATATTTTATCCTACTAATTAAGTTTAACACTAATTTTAATTAATATTATTTACAAAGGTTTACTTTTAATTTGTTGATAAGGTCTTGGATATTTTAAAGCACATAATTTATATTTTTGAAAATGAAGGATTGTTCTTTGACCATAGTTGTTTGGTAATTGAACAGTAAATTGATTAATTAACTTTGCACCCATTGTGTTAATACTATTTTGTGCCAACGCAAGTTCTTCTTCAACTTTAAGACCCTTATAGGCAATAAATAATCCTTCAACTTTTACTAATCCTAAACATAATTCACTTAAAATATTTAGCGGTGCTAATGCTCTTGCTGTTACAATATCAAATGTTTCACGATATTGATTAGCAAATGCTTCTGCTCTTTGATTAATTATATAAACGTTTTCTAAGTTTAATTCAGTAATTACTGTTTTTAGAAATTGACATTTCTTTGTATTTGATTCAATAATGGTTAATTGTAATTTGGGAAAACAAATTTTTAAAATTATTCCTGGTATACCAGCACCACTACCAACATCACAAATATTTTGATCATCCAAAGTGATGTTATTACTAATTAAAAGAGCATCATAGAAATGTTTATAATAAACTTCTACTTCTTCAATAATTGTTGTTAAGTTATATTTTTTATTTTCAGCAATTAAAATTTTATAATACCGACTTAATTGTTGTTCCATTATTGGTGTTAAAGTTAAATTAGTT
Organism: Spiroplasma endosymbiont of Apeira syringaria; assembly: GCF_964020205.1. NCBI lineage: Bacteria > Bacillati > Mycoplasmatota > Mollicutes > Entomoplasmatales > Spiroplasmataceae > Spiroplasma > Spiroplasma endosymbiont of Apeira syringaria. The sequence continues at coordinate 1,336,976 of NZ_OZ026543.1, forward strand.
AAACCTATAGTTCAATCTTTATTCATTGCTTACTCCTAAATCAATCTTTTAATAAAATACTTTATTTAAAGTAGACTATAAATATAATGCTTTAAATAATTAAATATAATTTAAGGCTTTTCTCCCTTTATGTACTATTTTAATTTTATCACATAAATGCTGAGAAAAGCCTATCTACGGACTTCTCCCCACATTTTTAAATCAAACATAGAATTACAGTTTCAAAACTAGGTATCTTGTTGAATTTATATGCAGCTTCTTTAGCATATAAATGAACATGATGTTTTGCAACTTTGATATGTGTTTTAAATGTTCTTCTTATATGTTTTCAAACTGATTCAATTTGGTTGGTATTTACACCAATTTTTGAAACATAGCCATCTTGATGGTTAACTGTTTCATGCTTAGTGAAAACTGATTTAAAATCGCAATATCCTTTTCAAGAATCAGTATATACAAGACATTTTGAAGAAATGTGGTTTTTTGCAAACTGCAAAAGATTTTTACTCTTTGCGTTTTTCAATACTTTCACAATTAAATTATTGGTTGTTTTTTGATAAATGCCAACAATCAAGTTTTTATTCACCAAGGATCTTCCTTGTTTTTTAAAACCCATATGTGAAAGATACATTTCATCAATTTGCACTGTACCTTCAACAATAAATTGAGGTTTTTGTTTTGCAATACGTGTTCTGATTTTATGAGTCATTCTTCAAGCAGTTTTCAAAGTCACTCCCAATTCTTTTGCAATATCTGTTGATGGAATTCCATGTTTGGTGTTTATTCATCTAAAGATAAGATAAAACCAAGATGTTAAAGATGTTTGTGACCTTGAAAATATGGTGCCTGTGAGAATGCTAAATGTTTGATTACATTTTAAACATCTCATTCTTTTTAAATCAGAAGTATTCAAATTAAAATTAAAACACCTAATACATTTGTTTTCTTTCAAATTTGCTATATATGCAAGACATTGCTGTTCAGTTTGAAAAGCATTGTTGAATTCATTCAGTTTCATTATTCCCTCCACAAGTACATGTGGGGAGAAGTCCGTAATTTAATTATAATTTTATATTTAATTATAATGTTTTTTTAGTATATGCTTGAAATTTTATCACATAACTACTATCCTTCAAAATTTAATGTTATTTTTAATTAATAATTAATTAAATAATTTAAAATGCTTAAAATATCATTTTCGTTGTATTTTCTTTAAACTCAAATATAATTAACACATATAATAAGAATTATTAAACAAATTATAAAAGTTTTTTAACTCATTGCTTAATTTAAAGTAAATGAGTTTTTATGTTTTAATTGATACCATTGAAAGGAAAAATAAAAAAATGAAAATTTTACTTAATTTTTCAAAGGAACTAACAAAATCTATTAATAATAGTTCATTAAACACCATTATAGAAATTAATAATTGAACAAATCCTATCCAAGAACATAAAAACAAACTTGAAGAAATATATCAAAATTTTCTAAAATCACAAGAATTATCAAAGGTTTTATTTAATAAATCAATAAATACATATAAACCACATTTCATAAATAAAATGAAAAGAGAAGTACTATTTATTAAAATAAATGAAGAAAAAAAAGATATAAATCTACAAAATATAAATAAATTAACTACACATGAAATTCAAATAATCACAAAAAAAGAAGTACAGAGATTGACAACTGAAGAAATAGTAATTTTAACACCAAGACAAATACAAGCATTTACAGAATGACAAATTACTTGATTCACCATTGAACAAATCCAAATATTGACAAAATTACAAATTCAATCATTGACAAAAAAACAAATAGAATCATTTACTACTTTACAAATTTCTTGATTCACCAAAAAAACAAATATCATGATTCACAAAAATACAAATTACTTGACTTAGAAAAAAACAAATAGCAGCATTTACAAAAATACAAATAAAAGCATTAACCAAAAAACAAATACCAGCACTCAAAAGCGAACAAGCAGCAGCACTTACTGTTTGACAAATCACTTGATTTACCAAAAAACAAATACCACAATTTACAGAAACACATATAGCAACATTCACAAAAGATAAGATTTCTTGATTTACGAAAAAACAAGTACCCACATTCACAATAGAACAAATATAAATATTTACAAAAGAACAAATACAAGCACTCACAATCGAACAAATACCCGCATTAACAGAAAAAAAAATACAAGCACTCACAGAAAATCAAATGAAAGCATTCACAAAAATACAAATACCCTCATTCACAATAGAACAAATACCCGCATTAACAGAAAAACAAATACAAGCACTCACAGAAAATTAAATGAAAGCATTCACAAAAATACAAATACCCGCATTCACAATAGAACAAATACCACATTTTACAACAAAACAAATATCTGCCTTCATAATTGATCAAATACAAGAATTTACGGCTTCACAAATACCACACTTCACAAAAGAACAAATACAAGAATTCACAGAAGCACAAATACCACACTTCACAAAAGAACAAATTAGTTATTTTAGAAAAAAACAAATACCCTGATTTACAGATTGACAAATCCAAGCATTTACCAAAAATCAAATAGCATATTTTAAAACTTCGCAAACTATTATCTTAACATCAAGACAAATACAAGCATTCACAACTAAACAAATTCAATGATTTACAAATTCACAAATTTATTATTTAAAAATCTCACAAGTACAAGCATTGACAACTAAACAAATAAGTTCACTTAACTACAATAAAGTTAAAATGTTTACCTCACAATGAACTAAAAAATTCAAATTTTCACAAATACAAGCACTAACACCAAAACAAATAAAATGAATTGATTATGAACAAATACCAGATTTTACCAAAGAACAAATACAAATATTTACAATAGAGCAAATACAAGCACTAACACCAAAGCAAATACCCTCATTGACTATTTTACAAATTAGTTGATTTACAATAGAGCAAATACAAGCACTAACACCAAAACAAAATAGAGTATTTACAGAAAAACAAATACAAGCACTAACACCAAAACAAATAAAATGAATTGATTATGAACAAATACCAGATTTTACCAAAGAACAAATACAAATATTTACAATAGAGCAAATACAAGCACTAACACCAAAGCAAATACCCTCATTGACTATTTTACAAATTAGTTGATTTACAATAAAGCAAATACAAGCACTAACACCAAAACAAAATAGAGTATTTACAGAAAAACAAATACAAGCACTCACAATCGAAAAAATAACAGCTTTAACACCCCAACAAATACCATTACTAACAGCAGAACAAATAGAAGCATTGACAAGAGAACAAATTAGTTGACTTACAAATCAACAAATAGAAGCACTCACAAAAGAACAAATACCCGCATTAAGTCTAGAAAAAAGAAAAATATTAAAATTATTAATTAATAAATACCAAAATCAAGAACAAAAAAGCAAATCTAAAAAATATTTAATAAAAAAAATTTACCAACAAGAAGCAGAAAAAAAAGAAAGTATTAGCAGTACAAATCAAGAATATAAAGAATCTATATTATTAGAAAATGTAAAACCATTAAATTAACACATTAAATGATCAAAATCTTTGCATGAAGAAATAACAAAATATGAAAACCAAGATCTTAATATAACAACTAATCAATTTATTAATAAATACTAGTATTTAACAATCTTTCTTTTTTAAAAATTATTATACAAATTATAAAAAATATTTTCTTAAAAAATAAATGTTTTAATCTAATTTACATTACTATACACTTATTTTTTTTAGATTTAAAAGGAAATGTTTAGTAATCTGTGTAACTTACAAAAATAACTGGAATGGCAACCTTTTTTAGGACTATTTTTTGGTAGACATTTGTTTTTGATAATTAACTGGAGTTAAGTAGTTTAAAGTGCTGTGAATTCTTATGTTGTTATATCAATTGATGTAATCAAATAATTCTAATTTTAATTGGATTAATGATGTAAAATTTTTATCATTAATAAATTCGGTTTTGAAAGTTTTAAAGGTTGCTTCAGCAACAGCGTTATCATAAGGACAACCTTTTTTGCTTAAAGAGCGATTAATATTGAATGCTAGTAAAAGTTTATCAATAATTTTATTATTAAATTCATTACCGCGATCACTATGAAATATTTGAATATCTTTTAAACAGCGATTTGAGTGCATAAATGCTTGATATACTAATGATGCATCTTTTTTAGTACCTACACTATGTCCAATTATTTCGCGGTTAAATAGGTCAATTAATAAACAAATATAGTTTCACTTACCATTTACTTGAACATAAGTTAAATCACTAACAATAACTTCATTTTTAACTCTATTATTAAAGTTTCTATCAACAAGATTGTTTATTGGACTATCGTTAACTTTGTTATTATGATTTTTGTATGATAATTTAGTGTATTTTGATATTAAATTATGTTTATTCATAATTTCTTTAATTTTTCGTCTTGATAAATAAATTTCTTGGTTTTCTAGAATGACTTTTAATCTTCTAGTACCATAAACTTCTTTATTTTCTTTAAAAGCACTAATAACAGCTTCATCATAAATATTATTTTTGATTTTATTTTCTTTTTTCTTTAAATTAAAATAATATGTTGATTTAGAGATTTTTAAAAAATGACACATTGTGCGAATTTTATATTTAACTTTATTTTTGACAATAATTTCTATTTTCTGCCTATTATTAGTGCTGCTTGCTTTAAAATATCATTTTCCATTCTTAATTGTTTTAATTCTTTTCTTAATTTAATTAATTCATTTTCTTCAACAGAACGATTATCTTTAGTTTTAAAACTACCTGAATTAGTAAATTGCTTAATTCAATTGTAAGTAGCTGCTCTTGTAACATTATATTCTTTAGCAAGGCAAGATACTGATTTGCCACTTTGATATAAAGCTACTATTTGTTTTTTAAATTCATCGGTATATGAGTTAATATTGGCCATAATTATAGTTCCTTTCTTTGTTCACTTGTCTACGTAATTAGTGTCCAATAAAGTGTAACCCATCCACCCACATGTACTTGTGGAGGTAATAATGAAACTGAATGAATTCAAAAATGCTTTTCAAACTGAACAGCAATGTCTTGCATATATAGCAAATTTGAAAGAAAACAAATGTATTAGGTGTTTTAATTTTAATTTGAATACTTCTGATTTAAAAAGAATGAGATGTTTAAAATGTAATCAAACATTTAGCATTCTCACAGGCACCATATTTTCAAGGTCACAAACATCTTTAACATCTTGGTTTTATCTTATCTTTAGATGAATAAACACCAAACATGGAATTCCATCAACAGATATTGCAAAAGAATTGGGAGTGACTTTGAAAACTGCTTGAAGAATGACTCATAAAATCAGAACACGTATTGCAAAACAAAAACCTCAATTTATTGTTGAAGGTACAGTGCAAATTGATGAAATGTATCTTTCACATATGGGTTTTAAAAAACAAGGAAGATCCTTGGTGAATAAAACCTTGATTGTTGGCATTTATCAAAAAACAACCAATAATTTAATTGTGAAAGTATTGAAAAACGCAAAGAGTAAAAATCTTTTGCAGTTTGCAAAAAACCACATTTCTTCAAAATGTCTTGTATATACTGATTCTTGAAAAGGATATTGCGATTTTAAATCAGTTTTCACTAAGCATGAAACAGTTAACCATCAAGATGGCTATGTTTCAAAAATTGGTGTAAATACTAACCAAATTGAATCAGTTTGAAAACATATAAGAAGAACATTTAAAACACATATCAAAGTTGCAAAACATCATGTTCATTTATATGCTAAAGAAGCTGCATATAAATTCAACAAGATACCTAGTTTTGAAACTGTAATTCTATGTTTGATTTAAAAATGTGGGGAGAAGTCCGTATATAGGCTTTTCTCAGCATTTATGTGATAAAATTAAAATAGTACATAAAGGGAGAAAAGCCATATAAAATTCGCACAATGTGTCATTTTTTAAAAATCTCTAAATCAACATATTATTTTAATTTAAAGAAAAAAGAAAATAAAATCAAAAATAATATTTATGATGAAGCTGTTATTAGTGCTTTTAAAGAAAATAAAGAAGTTTATGGTACTAGAAGATTAAAAGTCATTCTAGAAAACCAAGAAATTTATTTATCAAGACGAAAAATTAAAGAAATTATGAATAAACATAATTTAATATCAAAATACACTAAATTATCATTCAAAAATTATCATAATAAAGTCAATGATAGTCCAATAAACAATCTTGTTGATAGAAACTTTAATAATAGAGTTAAAAATGAAGTTATTGTTAGTGATTTAACTTATGTTCAAGTAAATGGTAAGTGAAACTATATTTGTTTATTAATTGACCTATTTAACCGCGAAATAATTGGACATAGTGTAGGTACTAAAAAAGATGCATCATTAGTATATCAAGCATTTATGCACTCAAATCGCTGTTTAAAAGATATTCAAATATTTCATAGTGATCGCGGTAATGAATTTAATAATAAAATTATTGATAAACTTTTACTAGCATTCAATATTAATCGCTCTTTAAGCAAAAAAGGTTGTCCTTATGATAACGCTGTTGCTGAAGCAACCTTTAAAACTTTCAAAACCGAATTTATTAATGATAAAAATTTTACATCATTAATCCAATTAAAATTAGAATTATTTGATTACATCAATTGATATAACAACATAAGAATTCACAGCACTTTAAACTACTTAACTCCAGTTAATTATCAAAAACAAATGTCTACCAAAAAATAGTCCTAAAAAAGGTTGCCATTCCACATCTTGGTTTTATCTTATCTTTAGATGAATAAACACCAAACATGGAATTCCATCAACAGATATTGCAAAAGAATTGGGAGTGACTTTGAAAACTGCTTGAAGAATGACTCATAAAATCAGAACACGTATTGCAAAACAAAAACCTCAATTTATTGTTGAAGGTACAGTGCAAATTGATGAAATGTATCTTTCACATATGGGTTTTAAAAAACAAGGAAGATCCTTGGTGAATAAAACCTTGATTGTTGGCATTTATCAAAAAACAACCAATAATTTAATTGTGAAAGTATTGAAAAACGCAAAGAGTAAAAATCTTTTGCAGTTTGCAAAAAACCACATTTCTTCAAAATGTCTTGTATATACTGATTCTTGAAAAGGATATTGCGATTTTAAATCAGTTTTCACTAAGCATGAAACAGTTAACCATCAAGATGGCTATGTTTCAAAAATTGGTGTAAATACCAACCAAATTGAATCAGTTTGAAAACATATAAGAAGAACATTTAAAACACATATCAAAGTTGCAAAACATCATGTTCATTTATATGCTAAAGAAGCTGCATATAAATTCAACAAGATACCTAGTTTTGAAACTGTAATTCTATGTTTGATTTAAAAATGTGGGGAGAAGTCCGTAGATAGGCTTTTCTCAGCATTTATGTGATAAAATTAAAATAGTACATAAAGGGAGAAAAGCCATTATTAATTCATGTAAAAATTCTTTCATCTGAATATTTTCCTTTCAATTGTTTATTTTTAATTATTCATCAAATTGACCACCATTAATTCTTTCAATCATTGATTGTGAATTACTTATAATTTCTACTAATACAGATATTTCTTTATTGAATTCTTCTATTCTATCTTTATATGTTTTTATTTCCTGATTATAATATTCAATTATTTTTTCTTTATTCATAAATTATTCACCTCCTTTATAAACTCATGTGATTATAATCTCAATTTAATGAAGCATTATCATTATTTAATGGTACTTCGCTCATATTATCACTACCGTATTGACTAGTTGTTTCACTATTAATAGTAAATCTATTATCATTAATTAATCTTGTAGTTTCATCATTAAATGATGTTTCTTGCATTTCTTGATTATGATGTGTTGTTTCCATAGGTAATAAATTATGGATTATTTCACTTCCACCAGCAACAATAGTAGGAATTGCATAAGCATTATTAAAATCATTATTTATACCCATTGCTACACCACTTGAAATTAAACATCCACAAGTAGCAATATTACATATCTTTCTTATCGCTTCAAATTTATTAGGTATTAACTCAGTTAATCCACTAATAAGATTTGAAATACCATAAGCATTTAATGAAATATAAGTATCTCAATCCATTAATGACTGATGTTCTTGTTTATTTAATAATAATCATGGAGGACCCTCAGTTGTAGTTGTAGTAGTTATTGGCATTGGTGTTGTTGGAATAATAGGATTAATATTATTTTCTGTTCATTTACTATAATTTGCTAAACCAATTGTTCCTAAACCTAATAATATTTTTTTAGAACTATTAATTAATTTAGTTTTAGTATTTGGTCTTTGATTTAAATTTCATATATCTAAACCTAATTTTTTACCAAATAATAAACTATTAATTGAACCTAATACTGGATTTACAATTACTTGACCATAATAAGCACTTGTACCAATCATTGCACTTAAAGGACTTATTGAAGAGCGTATTATTTTTGTTAATGTATAATTATTTGTTTCCATTTCTATTCTCCTTTATTTGCTTTTAACATTTCTCTTACAATATCTAATAAAGTATTTACTTGATAATCATATAATTCAAATTCATGAATTATAATTTTAATTTTTTTAATTTTCTAATTTTTTAATTGTTACTTTAATTCAACCTTGATATACATCATTATCACCAACTATTAATGCAACATTACTTTCGGGGTCAGAAACAATTATGTGTTTGGATTTAACATTTGGGTATTGTCTTAAAATAATTGTTCTAATATCATTACTTGTATGAATTGCTTTTGGAAATGGTGATAATATTTCAATTTCATCTTTATTTTCAAACAAAGTAGGTAATATTATCATTAATTATTCTCCTTATTTTTAATTTGATTAGCAATTTCACTTAATATTTTTAATACTTTATATTCATTTTTTAATTCTTTAATAATAAATATTAAAAATATTATTAGTGTTATGCTTGTTATTAATATTGGTACTATTAATAAAATTTTTCATAATATCATTTTTTTACTCTTTTCATTTTTTAAATCATTTAACATTTATTGAACAAAATGCACGATTTTTAGGAATATTTAAAGTGTTAAAAATTTGACCAGTTACAATAATTTCATCGTTTTTGTTTAATAAAATACAGCGTCTATAAAATTTTGGGTTGTTAAAAATTAAAGTAACATAGTTTAATCCATTTCATTGACCTCTAACACTATAATATAATTCTTTATTACCTTTTTCGTAATATTTTGCTTCAATAGTATTACTTAGTTTTACTGTTAATTTGACATAATTTGCTTTATCTTTCATGTTTATAATTTCCTTAAATAATTATCAAAAATTAATATTTTTTTATGATTTTTTAAATAATATTGAATATGCTTATAAGCATCTTGTTCATGTTTTGTTAATTTTATATTTCCTTTATAATTTGTTATTTTATTTTTATTTTTTGGTTGGTTTTCTAGATAATCTCAGTTGAAAACATCTTGAACTAATACCATTAATGCACCAATGATTTTAGGCGTTGATAATGGATTAGTTAGTAATTGTTTTGAATTTAAAAAGAAATTTTCTACAATAACTAATATTTTTTCGGACTTCTCCCCACATGTACTTGTGGAGGGAATAATGAAACTGAATGAATTCAAAAATGCTTTTCAAACTGAACAGCAATGTCTTGCATATATAGCAAATTTGAAAGAAAACAAATGTATTAGGTGTTTTAGTTTTAATTTGAATACTTCTGATTTAAAAAGAATGAGATGTTTAAAATGTAATCAAACATTTAGCATTCTCACAGGCACCATATTTTCAAGGTCACAAACATCTTTAACATCTTGGTTTTATCTTATCTTTAGATGAATAAACACCAAACATGGAATTCCATCAACAGATATTGCAAAAGAATTGGGAGTGACTTTGAAAACTGCTTGAAGAATGACTCATAAAATCAGAACACGTATTGCAAAACAAAAACCTCAATTTATTGTTGAAGGTACAGTGCAAATTGATGAAATGTATCTTTCACATATGGGTTTTAAAAAACAAGGAAGATCCTTGGTGAATAAAACCTTGATTGTTGGCATTTATCAAAAAACAACCAATAATTTAATTGTGAAAGTATTGAAAAACGCAAATAGTAAAAATCTTTTGCAGTTTGCAAAAAACCACATTTCTTCAAAATGTCTTGTATATACTGATTCTTGAAAAGGATATTGCGATTTTAAATCAGTTTTCACTAAGCATGAAACAGTTAACCATCAAGATGGCTATGTTTCAAAAATTGGTGTAAATACCAACCAAATTGAATCAGTTTGAAAACATATAAGAAGAACATTTAAAACACATATCAAAGTTGCAAAACATCATGTTCATTTATATGCTAAAGAAGCTGCATATAAATTCAACAAGATACCTAGTTTTGAAACTGTAATTCTATGTTTGATTTAAAAATGTGGGGAGAAGTCCGTAGATAGGCTTTTCTCAGCATTTATGTGATAAAATTAAAATAGTACATAAAGGGAGAAAAGCCTATTTTTTTATCAATAAATTTTTCTTTAATTAATTGAAATTTTTCTTTATACATATTTTTAGTTCATAAAACAGTTAATGTATTGAATGTTTCATTAAAAACAATATTATTAGTTTCATTTGAATATATAACAATTCCATTATTACCAATTCCAGCGGGGTCAATTCCAATAATTAAATCATATTGCATTAATTAAGTTAACCTCTAATAACTGTTTTAATAATTTCTAAATCACAATTACATCAACAATATTTACATTCTTCAATAAATTCTTTATGACCACAAACTAAATTATCTTTTTTTAAATCATCAATCAGTTTAATTAGTACTATTTTAAATTCAATATCATCACTGTCTGGTATGCAAATCGTTCCTCTTTTAGTTAAATATTCTTTATCCATATTTATACCTCCTACTTAACCTAATATTTAAAATACAGTCATAACAAATCGCTTTACTATTTTTATCTCTTAAAAAATATTTTCTTGTTTTTATATAATTAGTATTAAAAAATAAATAATCTAATTTATTTTGTTTACATGTTCAACAAAAATACTTTTTCATTATTAATTGAAATTTCCTTATAAGAAGTAACTATATAATTAATTGGTAAATCATCATGTTTATATGGATTATTTATTTTAAAGCCTTTTCTATTTTCTTCTCACGTAATGTTATATTTAAAACAAGGATTAGTAATGTTTGTTTTGTTATCTGTTATTTCACCCATAAATCAACTATTATGCTGTTCATAAAATGTTAATGGTTCAAGTTTTATATCATTAAGATAATATTCTTTTGGAGCAGTTGGTTTATTAACAGTTATTTTTTGGTCTTTAATATATGGTTCTAATAATTTTATTAATTCATTACCACTTAATTCTCTTTTAATATTTTCTAAATTAAAAACTCAATATGTATATTTATCATCAGCAATAAAACTATTATTTTTAACCATTCATTTTGGACATTGTAATTTATATTCACCATAATCAATAAGAATAGATTGTGGTTTATCTTTAACAATTTGTTCTTTTTTAAATTCTATTTGCATAATAATCCTTTCCTAATATGTTCTGTTGCTTCTAGCATAAAGAACATATATTTTGATTTTTTAGATTATTAATACTACTATTATTAGTTTTATTCATTCCATCAATTCTGGGCTCAAAAATAAATTGTGAAATTTTAAAAAACATTGAGGCATTCGATTCAATATTTATTTAATTTGTGTTAAACAAATTAATATTTTAATTGAACCGGCACCGCTCAATTTTTTTTACAAGTTTGAAATTTATTTTATCGCCCAAAAATTTTTTCAAAAAAAATAAAAAATAAAACCAACACTTGCTCACTGGGGAGTGGCAAGGTTGGTTAAATAAAGAATAGAATTAATACAATAGGTCCCTACAAAAGGTCTATATATACTAGTTTCCAATTCGCTCCCACCCCAAGAATTACCATTTCTGGTTAGTATATTTTATTAGGTATCACTCCACTTTTTATTTATCCATGCAAGTCCACATGCTAACTACTATTTTTAACAACTGTGTTGTAGTTCACTTTTTTAGTTCCCTAACACGTGTTGATAATAGTATTAAAGAGGGTTATTAAAAATTTTAAAATTTTACAATTACAAAAAAAGACAAGAATTTTATTCTCGTCTTTTGTCATTTATTTTTAATTCAAGGGTTTAAAAAAGAAAGGAGCTATTTAAGGGAAATGAGTTGTTATCGACATCTTCGACACGCTCCCTGTTTTCGTATTAAAAACCTCCTTTTTATTTTTATAATTAATTTATAGAAACATTAAATTAATTATAAAAATAAAAAATAATTATAAATTAAATTTTAATTTATACATATAAAATATGTATAATTAATATTTTAAAACTTTAAAAAGAAACTACAAGTATTTTAATAATTAACACTTTAAATATAATATCTAAAAATAAACTTATTTGGTAATTAAAACATGATGCTTTTCTGTCACTCAATAATTTGAAGAAAATAACGTAATAAATATTAAACTAATAACAGTTAATAACGCAATACTATTACCAATATAAAACATTATTTCGTTATTTAAAGTAATTAAATTATAATTAATAAAACTATCGAGTAAATCAACACTACAAGTTAAAATAGCTATACATGATGCATAAATTCCTGTGATAGGCATTAATTGTCGATAATTTCAATCTAAAACCAAACTATATACAACAAAACTACAAATACCAAAAGCAATATTGGATAAAATTTGTGAAATCAAAACTGCGTAAATATTATTAGTTACTAAACTAACCATAATACTTACTATATAAATCCCAAAACCAAAATATAAAGCAATATTAGCACTGAAAAAATAATATAATCATCATCCCAATAAAAAAACACCAATTACTTGTGGCAAAGTAGTAAATAAAGTTTTATAAACATGCCATCTTTGATCAATATTACTTATTCTATAATTAAAAAATTGAGAATTCATTAAATAATAAAGGCTTTTCTCCCTTTATGTACTATTTTAATTTTATCACATAAATGCTGAGAAAAGCCTATCTACGGACTTCTCCCCACATTTTTAAATCAAACATAGAATTACAGTTTCAAAACTAGGTATCTTGTTGAATTTATATGCAGCTTCTTTAGCATATAAATGAACATGATGTTTTGCAACTTTGATATGTGTTTTAAATGTTCTTCTTATATGTTTTCAAACTGATTCAATTTGGTTGGTATTTACACCAATTTTTGAAACATAGCCATCTTGATGGTTAACTGTTTCATGCTTAGTGAAAACTGATTTAAAATCGCAATATCCTTTTCAAGAATCAGTATATACAAGACATTTTGAAGAAATGTGGTTTTTTGCAAACTGCAAAAGATTTTTACTCTTTGCGTTTTTCAATACTTTCACAATTAAATTATTGGTTGTTTTTTGATAAATGCCAACAATCAAGGTTTTATTCACCAAGGATCTTCCTTGTTTTTTAAAACCCATATGTGAAAGATACATTTCATCAATTTGCACTGTACCTTCAACAATAAATTGAGGTTTTTGTTTTGCAATACGTGTTCTGATTTTATGATTCATTCTTCAAGCATTTTTCAAAGTCACTCCCAATTCTTTTGCAATATCTGTTGATGGAATTCCATGTTTGGTGTTTATTCATCTAAAGATAAGATAAAACCAAGATGTTAAAGATGTTTGTGACCTTGAAAATATGGTGCCTGTGAGAATGCTAAATGTTTGATTACATTTTAAACATCTCATTCTTTTTAAATCAGAAGTATTCAAATTAAAACTAAAACACCTAATACATTTGTTTTCTTTCAAATTTGCTATATATGCAAGACATTGCTGTTCAGTTTGAAAAGCATTGTTGAATTCATTCAGTTTCATTATTCCCTCCACAAGTACATGTGGGGAGAAGTCCGATAATAAATTAAATAAATAGTTAATCCAAACATAATTAAAATTATTATTTTTCATTGAGAAAAAGTTTTAATTTTTTTTAAAACTATTTCATCGTGCATACCCATATTTTTTGGATCTTATCGTAAAAGAAAAGACATGAAAAAAGTCAAAATGAAAAAAAACAAAGCAGCAATAATGAAATAACTGATTTTTGAAATTGTAATAGTTGAAATATTAAATGTGAGCATATTAATTGGTATAATAATTAAACTTGCCAATAATCCCGGAACAATAAGTATAGTAAAAGTTAAAAAAGCATGTGATTTTACAAAATATTGTTCATTGAACATTAATTCATGAACTCCCAATGATGCAGTACTCATTCCTAACGCAATATTTAACAAAATCAAAGATCATAAATTTGGTACAATTAAAACTAAACAGCAAGTAACCAAAAGTCAACTATGCATTCATCAAATATACAACTTTCTTTTTTTAAATTTTGCAGTAAAAAAAGTAGCTGGTATAGCAAAAATAATTACAGTAAGCGAAATAATCACTGTAATACTAATTGCTTCAGTTACTAAATTAGTTAATGATAAAACTAAAAAATTATTAATAGCTTTTAAACTATTAATACCAAGATAAAGAAAAAAATAATAACTAATAAATAATCATTGTCACTTATTTATCTTTTGCTTAAAAAGAAAAAATAAATAAAAGCTAAATTGTAAAGGTAAGTGCAACTAAATTATTTTTCTATCCAAATATTCTATCGGTGAAAGATAATTTAGTATTTTTCTTGGTCTTTGGTTTAAAGACAATATAAATTTATGAACTTCATTTTTACAAGTTTTTGAAAAATTAAATTTTTTAGGAAATTTTTCTCTAATTAAACCATTAGTATTTTCATTAGTACCTCTTTGTCAAGGTGAATATGGATTTGCAAAATAAATTTTCACATCTAAATTTTTTTCAAGTTGTTGTCAATTTGAAAATTCTTTACCACGATCAAAAGTAATGGTTTTAACAATATTTTTAGGAAGAATTGATAAATAATGGCTAATATTTTTGTTAATAACTTTAGTAGTTCTGTTTTTAACTAATATTGCTAAAGTAAATCGTGATACTCTTTCAACTAAAGTTATTAAACATTTTTTACTTTTGCCTCGTGATGATACTATAGTATCTCCTTCTCAATGACCAAGTGTTATACGATCATTAATATTAAGATCTCTTTCTTTAATTGATTTGCTATTGAATTTGCCACGATTTTCTTGAGATTTGCGTTTTTTGCCTTTTCTTCTTAAATTTTTACTAGTAACTTGATCAAGCAATCCAGAATAAATTCAATTGTAAATTGTTTTAAAACTAATAACTCATTGTTTATGAAAATTTTTAATTCTGCCATAAATTTGTTCAGGTGATCAGCCTAATAATAGTTTTTGTTGCACATATTTTACTAAATCTTTATTTTTAAACTTATGAAAAAAAATATGTGATTGTTTTCTATTTTCAGCTTTATTTTGTGCAATCAATGAAAAATAATTACTATTATCTTGATTTCTATTAATTTCTCGAATAATAGTACTAATATTTCGATTAAGATTTTTAGCTATTTCACTAATTTTAACTTTAAATTTCAATTGATTCTCAATATAAATTCTTTCATCTACGCCAAGATGTTTATAACTCATATAAAAACTCCTTACTTTTTTTATAAAATAAATTTAGCATTATGAAATTTTTATATGAGAATTTTTTTGCAATTTTATTTACTTGCACTTACAAGTATAATTCAGCAAAACTTGTAAATAAACAAAAGATTATTAAGAAAGGTAATCATATTATCATAGTTTTTTCCTTTCTTAATTAAATTATTATTTTTTGATTTGTCTTACTGCATCACGATTTTTAATCGTCTCTCTTTTATCATAATTTTTTTTACCACGAGCCAATGCTATTTCTAACTTTGCTCTACTTTTACTATTTAAATATATCATTGTTGGAACAACAGTTAAGTTTTTTTGCTTTTGTTCTTGCTGAATTTTTTTAATTTCACGAGCATTTAAAAGTAATTTTCTTTTTCTTAATGGATCAAGTATATAACTAGTAGTAAATTTATAAGTATTAATGTTCATATTAATAATATAAGCTTCATTATTACTAAAAGTTACATAACTATCCTGTAAAGATACATTACCTAAACGAATTGATTTAATTTCAGAACCAGTCAAAACAATTCCCACTTCTAATTTTTCTAATAATTCATAATTAAAGTACGCTTTTTTATTTTTTGCAATTATTTTCATTGTTTCCACCATTATTTTCATAAACTTTATAATTAGATTATATAATAATAATTTCATAAATACCGAAATACTTACTTAAATTTGTTTTTTATTAAGAACATGCTATAATCTAATGAAGGTTAGATTAATCAATAGTTTTTCTAGCAATGATTAATGTAAAATTAAACATAAAATTAATATTTGTTGTATAGCGACCCAAGAAATAGATTTTATATTTGTTTTACGGTTTTTTGTTAATTTTATATATTAATAAACAACTGAAAGGAGTCTAAGGACATGGCAGGAGAGTTAAATACTAAAGCAACAACAGTAAAAAATAGTCAATTTTATCAAGGCGATTTGGGTTTTGATAAAAATAATAATGATAAAGTAATTATTTATAAAATTTTAACTGGTAAAAAACTTGAGGTTTGTAAAATTATTATTGATGAACAAAATCATATTTTAAAAATTTCTACTAAAACGGAAATTATTAATGAAGATGAATTTGAAATTTACACATTTGCTTTAGAAGCAGATACTGCTGATTTTATCTTAAAACTTATTGCTAAAAATCAAATTAATGCTGAAATTAATTATGCATTTATAAATAATATTGAAGATTTTTATAATATATCTGAATCAGACTCATTAGAAGAAAAAAAGAGAAAAATTAGGAAACTCTTTTAACTATTTATAAATTTCTTCTCAATTATAAACTGAACCATAACACAAAGCTTTAATTTTAAAATCATTGTTATTATTGATAATTTCTAAAATAGTTTGGGCAATAGAAATCCCTGAGGCAACTATATCATCAATAATAATAATGTTTTTTTTATTAAAAAAATTAATATATTTAGGTAATAAATGAATCTTATTAGTAATTTCCATTTGTCTTTCGCTAACTTTTAATTTATTTTCTCAAAATTTACGGTAGTTATCAACTTGGAAAATATTATTTATTAATAATATTTTATAATTTAATTTTTTTTTAATAATTTTAACTAATTCAATTATTACTAATTCTAAACTACTAACTGAAGTAGGTTTTTTTGGCATCATAATAAAATAATCTAAATTTTCAAACAAATTAAATTTTTGACCAACTTCAAATAAATTAGTTGCTAATCTTATTACAATATTTTGTTCAATATTTACTTGCTTAATTAAGTTATAATCTTCATTAACTCATAATAAATCCGGATATTGTTTTAAACCTGGTGATTTAAAATAATTATAATAATAGCATTCAATGTTAAGATTGCTTTGTTGAATTAATCTTTTTTGCCCTTGTATTTTCATTTTTTTACTCCATTTTTCTTTTCACTTTTATTTTTTTTAACTTTACCATTTAGTTTTATCTTTTTTCTATATTTAAAATTATTTGCTTTATACATTTTTGATGATTGATTATTATTATTTTTATCACGGTTTTTATTTTGCTGACCATTTTCTTCTAAAATAAAATCAATAGTTCTAGCAACTTTATTTGCACTTTTTACAAGAACACTGACCTTTTGACCAAGAGCATACTGTTTTCGTTTTCTTTCACCAAACAAAATCATTGCTTTTTCATTAAAAATATAATAATCATCAGTCATGTCTGCAATTCTAATTAAACCCTCAATTGTATTATCTAACTCAACAAATAATCCAAAACCAGTTACACTAGAAATTATACCTTCAAATTTATGACCAATAAATTGCATCATGTATTCTGCTTTTTTCATTTGATCTACAGCTCGTTCACACTCTAATGCTTTTAATTCCATATTACTAGATTGCTCAGCAGCTCAATTAGTAAAACTTTGATATTTCTCAATTATTTTAGCATTTATTTCTCTTTTAACTATATATTGACGCAATAAACGATGAACTATTAAATCGGGATAACGTCTAATTGGCGAAGTAAAATGTGTATAATAATCACTAGCAAGTCCAAAATGGCCAATACATTTATTAGTATACTGTGCTTTTTCCATACTTCTTAATAATAAAGTTGATAAAACTTGAAATGTTGGTAATTGTTTTAAAGAATTTAATAATAATTGTAAATCTTTTGAACTAATATTTGTGATTTTTGGATTTAATTTAATACCCATTAATTTCAGAATTGTAACCATTTGATGCATTTTTTTAGAACGAGGATGTTCATGAACACGATAAATAAAAGGTAATTTCATATCAAATACAGTTTTAGCAACTACTTCATTAGCTCTAATCATAAAACTTTCAATTAATTTTTCAGCGATATCACGAGTTCTTAAAATAATATCAGTTACTTCTCCATTATCGTTAATAATTGTTTTTGCTTCATTAATTTCAAAATCAATTACTCCAGCATCTTGTTTAAACTTTCATAAAATTTGGTGCAATTCTTTTGCTTTTAGTAACATTTCTCAAATTTGTGGATGTGTTTTAATAAAATTTTGATTTTTACCATTATATCCATCATTTACTTCCTCATAATTCATTCTTCTTGCTGATTTCATAAATGCCTGATAAATTTTATGTTTTACTGTTAAACCATTCTTATCAATTTCCATATCACAAACCATACATAAACGTTCTACTTGTTCATTTAAAGAACAAATACCATTTGATAACTGCGTTGGTAACATAGGAATAACACGATCTGCTAAGTAAACAGATGTACCACGAGTAAATGCCTCTTCATCTAAAAGACTATTTTCTGTTACATAATGACTAACATCAGCAATAGCTACAATTAAACGATAATTACCATTAACTAGTTTAGTAACACAAATAGCATCATCAAAATCTTTAGCATCTTTACCATCAATTGTAACTAATAACTCTTTAGTCAAATCAATACGACCAATTTTATCTGATTCTAAAACTGTTAATGGCACCTTATCTGTTGCTGTTAATGTTTCAACATCAAATTGTGCTTTAATACCAATTTCATAAATAACAGCTAAAATATCAACACCAGGATCATTAATATTACCCAAGATTTTAGTAATAGTAACATTAAAAATATTTTGTTCAAAATTTTTAATTTTTGCAACAACAATATTATTTTCTAACGCTTTATCGGGGTTTAAAATATTAACTTCATACTGTTGTAACTTTGCATTTTGAATTAATAATGTTTTTACTTTCGTATCTGCATTAACAATAACAGTACCAACAAGAAGATTAGTATCACGTTTAATAATTTTTAATACTACAGCCTCATCATTCTGATTATTAATTTTTACTAACTTACATAATACTTCATCATTATTTAACGCATTATTTATGTTTTTTATATTAACGTAATATTCTTCTTCACTATTTAATAATTTAACAAATCCAAATCCTTTTTTAGTAATTTGAATTTTGCCAATAAATAAATTATTATTTTTTAGCATATAAAATTGTTGTTCTTTATTTTCCAAAATAATTTCACTATTTTTCAATTCTTCTAAATCAGCAATAAGTTCTTGCTGTTGATGATGATTAGTAATATTAAGTTTCACTGTTAAATCAACCGTTGATAAAGGTGTAATACTATTTTGTAACTCATTAATAATCTCTTGCTTCATTTCAATCAATCCCAACTTTATCCTAATTATATAATTAATTATAATCTATCTTTTAAAATTTATAAAAAGGCACATTTTAGTGTGCCTTTTTATAAAATAATTATCATTAATTTATAACTCCAATAGTATTAATAAGAATTCTTACTATTATTGCCATAGTAAATAACGATATACCTAATACTAAAGTGGCAATAGAAAATAACTTGCTTCAACCACGTTCTTTAGTACTAGCAAATAATTCTTGATTACCCCCACTTAAAGCACCAAGTCCATTATGATTTTTTTTACCTTGTAATAAACCTAAAATTACTAATAATATAGCGATAATTAAGGCAATAATTTCAAAAGCAAAAATAATGTTTTGACTCATTTTGTCACTTCCACTTCTTTATAATATTATTAATTTTACAATTAATTTTACTAAAAATAAAAAAAATTTCATAATTATTATTATGACTTATTCCAAAATTAAAATTTTAATTATGAAATAAGCCTAATATGTTATGTTTTATAATTCTTTTATAGGAAAAATTTATTAACTTTATTCTGGTTCAATTTCTAAGTAATTTCCAACAGCATTTGTTACAATCTTTCATCCATGTTGATTTGTCATCATATAAAAAATGTTTATTTCTGAAAAATTATTATACATAACTTTAACTAAATTTTTTAAATTACTATCACTTAAACTATTTACTAAGGTTCCTATAAATTGCGGAAATTTAGTAATTTCACTTAAAATTTTTTTTCAAAAAGTTGATAGTCATCTTTATTATCTTGATAAATTTCTGCTAATCTTATTCACATATCATTACTAATACCTAATTTAATTTTGCTTGATTCTGTATATTGTGGATTTTTATTGTCTAAAGGTACGTAATATTTTTCTATTTTATTATATTGATTATGGGAATTGATATCAGCATTATGAGCATGGGATCAATTATACGCTAAATATGCTATTCCACCAACTATAATTACTCCACCCACAACTCATCCAATAGGTCCTCCTTCAATCATAACAGATGCACCACCTTCAACAACCTCTTCGCCAATAGCAATGGCTCCTTCCTCACCAACTTCTAATAAAGGCACCGCTTCTTCTGTTTCAACTACTGTTGTAGCTTGTGGAGAACTTATTCATTTAACAACTTTATATGCAGGTGGAATACTCATAGTTGTGGTAGTGGCTAGACCTTTTAATAAATATTCATTTTTATTACGTGTTATAAAAACGATTCCGTATTTATGCAATTCAACAATTTTTTCAAATTGTGCTCAACTAGCATCAGTAAAATGTTGTCCATAAATTTCTGTTAGTTTTTTTCTTGCATTATTTTTACTTTCTGTAGATTTGGTGTGATAAATATCTAATAATTTTTGATCAATAATTTGTGTTTTTAAAATATCACACTTTGGTTTCTGATTTGTTCTAGAGTATGTACTTTGATTACTGTGTTGATTTCTATTTCTAGAACTAGTTCCAATGTTAAAAGATTGTTCAGATGTTGATGGCAAAACAGCGCTTCCACCTGCTGAAGGTGAAGGGGTTGTTGTTGTAGTGGTGTGCGAATTACTTGGTCTATAATTTGATATATCTTCAAGGGTAGTAAAAGTAACACTAAAATCACAATCATAAATAATATTCAAATTTTGTGTAAATATTATACTGTTTGGACGAAACATATGTGATAATGGAATTATTAATGTAGTTGAAGTTAAAAATGGAGAGAAGTGGAATGGCAACCTTTTTTAGGACTATTTTTTGGTAGACATTTGTTTTTGATAATTAACTGGAGTTAAGTAGTTTAAAGTGCTGTGAATTCTTATGTTGTTATATCAATTGATGTAATCAAATAATTCTAATTTTAATTGGATTAATGATGTAAAATTTTTATCATTAATAAATTCGGTTTTGAAAGTTTTAAAGGTTGCTTCAGCAACAGCGTTATCATAAGGACAACCTTTTTTGCTTAAAGAGCGATTAATATTGAATGCTAGTAAAAGTTTATCAATAATTTTATTATTAAATTCATTACCGCGATCACTATGAAATATTTGAATATCTTTTAAACAGCGATTTGAGTGCATAAATGCTTGATATACTAATGATGCATCTTTTTTAGTACCTACACTATGTCCAATTATTTCGCGGTTAAATAGGTCAATTAATAAACAAATATAGTTTCACTTACCATTTACTTGAACATAAGTTAAATCACTAACAATAACTTCATTTTTAACTCTATTATTAAAGTTTCTATCAACAAGATTGTTTATTGGACTATCGTTAACTTTGTTATTATGATTTTTGTATGATAATTTAGTGTATTTTGATATTAAATTATGTTTATTCATAATTTCTTTAATTTTTCGTCTTGATAAATAAATTTCTTGGTTTTCTAGAATGACTTTTAATCTTCTAGTACCATAAACTTCTTTATTTTCTTTAAAAGCACTAATAACAGCTTCATCATAAATATTATTTTTGATTTTATTTTCTTTTTTCTTTAAATTAAAATAATATGTTGATTTAGAGATTTTTAAAAAATGACACATTGTGCGAATTTTATATTTAACTTTATTTTTGACAATAATTTCTATTTTCTGCCTATTATTAGTGCTGCTTGCTTTAAAATATCATTTTCCATTCTTAATTGTTTTAATTCTTTTCTTAATTTAATTAATTCATTTTCTTCAACAGAACGATTATCTTTAGTTTTAAAACTACCTGAATTAGTAAATTGCTTAATTCAATTGTAAGTAGCTGCTCTTGTAACATTATATTCTTTAGCAAGGCAAGATACTGATTTGCCACTTTGATATAAAGCTACTATTTGTTTTTTAAATTCATCGGTATATGAGTTAATATTGGCCATAATTATAGTTCCTTTCTTTGTTCACTTGTCTATGTAATTAGTGTCCAATAAAGTGTAACCCATCCATTTTACTCTTTGCGTTTTTCAATACTTTCACAATTAAATTATTGGTTGTTTTTTGATAAATGCCAACAATCAAGGTTTTATTCACCAAGGATCTTCCTTGTTTTTTAAAACCCATATGTGAAAGATACATTTCATCAATTTGCACTGTACCTTCAACAATAAATTGAGGTTTTTGTTTTGCAATACGTGTTCTGATTTTATGAGTCATTCTTCAAGCAGTTTTCAAAGTCACTCCCAATTCTTTTGCAATATCTGTTTATGGAATTCCATGTTTGGTGTTTATTCATCTAAAGATAAGATAAAACCAAGATGTTAAAGATGTTTGTGACCTTGAAAATATGGTGCCTGTGAGAATGCTAAATGTTTGATTACATTTTAAACATCTCATTCTTTTTAAATCAGAAGTATTCAAATTAAAATTAAAACACCTAATACATTTGTTTTCTTTCAAATTTGCTATATATGCAAGACATTGCTGTTCAGTTTGAAAAGCATTGTTGAATTCATTCAGTTTCATTATTCCCTCCACAAGTACATGTGGGGAGAAGTCCGAAAATTAATTCCAAAGTCACCATATTTACGATTATTTATACTTTTACCTATTATTTTTCAATTTTCTTTATCTTGTTTTTTAGCAATATTTAGTTTATTTTCATTAATTGCTGGAACAATTTGTTTAACTATTGCTTGCAAATTATTATCATCTATATTTTGTTTTTTATCTAATAAATTATTAGTTTCTATTTTTGTATAATAATCACGTTCAGTACCTTCTTCTGCTATAAATTCAGTTGGTGTTCCCTTTCCTATATATTGATATAATGTAACAGAACTCGCTTGGTAATTAATATCATTAGAAACAACGGTAATATCATTTCATTCTTTAGTGAATAATAATTGTACTTTAACATTGTCCTTTATAATTAACTCATCTAACTTAATACTGGTTTGTGTTGTTCTATTAATATCGCCACCTAAATTAAATATAGTTTTTTTATCACTATATATATAATTATCAGTAGGAGTACTAGGGGGTTGGTAAATATAACCTCATATTGCTAAATATGTTTTACTAAATTCACCACTAGGAATAAAAGAAGACATTTTTTTTCATAAAGGACTAGTTTCAATATTAAATCAATTGTTTTTAATATCATCAATACTTTCATTAGTTTTAGATAGTTCACTATTTAATTTGGTAATTTCATTTTCATTTGTAGTAATTCGTTTTTGTTGTTTAGCAGAAAAATCACATGTTGGTGCATGAGTAAAATCACCAACTTGTGGATTATTCTGTAATGCTTCAGGTGGTAATGTACCAATTTCATCAGGTCAATCTAAAATCATTGTTTCAGTTTTTGGGTCATATTCAGTTGCTACATAACCTTTATTAATAAATCGGACTTCTCCCCACATGTACTTGTGGAGGGAATAATGAAACTGAATGAATTCAACAATGCTTTTCAAACTGAACAGCAATGTCTTGCATATATAGCAAATTTGAAAGAAAACAAATGTATTAGGTGTTTTAGTTTTAATTTGAATACTTCTGATTTAAAAAGAATGAGATGTTTAAAATGTAATCAAACATTTAGCATTCTCACAGGCACCATATTTTCAAGGTCACAAACATCTTTAACATCTTGGTTTTATCTTATCTTTAGATGAATAAACACCAAACATGGAATTCCATCAACAGATATTGCAAAAGAATTGGGAGTGACTTTGAAAACTGCTTGAAGAATGACTCATAAAATCAGAACACGTATTGCAAAACAAAAACCTCAATTTATTGTTGAAGGTACAGTGCAAATTGATGAAATGTATCTTTCACATATGGGTTTTAAAAAACAAGGAAGATCCTTGGTGAATAAAACCTTGATTGTTGGCATTTATCAAAAAACAACCAATAATTTAATTGTGAAAGTATTGAAAAACGCAAAGAGTAAAAATCTTTTGCAGTTTGCAAAAAACCACATTTCTTCAAAATGTCTTGTATATAATGATTCTTGAAAAGGATATTGCGATTTTAAATCAGTTTTCACTAAGCATGAAACAGTTAACCATCAAGATGGCTATGTTTCAAAAATTGGTGTAAATACCAACCAAATTGAATCAGTTTGAAAACATATAAGAAGAACATTTAAAACACATATCAAAGTTGCAAAACATCATGTTCATTTATATGCTAAAGAAGCTGAATATAAATTCAACAAGATACCTAGTTTTGAAACTGTAATTCTATGTTTGATTTAAAAATGTGGGGAGAAGTCCGTAGATAGGCTTTTCTCAGCATTTATGTGATAAAATTAAAATAGTACATAAAGGGAGAAAAGCCTAATAAATTTACTAACGGAAATGTTTAGTAATCTGTGTAACTTACAAAAATAACTATGTTTAATTAATTCTAGTAAATATAATTAAATGACTAGAAAGAGTGAGTTACAGATGGCTAAAAAAGATAACTTTAATAATAATGATCCAATATCAAAAGCAGTAGATTTATTACTAGAAAATACTGAAGATTTAACAACAGTTTTTAAACCTGGCGGTTTATATAAAGAATTAACAAAAAGATTAGTTGAAAAAATGTTGAATTCTGAAATGCAAAATTATTTAGGATATGAAAAAAATCAACATAGTACTACTGAAAATGCTCGTAATGGTACAAGTTCAAAAAAATTAATAACTCAAAACAAGGTAAAATTGAAATTGATGTACCAAGAGATCGCAATAGTAATTTTACTCCTGTAATAGTTCCTAAAAGGCAAAGAAGATTTGATGGTTTTGATCAACAAGTTCTTTCCTTGTATGCAAAATGAATGACATTATCTGACATTAGAATGCAGTTGCAAGAGTTATATCATGGTGCTGATATTAGTGAAAGTGTTATTAGTCAAATTACTGATGATGTTATTGATGATGTTAAAGCATGACAAAATCGACCATTAGAAAGTATTTATCCTATTGTTTATTTTGATTGTATAGTAGTTAAAGTACGACAAGATAAACGGATTATTAACAAATCAGTTTATATAACATTAGGAGTTGATTTAGAAGGCAAAAAAGATGTTTTAGGATTATGAATTAGTGAAAATGAAGGTTCTAAGTTTTGATTATCTAATTTCACAGAAATGAAAAATCGTGGCTTAAATGATATTCTTATTGCTTGTAGTGATAATTTAACAGGCATGTCAGAAGCAATACAATCAGTTTATCATAAAACAGAACATCAATTATGCATTGTTCATCAAATTAGAAATAGTTTAAAATATGTTTCATACAAACATCGAAAAGGTCTAGTTGCAGATTTAAAACCAATTTATAGTGCATGTAGTGAAGAACAAGCAATGCAAGCTTTAGAATCGTTTGAAAGTAAATGAAATAAACAATATCCTCAAATTACTAAATCTTGATATAAAAATTGAGATAATTTAATGGTTTTTATTAGTTATCCAGTAGAAATCAAAAGAGTGATTTATACTACAAATGCTATTGAATCTGTTAATAGTCAATTACGAAAAATCATCAGAAATAAAAAAGTTTTTCCTAATGATATGGCAGTTTTCAAAATATTTTACTTGGCAATTGAAAATATAACAAAAAAATTAACATTGCCTATTCAAAATTGAAATACAGCAATTGCTCATTTTATGATAAAATTTGAAGACAGAATTAATCTAAATTAGTAACTTTGTAAAACAAAGATACACAGATTATTAAAAAGCCTCATACTATTTTTTGAAAATTTCTTTTTATTCATTTTTTAATATTAGAGTTTATTTTTTCTTGTTGCTGTTCAACTTCATTTTGTATATTTTTTAATATCTCTTTACTATCTTGCATTTAAATTCTCCCTTTTTAAGATTTCTTTTCCTGTTTGGTTAAAAGTAACTTTGGGATTTATTTTTTTATTTTCTTGGTGAATAAATTCTGCTGCTTTTAAATTAACAAATTCTGTATGTAATTTTGGATATTTTCTTCATTTTTCTATTGTTGCATTTGGAATTCACTGATTACCAATAAAATCCGTAAATTTAATATTATGCTCATTACAAAAAATATTATACTTTTTATTAAAAAATTCTATTTTTTTATTACAATTTATTATTAAACATTTATTTATTTTGCTCATTTAATTACTCCTTTTTTTAATTTTACTTATAAATTGTACTATTTTTGATTATTTTTACAAGTATGCTTTTAAATGCAAAATAAACGCCTAAATTAAAGGCATTTATTTTATGAGACCTATACTATTAATTATATTGAAATTGTTTATTATATGGCAAATGTGAAGATACTTTTTTTTACAGTAGCATTATTTTTACCCCTAATTACATTTTTATATGGATACAAGGCATAAAACAAAGCGTCATATGGGTCTTGGTACATATTTTTGTCTGGAATGTTAGTTTTTGTTTCGTCATAACGTAATTCTTCTAAACATTGAGTAGTTTTTGGTAAATCATCTTTATTTGCATAAAAGTTTCCATAACTCATAATATTTCTCATTCAAACTACTCTATTAGTTAATCCTGCTTCTTGATTTAAATTTGAAGCATGTTTAATAGCAGTTTGTGTTATTAAAATAAGGACTTCTCCCCACATGTACTTGTGGAGGGAATAATGAAACTGAATGAATTCAAAAATGCTTTTCAAACTGAACAGCAATGTCTTGCATATATAGCAAATTTGAAAGAAAACAAATGTATTAGGTGTTTTAATTTTAATTTGAATACTTCTGATTTAAAAAGAATGAGATGTTTAAAATGTAATCAAACATTTAGCATTCTCACAGGCACCATATTTTCAAGGTCACAAACATCTTTAACATCTTGGTTTTATCTTATCTTTAGATGAATAAACACCAAACATGGAATTCCATCAACAGATATTGCAAAAGAATTGGGAGTGACTTTGAAAACTGCTTGAAGAATGACTCATAAAATCAGAACACGTATTGCAAAACAAAAACCTCAATTTATTGTTGAAGGTACAGTGCAAATTGATGAAATGTATCTTTCACATATGGGTTTTAAAAAACAAGGAAGATCCTTCGTGAATAAAACCTTGATTGTTGGCATTTATCAAAAAACAACCAATAATTTAATTGTGAAAGTATTGAAAAACGCAAAGAGTAAAAATCTTTTGCAGTTTGCAAAAAACCACATTTCTTCAAAATGTCTTGTATATAATGATTCTTGAAAAGGATATTGCGATTTTAAATCAGTTTTCACTAAGCATGAAACAGTTAACCATCAAGATGGCTATGTTTCAAAAATTGGTGTAAATACCAACCAAATTGAATCAGTTTGAAAACATATAAGAAGAACATTTAAAACACATATCAAAGTTGCAAAACATCATGTTCATTTATATGCTAAAGAAGCTGCATATAAATTCAACAAGATACCTAGTTTTGAAACTGTAATTCTATGTTTGATTTAAAAATGTGGGGAGAAGTCCGTAGATAGGCTTTTCTCAGCATTTATGTGATAAAATTAAAATAGTACATAAAGGGAGAAAAGCCTTAAAATAATATTATGTTCATCAATTAATTTTTGATTTAATCAATCCATTGCTGTTCTTGCTTTATCATCATAAAAATAAATTGTTTGTTCAAAATTTTCAAAATTATCCATTAATCCTAAAATTTCATTTACATAAGCATTAATTTTTTCATTTTCATTTATAAAATCATTTGGAGTAACTACTAATTCACAAATAATATAAGCATCATAATAACCAGTATTATTATATTCTTTAAAACCAACTACCATAAATACGGTATGGTCTTTATGACCAGTTGCTCAATCAACACCAACTGAATAAAAATCAAATTTATACATATCTTTTTCTTGATTATAAAATTGTTTTAAATCATATTTTTGTCAATATTTTAATGTTTTTTGAAAAGGAAAAATGGTAGCATCACTATCTAAAAATTCAAAACCATAATAAACAGTATTAAATTCATCAGGATTTTTCTTTTTTAATTCTAAAATTAATTTTTTAGTTACTGGTTCTAATTTATTTCAAAATGGCAATAAGGTAAATCTTAAAATAAATAATCCTAAACCCGAAAATGCTTCGGTGTCTTCATAATAAATCTTACCAATTTTTTTCAAAGTATTTGTCACTTTATCACTTAATGGTAAATATGGCGTGCAATAAAGCAAATAAAATGGATGATATTTATCATAAGGATTACAAGTAAAAGCAATAAAGTGATTTTTATAAAAATAACGAGTAATTTTTTGACCATAAGTTGAACTAAATATATTTCTATCCGTAAATGTTCAACTTAAGTCTTTAATTGGTTGATTTGATACTTTAATGCGATTACTACGAAACATTGATAATTTTAAACGTTCATAACGTTGAGTTAATTGTTTTTCGCTTAATGTTTCTTTTTCTTCTGCCATAATGATTTCATCGGTTCTAGAACATAAATAACTTGAACCACCAACCGCTTTACCAAAAATTTTATTTCCATTAGCATAACCAATAAAATCAATTTGTTGATTATTAGGAAAAATAATACATCCACCATCCTTAGTTATTTTTCACTTAATACCATGTGGATTGTTTACCCCTAAATGAATATCATAGTTATCTTCTAAATATTGACAAACATCCATTAAAGACCCAATGGTGGTTTCATTATGAGTATTTTCATATCGTCTTACTTCTTGAACACTACTATCACTAAAATTACAACATATAAATAAATCAAATGCTAAACAGTTTCAAGTTTTTCTTGTTAATCGTGCGGTTGGTACAAAACGATAAAAACAGTTTGTTGTGAAAAATTCTGCTCATTCATCACCAACAAATTGTTTAAAAATATCTCAATTAAAACCATAATTATTATCACTAAAATTAAGATTATATTTTTTATTTAATTGTGCATAACTAGTAATAAAAGCCATTTTTACTCCTTATTTTTAAAAAAAATTAAAATTAAATTATTAATAAACCAAATTTAGAAAGGAACATTAAAAATGTTAATACTACCATTACCTAATCATTTTGATTGAGACAAACACGATTTTAATCAAGATGAATTAAGTTTAAAGCAAACAGAAGAATTATTTGCAAAAATAGATGAGCAATTATGAAATGAATGTAATAAATCTGAATATAAATCATATAGATTTAGACAACGAAAATTAAAAACAAAAAAAGGTTTATTAACATATAAACGACGTATTTGTACACATTATAACACAAAAACCCAAAAAATTGAATACGTATCGTTATTAGATAAATATCTTGGTATTAAAAAATATAGCAAACTTGCACCAAATGTTATTAAACAAATTTTAAAATATTTTGCTGATGATAAAAAGTATCGTGATGTTTGTGATACTTTTATTGAAGATTTAATAAGTAATAGTACAGTTTGTAGAACATACCAAAAATTTGAATTACCAAAAGTTAATATTTCTAAAATAGTATTAGAAAAAAATCAAACATTATATATAAATATTGATGATGGACATCGAAAATTTAAGTTTAATGAAAAACACAATACTAAAAATTGTAAAAAATGTTCGATGAGATTATTAGTATTTTGTACTGGTAAAAAGAAAAATGGAAAATTAATTAATAAAAGAGTTGCATGTCAAATAAGAGTATCAAAAACAGAAATTGGTGCTGAAAAAACAGCAAAATTAATTCAAACATATGGTAATTTATATTTTGAAAATTTTAACCAAGCAAATTTAATAGTTTGTGGAGATAGTGCAAAATTAATTAGAAAAACTGCTACAATTTTAAATGCTAAATTTATTTTAGATAAATTTCATGCTTTTCATGTTTTATTTCTTGGTATCATGGCAGGAAGAAGAAAAAATAAAATTGCTAAATTACACTATCAAAATGCAATAAATTTATTTTCCAAAGGTCAATATTATGAATTAATTGATTTTTTGCAATCATTAACTTTACAATATAAAAAATTAAAAGTTGGTTATTTTATTAATGCCAAAGATGGTGTATTAAACCAAGCATTAGTTGAAAATATTGGTTGTTTTACTGAAACGAATATTAAACAAATTTTAAAGCATATGATTGGTGATAGAACTTATAACATTGATATGTATACAAAAATGGTTAATTTTAAATGCTACCAAATTAATACTGCCATCCAGTTATTATAAATTAAAATTAAAATTTTAAAAAAATGAAAAATAAAATAAAACTTATTAAAGATGCTTTAATAAGAATTTTTGAATTATAAAAGCAAGTATTATTGTTGACTAATATTTTTCAAGTGTTAAAATTAACGTACAATTGCATATTGAAGTCAAAATTATTCTCGTCTAACTTTATAATTTTAAGACAAATTTGAATATTATTGACAACATCGGTATGCTCCCATGTGGGGAGAAGTCCGTAGATAGGCTTTTCTCAGCATTTATGTGATAAAATTAAAATAGTACATAAAGGGAGAAAAGCCTTAATTAAATTAAGAAAAGAATTAAAACAATTAAGAATGGAAAATGATATTTTAAAGCAAGCAGCACTAATAATAGGCAGAAAGTAGAGATTATTGCAAATAATAAATCTAAATATAAAATTCGCACAATGTGTCATTTTTTAAAACTCTCTAAATCAACATATTATTTTAATTTAAAGAAAAAAAATAAAATTCAAAATAATATTTATGAACAAGCTGTTATTAGTGCTTTTAAAAAAAATAAAGAAGTTTATGGTACTAGAAGATTAAAAGTCATTCTAGAAAACCAAGAAATTTATTTATCAAGACGAAAAATTAAAGAAATTATGAATAAACATAATTTAATATCAAAATACACTAAATTATCATTCAAAAATTATCATAATAAAGTCAATGATAGTCAAATAACCAATCTTGTTAATAGAAACTTTAATAATAGAGTTAAAAATGAAGTTATTGTTAGTGATTTAACTTATGTTCAAGTAAATGGTAAGTGAAACTATATTTGTTTATTAATTTACCTATTTAACCGCGAAATAATTGGACATAGTGTAGGTACTAAAAAAGATGCATCATTAGTATATCAAGCATTTATGCACTCAAATCGCTGTTTAAAAGATATTCAAATATTTCATAGTGATCGCGGTAATGAATTTAATAATAAAATTATTGATAAACTTTTACTAGCATTCAATATTAATCGCTCTTTAAGCAAAAAAGGTTGTCCTTATGATAACGCTGTTGCTGAAGCAACCTTTAAAACTTTCAAAACCGAATTTATTAATGATAAAAATTTTACATCATTAATCCAATTAAAATTAGAATTATTTGATTACATCAATTTATATAATAACATAAGAATTCACGGCACTTTAAACTACTTAACTCCAGTTAATTATCAAAAACAAATGTCTACCAAAAAATAGTCCTAAAAAGGGTTGCCATTCCACATCAAAAGAAAGCACTTGATTGAACAAAATATTTAGATGTAACAACTACTTTTTCAAATGGTAAGTATAATGAATTAATTACTATTTTAGAAAATAATCATAATAAAGTTACTAAAAAAAATTATAATTATTTTAAAAATAATGAACAAGGAATTATTAATCAAAATGCTGATTGAAATATTGGATGTAGTGCTGAAAGTGATGTATATCATTTTTTAAAATCTTTAACTAATGGAGCAAAAATATATCATCATCAAACATTGAATAATATGTTAATAGCAAAAGCAAATTATTTAAATAGTAGAAGTTATCTTAATAGTGCTTAAAGTAATACAATTTAATATTTTTTATTCTAATTTTAAGAGGCTTTTCTCCCTTTATGTACTATTTTAATTTTATCACATAAATGCTGAGAAAAGCCTATCTACGGACTTCTCCCCACATTTTTAAATCAAACATAGAATTACAGTTTCAAAACTAGGTATCTTGTTGAATTTATATGCAGCTTCTTTAGCATATAAATGAACATGATGTTTTGCAACTTTGATATGTGTTTTAAATGTTCTTCTTATATGTTTTCAAACTGATTCAATTTGGTTGGTATTTACACCAATTTTTGAAACATAGCCATCTTGATGGTTAACTGTTTCATGCTTAGTGAAAACTGATTTAAAATCGCAATATCCTTTTCAAGAATCAGTATATACAAGACATTTTGAAGAAATGTGGTTTTTTGCAAACTGCAAAAGATTTTTACTCTTTGCGTTTTTCAATACTTTCACAATTAAATTATTGGTTGTTTTTTGATAAATGCCAACAATCAAGGTTTTATTCACCAAGGATCTTCCTTGTTTTTTAAAACCCATATGTGAAAGATACATTTCATCAATTTGCACTGTACATTCAACAATAAATTGAGGTTTTTGTTTTGCAATACGTGTTCTGATTTTATGAGTCATTCTTCAAGCAGTTTTCAAAGTCACTCCCAATTCTTTTGCAATATCTGTTGATGGAATTCCATGTTTGGTGTTTATTCATCTAAAGATAAGATAAAACCAAGATGTTAAAGATGTTTGTGACCTTGAAAATATGGTGCCTGTGAGAATGCTAAATGTTTGATTACATTTTAAACATCTCATTCTTTTTAAATCAGAAGTATTCAAATTAAAATTAAAACACCTAATACATTTGTTTTCTTTCAAATTTGCTATGGCTTTTCTCCCTTTATGTACTATTTTAATTTTATCACATAAATGCTGAGAAAAGCCTATCTACGGACTTCTCCCCACATTTTTAAATCAAACATAGAATTACAGTTTCAAAACTAGGTATCTTGTTGAATTTATATGCAGCTTCTTTAGCATATAAATGAACATGATGTTTTGCAACTTTGATATGTGTTTTAAATGTTCTTCTTATATGTTTTCAAACTGATTCAATTTGGTTGGTATTTACACCAATTTTTGAAACATAGCCATCTTGATGGTTAACTGTTTCATGCTTAGTGAAAACTGATTTAAAATCGCAATATCCTTTTCAAGAATCAGTATATACAAGACATTTTGAAGAAATGTGGTTTTTTGCAAACTGCAAAAGATTTTTACTCTTTGCGTTTTTCAATACTTTCACAATTAAATTATTGGTTGTTTTTTGATAAATGCCAACAATCAAGGTTTTATTCACCAAGGATCTTCCTTGTTTTTTAAAACCCATATGTGAAAGATACATTTCATCAATTTGCACTGTACCTTCAACAATAAATTGAGGTTTTTGTTTTGCAATACGTGTTCTGATTTTATGAGTCATTCTTCAAGCAGTTTTCAAAGTCACTCCCAATTCTTTTGCAATATCTGTTGATGGAATTCCATGTTTGGTGTTTATTCATCTAAAGATAAGATAAAACCAAGATGTTAAAGATGTTTGTGACCTTGAAAATATGGTGCCTGTGAGAATGCTAAATGTTTGATTACATTTTAAACATCTCATTCTTTTTAAATCAGAAGTATTCAAATTAAAATTAAAACACCTAATACATTTGTTTTCTTTCAAATTTGCTATATATGCAAGACATTGCTGTTCAGTTTGAAAAGCATTGTTGAATTCATTCAGTTTCATTATTCCCTCCACAAGTACATGTGGGGAGAAGTCCGTTATATTTTTTAATCTTTTTAAATTTTATGTTATAATTTAATTAACAAATCATATAATTTGCAGTTATATTGTTAATGTTACTTCATAATTCTAAGGGTTAATCTCATACGTACTTTGACAACCGCCCATTTACAATTAATATATATATATATATATTAATTTTATTTAGAGATTGAATATTAATTTTTGTAAATTATTTTCATATATTTTCATATTTTTTGAAATAATGTTTTAGTAAATTTAATCAATTATCTAAATTAGAACCATATTTTTTTTCTAAATCTCATAAAAAATTACCATATACATCATTACCACCAACCAGTACATAAGTTTCTTTTCAATTAATTTTTCCTTCTTCTAGTTTAATTTCTTTTACAAAACCAAGGTTTTTTAGATCACTATCAATTAAACTATTTTTTTCATTTTCTTTTCAATAATGTTCTATTATTTCTCTATTTTCATTTTTTGTAAATCAAAATTCATCTCCCACTTTACCAATTAAGTTATTAAAATTTTTATTATTTATTAATTCATTTTTTAATGATATTTTATCAATTAATTTTGAATTAGTTAAATTAGAATGAAAATCATTAATGTTATCACCCAATCTCATTACAATATGTGATGGTACATTTTTTATTGGTACTAAATCATTTTCTCAATTTTTTATTTGCATACTATTTTTATCTTTTGATGATAATTTAAAATTGTTATTATTAATATAATTAAAACGATTTTCTTTTGATATTAAATCTTTATAATTATTTGAATCATATTTAGTTACTCCTTGCATTCATCAAACATAACTATCAAGAAATGCCTTTGGATAATAATTATTTTCTATTAGTTTTTTAGTTGGTATTGCTTCATCTCCATACTTGATATTTTCGCCTTGAAAACGATTTGAATCAAATAAAACAATACCACCACTTTTTCATACATGTTTAACAAATGCTAAAACTCCATTATAAAGTTGTTCTTCAAAATTGACTTGATGATCAACTCATTTTTTAAATTCATAATCCATATCTTTCATTTTTGGATTAAAAAATTTATAAATTGAAAAACCAATATTATTTATGAATGTTTCATCCAAATCAGTAATAACAATAGGTACATATTTATTAGCTTCAATTTTTGATTCATTATAATGCACAGTATAATTTTTATCTTCTTCATCATTTTTGGCATTAGGTTTATTTGCGGTTGCGTAAATAACATCTAATGATAAATGTTTTTTATTTGCTTCTATAACATCATCATACTGTTTTATTGCTGCACGAAAAGTATTTAATAATGATATTTTTCTTTCTGCTGATTCTTGTCAAATTATTGATTGTAACACTTTTAAATCATAAATATTGTTATTTTTATAACATCCAATAGCGCTTAAACTTGTACTTGTAATAATTATTAAACCACTTATTATTTTTAATATTTTTTTCATGTTTTTTCTCCTTTTAAAAATAAAAATCTATTTACTTTGAGAAACAAAGTAAATAGGTTAAAAACTATATTTAGTTTGTAGTTTTTTTAACATTTTTTTTGAAATTTTACAATCAATAAAGATAATATATTTATTTTTAAAATTTAAAAGACAAGATATAATTATTTTTAACTATTTAAATTACGTATTATTGTTGATTTATATTGGCTAAATGTTAAGATAAATGTAAAATTAGATACTTAATTATTAATTACATTTAGTTTTTAATAATTTTAAAAATGATTGATAAATAAAATTATTGTTTATAGATTTTAAATTTTTTTTGCATAAGATGTTAAAGATAAAGTACGAATAGTTTACTAGAAATATTGCGAAATAATAATTATAAAGAGGTAAAAAGGATGTTAAAATTTTCAAAAACATTATCTAACATTGGTATTTATCTACTTTTGACAACATTAATGCCGGTAATGGTTATTTCTATAATTATGATTTCTTTAAAAGGATTAATGGAAAGTTCTTATGAATTATTATGGAAGTTTGGAGAATGATTACAAGAAGTTTTTGATTCTGGATTAAGTACTATTCAATGATTGGGATGAATTATATTGATAGCTTGTCTAACAACTTATGGTATTTTTATATTTATTTTAGTTATGATAAATTCAAGAAAAGCATTTGAACAAAGAATTGGTTATATTCTTGGTTTAGTAATTGGAGTTGCTTCAATTGTTGTTACATTATTACCATTAATTATTGTTAGTATTGCTAGTCTTGGCAATGGAGTAATAACTTTACTATTAGGATTATCATTTGTTTTTATTGGATTGAATGGTGGTTTAGTTGCTTGTGGATCATTATTTGGTTTAATTAGTGCAAAAAACATTATAAATTTATGAGATGCAAAGAAAAAGTAGATATAATCTACTTTTTATTATTTATATATTTACTTCATGGTAATTGTAAATTTGTTAATGTATAATGCATTAATTGTCGATGTATGCTAATAATTAAAACGTTAAATATTGTTACAATAAGTAAAATTCATCAATGATCGTTTAAAGTATTAAAATAATCAAGTTTGCTTTTAAAAACGGCAGTTTCAACTAACATAAATAATGCATTTAAAATGAAAAAAATTAATCAACCAAAACTAAATAGAATAATTAGATAACGATAAAATTTAGTTTGAAAAGTACTACCTTTGACTTTAATTTGATAAACCGTTTCATAAGTATAATGATTAATAGAAAAAGCAAACAAAATTAATAGAATTAAACTATTTATGCCAACTATTAATAAAATATTAATTATTTTTTCGCTAGTAGTATTTATTAAAATTGAACCTATTATTATAAATATAATTTGAACAATTAATCACAAAATGCTAACATAAAAAAAACTTTTTTTTGTTCAGTATTTAATTAATTCATTTTCCATTTTGTATCACCATATTAATTTTATTATATTTTATGCAAATATAGAATAAAATTTATCTTTTTATAATTTTTCATAACATAATAAGTTTGGGAATAACTAAAATTAGAGAGGGAAATAAAATGGCAATTGAAGTAGAAATTAGGCGTATACGTCTAAGACTTGGTTGAACGCAAGCATATTTGGGGAAATTAGTAGGTGTTCGTCAAGCAACAATTAGTAGAATTGAGAGTAATGCTAAAAATTCTTCATGAGGAATAATTCATAAAATTCTTTTAGCATTATTAGTAGATATGAATGATATAAAAGGTTTTACGCATGATTTTGTATTAAAAGAAAATGATTTTGAACTATTTATTAAACTGTTAATGGCTAATTCACAATTAAAAACTAATATTTTATATAATCCTGTTCATTGCGCACGAATTATTATTGATGCATATAATAGAGGAATTATTAATTTTGATGAAAAATATGGTAAAAATAAAGTATAAAAAAATTGTAAATAAATATCGGACTTCTCCCCACATGTACTTGTGGAGGGAATAATGAAACTGAATGAATTCAACAATGCTTTTCAAACTGAACAGCAATGTCTTGCATATATAGCAAATTTGAAAGAAAACAAATGTATTAGGTGTTTTAATTTTAATTTGAATACTTCTGATTTAAAAAGAATGAGATGTTTAAAATGTAATCAAACATTTAGCATTCTCACAGGCACCATATTTTCAAGGTCACAAACATCTTTAACATCTTGGTTTTATCTTATCTTTAGATGAATAAACACCAAACATGGAATTCCATCAACAGATATTGCAAAAGAATTGGGAGTGACTTTGAAAACTGCTTGAAGAATGACTCATAAAATCAGAACACGTATTGCAAAACAAAAACCTCAATTTATTGTTGAAGGTACAGTGCAAATTGATGAAATGTATCTTTCACATATGGGTTTTAAAAAACAAGGAAGATCCTTGGTGAATAAAACCTTGATTGTTGGCATTTATCAAAAAACAACCAATAATTTAATTGTGAAAGTATTGAAAAACGCAAAGAGTAAAAATCTTTTGCAGTTTGCAAAAAACCACATTTCTTCAAAATGTCTTGTATATAATGATGGCTTTTCTCCCTTTATGTACTATTTTAATTTTATCATATAAATGCTGAGAAAAGCCTATCTACGGACTTCTCCCCACATTTTTAAATCAAACATAGAATTACAGTTTCAAAACTAGGTATCTTGTTGAATTTATATGCAGCTTCTTTAGCATATAAATGAACATGATGTTTTGCAACTTTGATATGTGTTTTAAATGTTCTTCTTATATGTTTTCAAACTGATTCAATTTGGTTGGTATTTACACCAATTTTTGAAACATAGCCATCTTGATGGTTAACTGTTTCATGCTTAGTGAAAACTTATTTAAAATCGCAATATCCTTTTCAAGAATCAGTATATACAAGACATTTTGAAGAAATGTGGTTTTTTGCAAACTGCAAAAGATTTTTACTCTTTGCGTTTTTCAATACTTTCACAATTAAATTATTGGTTGTTTTTTGATAAATGCCAACAATCAAGGTTTTATTCACCAAGGATCTTCCTTGTTTTTTAAAACCCATATGTGAAAGATACATTTCATCAATTTGCACTGTACCTTCAACAATAAATTGAGGTTTTTGTTTTGCAATACGTGTTCTGATTTTATGAGTCATTCTTCAAGCAGTTTTCAAAGTCACTCCCAATTCTTTTGCAATATCTGTTGATGGAATTCCATGTTTGGTGTTTATTCATCTAAAGATAAGATAAAACCAAGATGTTAAAGATGTTTGTGACCTTGAAAATATGGTGCCTGTGAGAATGCTAAATGTTTGATTACATTTTAAACATCTCATTCTTTTTAAATCAGAAGTATTCAAATTAAAATTAAAACACCTAATACATTTGTTTTCTTTCAAATTTGCTATATATGCAAGACATTGCTGTTCAGTTTGAAAAGCATTGTTGAATTCATTCAGTTTCATTATTCCCTCCACAAGTACATGTGGGGAGAAGTCCGATAATGATTCTTGAAAAGGATATTGCGATTTTAAATCAGTTTTCACTAAGCATGAAACAGTTAACCATCAAGATGGCTATGTTTCAAAAATTGGTGTAAATACCAACCAAATTGAATCAGTTTGAAAACATATAAGAAGAACATTTAAAACACATATCAAAGTTGCAAAACATCATGTTCATTTATATGCTAAAGAAGCTGCATATAAATTCAACAAGATACCTAGTTTTGAAACTGTAATTCTATGTTTGATTTAAAAATGTGGGGAGAAGTCCGTAGATAGGCTTTTCTCAGCATTTATGTGATAAAATTAAAATAGTACATAAAGGGAGAAAAGCCTAAATATTAATATTTTTACTGTAGTACATTTTTTTATTTATAGGAGAAATTTATGAAATATTTTTTAAAATTATTAATTATTACTTTGTTAATAAATAGTTCGTCAGTAGGATTAATTGGATGTAGTATTCCTAGTGTTGGTGATATTTGAATAATTACTGATGGTGGTGATTTATTTGATAAAGCTTTTAATCAGCAAGTATTAGAAGGTTCAAAAGAGTTTACTAAAACATTTAATGATAATCGTATTATGATTAGTAATTTACCCGGTAATGAAGTTTGAAAAAATAAAAAAATGAAAACACGTTGAATTATTTCACGAGATAGTACTGTTTCAACTTTACAAAATAATTATAATTTAGCAACATTTGCTGGTGCTAAAACAATTATTGTTGTTGGGTTTAATCATCTTGGTGCATTAACACCAGCTATTAAAAATCAATATAAAAAGTTAGGTGTTCGTTTTATTTTAGTTGATGCTAAATTAGAAAAACCAGTTGATGTAGCGTGTTTAAGTTATTCAGCAGAACAATCAGGGTTTTTATCAGGATTAGCAGGAGCAATATGATTAGCAGCTAATCATGAAACATATGATGATAATGGTTTAAAGATGTCAACTTTTGGTAGTTTACCAGCTGATACTATTGTTAGTTATATGATGGGTTATTATTGAGGTGTATATTATTTTAATAAATATCGTAATAGCAATGATAATTTATTGGAAATGACTAATGCCATTAGAATTAAAGAGGGTAAGGAAAAAATTGAAAAATGAACTAATAAATTTGATATTCATTTTGATAAAATTGCTAAACAATTTACAGGTAGTTTTGAATCTGGTACAAAATCATCAAAAGCAATAACTTCACAATTAATTGATGGATATAAAGATGATATTGTAATGCCTGTTGCAGGAGCACAAACAATTGATTTAGTATCAGCTGTTAAAAACTCTACTACTAATAGCAAAGCAAAAATTATTGGTGTCGATGTTGATCAAAGTGTTCAATATAGTTATGCTAAAGATATTTTTATTACATCAGCTTTAAAAGGAATTCATAAGTCAGTTAATACTTGATTATGACATTCTTTTAATTTAGATTATAATAAGGATGATCAACATTCAGTTATTAAACCTATTAATGGTGAACAATACTTTGATGGCAGCATATCACAACCAGCATTAGGTGGTCAGCAATATCTTGGAATTGCTAATAATGATTCTATTAGTGCTATTTATAATAACTTAATTATTGATAGTAATGATTATTGACGTTTAGCACAAAAAGTAACTGACGCTTATAATAAATTAGTTGCTGATTTAGTTAATGATTCTACTCGTGATAAGTGAGAAAATGCTTGAAAAAATTATGTTGATGAAAGTGTTGAAAAGTATAAACCACAGTTTTAATAAAACTTTACTATATATTTTAAAAAAATTATAATTATTCTTGAATTTTTAAAGAATAAGTTTTATTATCTTATATAATGGTAGTTATGCCATTAAAGGAGAAACTAGTGTTTAGAGTTAATTGTGAAAATAAGAAAATAATTAATATTAAATACATATATACTGTATTTTTTAATAGTAAGTTATTCCCACCTATTTATTTTCAAAATTTATTTATACACAGTTTTATTTTATTTTGAATAATTGAATTAAGAAAGCAATGTTTTTGCTTTCTTTTTTATATTTTTTTTTATATAAATATCGGACTTCTCCCCACATGTACTTGTGGAGGGAATAATGAAACTGAATGAATTCAAAAATGCTTTTCAAACTGAACAGCAATGTCTTGCATATATAGCAAATTTGAAAGAAAACAAATGTATTAGGTGTTTTAATTTTAATTTGAATACTTCTGATTTAAAAACAATGAGATATTTAAAATGTAATCAAACATTTAGCATTCTCACAGGTACCATATTTTCAAGGTCACAAACATCTTTAACATCTTGGTTTTATCTTATATTTAGATGAATAAACACCAAACATGGAATTCCATCAACAGATATTGCAAAAGAATTGGGAGTGACTTTGAAAACTGCTTGAAGAATGACTCATAAAATCAGAACACGTATTGCAAAACAAAAACCTCAATTTATTGTTGAAGGTACAGTGCAAATTGATGAAATGTATCTTTCACATATGGGTTTTAAAAAACAAGGAAGATCCTTGGTGAATAAAACCTTGATTGTTGGCATTTATCAAAAAACAACCAATAATTTAATTGTGAAAGTATTGAAAAACGCAAAGAGTAAAAATCTTTTGCAGTTTGCAAAAAACCACATTTCTTCAAAATGTCTTGTATATACTGATTCTTGAAAAGGATATTGCGATTTTAAATCATTTTTCACTAAGCATGAAACAGTTAACCATCAAGATGGCTATGTTTCAAAAATTGGTGTAAATACCAACCAAATTGAATCAGTTTGAAAACATATAAGAAGAACATTTAAAACACATATCAAAGTTGCAAAACATCATGTTCATTTATATGCTAAAGAAGCTGCATATAAATTCAACAAGATACCTAGTTTTGAAACTGTAATTCTATGTTTGATTTAAAAATGTGGGGAGAAGTCCGTAGATAGGCTTTTCTCAGCATTTATGTGATAAAATTAAAATAGTACATAAAGGGAGAAAAGCCATAAATATTTATATATATTTGTAGGAGGAATATAATAGTATGCGTAAAATTTTTACTGTATTTAGTGCAATATCATTGTCAGTAATAATGATATTACCAATCATTGCTTGCAATAGTCAGTTTAATGATCCAAATATTTATCGAATAACTGTTGTAACTGATGGACATACTATTAATGATGCTTCTTTTAATGAATCATCATATAATGCTGCTCTCAAGTTTAAACAAGAGTTTAATGATTGAACACATAGTGATTATGTTGATCCTCAATATAAAAATAAAAGAATTGAGGTTTCTTGAGATAATCCCCAATTAACTAATACTGATGATTTAATGACATCATATAATAAAGCCGTTTTCATAAATAGTAAAGTAATTATTGCTTCAGGATTTTTACATCATAATGCTTTGATTAAAGCACAAAATACTATTTTAAAACATAAAGTGAAATTTATTTTTATTGATGGTGATACTCCAAATAAAGAAGTACCAAAATCTAATAAGCAATTGGCTGGTTTACTTTACAAAGCAGAACAATCAGGCTTTTTAGCCGGATTGGCAGGGGCAATATGGTTAACTGCTCATGCTAATCAATATGGTGGACTTGATAATTTAAAAATGTCAACCTATGGTGGACTTGATATTCCAGCAGTTACTAATTATATGTATGGTTATTATTGAGCCATACAGTTTTTTAATAATAAATTTAAAAATAAAGAAGATGAAGAAAAATTAATATCATGAGTTAAAATTTTAAATTCAGATTTTAAAGAACCATTACCAAATATTAAATTTATAAATTCAGGTACTCAATTTAGCGGTGATTTTACTCAAGGTTCAAAAGGTTCACAAGCAATTAATGATGATCTTGCTCGACAAAAAACTAATATTATTTTTCCAGTAGCAGGACCACAAACCGAAGATACTTTATCATCATTAAAAAAATCTGGTCAAGGTAAAATTATTGGTGTTGATACAGATCAACAACTTCAATATCCACAATCTGCAGATAGATTTATTACTTCTGCAGAAAAAGATTTAATTAGTTCAATTAAACTTATGCTCTGAAAATCAGTTGGTAAAACTAATCAGAATCCAGAGCATCCAACTGATCCAACTGCCGATCAAACATTTATTGATGATGCACCATACAGAGGTGGACCTAATTTTACTGGAATAGCACCAAATAAAGCAATTAAAGATGGTGATAAAGATATTTACACACCATTAATGACAGAAACTACTAATTGATTAGATAAAATTTCTGCTGGATGACAAAAAGTACTCAATTTAAAAGATCATTATTGAATTAATGGTATTAAAAAAGAATATGATCCATTTAAATAATTAAGAGGGGTGATAAAATGCAAGTAAATATTGAAAAACAGAACTTACAATATGCTGTTGAAATGGAAGGTATTACTAAAGTTTTTTTAGATACTATTATTGCTAACAATAATATTTCTATTAAAATTAAAAAAGGAGAAATTCATGCTTTGGTTGGTGAGAATGGTGCAGGTAAATCGACACTAATGTCAATCTTATTTGGACTATATCAACCAACAAAAGGTATTATTAAAATTAATGGTAAAGAAGTAGTAATATCAGGACCAATTATAGCAGGTGAATTAGGTATTGGAATGGTACATCAACATTTTAAATTAGTTGATAACTTCACTATTTTACAAAATATTATTTTAGGTAGTGAACCAGTTCATAAATGACAGTGAATTAATTATAAAAAAGCTAAGTCTAAAATTTTAGAAATTTCAAAAAAATATAAATTAGACATTAAACTTAATTTAAAAATTGAGAATGCTAG
Source organism: Spiroplasma endosymbiont of Apeira syringaria (assembly GCF_964020205.1). NCBI lineage: Bacteria > Bacillati > Mycoplasmatota > Mollicutes > Entomoplasmatales > Spiroplasmataceae > Spiroplasma > Spiroplasma endosymbiont of Apeira syringaria. Next base: position 1,381,099 of record NZ_OZ026543.1, read on the forward strand.
TGTTGGTATGCAACAACGTGTTGAAATTTTAAAAGTTCTTTATCGTGGTGCTAGTATTATTGTGCTTGATGAACCAACCGCGGTTTTAACACCACAAGAAATTACTAGTTTATTAACAATTATTGAAGAACTTAGACGTGATGGTAAAACTATTATTTTTATTAGTCATAAATTAGAAGAGGTTAAACAAGTTGCTGATAATGTTACAGTAATTCGTTTAGGTAAAGTTATTGAAACTTTTGAATCTAAGAGTAAAACTAAAGAAGAAATTGCTACTTTGATGGTTGGTAGAGATTTAGTTGATATTAGAAATCAAGGTAATGTTGTATTAGGGCCAGTATTATTAAAAATTGATAATTTATTTGTTCATAAAATTGGTAATAAGAAATCAATAATGGGTCTTTCTGATTTTAGTTTAGAAGTTAAGTCACGAGAAATTGTGGCTATTGCTGGTATTGAAGGTAATGGTCAAACCGAATTAATTTCAACAATTACTGGTTTAATTAAGCCAGAAAAAGGTGATATTTTTTTTGGTAATAAGAATATGAAACACAGTTCAATTCAAAGTTTATATAAAAATGGTTTAAGTCATATTCCTGAAGATCGTCATAAATATGGACTTGTTTTAGATTATAATGTTATTGATAATATGGTTTTACAAAATATTAGCGAATATCCTTTTTCTAAGCATGGTTTGATTCGCAGTAAAGCTATTCAATCTTATGCACAAAATATTATTAATAATTATGATGTTCGTGGTAGTAAAAGTGGTTTTGCTTTAGTTAGAGGTTTGTCGGGTGGTAATCAACAAAAAGCGGTTGTTGGTAGAGAATTAACAAGAAAACATAAAATTTTAGTTGTTGCTCAGCCAACACGTGGCTTGGATATTGGTGCTATTGAATATATTCATAGTCGTATTCTTGATAAAAAAAATGAAGGTAATGCAGTATTATTAATTTCTTATGAATTATCAGAAGTTATGTCATTAGCAGATCGAATTGTTGTTTTACATGCTGGTAAAATTACTGGTAATGTTAGTGCTAAAAATGTTACTCGTGAACAGTTAGGATTAATGATGGCAGGACAAAAAATGTTAATGGAAGGAAATGAAGATAATGTTTAAACAAAAAACATGATTTTTAAAACGACGAAGTCGTTTATATCTTGGTTCAAAAGAAATGAATAGTAATTTTACTAAATTTAAGGGTTCAATTTTTGCCATTATTTTTGGATTAATTATTGCTTGTTTTGTTATAATTGGTTCAGGTCAAAATGCTTTTACTTATTTTCAGTTGTTATTAACATATGCTTTTACAAGTTGGCCAGCTAATAATTGAGATAATACTTTAGTTTGATGAGCAATTTATATTGTAGCAGGATTAGCACTAGTTATTTCTTTCCGCTTAGGAATGTTTAATATTGGAGTTGCTGGTCAAATGTTAGCAGCAGGAGCTGTTGTTATCGCAATTGGTGTTCGTTATGACTTATCACAACCATTAGCTATAATTAGCGCGTTTTTTGCTGGAGTATTAGCAGCAATATTGGTGGCGTTGGTAACAGTGTTATTAAAAGTTTTTTTTAATGTTCATGAGGTTGTTACTTCTATTTTATTAAATTGAACAATTTGATATTTAGTAAAATGACTATTTAAAATCAATAAAGATTTATATGATGCTGATCACGGAACATCAGCAACTATTCATGATAGTATGAGTATGAGTATTAATGGTTATAATTGTATACTACCATTATTAATTTCTATTATTTTAATAATAACAGTTTGATTCTTATTGAAAAAAACAACTTTAGGTTATAAAATTCGAACAGTAGGTTTAAATCCATTTGCTGCGGTTTATAGTGGTATTAATCATAAACATTATTGCATAACATCATTTGTTATTTCAGGAGCATTAGCAGGAGTAATGGCTGTTATTTATTACATTGCCAAAAATCCTTCAATTAGTTTTTTAACTGATGATTTGCCGACTATTGGTTTTGATAGTATAGCTGTTGCTTTAGTTGGTCAAATTAATCCAATAGGTGTTGTGGGTTCTGCTTTTCTTTGAGGTTTAATTAAGAGCGGTGGTTCAATTGGTTCAGTATTAACATTACCAACAGCAACTGGTGATATTATTTTTGGTGTTATTATTTATTCAGCTGCCTGTTCAGTTTTATTATCTCGTTTACAGCCAATTAAATTTTTAATTCGTTATTTAAATATAGCCTTTGATGGAGAAAAACGAAAAGTTACAAATAGTTTTATTGCCAAGATGTACTATCATTTTATTGAAAATTTTAAAATAAAGAGACAATATAATAAGTTAAAATCAGATTTAATTAAAGAAAAAAATAATAAAATTAATCACTTAAAGATAGAATATAATAAATCATTATCAGATTATGAGTCAAAAGTTAAAAATTTAAAACAAAATCTTTCGCAAGAAATTAATAAAGTTAATAGTGATATCAACTTACAGTTACAAGCAGTTATTAATAATAAAAATGATAAAGTTGGTGTTAATTGAGCACAATTTTTCCAAGAAAATAAAGCTTTAAATCATTATATATATAAACAATATAATGCAATTTGAAAAAAAGGTAAAATTGGTAATTGAAATAATTTTCAACAAGAAATAAAAACGATTTATGGTGAAAGTTTAAATATGTATATTAATGAAAAAATGAAATATGAAAATAATGTTTATAACTATAAGCAAGATTTAATTCGAGAAATAACATTATTAAAAAAACAAAAAGCAATATTAGATAAGTCAAGAGTAAAAGACTTAAAATTAAATCTTTATCGAGAAATTAATAAATTGAAACAAGAATTAAGTGATGAATTAAAGTCATTAAAAAATCAAAAAGTTAAAACTGATGATAAAAAAATAAAAAAACAATTAATTTTAGCAAAACATCAACTTCAAACTAATTATAAAAATAATGTTAAAGAGTTAATTAAAAATTATAAAATTAACAAACAGCAATTAAAAAGTCAAATTATCCCAATTAATAGTAATATTAATATATTAACCAAACAATTTACTAAAAAAGCGGAAATTGAAAAGACAACTTTTATTAATAAATTTACTGATATATTTAAAAATGAACAACAAGCAATTATGAAAATAAAAACCGAAAGAACAGGAGGAAAAAGTTAATGGAAGCACTCAAAATAATTCTTGAACATTCTAGTTTAATTTTTGTTGTTTTAGTACTTGGTGCATTATCTGGATTAATTTCAGAACGTGCTGGTGTTGTTAATATTGGTATTGAAGGAATGATGACAATTGGTGCTCTTGCTTTTTCTTCATTTGGAAAAAATATAGGTGTTAATTGAGGTAATTGATCACAAATTATTGCTTTATTAGTAGGTGGATTAGCGGGAATGGGATTTGCTTGTTTCCATGCTTTTGCATCAGTTACTTTAAAATCTGATCAAATTATTTCTGGCGTTGCAATTAATATTTTATCAGCAGCAATTGCAGTTTTTGTTGTTCAGTTACCAGGGAATAATGGTTTTATTTCATTAACAAATATTTATCAATTACCAAAAATTGGTAATAATGAATTTTTTAATTTATATTTATTTTTAGCAATTATAGTTTTAGTCAGTATTGCTATTATTTTGAAATATACTAAATGAGGATTACATCATGTTGCGACTGGTGAAAATCCCAATGCAGTTGATGCTGCGGGAATTAATGTTATTAAACAACGATATGTTGCTGTATTATTATCTGGTTTTTTAGCAGGAATTGCTGGTGGTATTTTTCCAATGTATGCTAGTCAAACTTTTCGTGGAACAGTTAGTGGAAATGGTTTTATTGCTTTAGCTATTTTAATTTTTGGACAATGAAGGGTACCATTGATTACAATTGGTGCTGCCTTATTTGCTATTATTGAAACAACAGGTGCCAGAATTACGTTTTTACCAAATATTACTCAATGAATATCAAGTAATTCTGATATATGGAATATATTGCCTTTTGTAACATCTTTATTAGTTTTAGTGTTTACATCAAAATGAAGTAAAACACCAAAAGCATTGGGTATTGCTTTCAATAAATCTAAACGATAAAATTAGTTATTAATAATTTTAATGATGAATTAATTTTGAAATTAAATTTTACTTTTTTAGTAATATTTTCCAAGACTTAATTAAAAATATAATAAAAAATAAAAAATTTTATGGTTATTTTATACTATAAAATTTTTTATTTTATTAAGAATTTGAAAAAAAATTCACAATAATACAGTTTTATTTATCAAAAAAAATAAATATAATTTTTAATAGATAGAAAAATGTGGTAAAAGTTTAAATTAAATTTAATTAATTATATTTAGAAGGGAAAAACATGAATAATGGAAGTATAGTTATTAATACAGTTTATTCATTTCAAATTAATGAAATAGTTAATAAACAATCTAATAAAGAAAAACAACAAAAATATGATCAAAAACCTGAAATAAAAGCAAAAATAAAAGAATATAATCAAAAACCTGAAGTAAAAGTAAGAAAGAAAAAATATGCTCAAAGGCCAGAAGTAAAGGCGAGAAGAAGAGAATATATGCAAAGACCTGAAATGAAAGAAAAAGTGAGAGAATATGCTCAAAGGTCTGAAGTGAAGGCAAGAAGGAAAGAATATAAGAAAATAAGACAGCAGCTTAATAAGCAAGAAAAGGAAAAACAAAGAGAATTACAATCTGATTATGTTTTTAGTTCAAAACAAAATTTTGATTTAAGCAGTTTTAATTGTTATGATATGTGTAGTGAACAAATAAAAAATATTGCATGAGATGTTTTAGAATTACAACTTTATTCAGAAACACAAGAAACAGAATTAGATAAGTTGTTAGAGAAAATAGAGTTTGAATATATGGTTAATGAAGAACAAAGTTCGGTAATGAGTAGTGAAAATTTGTCATCTAATTTAATTTTTGATGATATGTATGATGAACAGGTTATAAAAAATGTACGGACTTCTCCCCACATGTACTTGTGGAGGGAATAATGAAACTGAATGAATTCAACAATGCTTTTCAAACTGAACAGCAATGTCTTGCATATATAGCAAATTTGAAAGAAAAAAAATGTATTAGGTGTTTTAGTTTTAATTTGAATACTTCTGATTTAAAAAGAATGAGATGTTTAAAATGTAATCAAACATTTAGCATTCTTACAGGCACCATATTTTCAAGGTCACAAACATCTTTAACATCTTGGTTTTATCTTATCTTTAGATGAATAAACACCAAACATGGAATTCCATCAACAGATATTGCAAAAGAATTGGGAGTGACTTTGAAAACTGCTTGAAGAATGACTCATAAAATCAGAACACGTATTGCACAAAAACCTCAATTTATTGTTGAAGGTACAGTGCAAATTGATGAAATGTATCTTTCACATATGGGTTTTAAAAAACAAGGAAGATCCTTGGTGAATAAAACCTTGATTGTTGGCATTTATCAAAAAACAACCAATAATTTAATTGTGAAAGTATTGAAAAACGCAAAGAGTAAAAATCTTTTGCAGTTTGCAAAAAACCACATTTCTTCAAAATGTCTTGTATATACTGATTCTTGAAAAGGATATTGCGATTTTAAATCAGTTTTCACTAAGCATGAAACAGTTAACCATCAAGATGGCTATGTTTCAAAAATTGGTGTAAATACCAACCAAATTGAATCAGTTTGAAAACATATAAGAAGAACATTTAAAACACATATCAAAGTTGCAAAACATCATGTTCATTTATATGCTAAAGAAGCTGCATATAAATTCAACAAGATACCTAGTTTTGAAACTGTAATTCTATGTTTGATTTAAAAATGTGGGGAGAAGTCCGTAGATAGGCTTTTCTCAGCATTTATGTGATAAAATTAAAATAGTACATAAAGGGAGAAAAGCCAATTTCAATTACCAAAAACTAATATTCCTAAAATCCAATTAGAACCAAATCAAACGTTATATATAAATATTGATGATGGACATCGAAAATTTAAGTTTAATGAAAAACATAATTGGAATGGCAACCTTTTTTAGGACTATTTTTTGGTAGACATTTGTTTTTGATAATTAACTGGAGTTAAGTAGTTTAAAGTGCTGTGAATTCTTATGTTGTTATATCAATTGATGTAATCAAATAATTCTAATTTTAATTGGATTAATGATGTAAAATTTTTATCATTAATAAATTCGGTTTTGAAAGTTTTAAAGGTTGCTTCAGCAACAGCGTTATCATAAGGACAACCTTTTTTGCTTAAAGAGCGATTAATATTGAATGCTAGTAAAAGTTTATCAATAATTTTATTATTAAATTCATTACCGCGATCACTATGAAATATTTGAATATCTTTTAAACAGCGATTTGAGTGCATAAATGCTTGATATACTAATGATGCATCTTTTTTAGTACCTACACTATGTCCAATTATTTCGCGGTTAAATAGGTCAATTAATAAACAAATATAGTTTCACTTACCATTTACTTGAACATAAGTTAAATCACTAACAATAACTTCATTTTTAACTCTATTATTAAAGTTTCTATCAACAAGATTGTTTATTGGACTATCGTTAACTTTGTTATTATGATTTTTGTATGATAATTTAGTGTATTTTGATATTAAATTATGTTTATTCATAATTTCTTTAATTTTTCGTCTTGATAAATAAATTTCTTGGTTTTCTAGAATGACTTTTAATCTTCTAGTACCATAAACTTCTTTATTTTCTTTAAAAGCACTAATAACAGCTTCATCATAAATATTATTTTTGATTTTATTTTCTTTTTTCTTTAAATTAAAATAATATGTTGATTTAGAGATTTTTAAAAAATGACACATTGTGCGAATTTTATATTTAACTTTATTTTTGACAATAATTTCTATTTTCTGCCTATTATTAGTGCTGCTTGCTTTAAAATATCATTTTCCATTCTTAATTGTTTTAATTCTTTTCTTAATTTAATTAATTCATTTTCTTCAACAGAACGATTATCTTTAGTTTTAAAACTACCTGAATTAGTAAATTGCTTAATTCAATTGTAAGTAGCTGCTCTTGTAACATTATATTCTTTAGCAAGGCAAGATACTGATTTGCCACTTTGATATAAAGCTACTATTTGTTTTTTAAATTCATCGGTATATGAGTTAATATTGGCCATAATTATAGTTCCTTTCTTTGTTCACTTGTCTACGTAATTAGTGTCCAATAAAGTGTGGAATGGCAACCCTTTTTAGGACTATTTTTTGGTAGACATTTGTTTTTGATAATTAACTGGAGTTAAGTAGTTTAAAGTGCCGTGAATTCTTATGTTGTTATATCAATTGATGTAATCAAATAATTCGAATTTTAATTGGATTAATGATGTAAAATTTTTATCATTAATAAATTCGGTTTTGAAAGTTTTAAAGGTTGCTTCAGCAACAGCGTTATCATAAGGACAACCTTTTTTGCTTAAAGAGCGATTAATATTGAATGCTAGTAAAAGTTTATCAATAATTTTATTATTAAATTCATTACCGCGATCACTATGAAATATTTGAATATCTTTTAAACAGCGATTTGAGTGCATAAATGCTTGATATACTAATGATGCATCTTTTTTAGTACCTACACTATGTCCAATTATTTCGCGGTTAAATAGGTCAATTAATAAACAAATATAGTTTCACTTACCATTTACTTGAACATAAGTTAAATCACTAACAATAACTTCATTTTTAACTCTATTATTAAAGTTTCTATTAACAAGATTGGTTATTTGACTATCATTGACTTTATTATGATAATTTTTGAATGATAATTTAGTGTATTTTGATATTAAATTATGTTTATTCATAATTTCTTTAATTTTTCGTCTTGATAAATAAATTTCTTGGTTTTCTAGAATGACTTTTAATCTTCTAGTACCATAAACTTCTTTATTTTTTTTAAAAGCACTAATAACAGCTTGTTCATAAATATTATTTTGAATTTTATTTTTTTTCTTTAAATTAAAATAATATGTTGATTTAGAGAGTTTTAAAAAATGACACATTGTGCGAATTTTATATTTAGATTTATTATTTGCAATAATCTCTACTTTCTGCCTATTATTAGTGCTGCTTGCTTTAAAATATCATTTTCCATTCTTAATTGTTTTAATTCTTTTCTTAATTTAATTAATTCATTTTCTTCAACAGAACGATTATCTTTAGTTTTAAAACTACCTGAATTAGTAAATTGCTTAATTCAATTGTAAGTAGCTGCTCTTGTAACATTATATTCTTTAACAAGGCAAGATACTGATTTGCCACTTTGATATAAAGCTACTATTTGTTTTTTAAATTCATCGGTATATGAGTTAATATTGGCCATAATTATAGTTCCTTTCTTTGTTCACTTGTCTATGTAATTAGTGTCCAATAAAGTGTAACCCATCCAAAAATTATATTTAGAAGGGTAAAAATATGGATAATGGAAGTGTAGTTATTAATGTAACTTCTTCATTTCAAAATGATGAAGAAGTTATGCTAGAACAGAAATTAAAAAAAAGTCAAATATTATATCAAAAAAATAAAGAAAAAAAACGAGAGTATGCTCAAAGACCAGAAGTAAAGGCGAGAAGAAGGGAATATGATCAAAGGTCTGAAGTGAAGGAAAGAAAGCGAGAATGTGAGAAAAAAAGATATCAACGCAATAAAGAAAAAATACAAGAATATAGAAAAATGTTATATAAACTTAATAAAGAAAAAAAACGAGAGTATACTCAAAGACCTAAAGTCAAAGCAAGAAGAAAAAAATATGAGCAAAGACCTGAAATGAAAGAAAAAAAACGAGAATATGATCAAAGACCTGAAGTGAAAGCAAGGAGGAAAGAACATGAGGAAAAAAGATATCAACGTAATAAAGAAAAAATTAAAGAATATTTTCAAAAATCTGAAGTGAAGGCAAGAAAGCGAGAATATAATAAAAAATGATGTCATCAAAATAAAGAAAAAAAACGAGAGTATACTCAAAGGCCTGAGATAAAGGCAAAAATGAAAGAATATAATAAAAAATGATATCAACGCCATAAAGAAAAAAAACAAAAACAAAAAGAATTGCAATCTGGTCGTGTTTCTACTTTAAAACAAAATTTTGATTTAAACAGTTTTAATTGTGATGATATGTGTAGTGAACAAATAAAAAATATTGCATGAGATGTTTTAGAATTACAACTTTATTCAGAAACACAAGAAACAGAATTAGATAAGTTGTTAGAGGAAGCAGAATTTGAATATATGGTTAATGAAGAACAAAGTTCAGTAATGAGTAGTGAAAATTTGTCATCTAATTTAATTTTTGATGATGTGTATAGTGAAGAAATTGTAAAAGATATATCAAATAATTTAGAATTAGAACAATTAAATTTATTAGATAAAACTATTGAACAATTGTTAGTTAATGAAAAAATAAAAACAAAATGTTGAATGAAATAATAGTATTGTAGTTACAAGTAATTTAGATAATGATATTTATGATTATAATTTATCAACTAGACTTATTCCTTAATTAAATATTAATTTTAATTGTTAATTTTTACTTAAACTTAAAAAAATAAAATTTTATAGTTGAATTTTTGGGAAACACAAAGTACTTTTTTAATTACAAAACAAGTCTAGTGTAAAATAATTAGGTATAGGAATATTGGGGGTGTTTATTTTATGGCATTATTAGTGGCACATCGTGGATTTCGTTCTACAGAAGGTGAAAATCGAATCATTGATTTCCAAAATGCTTTGAAAATTTGCCAAGCAGTAGAGTTTGATATTCGATTAACAAAAGATAATAAAGTAATTATTTTTCATGATGATACATTTGAAAGAATTGCCAATAATAAAAGTGAGGTTAGTAGTTTATTATATGAAGAAATTATTAATTTGGAATTTTTTAAAAATAATAAAGAATGAATTCCACCATTATTTAATGATTTTATTGAAAAATTAAGTAAAAATTATCAAATGATTAATGTTGAAATTAAAGAAGAAATTAATCGTAAATATACTTCAAATCAATTAATGGTTATTTTTTCAGAAATTAAAAAATTAGAAAAAAAAAGTAAAGCCGAAATTATTGTTTCTTCATTTAATCACCAGTTATTAAACGAAATTGTTAAAAGAATTAAATATCCTATGAAAAAAGGTTATTTATTTGAAAATAAAAATGATTTTAGTGAGAGGTATATTAAAAACTTTGATTATTTGCATCCTTCAATTTCCGTAGTTTTAGATTTTGAAATGATTAGTAAGTTAAAAAAATTAAAAAAACCGTTAAATATATGAACATTTAAGAGTGATGAAGAAGCCGTGAAGATAAATGAAATATATGGTAATCAAGTAACTGGCTATATTAGTGATAATCCTAAATTATTATGAAAGCAGAAAAATAAATAATGAAGATATTTTTAAGTAAATGTTGAAAAAGTTTTACACATGACTTGGATAGTAAAACTATTTTGATTATTAGCATTTTAGCTTTATCTGATTTATTTGTTTTTAGTGGAGTGCTTTATTTACGATATATTATTCCCAACTTTAATCAGTATATTAATTTAAATCAAGATGAGTTTGATTTTGTTGTTGCTATTTATGGTTTTGTTGCTCTTATTTCTAGAATTCCAGGTGGTTGACTTACTGATCGTTTTAGTGCAAAAAAAATAATGATAGTATCACTTATAATAACTGGATTATGTGGTTTATGATGAACGTTAATAATTCAACTTAATATGGATAAAAATATACGAATGATTCAATTGTATATTATTTATACAATATGGGGTATTTCGATTGCGGGACTTTTTTGAGCACCACTTTGAAAATTAGTATCACAGAATGTAACAAAAGAACAACAAGGTGTTGCTTATGGTCTTGAAGGCACATTTTTGGGATTATTTGGTTTAATTTTTATTGCTGGAATTGCAACAGGAATAACAATTTTAACTAAAAATTTACAAAATCAATATGGTCAAAATGATTTTATTACAAAAATACCATTTTTAGTTTTTGCTTATTTTATTTGTGGTATGGTATTTATAATGGCATTATTAGTTTGAATATTTATTCCTAATAAAAAACGTGAAGAAACAGAAATTATTTGAAAAGAAAAAATAATTTCACTATTTCAACCAATGAAATTTTTGCGAGTTTGACTTTGTGGTATTTTTGTTTTTGGGATGTACATGTTCCAGTCTACTTTTGCATATTATATGAAGGACTCTTTAACAGAAGTTGGTGTTACTGTTGGTGTAGTAACTATTCTTGGTGGAATTCGGTCATATGGTTTAAGATTTTTAGTTGCTAGTCCAATTGGTCGTTGAGCTGATAAGTGAAAGTCTTACGTTTTGGGTTTAATATTTTTATTATTAGTTGGAATGATTGCATGTTCTTTATATGTAGTTATCCCTGGTTGAGGTAATGCTTGATTTTTACAGTCATCAAAAGCAGTTCAAGTTTTATTTCAAGTTATAATGTGTTTACTTTTTATGTTTATTGGCTGTGTAGGTTGACCATTATTGACGTTAAGATTTGTTCAAGTTGGAGAATTACCAATGGAAAAGAACAGTTATGCTACTACAATATCATTAATTTCTTGAATTGCTTTTACTCCAGATGCTTGATTTAATTATGTTGCTTCAGCCATTGGAAAATTGCCAAATAATTCTTATGTGGTTGATGGTCATCGAAATTATTCATTGCAGGGAATTCAAATTTTATTAATTATTGCTATCGTTTGTGTTTTAGTTGGTTTAATTGCCGGAATAATTATTTATATTTTAAATAAACGAGAGTTAAAGAAATTAAATAAAACTTCATTTCGTTTTCGTGAGTTAGGAAACGTTTAATTATTTAATTTAATTAAATGATAATGTTTTATAAAACTTGAAAATAAGTATATTAAAGATTCGCTTATAAAAGAGAAACATATCATTATTTATATTTTCCCCTTTTTCGTTTATAATAATTTCATGAATTAATTTAGTTTGGAGGAAATATGAATATAATTCAATTAAAAAATTTAACTAAAGAATATTCTCCAAATATTGGTTGTTTTGATATTAATCTTTCAATCAACAAAGGTGAAGTTTATGGTTTTATTGGTCCTAATGGTGCTGGAAAAACTACTGTTATTAGACAAATGATAGGTTTTATTAAATCTGATACTGGCTTTGCAAAGATTTTAGATTATGATTGTTGAAAAGAATCGGCAAAAATTATGGAATCTCTTGGCTATTTAGCTGGTGAAGTAACATTGCCTGATTATATGTCAGGAATTTCTTATTTAAAGACAGTAGCTACTATTAGAAAAAATATTTCTTGGGCATATGTTGAAAAATTAATTAATTATTTTGAACTTGATGCAAAAAGAAAAATTAAAAAAATGTCTAAGGGTATGAAACAAAAAGTAGCGATTATCTCAGCTTTTATGCATAAACCAAAAGTTTTAGTTTTAGATGAACCAACTTCAGGTTTAGATCCTTTAATGCAAGAAAGGTTTAATACTTTAATTAGAAATTCTAAAAATGAAGGTGCAACAATATTTATGAGTTCCCATATTTTTGGCGAAATTGAAAATATATGTGATAAAGTTGCTATTATTAAAAAAGGGAAAATAATTTCTGAAATATCAATTAAGGAAATACAAAATTCTGCTAAGAAAAATTATGAAATTAAATTTTCAACAGTGAAAGATTATAATGATTTCTTAAATAAAAAATGAGATATTATTGAAAAAAATAACGGACTTCTCCCCACATGTACTTGTGGAGGTAATAATGAAACTGAATGAATTCAACAATGCTTTTCAAACTGAACAGCAATGTCTTGCATATATAGCAAATTTGAAAGAAAACAAATGTATTAGGTGTTTTAATTTTAATTTGAATACTTCTGATTTAAAAAGAATGAGATGTTTAAAATGTAATCAAACATTTAGCATTCTCACAGGCACCATATTTTCAAGGTCACAAACATCTTTAACATCTTGGTTTTATCTTATCTTTAGATGAATAAACACCAAACATGGAATTCCATCAACAGATATTGCAAAAGAATTGGGAGTGACTTTGAAAACTGCTTGAAGAATGACTCATAAAATCAGAACACGTATTGCAAAACAAAAACCTCAATTTATTGTTGAAGGTACAGTGCAAATTGATGAAATGTATCTTTCACATATCGGTTTTAAAAAACAAGGAAGATCCTTGGTGAATAAAACCTTGATTGTTGGCATTTATCAAAAAACAACCAATAATTTAATTGTGAAAGTATTGAAAAACGCAAAGAGTAAAAATCTTTTGCAGTTTGCAAAAAACCACATTTCTTCAAAATGTCTTGTATATACTGATTCTTGAAAAGGATATTGCGATTTTAAATCAGTTTTCACTAAGCATGAAACAGTTAACCATCAAGATGGCTATGTTTCAAAAATTGGTGTAAATACCAACCAAATTGAATCAGTTTGAAAACATATAAGAAGAACATTTAAAACACATATCAAAGTTGCAAAACATCATGTTCATTTATATGCTAAAGAAGCTGCATATAAATTCAACAAGATACCTAGTTTTGAAACTGTAATTCTATGTTTGATTTAAAAATGTGGGGAGAAGTCCGTAGATAGGCTTTTCTCAGCATTTATGTGATAAAATTAAAATAGTACATAAAGGGAGAAAAGCCAAAAATAATATAACAAAAGTTATTAAAGTGAATGTTTTAAGTACTAATGTTGATAAGTTTTTAAAAGAATTATCACTTTATAAAGTTGATAATTTTAAAGAATTACCATTTAGTTTGGAAGAATATTTTATTAAATTTTATAAGGATGAGGTAAATTTTAATGATTAATTTTAGATTTGTTAAATCACAATTTAAAAATGTTAAAATTCCATTAATATTATTTTTTATAATTTTATGTATTTTAATAGTTCCCATTTTAACACAAGATTATCTTGCTCCAACTATGACATTCATTGGCGAAGAACATGGAGTATCAGGTTTAGGTGGATTAGGTGGCATGACTTATCTTAATTTTGTTTTTTTTGGTATTCCGGGGTTAATATTAATTTTTTCTTTTAGTTTAATTTTAAATCATATTTTAGTTTCTAAATAAATTGATAAAGGTTATTTAGCTTCATGATTAACAATGCCAATGTCTAGAAAAACTATTTTAAATTCAAAACTTTTTGTTTTACTTTCTTCAATATTAATATTATATGGTTCGGCTTTTGTTTTTCAATTAATTATTTTTCCAATTAGATTTCAAGATTTTAAACTTCAAGAATTTGGATATCTTGTTTTATATAATTTGGGGTTAATATTATTGGCTTTACTTTGAGCATCAATTAATTGAACTTTTATTAGTTACTTTAATAAGTCAGTTATTTCTCTTTCAGTAGCAACAGGTATTTCAACGGTATTTATTTTATTTCAAACAATGACATTATTCTCTTTTATTCCTGAAGTTGAGTACCTTAAATATTTTAAATATATGACAATTGCTTCTTTATTAAATTCTCCATTTAAGTTTGGTGATATTCCAAATATAACACCTGCTCCCGGTGTTACAGAAGTAGCAAAAGCACCACTTTTTTCTATTAGAGCATTAGATTTTGCTTGACAATATCCAATAATGTTAATAGTACCTCTTGGTTTATTTCCATTAGGAAATTATTTTCTTATTAAAAAAGATTTATCTTTGTAAATTGATAATATTGTTTAATAAATGAGTTTAATAAAAATGTCTTTAAAAATTTAAAGACATTTTTATTTATTTAATGTCAATAAGATATTACTTTTTTATTAAAATTTTTGATTTTAGTTTTTAAACTTTGGTAATTTATTAGAATTATAAATTTGTGAACCAATAGCAAATTCTTCATGACTTGTTACTTTATTTACATTTCATTTTGAAAGGTCTTGGTTAAATGATGAAGCACCATAAAACATTGAATTCATGTTTGTTACATTTTTTGTATTTCATTTTGAAATATTTTCGTTAAATGTAGTGGCATTATAAAAAATAAAATCCATACTTGTTACATTAGAAGTATTTCAATTTAGAATTTTTTGGTTAAATGATGAAGCACCATAAAACATTGAACTCATATTTGTTACATTAGAAGTATTTCATGTTGAAAGGTCTTTATTAAATGCAGTGGCATTACAAAATATAGCATGCATATTTTTTACATTTAATGTATTTCATTTTGATAAATCATTATTGAATGCTGAAGCACCATTAAATATACTATTCATATTTGTTACATTATAAGTATTTCATGTTGAAAGGTCTTGGTTAAATGAAGTTGCTTCAAAAAATATACTACTCATGTTTATTACTTTTGATGTATCTCAGTTTCCGATATTTTCGTTAAATGCTGAAGCACGTGTAAACATGTAACTGATATCAGTTACATTAAAAGTATTTCAAGATGAAATATTTTTGTTAAATACTGATGCACCATAAAACATATAAGCCATATCTGTCACGTGAGGAGTATTTCATGTTGAAATATCTTGATTAAATGATTTGGCTTCTATGAACATTTGGAATGGCAACCCTTTTTAGGACTATTTTTTGGTAGACATTTGTTTTTGATAATTAACTGGAGTTAAGTAGTTTAAAGTGCCGTGAATTCTTATGTTGTTATATCAATTGATGTAATCAAATAATTCTAATTTTAATTGGATTAATGATGTAAAATTTTTATCATTAATAAATTCGGTTTTGAAAGTTTTAAAGGTTGCTTCAGCAACAGCGTTATCATAAGGACAACCTTTTTTGCTTAAAGAGCGATTAATATTGAATGCTAGTAAAAGTTTATCAATAATTTTATTATTAAATTCATTACCGCGATCACTATGAAATATTTGAATATCTTTTAAACAGCGATTTGAGTGCATAAATGCTTGATATACTAATGATGCATCTTTTTTAGTACCTACACTATGTCCAATTATTTCGCGGTTAAATAGGTCAATTAATAAACAAATATAGTTTCACTTACCATTTACTTGAACATAAGTTAAATCACTAACAATAACTTCATTTTTAACTCTATTATTAAAGTTTCTATTAACAAGATTGGTTATTTGACTATCATTGACTTTATTATGATAATTTTTGAATGATAATTTAGTGTATTTTGATATTAAATTATGTTTATTCATAATTTCTTTAATTTTTCGTCTTGATAAATAAATTTCTTGGTTTTCTAGAATGACTTTTAATCTTCTAGTACCATAAACTTCTTTATTTTTTTTAAAAGCACTAATAACAGCTTGTTCATAAATATTATTTTGAATTTTATTTTTTTTCTTTAAATTAAAATAATATGTTGATTTAGAGAGTTTTAAAAAATGACACATTGTGCGAATTTTATATTTAGATTTATTATTTGCAATAATCTCTACTTTCTGCCTATTATTAGTGCTGCTTGCTTTAAAATATCATTTTCCATTCTTAATTGTTTTAATTCTTTTCTTAATTTAATTAATTCATTTTCTTCAACAGAACGATTATTGGATGGGTTACACTTTATTGGACACTAATTACATAGACAAGTGAACAAAGAAAGGAACTATAATTATGGCCAATATTAACTCATATACCGATGAATTTAAAAAACAAATAGTAGCTTTATATCAAAGTGGCAAATCAGTATCTTGCCTTGTTAAAGAATATAATGTTACAAGAGCAGCTACTTACAATTGAATTAAGCAATTTACTAATTCAGGTAGTTTTAAAACTAAAGATAATCGTTCTGTTGAAGAAAATGAATTAATTAAATTAAGAAAAGAATTAAAACAATTAAGAATGGAAAATGATATTTTAAAGCAAGCAGCACTAATAATAGGCAGAAAGTAGAGATTATTGCAAATAATAAATCTAAATATAAAATTCGCACAATGTGTCATTTTTTAAAACTCTCTAAATCAACATATTATTTTAATTTAAAGAAAAAAAATAAAATTCAAAATAATATTTATGAACAAGCTGTTATTAGTGCTTTTAAAAAAAATAAAGAAGTTTATGGTACTAGAAGATTAAAAGTCATTCTAGAAAACCAAGAAATTTATTTATCAAGACGAAAAATTAAAGAAATTATGAATAAACATAATTTAATATCAAAATACACTAAATTATCATTCAAAAATTATCATAATAAAGTCAATGATAGTCAAATAACCAATCTTGTTAATAGAAACTTTAATAATAGAGTTAAAAATGAAGTTATTGTTAGTGATTTAACTTATGTTCAAGTAAATGGTAAGTGAAACTATATTTGTTTATTAATTGACCTATTTAACCGCGAAATAATTGGACATAGTGTAGGTACTAAAAAAGATGCATCATTAGTATATCAAGCATTTATGCACTCAAATCGCTGTTTAAAAGATATTCAAATATTTCATAGTGATCGCGGTAATGAATTTAATAATAAAATTATTGATAAACTTTTACTAGCATTCAATATTAATCGCTCTTTAAGCAAAAAAGGTTGTCCTTATGATAACGCTGTTGCTGAAGCAACCTTTAAAACTTTCAAAACCGAATTTATTAATGATAAAAATTTTACATCATTAATCCAATTAAAATTCGAATTATTTGATTACATCAATTGATATAACAACATAAGAATTCACAGCACTTTAAACTACTTAACTCCAGTTAATTATCAAAAACAAATGTCTACCAAAAAATAGTCCTAAAAAGGGTTGCCATTCCAATTTATAAGTGTTTAACTAATGAAATGGAATTTAAACAAATGACAGGATTAGCAAGATCTATTACAAATGTAAAATTTGATGATAAAGATAATATTTATGTATTAGCTAAAAAAAATTATCCTTATAAATGCTTAGCTAATGAAATGAATTTTAAAGAAATTTGTAATAAACAAACATTCAATGATGAAAATCAATTTCAAGTAACGTATCGTTTTGCTGCTCACGATTGAATAATTATAAAAATTAGTTATGATATTTTTTTGAATATGGAACAAATATATAATGATGAAAATCAAAGTAATTTTCAAAAATTATTTTATAACATTATTATTGATTTTACTAAAAAAGATGAGACTGGGTTTGCTGGTGGTATTTTAGAATCAGATTATACTACATCAATTTCAATAATAATTGAACATTTTGAAGAAATTAATCAATTTTTTAAAACTTTATCACAAGGTCAAGGTATAAAAATTATTACAAATAGAATTGGATCATGAGATAAAAATGATAATATGGGAATATTTAATTAGTAAAACCTAATTATAATTAAGTAATATTTAGTTTTTATTTTGATATTTTTTTCTAAAATTAAATTGTAAAAAAATATTAATTTAAAATTCGTGGTTTAGATTGAAAAGTATTACTAATACCATTATTACTACTATTACTATCAATAGTATTATTTATAATTGGCTTAATACGCATATCAAATATAGTAATAGCAACATTTTTAATACTAATAAAAAATTGCTTTAAAAAATCTAATTGTTCAAATGTAAAATTTAGTTCTTGATTACTAATCAAATCATTAATTTTTTTAATATCATAATTATTTTCATAATACACAGCAAAATTATCACATTGATTTTGTTTGATCAACATAAAAAAAGAATCAATAGTATTATTATCCAACTCTTCAATTGGTAATGCTTTTAAAATTTTAGGTTCAGTATCATTATAAGTTGTTGTTACTTTATATAAAATTTTTAAATCATTATCAATTTTATATTTTTCTAATTTATAATTTTTTAATTGATTGTTATCATTAACATAATATGATTTGTTTGCCATTTGATTACCACCTTTAAATAAAATAAATCCTTTTTCAATTTAAATAAATGAAAAGAGATTTAAGAAATCAAGTATTAGTTCTTATTTAATTTTACAACTAAATTATTTAGAAATAAAGTAAATATATAATAAAATAAGGCTTTTCTCCCTTTATGTACTATTTTAATTTTATCACATAAATGCTGAGAAAAGCCTATCTACGGACTTCTCCCCACATTTTTAAATCAAACATAGAATTACAGTTTCAAAACTAGGTATCTTGTTGAATTTATATGCAGCTTCTTTAGCATATAAATGAACATGATGTTTTTCAACTTTGATATGTGTTTTAAATGTTCTTCTTATATGTTTTCAAACTGATTCAATTTGGTTGGTATTTACACCAATTTTTGAAACATAGCCATCTTGATGGTTAACTATTTCATGCTTAGTGAAAACTGATTTAAAATCGCAATATCCTTTTCAAGAATCAGTATATACAAGACATTTTGAAGAAATGTGGTTTTTTGCAAACTGCAAAAGATTTTTACTCTTTGCGTTTTTCAATACTTTCACAATTAAATTATTGGTTGTTTTTTGATAAATGCCAACAATCAAGGTTTTATTCACCAAGGATCTTCCTTGTTTTTTAAAACCCATATGTGAAAGATACATTTCATCAATTTGCACTGTACCTTCAACAATAAATTGAGGTTTTTGTTTTGCAATACGTGTTCTGATTTTATGAGTCATTCTTCAAGCAGTTTTCAAAGTCACTCCCAATTCTTTTGCAATATATGTTGATGGAATTCCATGTTTGGTGTTTATTCATCTAAAGATAAGATAAAACCAAGATGTTAAAGATGTTTGTGACCTTGAAAATATGGTGCCTGTGAGAATGCTAAATGTTTTATTACATTTTAAACATCTCATTCTTTTTAAATCAGAAGTATTCAAATTAAAATTAAAACACCTAATACATTTGTTTTCTTTCAAATTTGCTATATATGCAAGACATTGCTGTTCAGTTTGAAAAGCATTTTTGAATTCATTCAGTTTCATTATTCCCTCCACAAGTACATGTGGGGAGAAGTCCGTAAAATAATATATTTTATTATAGATTTAAATTTAATTTATATTAATTAGAAAATTTATTATTTGCCTGGAGTTCCAACAGCCATTTTTTGTGCAAGAATAACACTATCAAAATGTAACTGTAAAAATGCGGGTTCACCATCATTAAAAGTTTTTATTTCTTCTGTGCCGGTAGGTGAACTAAAAAAATGAGTTGTAAAAGATGTATTTAATACTTTAAGTAAAGACTCAAACTTTGTTTTGTTTAATTCATCAGTAAACTCTAATTTAAAACCAGAAGTTGGCTGATCGACCTTGAATCCTTGATCAGCAGTTAGTTTTAAATCATTTAAAGGTTCTTTTATAATATTACTTGTTATTACCTTTGAAACATTTAAATTTGCTGCCTTTATATTAATATTATAAGATTTAACAAGCTTAGCAGCAGTTTTGCTACTCATAATATCAATTTGACAAATACCATCCGCTACTTTAAAGTCAGTTGTGTCAGCAACTGATATTTCACCTGGAGCAGCAGTTTTAATTGTTACAATTAAATTGGTAATAGCATCAACATCGGGTTCTGAATAATCATTATCTTGATTACCAGATGTAAATCCCAATTCCCTTAAAAAGGTTGCAGAATCAGTATTTTTTGCTTTCCATTTACCATCAGTAGAACCTTCAACTAATAACTTTTCTTTAAACAACTTATCTTTAATAAGATTAGTAGAGTCAGCAGTGATAATACAAGTTCCAAGATTATCAAAATTTATTACTTCATCAATTATACTTGTATTTTCATCACTATATCATCCTAATAATTCTGCATATTTGCCATTTAATTGCGGATTATTAGGAATATTTGAACCATTATTACCGCATGCAAAAACTGAAGGAGTTGCTCCTGCTGTTAATGCAAGGGCACCCATTAATCTTAATATATTTTTCATATTCACATATACCTCCAATAATATTATTTAAACTTATTATAATAACTATAAATTAACAACTTAGTTGGAAATGTTTAGTAATCTGTGTAACTTACAAAAATAACTATGTTTAATTAATTCTAGTAAATATAATTAAATGACTAGAAAGAGTGAGTTACAGATGGCTAAAAAAGATAACTTTAATAATAATGATCCAATATCAAAAGCAGTAGATTTATTACTAGAAAATACTGAAGATTTAACAACAGTTTTTAAACCTGGCGGTTTATATAAAGAATTAACAAAAAGATTAGTTGAAAAAATGTTGAATTCTGAAATGCAAAATTATTTAGGATATGAAAAAAATCAACATAGTACTACTGAAAATGCTCGTAATGGTACAAGTTCAAAAAAATTAATAACTCAACAAGGTAAAATTGAAATTGATGTACCAAGAGATCGCAATAGTAATTTTACTCCTGTAATAGTTCCTAAAAGGCAAATAAGATTTGATGGTTTTGATCAACAAGTTCTTTCCTTGTATGCAAAAGGAATGACATTATCTGAAATTAGAATGCAGTTGCAAGAGTTATATCATGGTGCTGATATTAGTGAAAGTGTTATTAGTCAAATTACTGATGATGTTATTGATGATGTTAAAGCATGACAAAATCGACCATTAGAAAGTATTTATCCTATTGTTTATTTTGATTGTATAGTAGTTAAAGTACGACAAGATAAACGGATTATTAACAAATCAGTTTATATAGCATTAGGAGTTGATTTAGAAGGCAAAAAAGATGTTTTAGGATTATGAATTAGTGAAAATGAAGGTTCTAAGTTTTGATTATCTAATTTCACAGAAATGAAAAATCGTGGCTTAAATGATATTCTTATTGCTTGTAGTGATAATTTAACAGGCATGTCAGAAGCAATACAATCAGTTTATCCTAAAACAGAACATCAATTATGCATTGTTCATCAAATTATAAATAGTTTAAAATATGTTTCATACAAACATCGAAAAGGTCTAGTTGCAGATTTAAAACCAATTTATAGTGCATGTAGTGAAGAACAAGCAATGCAAGCTTTAGAATCGTTTGAAAGTAAATGAAATAAACAATATCCTCAAATTACTAAATCTTGATATAAAAATTGAGATAATTTAATGGTTTTTATTAGTTATCCAGTAGAAATCAAAAGAGTGATTTATACTACAAATGCTATTGAATCTGTTAATAGTCAATTACGAAAAATCATCAGAAATAAAAAAGTTTTTCCTAATGATATGGCAGTTTTCAAAATATTTTACTTGGCAATTGAAAATATAACAAAAAAATGAACATTGCCTATTCAAAATTGAAATACAGCAATTGCTCATTTTATGATAAAATTTGAAGATAGAATTAATCTAAACTAGTACTTTATAAAACAAAGATACACAGATTATTAAAAAGCCTCCAGCATTTATGTGATAAAATTAAAATAGTACATAAAGGGAGAAAAGCCTTTTTTCTTTCTCTTTTATTTGCATGCCATTTTCTTGTTGAATAGTTTCTAGTTTTATTTTTTCTTCCTTTAATTGATTAACTTCCATAACTAATTTTTGATTTTTATCTTCTACTGTTATTAATGTTTGTTGTGTTTTTGATAATTCTTGATTTAATTTTTCTAAAGCTTGGTTATTTTTATAATTTCTACTTTCTAATCTTTCTTTTTCTAAAGCTAACGCGAACTCTTTTTTTATTAATCTTTCAATACTTTTATTTTTTTGATCACGAATATTTCTCACTTTTTTTTGTACTTTTTCTAAATTATTACTTATTTGATTTATTTTTACACTATTTTGTTGCTTAATTTTTTCTAACTTTGTTTTTTCTCTTTCTAAGGTAGCAACTTTAGAAACTAAAAATTTAGTTTCATCAATTAATAGTTGTACTTTTTGCTTTTCTGCTATTAATTGTTGTTCTAATATTGCTGTTTCTTCTGCAGATTTAACTTTTGTTTTATCCAATTCTTCTTGTGTTTGCTTTAATTGTGCTTCTAATTCATTAATTTTTGCTTGTAAAATTTGATCTTGACTTAAAATTTCTGTTTTTTCTTCTTTTGCATCATTTTCTTGTTTTATACTTTGTTCTTTAATGTCATTTTCTTCTAAAATAACATCAATTTTAGTAATATCTTTTTCAAGTAAAGTCGTTAAACTACTTGTTGTAGATGATTCTGAATTATCTGTTTCATTAGTATTAATAAATTTTAAATGTTCATTTTTTTTGTTGTCTTTTTTCTTATTTTTTCTTTTTTTAACATTTGTTTTCTTTGTTTCTATTTTATGAGAATTATTAAAACTTTCTACTTGCATTAACGTTTCCTTTTTTGAAACATCATTATCATTTAAAACTTCTTGCAATTTTTGCTTTAACTTTTTAATCATTTCAATATTACTATCAATATTTTTTCAATCTCGCTTAAATATTGCATTGAATCATTTTCATCAAAAATTTGATTTACAATTTTCGTTAAAGGCAATGGAGAAGTAACTGGTTTTTGAAACATTTCAAAAATAATTTTTGACAAATCAAAAATATTTTGAATTTTTAATTTAATTCCCTTAATTTTCAATTCATTCTTTTTAGATTTATTATTTTTAAAATCATAAATTTTATTTTCATATTCATCGAATAAATTTACAATTTCCTTTTTAAAAATTTTATCAAGTTCTTCAATATTTAATTTATATGGAATTTCAGAATTACTATCTTTAACTAAAATATCCTTAAATTTATTTTCTCTTGACATTATGTCCTTAATTTTTTCATATTCATTGCTTGTTAAACTAATTTTATTATCGCAATCTTCATCAGTAACAAAATATTTTGATTGATTAGCAATAAAGTTATAAATATTTAATACACCTAATTGATGATTTTCACAAATTGATTTAAAATGTTTTAATATTTAAAAATTATTATTTAATTGCTCTCTTAGTTTATTTAGCTTATTTAAGTCCTTACACGAACTAATTTTTTTAATAAAAAAAATATTATCATTTTTCAGGATTTCTATTTTCGTTTTCATAAATTCAATATTAGTAATATCTTTTTTAATAAAATCACTAAAATCACTAAATAATAAAGGATGATTAAAAACATTAATTATTAAAATAATTGAAATCAAAATTTTCAAACTGTATAAATTGGCTTGATCAATATATTGCAAAGAACTATGCAAATTTTTTCTAAACAATTTACTATCAAATTTTTCATCTTCCTGTTGATAATATTTGGCAATATTACTAATAGAACTATCAATAGCATTATATTCTGCACAAGTTATATAAATAATATTAAGTGCAGTAATAATATCTTCTTTAGTTAATGTTGGTACTTGTGATTTTATTTTTTGTAAAATGTTAGTAATTAAATGTTTACCTACTGACATTATTTTTACTCCTATCTTTTTTAATCAATTAAAAGATCATATAGCTATTAAATAGTTATATGAGCTCTAGTAGCTTTAATATTATATTGTAATAATCACTTTCAATTATAGATTAACTTTAGCTTTAATATTCAAAGTTGCTGAATTTTGTAACTGTGCCTTTATTGCATTGGCTACATGTTCAACATCGGTACCAATAACAATTTGCAAAGCTTCTTTACTCAAAATTTTATTACCAAATGCTCCTGCGGCCTTAACTTTTGCCAAATTAACACGTGATGTATCTTTAACAATCAAACGTAACCTAGTAGCACAATTATCAATTTCAACAAAATTATCTGCACCAATTGCTTCAATTAATTTTGTTGCCATTAGTGTATATTTATCACTTTTAAGATTTTTATTGCTTAACTCTGATTTTGTTGTTACTTTACTTTCTTCAACACCAAAATTTTCTTCTCTTCCTGGTGTTTCAATATTCATTTTAGTAATTAATGTATAAAATACAATAAAATAAACTCCACCAGCAGCCACAATTAATAATAATACTCATAGTGGATTTGAAGTAATATGATAAGCACCAGTAGCATGATTAGCAAATCCTCATGATTGAGCAAAAGAAATTCAATAGTCAATAATTCCAGCACTAAAACCAAAACCAACTTGGATATGCAATGCTGTCGTTATTGCAATAAATATCCCTGTTAATAAGGCATGAATTACCAATAATAATGGGGCAATAAATACAAATGAAAATTCAATGGGTTCAGTGATTCCACTAATAAAAGAAACTAAAGCAACTCCTCCTAAAAATCCTGATACCATTTTTCTATTTTCTTTTTTAGCTGCCATAATCATAGCTAAGGCAGCAGCGGGAATACCACCAATCATAATAGGAAAGAAACCTGATTGAAAAAATCCAGATCCTTCAATACCTCTAGTAAAAGCATTAATGTCTCCATTTACTCATTCTGTTGTTCCAGATGCAGCACCTGTAATTGGAGATATTATCTGACCATTAATTGGTAATTGAAATCAAAAAAAAGTATTTAAGATTTGATGTAATCCAAAAGGTAATAATAAACGATTTAATATTCCATAAACAGCTGTTCCTGGAATAGCAACTGCTGGATTATTTGGATTAGCAACTAATTGACCAAATTTCATTAATACTAATTGAATTCATGGTCAAACAATAGCAAATGCCAAAGCAGTGGGAATAGTTATTGCTAAAGCCACCATTGGTGCAAATCTTCTACCACCAAAGAATGATAACGCTTGAGGAAGTTTGATTTCTTTATATTTATTATATAAAACTGCAGATAAACACCCCGCTACAATTCCACCAAAAACACCAATGTTTAATACATAAATACCACCGATAATAGTTTTACCATCTGTTCCAAATTCTTCTACATAAAATAATGACGAAAATTTTTCACCTTTACTTGATGTAAAAGTTAAAACATTTTTATATAACATTTCTGGTAATGAGTGTTCAATTGACGTCATTGCAGCTATTGCTAAATAAAATACTGCTCCAACTAATGCAGCTTCACCACGATGATCTTTAGATAAACCAAATGCTAAACCCAAAGCAAATAATAATGGTAAATTATCAAATACTATTTTTCCTGGTTGTTGAATAATATATGAAATTCAATAACCCACTTCATTAGTAACATGCATAACACCAGCATCAGTTGTAGTAGTAAATGTAAGTCCTAATGCTCCAAATCTGTTTAAAATAGCAGCGAATGGTAATACTGCGATTGGAAACTGTAATGCTTTACCTAAGTCTTGTAAAAATTTTAAAACATTATTTCAAGGACTTTTTTCTTTTGAGGTTTTTAATTCAATATTACTATTTTTTGTTTGATTTTTTTCTTTATGTTTTTTTCAGAAAACTAAACCCATATTTTAACCCCTTCCTAAAACTTTTTCTTAATTTTTCAAAATTAAAACATTGAACTTATTGAAACTGATAATAGCACAATGGCACCAACTGTTGCACAAAACATTAAAAATATATAAAGAGCTTTATTTCAAAAATGAAAAACTTGATATGTAACTTTTTTTGGTTTAAATAAAAATTGCTCGTTAATCAGGCTCCTTTCTTTACGTAATTTTCTTTTAAATAAAAAAAACACAAGAAAAATAATACCAACACAAATCAAACCAATGATAAACATTATTCACATTGCCGATGTTGATAAACTTTTATTGTGCGATTCTAATGTTAAAAAATTTAGCATAATCATTTACACTTTCTAATCATTAGTTTTTTATCTTAATAAATATTATTATACAATAATTTTCTTTAAAATAAATATAATCACAAAATTTTAAACTTTTTTATTGTTTATTATACAATGACTTACGCATTCTAAATCTTAATTTAATTGGTACACCCTGAAAACCAAATCGTTCACGAATTTGATTAATTAAAAAACGTTCATAAGAAAAATGACATCGTTGTGGATCATTTACCATTAAAATAAAAGTAGGCGGATTTTTTTCAACCTGTGTTGTGTAATATATCTTTAATCTACCACCTTTAAAGTAAGGCGGCTCATTAATTAATTGAGCTTTATTAATTATTTCATTAAGAATACTTGTTTTAATTCTTAAATTCATATTAACTAATACTTCATTAATAGTAGCAAATAAAGTATGAATTCTAGTATTTTCTAAAGCAGATAAATATACAACAAAAGAATACTCAAGATATTTAAATTTTTCTTTAATTTTTTTAGTAAACTCTTGCATTGTTTTTTCATTTTTTTTAACTAAATCTCATTTATTAACAATAATAATAACTGGCTTATCTAAATTTTTTGCCATTCCTGCTATTGTTAAATCTTGTTCTTGAATTTCAACACTACCATCTAATAAAAACAAAACAATATCACTACGTTCAATGGCATTAGTAGTTCTAATTAAACTATATTTTTCTAAATCTTCAGTAATTTTTCCTTTTCTACGAATTCCCGCAGTATCAATAACACAATATTGTTTTTTATTATAAACAAAATTACTATCAATAGCATCAGTTGTTGTTCCTGCTATTGGTGAAACAATAACTCTATTCTCTTGAAGAATAGTATTAACTAAACTTGATTTACCAACATTGGGACGACCAATAATTGCTAAATTAATATTTTCTTTTTTTTCTGTATGAACCTCTTTTGGTAACTTAGTAATTATCATATCTAATAAATCACCAAAACCAACACCATGACTAGCAGATACTAAAATTGGTTCGCCAAAGCCAACTTTTAAATAATCATAAATTTTATCATTATCTTTTTGAACATTATCATATTTATTTGCAATAATAATAACCGGTTTCTTAGTTCTGTATAATAATTTGGCAATATCTTCATCTTCGTGAGTTAGACCTTCTTGATAAGAACAAACAAATAAAACAATATCAGCCTCAGCTAAAGCAATATTAACTTGTTGATTGATTTGTTGAGTAAAATTAGTAATCGTTTTAGTAATACCACCCGTATCAATAATCACAAAATTTTGTGTTAATCATTCACAAATGCCATAAATTCGATCTCTAGTTGCTCCAGGCATATCTTCAATTATTGCTACTTTTTTTTGTAATATACGATTAAAAATTGAAGATTTACCAACATTAGGGCGTCCTACAATTACTACTTTTGGTAACTTATTCATTTTATTCAAATCCTTATATTTAAAATATTATTTTTTATGAATAAAGTAATTATCATATAAAATTTTTAATTTATAAACGGTCGTTTGTAAATTATAATCACTATTATCTAAAATAACTGCATCTTCAACAATTACTAGTTGGCCAGTGCTACGAGTTTTATCAACATTATCACGAATTACCATATCGTTATATACTTGTTCTTGCGTAATATTAATACCCTCTTTAATATACTGTTTATATCTTCTTTCACTACGAGCGTGTAAACTAGAAGTTAAAAAAATCTTTAATTGAGCATCAGGTAAAACAACACTACTAATATCTCTGCCAACGACAATAAAGCCTTGACTTCTAACCATTTCTTGAATTCTAGCAACCATAACTTTTCTAACTTCAGATAACGAAGCAATTATTGGTACTTTACTAGTAACATTTTTATCATAAATTTCTTCTGTTGGTGGTTGATCATTAAATAAAAAATGACCATTAACTCATCTTATATCAAAAAGTTCTAGTGCTGCAAGTATTAAATCTTCACTTTCAAAAGCAATTTTATTTTTTAAACAATGATTAGTAAAACTACGATACATAATTCCTGTATCCATAAATTGATAATCAATTTTTTTAGAAAGCAAATATGCTGCCGCTGATTTACCACTAGCTGCTGGACCATCTATTGCAATATTAATCTTTGGGTACATTGTTTTTCTCCATTCTCTACTTAATAAATAATATTAATGATAATACTAACACGACTATTAAAATTAAACAAATAATGATAATAATAAATACTGTTAAACTTCATTTATAATTATGCTTAATTTTAATTTTTTGTAATTCATCTTGAAAATTATTATGTTCTTGATTAATTTCTTTTAGTCCTTTATTAAGATCACTATTATTTATTTTATACTTTTTATATTTAAATTCTAAATTTTTAACAAAATTTTTGACATCATGAATTTTACTTTCTAAGTCTTTTTGAAATTCATTTATTTTATTATGCATACTATTAATTAACGTTTGATATTCCAAGTTAGTACTTATTAATGGCACATCAACTATTTCAAAATCAATATTTTCACTATATTTTTTTAAAATATTATTAATATTTTCTAACATATTTTCCAATATTAATTTATCATTATCATCTAAATGTTGTTCATTATTTTTAATAAAATAATTTTCAAAATTAACTAAATTTAAATCAGAATTTAATTTTTGAAAAATTGGCTCAAAATATGATTGATCAATTTTTATTAGTTGCTGATAATAATTTTCTATTTTTTGTTCTTGTTCTCAAAGCTTACTATTTTCTTTAATTTCTTTAGTAATTTGTTCACGTAAACTTTTATACTTTTCCATTCTTGTCATTAAAGCACCCACAAATTAATATTTAAAAAATTCCAATACTGATTTATTTTTAATAGTAATAATAATTTTCTTGATTATAACATAAATATATAAAATCATTATAATATACAAATTTAACTATTGATAATATTGATAATATTTTAAAAAATAATTGTTTTTGCTTAGTTTTGTTTTAAACATTATTAAAATAAAATACGGACTTCTCCCCACATGTACTTGTGGAGGTAATAATGAAACTGAATGAATTCAACAATGCTTTTCAAACTGAACAGCAATGTCTTGCATATATAGCAAATTTGAAAGAAAACAAATGTATTAGGTGTTTTAATTTTAATTTGAATACTTCTGATTTAAAAAGAATGAGATGTTTAAAATGTAATCAAACATTTAGCATTCTCACAGGCACCATATTTTCAAGGTCACAAACATCTTTAACATCTTGGTTTTATCTTATCTTTAGATGAATAAACACCAAACATGGAATTCCATCAACAGATATTGCAAAAGAATTGGGAGTGACTTTGAAAACTGCTTGAAGAATTACTCATAAAATCAGAACACGTATTGCAAAACAAAAACCTCAATTTATTGTTGAAGGTACAGTGCAAATTGATGAAATGTATCTTTCACATATGGGTTTTAAAAAACAAGGAAGATCCTTGGTGAATAAAACCTTGATTGTTGGCATTTATCAAAAAACAACCAATAATTTAATTGTGAAAGTATTGAAAAACGCAAAGAGTAAAAATCTTTTGCAGTTTGCAAAAAAACACATTTCTTCAAAATGTCTTGTATATACTGATTATTGAAAAGGATATTGCGATTTTAAATCAGTTTTCACTAAGCATGAAACAGTTAACCATCAAGATGGCTATGTTTCAAAAATTGGTGTAAATACCAACCAAATTGAATCAGTTTGAAAACATATAAGAAGAACATTTAAAACACATATCAAAGTTGCAAAACATCATGTTCATTTATATGCTAAAGAAGCTGCATATAAATTCAACAAGATACCTAGTTTTGAAACTGTAATTCTATGTTTGATTTAAAAATGTGGGGAGAAGTCCGTAGATAGGCTTTTCTCAGCATTTATGTGATAAAATTAAAATAGTACATAAAGGGAGAAAAGCCTAGAAAAATTTATATTTTTATGCAAGCATTATTTTTTTATTGTATATTCATTTTTTCAATTATAGACTTAAATTAAGATTTACAAAAAATATTTTTATCTAATATCACTTTCACATTATTATAAATATCTTACTATTATCGATATTAAAAATAAAAAAATATTACATTAGGTAAATCTTAATCTTAAAATAAACTAAAACTAAAAATAATAATTTATTTTAGTAACAAAGGAGAATAAAATATGCAAAAAACTAGATTTATTTTAGGGCATTTAAAAATTGAACATACAACTACTACTGGAAATACTGATAGTAATAATATTAATGTACTAGATAACGTTGATCCTATTAGTGTGCAAGCTAACTTAAACAGTATGGTTCCATATATTAATCAAATATTAGAAGCTTTACCAGCTACAGAAAAAGTTGCGTTTTTAAAAGATGAACAATATCCAAATGGAACATTCGTATTAGTAACAAGTGCTGGTATAACACCAATTGTACCACAATATTTACTTACTAGACTTCAAGAAACAGCTCCAAAAGCATATATATTAGCACAAGGTCAACAATGATGATGATCAATTGCTAGTCAAACAGATGTTTCTATTAACGATTTAGAAAATCAATTTGAAGAACATACAAAAAAATGTTTAAATGCATATATAGCTTCAGGAGATGAACTAGATTATAAAATGGATTTCATTTATAAAGTTGTAGCAACCGTACCTAATGCGCCACAAGTAACTGCTAGTTCATCAGTTAAATTCCACTTTACTGTTAAAGCAGTTAAAAAAGCGTAATTAAATAATTTTAGTAATTCATAAAATATAATATTTTTTATATTTTCTTAGTACCTAGGTCAATTTAGTATTACTAAATAACCTAGGTTATATTATTAAATAAAAGGAGAAGTACTAATGAACAATAAAAATATCAATGAAAAAATTAAAATTATAATGAAAACAAAAATAACCAATAACGAAGAAAAAAATGAAAATAAAAATAACACTAATAATAATTATGAAACGGTAAGATATAAAGTACCTGTTTTTGATTTTAATGATGTTAATCAAATTAAAGAAAACTTAAATAGTATGACTATTTATATTACTCAACTTTTAGACTTATCACCACTCACTAGAATATTCTTATTAAAAAATAATGACTATCCAAGTGGAATGTTTGCAGTAAGGGATAGAAAAACAACAACAGAAAAAAATATAACATTATCGCCGAACAAGTAACATTAGATTATATGCGTAATTTGTTTCAAGCAGCTTATAACCAAGCCAGTATTAATAAAACCTGAGAATGATTCATTAATGATTTAAACAATGTTACTATTCCAAATTTAACAAATTCATTTAAAGAACATTTAGAAAAATGCAGAATAGAAGCAATTTCAGTAGGTGATCAATTTTTAAACTACAAAATGAATTATCCAATAACAATAAAGGTAATGATTGAAGGCAAAGTTGTTGATGTAACTTCAAGTGAAACTTTTGAATATACTGTCAAAATTGCTGATTTTAATAATAATTATTAGATTCATTAATTAACTAAATAAAAATACATAAATTCTAATAAATATTTATCAAAAATAATGTTATTGTTATTTTACTTTTTAGGAAATTTAAAAACGGACTTCTCCCCACATGTACTTGTGGAGGGAATAATGAAACTGAATGAATTCAACAATGCTTTTCAAACTGAACAGCAATGTCTTGCATATATAGCAAATTTGAAAGAAAACAAATGTATTAGGTGTTTTAATTTTAATTTGAATACTTCTGGAATGGCAACCTTTTTTAGGACTATTTTTTGGTAGACATTTGTTTTTGATAATTAACTGGAGTTAAGTAGTTTAAAGTGCTGTGAATTCTTATGTTGTTATATCAATTGATGTAATCAAATAATTCTAATTTTAATTGGATTAATGATGTAAAATTTTTATCATTAATAAATTCGGTTTTGAAAGTTTTAAAGGTTGCTTCAGCAACAGCGTTATCATAAGGACAACCTTTTTTGCTTAAAGAGCGATTAATATTGAATGCTAGTAAAAGTTTATCAATAATTTTATTATTAAATTCATTACCGCGATCACTATGAAATATTTGAATATCTTTTAAACAGCGATTTGAGTGCATAAATGCTTGATATACTAATGATGCATCTTTTTTAGTACCTACACTATGTCCAATTATTTCGCGGTTAAATAGGTCAATTAATAAACAAATATAGTTTCACTTACCATTTACTTGAACATAAGTTAAATCACTAACAATAACTTCATTTTTAACTCTATTATTAAAGTTTCTATCAACAAGATTGTTTATTGGACTATCGTTAACTTTGTTATTATGATTTTTGTATGATAATTTAGTGTATTTTGATATTAAATTATGTTTATTCATAATTTCTTTAATTTTTCGTCTTGATAAATAAATTTCTTGGTTTTCTAGAATGACTTTTAATCTTCTAGTACCATAAACTTCTTTATTTTCTTTAAAAGCACTAATAACAGCTTCATCATAAATATTATTTTTGATTTTATTTTCTTTTTTCTTTAAATTAAAATAATATGTTGATTTAGAGATTTTTAAAAAATGACACATTGTGCGAATTTTATATTTAACTTTATTTTTGACAATAATTTCTATTTTCTGCCTATTATTAGTGCTGCTTGCTTTAAAATATCATTTTCCATTCTTAATTGTTTTAATTCTTTTCTTAATTTAATTAATTCATTTTCTTCAACAGAACGATTATCTTTAGTTTTAAAACTACCTGAATTAGTAAATTGCTTAATTCAATTGTAAGTAGCTGCTCTTGTAACATTATATTCTTTAGCAAGGCAAGATACTGATTTGCCACTTTGATATAAAGCTACTATTTGTTTTTTAAATTCATCGGTATATGAGTTAATATTGGCCATAATTATAGTTCCTTTCTTTGTTCACTTGTCTACGTAATTAGTGTCCAATAAAGTGTAACCCATCCACTTCTGATTTAAAAAGAATGAGATGTTTAAAATGTAATCAAACATTTAGCATTCTCACAGGCACCATATTTTCAAGGTCACAAACATCTTTAACATCTTGGTTTTATCTTATCTTTAGATGAATAAACACCAAACATGGAATTCCATCAACAGATATTGCAAAAGAATTGGGAGTGACTTTGAAAACTGCTTGAAGAATGACTCATAAAATCAGAACACGTATTGCAAAACAAAAACCTCAATTTATTGTTGAAGGTACAGTGCAAATTGATGAAATGTATCTTTCACATATGGGTTTTAAAAAACAAGGAAGATCCTTGGTGAATAAAACCTTGATTGTTGGCATTTATCAAAAAACAACCAATAATTTAATTGTGAAAGTATTGAAAAACGCAAAGAGTAAAAATCTTTTGCAGTTTGCAAAAAACCACATTTCTTCAAAATGTCTTGTATATACTGATTCTTGAAAAGGATATTGCGATTTTAAATCATTTTTCACTAAGCATGAAACAGTTAACCATCAAGATTGCTATGTTTCAAAAATTGGTGTAAATACCAACCAAATTGAATCAGTTTGAAAACATATAAGAAGAACATTTAAAACACATATCAAAGTTGCAAAACATCATGTTCATTTATATGCTAAAGAAGCTGCATATAAATTCAACAAGATACCTAGTTTTGAAACTGTAATTCTATGTTTGATTTAAAAATGTGGGGAGAAGTCCGTAGATAGGCTTTTCTCAGCATTTATGTGATAAAATTAAAATAGTACATAAAGGGAGAAAAGCCTTTAAAAATATAATAATTATATAAAAAACAAAGGGCGGTTGTCAAAGGGCGCATCACTTTAACCCTTAGAATCATAATTGGATAACAAAGAACGATATAACTATCGTTCTTTTTTTGTTAAAAGATTAAAACTTAATAAAACTGTCGTAGAAGTCTAATAGTGAGTACTTTATGTAAATACTTCTATATCAGTATAAAAGCGCATTTAATGTTAAGCAAGTTAAAATGTTACACTGTATCGCTTAATGTAATTATAGATTAATTTGAATAGCCTTATTATGGCTCAGTAAATAACCCATTAATATAATTAACAATTACATTTGTATTATTTAAGAAAATAGGGGGTTTATATATAAATACATACCTCATTAACAATATCATAACACAATAAATAAAATAAAGGAGAAAAATAAATATGACATACGTTTATTTAATAAAATATAAAGTTAATTATACATTTGAAACAAAATATAAAGTTTTTTATACATTTAAGGAAGCAAATAATTTTCATAAAAATTATAAACATCATTTATTAGAAGATGCATATATTATCCATTATGAAATATTAGCATTTGAATTAGATATGCAATATCCAAATCAAGAAAAACTTAATTAATGAAAGGAAAATAAACATGACTTATCGATGTGATTTTAATAATTTTAATAATAATTTATGAAAAGTATTTGATAAAAATTGAGAAAATTGAAATTTTAAAGGTTCTATTCAAGAACATAAATTTAAAAAAATAATTATTAAATATGATGCTCGTGTTAAAGGTATATGAGAATGTCGCAAATAATATTTAAAAAAGAAACACATCAATATTTTATTGATAATAAAGAATTAATATCAGTTTCTAGAATTATTGATAATTATTTAGGTTTTGGATATAGTCATATAGCACCAGAAGTATTAAAAAATGCTTCAGTTCGTGGTAAATGAGTTCATAAACTTAATGAATTATATTTACAAAATATTAATGAAGAAAATATTATTAATAATTTATTAAAAAAATTAAAACCATTAACTAATAATATAAATTATTCTTATTGTAAAAAATCACTTATGTTTTTAAAAGAAAAATTTAAAGATAAAAATAATTATGAATTTATTATAGAAAAACCTATTAATGATAGTGTAATTGCTGGAAAACCAGATTTAGTTTATTTAAATAAAAAAGAAAATAAATATTATTTAGTAGATTATAAAACTTATGCTTCTATTGATGAAGATAAATTAAAAAGAATTAAATTACAATTAACTGCTTATTATTGTATGTTACTTGCTAATGGTATATGACCATCTAATAAAACTTATGTTTATTTAACTAATAAAAATATTCAAAAAGAAATAGAAATTGAAATAACTAATTAATTATTACTTGAATGATTTAAAGTAAAAACAAAATATTTTAAAGGAGAAGATAAAAATGGAATATAAATTAGAATATTGTAAAAATAAAAAATGTAATTTTAATCAATTATTAGTTAAAAATATTAATGCTAGAATTGAATTTTTAGAATATCAAATTGAAGAAATTAATTTAAATCAATTAAATTTATGAGAATTAGATGTTTTAAGGGGTCAAATTAAAGAATTAAATATTTTGAAAAATAATATTAAAGAATGATTAAGAAGAAATAAAAATGAACAAATGTAATTTTTTATACTATTGCCATGAACATCAAAAATACGAATGTTGTCAAAACAATTTATGTTGAGATTGTAAAAAATTAAATTAATAAGGAGAAATAAAATGAATAGAAAAGTAAAAAAAATTATTTGTGCTACATCAGTAATCACAGATGAACAATGAAATTATGAAGAAATAAAAGATAACTTATTAAGTATATTATTAAGTTTTAAAAATGAAATTCAATATAAAAATTGAAATAAAATTGTAAAAAAAGAATTTGAAGAAAATGATATAGATTTTATTTTTAAATTTAGATTAGAAAAAAATGATAAAAATGATTAATGAAAAATCAATTAAATAAAAAACTATTTATTCTTGTAATTCAATTGAATTTGATAAATTACCTAAAAAATTAGATAGTAATCAAAATAATTGAATTGTTATTAATAGTCATTTAATAGTTAATACTAGTAAAAATATTGAAGTACATTTAGATAATAGATTTAAAACAATTAAAAAATGATAGGAGTAACTTATGGATAAATCAATTTTAATTTTATTAAAACATTTAGGAAAAATGCTAAATTGTAAAGGTAAGTGCAACTAAATTATTTTTCTATCCAAATATTCTATCGGTGAAAGATAATTTAGTATTTTTCTTGGTCTTTGGTTTAAAGACAATATAAATTTATGAACTTCATTTTTACAAGTTTTTGAAAAATTAAATTTTTTAGGAAATTTTTCTCTAATTAAACCATTAGTATTTTCATTAGTACCTCTTTGTCAAGGTGAATATGGATTTGCAAAATAAATTTTCACATCTAAATTTTTTTCAAGTTGTTGTCAATTTGAAAATTCTTTACCACGATCAAAAGTAATGGTTTTAACAATATTTTTAGGAAGAATTGATAAATAATGGCTAATATTTTTGTTAATAACTTTAGTAGTTCTGTTTTTAACTAATATTGCTAAAGTAAATCGTGATACTCTTTCAACTAAAGTTATTAAACATTTTTTACTTTTGCCTCGTGATGATACTATAGTATCTCCTTCTCAATGACCAAGTGTTATACGATCATTAATATTAAGATCTCTTTCTTTAATTGATTTGCTATTGAATTTGCCACGATTTTCTTGAGATTTGCGTTTTTTGCCTTTTCTTCTTAAATTTTTACTAGTAACTTGATCAAGCAATCCAGAATAAATTCAATTGTAAATTGTTTTAAAACTAATAACTCATTGTTTATGAAAATTTTTAATTCTGCCATAAATTTGTTCAGGTGATCAGCCTAATAATAGTTTTTGTTGCACATATTTTACTAAATCTTTATTTTTAAACTTATGAAAAAAAATATGTGATTGTTTTCTATTTTCAGCTTTATTTTGTGCAATCAATGAAAAATAATTACTATTATCTTGATTTCTATTAATTTCTCGAATAATAGTACTAATATTTCGATTAAGATTTTTAGCTATTTCACTAATTTTAACTTTAAATTTCAATTGATTCTCAATATAAATTCTTTCATCTACGCCAAGATGTTTATAACTCATATAAAAACTCCTTACTTTTTTTATAAAATAAATTTAGCATTATGAAATTTTTATATGAGAATTTTTTTGCAATTTTATTTACTTGCACTTACAAGTATAATTCAGCGTTTTGATTATCTAATTTCACAGAAATGAAAAATCGTGGCTTAAATGATATTCTTATTGCTTGTAGTGATAATTTAACAGGCATGTCAGAAGCAATACAATCAGTTTATCCTAAAACAGAACATCAATTATGCATTGTTCATCAAATTAGAAATAGTTTAAAATATGTTTCATACAAACATCGAAAAGGTCTAGTTGCAGATTTAAAACCAATTTATAGTGCATGTAGTGAAGAACAAGCAATGCAAGCTTTAGAATCGTTTGAAAGTAAATGAAATAAACAATATCCTCAAATTACTAAATCTTGATATAAAAATTGAGATAATTTAATGGTTTTTATTAGTTATCCAGTAGAAATCAAAAGAGTGATTTATACTACAAATGCTATTTAATCTGTTAATAGTCAATTACGAAAAATCATCAGAAATAAAAAAGTTTTTCCTAATGATATGGCAGTTTTCAAAATATTTTACTTGGCAATTGAAAATATAACAAAAAAATGAACATTGCCTATTCAAAATTGAAATACAGCAATTGCTCATTTTATGATAAAATTTGAAGATAGAATTAATCTAAACTAGTACTTTATAAAACAAAGATACACAGATTATTAAAAAGCCTCTAATTAATTTATATAAATTAAATCTTTCAATTAATCCTATTAAAAAAGAATTAGCATTAATTCCATATGGTGATGAATTACAAGTGCAAATTCAAGAAGATGGTTGATTAACATTATTACAAAGAACTGGATTAGTAATGTATTTTCAAAGAGAAAAAATAACATCAGCACATAAATTTAATAAAGAAAATAATAAATGAGAAATTAATCCAGCATTAATTTTTGAAAGAAAAACTATTACTACTATTGGTTATTATTGTTATATTTCTCTTTTAGATAAAAATGGTAAAGTTAATAATTTTTATAAAGGTATGACAGTTGAAGAATGTCAAGAATTAAGAAAAAAATTTAGTAAAACTAAGCGTGAAGATAGTCCTTGAAATACTAGTTTTGACCAAATGGCTGGAATGGCAACCTTTTTTAGGACTATTTTTTGGTAGACATTTGTTTTTGATAATTAACTGGAGTTAAGTAGTTTAAAGTGCTGTGAATTCTTATGTTGTTATATCAATTGATGTAATCAAATAATTCTAATTTTAATTGGATTAATGATGTAAAATTTTTATCATTAATAAATTCGGTTTTGAAAGTTTTAAAGGTTGCTTCAGCAACAGCGTTATCATAAGGACAACCTTTTTTGCTTAAAGAGCGATTAATATTGAATGCTAGTAAAAGTTTATCAATAATTTTATTATTAAATTCATTACCGCGATCACTATGAAATATTTGAATATCTTTTAAACAGCGATTTGAGTGCATAAATGCTTGATATACTAATGATGCATCTTTTTTAGTACCTACACTATGTCCAATTATTTCGCGGTTAAATAGGTCAATTAATAAACAAATATAGTTTCACTTACCATTTACTTGAACATAAGTTAAATCACTAACAATAACTTCATTTTTAACTCTATTATTAAAGTTTCTATCAACAAGATTGGTTATTTGACTATCATTGACTTTATTATGATTTTTGTATGATAATTTAGTGTATTTTGATATTAAATTATGTTTATTCATAATTTCTTTAATTTTTCGTATTGATAAATAAATTTCTTGGTTTTCTAGAATGACTTTTAATCTTCTAGTACCATAAACTTCTTTATTTTCTTTAAAAGCACTAATAACAGCTTGTTCATAAATATTATTTTTGATTTTATTTTCTTTTTTCTTTAAATTAAAATAATATGTTGATTTAGAGATTTTTAAAAAATGACACATTGTGCGAATTTTATATTTAACTTTATTTTTGACAATAATTTCTATTTTCTGCCTATTATTAGTGCTGCTTGCTTTAAAATATCATTTTCCATTCTTAATTGTTTTAATTCTTTTCTTAATTTAATTAATTCATTTTCTTCAACAGAACGATTATCTTTAGTTTTAAAACTACCTGAATTAGTAAATTGCTTAATTCAATTGTAAGTAGCTGCTCTTGTAACATTATATTCTTTAGCAAGGCAAGATACTGATTTGCCACTTTGATATAAAGCTACTATTTGTTTTTTAAATTCATCGGTATATGAGTTAATATTGGCCATAATTATAGTTCCTTTCTTTGTTCAATTGTCTATGTAATTAGTGTCCAATAAAGTGTAACCCATCCAGGCTTTAA
Organism: Spiroplasma endosymbiont of Apeira syringaria; assembly: GCF_964020205.1. Lineage (NCBI taxonomy): Bacteria > Bacillati > Mycoplasmatota > Mollicutes > Entomoplasmatales > Spiroplasmataceae > Spiroplasma > Spiroplasma endosymbiont of Apeira syringaria. Next base: position 1,420,883 of record NZ_OZ026543.1, read on the forward strand.
AAACAGTAGTTAAAGCATTAATTCGTGAAATTAATAACGGACTTCTCCCCACATGTACTTGTGGAGGGAATAATGAAACTGAATGAATTCAACAATGCTTTTCAAACTGAACAGCAATGTCTTGCATATATAGCAAATTTGAAAGAAAACAAATGTATTAGGTGTTTTAATTTTAATTTGAATACTTCTGATTTAAAAAGAATGAGATGTTTAAAATGTAATCAAACATTTAGCATTCTCACAGGCACCATATTTTCAAGGTCACAAACATCTTTAACATCTTGGTTTTATCTTATCTTTAGATGAATAAACACCAAACATGGAATTCCATCAACAGATATTGCAAAAGAATTGGGAGTGACTTTGAAAACTGCTTGAAGAATGACTCATAAAATCAGAACACGTATTGCAAAACAAAAACCTCAATTTATTGTTGAAGGTACAGTGCAAATTGATGAAATGTATCTTTCACATATGGGTTTTAAAAAACAAGGAAGATCCTTGGTGAATAAAACCTTGATTGTTGGCATTTATCAAAAAACAACCAATAATTTAATTGTGAAAGTATTGAAAAACGCAAAGAGTAAAAATCTTTTGCAGTTTGCAAAAAACCACATTTCTTCAAAATGTCTTGTATATACTGATTCTTGAAAAGGATATTGCGATTTTAAATCAGTTTTCACTAAGCATGAAACAGTTAACCATCAAGATGGCTATGTTTCAAAAATTGGTGTAAATACCAACCAAATTGAATCAGTTTGAAAACATATAAGAAGAACATTTAAAACACATATCAAAGTTGCAAAACATCATGTTCATTTATATGCTAAAGAAGCTGCATATAAATTCAACAAGATACCTAGTTTTGAAACTGTAATTCTATGTTTGATTTAAAAATGTGGGGAGAAGTCCGTAGATAGGCTTTTCTCAGCATTTATGTGATAAAATTAAAATAGTACATAAAGGGAGAAAAGCCATTAATAAAACACCAATTATAGTATTAAATAATCAAGATGATATTAATTTAGCACTTCAATTAGACCAAGGTGTAGTAATTGATGAAGAAACAATTGCTTATAAAGATAATACTGGTGATGAAGTTAAAATTATTAATTCAAATAATAATATTGATAATACTGATATCAATTCTACTTTATCTAAATTAAAAGAATTAGAAAAAGAAGAAGAAATTATAGAAAATTTTGAGGTCTAGTGAAAGGTAAATTTAATATGAATAAAGAAAAATTAATTATTTGATTAAAAAAGCAAATTAATATTTGTTTATGTGATTCTTTAAAAGAAACAGGTAAACTTACTGCTTATTATAAAGTACTTGAATTTATAGAAAAGGAAGAATTTGATAATGAATAAAGATAATTTAAAACCATGCAAACATTATATTTATTATAACGTAGAATATTATTATTTTGGAGAATGTGATATGTGTGATGAAGAAAAGGATGTGAAATAATGACTAAATGAGATTTAGCAAAATGATTAATGGAACAATGATTAGAAGCCAGAAAAAATAATGATAAAGAATATATGCGAATAATACAAGATAGTTTTAATGAATTTGATTGAGAATAAAAGGATGTGAAATAATGATTAATAAAGTTAATTGTGAATATTGTAAAGAAAAAATAAATACATGTGGAATGGCAACCCTTTTTAGGACTATTTTTTGGTAGACATTTGTTTTTGATAATTAACTGGAGTTAAGTAGTTTAAAGTGCCGTGAATTCTTATGTTGTTATATCAATTGATGTAATCAAATAATTCTAATTTTAATTGGATTAATGATGTAAAATTTTTATCATTAATAAATTCGGTTTTGAAAGTTTTAAAGGTTGCTTCAGCAACAGCGTTATCATAAGGACAACCTTTTTTGCTTAAAGAGCGATTAATATTGAATGCTAGTAAAAGTTTATCAATAATTTTATTATTAAATTCATTACCGCGATCACTATGAAATATTTGAATATCTTTTAAACAGCGATTTGAGTGCATAAATGCTTGATATACTAATGATGCATCTTTTTTAGTACCTACACTATGTCCAATTATTTCGCGGTTAAATAGGTCAATTAATAAACAAATATAGTTTCACTTACCATTTACTTGAACATAAGTTAAATCACTAACAATAACTTCATTTTTAACTCTATTATTAAAGTTTCTATTAACAAGATTGGTTATTTGACTATCATTGACTTTATTATGATAATTTTTGAATGATAATTTAGTGTATTTTGATATTAAATTATGTTTATTCATAATTTCTTTAATTTTTCGTCTTGATAAATAAATTTCTTGGTTTTCTAGAATGACTTTTAATCTTCTAGTACCATAAACTTCTTTATTTTTTTTAAAAGCACTAATAACAGCTTGTTCATAAATATTATTTTGAATTTTATTTTTTTTCTTTAAATTAAAATAATATGTTGATTTAGAGAGTTTTAAAAAATGACACATTGTGCGAATTTTATATTTAGATTTATTATTTGCAATAATCTCTACTTTCTGCCTATTATTAGTGCTGCTTGCTTTAAAATATCATTTTCCATTCTTAATTGTTTTAATTCTTTTCTTAATTTAATTAATTCATTTTCTTCAACAGAACGATTATCTTTAGTTTTAAAACTACCTGAATTAGTAAATTGCTTAATTCAATTGTAAGTAGCTGCTCTTGTAACATTATATTCTTTAACAAGGCAAGATACTGATTTGCCACTTTGATATAAAGCTACTATTTGTTTTTTAAATTCATCGGTATATGAGTTAATATTGGCCATAATTATAGTTCCTTTCTTTGTTCACTTGTCTATGTAATTAGTGTCCAATAAAGTGTAACCCATCCACTATCTAATTTGATGAACAATGCATAATTGATGTTCTGTTTTAGGATAAACTGATTGTATTGCTTCTGACATGCCTGTTAAATTATCACTACAAGCAATAAGAATATCATTTAAGCCACGATTTTTCATTTCTGTGAAATTAGATAATCAAAACTTAGAACCTTCATTTTCACTAATTCATAATCCTAAAACATCTTTTTTGCCTTCTAAATCAACTCCTAATGCTATATAAACTGATTTGTTAATAATCCGTTTATCTTGTCGTACTTTAACTACTATACAATCAAAATAAACAATAGGATAAATACTTTCTAATGGTCGATTTTGTCATGCTTTAACATCATCAATAACATCATCAGTAATTTGACTAATAACACTTTCACTAATATCAGCACCATGATATAACTCTTGCAACTGCATTCTAATGTCAGATAATGTCATTCCTTTTGCATACAAGGAAAGAACTTGTTGATCAAAACCATTAAATCTTCTTTGACTTTTAGGAACTATTACAGGAGTAAAATTACTATTGCGATCTCTTGGTACATCAATTTCAATTTTACCTTGTTGAGTTATTAATTTTTTTGAACTTGTACCATTACGAGCATTTTCAGTAGTACTATGTTGATTTTTTTCATATCCTAAATAATTTTGCACTTCAGAATTCAACATTTTTTCAACTAATCTTTTTGTTAATTCTTTATATAAACCGCCAGGTTTAAAAACTGTTGTTAAATCTTCAGTATTTTCTAGTAATAAATCTACTGCTTTTGATATTGGATCATTATTATTAAAGTTATCTTTTTTAGCCATCTGTAACTCACTCTTTCTAGTCATTTAATTATATTTACTAGAATTAATTAAACATAGTTATTTTTGTAAGTTACACAGATTACTAAATATTTCCGCAGTTTCAAAGTCACTCCCAATTCTTTTGCAATATCTGTTGATGGAATTCCATGTTTGGTGTTTATTCATCTAAAGATAAGATAAAACCAAGATGTTAAAGATGTTTGTGACCTTGAAAATATGGTGCCTGTGAGAATGCTAAATGTTTGATTACATTTTAAACATCTCATTCTTTTTAAATCAGAAGTATTCAAATTAAAATTAAAACACCTAATACATTTGTTTTCTTTCAAATTTGCTATATATGCAAGACATTGCTGTTCAGTTTGAAAAGCATTGTTGAATTCATTCAGTTTCATTATTCCCTCCACAAGTACATGTGGGGAGAAGTCCGAATTTTAATATCAAATATTTTAAAAATAACTAGTCATATTATTGGTATATTAATAACTATATTTTTTACTAGTACACCTTGATTAATACCGAAAATACCAATAGAAATGGGAATTGGAAGTTATACAAGTCAATATAATTTTACTTGACCTGACCATTTAATATTAACTTTATTTCCTATGTTTGGTCATATTGGATTAAATCTTATTACTAAATTAGGTAATTATGGAAAATTAATTAAATATTTATTAATAACTATACCAATTATTATTACAAGTCCATATTTAATATATCAATATAAACATATTAGAAAACATAAAAAAGAATGTCATTTATGTAAACAACATTCAAATAAAATACAATTGGAGGAATAAAAAATGAATTTATCAAAAGAATTAATAACAGCAGTATTAAGTGGAGCAATAACTACCGGAATTATAGTTACTATTGTTTTACTTTTCTTATCTAAATTTATTAAAAAATCAAAACAAAACAAAATATCAAAAGAATTAAAAAGAGATAAAGAAATTCAATTTATTATTGAAAATATTAAGCAAATAAATTCTCAATTACAATTAGAAACAACATCAGTTGCAAAATTACTTGATAGTTTTAATAATGATAATGAAAAAGATGAAGTATTTAAAAATACTATTATTAGTCAAAGAGCATCTAGAAAAGAATTATCAGAAAAAGATAAGAAAAAAGCAACTAAAGTTGGAATTTAAAGGGTTTAAATACCCTTTATTTTACATTAAGGAGTAAATTATTATGGCTATTAAAGACCCATTAATGTTTATTACAATTGAAGAATTTAAAAATTGAAAAGGTTTTAATAAATCATTATTTGATGAAGTTACAACACCAGATAGTGAAATTAGATATGCAATAGAAATTGCAAGTAGTAATATTGATTTTTTAAGTGGTTTTACTATTTCAAAAAAATGACCAGAAATAAATCCAACAAAATTTACAGATAATATTCAAACTGCAACTACTCATTATGTTAATTTTTTATTAGGTAAAGGTGTTGAATATGCACGTGGTCAAGCAAGTATTGGTCAAGGAGGTATTACTTATTCACAAAATAATCCAGAAGACCCTTATTATATTGTTCCACAAGTATTTAATTATTTAAAAGAAATAAATGAATATCCAACTATGCAAGGTTTTAATCTTGATGTTTCACCTAAACAAAATTGATTTAAAAAATTTATGGGTAATGGTGGTGAGCAAAATCCATGAGAAATTTATGTACAATCAAATAATATTAAAATTAGTGATGATAGGACTAAAATTACTATTACTCATCCAAAAAATATTATGGGTTCAGTAGTTGATATTGATACTAGGGGCATTAAAACAAATATTGATAATTCATTATGAGAAGTGAATAAGGAAAATCCTAATTTTATTTTTCCAAAAGATTTTAAAGGTATTGATGTTAATGGAAAAAGAATTATTGATGTTGGTACCCCTACATTTTTAAGTGATGCTACAACTAAAGTATATGTTGATGATTTATTAGATAAAAAACAAGATAAATTAATTGCTGGTGAAAATATTAAAATTGAAAATAATGTTATTAGTGCTACTGGTGGTAGTGGTGAATCATTATGAGAAATAGACCCTAATAGTTCAACTATAATACAACCTAAATAAAAAAGAATTATTACTTCAAATAATACTAGAATTGTTGATATAGCAGACCCTATACAACCACAAGATGCTGTTAATTTAAGAACCTTAGATAAAAAAATAGAAGATAAAATGGATAAAGACCAATTTCAATATGCTTTTGCTATCAATACTATTGGTACTAAAATTCCTAATTTAGAAACTACTGATAAAACCGTTGCTGGTGCTATTAATGAAATTAATAAAAAACAATCAAGTCAAAATATTCCACAATGAAAAAAAGTAGCAGATGGATGGGTTACACTTTATTGGACACTAATTACATAGACAAGTGAACAAAGAAAGGAACTATAATTATGGCCAATATTAACTCATATACCGATGAATTTAAAAAACAAATAGTAGCTTTATATCAAAGTGGCAAATCAGTATCTTGCCTTGTTAAAGAATATAATGTTACAAGAGCAGCTACTTACAATTGAATTAAGCAATTTACTAATTCAGGTAGTTTTAAAACTAAAGATAATCGTTATGTTGAAGAAAATGAATTAATTAAATTAAGAAAAGAATTAAAACAATTAAGAATGGAAAATGGATGGGTTACACTTTATTGGACACTAATTACATAGACAAGTGAACAAAGAAAGGAACTATAATTATGGCCAATATTAACTCATATACCGATGAATTTAAAAAACAAATAGTAGCTTTATATCAAAGTGGCAAATCAGTATCTTGCCTTGTTAAAGAATATAATGTTACAAGAGCAGCTACTTACAATTGAATTAAGCAATTTACTAATTCAGGTAGTTTTAAAACTAAAGATAATCGTTCTGTTGAAGAAAATGAATTAATTAAATTAAGAAAAGAATTAAAACAATTAAGAATGGAAAATGATATTTTAAAGCAAGCAGCACTAATAATAGGCAGAAAGTAGAGATTATTGCAAATAATAAATCTAAATATAAAATTCGCACAATGTGTCATTTTTTAAAACTCTGGAATGGCAACCCTTTTTAGGACTATTTTTTGGTAGACATTTGTTTTTGATAATTAACTGGAGTTAAGTAGTTTAAAGTGCTGTGAATTCTTATGTTGTTATATCAATTGATGTAATCAAATAATTCTAATTTTAATTGGATTAATGATGTAAAATTTTTATCATTAATAAATTCGGTTTTGAAAGTTTTAAAGGTTGCTTCAGCAACAGCGTTATCATAAGGACAACCTTTTTTGCTTAAAGAGCGATTAATATTGAATGCTAGTAAAAGTTTATCAATAATTTTATTATTAAATTCATTACCGCGATCACTATGAAATATTTGAATATCTTTTAAACAGCGATTTGAGTGCATAAATGCTTGATATACTAATGATGCATCTTTTTTAGTACCTACACTATGTCCAATTATTTCGCGGTTAAATAGGTCAATTAATAAACAAATATAGTTTCACTTACCATTTACTTGAACATAAGTTAAATCACTAACAATAACTTCATTTTTAACTCTATTATTAAAGTTTCTATTAACAAGATTGGTTATTTGACTATCATTGACTTTATTATGATAATTTTTGAATGATAATTTAGTGTATTTTGATATTAAATTATGTTTATTCATAATTTCTTTAATTTTTCGTCTTGATAAATAAATTTCTTGGTTTTCTAGAATGACTTTTAATCTTCTAGTACCATAAACTTCTTTATTTTTTTTAAAAGCACTAATAACAGCTTGTTCATAAATATTATTTTGAATTTTATTTTTTTTCTTTAAATTAAAATAATATGTTGATTTAGAGAGTTTTAAAAAATGACACATTGTGCGAATTTTATATTTAGATTTATTATTTGCAATAATCTCTACTTTCTGCCTATTATTAGTGCTGCTTGCTTTAAAATATCATTTTCCATTCTTAATTGTTTTAATTCTTTTCTTAATTTAATTAATTCATTTTCTTCAACAGAACGATTATCTTTAGTTTTAAAACTACCTGAATTAGTAAATTGCTTAATTCAATTGTAAGTAGCTGCTCTTGTAACATTATATTCTTTAACAAGGCAAGATACTGATTTGCCACTTTGATATAAAGCTACTATTTGTTTTTTAAATTCATCGGTATATGAGTTAATATTGGCCATAATTATAGTTCCTTTCTTTGTTCACTTGTCTACGTAATTAGTGTCCAATAAAGTGTAACCCATCCAACTCTCTAAATCAACATATTATTTTAATTTGCTAAATTGTAAAGGTAAGTGCAACTAAATTATTTTTCTATCCAAATATTCTATCGGTGAAAGATAATTTAGTATTTTTCTTGGTCTTTGGTTTAAAGACAATATAAATTTATGAACTTCATTTTTACAAGTTTTTGAAAAATTAAATTTTTTAGGAAATTTTTCTCTAATTAAACCATTAGTATTTTCATTAGTACCTCTTTGTCAAGGTGAATATGGATTTGCAAAATAAATTTTCACATCTAAATTTTTTTCAAGTTGTTGTCAATTTGAAAATTCTTTACCACGATCAAAAGTAATGGTTTTAACAATATTTTTAGGAAGAATTGATAAATAATGGCTAATATTTTTGTTAATAACTTTAGTAGTTCTGTTTTTAACTAATATTGCTAAAGTAAATCGTGATACTCTTTCAACTAAAGTTATTAAACATTTTTTACTTTTGCCTCGTGATGATACTATAGTATCTCCTTCTCAATGACCAAGTGTTATACGATCATTAATATTAAGATCTCTTTCTTTAATTGATTTGCTATTGAATTTGCCACGATTTTCTTGAGATTTGCGTTTTTTGCCTTTTCTTCTTAAATTTTTACTAGTAACTTGATCAAGCAATCCAGAATAAATTCAATTGTAAATTGTTTTAAAACTAATAACTCATTGTTTATGAAAATTTTTAATTCTGCCATAAATTTGTTCAGGTGATCAGCCTAATAATAGTTTTTGTTGCACATATTTTACTAAATCTTTATTTTTAAACTTATGAAAAAAAATATGTGATTGTTTTCTATTTTCAGCTTTATTTTGTGCAATCAATGAAAAATAATTACTATTATCTTGATTTCTATTAATTTCTCGAATAATAGTACTAATATTTCGATTAAGATTTTTAGCTATTTCACTAATTTTAACTTTAAATTTCAATTGATTCTCAATATAAATTCTTTCATCTACGCCAAGATGTTTATAACTCATATAAAAACTCCTTACTTTTTTTATAAAATAAATTTAGCATTATGAAATTTTTATATGAGAATTTTTTTGCAATTTTATTTACTTGCACTTACAAGTATAATTCAGCATTTAAAGAAAAAAAATAAAATTCAAAATAATATTTATGAACAAGCTGTTATTAGTGCTTTTAAAAAAAATAAAGAAGTTTATGGTACTAGAAGATTAAAAGTCATTCTAGAAAACCAAGAAATTTATTTATCAAGACGAAAAATTAAAGAAATTATGAATAAACATAATTTAATATCAAAATACACTAAATTATCATACAAAAATCATAATAACAAAGTTAACGATAGTCCAATAAACAATCTTGTTGATAGAAACTTTAATAATAGAGTTAAAAATGAAGTTATTGTTAGTGATTTAACTTATGTTCAAGTAAATGGTAAGTGAAACTATATTTGTTTATTAATTGACCTATTTAACCGCGAAATAATTGGACATAGTGTAGGTACTAAAAAAGATGCATCATTAGTATATCAAGCATTTATGCACTCAAATCGCTGTTTAAAAGATATTCAAATATTTCATAGTGATCGCGGTAATGAATTTAATAATAAAATTATTGATAAACTTTTACTAGCATTCAATATTAATCGCTCTTTAAGCAAAAAAGGTTGTCCTTATGATAACGCTGTTGCTGAAGCAACCTTTAAAACTTTCAAAACCGAATTTATTAATGATAAAAATTTTACATCATTAATCCAATTAAAATTAGAATTATTTGATTACATCAATTGATATAACAACATAAGAATTCACAGCACTTTAAACTACTTAACTCCAGTTAATTATCAAAAACAAATGTCTACCAAAAAATAGTCCTAAAAAAGGTTGCCATTCCAAAATGATATTTTAAAGCAAGCAGCACTAATAATAGGCAGAAAGTAGAGATTATTGCAAATAATAAATCTAAATATAAAATTCGCACAATGTGTCATTTTTTAAAACTCTCTAAATCAACATATTATTTTAATTTAAAGAAAAAAAATAAAATTCAAAATAATATTTATGAACAAGCTGTTATTAGTGCTTTTAAAAAAAATAAAGAAGTTTATGGTACTAGAAGATTAAAAGTCATTCTAGAAAACCAAGAAATTTATTTATCAAGACGAAAAATTAAAGAAATTATGAATAAACATAATTTAATATCAAAATACACTAAATTATCATTCAAAAATTATCATAATAAAGTCAATGATAGTCAAATAACCAATCTTGTTAATAGAAACTTTAATAATAGAGTTAAAAATGAAGTTATTGTTAGTGATTTAACTTATGTTCAAGTAAATGGTAAGTGAAACTATATTTGTTTATTAATTGACCTATTTAACCGCGAAATAATTGGACATAGTGTAGGTACTAAAAAAGATGCATCATTAGTATATCAAGCATTTATGAACTCAAATCGCTGTTTAAAAGATATTCAAATATTTCATAGTGATCGCGGTAATTAATTTAATAATAAAATTATTGATAAACTTTTACTAGCATTCAATATTAATCGCTCTTTAAGCAAAAAAGGTTGTCCTTATGATAACGCTGTTGCTGAAGCAACCTTTAAAACTTTCAAAACCGAATTTATTAATGATAAAAATTTTACATCATTAATCCAATTAAAATTAGAATTATTTGATTACATCAATTGATATAACAACATAAGAATTCACGGCACTTTAAACTACTTAACTCCAGTTAATTATCAAAAACAAATGTCTACCAAAAAATAGTCCTAAAAAGGGTTGCCATTCCAGAATTTGAATTACAAATTGAAAATCCGATTAATAATTTAAATCGGATTGAAATTAGTGGTATATTTGGTGCTGGTAATTACGATTTAATTTTAATAACTGATAATCAAAAAATAAATTTAACTAATATTACTTTATTTGATAAATACAATGAAAATATTTCATATATTAACTTAGAAATTTAATTTTATTTATCAAAATATCCATCAGGATAAATGCCATTTCATTTTATATCATCTTGCTGTAATTTTTTTACGGACTTCTCCCCACATGTACTTGTGGAGGGAATAATGAAACTTAATTAATTCAACAATGCTTTTCAAAATGAACAGCAATGTCTTGCATATATAGCAAATTTGAAAGAAAACAAATGTATTAGGTGTTTTAGTTTTAATTTGAATACTTCTGATTTAAAAAGAATGAGATGTTTAAAATGTAATCAAACATTTAGCATTCTCACAGGTACCATATTTTCAAGGTCACAAACATCTTTAACATCTTGGTTTTATCTTATCTTTAGATGAATAAACACCAAACATGGAATTCCATCAACAGATATTGCAAAAGAATTAGGAGTGACTTTGAAAACTGCTTGAAGAATGACTCATAAAATCAGAACACGTATTGCAAAACAAAAACCTCAATTTATTGTTGAAGGTACAGTGCAAATTGATTAAATGTATCTTTCACATATGGGTTTTAAAAAACAAGGAAGATCCTTGGTGAATAAAACCTTGATTGTTGGCATTTATCAAAAAACAACCAATAATTTAATTGTGAAAGTATTGAAAAACGCAAAGAGTAAAAATCTTTTGCAGTTTGCAAAAAACCACATTTCTTCAAAATGTCTTGTATATACTGATTCTTGAAAAGGATATTGCGATTTTAAATCAGTTTTCACTAAGCATGAAACAGTTAACCATCAAGATGGCTATGTTTCAAAAATTGGTGTAAATACCAACCAAATTGAATCAGTTTGAAAACATATAAGAAGAACATTTAAAACACATATCAAAGTTGCAAAACATCATGTTCATTTATATGCTAAAGAAGCTGCATATAAATTAAACAAGATACCTATTTTTGAAACTGTAATTCTATGTTTGATTTAAAAATGTGGGGAGAAGTCCGTAGATAGGCTTTTCTCAGCATTTATGTGATAAAATTAAAATAGTACATAAAGGGAGAAAAGCCTTTTTTTATACTAAAATATAATGATATTTTATGAACATCATTTGTTTTTCTTTCCCATATAGTTGTTCCAGCCCCCCCCAGTAGACTTTATAATCTCAATCAAAAAATGATTGATAACCATTAGTTTTATTGTGTGCTATTGAACCAATTATTAAACCAGTTACTCCGCTTACAGCACCAGTTAGTGCTAATGCTAATGTTATTTTACTTAAATTTGTTTTTATTCATGTTTTCATAATAAACTTCTCCTTTTTAATTTATTAAATGTTCTGCATTATTAATTTCGTCATCATTTTCTATTTTTTTAATATTTTCTAATAATTCAGGTACAAATCTATCTTCACATTCATCTGCATGTTCTTCACATGCAAAAATATTTGCTAATTCTTCGTCATCAATTACTACATGAACAATATTATCTGAAATGTTATTACATCCTTTTCTTTGACAAATTACAATTTCTTCATCAAAATTATCATTCATTATTTTAAATTGTTTTTGTTTACTTTTTACCTTTTTTCGAACTTTACTCCTTTTTTTACTCATAAATTCTCCTTTTTTCCTTGATTTTACTTTTAAATTGTACTATTTTTGATTATTTTTACAAGTATGCTTTTAAATGAAAAATAACGCCTAAATTAAAGGCGTTTATTTTATGAGACCTATACTATTAATTATATTGAAATTGTTTATTATATAGCAAATGTGAAGATACTTTTTTTTACAGTAGCATTATTTTTACCCCTAATTACATTTTTGTATGGGTACAGTGCATAAAACAAAGCATCATATGGGTCTTGATACATATTTTTGTCAGGAATGTTAGTTTTTGTTTCATCATAACGTAATTCTTCTAAACATTGAGTAGTCTTTGGTAAATCATCTTTATTAGCATAAAAGTTTCCATAACTCATAATATTTCTCATTCATACTACTCTATTAGTTAATCCGGCTTCTTGATTTAAATTTGAAGCATGTTTAATAGCAGTTTGTGTTATTAGAATAGTATTGTGTTCATCAATTAATTTTTGATTTAATCAATCAATTGCTGTTCTTGCTTTATCATCATAAAAATAAATTGTTTGGTCAAAATTTTCAAAATTATCGATTAATCCTAAAATTTCATTAACATAAGCATTAATTTTTTCATTTTCATTTATAAAGTCATTTGGAGTAACTACTAATTCACAAATAATATAAGCATCATAATAACCAGTATTATTATATTCTTTAAAACCAACTACCATAAATACAGTATGGTCTTTTGGTCCCGTAGCTCAATCAATACCAACACTATAAAAATCAAATTTATACATATCTTTTTCTTGATTATAAAATTGTTTTAACTCATATGATTGTCAATATTTTACAGTTTTTTGAAATGGAAAAATTGTTGCATCACTATCTAAAAATTCAAAACCATAAAAAAAAGTATTAAATTCATCAGGATTACTTTTTTTCATTTCTAATAATGTTCTTTTTTGAATGTCTGGTAATTTATTTCAAAATGGTTGAATAGTAAATCTTAATATAAATAAACCTAAACCACTAAACATTTCTTTATTTTCATAATAAACTTTACCAACTTTTTTAAGATTTTCCATGATTTTATCATTTAACGGTAAAAATGGCGTGCAATACTTTAAATAAAATGGATGATATTTATCATAAGGATTGCATGTAAAAGTAATGAAAAAACTTTTATAAAAATAACGAGTAATCTTTTGTCCAAACGTACTACTATATATATATTTATCAATAAAGGTTCAACTTCATTCTTTAATAGGTTCTTTTGATACTTTAATACGATTACTTCTAAACATAGAGTTTTGTAATCGTTCATATCGATATGTTAATTGTTTTTCTGTTAAAGTCTCTTTTTCTTCTGCCATAATAATTTCATCTGTTCTTGAACCTAAAAAACTTGAACCACCGGCTTCTTTTCCAAAAATTTTATGGCTTTTCTCCCTTTATGTACTATTTTAATTTTATCACATAAATGCTGAGAAAAGCCTATCTACGGACTTCTCCCCACATTTTTAAATCAAACATAGAATTACAGTTTCAAAACTAGGTATCTTGTTGAATTTATATGCAGCTTCTTTAGCATATAAATGAACATGATGTTTTGCAACTTTGATATGTGTTTTAAATGTTCTTCTTATATGTTTTCAAACTGATTCAATTTGGTTGGTATTTACACCAATTTTTGAAACATAGCCATCTTGATGGTTAACTGTTTCATGCTTAGTGAAAACTGATTTAAAATCGCAATATACTTTTCAAGAATCAGTATATACAAGACATTTTGAAGAAATGTGGTTTTTTGCAAACTGCAAAAGATTTTTACTCTTTGCGTTTTTCAATACTTTCACAATTAAATTATTGGTTGTTTTTTGATAAATGCCAACAATCAAGGTTTTATTCACCAAGGATCTTCCTTGTTTTTTAAAACCCATATGTGAAAGATACATTTCATCAATTTGCACTGTACCTTCAACAATAAATTGAGGTTTTTGTTTTGCAATACGTGTTCTGATTTTATGAGTCATTCTTCAAGCAGTTTTCAAAGTCACTCCCAATTCTTTTGCAATATATGTTGATGGAATTCCATGTTTGGTGTTTATTCATCTAAAGATAAGATAAAACCAAGATGTTAAAGATGTTTGTGACCTTGAAAATATGGTGCCTGTGAGAATGCTAAATGTTTGATTACATTTTAAACATCTCATTCTTTTTAAATCAGAAGTATTCAAATTAAAAATAAAACACCTAATACATTTGTTTTCTTTCAAATTTGCTATATATGCAAGACATTGCTGTTCAGTTTGAAAAGCATTGTTGAATTCATTCAGTTTCATTATTCCCTCCACAAGTACATGTGGGGAGAAGTCCGAATTTTATTACCATTAGCATAACCAATAAAATCAATTTGTTGATTGTTAGGAAAAATAATACATCCACCATCCTTAGTAATTTTTCATTTAATACCATGTGGATTATTAGGTAATAAATTAATATTATATTCATCTAATAAAACTTGACAAACATTCATTAAAGCGCCAATTGTAGTTTCACTATGAGTATTTTCATAGCGTCTTACTTCTTGAACACTACTATCACTAAAATTACAACATATAAATAAATCGGGCGAATTGCAAACTTGGATACGATTTAATAAAAATATAATGAGAGATAATTCTCTCATTTTTAATTGTTGAACAATTATAATTAATTATTTTATTAAACCAGCACTTTATTAAAGTAATTAATTATTCCATAACTAAATAAAAAATTATTTAGGCTATTGTGCTGGAATATTCCAATAGTAATTTTTGTCATGCTCTTTGAAAATTTCAGAAATTTTGGTTCCCTCCCCCTAGAACCCCTACCCTCCAAGGCTTTGCTACTTACAGTAGCATAAGCCTTACGTAGAGTAGTAGAAGTATTTAGTTAGTAGTATATAAGCCTTTTATCACTGTAGGTGATAAGGCTTATACGTAGAAAGGATTCGTAATGATTAATGTTAATTTAGATATTAAAAATAAAGTTAGAGAAACAACTAAAGGTATGTTATTAGAAATTGGTGAATATGAAACATGATTTCCAATTAAAGATACTACTATTAATCAAAATAATAAAAAAATAACATTAAAAATAATTGAAGATTTTAATTATAAATTAGGTAAAAAATCAATTACAAAAGATATTGAAAGTATTAAAGGTAGTGATATTTTAAAATATATTAAAAATATTTCAGATATTACTACAAATGAAAATGAATTAATATCTTGTGAATTTTATGAACAATATAATGGTTATTATATTTTTACAAATGATAAAAATCAAGAATGTTTTAAATATAACATTACATGAGAACAAGATATGAAAAGTTTTAAAATAAATAATCCATATAATGATAATGATTTAGCAATAAATTATATTGTTACACCAATGAAATATATAAATACTCATAATGAAAAAATATTTTATTTAAAGTATTAAAGGAAATTAATATGTTATTAAATATTGAAAAAATTGAATTAATTAAAAATTTATGTAATGAAAAATTACTTAAAAATAAAAAATATATTGAAATACAAGAAATATTAAAAATTATAGAAAGAGATTAAAAATGGAAGAAATAGATAATTTAGAAATACAAGAAGATAATAAAGAATTACAAAATAAATTATTAAAAGAACAAATTGAATTAATTGAAGAACAAAAAGAATTTTATAAAAAATCATGAAAAAGTAGAATTGTATTTTTAACAATTTGAATAATTATTATGATTTTAACATTAATAATTATTGCTTCTAAATATTCTTAATTAAAGGAGTTAATATAAATGATTAATTTAAAAGAAGATAAAAGAATATATTTAAAATATGAAGAAATTGAAAAAATATTTGGTTCATGTGATATATGTAATAAAAATTCATCATTTGCAAATAGAACTTGTAATAAATGTTTTTATAAATTAATAGGTGAAAAAAATGAAATGTAATATTCATAATGAAAAATATATTTGAATTAGTGAATTAGATAATAATTATTATTGTAATAAATGTATAGATGAAATGATTGAAGAAGATATGTATTTAACATCAAATAATTGAGATTCTTTATATGAATATTATATTAATGAATTACAATTAGAAAATTTTAAAGGAGTGTAAATATGAATAGATTAGAATTAGAAAATGCAAGAAAATTAATAGAAAAATTTGAAGAATTACAAGAAGAATTTAATGACAAATATGAAGATTTAGAACTTAACATTGATGCTGATTATTAATTAAACATTAGGAATGATTATTTTACATATGAAGATGTAAACAAATTAGAACAAGCAATTATTGATTATAAAAAAATTATTAAAGGTTAAAGGAGATGAATAAATATGGTAGCAACTCCTAAAAAGAAACCAGAAGATTTAATGACTAAACAAATTATTATTCATTTAAGATTTACTGAAAAAAATTATGAAAAATTAAAAGAAATTTGTGAAGAAAAAAATATGAAAATTAATGGATTTATAAGAAGTTTAATTAAAAATGAAATAAATAGAAAGATTGATTATAATGAATAATTTATATAAAAAAATACTTAAATTACAATTAGAAATTGGTAGTACACCTAAAAATGGTTTTAATACTCATGGTAATTATAAATATTGATTATTAAGTGATATTTTTAATAAATTTAAATTATTATGTAAAGAATTAAATATTGTGATTTTACATGAAGATATATTAACAACTGATAGAAAAATAAATTATTTAGAGACTAAAGAAGTAGAAATAACATATTTTAAAAGATATACAATTATTGATTTAGATAATGATAAAGAAATTAAATATTTTGATATACTTGCTTGTGCTAAAAATAAAGATGTAGCAAAAGCAAAAGGTAGTGCAGAAACTTATGCTTATAGATATTTTTTAATGAATTTATTGTTATTAAGTGAAGATGAACTTGACCCAGATAATGATAATGTTAATTTAGATATTAAAAATAAACAACAAAATAATTATATTAATAATAATGTAAAAATACAAAATGAAAAATGAGAACCAAGTGAAAAACAATTAGATTATTTTGAAAAATATATGATTACAAATACAGTTTTATTTGATGAATGTATCAGAGAAGATATGGAAAGATTAAATCCAAATAATAGTAAAGATTTTTTAATATTAATGGGTGAAAATTATTTAAAAACTTTATTTGATAAATTTAAAGAAATTCGTGAAAGATTTAAAAATATAAAAACTAATAATAAAAATGAGTATAGAAATTATGAATAAATGTAAATATTGTAATAAAAGAATTTGATTAACAAATTATTGATGTATGAATTGTTTAGAAATATTAGTTATGAATTTAAATAAAAATAAGGAGAAAAAATAATGAATAATTATTTACTTTCAATTGACCCAAGTATAAAAAATACTGGATTTACTTTATGAGAAAAAAGATGTCATGTAATAGATTGTGAAAATAATAATTGTATTGAATTAAAACTATGAACAGTAATATGAATTAAAAGTTATAGTTTTGAAAAATTTAAAAATATTAATCGAACATTTGATGAACAAATAATATTTGAATTATTTATGATTGGTGAAATTGGAGATTTTGATAATATGAATATAATTATTGAACGTGGTACTTTTCATAGTAAAAATGGTATTGGTTATGAAACACAAGAACATTTAAGAGGTTTTATTGCTGGACAATTTAATAAATTATTAACAAAAGATATGTTAATAAGTCCTTCTTCATGAAAGAAATGATATATAAAAAAATATCATTTACAAAGTATTAATTTTAAAAATAAAAATTGAAGTAAAGAATTTTCAATAAGTATGACAGAAAGTATAATAGATGAACAAGGTTGAAATATAACAATATCAAATCATGATGAAGCTGATAGTTTATTAATTGGTTGATATTATTTAAATAAGGAGAAATAAAATGAGTAAGTTTGAAACAGATTATTATGCAATGAAAAGTATACAAGAATTTAGTGAAAATATAGGCAAATTAAAAAAATTAAAAAACTTAGAAATATCAATTAATTTATGTACTTGTAAAAAGGAAGTAAAATAATGCAAAAACAAAAAAAAGAAAAAGTATTACTTAAATGTATTGTTAAAGATTGTAATAGTAAATTATTAGTTACTTTAAAAACTTTAAATATAGAAAGTAGTACAGAGCAATTTTTTAATATGTGTTATTTTCATAAAAAAACAATTTAAAAATAAAATAAAAGAAATAAGAGAATCTTATAAAGATAAAAAAGTTTAAATAAGTATAAAAAAAATAATCGTGTAAAATAAAATCATAAAACTTAATGTAAATGTAATTTTTAACTCATTACTTTTAAGAAAATAATAAATTAATTTAATAAAAAAAATAAAGGAGTTTATTATAACAAATGCAAATTTATTGTAAACATATAGAGATGTTTATTATGACAAATAAATATTTAGATGATTATTATGGTCAAGTAGAAAATGAAAATATAAATCAAAATGAAAAAGAAATTAAAAAAATGTGAGCTTATATTTTATATTATGAAGAACAAAACTCTTTTAATTTCTTATTTAATCAAGATTTTAATAATATTGATTTATCAAAAATGGATATGAATATGACGATGATATTTGATGAAGAAAATAAATTAATACAAAATAAATTAATAAAAAGTGAAATTGAAAGAAATATAAATAGAATGTGACATAATATGATAAATAACTTAAAAAGTGAAAACGATGAAATTCAAACTAAATTAATAAAAAGTGAATTCAATTTTGTGGAAGTTAATATAGAAATTAAAAAAATAAAAGAAGAAAATAGTAAATTAAAAGAAATTGAACGTATTACCAGTAATAGTCCAAAATTTATTGATATTTTGGAAAATCTTAAAAATCAAGGTATAGAACATAGAACACCTAGTCCTTTTTTTCCTTCACCATTAGTTAATAATGAATTTTCAATTGAAAAAATACTTGAAGAAGAAAATAGAATTTTAAAACAAGAAAATAGTAAATTAAAAAAAGAAAATATTTATTTAAAGAAAGAAAAATCTAGTAAAAAAAAATACCAATTAAAAAAATTAAATGAAACTAAAAATAAAATTAATTTAAAATTAAAACAATTACAATCTAAAAAAAATGCAAATATTATAAAATAATTATGACTAAATTAAAAAATGACTTATAAGTAATAAGATAAACTTATAAAATATTTAAATATTGAAAGGATAAAATAAATTGAAAACTTTTATAAAACCAATTTTAAATCATTCAAAAAAAGGAATAAAAATTATAAAAAAATTAAACTTAAAAAAAGAAAATAATCATACAACTAAAGTTATTTATCAAAAAATTGAAAACTTTTTAATAAAAGATAATTTAAATCAAGAAACAAATGAAAATTATATTAAATTAAAATTAAATAATATTTTTCAACATCCAAAACTAGGTAAAAAAGAATTAAAGTCAATAACTTGCAAAAAAATAAATGAAAATGATGAAATTATTAGTGATGAAATTTATATTAATTTTAAAGAATTAAATAATTATGATTATAACATTGAAATTCAGAAAATAGAAAATGAAAATATAGACGAAAAAATAAAAAAATTAAATGAAACTAAAAATAAAATTGAAAATTATATAAAAATTTTAATTAAAATTAACAATGAATTAATAAATGATATTAATAAAGATGAACTTGAAATTAAATTTGAAAAATTAAAAAATAATTATAATTATTCAAATTTAACTACTATTTCAGAATGAAGTGCTAATATAACTAATTTAGGTGCTGGTGCGACTGCATTTGTTCCTAATGTTGGTTCTATAATTTCTCCTATTTTAACAATGGCTTCTGCTAGTTGTTCAATAATAAATAGTGTTATTAAAGATAAAGAAAATAAATCCATTGAAGATAGTATTAGAAATGAAATAAATAATTTAGAAATAATTGAACAACCTTCAACAAGTACAGGAATATATAATTCAAATTTCTCTACAAGATTATAACTAAAATTTAAAAATATAACAAAAAAGTTACCAATAAGGTAACTTTTTAATTAGATGTCAACCTAATTATATAAGAATGAAGAATAATAAAACATCTGTAACTTACCTAAGTAAGCTCAGTACATTATAACATGAAATATTTAAGATTATGGGGAAGTATTATTTTGATTAGACTTTACCAGAAAAATCATTAAGATAATAAAAATTAACATAAGGTGCATATTTAACAATGATTTATAATTTTACTATTAAATTTTTCAATAAGTATTACAATTTTTTTTAAAAAAGAACTAACTTAAAATTAGTTATTTTAAATTAGATTATTTATTTTTATATATTCCATCAGTAGTTGTTGCATAAATACTAAAATTATTAGAATTATAAATCAATTCGTTAATTGAATTTAGTTTATTTTCATTCATTAAATTAAAGTTGTTTTCTTTATAACTTTTTCATATATTACCATCTTTATCACCAACTAAAACTCCTGTTCCAAAAGTTATTACTGTTGTATTTATTGTTTCTAAAGTTTGCTTATATGGTAAAAAATTAGCAATAGTAACACGTTTATAATAAACTTTTTTACTGTTGTTAGTAACAAAGACTGTTTCTTTATTATCAACAGCAATGCTTGTAATGCCACCATCTTCTAGTTGCTCAACTAAATTAAAAGGATTACCCCCAATACTTTTAAAAATCATTCCTTCTGTATTACCGGCATAAATTAAGCCATTTTTAGTTGTTTTTAAAACTGTAATGTTACCTGTTGCCCCATCTATTTTTTCTAATTCAGTTGTTGGACTTGAATTAGTATATACCCCTTCATTTGTTCCTATATAAATATTATTTTCTTTGTCAAAAGTCATTGCTAATCATTGGTGTTAACTTAAAGTATATTTTTCAGCAAGTTGATCATTTTTAAGAATATAAACTTTTAATTCATTATTTTTTTCATTATAAGTTCCAACGTAAATTGTTCCATTAGGTGTTGTAATTAGTGATTTTATTTTATAATCATAATTAAGTAAATTTATTTCTTCAAAAGATTGACCATTGTCACTTTTATAAACAATACCTTTATTATTAACAGCATAAGTTTGCTCACCGTTAAAAGTTAAACTATTAATTTCACCAGTAGTGCCTGTCATTTTGTTAAAACTAATTTTAGAAACATTTGCAATATGTATTGTTTGTCTTTATTTATATTGTGATTATTAGTTAGTTATGGTATTCTATTATGGTATTCTATATTAAAATATGGTCTTGTAAGTGAGGTGTTTGTTATGTTAAATTTAGATTTTGTTGGACCTCACGGCATTACTGATACTTATGGTGGATGATTTCATGTTTATGCATTTGCTATTATGTCAGGTATTTTTGCTTCAATTATTGCTTCTTGAGTAAAATTTAAACGTTATCGTGTTCCTACTGATTCTTTAGCATGATCAATAATATTTATTATTCCTGCTTCATTATTTGGTGCTAGTTTTCTTGGTAAGGATGATCCTGATAAGTCAATTAGTTTTTTTGAAAAATTTGCATTTTGAAAACCAGGGATGTCTATTCATGGTGGTGTTTTATTTGGCATTATTGCTGGTGCAATTATTTTTTACTTTGTTGGTCGTAAGTATAAAATATCATTATGAATATATGGCGATTTAATTATTCCTAATATTTTATTAGGGCAGATATTAGGACGTTGAGGTAATTTCTTTAATCATGAATTACTTGGTAACGTTGTAAGTTATGATTCATTATCATGATTACCTGCTTTTATTCGTGATAATTGTTTTAAATTAATTGGTGGACCAAGTGGTAATCCCGAAACGATTAATGGTGAAATTGTTTATCGTGCACCAATATTTCTTTATGAATCAATTGCTAATTTAGGTTTATGATTAGCGATTACATTTATTGTTCCAAATCTTGGTAAATGATTTGGTAAAAAGCCATGAAAAGTGGAACCAGATAAGTTTCAATTTGATTTTAAAGATAATTTTAAATACTGAGGAAAAATAACTTTTAATCCAAAATATTGAAATAAAGTAAATCGTGACCCAAAGCATTTGACTTGAACTAAAATGTGAAATGAAGTTTACTATTATAATCAAGTACCAAAAAATGTAGTAAATAAAGCATTAGCAGAAGTCAAACTTTCTGGTAAGAAAATTAATGATTATATAAATAAAAGCAAAAAACTTTATGAAATAAATAATCCACATCATTATCGAATGATGCATGCAGGTGTTCAAATGGGACTTTACTTTTTTGGATGAAATTTAATTAGATTTATTTTAGAGTTACAGCGCCCACCAGAAGATTTATTTTTAATTAATCGTCCAATCCTTGATTATACAATTTTATTATTGATTACTTTCTTTGGTCTGTTTCTAGCAATATTTGCACAATTTGTTGCAGCAAAATATTTACGTAGCGAAGGATGAACATATGAAAAAGAATATTATTAATATTCTTTTTTATTATTAAAATAATTATTATAACAGAAAATAAGCTATTAAATAGATAATATTAATTAGATTTGGTGTTTTTGTTATAATATTTATATACTAATGTATGAGGTGAAATTAGTGTTAGCAGTAGTAAGTGATGATAGTAGTACTAATACCATTAAGTTTTTAGGTTTTGAGATTCCAATTACTACTTTTTTATATTCAATGGGTGGGTTAGCACTTTTGATTTTTCTGTTATTATTATCAATTTTATTAATAATGTATTTACGCAAAAGGATTTCTATTAAAGGATACTTAAGTTTAGAAGAAAAAGATTATCAATTTGAAGATAAAATTTTGGAAATTGAACATGAAATTGCCAAATTACAAAGAAAATTTTATTCAAGTAAACATATTTCTAAAAAGACAAAAAAATATTTTAACTAATTAAATGTAGGTGATGTATATGTCTAAAATAAAATTTAAATTATTTGATAAATTTTTTTCACAAAAAAATAGGTTATCAGATAAAGAAGATTATCAAAAATCAACTAATAATAACACTTATTTTAGCAATGTTGTACCACCAATTAATAAAAATAAAGAAAATATTCATAATTCTGATTTTAATGAAAACGATTATAATGAAAAAAAATATGATGGTAAAAATATACAAGTTACTAGTTCTTATATAATACCTTTACAAGAAAAAAAGACAGTGCCGATCAATGAAAACTTTACTAAAGAAAAAGATATGTATTATGATCAACCACAAACATTTAATACTATGGAAATAGTTAGTTATAAAAATAGTTTTAAAATTCCAAAACCAATTAGCAGAGAAATTAAATCAGAGAAGCTAAAACAATTGATTTTATTATTTATTGGTGTTATGACATTAATTATTGCTTCAACTTTTATTAGTTTATATTTTGGTATGATTAACATAAAAATTATTCCTCATCCTGTAATTACTATTCCATTAGCAATTATTGCTCTTACTATTATTTTGATTAATATTATTGAATTTGTGACATTAAGAAGAGAAGTGGATTTATATATTGAAAGAACACTAAAAGGATCGCTATTACCTCCTAATTTTATAATTAGAAATTATCGTAAAATTCATGCTAACTTGATAATTATTAATTGAATAAGTATTAGTAGTTATATTGTTCTTGGTATTATTATTGGCATTATGTTTTTGATTAGTGGTCAGAAATTAACTTTTATTATTCAAAAATGAACAGTTAATGTTCCTGATATTATTAAAGATGCAATAACATTAACAATTATTTTAGGTGTTATTTTCTTTATTCATATGATTAATATTGTTATTTTTAAATTTCGTAAACGTAATATTATAAGTTATTATGGCTATGAAATTATTAATCCACAAGAGTTAAATCAGTACAAAAAAAAGATAAATAGAATATGTATGATTATTACTATTGGTTTTACTGCTTTAATATTTTTTGCAATTGTTATTCCAATATTTGTATTAAAAAGAAGAAAGAAAAAGTAGTTATTATTTATAATATATATCGGACTTCTCCCCACATGTACTTGTGGAGGGAATAATGAAACTGAATGAATTCAACAATGCTTTTCAAACTGAACAGCAATGTCTTGCATATATAGCAAATTTGAAAGAAAACAAATGTATTAGGTGTTTTAATTTTAATTTGAATACTTCTGATTTAAAAAGAATGAGATGTTTAAAATGTAATCAAACATTTAGCATTCTCACAGGCACCATATTTTCAAGGTCACAAACATCTTTAACATCTTGGTTTTATCTTATCTTTAGATGAATAAACACCAAACATGGAATTCCATCAACAGATATTGCAAAAGAATTGGGAGTGACTTTGAAAACTGCTTGAAGAATGACTCATAAAATCAGAACACGTATTGCAAAACAAAAACCTCAATTTATTGTTGAAGGTACAGTGCAAATTGATGAAATGTATCTTTCACATATGGGTTTTAAAAAACAAGGAAGATCATTGGTGAATAAAACCTTGATTGTTGGCATTTATCAAAAAACAACCAATAATTTAATTGTGAAAGTATTGAAAAACGCAAAGAGTAAAAATCTTTTGCAGTTTGCAAAAAACCACATTTCTTCAAAATGTCTTGTATATACTGATTCTTGAAAAGGATATTGCGATTTTAAATCAGTTTTCACTAAGCATGAAACAGTTAACCATCAAGATGGCTATGTTTCAAAAATTGGTGTAAATACCAACAAAATTGAATCAGTTTGAAAACATATAAGAAGAACATTTAAAACACATATCAAAGTTGCAAAACATCATGTTCATTTATATGCTAAAGAAGCTGCATATAAATTCAACAAGATACCTAGTTTTGAAACTGTAATTCTATGTTTGATTTAAAAATGTGGGGAGAAGTCCGTAGATAGGCTTTTCTCAGCATTTATGTGATAAAATTAAAATAGTACATAAAGGGAGAAAAGCCAAATTTAAATAAATGAGGAAGAGAAACAATTACTTTCAATGAATTCCAAAATAAAAAATGTCAATTTAAAAGTTGTGAAGAAAATATTTTTAGTCATAGTTTAGATTTAAATTATTTTAAAAAAATGATTTCTGAACATTTAACAAATTTAAATAAATTAGAACAAGAACAAGAGTTATTTAAATTTAGTAACTCTATATATGCAGATGATTTTTGTAAAAATCTGGAATGGCAACCCTTTTTAGGACTATTTTTTGGTAGACATTTGTTTTTGATAATTAACTGGAGTTAAGTAGTTTAAAGTGCCGTGAATTCTTATGTTGTTATATCAATTGATGTGGATGGGTTACACTTTATTGGACACTAATTACGTAGACAAGTGAACAAAGAAAGGAACTATAATTATGGCCAATATTAACTCATATACCGATGAATTTAAAAAACAAATAGTAGCTTTATATCAAAGTGGCAAATCAGTATCTTGCCTTGCTAAATAATATAATGTTACAAGAGCAGCTACTTACAATTGAATTAAGCAATTTACTAATTCAGGTAGTTTTAAAACTAAAGATAATCGTTCTGTTGAAGAAAATGAATTAATTAAATTAAGAAAAGAATTAAAACAATTAAGAATGGAAAATGATATTTTAAAGCAAGCAGCACTAATAATAGGCAGAAAATAGAAATTATTGTCAAAAATAAAGTTAAATATAAAATTCGCACAATGTGTCATTTTTTAAAAATCTCTAAATCAACATATTATTTTAATTTAAAGAAAAAAGAAAATAAAATCAAAAATAATATTTATGATGAAGCTGTTATTAGTGCTTTTAAAGAAAATAAAGAAGTTTATGGTACTAGAAGATTAAAAGTCATTCTAGAAAACCAAGAAATTTATTTATCAAGACGAAAAATTAAAGAAATTATGAATAAACATAATTTAATATCAAAATACACTAAATTATCATTCAAAAATTATCATAATAAAGTCAATGATAGTCAAATAACCAATCTTGTTAATAGAAACTTTAATAATAGAGTTAAAAATGAAGTTATTGTTAGTGATTTAACTTATGTTCAAGTAAATGGTAAGTGAAACTATATTTGTTTATTAATTGACCTATTTAACCGCGAAATAATTGGACATAGTGTAGGTACTAAAAAAGATGCATCATTAGTATATCAAGCATTTATGCACTCAAATCGCTGTTTAAAAGATATTCAAATATTTCATAGTGATCGCGGTAATGAATTTAATAATAAAATTATTGATAAACTTTTACTAGCATTCAATATTAATCGCTCTTTAAGCAAAAAAGGTTGTCCTTATGATAACGCTGTTGCTGAAGCAACCTTTAAAACTTTCAAAACCGAATTTATTAATGATAAAAATTTTACATCATTAATCCAATTAAAATTAGAATTATTTGATTACATCAATTGATATAACAACATAAGAATTCACAGCACTTTAAACTACTTAACTCCAGTTAATTATCAAAAACAAATGTCTACCAAAAAATAGTCCTAAAAAGGGTTGCCATTCCAAGGTGTTTTAATTTGGGCGCATAACTTTAATGGATAGATTAATAAAATAATGGATAACAAAGAACGATATAACTATCGTTCTTTTTTTGTTAAAAGATTAAAACTTCATACCACTGTCGGAAAGAAAAAAAATAACTGTTGGCTATAGGCCTATCTTTCTATCAGTATAAAAGGATTCTAATGTTAAGCAAATTAGAAAATAACAGTATATCGCTTAATGTAATTATAGATTAATTTGAATAGCCTTATTATGGCTCAGTAAATAACCCATTAATTTATATTAATAATTACATTTGTATTATTTAAAAAAATAGGGGTTTATATATAAATACATACCTCATTAACAATATCATAACACAATAAATAAAATAAAGGAGAAAAATAAAAATGAAATATGCTTACTTATTAAAATATGAAGTTAATTATACTGGCCAAATAAAATATAAATTATTTTCTACAATTGAAAATGCTAATAACTTTCATAGAAATTATAAACATCATTTAATCAAAGAGGCTTATATTGAAAAATATGAAATATTAGTAATGGAATTAGACATAAATTTAAATAATGACAAATTAAATCAAAAACTTAATTAATGAAAGGAAAATAAACATGACTTATCGATGTGATTTCAATAATTTTAATAATAATTTATGAAAAGTATTTGATAAAAATTGAGAAAATTGAAATTTTAAAGGTTCTATTCAAGAACATAAATTTAAGAAAATAATTATTAAATACGATGCTCGTGTTAAAGGTATTGTCGAATGTCCAAATTAATTTTTAAAAAAGAAACGCATCAATATTTTTTTGAAGATAAAGAATTAATATCAGTTTCTAGAATTATTGATAATTATTTAGGTTTTGGATATAGTCATATATCACCAGAAGTATTAAAAAATGCTTCAGTTCGAGGTAAATGAGTTCATAAACTTAATGAATTATATTTACAAAATATTAATCAAGAAAATATAATTAATGATTTATTAAAAAAAGTAAAACCATTAACTAATTCAATAAATTATTCTTATTGTAAAAAATCACTTATATTTTTAAAAGAAAAATTTAAAGATAAAAATAATTATGAATTTATTATTGAAAAACCTATTAATGACAGTGTAATTGCTGGAACACCAGATTTAGTTTATTTAGATAAAAAAGATAATAAATATTATTTAGTAGATTATAAAACTTATGCTTGTATTGATGATGATAAATTAAAAAGAATTCAATTACAATTAACTGCTTATTATTGAATGATTAAAAGTGGTCAAATCGGCATTAATATATCAAATAAAACTTATGTTTATTTAACTAATAAAAATAATCAAGAAGAAATTGAAATTGAAATAACAAATGAATTATTACTTGAATGATTTAAGGCAAAAAGAGATTATTTTAAAGGAGAAGATAAAAATGGAATATAAAATGGAATATTGTAAAAATAAAAAATGTAACTTTAATGAATTATTAGTTAAAAGTCTTAATGTTAGAATTGAATATTTAGAATATAAAATTGAAGAAATTAATTTAAGTCAAATAAATTTATGAGAATTAGATGTTTTAAGAGGTCAAATTAAAGAATTAAATATTTTAAAAAATAATATTAAAGAATCATTAAAAAGAGGAAAACCTAAAGAATGAATAGAAAAGTAAAAAAAATTATTTGTGCTACATCAGTAATCACAGATGAACAATGAAATTATGAAGAAATAAAAGATAACTTATTAAGTATATTATTAAGTTTTAAAAATGAAATTCAATATAAAAATTGAAATAAAATTGTAAAAAAAGAATTTGAAAAAAATGATATAGATTTTATTTTTAAATTTAGATTAGAAAAGAATGATAAAAATGATTAATGAAAAATCAATTAAAGAAATAAATATTTATTCTTGTAATTCACTTGAATTTGATAAGTTACCACAAAAATTAGATAGTAACCAAAATAATTGAATTGTTATGAATAGTCATTTAATAGTTAATCCTAGTAAAAATATTGAAGTACATTTAGATAATAGATTTAAAAAAATTAAAAAATGATAGGAGAAAAATTATGGATAATCAAACTTTAATTTTATTAAAACATATAGGAAAAATTAATAAAAAATTAGATGAAATATTAAAAATATTAAATGCTGAAAAAATAATTTGAGATGAAGGAGAAGAAAATAATGAGTAATGATTTAACTAATAATAAAAATTCATTAACTATTGAACAATGATTTAATGAAAAAAATCAAGGTAATATTGATAATAAAGAAATACAAAGATTTAAAAGTAATGTTTTAGCAATTAAAAATCAATTAGGATTACCAGCAAATAAAACAACTTTAGAAGAATGTTATCAAGCAACATTATTACAATTACCATTAGAAAAGAATTTTGGTTATTGTTGAGTTGTACCTTTTAATAGAAAATATAAAGATGAACAAGGCAATTGAAAACAAGTTAAAGAAGCGCAGTTTCAAATGGGCTATAAAGGTTATATTCAATTAGCATTACGTAGTCAACAATATAAAGAAATTAATGTAAGTGATGTTAAATTTGGTGAAATTAAAAAAATAGATAGATTAAAAGGTATGAAATTTAATTGAATTCAAAATGAATTAGAAAGATTGAAACAACCTATTATTGGTTATGTTGCTTATTTTAAATTAAAAAATGGTTATGAAAAATATTTATATATGTCAAAAGAACAAATAGAAGAACATTTTAATACTTATTCAGAAACTTATAAAAAAAATAAAAAATTTATTGTTAGTAGTTTTGAAGCAATGGCATTAAAAACTGTATTAACTCAATTATTAAGAAAATGAGGAATTATGTCAGTTGATATGCAAAATGCTTATGAAAATGACCAAGCAATCATTACTGAAACAGAAAAAATATATATTGATAATCCAAGTAACAATAATCATGTTGAAGTTAAAATTATTGATTCAAATAATGATATTGATAATACTTATATAAATTCTGCTTTATCTAAATTAAAAGAATTAGAAAAAGAAGAAGAAATTATAGAAAATTTTGAAGTTTAATGAAAGGTAAAAGTAATAATGAATAAAGAAAAATTTGTTAAATATTTAAATAATGAAATAAAAGTATTAACTGGAAAATCTGATATTTATAAAATATGCCATGACACAAACAAAATTTTATTATATATGCAAGAAATGAAAATCAAAATTTTAGAAGGTGAATTTGATTATGAATCAAGATAATTTAAAACCATGTAAACATTATATATATTATAACGTAGAATATTATTATTTTGGAGAATGCGATATGTGTGATGAAGAAAAGGATGTGAAATAATGACTAAATGAGATTTAGCAAAATGATTAATGGAACAATGATTAGAAGCCAGAAAAAATAATGATAAAGAATATATGCGAATAATACAAGATAGTTTTAATGAATTTGATTGAGAATAAAAGAAGGTGAAATAATGAGAAATATTAGAACTGAATGATTTTATAATGAAAAAAGTCCAAAAGAAATAAAATGTCCCACAGTAGGATTATTAAAAAATAAGGAAGATGCTTTATGTTATTTATTAGCATTAAATTTATATCCAAAATTATATCCACAATATATTTATTATTCATGAATATTAGAAAATAATCAAACTGGTTATTTAATTATAGTTGGTAATAATAGAGATACTATTGGACATATGCAATTTAAATTTATAAAAGGAGAATAGAAAATGCCAAATACAGAAAATTCACAATCAAATTATACTTTATTAAAATTAATAAGAACGGGAATTAGTCCATTATCTGCAATGATAGGTACAAGTGCTTATTATGGTCAATTAATAGGAAATCCAATATTAGGTAGTATTAATGCTTTATTATTTTCAAAAAAATTCGGGATTGATATATGAAATTTAAATCAAATGCCAAGTACAAAAACTAAATTACTTAATAGTTATAAAAAAATATTATTAGGATTAGGAACAATTGGAATAGTTAATTATGCTAAATTTACTAATGCTGATATTAATCCTAATCCAACAGAAAGTCCAACAACAACTACCACAGTAAATCCTTTCCCACCAGATTTGGGACAAAACCTAGTTTTTATGATACAAAATACTGAATTTATGGGACAAATGGATTGAGATACATTTATTAGTTTAAATTCATATGGTATTGCGAATTTAATTGCTGGAATTACTGAAATAATTCCAAGTAAATTTGAAACAATTAGAAAAATAGCAAATATGGCTACTGGTGGATGTTTGATTAGTAGTGGTGTTGCTATGGGTATTAATAATGATTTTATGAATGCTTATGCAGTTCCTACTATTGTTGCTGGGGCAAGTGAAATAATTCATAATTTATTACCTATGGAAACAAATCATCATAATGAAGAAATGCAAGAAACAACATTTACTAGCGAAAATGCAAGATTAATTAATGATGTTTTAGAAAGAACACAACCAGTATACAGAGCAACCACATATAATTGTTTATAAAATGTGGATAAATAATTAAATTATCTATATTTAGTATAGATATTATGATATTATATTATTAAAACTTAATATAAGTTTTTAACCTGTTATTTTTTTCAAGTAACTGGTTTTTTATTTTGAAAGGATAGTTTAGATGAAAGATAAAAATAGTGCTCTAAAACTTGTTGAATTATGAATTAATCATATGACTGAATTGGAAAATTTAAACTTATTAGCAGATGTTGCAATTGCACAACATGAAAAACAAATGAAAAAATCTGTTAATGTTAATTTAGATACTAAAACAGATATATTAAAACAAGCCATAGATATAGCAGAAATAAATTTTAATTATTATGGTGATTCAAAAATATTAAATAATGAAAATAAACCAAATTCACCAAAAATGTAATACAAAAAAAATAGTTACCAAATGGTAACTATTTTCATTAGGTGCCAACCTAATTTGTAAGAAATTAATAAATTATCCCATACCTACCTTAAGTAAGTATTTTTTTATTATATATTATTTTTTTGGAAATTTTCAATAAATTTTAATAAATACTTTTAACTTCATTGGTTTTATTAATAGAATTTAACTTACTTTGTAATTTATTAATTTTATTTTGTTTTTTAAGTGCTTTTTTATTTGGGTCTGTTAAAGATTTACCAAAAGAAATTAAAGCATTTCCAAATTTAACTAATACATAACCACCATTAATACATAAATTAGCAATGATAATTATTGCTGTAGTATCCATATTAAATCACCACCTTTCTAAAATATTTGATTAATTTTTAATACAATTTTTACTATAATAAATATAATTAAACCTGCTGTTGCGGATGATAAAATGACTCCAATTAAACCTAAAATAATTTTTATAATTTTAAAAATCATAATATTATTTCTGCAATTCTTCTAATTTATATAAACAATTATCAACTTTTTCATCTTTACTATTTATAACTGCCATTAAATTATTACTCATACATAATCTTAAATTGGCATTATTTTCTTGATAAAAAGTTTGTAAAACTGAAAATGGTACTTTTTCTTGTAAAATATAAAAATTTAAATGTTGAATAACTGATACATTAATATTGTTAGGAATTCAACTAAATGATAATCTATATGAAGTATTTATTTTAAAATCATAATTAATGGTTGTGTTTTTTCCAGAAATAATCCCTACTTCTTTTCAATTTGAACCACTTGGTTGTTTTTTATTAATTTCATTAATTGCTTCAACAATAGTTTTTGCTGTTGTTTGTAAATTATTATCTGTAATATCTTGTTTTTTTCTATCAATGTGTCCAAAATCATCATCTAATTTTTTATCTATTTCTTCTTTTTTATAATAATCAGTTAAATCAGCAGAACCACCAGTAGCACTAATAACATTATTTTCAATTTTAATATTTTCACCAGCAGTTAATTTATCTTGTTTTTTATCAACATATTCTTTATTTGTACCATCTGTTAAAAAAGTAGGTGTTCCAACATCAATAAGTCTTTTTCCATTAACATCAATACCTTTATCATCTTTTGGTTTAATAAAATTAGTATTATCTTTATCAACTTCTCATAATGAATCAATATTACTATCAACATGAATTTTTAATTTAGGTATAGTATCACTAACATCATCTATTTTTATACCAGTACCTTCAATTAATCCCATTTTTTGTAAAAATGTTTTATTACCAGAATCTCAAGTAATTACTCTTCTATCACTTTCATCAAATATACTAGGTGTATTAAAATTATCTGTATTACATGAAATAGGATTATTAATTGCTTTTCTTGGAGTATGTAAATTTGCTTGTTGTAATAAATTATATACTTCCATTAATACATAATCTGGTTCACTTGGTGGACTAATACTACTTGATAAACCATTACCACTAATAGATACAGAACTTCTTATAAATGCCATACCATCAGTTAAATAATAAATAGTCATTCTTGCTGTTGCTCTTTTAACTAATTGTTGTTGAGTTTCATTAAGATTTTTAAATTCTATTACTTCAATTTGATTACCAGTAATAGTATTAATTCTTTCACTTGATATAGCAATTGCCATAATTGTTAAATCAGTTTTAGTATTATCAGTAGTAGTTTGGTCAGCATCTGGTATAAAACCATATATAGTTTTTAAATCATCTTTTGTAATATAATTTAAATTTACATTTCAATCAATATTATTTTTGTTTGCCATAATCTTTATACCTTCCATATCCTTGTACTGCTTGTGATTTATTAACTGTACTAATAACTGATTTATTAGGTTTAGTTACTGCTCTATTTAATTGATTAACATTTTTTCTAACGGTAGCATTCATTTCTTCTCTTGTTTTACGCACTCCGCCTAAATATTGATTAATAAATATTTTATTAGCACCACTACCATGAGAACCTGTGGCTTTACACATATCAATTCAAGTTTCTCTTGAAACATTAAAATAATCATATGATTTACTTAAATTAGTTCTATATGTTAATGTAGCAATACCATAAGTACCAGATTGTGCTTGTACTACTGGAGTTCACATACCACCCGCTAATGCACTACTAGATAAATTTACATAAACTCCAATCATACTGTCATAATCTTCTTGTGTTAAAGAATTCATAATGATTTCTTTACCTTTATCCATTAATGATTTACCATTTAAATATTGTTTTTGAATATGTTGTAATTTAGCAATATTATTATTTGTAATATGTGTCATTATTTTTTTATGAATTACTGGTAAATTAGTTAATTTTTGTAAAACTTGTTGAAATTCTGATAATTCTTTTTGTGATTTACCTTGTCCTAATACTTTTGACATTAATTGATTTTTTAATATTCCTGCTGGATTTTTTAAAAAACTATTAAATAAACTATTATTTTTTTTAAATTTTTCTATTAATTCAGCAGTTTGTATATCATTAACAGCAGTTTCTAATATCATTCTTAAAAGTAAGATAATAGGCATTTAAATTACTTCTTTGTAAAAGTTACTTGTAAAGAACCATCATATAATGTTTTACCTTCAACATTAGCGCTTGTTGCTTTTAAATCTGAAAAATTAGCATTACCTTTAATATAATTAGGATTTTTAGCAATAACTGCTTTTTCTACTTCATCTGCTGTTGGTTCAGTACCCACCATAGTAATAGCACCTAAATTAGTAAATTCAATTGCTGTAGCAATATCTACACTTGAAGTAACTGTAAACCCTTTAACTAAATCTGGACGTAATGCTTTACCATCACTAACTAAAAACTTATGAAAATTTGGAATGGCAACCCTTTTTAGGACTATTTTTTGGTAGACATTTGTTTTTGATAATTAACTGGAGTTAAGTAGTTTAAAGTGCCGTGAATTCTTATGTTGTTATATCAATTGATGTAATCAAATAATTCGAATTTTAATTGGATTAATGATGTAAAATTTTTATCATTAATAAATTCGGTTTTGAAAGTTTTAAAGGTTGCTTCAGCAACAGCGTTATCATAAGGACAACCTTTTTTGCTTAAAGAGCGATTAATATTGAATGCTAGTAAAAGTTTATCAATAATTTTATTATTAAATTCATTACCGCGATCACTATGAAATATTTGAATATCTTTTAAACAGCGATTTGAGTGCATAAATGCTTGATATACTAATGATGCATCTTTTTTAGTACCTACACTATGTCCAATTATTTCGCGGTTAAATAGGTCAATTAATAAACAAATATATTTTCACTTACCATTTACTTGAACATAAGTTAAATCACTAACAATAACTTCATTTTTAACTCTATTATTAAAGTTTCTATTAACAAGATTGGTTATTTGACTATCATTGACTTTATTATGATAATTTTTGAATGATAATTTAGTGTATTTTGATATTAAATTATGTTTATTCATAATTTCTTTAATTTTTCGTCTTGATAAATAAATTTCTTGGTTTTCTAGAATGACTTTTAATCTTCTAGTACCATAAACTTCTTTATTTTTTTTAAAAGCACTAATAACAGCTTGTTCATAAATATTATTTTGAATTTTATTTTTTTTCTTTAAATTAAAATAATATGTTGATTTAGAGAGTTTTAAAAAATGACACATTGTGCGAATTTTATATTTAGATTTATTATTTGCAATAATCTCTACTTTCTGCCTATTATTAGTGCTGCTTGCTTTAAAATATCATTTTCCATTCTTAATTGTTTTAATTCTTTTCTTAATTTAATTAATTCATTTTCTTCAACAGAACGATTATCTTTAGTTTTAAAACTACCTGAATTAGTAAATTGCTTAATTCAATTGTAAGTAGCTGCTCTTGTAACATTATATTCTTTAACAAGGCAAGATACTGATTTGCCACTTTGATATAAAGCTACTATTTGTTTTTTAAATTCATCGGTATATGAGTTAATATTGGCCATAATTATAGTTCCTTTCTTTGTTCACTTGTCTATGTAATTAGTGTCCAATAAAGTGTAACCCATCCAGTATTTGATATTTTTAATCATAATAACATTCTATAATCATCTATTTTTGGTGAACTGGGTAATGCAATATTAATAATTCCATTATTTTTTGCTGTTTTAACTGCTAATGATAATAATTTTGCAACTAAATATACTTCTACTGATTTTGCTTTTGCATCAATTCAACTAGATGCTAAACTATCAGAAATAATAACATTACCATCTTCATATCTTGCACCTAAACGTTTTAAATCAAGTGTTTCTTCTTCAAAATTAATTTCTTTCTTTTTATCTAAAAGAATTTGTATTGTATTCATTGCTGTTGGATTATTAGTACCAGCACCCGCTGTATAATCTTCAGTAATATTTCTTTTAGTAATATTATAAATAGCAGTACCAGCATCTAATTGTTCTCTATTTTCTACTGTTGCATTAATTAATGCTACTCTTTTTGATAATAAAACTTTTAAATTTTTAAGATATTTAACAGATAAATCTGCTTTACCACTAGGTGTACTAGGGTCATTAATTGTTGTTGATTGTGTTGTAATAATTGCCATATTTTTAACCTACCATTCCTATTTTTCTAGTATCTACTTCATCTTCTTTTTCTTCTTTAAATTTATCTTTTACATCTAAAGAATTACTAATATTTGTATCTTTATTTTTATTAAATAAATGCGGAAAATCTTTATTTAATAATGATAATTCTTCTTCAATATCATCTTTATCTCCAAGATATCTTTTTAATAAATTAATATTTTCATGTGATAAATCATATTTTTTATAACTTTCTGAATGTCTAATTTCTCTATCTTTATCAGTTTTTTCTTTATATAAAGCATTATATTTTTCTTCTAATTCTTTATATTTATCTTCTAAAGTTGGTTCTTTAACTTCTTCAGTTTCTGATTCTTTTTTCTCTTCAGATTCAGATTCTTTTTCAGTATTTTCTTCTTATTTTACTTCTTCTTCCTTAGTTTCTTCTTGTTCATCTTTTTCTTTTTCTTCCATACTATTACCTTCTTTCATTTCATTTTCATTTAACATAATTACCACCACCTTTCTAATTGTTATGTTAATCTTGGTGAAATTTGTATATTATTAAAGTTAATTTCACCTTGATAATTAACATTTGCACCAGTAAATGCTATTAAAGAACCAATAAAATTAAATGTTATATTAATTTTGTTAGTATTTTCATTTATGTTAATAATTACTCATAATTGTAAAAATGTTATTGTTTTTTTATGTTTATCAACATTTAAATTGGTATCTCCTAAATTTTTATAAAAATATTGATTTTCATTTAAAGTAGGATTAATATAATAATTTGATAATTCTATCGCTTCTCTATAAACCAAATACTTACAATTATTACCAGAATGTTCAATATTATCTTTATAACTAAAATAATCATTTTCATTGCTATATAAATGTCTATTATTATCATTATTATTTATAGGTATATTTCTTAAATCATCAATTATAATAGGATTACTACTATTAAATTCATTTATAAATCCTTCACCTTCCTGAGATTTTAATTGAAAGTTTAAATTTAATTGTAAGTATTTATAATCATTTATAAAATCTTTTATGTATTGATAACCATAATTCGTTATATCAATTGAAATATCTTTTATTCATGACTGATAATTACTTTGTTTTTGTCCTATGTAATACATTCCGTTTTTACTTTCTGTATTATAATACTGATTAGAAAAATGAATATTACTTAAATCTATAAAAATAGAGTGTGGTATTTCATTAGGTGGTGGTGGATTCACTGCTTTTGGATAATTATATTTATTTTTAAAACTATAAGTATTATTCGCTAATAAAAAATTATTCTTAATTAATCTTATATTACCACTTGCTTTACCAACTGTTTGGTATGTTCCTGCTCAAATACTAAAATCATCACTTACAGCGCCTTCATAATCATTTGGAATACTATAAAATGTTAATTTAAAATTACATTTTCCTTGAACTAAAATATCAATCATATCTATATAAAAACCACTATAATTATCATTACTAAAAATTGGTGATTGTAAATCAAAATCTTCTACTGGTGGTAATAAATATATTTGTTGATTATTATTTGGATTATTTTGTGATATATTAACTAAATTCATATACTTAGTATCAACAATATTATTATTATCAATATCATAAGTTGAAAGTTTAATGTTATCGGTCAAATTAAATGTAAAACTTGTCATATGACTTGTTGTACCCAAAATTGCTGGTATTTCATCAGGTGTACCATTTCTAAAAACATCATAAGGAATTATATTTTTTTCAGTTTGTTTTGAATATAGTACAGTACTATAAAATTTATATAATTCAGCACTCATTAAAAAATTAACTATATTAAACTTTGGAATTAATAAATTTGAAACTTTTTTAAATCCTATATTCATTCCGCCAGTAAATCCATTAAAGAAACTACCAAATACTGGTATAGTATTTAATTGAATTTTAACTGTTTCTCTTACTGATAATGGTATTTCATTCATAGAATT
This sequence comes from Spiroplasma endosymbiont of Apeira syringaria, assembly GCF_964020205.1. Classification (NCBI taxonomy): domain Bacteria; kingdom Bacillati; phylum Mycoplasmatota; class Mollicutes; order Entomoplasmatales; family Spiroplasmataceae; genus Spiroplasma; species Spiroplasma endosymbiont of Apeira syringaria. The sequence continues at coordinate 1,459,329 of NZ_OZ026543.1, forward strand.
ATAAATAAAATACATTAAAGAATTTAAATTTCTTAAATTTTTAAATTTTAAATTATTAATAATATAATCATTAATTTGACCACGCGGTTGTTTAAGTTTTTTATTAAAATATACAAAATATGGATTACCAAGTGTATAAAATTTATCAGTATCTAAATTTACTCCATTTAAAAAATTATTATTTCAATAAGGAGTATATTTTCCGTTGTCTTCTAGTTTATTAGTCGCAGTTGTTTTTTCAACATCTGTTAATATATGACCTTCAAAAGTCTTTTTTGCACCATCATCATAACTTGGCGCAATAATTTCTTGTCATTGTTGATAAGTATCAACTGTTGATTTTGCTCCCACAGTTAAAACATAATTTGTTTCTGGTAAAGCACTAAAACTAACTGGGTCATATGTAGATGCTTGATAATTTGGATGGGTTACACTTTATTGGACACTAATTACGTAGACAAGTGAACAAAGAAAGGAACTATAATTATGGCCAATATTAACTCATATACCGATGAATTTAAAAAACAAATAGTAGCTTTATATCAAAGTGGCAAATCAGTATCTTGCCTTGCTAAAGAATATAATGTTACAAGAGCAGCTACTTACAATTGAATTAAGCAATTTACTAATTCAGGTAGTTTTAAAACTAAAGATAATCGTTCTGTTGAAGAAAATGAATTAATTAAATTAAGAAAAGAATTAAAACAATTAAGAATGGAAAATGATATTTTAAAGCAAGCAGCACTAATAATAGGCAGAAAATAGAAATTATTGTCAAAAATAAAGTTAAATATAAAATTCGCACAATGTGTCATTTTTTAAAAATCTCTAAATCAACATATTATTTTAATTTAAAGAAAAAAGAAAATAAAATCAAAAATAATATTTATGATGAAGCTGTTATTAGTGCTTTTAAAGAAAATAAAGAAGTTTATGGTACTAGAAGATTAAAAGTCATTCTAGAAAACCAAGAAATTTATTTATCAAGACGAAAAATTAAAGAAATTATGAATAAACATAATTTAATATCAAAATACACTAAATTATCATACAAAAATCATAATAACAAAGTTAACGATAGTCCAATAAACAATCTTGTTGATAGAAACTTTAATAATAGAGTTAAAAATGAAGTTATTGTTAGTGATTTAACTTATGTTCAAGTAAATGGTAAGTGAAACTATATTTGTTTATTAATTGACCTATTTAACCGCGAAATAATTGGACATAGTGTAGGTACTAAAAAAGATGCATCATTAGTATATCAAGCATTTATGCACTCAAATCGCTGTTTAAAAGATATTCAAATATTTCATAGTGATCGCGGTAATGAATTTAATAATAAAATTATTGATAAACTTTTACTAGCATTCAATATTAATCGCTCTTTAAGCAAAAAAGGTTGTCCTTATGATAACGCTGTTGCTGAAGCAACCTTTAAAACTTTCAAAACCGAATTTATTAATGATAAAAATTTTACATCATTAATCCAATTAAAATTAGAATTATTTGATTACATCAATTGATATAACAACATAAGAATTCACAGCACTTTAAACTACTTAACTCCAGTTAATTATCAAAAACAAATGTCTACCAAAAAATAGTCCTAAAAAAGGTTGCCATTCCATATATTTGTTTATTAATTGACCTATTTAACCGCGAAATAATTGGACATAGTGTAGGTACTAAAAAAGATGCATCATTAGTATATCAAGCATTTATGCACTCAAATCGCTGTTTAAAAGATATTCAAATATTTCATAGTGATCGCGGTAATGAATTTAATAATAAAATTATTGATAAACTTTTACTAGCATTCAATATTAATCGCTCTTTAAGCAAAAAAGGTTGTCCTTATGATAACGCTGTTGCTGAAGCAACCTTTAAAACTTTCAAAACCGAATTTATTAATGATAAAAATTTTACATCATTAATCCAATTAAAATTAGAATTATTTGATTACATCAATTGATATAACAACATAAGAATTCACGGCACTTTAAACTACTTAACTCCAGTTAATTATCAAAAACAAATGTCTACCAAAAAATATTCCTAAAAAGGGTTGCCATTCCAATTTAAAGGAAAAATTAAATGTGTTGGATTCATAGTAATTTCTTTATTATCAGTTTTATTAATGTTTCTACCTCATAATCCAATAGCAATAGTACCGACAGTTCCATAAAAAGTTACTTGAGCATGTGTAACTGGTCTAGGTCTTAAATAATTCGGGTCTAAAATGATATTTTTATTTAAATCCAGTGTTGGTAATGCAATTGGTTCACCAACAGCACCTAATTGTACATATTGATTAATTGCTAATCCACTATGTGCCAATTTATCATTTAATGAACTAAAAGTACATTGTATATAAGCCAATTCTTTATTTTCGTTATTATAAGTTTTACTTGCAACTTCAAGAATATATCATTGTCTATCAACTGTATAAGCAGTACTTCTGGATGGGTTACACTTTATTGGACACTAATTACGTAGACAAGTGAACAAAGAAAGGAACTATAATTATGGCCAATATTAACTCATATACCGATGAATTTAAAAAACAAATAGTAGCTTTATATCAAAGTGGCAAATCAGTATCTTGCCTTGCTAAAGAATATAATGTTACAAGAGCAGCTACTTACAATTGAATTAAGCAATTTACTAATTCAGGTAGTTTTAAAACTAAAGATAATCGTTCTGTTGAAGAAAATGAATTAATTAAATTAAGAAAAGAATTAAAACTGGATGGGTTACACTTTATTGGACACTAATTACATAGACAAGTGAACAAAGAAAGGAACTATAATTATGGCCAATATTAACTCATATACCGATGAATTTAAAAAACAAATAGTAGCTTTATATCAAAGTGGCAAATCAGTATCTTGCCTTGTTAAAGAATATAATGTTACAAGAGCAGCTACTTACAATTGAATTAAGCAATTTACTAATTCAGGTAGTTTTAAAACTAAAGATAATCGTTCTGTTGAAGAAAATGAATTAATTAAATTAAGAAAAGAATTAAAACAATTAAGAATGGAAAATGATATTTTAAAGCAAGCAGCACTAATAATAGGCAGAAAGTAGAGATTATTGCAAATAATAAATCTAAATATAAAATTCGCACAATGTGTCATTTTTTAAAACTCTCTAAATCAACATATTATTTTAATTTAAAGAAAAAAAATAAAATTCAAAATAATATTTATGAACAAGCTGTTATTAGTGCTTGGAATGGCAACCTTTTTTAGGACTATTTTTTGGTAGACATTTGTTTTTGATAATTAACTGGAGTTAAGTAGTTTAAAGTGCTGTGAATTCTTATGTTGTTATATCAATTGATGTAATCAAATAATTCTAATTTTAATTGGATTAATGATGTAAAATTTTTATCATTAATAAATTCGGTTTTGAAAGTTTTAAAGGTTGCTTCAGCAACAGCGTTATCATAAGGACAACCTTTTTTGCTTAAAGAGCGATTAATATTGAATGCTAGTAAAAGTTTATCAATAATTTTATTATTAAATTCATTACCGCGATCACTATGAAATATTTGAATATCTTTTAAACAGCGATTTGAGTGCATAAATGCTTGATATACTAATGATGCATCTTTTTTAGTACCTACACTATGTCCAATTATTTCGCGGTTAAATAGGTCAATTAATAAACAAATATAGTTTCACTTACCATTTACTTGAACATAAGTTAAATCACTAACAATAACTTCATTTTTAACTCTATTATTAAAGTTTCTATCAACAAGATTGTTTATTGGACTATCGTTAACTTTGTTATTATGATTTTTGTATGATAATTTAGTGTATTTTGATATTAAATTATGTTTATTCATAATTTCTTTAATTTTTCGTCTTGATAAATAAATTTCTTGGTTTTCTAGAATGACTTTTAATCTTCTAGTACCATAAACTTCTTTATTTTCTTTAAAAGCACTAATAACAGCTTCATCATAAATATTATTTTTGATTTTATTTTCTTTTTTCTTTAAATTAAAATAATATGTTGATTTAGAGATTTTTAAAAAATGACACATTGTGCGAATTTTATATTTAACTTTATTTTTGACAATAATTTCTATTTTCTGCCTATTATTAGTGCTGCTTGCTTTAAAATATCATTTTCCATTCTTAATTGTTTTAATTCTTTTCTTAATTTAATTAATTCATTTTCTTCAACAGAACGATTATCTTTAGTTTTAAAACTACCTGAATTAGTAAATTGCTTAATTCAATTGTAAGTAGCTGCTCTTGTAACATTATATTCTTTAGCAAGGCAAGATACTGATTTGCCACTTTGATATAAAGCTACTATTTGTTTTTTAAATTCATCGGTATATGAGTTAATATTGGCCATAATTATAGTTCCTTTCTTTGTTCACTTGTCTACGTAATTAGTGTCCAATAAAGTGTAACCCATCCAGCTTTTAAAAAAAATAAAGAAGTTTATGGTACTAGAAGATTAAAAGTCATTCTAGAAAACCAAGAAATTTATTTATCAAGACGAAAAATTAAAGAAATTATGAATAAACATAATTTAATATCAAAATACACTAAATTATCATTCAAAAATTATCATAATAAAGTCAATGATAGTCAAATAACCAATCTTGTTAATAGAAACTTTAATAATAGAGTTAAAAATGAAGTTATTGTTAGTGATTTAACTTATGTTCAAGTAAATGGTAAGTGAAACTATATTTGTTTATTAATTGACCTATTTAACCGCGAAATAATTGGACATAGTGTAGGTACTAAAAAAGATGCATCATTAGTATATCAAGCATTTATGCACTCAAATCGCTGTTTAAAAGATATTCAAATATTTCATAGTGATCGCGGTAATGAATTTAATAATAAAATTATTGATAAACTTTTACTAGCATTCAATATTAATCGCTCTTTAAGCAAAAAAGGTTGTCCTTATGATAACGCTGTTGCTGAAGCAACCTTTAAAACTTTCAAAACCGAATTTATTAATGATAAAAATTTTACATCATTAATCCAATTAAAATTAGAATTATTTGATTACATCAATTGATATAACAACATAAGAATTCACGGCACTTTAAACTACTTAACTCCAGTTAATTATCAAAAACAAATGTCTACCAAAAAATAGTCCTAAAAAGGGTTGCCATTCCAAAACAATTAAGAATGGAAAATGATATTTTAAAGCAAGCAGCACTAATAATAGGCAGAAAATAGAAATTATTGTCAAAAATAAAGTTAAATATAAAATTCGCACAATGTGTCATTTTTTAAAAATCTCTAAATCAACATATTATTTTAATTTAAAGAAAAAAGAAAATAAAATCAAAAATAATATTTATGATGAAGCTGTTATTAGTGCTTTTAAAGAAAATAAAGAAGTTTATGGTACTAGAAGATTAAAAGTCATTCTAGAAAACCAAGAAATTTATTTATCAAGACGAAAAATTAAAGAAATTATGAATAAACATAATTTAATATCAAAATACACTAAATTATCATACAAAAATCATAATAACAAAGTTAACGATAGTCCAATAAAAAATCTTGTTGATAGAAACTTTAATAATAGAGTTAAAAATGAAGTTATTGTTAGTGATTTAACTTATGTTCAAGTAAATGGTAAGTGAAACTATATTTGTTTATTAATTGACCTATTTAACCGCGAAATAATTGGACATAGTGTAGGTACTAAAAAAGATGCATCATTAGTATATCAAGCATTTATGCACTCAAATCGCTGTTTAAAAGATATTCAAATATTTCATAGTGATCGCGGTAATGAATTTAATAATAAAATTATTGATAAACTTTTACTAGCATTCAATATTAATCGCTCTTTAAGCAAAAAAGGTTGTCCTTATGATAACGCTGTTGCTGAAGCAACCTTTAAAACTTTCAAAACCGAATTTATTAATGATAAAAATTTTACATCATTAATCCAATTAAAATTAGAATTATTTGATTACATCAATTGATATAACAACATAAGAATTCACAGCACTTTAAACTACTTAACTCCAGTTAATTATCAAAAACAAATGTCTACCAAAAAATAGTCCTAAAAAAGGTTGCCATTCCAGACACTAATTACGTAGACAAGTGAACAAAGAAAGGAACTATAATTATGGCCAATATTAACTCATATACCGATGAATTTAAAAAACAAATAGTAGCTTTATATCAAAGTGGCAAATCAGTATCTTGCCTTGCTAAAGAATATAATGTTACAAGAGCAGCTACTTACAATTGAATTAAGCAATTTACTAATTCAGGTAGTTTTAAAACTAAAGATAATCGTTCTGTTGAAGAAAATGAATTAATTAAATTAAGAAAAGAATTAAAACAATTAAGAATGGAAAATGATATTTTAAAGCAAGCAGCACTAATAATAGGCAGAAAATAGAAATTATTGTCAAAAATAAAGTTAAATATAAAATTCGCACAATGTGTCATTTTTTAAAAATCTCTAAATCAACATATTATTTTAATTTAAAGAAAAAAGAAAATAAAATCAAAAATAATATTTATGATGAAGCTGTTATTAGTGCTTTTAAAGAAAATAAAGAAGTTTATGGTACTAGAAGATTAAAAGTCATTCTAGAAAACCAAGAAATTTATTTATCAAGACGAAAAATTAAAGAAATTATGAATAAACATAATTTAATATCAAAATACACTAAATTATCATACAAAAATCATAATAACAAAGTTAACGATAGTCCAATAAACAATCTTGTTGATAGAAACTTTAATAATAGAGTTAAAAATGAAGTTATTGTTAGTGATTTAACTTATGTTCAAGTAAATGGTAAGTGAAACTATATTTGTTTATTAATTGACCTATTTAACCGCGAAATAATTGGACATAGTGTAGGTACTAAAAAAGATGCATCATTAGTATATCAAGCATTTATGCACTCAAATCGCTGTTTAAAAGATATTCAAATATTTCATAGTGATCGCGGTAATGAATTTAATAATAAAATTATTGATAAACTTTTACTAGCATTCAATATTAATCGCTCTTTAAGCAAAAAAGGTTGTCCTTATGATAACGCTGTTGCTGAAGCAACCTTTAAAACTTTCAAAACCGAATTTATTAATGATAAAAATTTTACATCATTAATCCAATTAAAATTAGAATTATTTGATTACATCAATTGATATAACAACATAAGAATTCACGGCACTTTAAACTACTTAACTCCAGTTAATTATCAAAAACAAATGTCTACCAAAAAATAGTCCTAAAAAGGGTTGCCATTCCAAAAGGAACTATAATTATGGCCAATATTAACTCATATACCGATGAATTTAAAAAACAAATAGTAGCTTTATATCAAAGTGGCAAATCAGTATCTTGCCTTGTTAAAGAATATAATGTTACAAGAGCAGCTACTTACAATTGAATTAAGCAATTTACTAATTCAGGTAGTTTTAAAACTAAAGATAATCGTTATGTTGAAGAAAATGAATTAATTAAATTAAGAAAAGAATTAAAACAATTAAGAATGGAAAATGATATTTTAAAGCAAGCAGCACTAATAATAGGCAGAAAGTAGAGATTATTGCAAATAATAAATCTAAATATAAAATTCGCACAATGTGTCATTTTTTAAAACTCTCTAAATCAACATATTATTTTAATTTAAAGAAAAAAAATAAAATTCAAAATAATATTTATGAACAAGCTGTTATTAGTGCTTTTAAAAAAAATAAAGAAGTTTATGGTACTAGAAGATTAAAAGTCATTCTAGAAAACCAAGAAATTTATTTATCAAGAAGAAAAATTAAAGAAATTATGAATAAACATAATTTAATATCAAAATACACTAAATTATCATTCAAAAATTATCATAATAAAGTCAATGATAGTCAAATAACCAATCTTGTTAATAGAAACTTTAATAATAGAGTTAAAAATGAAGTTATTGTTAGTGATTTAACTTATGTTCAAGTAAATGGTAAGTGAAACTATATTTGTTTATTAATTGACCTATTTAACCGCGAAATAATTGGACATAGTGTAGGTACTAAAAAAGATGCATCATTAGTATATCAAGCATTTATGCACTCAAATCGCTGTTTAAAAGATATTCAAATATTTCATAGTGATCGCGGTAATGAATTTAATAATAAAATTATTGATAAACTTTTACTAGCATTCAATATTAATCGCTCTTTAAGCAAAAAAGGTTGTCCTTATGATAACGCTGTTGCTGAATCAACCTTTAAAACTTTCAAAACCGAATTTATTAATGATAAAAATTTTACATCATTAATCCAATTAAAATTAGAATTATTTGATTACATCAATTGATATAACAACATAAGAATTCACGGCACTTTAAACTACTTAACTCCAGTTAATTATCAAAAACAAATGTCTACCAAAAAATAGTCCTAAAAAGGGTTGCCATTCCATGAAGAAGATTTACAATTATTTAACAATTTATATTTACAATCTATTGAAGGAAAAATTAATCAAATTGATCATTTATTAATTTTAAATAGTTGTATTTTTATAATTGAGACTAAAAATTGATCTTTAAAAACTTATGGAGATTATTTTAAAAAAAATTGAATCCAATATCATGGTGAAAGACAAGAATTTATTCCATAACCTCTTTATCAAAATAGAAGTCATGTTAGAACTATTCTGTATCTTTTAAAAAAAGAAAACATTAATTTAAAACAATTTAAATTTTTTTAGTCTTGTAGTATTTGTTCAAAATAATTTACAAATTACTGAAAATAGTAACTTAAAAATAAATGAGAAAGCATTAAATTTATTTGAATTATCTGAATATATTAAAAATAAAATTGAAGAAAATTCAGGAAAATGTACTTCTTCTTCTAATATTCAAAGAAATATAATGAATCAAATTATTTTAAATAATAATAATCCAGAAAACATTCAAATTCATAAAGAACAATTAGACTATTAAAAACACAGTTATAAGCGAACAAAATTTAATAAATTAATTTTTCTAATAATCTTCTGTCCTTGAAATTTTAATTAAAAAAATGTATTTTTATTTTCTGTTCTTAATTTTTAAATATAAAAAGACCTGAAAAATTTTCAGTTCTTTTTACATTATATTACTCAATAATCTTGGAAGTACTGTAGAGTATATATAAAAAATAATAAGAATGTTCAGTTAATGAACAATTTAATCCTAACATTTTTGAAATTATTTTTTTAAAAAAAGCAAAATAACACTTAATAATGAAAAATATTATAAAAAGAACACCAAATAAAAAAGAATGTATAATTATGAACAGAAAATAGTTTATATTTTTCAGAAAAATTATCTAAGGGGGAAAAACAATATGAGAAACATGAAAACATTACTACGACTAATGGGTGCTGCTGCTTTAACAACAGTTGCAGCAAGTTCAGTTGTTGCATGTGGAACTCAAACAAAAGCGCCAACATTAGATGGCAAATATGCAGCATTACTAGGATGATATAGTGATGAAAATACAAGTACAATTAATCAAGAACTAAAAAAGGATGATACTGCTGGTAAAGAAAGTTATTCAATTTCTGTTCCTGCTGCTGATAGTACAAAAATTACAGCAACTAAATTTAACGAAAAATTATTAAAAACAGGTGACGGTGCTGATGTTGACAAATTTAAAGCAAAAGATGCTGATGCTGCAGCGTTTTTAAAAGATTTAGGATTTACATCTGGTAGCACTACTGCTTTTTATAAAGCTGAAGAAGTTACATCTATTACTTCTTTATCTGCAAAAGTTGAAAGTACTGAAGCAGGTAAAATTGAAGCTGTTGGTACAACTGATTTTAAAGTTGCAGCTGGTACTTGTCAAATTAATATTATGGATAAGGGAACTGGAGATGATGCCAAATCTGTAAAAAAATATACTATTAGTACTCTTAAGAAAGATACATTAGGTGTTCCTACTCAAGTAGATACGCTTGTACAATCAGCAAAATTGGATTTAACTAAAGCTAATGGATTTGAACAAGGCAAAGATGTACTTAAGTCTTTACCTTGAAAAACTAAGAATTCTAAAGAAAAAAATCTATATAATTCTTTAGTTAACTTATTTAGCAAAGATAAAGTATCATTAGTTTGAACTTCTGATGATCAAGGTCAAACAGTGATACCTAAGTATACAGCTCAAAAAGTATACTTAACCGTAAAATTTGGAGAAGTAAAAGTTACAAATACTCTAGATTTTGGAACTCCACAAGCTTAAATATATTTTAAAAGATTGCAATTGCAATCTTTTTTAATTTATATTCTTTTTTTATCATTTAAAAAATATTAGGCTTTTCTCCCTTTATGTACTATTTTAATTTTATCACATAAATGCTGAGAAAAGCCTATCTACGGACTTCTCCCCACATTTTTAAATCAAACATAGAATTACAGTTTCAAAACTAGGTATCTTGTTGAATTTATATGCAGCTTCTTTAGCATATAAATGAACATGATGTTTTGCAACTTTGATATGTGTTTTAAATGTTCTTCTTATATGTTTTCAAACTGATTCAATTTGGTTGGTATTTACACCAATTTTTGAAACATAGCCATCTTGATGGTTAACTGTTTCATGCTTAGTGAAAACTGATTTAAAATCGCAATATCCTTTTCAAGAATCAGTATATACAAGACATTTTGAAGAAATGTGGTTTTTTGCAAACTGCAAAAGATTTTTACTCTTTGCGTTTTTCAATACTTTCACAATTAAATTATTGGTTGTTTTTTGATAAATGCCAACAATCAAGGTTTTATTCACCAAGGATCTTCCTTGTTTGGATGGGTTACACTTTATTGGACACTAATTACATAGACAAGTGAACAAAGAAAGGAACTATAATTATGGCCAATATTAACTCATATACCGATGAATTTAAAAAACAAATAGTAGCTTTATATCAAAGTGGCAAATCAGTATCTTTCCTTGTTAAAGAATATAATGTTACAAGAGCAGCTACTTACAATTGAATTAAGCAATTTACTAATTCAGGTAGTTTTAAAACTAAAGATAATCGTTATGTTGAAGAAAATGAATTAATTAAATTAAGAAAAGAATTAAAACAATTAAGAATGGAAAATGATATTTTAAAGCAAGCAGCACTAATAATAGGCAGAAAGTAGAGATTATTGCAAATAATAAATCTAAATATAAAATTCGCACAATGTGTCATTTTTTAAAACTCTCTAAATCAACATATTATTTTAATTTAAAGAAAAAAAATAAAATTCAAAATAATATTTATGAACAAGCTGTTATTAGTGCTTTTAAAAAAAATAAAGAAGTTTATGGTACTAGAAGATTAAAAGTCATTCTAGAAAACCAAGAAATTTATTTATCAAGAAGAAAAATTAAAGAAATTATGAATAAACATAATTTAATATCAAAATACACTAAATTATCATTCAAAAATTATCATAATAAAGTCAATGATAGTCAAATAACCAATCTTGTTAATAGAAACTTTAATAATAGAGTTAAAAATGAAGTTATTGTTAGTGATTTAACTTATGTTCAAGTAAATGGTAAGTGAAACTATATTTGTTTATTAATTGACCTATTTAACCGCGAAATAATTGGACATAGTGTAGGTACTAAAAAAGATGCATCATTAGTATATCAAGCATTTATGCACTCAAATCGCTGTTTAAAAGATATTCAAATATTTCATAGTGATCGCGGTAATGAATTTAATAATAAAATTATTGATAAACTTTTACTAGCATTCAATATTAATCGCTCTTTAAGCAAAAAAGGTTGTCCTTATGATAACGCTGTTGCTGAAGCAACCTTTAAAACTTTCAAAACCGAATTTATTAATGATAAAAATTTTACATCATTAATCCAATTAAAATTAGAATTATTTGATTACATCAATTGATATAACAACATAAGAATTCACGGCACTTTAAACTACTTAACTCCAGTTAATTATCAAAAACAAATGTCTACCAAAAAATAGTCCTAAAAAGGGTTGCCATTCCAGTTTTTTAAAACCCATATGTGAAAGATACATTTCATCAATTTGCACTGTACCTTCAACAATAAATTGAGGTTTTTGTTTTGCAATACGTGTTCTGATTTTATGAGTCATTCTTCAAGCAGTTTTCAAAGTCACTCCCAATTCTTTTGCAATATCTGTTGATGGAATTCCATGTTTGGTGTTTATTCATCTAAAGATAAGATAAAACCAAGATGTTAAAGATGTTTGTGACCTTGAAAATATGGTGCCTGTGAGAATGCTAAATGTTTGATTACATTTTAAACATCTCATTCTTTTTAAATCAGAAGTATTCAAATTAAAATTAAAACACCTAATACATTTGTTTTCTTTCAAATTTGCTATATATGCAAGACATTGCTGTTCAGTTTGAAAAGCATTGTTGAATTCATTCAGTTTCATTATTCCCTCCACAAGTACATGTGGGGAGAAGTCCGAAATATTATTAATAATTAAAATTATAAAAATAGTTTCAAATCAAGAAGAATATATAATAAATAGCAGAAAATAATTTATATTTTTTAGAAAATTATCTAAAAGGGGAGAAAATATTATATGAGAAATATAAAAACATTATTACGATTAATGGCTGCTACTACTTTAATTACAACTGTAGCAAGTTCAATTGTTGCCTGTGATTTTGAAACAAAAGGACCAATATTAAATGGTAAATATGCAAAATTATTAGGATGATATAGTGATGAAAATACAAGTTTAATTAATCAAGAATTAAAGAGGGATAAAACTACTGGTAAAGAGAAGTATTCAATTGAGGCTGATGACACAAAAATTATGATGACTAATTTTAAAAACAGTTTATTAAACGCAAACGAAATTAGAAATCCAAATCAAGCAAAAGATGCTGATGCTGCAGCATTTTTGAAAGAATTAGGGATTACAAGTGGTAGTGAAAATGAAGAATATTCATCTGATGATGTTAAAAAAATTACTACCTTATCTGCAAAAATTACAAGTACTGAAGCGGGTAAAACTGAAGAAAATAATACAGGAACTGATTTTAAAGTTCTTGCTGGTACTTGTCAAATTGATATTATAAGCAAAGATGATGATAGTGTAGTAAAATCTTATACTATCAATACTGCTAAAAATGATGGATTAAATATTTCAAAGATAGTTATTACTAAACTTATTAGTGATAAAAATAGTTTAAAATTAACTGCTGCGCAAGTATTTAAACAAGGTGAGTCTGTTGCTGATTTTAAATTAGTAATAAATTCAGAAAGTAAACAAAAACAATTTGATTCTCTAGTTCAAATATTGAATACAAATGTTAGTACTCAGTTCCATGCTAGAGTTGATGATGGTCCATTAGTAACAGGAAATTTTAGAAATTTAAAAGTTTATTTAGCAATATATTTTGGTGATGTGCATCTTTTACCTAGAATAGATTGTGGTATACCACCAACTGTTTAAATCATTAAATATTTTAAAAAATATAATGACAGTTATTGTTAATTATCATATTTTTTTGTTACTATTAATACAAATGAAAATTATTAATAATTAGACATTTGAAATCAGAAGAAATTAAATTTATAAAATTGATAAGTTAAAAAAATAAACTTTAAATGAGGACACAATTGTATCTTTCAATTTTATTAAGTGATATTATTAAGGCTTTTCTCCCTTTATGTACTATTTTAATTTTATCACATAAATGCTGAGAAAAGCCTATCTACGGACTTCTCCCCACATTTTTAAATCAAACATAGAATTACAGTTTCAAAACTAGGTATCTTGTTGAATTTATATGCAGCTTCTTTAGCATATAAATGAACATGATGTTTTGCAACTTTGATATGTGTTTTAAATGTTCTTCTTATATGTTTTCAAACTGATTCAATTTGGTTGGTATTTACACCAATTTTTGAAACATAGCCATCTTGATGGTTAACTGTTTCATGCTTAGTGAAAACTGATTTAAAATCGCAATATCCTTTTCAAGAATCAGTATATACAAGACATTTTGAAGAAATGTGGTTTTTTGCAAACTGCAAAAGATTTTTACTCTTTGCGTTTTTCAATACTTTCACAATTAAATTATTGGTTGTTTTTTGATAAATGCCAACAATCAAGGTTTTATTCACCAAGGATCTTCCTTGTTTTTTAAAACCCATATGTGAAAGATACATTTCATCAATTTGCACTGTACCTTCAACAATAAATTGAGGTTTTTGTTTTGCAATACGTGTTCTGATTTTATGAGTCATTCTTCAAGCAGTTTTCAAAGTCACTCCCAATTATTTTGCAATATCTGTTGATGGAATTCCATGTTTGGTGTTTATTCATCTAAAGATAAGATAAAACCAAGATGTTAAAGATGTTTGTGACCTTTAAAATATGGTGCCTGTGAGAATGCTAAATGTTTGATTACATTTTAAACATCTCATTCTTTTTAAATCAGAAGTATTCAAATTAAAATTAAAACACCTAATACATTTGTTTTCTTTCAAATTTGCTATATATGCAAGACATTGCTGTTCAGTTTGAAAAGCATTGTTGAATTCATTCAGTTTCATTATTCCCTCCACAAGTACATGTGGGGAGAAGTCCGATTATTAATTATAAAAATTAAAGAAGGAGAAAAAATATGTTAAAAGCAGGAAGTATATTAATATTTATTGTTTTTATTTTAGAATCAATATTTATAATTCCTTTATTATGAACAATACCCGCTTTTATTTTATACAAAAAAGTAAGTAAATGTGAAGCGACTACTGATCAAAAAATTGCTTTAGCAATATTAGGAATTATCTTTGGTGCTGCATTAGGTATTATTGGTGGTATTTTTATATTAGTTGATTTAAACAATGATGAAAATAAAATCCAAAGATATTAATAAAAAAACATCATTAATTAATGATGTTTTTTATTTTTTTAAATAGTTTTCCATTGGTTTTAATAAAAATTATTATATAATTTTTATAGTTTGATTTAAAAACAACTTAAAATTATTAACTAGGAGGAAAACAAATATGGAAGTTATTATTTTAGAAGCCACAAATCTGATGAATGAAATAATTTTACGTTATAAAAATGAAATTAACAAAATTCGCACCGGAAGAGCTAATCCTAATATCTTAGAAGGAGTTAATGTTAAATGTTATGGTGGTGTTGATAGTTTAAGTAATATTGCGCAAGTTAAAGTAGCAGAAGCACATCAATTATTAATTAAACCATATGATCGCAGTTTAATTAAAGACATTACAGAAGCTGTTACAAAAGCTGATTTGAAATTACAAATTAAAAGCGAAGCAGAGAATATACGTTTAATTTTCCCACAATTAACAGAAGACGTTCGTAAATATTTAGTTAAAGATTTGAGTAAAAAAACTGAAGAATATAAAGTTAAAATCCGTAATTGTCGACGTGATGCTGTTCAAAATCTGAAAAAAATAAAATTACCAGAAGATCAAGAAAAGCATGCAGAAACTACAATTCAAGATTTAACTGATAGTAAAATTAAAGAACTTGTATTAATAGAAAACAATAAAAAAGCCGATTTAATGAAAATTTAGCAATAAAGCAATAAAAAGTTAGGGGTTAAATATTGTGAAAAAAAAGATAATAAATAAAGAAAATATAAAATCTAAAATTTCTTTTTTTGCAAAACTTAGTAATTTTTTTAGAACCTATCAAAATCGTATTCTTACAAGCTTTATGTTAATTGCTTGTGGTGTATTATGAATGTTTATTGGGGCAGTTTATTTAGAACCAATTTTTGGTAATAAACCACAGTGATCAGCCTATACATTTATGATAATTAATACTTTAATTTTTATTGGTTGTTTATGAGAAATTATTAATTTAAAAAAAGAATCAAATTGATCAATTGTACTTAAAATTTCTATAATTTTAACAGGAGTCATACTTTTATGAGTTCCGCTTGGTAAAGAAACTTTTGGTCCATATATTTATAATCATTATTGATTTGAAACTTGAATGACTTTATTAACTTTATTATTTTTCATTTGTATTTTTATTTTAATTGCTTGACGAAGTAAAAATTTTCAATTAAGTGATGTTATTTTTATTTTTACTTGAATTATTTATTTAGTATTTGTTGTTAAAGCTGTTAATTTTTTAATGTTATCAGAAATTAAACTTTCAAAAATAGGATGACCAACATTATTGTTTTTATTCATTATTGTTATGTCTAATGATGTTGGTGCTTTTATTAGTGGTATAATTTATGGTAAAACAAAAATGGCACCAAGTATATCACCAAATAAAACTTGAGAAGGTGCTATTACTGGTTTAATAACAGCAGTTATTTTAAGTATGATAACAGTAACTGTTTTTTTAGAAACAAGTAATTATAATCCATTGCCTTTTTTAGAAGTTAATAGTAAAGCACCAATCTATATTGCTTATTTTGCTACTAGTTTTATTCTTTCAATCGTTAGTCAAATGGGTGATTTATTATTTTCTTATTTGAAACGTAATTATCATGTTAAGGATTTTTCAAATATTTTACCTGGACATGGAGGATTATTAGATCGTTTAGATTCATTTTCAACAGTAGTTATTTTTGGTTCTCTAATTACTCTAGCAGCTATTGCTTAATATATAAAATTTAAGGATGAAGTTATGTATATATTTTTAGCCATTTTAATTGGTTTATTTACAATATTATTTTTAATTACATTGCATGAATTTGCTCATTTTGTAATTGCTAAATTATCAGGAGCATATGTATATGAATTTGCTATTGGTATGGGACCAAAACTTTTGCAGTGAGGTAAAAAAGAAACACGTTATACTTTAAGACTATTACCATTGGGTGGTTATGTTTCTATTGCTTCAGAAATTGCTGATGCTCCTAAAGGACGAGAAGATGAAGTAATTGATGGTAAACGAATGATGGAAAACTTGCAACGTGGTAAAAAAGCAGCTTTCATTAGTGCAGGTGCACTAATGAATTTATTATTAGCTTTTATTTTATTAATGATTGGATATGGAATTTATCCACATAAATATGATCCTAACTTGCCACCAACTTATGCAACAACAGGACCATTATATGAAGCAGTTAAAGAATATAATGAACATAATCCAACTTTTAAAATTTTAGATACTGATGCTATTACTAGTATTTATAATACTGGTGATATTGAATCTAAACAATCAATTAAATCATATTATGATTTAGAAGCATGATTAAGTAAATATAATAAAAAGACTACTAATGGTACAGTTATTGCTGATTACGAAATTACTTTTGATAATAAAAATGATAAAACTGTTACTTTTAAACGAGTAGAACAAAAAGGTGTACTATTCATTGGTGTTAGTCAAGGTAGTTATTATTTAAATGCAGGGCAAGTTATTAGTAATGGTATCATTGATACTTTTAAAGATAGTTACAGTTTTTTACAAGCATTAGGACAATTAGTTACTTTTCATTGACAAAATTTATCAGGACCTGTTGGTATTGTTAAATCAACTAATAGTTTTTTAAATCCTGATTTATCATCAACACAAGCAGCAAGTACATATTTTCGTTGAGCAGCATTATTATCATCTAATTTATTTTTATTAAATATGTTACCAATTCCGCCATTGGATGGTTATAAATTTGTTGAAAATGCAGTTGAAGCGGTAACAAGAAAAAAATTAAATGAAAAATATAAAATTATTGTCAGTATTGCTGGAGCTATATTATTTTTAGTTATCTTTATTGCTATTACTATTAAAGATATATTTTTTTAATCTTTACTTTATAATAAAATCTTATTATAAATAGGATAATAAATTTGAATGAAAAAGTTTTGAGTAATTTTCTTAATTATTTATATTTTAAAAAAATAAAATAGTTACTATTTTAAGTGAACAATATTGTTCACTTTTTATTTTATTTTGAAATATACTTTATAAGTATAAAAACTAAAATTTATATCGATTATTTGCTCCTAAGAGGGGAGCGTACCGATGTTGTCAATAATATTCAAATTTGTCTTAAAATTATAAAGTTAGACGAGAATAATTTTGACTTCAATATGCAATTGTATGTTAATCTTAACACTTGAAAAATATTAGTCAACAATAATACTTACTTTTATAACACAAAAATTCTTATTAAAGTAAACTTTAATAAGTTTTATTTTATTTTTCATTTATTTTAAAATTTTAATTTTAATTTATAATAACTGGATGGCTGTATTTATTTGATAGCATTTAAAATTAACCATTTTTGTATACATATCAATATTATAAGTTCTATCACCAATCATATGCTTTAAAATTTGTTTAATATTAGTTTCAGTAAAGCAACCAATATTTTCAACTAATGCTTGGTTTAATACACCATCTTTTGCATTAATAAAATAACCAATTTTTAATTTTTTATATTGCAAAGTTAATGATTGCAAAAAATCAATTAATTCATAATATTGACCTTTTTCAAATAAATTTATTGCATTTTGATAGTGTAATTTAGCAATTTGATTTTTTCTTCTTCCAGCCATTATACCAAGAAATAAAACATGAAAAGCATGGAATTTATCTAAAATAAATTTAGCATTTAAAATTGTAGCAGTTTTTCTAATTCATTTTGCACTATCTCCGCAAACTACTAAATTTGCTTGTTCAAAATTTTCAAAAAATAAATTACCATATTTTTAAATTAATTTTGCAGTTTTTTCAGCACCAATTTCTGTTTTTGATACTCTTATTTGACATGCAGCTCTTTTATTAATTAATTTTCCATTTTTCTTTTTACCAGTACAAAATACTAATAATCTCATAGAACATTTTTTACAATTTTTAGTATTGTGTTTTTCATTAAACTTAAATTTTCGATGTCCATCATCAATATTTATATATAAAGTTTGATTTTTTTCTAATACTATTTTAGAAATATTAACTTTTGGTAATTCAAATTTTTGATATGTTCTACAAACTGTACTATTACTTATTAAACCTTCAATAAAAGTATCACAAACATCACGATACTTTTTATCATCAGCAAAATATTTTAAAATTTGTTTAATAACGTTTGGTGCAATTTTACTATATTTTTTAACACCAAGATAGTTATCTAGCAATGAAACAAATTCCTTTTTTTGTGTTTTTGGGTTATAATGTATACAAATACGTCGTTTATAATTTAATAAACCTTTTTTTGTTTTTAATTTTCTTTTTCTAAATCTATATGATTTATATTCAGATTTATCACATGTACTTCATAAATAATCATCTATTTCTTTAAATAATTCTTCTGTTTGTTGTAAATTTAATTCATCTTGATTAAAATAGTGTTTGTCTCAATCAAAATGATTTACGAATGGTAATTTTAACATTTTTAATGTTCCTTTCAAAATTTTATTTGTTAATAATTTAATTGTATTGTTTATAAAAATTAGGGAGTAAAATATGGCTTTTATTAGTAGTTATGCACAACTGAATAAAAAATATAATCTTAATTTTAGTGATAATAATTATGGTTTTAGTTGGGATATTTTTAAACAATTTGTTGGTGATGAATGAGCAGAATATTTTACTACTAATTGTTTTTATCGTTTTATACCAACAGCACGTGGAACAAGAAAAACTTGAAACTGCTTAGCATTTGATTTATTTATATGTTGTAATTTTAGTGATAGTAGTGTTCAAGAAGTAAGACGCTATGAAAATACTCATAGTGAAACTACAATTGGCGCTTTAATGAATGTTTGTCAAGTTTTATTAGATGAATATAATATTAATTTATTACCTAATAATCCACATGGTATTAAATGAAAAATTACTAAGGATGGTGGATGTATTATTTTTCCTAACAATCAACAAATTGATTTTATTGGTTATGATAATGGTAATAAAATTTTTGGAAAAGAAGCAGGTGGTTCAAGTTTTTTAGGTTCAAGAACAGATGAAATAATCATGGCATAAGAAAAAGAAACATTAACTGAAAAACAATTAACATATCGATATGAACGTTTACAAAACTCTATGTTTAGAAGTAATCGTATTAAAGTATCAAAAGAACCTATTAAAGAGTGAAGTTGAACATTTATTGATAAAAATATATATAGTAGTACATTTTGACAAAAGATTACTCGCTATTTTTACAAAAGTTTCTTTATTACTTTTACATGTAATCCATATGATAAATATCATCCATTTTATTTAAAATACTGTACGCCGTTTTTACCATTAAATGATAAAGTGATGAATAATCTTAAAAAAGTTGGTAAAGTTTACTATGAAAATCAAGACATATTTAGTGGTTTAGGTTTATTTGTTTTAAGATTTACTATTCAACCATTTTGAAATAAATTACCTGACATTCAAAAAAGAACATTATTAGAAATGAAAAAAAGTAATCCTGATGAATTTAATTCTGTTAATTATGGTTTTGAATTTTTAGATAGTGATGCAACAATTTTTCCATTTCAAAAAACAGTAAAATATTGACAATCATATATTTTAAAACAATTTTATAATCAAGAAAAAGATATGTATAAATTTGATTTTTATAGTGTTGGTATTGATTGAGCTACGGGACCAAAAGACCATACTGTATTTATGGTAGTTGGTTTTAAAGAATATAATAATACTGGTTATTATGATGCATATATTATTTGTGAATTAGTAGTTACTACAAATGATTTTATAAATGAAAATGAAAAAATTAATGCTTATGTTAATGAAATTTTAGGATTAATGGATAATTTTGATAATTTTGAACAAGCAATTTATTTTTATGATGATAAAGCAAGAACAGCAATGGATTGATTAAATCAAAAATTAATTGATGAACACAATACTATTCTAATAACACAAACTGCTATTAAACATGCTTCAAATTTAAATCAAGAAGCCGGATTAACTAATAGAGTAGTATGAATGAGAAATATTATGAGTTATGGAAACTTTTATGCTAATAAAGATGATTTACCAAAGACTACTCAATGTTTAGAAGAATTACGTTATGATGAAACAAAAACTAACATTCCTGACAAAAATATGTATCAAGATCCATATGATGCTTTGTTTTATGCACTGTATCCATATAAAAATGTAATTAGGGGTAAAAATAATGCTACTGTGAAAAAAAGCATCTTCACATTTGCCATATAATAAACAACTACAATATCATTAATAGTATAGGTATCACAAAATAACGCCTTTTATTTAGGCGTTATTTTGCGTTTAAAAAAGTACTTGTAAAAATAATCAAAAATAGTACAATTTATAAGTAAAATCAAGGAAAAAAGGAGTAATTTAATATGAAAACATGAATAAAAGCAAATTTAAGTAAAATAACATTAGCATTAGCACTAACTGGTGCTACAACTGGAACAATAGGATTAATCATGGGGGGGTGCTTACCCATAATGTTAGTGGAGTTAAATATTTTTTAACTCCACATAAACAAGTTGAATGAGGTGTTCAAACTATTTGAACAACTAATCCTAATGATACTTTAAAAAAAGATTATAAATTTGAGTTATATTTTGCAGATGAACCATTAAGAAGAAAATTTGATATATCTTTTCAAAATTGATATGGCTTTTCTCCCTTTATGTACTATTTTAATTTTATCACATAAATGCTGAGAAAAGCCTATCTACGGACTTCTCCCCACATTTTTAAATCAAACATAGAATTACAGTTTCAAAACTAGGTATCTTGTTGAATTTATATGCAGCTTCTTTAGCATATAAATGAACATGATGTTTTGCAACTTTGATATGTGTTTTAAATGTTCTTCTTATATGTTTTCAAACTGATTCAATTTGGTTGGTATTTACACCAATTTTTGAAACATAGCCATCTTGATGGTTAACTGTTTCATGCTTAGTGAAAACTGATTTAAAATCGCAATATCCTTTTCAAGAATCAGTATATACAAGACATTTTGAAGAAATGTGGTTTTTTGCAAACTGCAAAAGATTTTTACTCTTTGCTTTTTTCAATACTTTCACAATTAAATTATTGGTTGTTTTTTGATAAATGCCAACAATCAAGGTTTTATTCACCAAGGATCTTCCTTGTTTTTTAAAACCCATATGTGAAAGATACATTTCATCAATTTGCACTGTACCTTCAACAATAAATTGAGGTTTTTGTTTTGCAATACGTGTTCTGATTTTATGAGTCATTCTTCAAGCAGTTTTCAAAGTCACTCCCAATTCTTTTGCAATATCTGTTGATGGAATTCCATGTTTGGTGTTTATTCATCTAAAGATAAGATAAAACCAAGATGTTAAAGATGTTTGTGACCTTGAAAATATGGTGCCTGTGAGAATGCTAAATGTTTGATTACATTTTAAACATCTCATTCTTTTTAAATCAGAAGTATTCAAATTAAAACTAAAACACCTAATACATTTGTTTTCTTTCAAATTTGCTATATATGCAAGACATTGCTGTTCAGTTTGAAAAGCATTGTTGAATTCATTCAGTTTCATTATTCCCTCCACAAGTACATGTGGGGAGAAGTCCGATTGATATTACAGTACAGACATAGTATGAAATGGTAAATATCCTAATGGATATTTTAATAAATAATTTATATTTCTAAGTTAATATAAGAAATATTTTCATTATATTTATCAAATAAATTAATATTTTGTAAATTTATTTCTTGTTTATCAGTTATTAAAATTAAATCATAATTACCAGCACCAAATATACCACTGATTTCAATCCGATTTAAGTTATTAATCGGATTTTCAATTTGTAATTCAAATTCACTATTATTATCAATTTTTAAAATTTCTTTATAAAATTCTAATTTAGAATATAATTGAGATTTATTTGAACCATATAAACTTAAAGCATTTTCAATTTTATTGTTATTAATAATTGTTTTTGTAAAGTACTTTCCATATTCACCATTACCAAGTGTTCAATCAGCCGGAATTAATGAGGGAATATTATTACTTTCTAATTCATTTGTAATAGATAATCAGTTAAATTGATTATCATCTAGTTTAAATAGTTCATTTTGACTAATATCATTACTTTTCAATTTAATATTATTAATATCAGTAAAATCAAAATAAGCAGATTTTAATACTACTTTTATATCTTTATACTGTCAAATATCATTTTCACTAGGTTGTATTGGACTTGATTGTAATTCAAAATAATATGGCAATAAAATTTTATTATCATCATTTAATCCTTTATTTATTGATAATGATGAATAAATATATTTTGATAACATAGTAAATATTTGTTTAAATATTTTAACTTGTGATAAATTAACATAATTTGGATAATCTAACTCTCATTGCCTAAATAAGTTGGTAATTACTTCATCGGGTTTTTGACCTTCAAATTTTTTTCTTAATTCTGCTATTTTATTTTTTGGTTTACCTTTATCATCATAATCTGCACCTTCGAAATTTCTATTATAGTTATATGTATAACTTAACATATTTAATAATAATTTTTGTAAACTATCAATTGTTGGTGCATCTTTTATTTCAATCTCTATACTTTTAAATCTATTATTGGTTGCAAGATAAACATATCATCCTTCGTTATTAAAAGATAAAACTTTTTTATCTTCTAAATGTATTTCATGTTTTAATGGTCAATTACCATTTCAAATACCACCCATTTCTCAACCTAATCAAGTATCAGTTACTCTTGCATTATTAATAACTTCTTTTCTTGTTTCTTTACCACCACTAATAGCAATTAAATCTAAAACTGATTTTTCTTGTCCAATAAATTGTTTTGCTAAATTTCATGGTAATATTTGTTCACTAAATCATTGTTGTAATATTCTAACTTTTGGTTGAGTTTCAATAGGCATTGATAACAACGGAAATGCTATCTTATCCTTGACAAATAACTTTGGGTATACTTCCATATTGTCAACTTCACCAAGTACCTTTATATTGCCAAAAATCATGCTTCTAGGGGCTTTAATTTTTAAACCAGTAACTTTTGTATCTTTATCTAATGGTTTTTGTAATTTAATAATAATTGGATAACCATCTCTTGTTTTAAAATCTTTAATTTTAATAATAGTTATACTTTTAGTACTTCTTGTTTTTGGATTTTGATAAGGTTGTGAATAATTATTAATAATATATAAATTATCAATATTATTTTCAGTTAATGGTTCATTAATAGACACAGCATACAATTTAAATTGATTTAATAAATTTATTTCTTGAAATATTAAATTTTTAATATCATTCATACTATATTCAATAGTATTATCATTAATATTAGTACTTGCTCTTTGATTTAATTGCATAGTAAAATCAGATGTTTCAACAGCAGTAGTTTTTAATACTTTATCAATATCAATAAAACCTATTTTAATAGTATTTGCTGAAAATTTTAAACTATTATTTTCATTATTTTTAAATAAACGTTCAATTTCATAAATATATATCGTTCTTTTTTTAAATTCATCATATGCTCTATTAATATCTGGGTCACTAGTAGCACGCATCATATTAGTAAAGTCATAAGGAATATTATCAATTAAATAATCATTTTCTACTTCTGCTTGATTAAGTTTAGTTTGTTTTTGTGGAAATTTCGTTTGTGGTTTGTTGTTGTTTTCCATTTTTCTCTCCTATTAATTGGTTATTTTCGGGATTAAATAATTTTAATTTAACTGTTAAATTATTAATTTCTTGCTCATCATTAATATTAAAGGTTTTACTACTTAATAAATCTTTATCTAAATGTACTAATATTTGAATAAATTTAATAATATCAATATTAAATTGTCATAATTTTTGTTCAATATAATTAATGGTTGAAATATTTACTGCTGTACTTTCGGGAACTGATTGTTGTGCAGATTTCTTTTGACTTGGTATATGAATACCACAACGTTTAAATATTTCATTAACATTTCAATCGTATATATCAGTTAAATTTTTACCTTTAAAATTGCTATTTGTCATATTGATATTTTCATTTTGTTCATTATTATCTCCGCCACTTTTAAATATGTAGTTTTTAGTAACCAAAGTTCTTACTGCATCTTCTAATGCTGATTGAACATTACCATAAGTTTGACTAAATATAAATTTAGGTGAATTTAAAATGGTATCTAAAACAATTTGTTCATAAATAACATCTAATGCTTTAATTTTATCCATTACTTTATCACAATCTGCTAATTCATTTGCTTTATTTCGCATAATTGCTATTGGTATATAGTTAATATTTAGTATTTGTTCTTGTGCTAAATTAGGATTATTAATGAATGATTTAAAATCTAATGGAAATTGTTTTTTATTATCACTAATACTATAAATTGCACGATTAATAGTTACTTGTTCATTATTTAGTGTATAAATTTCAAATAATCTTACAGTTTGTGCATTTTGTTCATAACTATCATAAAAAATAGTACATTGAATTAATTTACCAGTAATATCATAAACTCTTTGTTGTATATCAACTACTTGAAAATATAAGTCATCATTAGCAATATAAATTAAATAACCACTAATTCCTAATTTACTTAATTTAAAAATAGAATTTCAATTTTTTCTATAAAATTCTTGTTGAATTAAATATTTCGTAATAACTTCATTATTAATATCTAATGGAGCATTATATAAATTAGCATTATTTTCTGCTACAAAATCAGTGAAATAAGTTTCATGGTTAAAATCATTAAAACCAAAATAATTTAAAATTGAAGCATGTGTACTTTTATTTTTATTGGTTAAAAATTTTACTTTTTCATTTTGATTATCACTAATATTATTGGCTTTTCTCCCTTTATGTACTATTTTAATTTTATCACATAAATGCTGAGAAAAGCCTATCTACGGACTTCTCCCCACATTTTTAAATCAAACATAGAATTACAGTTTCAAAACTAGGTATCTTGTTGAATTTATATGCAGCTTCTTTAGCATATAAATGAACATGATGTTTTGCAACTTTGATATGTGTTTTAAATGTTCTTCTTATATGTTTTCAAACTGATTCAATTTGGTTGGTATTTACACCAATTTTTGAAACATAGCCATCTTGATGGTTAACTGTTTCATGCTTAGTGAAAACTGATTTAAAATCGCAATATCCTTTTCAAGAATCAGTATATACAAGACATTTTGAAGAAATGTGGTTTTTTGCAAACTGCAAAAGATTTTTACTCTTTGCGTTTTTCAATACTTTCACAATTAAATTATTGGTTGTTTTTTGATAAATGCCAACAATCAAGGTTTTATTCACCAAGGATCTTCCTTGTTTTTTAAAACCCATATGTGAAAGATACATTTCATCAATTTGCACTGTACCTTCAACAATAAATTGAGGTTTTTGTTTTGCAATACGTGTTCTGATTTTATGAGTCATTCTTCAAGCAGTTTTCAAAGTCACTCCCAATTCTTTTGCAATATCTGTTGATGGAATTCCATGTTTGGTGTTTATTCATCTAAAGATAAGATAAAACCAAGATGTTAAAGATGTTTGTGACCTTGAAAATATGGTGCCTGTGAGAATGCTAAATGTTTGATTACATTTTAAACATCTCATTCTTTTTAAATCAGAAGTATTCAAATTAAAATTGGCTTTTCTCCCTTTATGTACTATTTTAATTTTATCACATAAATGCTGAGAAAAGCCTATCTACGTACTTCTCCCCACATTTTTAAATCAAACATAGAATTACAGTTTCAAAACTAGGTATCTTGTTGAATTTATATGCAGCTTCTTTAGCATATAAATGAACATGATGTTTTGCAACTTTGATATGTGTTTTAAATGTTCTTCTTATATGTTTTCAAACTGATTCAATTTGGTTGGTATTTACACCAATTTTTGAAACATAGCCATCTTGATGGTTAACTGTTTCATGCTTAGTGAAAACTGATTTAAAATCGCAATATCCTTTTCAAGAATCAGTATATACAAGACATTTTGAAGAAATGTGGTTTTTTGCAAACTGCAAAAGATTTTTACTCTTTGCGTTTTTCAATACTTTCACAATTAAATTATTGGTTGTTTTTTGATAAATGCCAACAATCAAGGTTTTATTCACCAAGGATCTTCCTTGTTTTTTAAAACCCATATGTGAAAGATACATTTCATCAATTTGCACTGTACCTTCAACAATAAATTGAGGTTTTTGTTTTGCAATACGTGTTCTGATTTTATGAGTCATTCTTCAAGCAGTTTTCAAAGTCACTCCCAATTCTTTTGCAATATCTGTTGATGGAATTCCATGTTTGGTGTTTATTCATCTAAAGATAAGATAAAACCAAGATGTTAAAGATGTTTGTGACCTTGAAAATATGGTGCCTGTGAGAATGCTAAATGTTTGATTACATTTTAAACATCTCATTCTTTTTAAATCAGAAGTATTCAAATTAAAATTAAAACACCTAATACATTTGTTTTCTTTCAAATTTGCTATATATGCAAGACATTGCTGTTCAGTTTGAAAAGCATTTTTGAATTCATTCAGTTTCATTATTCCCTCCACAAGTACATGTGGGGAGAAGTCCGTTAAAATTAAAACACCTAATACATTTGTTTTCTTTCAAATTTGCTATATATGCAAGACATTGCTGTTCAGTTTGAAAAGCATTGTTGAATTCATTCAGTTTCATTATTCCCTCCACAAGTACATGTGGGGAGAAGTCCGATATTATTTTTATCTTTTCTAAAAAATCTACCTAACATAATATTCACCACCTTTCTTAAAATATTTGATTAATTTTTAATACAATTTTTACTATAATAAATATAATTAAACCGGCAACAGCCGAAGATAATAAAACTCCAATTAAACCTAAAATAATCTTTATAATTTTAAAAAACATAATATTATTCCTGTAATTCTTCTAATTTTAAAAGTTGGCCAAATCTTGTAGGGTCACTAACGATAGCAATGGTATCATTTTGCATTTGTAAAGAAATTATTATTCTATCATTAACTTTATCTCAATACAAAGATTGAATATCAGGATTTAACTCACCATATAAAAAGAGGCTTTTTAATAATCTGTGTATCTTTGTTTTACAAAGTTACTAATTTAGATTAATTCTGTCTTCAAATTTTATCATAAAATGAGCAATTGCTGTATTTCAATTTTGAATAGGCAATGTTCATTTTTTTGTTATATTTTCAATTGCCAAGTAAAATATTTTGAAAACTGCCATATCATTAGGAAAAACTTTTTTATTTCTGATGATTTTTCGTAATTGACTATTAACAGATTCAATAGCATTTGTAGTATAAATCACTCTTTTGATTTCTACTGGATAACTAATAAAAACCATTAAATTATCTCAATTTTTATATCAAGATTTAGTAATTTGAGGATATTGTTTATTTCATTTACTTTCAAACGATTCTAAAGCTTGCATTGCTTGTTCTTCACTACATGCACTATAAATTGGTTTTAAATCTGCAACTAGACCTTTTCGATGTTTGTATGAAACATATTTTAAACTATTTCTAATTTGATGAACAATGCATAATTGATGTTCTGTTTTAGGATAAACTGATTGTATTGCTTCTGACATGCCTGTTAAATTATCACTACAAGCAATAAGAATATCATTTAAGCCACGATTTTTCATTTCTGTGAAATTAGATAATCAAAACTTAGAACCTTCATTTTCACTAATTCATAATCCTAAAACATCTTTTTTGCCTTCTAAATCAACTCCTAATGCTATATAAACTGATTTGTTAATAATCCGTTTATCTTGTCGTACTTTAACTACTATACAATCAAAATAAACAATAGGATAAATACTTTCTAATGGTCGATTTTGTCATGCTTTAACATCATCAATAACATCATCAGTAATTTGACTAATAACACTTTCGCTAATATCAGCACCATGATATAACTCTTGCAACTGCATTCTAATGTCAGATAATGTCATTCCTTTTGCATACAAGGAAAGAACTTGTTGATCAAAACCATCAAATCTTCTTTGCCTTTTAGGAACTATTACAGGAGTAAAATTACTATTGCGATCTCTTGGTACATCAATTTCAATTTTACCTTGTTGAGTTATTAATTTTTTTGAACTTGTACCATTACGAGCATTTTCAGTAGTACTATGTTGATTTTTTTCATATCCTAAATAATTTTGCATTTCAGAATTCAACATTTTTTCAACTAATCTTTTTGTTAATTCTTTATATAAACCGCCAGGTTTAAAAACTGTTGTTAAATCTTCAGTATTTTCTAGTAATAAATCTACTGCTTTTGATATTGGATCATTATTATTAAAGTTATCTTTTTTAGCCATCTGTAACTCACTCTTTCTAGTCATTTAATTATATTTACTAGAATTAATTAAACATAGTTATTTTTGTAAGTTACACAGATTACTAAACATTTCCAGAATTTCTTTTAATTTTTATATATTTACGGACTTCTCCCCACATGTACTTGTGGAGGGAATAATGAAACTGAATGAATTCAACAATGCTTTTCAAACTGAACAGCAATGTCTTGCATATATAGCAAATTTGAAAGAAAACAAATGTATTAGGTGTTTTAGTTTTAATTTGAATACTTCTGATTTAAAAAGAATGAGATGTTTAAAATGTAATCAAACATTTAGCATTCTCACAGGCACCATATTTTCAAGGTCACAAACATCTTTAACATCTTGGTTTTATCTTATCTTTAGATGAATAAACACCAAACATGGAATTCCATCAACAGATATTGCAAAAGAATTGGGAGTGACTTTGAAAACTGCTTGAAGAATGACTCATAAAATCAGAACACGTATTGCAAAACAAAAACCTCAATTTATTGTTGAAGGTACAGTGCAAATTGATGAAATGTATCTTTCACATATGGGTTTTAAAAAACAAGGAAGATCCTTGGTGAATAAAACCTTGATTGTTGGCATTTATCAAAAAACAACCAATAATTTAATTGTGAAAGTATTGAAAAACGCAAAGAGTAAAAATCTTTTGCAGTTTGCAAAAAACCACATTTCTTCAAAATGTCTTGTATATACTGATTCTTGAAAAGTATATTGCGATTTTAAATCAGTTTTCACTAAGCATGAAACAGTTAACCATCAAGATGGCTATGTTTCAAAAATTGGTGTAAATACCAACCAAATTGAATCAGTTTGAAAACATATAAGAAGAACATTTAAAACACATATCAAAGTTGCAAAACATCATGTTCATTTATATGCTAAAGAAGCTGCATATAAATTCAACAAGATACCTAGTTTTGAAACTGTAATTCTATGTTTGATTTAAAAATGTGGGGAGAAGTCCGTAGATAGGCTTTTCTCAGCATTTATGTGATAAAACTAAAATAGTACATAAAGGGAGAAAAGCCTATATTTATTTGTATGTAAATAATTTTTTAATAATTGTTTTCTTTCATATCTTCATTGATTACTTCCTATTTCATTTTTAGATAAAGTTTTATATTCTTTTAATTTAAAAAAACCTTTTTCTAATCTATTAATAAAATTCATAGTTTTTTGTACATTAATATTATTAGGATAAATTACTTTAGTATCTTGTGAACCATAATATTTACCTTTTTTTGCTAATTCACTTTTAACATATTTTCTTAATTGACTTGGTAATCATTTTCTATTTCAAAATTTTCAAAATATTGTTCCAGCACCAGAACCATTTTTACCTTTAGCTTGTGTCATTAATATTCATATTTCTTGTGGAAATGTTGGATAATTATATGGACCATATCATATTTGTCTTTTATCATTATCACTTTGAAATAACGTAGTTAAAGTTCCAATTTTTAAATTTTTATTATCAACAATAAATCTTCCTTTTTTAAATCATGAACTTGATAATACTTCTCATGCATTTTCTGGTATTTCTTCTTCATTTTCTTTAAATAAATTATTAAATTTATTAACATAATTTTTAACAGTTCTAATTTCTGTTGGCATAATAGAATTTTTCAAACTATTTATTGGATTTTTAAATTTATTAATTTCATTTTGTAATATAGATAATTCACTTGGTTTTAATATACTTGTTAATTTTTTAAGTATATTTGGATTAAAAACACTATATGGTTGATGTATTTCTTTTTCACTAATATTTTCACTATCAAATACTGCTTTTAATGATTGATTTTTATAATAATTTTTTAAAGCATTTATTAATGCTAATTTAATATCATTACTTGCTAATGCATAATATATTCATTCAATAATTAAAGGTAACATTATAAACTCATATGATTATAATCTCAATTTAATGAAGCATTATCATGATTTAATGGTACTTCGCTCATATTATCACTACCATATTGACTAGATGTTTCACTATTAATAGTAAATCTATTATCATTAATTAATCTTGCAGTTTCATTATTAAATGGTGTTTCTTGCATTTCTTGAATATGATTTGTAGTTTCCATAGGTAGTAAATTATGGATTATTTCACTTGCACCAGCAACTATGGTAGGTACTGCATAAGCATTATTAAAATCATTATTTATCCCCATTGCAACACCACTTGAAATTAAACAACCACCAGTAGCCATATTACAAATCTTTCTTATTGCTTCAAATTTATTAGGTATTAACTCAGTTAAACCACTAATAAGATTTGAAATACCATAAGCATTTAAACTAATATATGTATCTCAATCCATTAAATTATTAGTATTATTTTTCATTAATAATAAATCATCAGGAAATGGATTAGGATTTGGATTAATTGAATTAGTAGTAAATTTAGCATAATTTGCTAAACCAATTGTTCCTAAACCTAATAATATTTTTTTACTACTATTAATTAATTTACTTTTAGTTGTTGGTCTTTGATTTAAATTTCATATATCTAAACCTAATTTTTTACCAAATAATAAACTATTAATTGAACCTAATAGTGAATTGTTCATTACTTGACCATAATAAGCACTTATACCTATCATTGCTGATAATGGACTAATTGAAGAACGAATTATTTTTAATAAAGTATAATTATTTGATTGTACAATGGTGTCATTTGGCATTTTTATTAACTCCTTCTACATTAGTTTGTTTTTCTATTTTAATTATTACTTTACCTTCACAATGTATATTATCTCCAACACATATTGCATAACTATCATGTACATCACTTACTATAAAATAATCAT
The DNA here is from genome assembly GCF_964020205.1 of Spiroplasma endosymbiont of Apeira syringaria. Lineage (NCBI taxonomy): Bacteria > Bacillati > Mycoplasmatota > Mollicutes > Entomoplasmatales > Spiroplasmataceae > Spiroplasma > Spiroplasma endosymbiont of Apeira syringaria. The sequence continues at coordinate 1,491,440 of NZ_OZ026543.1, forward strand.
TTCTTAATTTAGGATATTCATCTAATAAAATTGCTCTAATATCATTACTTGTAGTTAAATCTTCTGGCTTTGGTGAATAAATAGTAATATGTGCTTTTTCATCAAAATATTTATAAATATATTCCATAATTATTTTTTAGAAAATTTTAATTCTATTTCTTCAATATAATCTTTATCATTACCAGTCATAGTAGCACTTGTTGATGTAATATTACTAAATGTTGCTTTACCTTTTTCATAACCACGATTACCAGCATTTATTATTGCAGTTTCTAATTCATCATTAGTAGGAGTTATTCCTGTCATAGTTATTTTTCCTAAATTTTTAAAATAAATTAAATCATTTAAACTAATTCTAAAATCATCAAAATCAGCAATTTTAAATGTTACTGGTGATTTTTCTCTTTCTGCTGGAGTTAATTTAATTCAATTAGTTCAACAACGTTTTTGTGCTTCTTTAATTTCATCAGCAGTTGGCATTTTTTCCATAATAATAAATGATAATCAACCACGAATTGCTGTTGTTATACCATAAAGTGCTTTACCTAATGTTTTTTGATTTAATGTATTATTATCAATTAAATTAACAATTTTTTGAAAACTATTAGGTTGTGCAAATGCATTTCTATGTACAAAAACTCCTAATACTTTTTTTAAATCAAATGTTTTTTCTAAATGTAAACCAGTTTTAGTATCTTTAACCATATCTTTATTTAAAAACATATGTTTATATAAAAACATACCAAATACTGATTGTTTATATAATTGACCACTTGCTACAGTATCTGCTGCAATTTGACCATAATTTAATCTTAAATATGCTTTTGTTAATTGTAACATTGGAGTAAATCCTAATGCACCAATAAAATCACTTACATTTGTACCAATTTCAGTTTCAGTTATATTTCCTAATAATTCATTCATTTTATCTCCAATTTGATAAAATGCTGCTTTTGCTGTATCTTCTGTCATTTCTAACATATTAATAGGAATTACTTGTGATTTAGCAATACAATAATCTTTAATACCTTGCAAAAAAATACATTCTTGTATAAATAAATAATTTCTTAATGCACTTTCTGCTCATATTGATAACATATTTGCTTTTAAAGGAATTGGACTTGACATAAATCTATTCATATCAAAATCTTCAGTTCTTCAATCAATAACTAATATTTGGTCTAAAATAACACTAGTTGTTCTTAATGTTGTTCATTGTTTATCTGTACCAGTCATAACATCATATTTTGAACCTCAACGTAAACGTTCAGCAATACGATAATATGCTTCTACTGCTCCAGGTATTTCACTTATTTGTTCTGCAACTGCACTTGCTTTTAAAAACATCATACTTTCATCATTATAAAGTATACCTTTTACTTGTGCTTCCATAGCAGTTAACATTGCTTTATTTCCATTATTACCACCAGTAATTAAACCAGTTGGAACTTGTGGAATAGCCATAATATCTCTCCTTTTGAGAAATATTTAATTATTTACTAAATAAAAATTCTAAAAATTTAATCATTTCTTGTTTAGTTTTTGCACCAACAACTTCTGTATTTTTTAATAATTCTTCATTTTTAGATGTAATATTATTATCTAATTAAAAAAGTGTTTTTGGATTAAAAAACTCTTGTTTAGATTCTTCATTTTTAATAATTTCTTGTTTTTTAATTTCTTTATTATGTAAATTATTATTAAATATTTCTGCATAATCTTCTTTTATTTTATTTAAAGCTTCTGCTTTTGATAAATTATTATATTTAGAAGTTATTAATAATTTAGACATTTCTTTTTGTTTATCTGTAAAACCATTAAATAATTTTTCTTCTTCATATATATTTACTTTATTTTCATATTCTTTTACGGACTTCTCCCCACATGTACTTGTGGAGGGAATAATGAAACTGAATGAATTCAAAAATGCTTTTCAAACTGAACAGCAATGTCTTGCATATATAGCAAATTTGAAAGAAAACAAATGTATTAGGTGTTTTAGTTTTAATTTGAATACTTCTGATTTAAAAAGAATGAGATGTTTAAAATGTAATCAAACATTTATCATTCTCACAGGCACCATATTTTCAAGGTCACAAACATCTTTAACATCTTGGTTTTATCTTATCTTTAGATGAATAAACACCAAACATGGAATTCCATCAACAGATATTGCAAAAGAATTGGGAGTGACTTTGAAAACTGCTTGAAGAATGACTCATAAAATCAGAACACGTATTGCAAAACAAAAACCTCAATTTATTGTTGAAGGTACAGTGCAAATTGATGAAATGTATCTTTCACATATGGTTTTTAAAAAACAAGGAAGATCCTTGGTGAATAAAACCTTGATTGTTGGCATTTATCAAAAAACAACCAATAATTTAATTGTGAAAGTATTGAAAAACGCAAAGAGTAAAAATCTTTTGCAGTTTGCAAAAAACCACATTTCTTCAAAATGTCTTGTATATACTGATTCTTGAAAAGGATATTGCGATTTTAAATCAGTTTTCACTAAGCATGAAACAGTTAACCATCAAGATGGCTATGTTTCAAAAATTGGTGTAAATACCAACCAAATTGAATCAGTTTGAAAACATATAAGAAGAACATTTAAAACACATATCAAAGTTGCAAAACATCATGTTCATTTATATGCTAAAGAAGCTGCATATAAATTCAACAAGATACCTAGTTTTGAAACTGTAATTCTATGTTTGATTTAAAAATGTGGGGAGAAGTCCGTAGATAGGCTTTTCTCAGCATTTATGTGATAAAATTAAAATAGTACATAAAGGGAGAAAAGCCTTCTTTTAATTTTGTTTCATATTCACTTAATTTAGGTTCAATATTTTTTTTACTTTCAGCATATACTACATTTCTATGTTGTTTTAGTAAATTTTTAACATCATCTAAACTATAATTCTCTTTTTCATCAAAAGTAAAATCACTCATACTTTTAATCTCCCTTTTATTAAATTTTAATAATTCACTTGTTAATAGGTCACTTTTATATATGTTAATTTAACATATTCACTTTAATGTATTATATCATTTTTACCATTTAAAATAAAGAAAAAAACCTATATTTATTATAGATTTTTAATCATTATTTTCTATTTTTCTAGGTTCACAAATATTAATAATTATACGGACTTCTCCCCACATGTACTTGTGGAGGGAATAATGAAACTGAATGAATTCAACAATGCTTTTCAAACTGAACAGCAATGTCTTGCATATATAGCAAATTTGAAAGAAAACAAATGTATTAGGTGTTTTAGTTTTAATTTGAATACTTCTGATTTAAAAAGAATGAGATGTTTAAAATGTAATCAAACATTTAGCATTCTCACAGGCACCATATTTTCAAGGTCACAAACATCTTTAACATCTTGGTTTTATCTTATCTTTAGATGAATAAACACCAAACATGGAATTCCATCAACAGATATTGCAAAAGAATTGGGAGTGACTTTGAAAACTGCTTGAAGAATGACTCATAAAATCAGAACACGTATTGCAAAACAAAAACCTCAATTTATTGTTGAAGGTACAGTGCAAATTGATGAAATGTATCTTTCACATATGGGTTTTAAAAAACAAGGAAGATCCTTGGTGAATAAAACCTTGATTGTTGGCATTTATCAAAAAACAACCAATAATTTAATTGTGAAAGTATTGAAAAACGCAAAGAGTAAAAATCTTTTGCAGTTTGCAAAAAACCACATTTCTTCAAAATGTCTTGTATATACTGATTCTTGAAAAGGATATTGCGATTTTAAATCAGTTTTCACTAAGCATGAAACAGTTAACCATCAAGATGGCTATGTTTTAAAAATTGGTGTAAATACCAACCAAATTGAATCAGTTTGAAAACATATAAGAAGAACATTTAAAACACATATCAAAGTTGCAAAACATCATGTTCATTTATATGCTAAAGAAGCTGCATATAAATTCAACAAGATACCTAGTTTTGAAACTGTAATTCTATGTTTGATTTAAAAATGTGGGGAGAAGTCCGTAGATAGGCTTTTCTCAGCATTTATGTGATAAAATTAAAATAGTACATAAAGGGAGAAAAGCCTAATTATATTACTTTGTGTAGTATTATCATCTTCATTAATATCAAATTCATTTGGATAACTAACTTGTCAATGTTTATAAATTAATTCTGGTTTTACTAATGATTTTTATAACATATGAGTTGAAATTATTGCTCTTGCATTATCATAATCTTTAATAAATTTTTTACGTCATGGATTACTTCTACGTCGGCAATCATAAACAAATTTTCTATCAATTCCAAGTGCATTATTTAATCCTTGTGGTGTTAATATAACTTTCTTGGTTCTTAAATAATTATCAATTTGAGTTTTATAATTAACACTTAATTTTTCACCATATTTTTTCTCTTTTTCTGGCATATTATCACCTTATTTTAAAACATATATATTTAATTATATCATTTTACAATTATCATATTTCCAAACTTTTTTTCTAAAATTATTATAATCAAAATCATAAATTAAGAAAGGAAATAATATTATGAATTTTCTTAATAATGAACTTAATTATGATGAACTTGATAATCAAATTAAAAATAATGGTTTAAATTATTTAACAAATCTATTAAAAGCATATGATGATTTTTGATATCAAAATATATATGATAAAACTAAATATAAATATGTTAAAACTGCTCCAAGAAGTCCAAATACTCAATATGGCAAAATAAATTATTTTTATCGTAGAGGTTATTTAATATTAGAAACTAATAAATATTATTATCCTTTAGATGATTATATAAAACTTAAAAAAAGAAAAAGAACACTTACTAGTTTAGAACATACAATAATAAAAAATTCAGGTAATGGTAAAAGACAATCTGATGTACAAGATATAATAAAAAATACTAATTTTTCTAAAACATATATGACTAATGTAATGAAAAATGCAGTAATAAATGTTGAAAAAATAAAAGAAAAAAAAGTAGTTTTATCAAATGAAAAATTATTTGTAAATATGGATGATTGTTTTATTTCATCATTATTTAATAATAAAAAACAAAAAAATCGTATTCGTACAATTAGTGCAAATAAAGGTAAAGATTTAGAAAAATCTACTAAAAATAGAAATGTTTTAAAAGATAAAAAAATTACTTATATGAAAACTAAAAATGGTCAAAGAATTAAAAAACAAGAATTTATTAATAAAATTTATGAATTTCTTGATTTACAATATATTTATAATAAAAGTAATTTAGTATTTATTGGTGATGGTGCGCCTTGAATTAAAACTTCTGCTAAAAATGAAAATATTCCTTATGTAATTGATAGACATCATGCATTTAAAGCACTTAAAAAAGGATTTATTTTTAATAGAAAAATAGATAATAAAAAATTAACAAATGCATATGATTTATTTGTTAATGGTGAATATTATCAATTATTAAATTTTTTAAAAGAAAATAAAGTTGATGAACAAATATATAAATATTTTAAAAATAATAAAGAAAGTGTTATAAATCAAAAAGAAAATTGAAATCAAGGAGTTTGTGCTGAAAGTGATGTTTCACATTTAGTTAAATCTTTAAAAGGATATGGTGCAAAAATTTATAATGATAAAGTACTTAATAATATGCTTATAATTAATTCAGCAAGAATTAATAAATTAAATCTTTTACTTTAATATTTTAAAAACTTAATAAATCTTAAACCTAAATAGTTAGGAATTTTAGTTTTAAAATAATTAAAGTGTATACACTAAAAAACTTGTAAAATAATATAAAATAGTATATAATGTAAATACAATTAAATAATTTAATGTTGTCTTTTATTTAAAGAAAATTAAATTATAACTATTAACTTTACTCACCCTAATAATGATTTAGATGTACTAATTAATCAAGATAATAAAAATATTTCTTTAATAGCAAAAAGTAATAGTCACTTTCAAGGGAAAATAGATATTTTAAATAAGCCAGTAGAATTTTCGGATATTTTTTATGAACAAAATCTTGGAAAAATTTATTTTAATACTGATATGTATGAAAAAAGCACATTCTTACATCCAACAAGTCAATTTGGGAGATTTGCAACAGTTATGGAATATTTAGGAAATCGTAATAAATTAATAAAATTTTATGAAAATGAGATTACATTTGCTTTAACTAGTTCAGCATTAAAAATATATGAGTTAAGTTTTCCCAATTTTAATAATGAAGGAAAGATTGAATTTAGTTTTGCAATTGAAAATATTATGAATTATTGATCATTTAAAGCAAACTTTTTACCATTACCAACAGAAAATAATCGAGTTTTTATTAACTACCAAGGTAAACAACCAAAAAATGATGAAGAAATTGATATTAAGTTAGAAGGATTATATACAGAAAATAATAAAAATAAATTATTTTATGATGTTGTAGTAAAAACACTTGGTAAAAAATTTGCTGATAAGTATAAAGATATTTTATATAATGAATTTCTTATTGAGGGTTTTAATAAAAAATTAAAAACTGCAAAAATAACTCCTAAACCAGGATCAAAAATATTTGCTTTTTCAACAAAAGTATCAGAAAGTTATACAGAAGTCCTTTATTATAAGTTAAATATTTCATGATAACATAATTAAATTAATATAAATCCCTAATTATTTAACGGACTTCTCCCCACATGTACTTGTGGAGGGAATAATGAAACTGAATGAATTCAACAATGCTTTTCAAACTGAACAGCAATGTCTTGCATATATAGCAAATTTGAAAGAAAACAAATGTATTAGGTGTTTTAATTTTAATTTGAATACTTCTGATTTAAAAAGAATGAGATGTTTAAAATGTAATCAAACATTTAGCATTCTCACAGGCACCATATTTTCAAGGTCACAAACATCTTTAACATCTTGGTTTTATCTTATCTTTAGATGAATAAACACCAAACATGGAATTCCATCAACAGATATTGCAAAAGAATTGGGAGTGACTTTGAAAACTGCTTGAAGAATGACTCATAAAATCAGAACACGTATTGCAAAACAAAAACCTCAATTTATTGTTGAAGGTACAGTGCAAATTGATGAAATGTATCTTTCACATATGGGTTTTAAAAAACAAGGAAGATCCTTGGTGAATAAAACCTTGATTGTTGGCATTTATCAAAAAACAACCAATAATTTAATTGTGAAAGTATTGAAAAACGCAAAGAGTAAAAATCTTTTGCAGTTTGCAAAAAACCACATTTCTTCAAAATGTCTTGTATATACTGATTCTTGAAAAGGATATTGCGATTTTAAATCAGTTTTCACTAAGCATGAAACAGTTAACCATCAAGATGGCTATGTTTCAAAAATTGGTGTAAATACCAACCAAATTGAATCAGTTTGAAAACATATAAGAAGAACATTTAAAACACATATCAAAGTTGCAAAACATCATGTTCATTTATATGCTAAAGAAGCTGCATATAAATTCAACAAGATACCTAGTTTTGAAACTGTAATTCTATGTTTGATTTAAAAATGTGGGGAGAAGTCCGTAGATAGGCTTTTCTCAGCATTTATGTGATAAAATTAAAATAGTACATAAAGGGAGAAAAGCCTTATTTAAATATAGATTCAGGAGATAAAGTTATGAGAAAAATAATTAGATTTTTTTTTAAATTATATTTTGGTTAGTGCAACAACAATAAATGTTATTGCTTGTAGGTGAGGTTGTACTAATAATGATTATGATTTTGCTGATGAAAATGAGCAAGATATTTCTGGTAATTATATTGTTCCTGATATAAATAAGAGAATTAATAAAGTAGTAAGTGATCGCATAAATTTTTTTGAAGGCGAAGATGTGGCTAGTTTAAAACAATTATATTTAAAAAATTCGCAAAATTGATTTAGTAAAACTAGTAAAAAATTAAACTTTGTTACTAATTTAGAAGAAAAAATTCAATATCAGGCAAAAAAAGAGTCGATTAATGAATTTAACTTGTTAGCAAATAATAAGAGTAATTTTACAGACTTTTCTGATTTACAAAATCAAATTAATACTACTAATCTTGGCAAAACTTATACAAATGTTAATTGGGATACATTAATTAATTCATCTACAATAAATGCTACTGAAAAAGCAGAGATAAAAGATAAATTAGTTCTATTTTATAATATATTTGCACAAATTTATGGCAAAAAAATGTTCTTAAACTTTTATATCGAGTAGCTAAAATTAATAAAATGGTTTATTTGGCTTTGTTAAATCTGGTTATGTTTATGATTCACAATTTCAAAATTATTCATTAGTTCAAGTTATGGCAATAAATCCAAATTCTCTTAGTAAAAGAACTCAATATTGGCAATATGTTAGAGAAATGTTTAGTAATCTGTGTAACTTACAAAAATAACTATGTTTAATTAATTCTAGTAAATATAATTAAATGACTAGAAAGAGTGAGTTACAGATGGCTAAAAAAGATAACTTTGGATGGGTTACACTTTATTGGACACTAATTACATAGACAAGTGAACAAAGAAAGGAACTATAATTATGGCCAATATTAACTCATATACCGATGAATTTAAAAAACAAATAGTAGCTTTATATCAAAGTGGCAAATCAGTATCTTGCCTTGTTAAAGAATATAATGTTACAAGAGCAGCTACTTACAATTGAATTAAGCAATTTACTAATTCATGTAGTTTTAAAACTAAAGATAATCGTTCTGTTGAAGAAAATGAAATAATTAAATTAAGAAAAGAATTAAAACAATTAAGAATGGAAAATGATATTTTAAAGCAAGCAGCACTAATAATAGGCAGAAAGTAGAGATTATTGCAAATAATAAATCTAAATATAAAATTCGCACAATGTGTAATTTTTTAAAACTCTCTAAATCAACATATTATTTTAATTTAAAGAAAAAAAATAAAATTCAAAATAATATTTATGAACAAGCTGTTATTAGTGCTTTTAAAAAAAATAAAGAAGTTTATGGTACTAGAAGATTAAAAGTCATTCTAGAAAACCAAGAAATTTATTTATCAAGACGAAAAATTAAAGAAATTATGAATAAACATAATTTAATATCAAAATACACTAAATTATCATTCAAAAATTATCATAATAAAGTCAATGATAGTCAAATAACCAATCTTGTTAATAGAAACTTTAATAATAGAGTTAAAAATGAAGTTATTGTTAGTGATTTAACTTATGTTCAAGTAAATGGTAAGTGAAACTATATTTGTTTATTAATTGACCTATTTAACCGCGAAATAATTGGACATAGTGTAGGTACTAAAAAAGATGCATCATTAGTATATCAAGCATTTATGAACTCAAATCGCTGTTTAAAAGATATTCAAATATTTCATAGTGATCGCGGTAATGAATTTAATAATAAAATTATTGATAAACTTTTACTAGCATTCAATATTAATCGCTCTTTAAGCAAAAAAGGTTGTCCTTATGATAACGCTGTTGCTGAAGCAACCTTTAAAACTTTCAAAACCGAATTTATTAATGATAAAAATTTTACATCATTAATCCAATTAAAATTAGAATTATTTGATTACATCAATTGATATAACAACATAAGAATTCACGGCACTTTAAACTACTTAACTCCAGTTAATTATCAAAAACAAATGTCTACCAAAAAATAGTCCTAAAAAGGGTTGCCATTCCACTTTAATAATAATGATCCAATATCAAAAGCAGTAGATTTATTACTAGAAAATACTGAATATTTAACAACAGTTTTTAAACCTGGCGGTTTATATAAAGAATTAACAAAAAGATTAGTTGAAAAAATGTTGAATTCTGAAATGCAAAATTATTTAGGATATGAAAAAAATCAACATAGTACTACTGAAAATGCTCGTAATGGTACAAGTTCAAAAAAATTAATAACTCAACAAGGTAAAATTGAAATTGATGTACCAAGAGATCGCAATAGTAATTTTACTCCTGTAATAGTTCCTAAAAGGCAAAGAAGATTTGATGGTTTTGATCAACAAGTTCTTTCCTTGTATGCAAAAGGAATGACATTATCTGACATTAGAATGCAGTTGCAAGAGTTATATCATGGTGCTGATATTAGTGAAAGTGTTATTAGTCAAATTACTGATGATGTTATTGATGATGTTAAAGCATGACAAAATCGACCATTAGAAAGTATTTATCCTATTGTTTATTTTGATTGTATAGTAGTTAAAGTACGACAAGATAAACGGATTATTAACAAATCAGTTTATATAGCATTAGGAGTTGATTTAGAAGGCAAAAAAGATGTTTTAGGATTATGAATTAGTGAAAATGAAGGTTCTAAGTTTTGATTATCTAATTTCACAGAAATGAAAAATCGTGGCTTAAATGATATTCTTATTGCTTGTAGTGATAATTTAACAGGCATGTCAGAAGCAATACAATCAGTTTATCCTAAAACAGAACATCAATTATGCATTGTTCATCAAATTAGAAATAGTTTAAAATATGTTTCATACAAACATCGAAAAGGTCTAGTTGCAGATTTAAAACCAATTTATAGTGCATGTAGTGAAGAACAAGCAATGCAAGCTTTAGAATCGTTTGAAAGTAAATGAAATAAACAATATCCTCAAATTACTAAATCTTGATATAAAAATTGAGATAATTTAATGGTTTTTATTAGTTATCCAGTAGAAATCAAAAGAGTGATTTATACTACAAATGCTATTGAATCTGTTAATAGTCAATTACGAAAAATCATCAGAAATAAAAAAGTTCTTCCTAATGATATGGCAGTTTTCAAAATATTTTACTTGGCAATTGAAAATATAACAAAAAAATGAACATTGCCTATTCAAAATTGAAATACAGCAATTGCTCATCGGACTTCTCCCCACATGTACTTGTGGAGGGAATAATGAAACTGAATGAATTCAACAATGCTTTTCAAACTGAACAGCAATGTCTTGCATATATAGCAAATTTGAAAGAAAACAAATGTATTAGGTGTTTTAATTTTAATTTGAATACTTCTGATTTAAAAAGAATGAGATGTTTAAAATGTAATCAAACATTTAGCATTCTCACAGGCACCATATTTTCAAGGTCACAAACATCTTTAACATCTTGGTTTTATCTTATCTTTAGATGAATAAACACCAAACATGGAATTCCATCAACAGATATTGCAAAAGAATTGGGAGTGACTTTGAAAACTGCTTGAAGAATGACTCATAAAATCAGAACACGTATTGCAAAACAAAAACCTCAATTTATTGTTGAAGGTACAGTGCAAATTGATGAAATGTATCTTTCACATATGGGTTTTAAAAAACAAGGAAGATCATTGGTGAATAAAACCTTGATTGTTGGCATTTATCAAAAAACAACCAATAATTTAATTGTGAAAGTATTGAAAAACGCAAAGAGTAAAAATCTTTTGCAGTTTGCAAAAAACCACATTTCTTCAAAATGTCTTGTATATACTGATTCTTGAAAAGGATATTGCGATTTTAAATCAGTTTTCACTAAGCATGAAACAGTTAACCATCAAGATGGCTATGTTTCAAAAATTGGTGTAAATACCAACCAAATTGAATCATTTTGAAAACATATAAGAAGAACATTTAAAACACATATCAAAGTTGCAAAACATCATGTTCATTTATATGCTAAAGAAGCTGCATATAAATTCAACAAGATACCTAGTTTTGAAACTGTAATTCTATGTTTGATTTAAAAATGTGGGGAGAAGTCCGTAGATAGGCTTTTCTCAGCATTTATGTGATAAAATTAAAATAATACATAAAATGAGCAATTGCTGTATTTCAATTTTGAATAGGCAATGTTCTGGAATGGCAACCTTTTTTAGGACTATTTTTTGGTAGACATTTGTTTTTGATAATTAACTGGAGTTAAGTATTTTAAAGTGCCGTGAATTCTTATGTTGTTATATCAATTGATGTAATCAAATAATTCTAATTTTAATTGGATTAATGATGTAAAATTTTTATCATTAATAAATTCGGTTTTGAAAGTTTTAAAGGTTGCTTCAGCAACAGCGTTATCATAAGGACAACCTTTTTTGCTTAAAGAGCGATTAATATTGAATGCTAGTAAAAGTTTATCAATAATTTTATTATTAAATTCATTACCGCGATCACTATGAAATATTTGAATATCTTTTAAACAGCGATTTGAGTGCATAAATGCTTGATATACTAATGATGCATCTTTTTTAGTACCTACACTATGTCCAATTATTTCGCGGTTAAATAGGTCAATTAATAAACAAATATAGTTTCACTTACCATTTACTTGAACATAAGTTAAATCACTAACAATAACTTCATTTTTAACTCTATTATTAAAGTTTCTATCAACAAGATTGTTTATTGGACTATCGTTAACTTTGTTATTATGATTTTTGTATGATAATTTAGTGTATTTTGATATTAAATTATGTTTATTCATAATTTCTTTAATTTTTCTTCTTGATAAATAAATTTCTTGGTTTTCTAGAATGACTTTTAATCTTCTAGTACCATAAACTTCTTTATTTTCTTTAAAAGCACTAATAACAGCTTCATCATAAATATTATTTTTGATTTTATTTTCTTTTTTCTTTAAATTAAAATAATATGTTGATTTAGAGAGTTTTAAAAAATGACACATTGTGCGAATTTTATATTTAGATTTATTATTTGCAATAATCTCTACTTTCTGCCTATTATTAGTGCTGCTTGCTTTAAAATATCATTTTCCATTCTTAATTGTTTTAATTCTTTTCTTAATTTAATTAATTCATTTTCTTCAACAGAACGATTATCTTTAGTTTTAAAACTACCTGAATTAGTAAATTGCTTAACGGACTTCTCCCCACATGTACTTGTGGAGGGAATAATGAAACTGAATGAATTCAAAAATGCTTTTCAAACTGAACAGCAATGTCTTGCATATATAGCAAATTTGAAAGAAAACAAATGTATTAGGTGTTTTAATTTTAATTTGAATACTTCTGATTTAAAAAGAATGAGATGTTTAAAATGTAATCAAACATTTAGCATTCTCACAGGCACCATATTTTCAAGGTCACAAACATCTTTAACATCTTGGTTTTATCTTATCTTTAGATGAATAAACACCAAACATGGAATTCCATCAACATATATTGCAAAAGAATTGGGAGTGACTTTGAAAACTGCTTGAAGAATGACTCATAAAATCAGAACACGTATTGCAAAACAAAAACCTCAATTTATTGTTGAAGGTACAGTGCAAATTGATGAAATGTCTTGTATATACTGATTCTTGAAAAGGATATTGCGATTTTAAATCAGTTTTCACTAAGCATGAAACAGTTAACCATCAAGATGGCTATGTTTCAAAAATTGGTGTAAATACCAACCAAATTGAATCAGTTTGAAAACATATAAGAAGAACATTTAAAACACATATCAAAGTTGCAAAACATCATGTTCATTTATATGCTAAAGAAGCTGCATATAAATTCAACAAGATACCTAGTTTTGAAACTGTAATTCTATGTTTGATTTAAAAATGTGGGGAGAAGTCCGTAGATAGGCTTTTCTCAGCATTTATGTGATAAAATTAAAATAGTACATAAAGGGAGAAAAGCCTTGCTTAATTCAATTGTAAGTAGCTGCTCTTGTAACATTATATTCTTTAGCAAGGCAAGATACTGATTTGCCACTTTGATATAAAGCTACTATTTGTTTTTTAAATTCATCGGTATATGAGTTAATATTGGCCATAATTATAGTTCCTTTCTTTGTTCACTTGTCTACGTAATTAGTGTCCAATAAAGTGTAACCCATCCAGTTCATTTTTTTGTTATATTTTCAATTGCCAAGTAAAATATTTTGAAAACTGCCATATCATTAGGAAAAACTTTTTTATTTCTGATGATTTTTCGTAATTGACTATTAACAGATTCAATAGCATTTGTAGTATAAATCACTCTTTTGATTTCTACTGGATAACTAATAAAAACCATTAAATTATCTCAATTTTTATATCAAGATTTAGTAATTTGAGGATATTGTTTATTTCATTTACTTTCAAACGATTCTAAAGCTTGCATTGCTTGTTCTTCACTACATGCACTATAAATTGGTTTTAAATCTGCAACTAGACCTTTTCGATGTTTGTATGAAACATATTTTAAACTATTTCTAATTTGATGAACAATGCATAATTGATGTTCTGTTTTAGGATAAACTGATTGTATTGCTTCTGACATGCCTGTTAAATTATCACTACAAGCAATAAGAATATCATTTAAGCCACGATTTTTCATTTCTGTGAAATTAGATAATCAAAACTTAGAACCTTCATTTTTACTAATTCATAATCCTAAAACATCTTTTTTGCCTTCTAAATCAACTCCTAATGCTATATAAACTGATTTGTTAATAATCCGTTTATCTTGTCGTACTTTAACTACTATACAATCAAAATAAACAATAGGATAAATACTTTCTAATGGTCGATTTTGTCATGCTTTAACATCATCAATAACATCATCAGTAATTTGACTAATAACACTTTCACTAATATCAGCACCATGATATAACTCTTGCAACTGCATTCTAATGTCAGATAATGTCATTCCTTTTGCATACAAGGAAAGAACTTGTTGATCAAAACCATCAAATCTTCTTTGCCTTTTAGGAACTATTACAGGAGTAAAATTACTATTGCGATCTCTTGGTACATCAATTTCAATTTTACCTTGTTGAGTTATTAATTTTTTTGAACTTGTACCATTACGAGCATTTTCAGTAGTACTATGTTGATTTTTTTCATATCCTAAATAATTTTGCATTTCAGAATTCAACATTTTTTCAACTAATCTTTTTGTTAATTCTTTATATAAACCGCCAGGTTTAAAAACTGTTGTTAAATCTTCAGTATTTTCTAGTAATAAATCTACTGCTTTTGATATTGGATCATTATTATTAAAGTTATCTTTTTTAGCCATCTGTAACTCACTCTTTCTAGTCATTTAATTATATTTACTAGAATTAATTAAACATAGTTATTTTTGTAAGTTACACAGATTACTAAACATTTCCTAAGTTACACAGATTACTAAACATTTCCATGATTTATTTGTCATAATCAAAAGTTTTTGATTTGTTCTTGTGTGAGTGCTTGTATTTGTCCTTCAGTAAGTGCTTGTTTTTGTTCTTTGTTAAGTACGTTTATTTGTCAAGGTGTAAATGATTGTATTTGTTATTTCTCAAAAAATGATATTTGTTGTTCTGTTAGTGCTTTGATTTGTCAAGATATTAACTTTTGTATTTGTTCAATTGTTAGTGCTTGTATTTGTTCTGCTGATAATTCTTTAATTTTTTGGTTTGTGAGTGCTTGTATTTGTTCAGTTGTCAGTGAAATAACTTGTTCTTTTGTGAGTGTTTGTATTTGTTCTTTGTTAAGTACGTTTATTTGTCAAGGTGTAAATTTTTCTATTTGTTCTGGTTCAAATTTTGGTATTTGTTCTTTTGTAAATGATTTTATTTGTCATAATCAAAAGTTTTTGATTTGTTCTTGTGTGAGTATTTGAATTTGCTCACTTGTAAGTGCTTGTATTTGTTTTGTTGTGAGTGCTTGTATTTGTTGAGTTGTAAAGCTTTGTATTTGTTATTGTGTTAGTGCTTTGATTTGTTTTTCTGTAAGTGCTTGGATTTGTATTTTTGTAAATGCCGGTATTTGTTCTTTGGTAAATGCTTGTATTTGGTTTGTTGAAAATGTTTGAATTTGATATGATCAAAAGTTTTTAATTTGTTGTGTTATGAGTGCTTGTATTTGTATTTTTGTAAGTTTTTCAATTTCTTTTTCTTTAAATAGCGGAATAGGTATTTCTTTATGTTTTAAAATATAATCAGTATGGTTTTTATTAACGTAGTTTATTAGACAACATGTTTTGAGAATTTTTTCAAATTCTAGCTTATTATTTATTATTTTTCTTGTTTCATTTAATTGTTTACCTATAAAAATTAAAGAATTTTCATTGTAGGGTTTTAATTTTCTTGATTCAAACTCTTCTTGATAAATATTATGATAGTGTTGTAAGTCACTTGAATCCATAATTCTTGCTTGTCCGATAATATATTTTAAAGGGTTACTATCAAAAAACATAGATTCAGCAGCAAATCCAGCTAAATCAATTCGTAATAAGGTATATAAGTCATTATCACTTATATTTTTAATTTGATTTAAAGGTGTAAGTTCATCAGATATTGTTCTTCCAAGGTATTGGGAATCTGAACTAATATATTCTAACTTTTGAAATTTATTTTTAAATTTAGAATCTAAAATCATTGTTGTATGTCCTGCTTCATGAATACAAGTAATATCTTGATCATTAGATTGTGTACAATCTGTAATAGATATATTTTTAGGTTTTCAATCTTTAATATTTTCTTTATTATAAATTATTTTAGCATTAATATTTTGAAGTTGATTATTAAAAAGTGGCGTGATTAATAATCATAATTTAAATCAATAATTTGGATTAAAATATTTCATATTTTTGTACTCCTTTTTAAATGTAAAAAAACTCATTTACTTTTAAAATAAAAGCAATGAGTTAAAATTTATAATTTAGTTTCTAATTATTTTTATAACAAATTTTATAATTTTTACATACAATATGATTTATTTTTGATTTAGTGCTTTAATGATTTATATTAATTTAAAAAGTTAAATATGATTGTAAATAAAAGTGCTAAAATTGAAATAAATATTGAAATAAATGATGATCAATTTCTTTTTCATCAATTAGAATTTTTATATTCAAAACCTTTAGTAGTAATTTCAGTTTCAGTTTCAACATATTTTATTGTAATTTCATGGTTTCCTTTAAATAATAGTTCTTTTATTAAAGAGTCTGATGAATTTCTAAAAGTAAAACGTAATTTTTTATTTAAAGAAACTTCTTTATTTAAAGTGTCTTTATCTGTTCATCAATATCCAACATCGCTAAATTCTTCTCAATCTTTTTCAAAGGAAGAAATATTGAAATTATTTTTTTCTATTTTTGAAGTTCAAACTCTTACAACATAAATATTATTTTTTGATATTAAATTATTTTGGCTTTTCTCCCTTTATGTACTATTTTAATTTTATCACATAAATGCTGAGAAAAGCCTATCTACGGACTTCTCCCCACATTTTTAAATCAAACATAGAATTACAGTTTCAAAACTAGGTATCTTGTTGAATTTATATGCAGCTTCTTTAGCATATAAATGAACATGATGTTTTGCAACTTTGATATGTGTTTTAAATGTTCTTCTTATATGTTTTCAAACTGATTCAATTTGGTTGGTATTTACACCAATTTTTGAAACATAGCCATCTTGATGGTTAACTGTTTCATGCTTAGTGAAAACTGATTTAAAATCGCAATATCCTTTTCAAGAATCAGTATATACAAGACATTTTGAAGAAATGTGGTTTTTTGCAAACTGCAAAATATTTTTACTCTTTGCGTTTTTCAATACTTTCACAATTAAATTATTGGTTGTTTTTTGATAAATGCCAACAATCAAGGTTTTATTCACCAAGGATCTTCCTTGTTTTTTAAAACCCATATGTGAAAGATACATTTCATCAATTTGCACTGTACCTTCAACAATAAATTGAGGTTTTTGTTTTGCAATACGTGTTCTGATTTTATGAGTCATTCTTCAAGCAGTTTTCAAAGTCACTCCCAATTCTTTTGCAATATCTGTTGATGGAATTCCATGTTTGGTGTTTATTCATCTAAAGATAAGATAAAACCAAGATGTTAAAGATGTTTGTGACCTTGAAAATATGGTGCCTGTGAGAATGCTAAATGTTTGATTACATTTTAAACATCTCATTCTTTTTAAATCAGAAGTATTCAAATTAAAATTAAAACACCTAATACATTTGTTTTCTTTCAAATTTGCTATATATGCAAGAAATTGCTGTTCAGTTTGAAAAGCATTTTTGAATTCATTCAGTTTCATTATTCCCTCCACAAGTACATGTGGGGAGAAGTCCGATTATTTTTTAAAAGAAATAAGTTTTGATTAAGTTTATTAATAAAATCATTAGTTTTTAAATTATATTAAGTGTTAATATTTATATATTTTTTACTTAAAATATAATCTCAAGCAAAATTATTCATTCCTTTTATTCAATCATCATATAATTTTTGTGTATTAACTTCTATTTTAAAAATAATAGTATTATTTTCATTATGTATTTGATAATCTGAATAATTTTCAGGTTTTAAAAAATGTAAATGACTATCAAAATAAACACTATTTGTTGAAATAGTTTCTTTTAAAAACTTAAATTTTAATAATTCTAAATTATTTTTTTCAATATTATTTAATCTTTTTTTAATCCAATTTTTCTTTAACATTTAATTTTCCAATTTAATTATATTTATTATTTAATTGATAGCAAATCATTAAATTTTCTAATAACATGGCAATAGTCATTGGTCCAACACCACCAGGCACAGGAGTAATTGCTGAAGCGGTATTTTTCATTATTTCAAAATTAATATCACCAACAACTTTTTTTTCTTTACCTTGATAATTAATTGCTACATCAATAATAACAACATCACGTTTAACTTGACTACTATTAATAATATTATAGACACCAGTAGCACTACAAATGATATCAGCTTCTTTAGTATAAATAGTTAAGTCTTTGGTTAATTTATGAACAATGCTAACAGTTGCTCCCATATTAGTTAATGATAAAGCCAATGGTTTACCAACAATATTACTATCGTTAATGATAGTAATATTTTGTTTAGAAATGGGAATTTGATAGTGATTTAGTAATTTTAAAATACCTTTTACTGTACAAGGCAACATTGCTTTTTTATCACCTTGTAATAATTTTCCGGCATTAATATTTGTTAAACCATCAACATCTTTATTAATAGTAATGCTATTAATAATTGCTAATGTATCTAAATGTTTTGGTAGTGGTAATTGTACTAAAATTCCATCAATATTATTGTCACTATTTAATTGTTCAATTTTATTAATTATTTCTTTTTGTGTTACTGTTGTTGTTAGTGAAAATACTTGTCCATCAATACCACATTCTTGACATGCTTTAATTTTAGTTCGTACGTACATTTGTGATGCTAAATCTTCACCAATAATTATTACTGCTAGTTTAGGTTTGCGATTAGTAATAGTTATTACTTGTGATTTAATTTTTGCTTTAATTTGCTGGGCAATTATTTTACCATCTAAAATTTTTATCATATGTGTTCACCGTTTCTTAATTTATCCAATTAATACGTTTTCTTCAACTCTACTTATCGTTGGTTTTGATTTACGATCACTTCAAGCAAGAACAGTAGTTGATACTCCTAATTGTCCCACAAACATGACAAAAATTAAACTAAGTTGACTAAAAATACCTAATTTGGAATTATCAAATAATGAAAGTCCTGTTGTTCCAAAAGCACTTGAAACATCAAAAATTACTTGTGCAAAGGTCATATCAGAATTATCTGTTAAAAAAACATTTTCAATTGTGATAATCATTACTGATACAAAAACTAAAATAAAACCAAGTGTACCGACTATAAATGACATACGAACAGTTTTATTAGGAATTTTACGCTTGAATACAAAAACATCATTACGGCCACGTGCAATATTAAAAATTGTTAAAAGAATAATTGCTAAAGTTGTCGTTCTAATTCCTCCGGCAGTACTTGCTGGTGAAGAACCAATTCACATCATTAATGATTGAATCATTTGTGAGGCAAGGTGAAATTTATTTAAGTCAACTGTATAGTATCCAGCATTTCTTGTTGACATTGTATTAAAAAAAACAGCCATAATTGCATCAGATGTCGATAAATTTTTAAAAATGGGCTCTTGCCTTGACGGAGTTATGACATTACGTGAAAAATATTCAATAAACATAACACTACTAACACCCAATATCGCAACTAAAAAATATGTTATTAATGTTAGTTTAGTGAATAAACTAAATCTAAATTTTTTACCATGAGTTTTACTTTTAATTCAATGATATAAATCATAATAAACAGGAAAACCAATACCACCAATTACAAATTCAATAATAAAAATTCACTGCACAAAATAATCACTCTGAAAAGGTTCTAATGAAGTTATACCAACTATATCAAATCCAGCATTATTAACAGCAGAAATTGAGTGGAAAATTCCCGATCATAATGCTAATAGTATGTGATTATAGTAACCTGTATTATTGTTTAGACCATATTCTATTCCTGAGATAGGCACAAAATAAAAATATAAAAATAAAACAATTGCTCCTAAACATTCAGTAATTGTCATAACAATAATACCAATTTTTAATACATCAATAGTCTTTCCTAATTTATTAGAACCACGTTCACCTTGCATTAGTAATCTTTCTCTTAAACTGGTATGTCGATTAAATACAAATAAGGATAATATTGCTAGTTTAACTGTAATTAAACCAATACCACCAAATTTAATTAAAATTAAAATAATAAATTGACCAAAGAAAGTAAAATCATTAGCAGTACTTTTTACTGTTAAACCAGTGTCAGAAAACGCACTACTAGCAGTAAAAAGGGCAGGCAAAAAGTTTCATTGTCCTTTTGTTGTGGCAATTGGTGTCATTAAAAGTATTGTTCAAACTAATAAAGTGAAAAAATATAAATTAAACATTTGTCGGGGACGGGTTTTACCAACAAAAATAATTTTAAAAATATTTTTTACACTACGATAATTAACCTTAGATAGCATCAAAAAACTCCTAAAATAACATTTTCTTTTATTATTATACTATACTATAGTCATTTCTATTAAATATTAGTTTTAAATGTAAAATACCAATATTTTAAGAATTAGTTTATAATTTAGTATAATATAACATATTTAAGTAAATATTATTTAAGGAAGAAGGATATAGATGTCTTCATCAGAAAATGATTTTTGTGTCATTGGTTTAGGTAAATTCGGAATTTCAGTTGTTAAAACTTTAGAAGAATTAGGTAAAGTTACATTAGCTATTGATAAAAGAGAAGACCGTTGTCAATTAGTTTCATCAATAGCTTCTGAAACTTTAATTTTAGATTCGACTAATCGTGATGCATTAAATGATGCTGGAATTCATAAAGTGCAAAATATTATTATTGCTATTGGTTCTGATTTAGCAGCTTCAATTGTTACTGCTGTTCATGTTTTAGCAATTCATCGTGAACACAATACATTATCATCACTTAATCTTATTGCTAAAGCTGTTGATAGTACTCACCAACTAATTTTAGAAGCAATTGGTATTACTAATATTATTTTATCTGAAACAGAAGCCGGTAAGAAAGCTGCATATCGTGCTATTTGAAAATTAGGAATAGATTTAACTACAGTTGATGAAAAGTACTCAATAGCTAATGTAATTGTTAAAAATACTAAGTTTACAAATAAAAAACTAGAAACTTTAAAAATTCCTAGCAATTATAAAATTAACTTAGTTGCAATTAAACGTCACGGTAAAGTTATTATTCCTAGTAGAAATGAAATATTAATGTTAAATGATGAACTATTATTTATTAGTTATAATGAAAATATTAACGGACTTCTCCCCACATGTACTTGTGGAGGGAATAATGAAACTGAATGAATTCAACAATGCTTTTCAAACTGAACAGCAATGTCTTGCATATATAGCAAATTTGAAAGAAAACAAATGTATTAGGTGTTTTAGTTTTAATTTGAATACTTCTGATTTAAAAAGAATGAGATGTTTAAAATGTAATCAAACATTTAGCATTCTCACAGGCACCATATTTTCAAGGTCACAAACATCTTTAACATCTTGGTTTTATCTTATCTTTAGATGAATAAACACCAAACATGGAATTCCATCAACAGATATTGCAAAAGAATTGGGAGTGACTTTGAAAACTGCTTGAAGAATGACTCATAAAATCAGAACACGTATTGCAAAACAAAAACCTCAATTTATTGTTGAAGGTACAGTGCAAATTGATGAAATGTATCTTTCACATATGGGTTTTAAAAAACAAGGAAGATCCTTGGTGAATAAAACCTTGATTGTTGGCATTTATCAAAAAACAACCAATAATTTAATTGTGAAAGTATTGAAAAACGCAAAGAGTAAAAATCTTTTGCAGTTTGCAAAAAACCACATTTCTTCAAAATGTCTTGTATATACTGATTATTGAAAAGGATATTGCGATTTTAAATCAGTTTTCACTAAGCATGAAACAGTTAACCATCAAGATGGCTATGTTTAAAAAATTGGTGTAAATACCAACCAAATTGAATCAGTTTGAAAACATATAAGAAGAACATTTAAAACACATATCAAAGTTGCAAAACATCATGTTCATTTATATGCTAAAGAAGCTGCATATAAATTCAACAAGATACCTAGTTTTGAAACTGTAATTCTATGTTTGATTTAAAAATGTGGGGAGAAGTCCGTAGATAGGCTTTTCTCAGCATTTATGTGATAAAATTAAAATAGTACATAAAGGGAGAAAAGCCAATATTAATTCTGTTTGTAATGATTTTTCAATTGGTGATACTAATAAAATATTTGAGCCTACTATTATTAAAACGGTAAAGAAAAAGCGTTCATTTTGAAATTGATTCAGAAGAAATAAGAAAAAGAAAAAACATAAAAAATTAAAGAAAAAGGAAGTTAAGAAAGAAAAAAAACACTACTAAAAAAACAAAATTAATTATAAGAAAATTGTTTTTTATTTTTAGAAATATTAATGTATTATCATTGTAATAAAAATTATATGTTTTAATCTAAATATAAGTTTTTAACCGATTGCTTTATTTTTTAAAGTAAATAGGTTTTTTTATTTTTTGAAAGGAAAATATTATGTATACAATGGAAAAAAATAAGAAAGTACTAATTAAAAAAATAGAAAAAATTTTTAAAATAATTCAAATTAATCAAAAAAATTTAAGCAAAGAAAGAATACGGAAACATAATCAAAAACCTGAGGTTGGAACTAAAAAATTAAAATATTCTCAAAGGCCTGAAGTGAAAGCGAGAAAACGAGAATCTTATCAAAGATGGTCCCAAAAAATAAAGAAAAAATACGAGAATATAATCACAGATGATGTCAAAAAAATAAAGAAAAAATACGAGAATATTATCAAAGACCCGAAGTGAAAGCAAGAAAACGAGAATATAATCAAAAGTCAGAAGTGAAAGCAAGAAAACGAGAATATTATTACAGATGATATCAAAAAAATAAAGAAAAAATGAGAGAACATACTCAAAGTCCTATAGAGTGATATGATACTCAAATTTGCAAAAATTCAAAATATATTAAAACAAAATATGCGACAGTTATAGTAAAGCAAAAAGTTGATGATACGATAATGCTTTCTAACATCGTACCAATGCCAGTAACTAAAAGTAATGAAGAGGCTTTTTAATAATCTGTGTATCTTTGTTTTATAAAGTACTAGTTTAGATTAATTCTATCTTCAAATTTTATCATAAAATGAGCAATTGCTGTATTTCAATTTTGAATAGGCAATGTTCATTTTTTTGTTATATTTTCAATTGCCAAGTAAAATATTTTGAAAACTGCCATATCATTAGGAAAAACTTTTTTATTTCTGATGATTTTTCGTAATTGACTATTAACAGATTCAATAGCATTTGTAGTATAAATCACTCTTTTGATTTCTACTGGATAACTAATAAAAACCATTGGAAATGTTTAGTAATCTGTGTAACTTACAAAAATAACTATGTTTAATTAATTCTAGTAAATATAATTAAATGACTAGAAAGAGTGAGTTACAGATGGCTAAAAAAGATAACTTTAATAATAATGATCCAATATCAAAAGCAGTAGATTTATTACTAGAAAATACTGAAGATTTAACAACAGTTTTTAAACCTGGCGGTTTATATAAAGAATTAACAAAAAGATTAGTTGAAAAAATGTTGAATTCTGAAATGCAAAATTATTTAGGATATGAAAAAAATAAACATAGTACTACTGAAAATGCTCGTAATGGTACAAGTTCAAAAAAATTAATAACTCAACAAGGTAAAATTGAAATTGATGTACCAAGAGATCGCAATAGTAATTTTACTCCTGTAATAGTTCCTAAAAGGCAAAGAAGATTTGATGGTTTTGATCAACAAGTTCTTTCCTTGTATGCAAAAGGAATGACATTATCTGACATTAGAATGCAGTTGCAAGAGTTATATCATGGTGCTGATATTAGTGAAAGTGTTATTAGTCAAATTACTGATGATGTTATTGATGATGTTAAAGCATGACAAAATCGACCATTAGAAAGTATTTATCCTATTGTTTATTTTGATTGTATAGTAGTTAAAGTACGACAAGATAAACGGATTATTAACAAATCAGTTTATATAGCATTAGGAGTTGATTTAGAAGGCAAAAAAGATGTTTTAGGATTATGAATTAGTGAAAATGAAGGTTCTAAGTTTTGATTATCTAATTTCACAGAAATGAAAAATCGTGGCTTAAATGATATTCTTATTGCTTGTAGTGATAATTTAACAGGCATGTCAGAAGCAATACAATCAGTTTATCCTAAAACAGAACATCAATTATGCATTGTTCATCAAATTAGAAATAGTTTAAAATATGTTTCATACAAACATCGAAAAGGTCTAGTTGCAGATTTAAAACCAATTTATAGTGCATGTAGTGAAGAACAAGCAATGCAAGCTTTAGAATCGTTTGAAAGTAAATGAAATAAACAATATCCTCAAATTACTAAATCTTGATATAAAAATTGAGATAATTTAATGGTTTTTATTAGTTATCCAGTAGAAATCAAAAGAGTGATTTATACTACAAATGCTATTGAATCTGTTAATAGTCAATTACGAAAAATCATCAGAAATAAAAAAGTTTTTCCTAATGATATGGCAGTTTTCAAAATATTTTACTTGGCAATTGAAAATATAACAAAAAAATGAACATTGCCTATTCAAAATTGAAATACAGCAATTGCTCATTTTATGATAAAATTTGAAGACAGAATTAATCTAAACTAGTACTTTATAAAACAAAGATACACAGATTATTAAAAAGCCTCAAACCATTAAATTATCTCAATTTTTATATCAAGATTTAGTAATTTGAGGATATTGTTTATTTCATTTACTTTCAAACGATTCTAAAGCTTGCATTGCTTGTTCTTCACTACATGCACTATAAATTGGTTTTAAATCTGCAACTAGACCTTTTCGATGTTTGTATGAAACATATTTTAAACTATTTCTAATTTGATGAACAATGCATAATTGATGTTCTGTTTTAGGATAAACTGATTGTATTGCTTCTGACATGCCTGTTAAATTATCACTACAAGCAATAAGAATATCATTTAAGCCACTATTTTTCATTTCTGTGAAATTAGATAATCAAAACTTAGAACCTTCATTTTCACTAATTCATAATCCTAAAACATCTTTTTTGCCTTCTAAATCAAATCCTAATGCTATATAAACTGATTTGTTGAGAAAAGCCTATCTACGGACTTCTCCCCACATTTTTAAATCAAACATAGAATTACAGTTTCAAAACTAGGTATCTTGTTGAATTTATATGCAGCTTCTTTAGCATATAAATGAACATGATGTTTTGCAACTTTGATATGTGTTTTAAATGTTCTTCTTATATGTTTTCAAACTGATTCAATTTGGTTGGTATTTACACCAATTTTTGAAACATAGCCATCTTGATGGTTAACTGTTTCATGCTTAGTGAAAACTGATTTAAAATCGCAATATCCTTTTCAAGAATCAGTATATACAAGACATTTTGAAGAAATGTGGTTTTTTGCAAACTGCAAAAGATTTTTACTCTTTGCGTTTTTCAATACTTTCACAATTAAATTATTGGTTGTTTTTTGATAAATGCCAACAATCAAGGTTTTATTCACCAAGGATCTTCCTTGTTTTTTAAAACCCATATGTGAAAGATACATTTCATCAATTTGCACTGTACCTTCAACAATAAATTGAGGTTTTTGTTTTGCAATACGTGTTCTGATTTTATGAGTCATTATTCAAGCAGTTTTCAAAGTCACTCCCAATTCTTTTGCAATATCTGTTGATGGAATTCCATGTTTGGTGTTTATTCATCTAAAGATAAGATAAAACCAAGATGTTAAAGATGTTTGTGACCTTGAAAATATGGTGCCTGTGAGAATGCTAAATGTTTGATTACATTTTAAACATCTCATTCTTTTTAAATCAGAAGTATTCAAATTAAAATTAAAACACCTAATACATTTGTTTTCTTTCAAATTTGCTATATATGCAAGACATTGCTGTTCAGTTTGAAAAGCATTGTTGAATTCATTCAGTTTCATTATTCCCTCCACAAGTACATGTGGTGATAAGTCCGAGAAAAAAATATTTCTTTACTAGAAAGTAAATTAACAAAAATTGGTAATCAAGCAACTGAAGAAGTTCAAAAACTACTTAAAGAAAAAAAACGATTACTTTTAGAAAAAGAAAAGTTAGAAACTTTAAATAAAAAAGGTAGTCAGAAGTTGACAACTTTAAATAAAAAAATACAAATGTTATGACAGTACAATCAAAATTTAGTGGCATTTACTGATAGTTATGATATAAAATCTTGTATTTATATTAACCCAATTATTGAAAAAAAAATAGTATCAAAAACATTAGTAGTTAGTGAAATGATGGAAGTAGTTGCACCACTATCGGTTTTAGTACCTACAGGTCAACAATTTTCAATTGAGACTGAAAATTGAGAAGACGTTCATATTGCTGATGAATTAACACCAGGATTTTGTTTACAACCAAAATTATTTACAATGTAATTAGTATTATTATGGCTTTTCTCCCTTTATGTACTATTTTAATTTTATCACATAAATGCTGAGAAAAGCCTATCTACGGACTTCTCCCCACATTTTTAAATCAAACATAGCATTACAGTTTCAAAACTAGGTATCTTGTTGAATTTATATGCAGCTTCTTTAGCATATAAATGAACATGATGTTTTGCAACTTTGATATGTGTTTTAAATGTTCTTCTTATATGTTTTCAAACTGATTCAATTTGGTTGGTATTTACACCAATTTTTGAAACATAGCCATCTTGATGGTTAACTGTTTCATGCTTAGTGAAAACTGATTTAAAATCGCAATATCCTTTTCAAGAATCAGTATATACAAGACATTTTGAAGAAATGTGGTTTTTTGCAAAATGCAAAAGATTTTTACTCTTTGCGTTTTTCAATACTTTCACAATTAAATTATTGGTTGTTTTTTGATAAATGCCAACAATCAAGGTTTTATTCACCAAGGATCTTCCTTGTTTTTTAAAACCCATATGTGAAAGATACATTTCATCAATTTGCACTGTACCTTCAACAATAAATTGAGGTTTTTGTTTTGCAATACGTGTTCTGATTTTATGAGTCATTCTTCAAGCAGTTTTCAAAGTCACTCCCAATTCTTTTGCAATATCTGTTGATGGAATTCCATGTTTGGTGTTTATTCATCTAAAGATAAGATAAAACCAAGATGTTAAAGATGTTTGTGACCTTGAAAATATGGTGCCTGTGAGAATGCTAAATGTTTGATTACATTTTAAACATCTCATTCTTTTTAAATCAGAAGTATTCAAATTAAAATTAAAACACCTAATACATTTGTTTTCTTTCAAATTTGCTATATATGCAAGACATTGCTGTTCAGTTTGAAAAGCATTGTTGAATTCATTCAGTTTCATTATTCCCTCCACAAGTACATGTGGGGAGAAGTCCGATTATTATTTCGTATAAATAAGAATCATTAAAATTATGTTATAGTTTATATAGAGGTGACCATATAGTGAACAATGAGGTACTAAAAACAATTTTATTCAAGAAAGAAATAACTATCAAAGATAGAATATTATTTAAAACAATTTTTGAGGTTTTAAGTACTCTTTTTACTAATGAAGATTGTGTATCAATATTAAAAAGTGGTTATAAAATAAATGATTATCAACAAGTTTGATTTTTAACGATTACTCCAAATAGCGAAAAAGAAAAAGTAATTAAAACAGGATATGCAAATTTTTTGTCAGAAGATTGAAATGTTATTTATCAATTTAATAGTACTAGTACAAGTGAAAAAAGAAAACAATTGGGTGAAAAATATATTAAAGATAAAGTAGAATTTGTTACTTTTGTAAAAATAAAAGAAAAATCAAAAGTCATTGGTTATCATTTTATAGGTATATTTGTTTTTGATGATTATCATAATAAAGATTACAAAACAATGGTTTTTAAAAAAGTTAAAGATAGTTATAAATTAAAAAAAAAGAGTTAATAAATATTTATTAACTCTTTTTTATTTATAAAGATATATGTTTAGTTTGATTTTCACTTTCTTCTTCAAAAATAGTAATATTATTAATATTAATTTCTTGTATCTTTTTTTTCAATGGTTTTGAAATAATTTTTCTATTTGAAAAAACTGTTGATGTATTTTTAGTTGGTTGTTCAACAATTATTGTTTTAGTAGTAGATGTAGTAGTTTGATAATTAGTAGTGGGGTAGTACATATAGTTTGAATCAATAGGTTGTAAATATTGATATTCATTATCAAAATTATTACTAAAGAATTTAATACAGCAGTTTCATAACATTTTCTTTTTTTCCTTTTTTTTTGAATATTTGAACACTATCTAAAACTAAATAATTGCATTATTTAATTTTAATAGTTTATAATTATAATAATAGCAAAGTTTATTTAAAGGTGAATATAATGTTACGTAGTAGTAATATTTTAAAAATTAATAGTATTAATAATTTTGAACAATTATTTATTTTTTTTGGTTTACCAGTTCTTTTTTTACTTTTAATTATGAAATTAACTTTTTTAATTACTATTAATTTTCATAAAAATAGTATTAATAATAAAAAAATATTTAATAAAACAAAAATCATTATTCTTCAATTTAGTTTATGATTTTTAGCACAATTTTGTTTATTTTTATTACCAGTTCAAGAAATGGTAATTAATATTAATTTTTTAGATTTAGAAAGTTTACCAATGCTATCATTGATTTCAATTTTACATTTATTTATTTGTTTTAGTTTTTTAATCCGTAATAATAATCAGATTATGAAAGTGATGCGTTTTACTATTTTGTCAATTATTATAATTGCCATTATTTTACAATTTAATTTTACTATGATTAAAATATCATTACCATCAATAAATAACTTTGTTTCAATACTAATTTTAGTGTTCTTTTACTATTGATTAGGTTTTTTTTCATGAAAAATGTTTAGTGATAATTTATTTACAATTTTTAATTTAATGAAAAAAACTTGAGTGACATTATTTAGTAATTCTTCATTACCTAATATTTTTAATAAACAATTTCCAGTAAAAGCATATACTAAAACTAAAATTATCATTTTAACATGGCAATTTAAAAAACAAATGTTTACTAATTTTGACCACCAAGTTTTTATTACTGATAATAATAAAAAACTTTTAATTGCTATTTTTAAGAAGAATTTAACTTATTTTTTAAGTGCCCAATTAACACTACTTATTACTAAAACTATTCAAGATTTAAAAACTTTAATTAATGGTTGAAAAATGGCTTTAATTCAATAACTTTTTTTGTTTTAAAATTTAAAAGAAAGGAAGAACGAATATGAAAAAACAATCATTTTTGCTTTTTAAAAATGCGTTTAAACAAGCATTTCGTAATAAAATTCAATTAGTTGGTTTAATTGTTTTAGTATTATTATCATCAACTATTTTTTCATTAATGCAAACAAGTTTAGCAAGAATTTCTGATGAATATTCAACATTAGTTGCAAAATCTAATTTACATGATTTTGTTATTGATTTATCTAATACTACTCCAAAAACTGTTTCTAATAAAATCTCAACATCAACAACTGCTGTTGATGAAAAGAATGATTTTGATATTAACAATATTGCAAATGATGCTGGTAATGAATTTATATGAGATCGTGTTGAAGGCAGAACTATGCAATTAGATAATAATAGTAATCCTAGAATTTTAAAAATATTAACTTATAATCAAGATGCTCGTATTGATAAATTAATCATTAGTGATGGTTATCAAATAGGAGATAGTAAAAATCCAGATAAAACTCCAAGTTGAAAACAGGTAGTTATTAATAAAGAATTTGCTCAAAAAAATAATTTGCATATTAATGATACAATTCGTGTGCAATCAGATCAATTAGGAAGTAGTTTAAAAGTTTCAGGATATGATTTAAATGATGCTGCTTATAGTAGTTATAATTGATTAAAAATTGTTGGATATGGTGTATCTGCTGATTTCACAACCCCAATTATTGATCAAACTACACCAATTCCAAATAAAACTCGTGAAGGTTTATTATACGTTGATCCAATGCAATTTGGTTTAAGTAAAAGGTTAGAAAAAAATAATTATATTTGATCATATGATAAAGCTAATGAAAAAATCACAATTTCTTCTGATAATGATCGCGAAATTTATTTTGTTGGAAAATCAACAATAGGTAAAATTAATGATATTAAATTAATTTCACAAAGTTTAAGAAGTAAATATATTAATACTATTGATTCTGATGCTGCTTTAGTATATAAGTTAGGAAATAATAAGTATACATTTAATAATCGTACTGCTACTTTGAATGCAACTATTATTGGATTTAAAAGTTTATTAATTGGTTTATTGTTAATTGTTTTAATTATTACAGGAATTACAGTAATATTAATTACTTATAAAAATATTGATAATTCACGAACACAAATTGGAATTTTAAAATCATTAGGTTATAGTAATATTAAAATTTTAATTACATCTTTAGCTTATCCAATGGTAGCAGCACTTATTGGTACTATTTTAGTGTTTTTACCAGCAAGTGGTTTACAAGTAATTATAGTTCAAACATTTGCCAACTATTTTAATCTAGATTTTGGTCGTTTTATTTTTGATGGTTTAGGATTTATATATTGTTTAATTTTAATATTTGGTTTTTTATCAATTATTGCATGAGTTATTAGCGCTTTAACAGTTATTAAAAAACCAATAGATTTAATTAAAAACGAATCAGCTACTGTTAATTCTCGCTTTAGTCGAATTATTAAAACAAAAAGTATTAATCGTGGATTTTTAACAAGATTCCGTTTATCACTATTTACATCATCAATTGGAAAAATGGCAGCAGCATCATTAACTATGTTTTTGGGAACAACGTTAATGACAACATCTATTATTGGTCCAAAAATTATGGCTGATAATAAATTACTTTCTTTTACTGGTATGAATTATCAATCCTTAGTTGAATATGACATTCCGACTTATAATTCTCCATATAGTTTTTATAAAACTTATAATCCAAATAATAAAGATGATTGAACTTATACTTCTACTGTTGATAGTACTACTGGTGATACATATTGACATCCACCACGTTTTGATAATTCTGGACCATTAAATGATACTTTTGTTAAAGAATTATTAGAAAATAATATTAATGCTGAAGCATATGCTCCAATGTCAGATGAATCTAATCCCCGTGGTGCTATTAGTGATTTAGGATATACTGGTTTAACGTATTTAAATGGTAAAATGCTTACTAAAAACTTTTTAAATGGATTAGATTCTAGTGATATTAAAGATGCTTCTGTGATTGTTGGAATTATGGTACAAATGGCTTGACCAAATGCATTACCAATGTATGACACAGTTTTAAAAAATACTAATATTAACAGTTTTTATAGTGAGAATACTTATAATATTATTAGAAAATTTTATCAAAAATATCGAACAACAGTGGCAATGAATATTAGTGGTACGATTTCAAAGACTGGTAAGATTAGTACTAATCCTAATGATTTAGATATTACAAAATTCAAAGATTGAGCAAATAGTAATATTCCTGCTTACAAAAATGCCTCAAGTAAGGGTCCTACTTTTATTAATGATATTGATAATTTAAGTTTTGATACTAGCGATAAATTATATCCGTGACATTTAACTAATGAAACACAATTATTGAATAATAATGCATCTGAAATTAGTGACAAAGAGCGTGATAGTTGAATTAATAAAGTTGGAATTTGATTTGGTGCTTTATTTTATAATAGAATGGGACAAACTGTAGTGCAAGGTGCTTATACTAAAAGCCCATATTTTATTCGTCAAAATATTGCCAAAGCTTATAGTGATCCCAATGCTCCTTTTAATGTTGCTTTTAATGTTGTGCCTTTTGATAAAGAAACTGATGAATTAGGAACTTACTTTATTGGTACTCCTGAAAAATTATTTAAACAGAACAAATATTTAATGAAAGTTTATGGTTTACAAAATCAACAACAGTTAGGCAAACCTTCAATGATGCAATTATATGATGCTGGAGGTTCTTCATTAAATCCACTTTTAGAACAAGAAAATAGTGATGATAGTATTAGTCTTGTTATTAATCAAACGATTGCTAAACAATTAAATTTAAAAATAAATGATGAATTTAAAATGAGTAGTAATGGTAATACTATGAAATTTAAAGATAATAATAAATTGAAACCTTTTGATTTGGATAAAATTAATATTGATAACATTGTTGGTGATAGTAAAAATGTTAATAATGTAACATTATTAAGACAACAAACTGGTTATACACAAGTTGATGAGTTAAAGGATGGGGCTTATGATAATATGGGTATTAATGTTACAAATATGTTAAAAGAAGTTACTGCTGGTAAGGTTGTTAATTCTTATAATGATAAGATAAGTTCTAAAACACCAACGTATAAAGTAGTTGGTATATATAATGGTTATGGTCAACCTAATGCTTATATTAGTAAAACTAATGCTGATAAAGTTTTATCATTTAATAAAACAAAAGAATTTTTATTTTTATTATTTAAAAAAGAATGAGAAGACAAAAAAACAACTTGTGATGTTGATTTTGGTAAATTAAAATCATTTAATGAATATCAAAATTTTCTTAATCAATTAAATGATCCCGTTATTTATAAACTTAATCAAATATTTGAAAATGAAAATCCAATTTTTAATTTTAAATTTTCAAATTCGCAATCATTACCAGATATAACTAATTCATTTTCAACTTCGCAAATGTATGGAGATTACAGTGCTTTTGGTTTAAATGGTGGTACTGATGGTTCTGGTACTTATCAAGGTTATGGTGCAGGTAGTGCTGTTAATATTACGCCACAAGATATCCATCATCAGTTGTTAAATCAAATTACTGCTTTAGTTGATACAGTATTGGTTGCATTTATTATCTTTTCATTAATCATTTCGTTCTTTATTATTTTATTAACAAGTAATTTAGTAATTTATGAAAATCGTAAAACAATAGCAACAATGAAAACACTTGGTTATAGTGATGCAAAAATAACTAATATTGTTATTGGTATGTATTTACCAGTGATTGCTGTTATG
The DNA here is from genome assembly GCF_964020205.1 of Spiroplasma endosymbiont of Apeira syringaria. NCBI lineage: Bacteria > Bacillati > Mycoplasmatota > Mollicutes > Entomoplasmatales > Spiroplasmataceae > Spiroplasma > Spiroplasma endosymbiont of Apeira syringaria. The sequence continues at coordinate 1,524,940 of NZ_OZ026543.1, forward strand.
TTTGTTATTGGTTTTCCCGTAGGATGAATAATTGTTAAGTTTATTCTTAACTATTTAGCTGCTAATACAACATGGGTTTTACCATTATTCTTTGTTTGATGATTACCGCTTGTGGTTGGTTTAATTGTCTTTGGTATTTATGCAACAACCTTTATTATTGATTGATATGCCATGAAGAAGATTAATCCAATTAAAACTTTAAATGAAATTGATTAAAAGCAGAAGGGAATAAAAACATGAAAAATGATAAAAAAAACACTAAAAATTCAAGTGAACAAGTAACTAAAAATAAGTTAGAATCTAGTTTTACAAAGAAGTCAGTATCTAAAAATGAAGGTGCAATACCACCAGTAACCCATAAATCTCATGATAAACCAGAATCAAAGGAAGAAATAGAAGCTAATAAAGCCAAATTGCAAGCTTTTAAAGATAATCAAAAAGCAATTAAAAAACGGACTTCTCCCCACATGTACTTGTGGAGGGAATAATGAAACTGAATGAATTCAACAATGCTTTTCAAACTGAACAGCAATGTCTTGCATATATAGCAAATTTGAAAGAAAACAAATGTATTAGGTGTTTTAGTTTTAATTTGAATACTTCTGATTTAAAAAGAATGAGATGTTTAAAATGTAATCAAAAATTTAGCATTCTCACAGGCACCATATTTTCAAGGTCACAAACATCTTTAACATCTTGGTTTTATCTTATCTTTAGATGAATAAACACCAAACATGGAATTCCATCAACAGATATTGCAAAAGAATTGGGAGTGACTTTGAAAACTGCTTGAAGAATGACTCATAAAATCAGAACACGTATTGCAAAACAAAAACCTCAATTTATTGTTGAAGGTACAGTGCAAATTGATGAAATGTATCTTTCACATATGGGTTTTAAAAAACAAGGAAGATCCTTGGTGAATAAAACCTTGATTGTTGGCATTTATCAAAAAACAACCAATAATTTAATTGTGAAAGTATTGAAAAACGCAAAGAGTAAAAATCTTTTGCAGTTTGCAAAAAACCACATTTCTTCAAAATGTCTTGTATATACTGATTCTTGAAAAGGATATTGCGATTTTAAATCAGTTTTCACTAAGCATGAAACAGTTAACCATCAAGATGGCTATGTTTCAAAAATTGGTGTAAATACCAACCAAATTGAATCAGTTTGAAAACATATAAGAAGAACATTTAAAACACATATCAAAGTTGCAAAACATCATGTTCATTTATATGCTAAAGAAGCTGCATATAAATTCAACAAGATACCTAGTTTTGAAACTGTAATTCTATGTTTGATTTAAAAATGTGGGGAGAAGTCCGTAGATAGGCTTTTCTCAGCATTTATGTGATAAAATTAAAATAGTACATAAAGGGAGAAAAGCCTTAAAAAATTAACAAAAACTCATTCAAAAGAAATTTTAGCAGGTAAAATTATATCAATGACTAATAATACTCCTGATACTCAAACTAATGTTATTGAATTATTTGATGTTAAAAAATCTTACTTAACTGGAGACTTAGAATATGAAGTATTAAAAGGAGTTAATTTAAAAATTAAATTAGGTGATTTTGTTGTTATCTTAGGACCATTGGGAAGTGGTAAGACAACATTATTAAATATTATTTCGGGATTGGATAAACCTAATACTGGTGATGTTTTTGTGGCGGGATACAATTTATCTTTATTAAAAGATAGTCATTTAACTAAATTTAGACGAGATAATGTTGGTTTTATTTTTCAACAATACAATTTATTAACTAACTTAACTGCTCGTGAAAATGCTGAAGTTGGTGAAAATCTTGCTAAAAATAAAAATAAAAATATGAGTATTGATGATATTTTTCAAGTTATTGAAATGGATGAACATATGAATAAATTTCCAAGTCAATTATCAGGTGGACAACAACAAAGAGTATCGATTGGTAGAGCACTAGCAAAAAATCCGACAATTTTATTTTGTGATGAGCCAACAGGAGCACTTGATGAAGAAATGGGGCGTAAGGTATTAGAGATTTTATTGGATGTTAATCGAGAATATAAAACATCAATTATTATGGTTACTCATAATCCTAACTTCCAATATGTTGCAAATACTGTTATTAACGTTAAAAATGGTAAAATTATTAGTGTAAAGAATAATGAAAAACCAATGAAACCAAATGAAATAAATTGATCATAAGAAAAGGGTATAGATGGGGGTTGATTTAATAAATATAAGAAAAATGCATATTTTCATGCATTTTTCTTATATTTATATAGAGTAAATACTTGTATAAAGAAAAAAATATTAAATTATAAGAATCTAATAGAAAATACTATATTTTATTTAGTTTAATTATTTTTTAGAAAGAAAAAGGTGCAAGGCAATGAGTATTGGTTTAATTACATTTATTATATGAATATGTTTAGTAATTTGAATAGTATTTTTAATTTGAGGTATAAGTTTATGTAATAGTAATAATGCATTAGGCATCATATTATTATTTTTAACATTAAATTTAATTGGTTTAATAATAGGAATTTCTTTATTATATAATAAAAATAAGCAAAATGTAGATAACAAAAAAAATATTAATAGTAATATTACAATAGAAGAACTAAGTTAAATATTCCTTTTTAGAAATTTTAATATTAAATTAAAAAATCATACCTTAATTTAATACAATTAAAAATAAAATAATAATAAATATTATCATATTAAAGTATGACTTAAAAATATTTAAATGAAACTTGCAAAAAAGTAATTATTTTAACACTGATTGATAGAAAATGTTTAGTAATCTGTGTAACTTACAAAAATAACTATGTTTAATTAATTCTAGTAAATATAATTAAATGACTAGAAAGAGTGAGTTACAGATGGCTAAAAAAGATAACTTTAATAATAATGATCCAATATCAAAAGCAGTAGATTTATTACTAGAAAATACTGAAGATTTAACAACATTTTTTAAACCTGGCGGTTTATATAAAGAATTAACAAAAAGATTAGTTGAAAAAATGTTGAATTCTGAAATGCAAAATTATTTAGGATATGAAAAAAATCAACATACTACTACTGAAAATGCTCGTAATGGTACAAGTTCAAAAAAATTAATAACTCAACAAGGTAAAATTGAAATTGATGTACCAAGAGATCGCAATAGTAATTTTACTCCTGTAATAGTTCCTAAAAGGCAAAGAAGATTTGATGGTTTTGATCAACAAGTTCTTTCCTTGTATGCAAAAGGAATGACATTATCTGACATTAGAATGCAGTTGCAAGAGTTATATCATGGTGCTGATATTAGTGAAAGTGTTATTAGTCAAATTACTGATGATGTTATTGATGATGTTAAAGCATGACAAAATCGACCATTAGAAAGTATTTATCCTATTGTTTATTTTGATTGTATAGTAGTTAAAGTACGACAAGATAAACGGATTATTAACAAATCAGTTTATATAGCATTAGGAGTTGATTTAGAAGGCAAAAAAGATGTTTTAGGATTATGAATTAGTGAAAATGAAGGTTCTAAGTTTTGATTATCTAATTTCACAGAAATGAAAAATCGTGGCTTAAATGATATTCTTATTGCTTGTAGTGATAATTTAACAGGCATGTCAGAAGCAATACGATCAGTTTATCCTAAAACAGAACATCAATTATGCATTGTTCATCAAATTAGAAATAGTTTAAAATATGTTTCATACAAACATCGAAAAGGTCTAGTTGCAGATTTAAAACCAATTTATAGTGCATGTAGTGAAGAACAAGCAATGCAAGCTTTAGAATCGTTTGAAAGTAAATTAAATAAACAATATCCTCAAATTACTAAATCTTGATATAAAAATTGAGATAATTTAATGGTTTTTATTAGTTATCCAGTAGAAATAAAAAGAGTGATTTATACTACAAATGCTATTGAATCTGTTAATAGTCAATTACGAAAAATCATCAGAAATAAAAAAGTTTTTCCTAATGATATGGCAGTTTTTAAAATATTTTACTTGGCAATTGAAAATATAACAAAAAAATGAACATTGCCTATTCAAAATTGAAATACAGCAATTGCTCATTTTATGATAAAATTTGAAGAAAGAATTAATCTAAATTAGTAACTTTGTAAAACAAAGATACACAGATTATTAAAAAGCCTCGATTGATAAATTATTCAGATATTTTTGTTGAAGATAAATCATAAAATTTACCTTTAATAATATATACTATTGTTTCACAAATGTTAACTAAGTGATCACCTAGTCTTTCAATATATTTCAACTGTTGCATTGTTGATGTATATTGAGAGAGTTGATCATTATTTTTGTTTACTTTTAACATATTGACAATGTTTTTCATTGATTCACGAAAACGATTATCAATATCAATATCATATTCTGCTGCTTGATAAGCTTTATTAATATCATTTTCATTTATAGATTCACCAATTAAATCCATCATTTTAAATACTTTTTTCATTAATCCTGATAATTGAGATGTTAATTTAATTTCTGGTTTATATTTGACATTAAATTTGGATAAATTTTTAGCATAATTTGAAATACGTTCTAAATCACGAATAATATTCATATAGCCAATAATAGTACGTAAGTCAGTAGCAAAAGGATTTTGTTGAGCAATACTTCAAATTGCAGTAATTGTTAAACTTTCAGCGACTGTTCTAATTTCTTTATCGGTTTCAACAATTCTTTTTGACATGTCAAAATCTTGGGTTTCCATTGCTATTAAAGCGTCTTTATGTTCTTTTTTTACTTCTTTTAATAAAGTTAATAAGTTTTGTTTTAAATTTATGATATCTAAATCAAATCTACGGTTAATTATTTTCATTTTTTACTCCTTTCTCTATAATTAATTATATATATTTTTAACCAAATCGAGGCTTTTTAATAATCTGTGTATCTTTTTTTTACAAAGTTACTAATTTAGATTAATTCTGTCTTCAAATTTTATCATAAAATGAGCAATTGCTGTATTTCAATTTTGAATAGGCAATGTTCATTTTTTTGTTATATTTTCAATTGCCAAGTAAAATATTTTGAAAACTGCCATATCATTAGGAAAAACTTTTTTATTTCTGATGATTTTTCGTAATTGACTATTAACAGATTCAATAGCATTTGTAGTATAAATCACTCTTTTGATTTCTACTGGATAACTAATAAAAACCATTAAATTATCTCAATTTTTATATCAAGATTTAGTAATTTGAGGATATTGTTTATTTCATTTACTTTCAAACGATTCTAAAGCTTGCATTGCTTGTTCTTCACTACATGCACTATAAATTGGTTTTAAATCTGCAACTAGACCTTTTCGATGTTTGTATGAAACATATTTTAAACTATTTCTAATTTGATGAACAATGCATAATTGATGTTCTGTTTTAGGATAAACTGATTGTATTGCTTCTGACATGCCTGTTAAATTATCACTACAAGCAATAAGAATATCATTTAAGCCACGATTTTTCATTTCTGTGAAATTAGATAATCAAAACTTACAACCTTCATTTTCACTAATTCATAATCCTAAAACATCTTTTTTGCCTTCTAAATCAACTCCTAATGCTATATAAACTGATTTGTTAATAATCCGTTTATCTTGTCGTACTTTAAATACTATACAATCAAAATAAACAATAGGATAAATACTTTCTAATGGTCGATTTTGTCATGCTTTAACATCATCAATAACATCATCAGTAATTTGACTAATAACACTTTCACTAATATCAGCACCATGATATAACTCTTGCAACTGCATTCTAATGTCAGATAATGTCATTCCTTTTGCATACAAGGAAAGAACTTGTTGATCAAAACCATCAAATCTTCTTTGCCTTTTAGGAACTATTACAGGAGTAAAATTACTATTGCGATCTCTTGGTACATCAATTTCAATTTTACCTTGTTGAGTTATTAATTTTTTTGAACTTGTACCATTACGAGCATTTTCAGTAGTACTATGTTGATTTTTTTCATATCCTAAATAATTTTGCATTTCAGAATTCAACATTTTTTCAACTAATCTTTTTGTTAATTCTTTATATAAACCGCCAGGTTTAAAAACTGTTGTTAAATCTTCAGTATTTTCTAGTAATAAATCTACTGCTTTTGATATTGGATCATTATTATTAAAGTTATCTTTTTTAGCCATCTGTAACTCACTCTTTCTAGTCATTTAATTATATTTACTAGAATTAATTAAACATAGTTATTTTTGTAAGTTACACAGATTACTAAACATTTCCACCAAATCTGCCGGTAATATAATCTTCTGTTCTTTTATCTTTTGGTCGTGAAAATATTTTTTTAGTATTATTATATTCAATGACTTCTCCATTTAAGAAAAAGGCAGTTTTATCAGAAATTCGTGCTGCTTGTTGCATTGAATGTGTAACAACAATAATTGTAAAGTCTGATTTTAAATCATTCATTAAGTCTTCAATTTTAGATGCGGCAATCGGATCTAGAGCTGAAGTTGGTTCATCCATTAATAGTACTTCTGGTTTTAGGGCAATAGCACGAGCAATACATAAACGTTGTTGTTGTCCACCTGATAATGATAATGCTGAATCGAATAAGTGTTGAGCAACTTCATCTCATAAAGCCGCTTTTTTTAAAGCATCTTCGACAATTTGATTTAGAATCTTTTTATTTTTAATGCCTTGATTTTTTGGGCCATATGCCACATTTTCATAAATTGACATTGGAAAGGGATTAGGTTTTTGAAATACCATTCCAACTTTAGTTCGTAATGAAATAATATTTTTTTTATTTTCATAAATATCTTCATTATTAAATAATATTTGTCCATTAATTTTAACACCATCAATTAAATCATTCATTCTATTTAAAGTTCGTAGTAATGTTGATTTGCCACAACCACTTGGTCCAATAAAAGCGGTTACTTGATTACGACTTATTTCTAAATTTATATTAAATAAAGCCTGTTTTTTGCCATGATTATAGAAGAAATTTAAATTTTTAATAGTAAAAACATAATTACTTTTTGGAATATTTTCTATATTTGATAAATTATTTGATTTGTTATTTGGTTTTTTCTTAAATTTATCTTTCACTTTTAAAAAGTAAGGTTTAATTACATTTACTTTTCTTTTTTTATTGCTATTCGTTGATTCTTTCTTGCTTTCATTTTTTCTTTTAATAATTCAATTGAGCATTTTGTTTTCACCCCGATTCCTGTTGTTAAACTTTTTTCAAAATGTTTTGCTATAAAGTTTAAAATAAATATTAGTATAACTGTTATTAGTGCTGTTTGGTACATCATTCCTAATTTATTAGGGTCATTTGATTCTTTATTAACTAATAAAATATGGGTTGTTAAAGTTTGTCCTGAACTTAAGAAACCTTTATTGGGAAAAGCAACAGTGCTTCCTAATGTTAGATAAACTGGTGCTGATTCACCAATAATTCTACCCATTGATAAAATCATACTAGTAATAATGCCACCAATGGCAGCTGGAATAACTACTTTTCTTATTGTTTCAAATTTACTAGCACCTAGTGCTAATGATGCTTCGCGATATTCAATAGGTACTGATTTTAATGTATCTTCTACTGCTCTAATAATAAGTGGTAAAATAACAATTGTTAATGTTAAACTAGCAGCAATTGCTGAGAAACTTATTTGTAAGAAAGTAATAAAAAAAGTAAATCCAAACATACCAAAGATAATTGATGGCGTAGAAGCTAATGTATTTAGCACAAAACGTAATATTGAAGCAAATCAACCATTTTTGGCATATTCGTGAAGATAAATTGCACCAATAATACCTAATGGCATAGCAATAGTAATTGTTGTTAATACCAATAAACATGTCATTGTGATAATTGATAAGTAACCTTCATCACCAGTTGTTGAAATTAAAGCTGCAAAATTAAAATTGAAAATGCTACTACCAGCATTACCACTAATGTTGAAGATACCATTAATAATAATATCACCAATAATTCAAATAATTAATCCCATAGTAATAAAACAAGCTAGCCCCATAAAGAATAATCGAAAATAGTCTTTAAAGTGTTTTCAGCCTTGATTTTTAATAGTTTTTTCACTAATAGTTAACATTAGTTGATTATCAGATAGATTTATTTTTTTTAAATTATAATTTCGTGGTTTTTTATGACCTTTTGCTTTTTTATCACTACGTTTATAAATTATTAAAACAATAAAGTTAATTATTGAAACTATAATAAATAAAAATAAACCAATTCTATATAATGCTGATATTTGTTGAGAACTAACTGCTTCTCCAATTTCTAGTCCAATTACTCCCGCTAAAGTAGAAATTGAACTAAATAAAAATGCAAGTGGACCATGTGCAAAATTTGGGGTTAGAGTACTATTACCAGCAATCATAACAACGGCCATTGTTTCACCGATGACTCTTCCAAATCCAAAAATTATTGCACCAATGATTTTTGTTTTTGCTGCTTTAAAAATGACTTTAAAACTAGTGTCAGTCCTGCTAATACCTAGTGCTAATGATGCATATAGATAAGATTTTGGTACTCGAGTAATAGCATTAACAGATAATGAAATAATTGTTGGTAATGCCATCATTGATAAAATAAAACTTGCTGTCATCATATTTTCTTTGGTTGGTGCTCCCATTTTTACAAAAATAGGGCCAATGGTTATTAAACCAAAAGCACCAAAAACAACTGAAGGAATACCAGATAATAATTCTACTAAAGTTAATGTTGTTTTTTTTAATTTTGGTGGTAAAAATTCACATATAAATAATGATGTTAGTAAACTTAAAGGAACAGCAAGTATCATTGAAAATAGTGCAACTCAAAAAGTGGCAATGATAAAGGCAATAATACCAAAACTATTAGCACTAGGTAATCATTTACTATTTCCTAACATTTTAAATCAATTTAGAAAACTCATATTACTAAATGTTTCACCTATAATAAAACCAATTAATAATGAAGCGGCAATTAGTGCTAATGAAGATATAGACAATACACAAATTTTAGCAATCAGATCATAAGTATTTTTTTTTTGTTCACTAATAAAAACATTTTTTTGATCATGATTTTCATTAAAATGATTAAAAGTTATTTTATGTCAAAACTTTTTAAAAGATTTGGATTTCATTTATTAATACTCCTTTATGGAAAATTGTTTAATCACTGATTTAAATCATAATTTAATTTGTCAGTTAATGCTACTGCTGATTGTGCGTACTGAGTTTCTGAAAAAGCAGGAACTACGTATTCGTTATGACCTGGATAGTCAGGAATAAACAAGAATTTTAGAAATTTAACTAAAGTATTAATTTGTTTAAAATTTTTATTTATTAAACCTGTAAATGGTCGTGATAACTGATAAGTACCATTTTTAATGGTGTCTAAACTTGGAGCAATATTTTCTCAATTAGCAATATGAATATTAGTGAATTGTTTATTCGAATCTAATTGTTTTTTATCTGAATATGAACTATAGCCAACACCACCACTAGACATATTAAACATTTGTGTACTTGAATTAACAGTTATTGCTTGTGGATAATATGCTTTTGAATCACCCAGAACTTTTTCATTAAAAACATCTCGTGTTCCTGAACCATTTTCTCTAGTATAAGCTAAAATTTTGAGGTCACAAGTTGGTTTGATTCAACCTTGATTTGGTTCTGAAGTATTTTGTGGAAATAAATCTCTTCAGAAAATAGGTGATTTCGATAAATACATTTTTTTTACTTTATCTTGTGTAAAATTTAGAGGTTTATTATTACCTAATCAATCTTGTGGCAAATTATAAACTAAAATCATGCCATCTTTTGATAAAACAAAAGAAATTAAATTATTATTAGGAGTTGTATATTCTTTCGAAAGTCAGCCAATACCAAACATATTTTTATTAACTGGAATTACTGCTGCATCTGAACCTAAACTGTTATAAGTAAAGTCTGCTTCTTTATGATTATCGGGATAGTCTTCCATTAATGTATGCATTAAAGGTGCTACTGAAGTTGAACCCCCCATAATAAAATAGGGTTTATGACTAACTAAAGTTACAATAAAAATACTAATCATTGTGATTAATCAAAATAATGACAAAATTCTTTTTTTTAGCATATAAATCCACCCAACTGAGAGTTTTCTTTATCATACACGTATTATAACAATATAATTGATAAAAACTAGAAAAATTATTTCATTTTTATAAAAAATGTAGGTTCTAGACTATATTATTAATATTTTTAATTTAATATAAAAAATGGGAGCATACCGATGTTGTCAATAATATTCAAATTTGTCTTAAAATTATAAAGTTAGACGAGAATAATTTTGACTTCAATATGCAATTGTATGTTAATCTTAACACTTGAAAAATATTAGTCAACAATAATACTTACTTTTATAACACAAAAATTCTTATTAAAGTAAACTTTAATAAGTTTTATTTTATTTTTCATTTATTTTAAAATTTTAATTTTAATTTATAATAACTGGATGGCTGTATTTATTTGATAGCATTTAAAATTAACCATTTTTGTATACATATCAATATTATAAGTTCTATCACCAATCATATGCTTTAAAATTTGTTTAATATTAGTTTCAGTAAAGCAACCAATATTTTCAACTAATGCTTGGTTTAATACACCATCTTTTGCATTAATAAAATAACTAACTTTTAATTTTTTATATTGTAAGGTTAATGATTGTAAAAAATTAATTAATTCATAATATTGACCTTTTTCAAATAAATTTATTGCATTTTGATAGTGTAATTTAGCAATTTGATTTTTTCTTCTTCCAGCCATTATACCAAGAAATAAAACATGAAAAGCATGGAATTTATCTAAAATAAATTTAGCATTTAAAATTGTAGCAGTTTTTCTAATTCATTTTGCACTATCTCCGCAAACTACTAAATTTGCTTGTTCAAAATTTTCAAAAAATAAATTATGGATGGGTTACACTTTATTGGACACTAATTACGTAGACAAGTGAACAAAGAAAGGAACTATAATTATGGCCAATATTAACTCATATACCGATGAATTTAAAAAACAAATAGTAGCTTTATATCAAAGTGGCAAATCAGTATCTTGCCTTGCTAAAGAATATAATGTTACAAGAGCAGCTACTTACAATTGAATTAAGCAATTTACTAATTCAGGTAGTTTTTAAACTAAAGATAATCGTTCTGTTGAAGAAAATGAATTAATTAAATTAAGAAAAGAATTAAAACAATTAAGAATGGAAAATGATATTTTAAAGCAAGCAGCACTAATAATAGGCAGAAAATAGAAATTATTGTCAAAAATAAAGTTAAATATAAAATTCGCACAATGTGTCATTTTTTAAAAATCTCTAAATCAACATATTATTTTAATTTAAAGAAAAAAGAAAATAAAATCAAAAATAATATTTATGATGAAGCTGTTATTAGTGCTTTTAAAGAAAATAAAGAAGTTTATGGTACTAGAAGATTAAAAGTCATTCTAGAAAACCAAGAAATTTATTTATCAAGACGAAAAATTAAAGAAATTATGAATAAACATAATTTAATATCAAAATACACTAAATTATCATACAAAAATCATAATAACAAAGTTAACGATAGTCCAATAAACAATCTTGTTGATAGAAACTTTAATAATAGAGTTAAAAATGAAGTTATTGTTAGTGATTTAACTTATGTTCAAGTAAATGGTAAGTGAAACTATATTTGTTTATTAATTGACCTATTTAACCGCGAAATAATTGGACATAGTGTAGGTACTAAAAAAGATGCATCATTAGTATATCAAGCATTTATGCACTCAAATCGCTGTTTAAAAGATATTCAAATATTTCATAGTGATCGCGGTAATGAATTTAATAATAAAATTATTGATAAACTTTTACTAGCATTCAATATTAATCGCTCTTTAAGCAAAAAAGGTTGTCCTTATGATAACGCTGTTGCTGAAGCAACCTTTAAAACTTTCAAAACCGAATTTATTAATGATAAAAATTTTACATCATTAATCCAATTAAAATTAGAATTATTTGATTACATCAATTGATATAACAACATAAGAATTCACAGCACTTTAAACTACTTAACTCCAGTTAATTATCAAAAACAAATGTCTACCAAAAAATAGTCCTAAAAAAGGTTGCCATTCCAATTGTGTTTTTCATTAAACTTAAATTTTCGATGTCCATCATCAATATTTATATATAAAGTTTGATTTTTTTCTAATACTATTTTAGAAATATTAACTTTTGGTAATTCAAATTTTTGATATGTTCTACAAACTGTACTATTACTTATTAAACCTTCAATAAAAGTATCACAAACATCACGATACTTTTTATCATCAGCAAAATATTTTAAAATTTGTTTAATAACGTTTGGTGCAAGTTTACTATATTTTTTAACACCAAGATAGTTATCTATCAATGAAACAAATTCCTTTTTTTGTGTTTTTGGGTTATAATGTATACAAATACGTCGTTTATAATTTAATAAACCTTTTTTTTTAATTTTCTTTTTCTAAATCTATATGATTTATATTCAGATTTATCACATGTACTTCATAAATAATTGGAATGGCAACCCTTTTTAGGACTATTTTTTGGTAGACATTTGTTTTTGATAATTAACTGGAGTTAAGTAGTTTAAAGTGCCGTGAATTCTTATGTTGTTATATCAATTGATGTAATCAAATAATTCGAATTTTAATTGGATTAATGATGTAAAATTTTTATCATTAATAAATTCGGTTTTGAAAGTTTTAAAGGTTGCTTCAGCAACAGCGTTATCATAAGGACAACCTTTTTTGCTTAAAGAGCGATTAATATTGAATGCTAGTAAAAGTTTATCAATAATTTTATTATTAAATTCATTACCGCGATCACTATGAAATATTTGAATATCTTTTAAACAGCGATTTGAGTGCATAAATGCTTGATATACTAATGATGCATCTTTTTTAGTACCTACACTATGTCCAATTATTTCGCGGTTAAATAGGTCAATTAATAAACAAATATAGTTTCACTTACCATTTACTTGAACATAAGTTAAATCACTAACAATAACTTCATTTTTAACTCTATTATTAAAGTTTCTATTAACAAGATTGGTTATTTGACTATCATTGACTTTATTATGATAATTTTTGAATGATAATTTAGTGTATTTTGATATTAAATTATGTTTATTCATAATTTCTTTAATTTTTCGTCTTGATAAATAAATTTCTTGGTTTTCTAGAATGACTTTTAATCTTCTAGTACCATAAACTTCTTTATTTTTTTTAAAAGCACTAATAACAGCTTGTTCATAAATATTATTTTGAATTTTATTTTTTTTCTTTAAATGCTGAATTATACTTGTAAGTGCAAGTAAATAAAATTGCAAAAAAATTCTCATATAAAAATTTCATAATGCTAAATTTATTTTATAAAAAAAGTAAGGAGTTTTTATATGAGTTATAAACATCTTGGCGTAGATGAAAGAATTTATATTGAGAATCAATTGAAATTTAAAGTTAAAATTAGTGAAATAGCTAAAAATCTTAATCGAAATATTAGTACTATTATTCGAGAAATTAATAGAAATCAAGATAATAGTAATTATTTTTCATTGATTGCACAAAATAAAGCTGAAAATAGAAAACAATCACATATTTTTTTTCATAAGTTTAAAAATAAAGATTTAGTAAAATATGTGCAACAAAAACTATTATTAGGCTGATCACCTGAACAAATTTATGGCAGAATTAAAAATTTTCATAAACAATGAGTTATTAGTTTTAAAACAATTTACAATTGAATTTATTCTGGATTGCTTGATCAAGTTACTAGTAAAAATTTAAGAAGAAAAGGCAAAAAACGCAAATCTCAAGAAAATCGTGGCAAATTCAATAGCAAATCAATTAAAGAAAGAGATCTTAATATTAATGATCGTATAACACTTGGTCATTGAGAAGGAGATACTATAGTATCATCACGAGGCAAAAGTAAAAAATGTTTAATAACTTTAGTTGAAAGAGTATCACGATTTACTTTAGCAATATTAGTTAAAAACAGAACTACTAAAGTTATTAACAAAAATATTAGCCATTATTTATCAATTCTTCCTAAAAATATTGTTAAAACCATTACTTTTGATCGTGGTAAAGAATTTTCAAATTGACAACAACTTGAAAAAAATTTAGATGTGAAAATTTATTTTGCAAATCCATATTCACCTTGACAAAGAGGTACTAATGAAAATACTAATGGTTTAATTAGAGAAAAATTTCCTAAAAAATTTAATTTTTCAAAAACTTGTAAAAATGAAGTTCATAAATTTATATTGTCTTTAAACCAAAGACCAAGAAAAATACTAAATTATCTTTCACCGATAGAATATTTGGATAGAAAAATAATTTAGTTGCACTTACCTTTACAATTTAGCAAATTAAAATAATATGTTGATTTAGAGAGTTTTAAAAAATGACACATTGTGCGAATTTTATATTTAGATTTATTATTTGCAATAATCTCTACTTTCTGCCTATTATTAGTGCTGCTTGCTTTAAAATATCATTTTCCATTCTTAATTGTTTTAATTCTTTTCTTAATTTAATTAATTCATTTTCTTCAACAGAACGATTATCTTTAGTTTAAAAACTACCTGAATTAGTAAATTGCTTAATTCAATTGTAAGTAGCTGCTCTTGTAACATTATATTCTTTAGCAAGGCAAGATACTGATTTGCCACTTTGATATAAAGCTACTATTTGTTTTTTAAATTCATCGGTATATGAGTTAATATTGGCCATAATTATAGTTCCTTTCTTTGTTCACTTGTCTATGTAATTAGTGTCCAATAAAGTGTAACCCATCCAAATTTTTGTTTTCTTTCATTCATATTTTTACCTCTTTCCATTTTTTTGATAGTCTGATCTCAAATTTCTTAATAATTATAATTTGTGTACAAGTACTAAAATCTCTATAATAACTAACTTATATCTATTTTTTAGATTTAATATCTATTTAATTTAAAATTTTTCTATAAACTTTTTTAAAAGTTTTACACACTTTAATAATAACACTTTATAGAAATTGATAAAATTATAATAAATATTTCATTTTTTTATAAAACTATATTTTTATTTATTATTTTTTAATATTTTTTAAAAAATAATAAATAAAAACTGATAAAATCAAATTACAAAGTTATTTTAGATATTTCGGAGGCAAAAATAATGGCAAATAAAGTATTAGTAATTCGTTCTTCTATGATTAAAAAAGAACTATCTTATTCTGAAAGTTTAGTATCTCGTTTTGTTAAATATTATCGTGAATTTCATCCAGAAGATTCAATAATTGAATTAGATTTAAATCAAATACCAATGGCAAGTATTACTATTACGCAAAAAAACTTTACTTCATATTTTAATGAAAAAGATTCTGATTATTATATTAATCAACTAAAAAATGTTAATAAAGTTATATATACAACACCAATGACAAATTTTAATGTTACTAGCATGACAAAAAATTATTTAGATCACATCTTAGTTGCTGGTAAAACTTTTGATTATAAATATACCAAACAAGGTGAAGCTAGAGGATTATTACCACATTTAAAAGTTCAAATTTTGGCGACACAAGGAGCACCATATGGCTGATATTTATGAGGTAATCATGCAACTTATTTAAAAGGAACATGAGAATTTGTAGGTGCTAAAGTAGTAGAACCAATTCTTATTTGTGGTACTAAGGTTCAAGAACTTCATCAAAATGACGCTAATTTACTTATTGGTTCTAAAATATTAGCAAAAGGTGGAGGTTTACCAGCATTAGGACCAGAAAAAACGATGGATAAATTTGAACAGTATATTAAAGAAGCAGCAAAAAAGTTTTAACTTTAAAAAATAAAAACGGACTTCTCCCCACATGTACTTGTGGAGGGAATAATGAAACTGAATGAATTCAACAATGCTTTTCAAACTGAACAGCAATGTCTTGCATATATAGCAAATTTGAAAGAAAACAAATGTATTAGGTGTTTTAATTTTAATTTGAATACTTCTGATTTAAAAAGAATGAGATGTTTAAAATGTAATCAAACATTTAGCATTCTCACAGGCACCATATTTTCAAGGTCACAAACATCTTTAACATCTTGGTTTTATCTTATCTTTAGATGAATAAACACCAAACATGGAATTCCATCAACAGATATTGCAAAAGAATTGGGAGTGACTTTGAAAACTGCTTGAAGAATGACTCATAAAATCAGAACACGTATTGCAAAACAAAAACCTCAATTTATTGTTGAAGGTACAGTGCAAATTGATGAAATGTCTTGTATATACTTATTCTTGAAAAGGATATTGCGATTTTAAATCAGTTTTCACTAAGCATGAAACAGTTAACCATCAAGATGGCTATGTTTCAAAAATTGGTGTAAATACCAACCAAATTGAATCAGTTTGAAAACATATAAGAAGAACATTTAAAACACATATCAAAGTTGCAAAACATCATGTTCATTTATATGCTAAAGAAGCTGCATATAAATTCAACAAGATACCTAGTTTTGAAACTGTAATTCTATGTTTGATTTAAAAATGTGGGGAGAAGTCCGTAGATAGGCTTTTCTCAGCATTTATGTGATAAAATTAAAATAGTACATAAAGGGAGAAAAGCCAATAAAAATTTTTAGTCAAAAAATATAATTTTTGTGAATTTACCTTCAAAAAGTAGTAAAGTAAAATTAACTTCATAGAAGGATGAAAAAATGAAAAAAATATTGACAGCATTAAGTGTTTTAACACTTGCATCGGTTGCAGGAAATTTAACTGTAACTGTTTTAAACACAAATTCACAAAAAAATGATGTTTTAAATAATAAAACTCAACAAGATACAATTTACATTGATAAAAATGGCAAACAAATAACAACTAATGAAAGAGATTTATCAAATATAAATAGTAAAGAAATTGTTCAAATTGGTTTTTATAAAAATGATCAGGGAGAAATTCAAGTTGTTAATATGCCAAGAACAATTGAAAAAGTACCTAATCAATTACCATCAGAAATTACATCTTTACAATTTATGTTTATATTTTGTGAAACATTTAATCAAGATTTATCATCTTGAGATACTTCAAATGTTACGAATATGAATTGAATGTTTTATGGTGCTATATCTTTTAATCAAAATATATCAAATTGAGATGTATCTAATGTTATGAAATACGAATGTTTTTCTTTTGAATCAGGAATTGATAACTCAAAAAAATTACCAAAGTTTAAAAAATTTTTAATAATTTAAAATACTAGTTAGTTTAAAAATAGTGCTAATTAGCACTATTTTTAAATTGATTTAAGATTTTTATAGTTTTTTATCCTAAATCTTCGTCCTTTATTAGAATTTCACGACTAGGATTTTGTTCAATTATTAATTGTTTGTAAATTGTATCACGATATTTTACACAACCATCAATAACATTATCTAAAGGATTTGGAGCAGTCCGCACTTCAAAAAGATCTCCTTCATATTTTTGACGCATTGGTTTTGTACATTTTTCAGTTTTAACTTCAATATAATATTCTTTAGCTAATTCTTCTTCAATAAATTTATCAACTTTTTTAATATAAGCTCCACCACCACAAATTGTGATTCCCTTACCTTTTTTCTTTAAATCACTAATACTTCCAGCAGCCTTGTCACCAGCAGTTCTTAGTACTCTACGAATGGTTGGAATAATATGTTCTTTGAATTGAACTTGCATAACATTTGCACGAATTTCTTCTGGTGTAATTTCAATAGTTTTAGAAATTGACATTGTTTCTCCTGGCTGAGAATTTAATCTAGGTAATGAAAAACCCGAAATTGTGTATGGTTTTTCATCTTGATATTTCATAAGTGAACCAATATTTTTAATAACATCTTCAGCTTCTTTTATTCCAACTTTTAAGGCATGTTTTTTTATAATATATTCTTGAACTTTTTGTATTAAATAGTCACCAGCACAATGTGTTGTATATGAATATAATATTGAATTATTACTAATAATAGCAACATCAGTACTGCCACCACCAATATCAATGCACATAATTGCACTTCCAAAAATATCTTGCCCTGAACCTAAGGCTGCCATTTTTACTTCTTCTTGTACAAATCCACGGAGTGCTCCTAAACGATATACAATATTTTCTAAAGCTTCTTTTTGTACTGAATTAATTTCACTTGGTGTTGCCATCAACACAATCAAGTTACGATTTTTATCTAATTTTTCATCTTTTTTTATAGAATTGTTTTTACTTTGTTTTAAATCTTTAATTTCAAGTCTAAAATCTTGAAAAATTTTAGTAAGAATACGTTGTAAAGCATCTGTATCAGCAATATTACCATCACGAACTGGACGTTTAATAATAACGTTTTCATTTGTTTTGTCAGTTAAAGCCTTAGCCTCTTCACCGTAAAGAATTCTATTTTTTTCATAGTCTTCAGCTAAATAGGTTGGAGCATCATATCTAAGACCTATATTAATATGTCTAGCTTTAAAGTTTTCTGTTCCGATATCTAAAGCTAATCATTGATAATCAGTTATTGATTTAAGTTTGTTATTTTTCTGATTTAAATTTTCTTTTCTTGTTTTAAACATTTCTCTAATTTTCCCTTTCTTTAAATACTTAAATTTTATCTAAATTAATTTTACATGATTTTATAAATAAGTTATTTATATTAATTTATAAGGAAATATGGGATTAATGTTGATAATTTTTATTTATTATATTTTGTTTAAAAAACAGCAAAAACTTTGAAGTATTTAATATATCTAAGGCTTTTCTCCCTTTATGTACTATTTTAATTTTATCGCATAAATGCTGAGAAAAGCCTATCTACGGACTTCTCCCCACATTTTTAAATCAAACATAGAATTACAGTTTCAAAACTAGGTATCTTGTTGAATTTATATGCAGCTTCTTTAGCATATAAATGAACATGATGTTTTGCAACTTTGATATGTGTTTTAAATGTTCTTCTTATATGTTTTCAAACTGATTCAATTTGGTTGGTATTTACACCAATTTTTGAAACATAGCCATCTTGATGGTTAACTGTTTCATGCTTAGTGAAAACTGATTTAAAATCGCAATATCCTTTTCAAGAATCAGTATATACAAGACATTTTGAAGAAATGTGGTTTTTTGCAAACTGCAAAAGATTTTTACTCTTTGCGTTTTTCAATACTTTCACAATTAAATTATTGGTTGTTTTTTGATAAATGCCAACAATCAAGGTTTTATTCACCAAGGATCTTCCTTGTTTTTTAAAACCCATATGTGAAAGATACATTTCATCAATTTGCACTGTACCTTCAACAATAAATTGAGGTTTTTGTTTTGCAATACGTGTTCTGATTTTATGAGTCATTCTTCAAGCAGTTTTCAAAGTCACTCCCAATTCTTTTGCAATATCTGTTGATGGAATTCCATGTTTGGTGTTTATTCATCTAAAGATAAGATAAAACCAAGATGTTAAAGATGTTTGTGACCTTGAAAATATGGTGCCTGTGAGAATGCTAAATGTTTGATTACATTTTAAACATCTCATTCTTTTTAAATCAGAATTATTCAAATTAAAACTAAAACACCTAATACATTTGTTTTCTTTCAAATTTGCTATATATGCAAGACATTGCTGTTCAGTTTGAAAAGCATTGTTGAATTCATTCAGTTTCATTATTCCCTCCACAAGTACATGTGGGGAGAAGTCCGATATCTAATTTTATAAATATTAAATTTAATTGAATAAATAGTTAAAAATATATTTTAATTATCTGAAAAAATCTCTGGTTTTTATTAAAAAAAGGAGATAAAATAATCATTGGAAAGGAAGGTAAAATTGAAAATAACTAATGATTTATTAAACAACTCACATATTATTTTTGAATATAATATGGCTTTTCTCCCTTTATGTACTATTTTAATTTTATCACATAAATGCTGAGAAAAGCCTATCTACGGACTTCTCCCCACATTTTTAAATCAAACATAGAATTACAGTTTCAAAACTAGGTATCTTGTTGAATTTATATGCAGCTTCTTTAGCATATAAATGAACATGATGTTTTGCAACTTTGATATGTGTTTTAAATGTTCTTCTTATATGTTTTCAAACTGATTCAATTTGGTTGGTATTTACACCAATTTTTGAAACATAGCCATCTTGATGGTTAACTGTTTCATGCTTAGTGAAAACTGATTTAAAATCGCAATATCCTTTTCAAGAATCAGTATATACAAGACATTTTGAAGAAATGTGGTTTTTTGCAAACTGCAAAAGATTTTTACTCTTTGCGTTTTTCAATACTTTCACAATTAAATTATTGGTTGTTTTTTGATAAATGCCAACAATCAAGGTTTTATTAACCAAGGATCTTCCTTGTTTTTTAAAACCCATATGTGAAAGATACATTTCATCAATTTGCACTGTACCTTCAACAATAAATTGAGGTTTTTGTTTTGCAATACGTGTTCTGATTTTATGAGTCATTCTTCAAGCAGTTTTCAAAGTCACTCCCAATTCTTTTGCAATATCTGTTGATGGAATTCCGTGTTTGGTGTTTATTCATCTAAAGATAAGATAAAACCAAGATGTTAAAGATGTTTGTGACCTTGAAAATATGGTGCCTGTGAGAATGCTAAATGTTTGATTACATTTTAAACATCTCATTCTTTTTAAATCAGAAGTATTCAAATTAAAATTAAAACACCTAATACATTTGTTTTCTTTCAAATTTGCTATATATGCAAGACATTGCTGTTCAGTTTGAAAAGCATTGTTGAATTCATTCATTTTCATTATTCCCTCCACAAGTACATGTGGGGAGAAGTCCGATTATTTATTTATACAAGAATGTATTTTTTTGCAAGGTATTAAAGATTATTGTATTGCTAAATCACAAGTAATTCCTATTAATATGTTAGAAATGACAGAAGATACAGCAAAAGCAGCATTTTATCAAATTGGAGATAAAATGAATGAATTATTAGGAAATATAACTGAAACTGAAATTGGTACAAATGTAAGTGATTTTATTGGTGCATTAGGATTTACTCCAATGTTACAATTAACAAAAGCATATTTAAGATTAAATTATGGTCAAATTGCAGCAGATACTGTAGCAAGTGGTCAATTATATAAACAATCAGTATTTGGTATGTTTTTATATAAACATATGTTTTTAAATAAAGATATGGTTAAAGATACTAAAACTGGTTTACATTTAGAAAAAACATTTGATTTAAAAAAAGTATTAGGAGTTTTTGTACATAGAAATGCATTTGCACAACCTAATAGTTTTCAAAAAATTGTTAATTTAATTGATAATAATACATTAAATCAAAAAACATTAGGTAAAGCACTTTATGGTATAACAACAGCAATTCGTGGTTGATTATCATTTATTATTATAGAAAAAATGCCAACTGCTGATGAAATTAAAGAAGCACAAAAACGTTGTTGAACTAATTGAATTAAATTAACTCCAGCAGAAAGAGAAAAATCACCAGTAACATTTAAAATTGCTGATTTTGATGATTTTAGAATTAGTTTAAATGATTTAATTTATTTTAAAAATTTAGGAAAAATAACTATGACAGGAATAACTCCTACTAATGATGAATTAGAAACTGCAATAATAAATGCTGGTAATCGTGGTTATGAAAAAGGTAAAGCAACATTTAGTAATATTACATCAACAAGTGCTACTATGACTGGTAATGATAAAGATTATATTGAAGAAATAGAATTAAAATTTTCTAAAAAATAATTATGGAATATATTTATAAATATTTTGATGAAAAAGCACATATTACTATTTATTCACCAAAGCCAGAAGATTTAACTACAAGTAATGATATTAGAGCAATTTTATTAGATGAATATCCTAAATTAAGAAATGATTATTTTATAGTAAGTGATGTACATGATAGTTATGCAATATGTGTTGGAGATAATATACATTGTGAAGGTAAAGTAATAATTAAAATAGAAAAACAAACTAATGTAGAAGGAGTTAATAAAAATGCCAAATGACACCATTGTACAATCAAATAATTATACTTTATTAAAAATAATTCGTTCTTCAATTAGTCCATTATCAGCAATGATAGGTATAATTGCTTATTATGGTCAAGTAATGAACAATTCACTATTAGGTTCAATTAATAGTTTATTATTTGGTAAAAAATTAGGTTTAGATATATGAAATTTAAATCAAAGACCAACAACTAAAAGTAAATTAATTAAGGCTTTTCTCCCTTTATGTACTATTTTAATTTTATCACATAAATGCTGAGAAAAGCCTATCTACGGACTTCTCCCCACATTTTTAAATCAAACATAGAATTACAGTTTCAAAACTAGGTATCTTGTTGAATTTATATGCAGCTTCTTTAGCATATAAATGAACATGATGTTTTGCAACTTTGATATGTGTTTTAAATGTTCTTCTTATATGTTTTCAAACTGATTCAATTTGGTTGGTATTTACACCAATTTTTGAAACATAGCCATCTTGATGGTTAACTGTTTCATGCTTAGTGAAAACTGATTTAAAATCGCAATATCCTTTTCAAGAATCAGTATATACAAGACATTTTGAAGAAATGTGGTTTTTTGCAAACTGCAAAAGATTTTTACTCTTTGCGTTTTTCAATACTTTCACAATTAAATTATTGGTTGTTTTTTGATAAATGCCAATAATCAAGGTTTTATTCACCAAGGATCTTCCTTGTTTTTTAAAACCCATATGTGAAAGATACATTTCATCAATTTGCACTGTACCTTCAACAATAAATTGAGGTTTTTGTTTTGCAATACGTGTTCTGATTTTATGAGTCATTCTTCAAGCAGTTTTCAAAGTCACTCCCAATTCTTTTGCAATATCTGTTGATGGAATTCCATGTTTGGTGTTTATTCATCTAAAGATAAGATAAAACCAAGATGTTAAAGATGTTTGTGACCTTGAAAATATGGTGCCTGTGAGAATGCTAAATGTTTGATTACATTTTAAACATCTCATTCTTTTTAAATCAGAAGTATTCAAATTAAAACTAAAACACCTAATACATTTGTTTTCTTTCAAATTTGCTATATATGCAAGACATTGCTGTTCAGTTTGAAAAGCATTGTTGAATTCATTCAGTTTCATTATTCCCTCCACAAGTACATGTGGGGAGAAGTCCGTTAAATTATTGGTTGTTTTTTGATAAATGCCAACAATCAAGGTTTTATTCACCAAGGATCTTCCTTGTTTTTTAAAACCCATATGTGAAAGATACATTTCATCAATTTGCACTGTACCTTCAACAATAAATTGAGGTTTTTGTTTTGCAATACGTGTTCTGATTTTATGAGTCATTCTTCAAGCAGTTTTCAAAGTCACTCCCAATTATTTTGCAATATCTGTTGATGGAATTCCATGTTTGGTGTTTATTCATCTAAAGATAAGATAAAACCAAGATGTTAAAGATGTTTGTGACCTTGAAAATATGGTGCCTGTGAGAATGCTAAATGTTTGATTACATTTTAAACATCTCATTCTTTTTAAATCAGAAGTATTCAAATTAAAATTAAAACACCTAATACATTTGTTTTCTTTCAAATTTGCTATATATGCAAGACATTGCTGTTCAGTTTGAAAAGCATTGTTGAATTCATTCAGTTTCATTATTCCCTCCACAAGTACATGTGGGGAGAAGTCCGAATTTTAATTATAAACTTGTTATATTACTTGTAGAAAAATTAGGTTTATTATCAATTGGTAAATGTTGTTCATGATTAATAGATTTTGTAAACTCATCAGTTCATTTAGTTACATTTGGATGGGTTACACTTTATTGGACACTAATTACGTAGACAAGTGAACAAAGAAAGGAACTATAATTATGGCCAATATTAACTCATATACCGATGAATTTAAAAAACAAATAGTAGCTTTATATCAAAGTGGCAAATCAGTATCTTGCCTTGCTAAAGAATATAATTTTACAAGAGCAGCTACTTACAATTGAATTAAGCAATTTACTAATTCAGGTAGTTTTAAAACTAAAGATAATCGTTCTGTTGAAGAAAATGAATTAATTAAATTAAGAAAAGAATTAAAACAATTAAGAATGGAAAATGATATTTTAAAGCAAGCAGCACTAATAATAGGCAGAAAATAGAAATTATTGTCAAAAATAAAGTTAAATATAAAATTCGCACAATGTGTCATTTTTTAAAAATCTCTAAATCAACATATTATTTTAATTTAAAGAAAAAAGAAAATAAAATCAAAAATAATATTTATGATGAAGCTGTTATTAGTGCTTTTAAAGAAAATAAAGAAGTTTATGGTACTAGAAGATTAAAAGTCATTCTAGAAAACCAAGAAATTTATTTATCAAGACGAAAAATTAAAGAAATTATGAATAAACATAATTTAATATCAAAATACACTAAATTATCATACAAAAATCATAATAACAAAGTTAACGATAGTCCAATAAACAATCTTGTTGATAGAAACTTTAATAATAGAGTTAAAAATGAAGTTATTGTTAGTGATTTAACTTATGTTCAAGTAAATGGTAAGTGAAACTATATTTGTTTATTAATTGACCTATTTAACCGCGAAATAATTGGACATAGTGTAGGTACTAAAAAAGATGCATCATTAGTATATCAAGCATTTATGCACTCAAATCGCTGTTTAAAAGATATTCAAATATTTCATAGTGATCGCGGTAATGAATTTAATAATAAAATTATTGATAAACTTTTACTAGCATTCAATATTAATCGCTCTTTAAGCAAAAAAGGTTGTCCTTATGATAACGCTGTTGCTGAAGCAACCTTTAAAACTTTCAAAACCGAATTTATTAATGATAAAAATTTTACATCATTAATCCAATTAAAATTAGAATTATTTGATTACATCAATTGATATAACAACATAAGAATTCACAGCACTTTAAACTACTTAACTCCAGTTAATTATCAAAAACAAATGTCTACCAAAAAATAGTCCTAAAAAAGGTTGCCATTCCATTCTAACTTTTGTATTTTCATCTAAAACTTTTATAGCAGTTATATTTCCTTCAATTTTATCAATTTCTGGTTTTAAATCACAAAACTTTTCATGTCAATATTTATTTATTGCTTCTCTTTTTCCTCTAGTACAATCTCTATCTATTTTATCTAATAGAGGAGAAATCAATAAAAAAATCCTAATTCCAGTTTGCAATAAAAGTATTGTAACAGTATCTATTGATGTATTTTCTAAATGGTTTAATACTTCAGTCATAAAATTTCTTTCAGAAAAATTTCTAATTCTGTTTAATCTTTGATTAATTTGATTTCTGATTTATATATATAAGTCAGTTTCACCATATTCATTATAGATTCTATTAAGGAACAATGCTAGGTGTGTTTGAGAAGATTGACCTCATCTTATTAATAATTGATAATTATTGTTGCTATTTAATCCAATTGAAAAATAATTTCTATTAATAATTAATTCCCTATTTATGATATTTTCTCACTCTCTAAATCTTAATGCTTCAGCTGTCATTAAAATAACTCTACCTAATGATAACGCTAAACTTCCTAAAGGACGTTCTGTATCAACATTTATATCAATCGTTAATCTTAAAAAAGCATTATAAATATTAGTTCAATAAATATTAGTATCTTCACTTGGCAACAGATGTCTATAAGCATTACCAATATGATTTAACATTATAGAATTTATATTAGGTATCGTTGTTAATTGTGGATTGTATCGACCAGAAGGAGTTCCTAAATTAGGATTAAAATAATAATAAGTTTCAATATTTGATGTATGTGAACCAGTATCATGATGATTTATTATAAAACCTTGAATATATAAAGCATCTGCACTTAAAACTAATTCTAATTCTATTGAATTGCTTTGTCCATTTTGTTCTTGTATAATTCGGACTGGAAGTCGAAAATAACCATAATTTGTTTCGGGATTTAAAATATATAATTGATTATCAGTTGCAGGAAGATTTAATAATATATTGTTTTGAGCTAATTCATTAATTATAGCTTGAAAACTTGTTCGATATTGTTCAGGATTATTTAATCTAATAATTAATCTTTCACTTAATTGAAAAATTGCTCTACTTGGTCTTGGATGTGGTGTCACTTGCTTTTTAATTCTTCTACTTTTTTGATGACGGTATTTGTGATGTTCATTATGTGTAGTTAAATTACTATTTCATAATGGTAAATTTAATAAAGTTAATTCTTGATTTTCTAATAATGATATATTAGTAGTATTTTTGCTAGCTCAATCTTTAATATTTTGATTATCAATTGACTTAGCATATATACCTTCACTTTTAGAATTAAAAAGTGGTGCAGATAATACTCATAATTTAAATCAATAACTTGGATTAAAATATTTCATAATTTTATACCTCTTTATTTTAAAAATAAAAACCCATTTACTTTAAAATAAAGTAATGAGTTAAAAACTTATATTAAAAACTTATATTAAATTTATGAGTTTATTCTACACCATTATTTTATTTATACTTGTTTAAACTTTTTTATAATATTCTTTAATTTCTTTTACTTTATTATTAAATTGTTTTTTATGAAAATAACACATATTAAAAAATTGAATTACACTATCTTCTATATTTAAAGTTTTTAAAGTAACTAATACTTTACTATTACAATCTTTAACAATACATTTTAATAATACTTTTTCTTGTTTTTGTTTTTGCATTAATCATCTTCCTTTTTACAATTACATAAATTAATTGATATATTTAATTGTTTTAATTTTTTTAAATTTTTTGATGATTCAATAATTGCATTTTTTGTAAAAATATCCATTTCAAATTCTATTTTCATTATTTATTTTCCTTATTTAAATAATATCAACCAATTAATAAACTATCTGCTTCATCATGATTTGATATTTTTATATTTCATTCATATTTTTCATTTAAATAAAAACATATATCTTCACTTATTTTTTTATTTCAATTTTTTAAAGAAATATTAATAATATTATTATCTATATATCATTTCTTTCATGAAGAAGGACTTATTAACATATTTTTTGTTAATAATTTATTAAATTGTCCAGCAATAAAACCACGTAAATGCTCTTGTGTTTCATAACCAATACCATTTTTTGAATGAAAAGTACCACGTTCCATTAATAAATCATATTTATTCATATCTATTAAATAACTTATTTGTAATTGTATTTTTTCTCAATCATAATTATAATCTTTAAAACTATAACTATTTATTCATATTGGTTTTTTATTTTCTCATAATGTAAAACCTGTATTTTTAATACTTGGGTCTACTGAAAGTAAATAATTATTCATAATTTCTATACTCATTTTTATTATTATTTTTTAAATTTTTAAATCTTTCACGAATTTCTTTAAATTTATCAAATAATACTTTTAAATAATTTTCACCCATTAATATTAAAAAATCTTTATTATTATTTGGATTTAATCTTTCCATATTTTCTCTTATACATTCATCAAATAAAACTGTATTTGTAATCATATATTTTTCAAAATAATCTAATTGTTTTTCACTTGGTTCTCATTTTTCATTAGATGCTTTTATATTATTAACGTAATTATTTTGTGGTTTATTATTTTGAATTAAATTTATATTATCATTATCTGGGTCAAGTTCATCTTCACTTAATAATAATAAATTCATTAAAAAATATCTATAAGCATAAGTTTCTGCACTACCTTTTGCTTTTGCAATATCAGTATTTTTAGCACAAGCAAGTATATCAAAATATTTAATTTCTTTATCATTATCTAAATCAATAATTGTATATCTTTTAAAATAAGTTATTTCTACTTCTTTAGTATCTAAATAATTTATTTTTCTATCAGTTGTTAATATATCTTCATGTGTAATAACAATATTTAATTCTTTACATAATAATTTAAATTTATTAAAAATATCACTTAATAATCAATATTTATAATTTCCAAATTTATTAAAACCATTTTTAGGTGTACTACCAATTTCTAATTGTAATTTAAGTATTTTTTTATATAAATTATTCATTATAATCACTCTTTCTATTTTTTATTTTTTTTAATTGCATTTTTAATTAAATTTCTTACAAATTCAGATACAGTTATATCTTTTTCTTTACAAAAATCTTTTAAGTTTTGAAATTCTAATTCTCTAAATCTAATTATTAATATTTTATTTAATAATTCTTTTTTAGATATATTTTTAGGTGACATTATTATTCACTACTTTCTTTTTTAAAAGCATTTTTAATACTTTCACCATATATACCATTTTCAATATCTTGAAAAAATTGTTGTAAATTATTTGTTATTTCTTGAAAACTTTTATTTTTCATTATTTATTACACTCCTTTAAAATTTTCTAATTGTAATTCATTAATATAATATTCATATAAGTAATCTCAATTATTTGATGTTAAATACATATCTTCTTCAATCATGTCATTAATACATTTATTACAATAATAATTATTATCTATTTCACTAATTCAAATATATTTTTCATTATGAATATTACATTTCATTTTTTTCACCTATTAATTTATAAAAACATTTATTACAAGTTCTATTTCCATATGATGAATTTTTATGACAAATATCACATGAACCTTTAATTCTATATTCTCTACATTCCATAATTATTTATCCCTTTCTATAATTTTTAATATTTCTTGTATTTCAATATATTTTTGATTTTTTAATAATTTTTCATTACATATTTTTTTTATTAATTCTATTTTTTCAACATTTAATAACATATTTAATTTCCTTTAATACTTTAAATAAAATATTTTTTCATTATGAGTTTCTATATTTTTCATTGGTGTAACAATATAATTTATTGCTAAATCATTATCATTATATGGATTATTTATTTTAAAACTTTTCATATCTTGTTCTCATGTAATGTTATATTTAAAACATTCTTGATTTTTATCATTTTTAAAAATATAATAACCATTATATTCTTCATAAAATTCACAAGATATTAATTCATTTTCATTTGTATTAATATTTGGAATATTTTTAATATATTTTAAAATATCACTACCTTTAACACTTTCAATATCTTTTGTTATTGATTTTTTACCTAATTTATAATAAAAATCTTCAATTATTTTTAATGCTATTTTTTTATTTTTTTCATCAATAATAGTATCTTTAATAGGAAATCATGTTTCATATTCACCAATTTCTAATAACATACCTTTAGTTGTTTCTTTAATTTTATTTTTAATATCTAAATTAACATTAATCATTACGTATCCTTTCTATGTATAAGCCTTATCACCTACAGTGATAAAAGGCTTATATACTACTAACTACTTATCTACTCTACGTAAGGCTTATGCTACTGTAAGTAGCAAAGCCTTGGAGGGTAGGGGTTCTAGGGGAAGGGAACCAAAAAATATCAAGTTGTAAAAGAGCATGACAAAAATTACTATTGGTTAATTCCAGCACAATAGCCTAAATAATTTTTATTTAGTTATGGAATAATTAATTACTTTAATAAAGTGCTGGTTTAATAAAATAATTAATTATAATTGTTTAACAATTAAAAAATGAGAGTATTATCTCTCATTTAAGTTTTTATTAAATCTAACCATTAACTTGATACGCCCTTCTAATATTAAATACAAAAAAACATTTAATTTTGTCAAAAGAAATTTCATGTTTTTTATCAATATTATGTTGAAAACAAATAAAGCTATCAGTAAATTTTTTTGATAAATCATTAATAATGTCTTCATGAAAATGTTTTTGAATTTTAAATTCAATGAATAAAAATTCATTTCTTTTATTATAAGTGATAGCATCAATTGACTTAATACCACGTGAATGACTACAACATAAAAGTTTAAGATTATCACCATCAATTGCATATTCTTCAGAATCTGAAGAATATGTTTTAGAAGCAGTACTATAAGATAACAAACGAAATGTTTTTTTATTTTTTTTATAAATAAATATTAAATTATTTTTTAATGTCTCATTTAAATTCATATTCGTCTAACTCCCTATATGGATAACTTAAAGCTTCATTAATGTGATCTAAACTATTCTCTTCAATTATACAAGAATCAAAATTTTTATCTTTATTAATAAAATTATATTTAAAATTTAAGTTTTTAAAGTCACGACTTGCTAGTGAAGTTATTGTTTCAAGAATATATCGACTATGTGTTGAAATAATTAATTTTAAATTAATTATTTTAGAAATATTTAATAATAGTTTAGTAAATAAATATTGTCATTCTGGATGAATATAGGCTTCGGGTTCATCAATAATTACTAAGTTACCTTCTTTAAAAAAGTCACTTTTAACCATTTCTTTAAATGATTCAATAATTTTTAATCCACGTGAGGAGTTAGCAAGTTTAATGGTAATACCATTTTTAGTTAAACTACCATTTTCAAAGTTAATTTTATTTTCATTACCAAAATAGTTTTCAAGTTCTTGATTAATTTTTTGTTTAATTAATACTAATTTCAAATTACTATACTGTTCAATATTTTTTTGAATATTAATTTTATTTTTAAAATCATCTAAGTAGTGACACTTTTTAAATTTGAAAATGTTATTTAATGATAATTTTAATTTTTCACTCTCTAAAATATATGATGATTGTTTTTTACTAAGACTTTCTTCAATCATTAAATTTAAAATTTGGTCAGTATCACTAATATAAGTAGCATCAATTATTGGATTTTCAATAATATTTTCTAAATAATTAAACTCATGTTCTAAAGAAAATTTATTATTTTCATTAATATTGATCGTTAAAGTTTTGTTATTGTCTAAACTAAGTTTTAAATAACTATCTTTATTATTATATTTTTTATTTCTTAAGTTTTCACCATGAAAGTTTTCACGAAGAATATTAGCCATTAAATATGAAATGATATCAGTATCTTTATTATTAAATAACGGACTTCTCCCCACATGTACTTGTGGAGGGAATAATGAAACTTAATGAATTCAAAAATGCTTTTCAAACTGAACAGCAATGTCTTGCATATATAGCAAATTTGAAAGAAAACAAATGTATTAGGTGTTTTAGTTTTAATTTGAATACTTCTGATTTAAAAAGAATGAGATGTTTAAAATGTAATCAAACATTTAGCATTCTCACAGGCACCATATTTTCAAGGTCACAAACATCTTTAACATCTTGGTTTTATCTTATCTTTAGATGAATAAACACCAAACATGGAATTCCATCAACAGATATTGCAAAAGAATTGGGAGTGACTTTGAAAACTGCTTGAAGAATGACTCATAAAATCAGAACACGTATTGCAAAACAAAAACCTCAATTTATTGTTGAAGGTACAGTGCAAATTGATGAAATGTATCTTTCACATATGGGTTTTAAAAAACAAGGAAGATCCTTGGTGAATAAAACCTTGATTGTTGGCATTTATCAAAAAACAACCAATAATTTAATTGTGAAAGTATTGAAAAACGCAAAGAGTAAAAATCTTTTGCAGTTTGCAAAAAACCACATTTCTTCAAAATGTCTTGTATATACTGATTCTTGAAAAGGATATTGCGATTTTAAATCAGTTTTCACTAAGCATGAAACAGTTAACCATCAAGATGGCTATGTTTCAAAAATTGGTGTAAATACCAACCAAATTGAATCAGTTTGAAAACATATAAGAAGAACATTTAAAACACATATCAAAGTTGCAAAACATCATGTTCATTTATATGCTAAAGAAGCTGCATATAAATTCAACAAGATACCTAGTTTTGAAACTGTAATTCTATGTTTGATTTAAAAATGTGGGGAGAAGTCCGTAGATAGGCTTTTCTCAGCATTTATGTGATAAAATTAAAATAGTACATAAAGGGAGAAAAGCCATTTGTTATTCATTTTTGCATAAATGTTTTATTATTTAGATTAATATTATTATAAATAGATTCAATTTCTTTAAATAAAGTACTTTCTTTTTCACTACTATTAAAATTTGTTTCAAGAAAATTACTACCAGTATTTTCAATTTGTGTAAAAGTATCTTCAGCAAAGTTAAAAAAATTCTTAATTATTTCTGACTTAATATCACTAGTAGCAATTTTCACCATTGCAAAAACTAACCTACTTAAGTAACTTTTACCAGTATCATTAACACCAGCAATAATAGTAATATCACCAATATTTAAAGAATTATCATTAAAAGGACCAATATTTTTTATTTTTAATTTCATTTATATCACCTATATATCATTTTAAACTATATAAATATAATAACATTTAACATTATTGAAATGTAGAAAAATAATAATAGTAAAAAAATAATATATTATTGTTAGTATTGAAATATTAATCGGACTTCTCCCCACATGTACTTGTGGAGGGAATAATGAAACTGAATGAATTCAACAATGCTTTTCAAACTGAACAGCAATGTCTTGCATATATAGCAAATTTGAAAGAAAACAAATGTATTAGGTGTTTTAATTTTAATTTGAATACTTCTGATTTAAAAAGAATGAGATGTTTAAAATGTAATCAAACATTTAGCATTCTCACAGGCACCATATTTTCAAGGTCACAAACATCTTTAACATCTTGGTTTTATCTTATCTTTAGATGAATAAACACCAAACATGGAATTCCATCAACAGATATTGCAAAAGAATTGGGAGTGACTTTGAAAACTGCTTGAAGAATGACTCATAAAATCAGAACACGTATTGCAAAACAAAAACCTCAATTTATTGTTGAAGGTACAGTGCAAATTGATGAAATGTATCTTTCACATATGGGTTTTAAAAAACAAGGAAGATCCTTGGTGAATAAAACCTTGATTGTTGGCATTTA
The DNA here is from genome assembly GCF_964020205.1 of Spiroplasma endosymbiont of Apeira syringaria. Taxonomy (NCBI): domain Bacteria; kingdom Bacillati; phylum Mycoplasmatota; class Mollicutes; order Entomoplasmatales; family Spiroplasmataceae; genus Spiroplasma; species Spiroplasma endosymbiont of Apeira syringaria. The sequence continues at coordinate 1,557,873 of NZ_OZ026543.1, forward strand.
TCAAAAAACAACCAATAATTTAATTGTGAAAGTATTGAAAAACGCAAAGAGTAAAAATCTTTTGCAGTTTGCAAAAAACCACATTTCTTCAAAATGTCTTGTATATACTGATTCTTGAAAAGGATATTGCGATTTTAAATCAGTTTTCACTAAGCATGAAACAGTTAACCATCAAGATGGCTATGTTTCAAAAATTGGTGTAAATACCAACCAAATTGAATCAGTTTGAAAACATATAAGAAGAACATTTAAAACACATATCAAAGTTGCAAAACATCATGTTCATTTATATGCTAAAGAAGCTGCATATAAATTCAACAAGATACCTAGTTTTGAAACTGTAATTCTATGTTTGATTTAAAAATGTGGGGAGAAGTCCGTAGATAGGCTTTTCTCAGCATTTATGTGATAAAATTAAAATAGTACATAAAGGGAGAAAAGCCATATTAATAATAAATATAAATTATTAAATTTTAATGAATATAGTAATTGTTAATTATTTCACAATTTTCGATTGCATCTCAAAAATTATTATTTTTTATTTTTAGTTTTAAACCAATAATTAAAAAAGTTAATGCAATAGTAAAAAATCCAAAAATTGGAGTTAAAATTATACAAAAAATAACTCCAATTTGTAATTCTATTCAATTATAATAATTTCCAATATTTTGACTTATATAACATACGTATTTTGGTGAATATTCTAAAATATGATATATGCTAGTTATAGCTAATATTTGAAATCCATTTCTTTCTATATTTTCAAACTTTAACGTTGTTTGATTACGAATATGAGAATGATAATCACAAAAATCTATGAGAATTAAACCAGAAATTATAAATAAAATAGTTAAAATAAATAATAATATTGTTATTATTTGTATTTTTTTCATTTATTTTTGCTCCCTTAAATCTAATATAATAAAGAAAATTAATATATATTTTGAAAAATAAAAATATTTTTATTTATACAACGTAACAATATTAACAAATTTGGGAGATTGTCAAAAATCCGGAATAAATTAAATTTATATAGTCTTATTATATTTTAGACAATAAATAATTTGGATTTTTATGAAATTGTAATTAAATAATATAATTTTTTTAAAAAAAATACAAGAAAAATACTTATATTAATTTTATTAAGTGATAAAATGAGTGCATAAATTTAAGGAGATATTAAAGATGAAAACTAAAAAATTACAGTTAATAACTGTATCATTATTGATTTTAACTATTTTAATTATGATTATAGGATTATTTTTAATAAATTATTCTATTTATTGTGATTATCATGTTTTTAATCCAGTAAAAGAAAAATATGTATGTGTAAATGTAAATGGGTTTGAATTTTTAAATCATTGTAATATCAACTATGTTTTAAGTCATTCTGCAAGTTATATTTGTGGTCTTAGTAAAAATAATGCAAATTATTATAATTGAATTCAGTTACAAATTGGAGTTATTTTTTGTATAATTTTAATTCCAATTTTATTGTCTATAACTATGTCATTTATTTTTTTAATTATTGGTTTAAAAATAAAAATAAAAAATAATAATTTTTGAGATGCTATTGTAAATTGTAAAATAATTAGCAATTACTATATTCATTAAAATTATGTTTCTAAATTTATTTTATTACATTTAAAAATAACCATTTTAATATAAATTAAAATATTATATGTTTTATTACCAAGCATTTCTTTTAAAACATGTCAAATATTAGTTTCAGTAAAGCAACCAATATTTCACTTTGCACCTTGATTTTCAATACCTTGTTTATTATTTTTAAAATACTGTTTCTTTAATTTTTTATGATTATCTAATTCTTTATATAAATAGTTAATTAATTCATCATATTCACCATTATTAATTAAATTTTTACAAGTATCATATTCTTGTCAATATTTACCTTTATTTCCAGCCATTATTCCAAGATATAATGTTCTAATTAAATGAAATTTATCTAAAACAAACTGTGCACCTAGATAATCAGCAACTTCTTTAATTCATCCTGCACTATCACCACAAATAATAATTTTTGCTTGTTCAATATTTTCATAAAATTTTTGACAATGTTCTTTAACAAATTCAGCAGTTTTTTTAACTCCAATTTTTGTTTTTGTTGGTCTAATAATTGCTTTTACTCTTTTATTTTGTACTTTGTGATTAATATTATCTGTATATGTTACTATTAATCGCATAGAGTGTTTTATACCTTTACGTTTAAAATTTCAAAATTTTCGATGACCATCATCAATTGCTACAAAAATAGGTTGATTTTTTTCTAATTTTACTTTTATTGGATTTGCTTCAACTATTTCAAAATTTTTAAAAACTCTATGAACACTACTAACACTAATACCTGCTTTTTTACAAATAACACAAATATCACGATATATTTTTCCATCTGCAAAATTTTCAATAATAGTGTCTTCAATATCTTCACCAATTCTTTTATATTTAGGTAATTTTAGTATTTCATCAACTAAACATACTCGAATTCATTTTTGTAATTCTTCATCAAAATATTCATAAATTCTTCTTTTATAAGTTACCACTCCATATAATGTTTTTCTTTTTCGATATTGATAATCAACAATTTTATATTTCTTTTTATCTCTTGTATTTTTTATTCTTCAATCTCATTTTTCTCATTTCTTTGTTATATGTTCTAAAATTAATTTATCAATTTTAGGATATTGTTCTTTATAAGTTCATTTATAATTAAAATCCATATTATTCTCCTAACTATTTTTTAAAACGGACTTCTCCCCACATGTACTTGTGGAGGGAATAATGAAACTGAATTAATTCAACAATGCTTTTCAAACTGAACAGCAATGTCTTGCATATATAGCAAATTTGAAAGAAAACAAATGTATTAGGTGTTTTAATTTTAATTTGAATACTTCTGATTTAAAAAGAATGAGATGTTTAAAATGTAATCAAACATTTAGCATTCTCACAGGCACCATATTTTCAAGGTCACAAACATCTTTAACATCTTGGTTTTATCTTATCTTTAGATGAATAAACACCAAACATGGAATTCCATCAACAGATATTGCAAAAGAATTGGGAGTGACTTTGAAAACTGCTTGAAGAATGACTCATAAAATCAGAACACGTATTGCAAAACAAAAACCTCAATTTATTGTTGAAGGTACAGTGCAAATTGATGAAATGTATCTTTCACATATGGGTTTTAAAAAACAAGGAAGATCCTTGGTTAATAAAACCTTGATTGTTGGCATTTATCAAAAAACAACCAATAATTTAATTGTGAAAGTATTGAAAAACGCAAAGAGTAAAAATCTTTTGCAGTTTGCAAAAAACCACATTTCTTCAAAATGTCTTGTATATACTGATTCTTGAAAAGGATATTGCGATTTTAAATCAGTTTTCACTAAGCATGAAACAGTTAACCATCAAGATGGCTATGTTTCAAAAATTGGTGTAAATACCAACCAAATTGAATCAGTTTGAAAACATATAAGAAGAACATTTAAAACACATATCAAATTTGCAAAACATCATGTTCATTTATATGCTAAAGAAGCTGCATATAAATTCAACAAGATACCTAGTTTTGAAACTGTAATTCTATGTTTGATTTAAAAATGTGGGGAGAAGTCCGTAGATAGGCTTTTCTCAGCATTTATGTAATAAAATTAAAATAGTACATAAAGGGAGAAAAGCCTTTTAAAAATCTAAATTTATTGTAAATATTTTTAAAATATTAATTTACTTGTTTATTATATAAATTTATAAGTGTAATTTTAAATAAAATAAAAATTATTTTAAAAAATGCTTTCATATTTTGCATATAAAAAACAATTTCAATATAATTAATAGTATAGGTATCATAAAATAAACGCTTTGTATTTAGGCTTTATTTTGTGTTTAAAATGTATATTGAAAAAATAATGAAAATAAGTACAATTTAATAGTAAAATTAAAGAAAAAGGGGGATTTATGAGTAAAAAAAGATGCAAAACAAAAATAAAAATTAAAAAAGACAAAAAAGAAAATAAATTTAAAAATCAAATTAAAAATATTATTCTTTGCGATTGAGATAAATGTATTAAAAATTGAAACGAAATAATAGAAGTACAAAATTTAGGAAATTTATATTTTTGCAGCGAAAATAAAATAAAATTTGATGAGGAAACACCAAAACTTCAAGATTATTTTACAGATAAAGAAATTGAACAAATGAAAAACAATCATTTTATATCTAAAGAAGTAATTGAAAATTGCGAAAGAAAAAAATGTAATAATAAATCTGATAATCATCTTCAAGTAGTATTAAAATTAAATGAAACAATATTAACTGATTACTTTTTTTGTAATGAACATACAAATGAATATAAAAATAAAATATGACCTGAACGATTAGAACAATTTAAAAAAATAAATAAATATCAAAAAATTATTAATAATTTAGAACTTATAATAAATGAAATATAAAAACTATTATAAAGGAGTAATTAAATATGAAAATGAAAAATCATTAAAAGTTGTAAATAATTTGAAATCTTTAAAAAAGATTTTACAAAATGAATGTTGTTTGTCAAAGTAAAAATGGAAATGTTTAGTAATCTGTGTAACTTACAAAAATAACTATGTTTAATTAATTCTAGTAAATATAATTAAATGACTAGAAAGAGTGAGTTACAGATGGCTAAAAAAGATAACTTTAATAATAATCATCCAATATCAAAAGCAGTAGATTTATTACTAGAAAATACTGAAGATTTAACAACAGTTTTTAAACCTGGCGGTTTATATAAAGAATTAACAAAAAGATTAGTTGAAAAAATGTTGAATTCTGAAATGCAAAATTATTTAGGATATGAAAAAAATCAACATAGTACTACTGAAAATGCTCGTAATGGTACAAGTTCAAAAAAATTAATAACTCAACAAGGTAAAATTGAAATTGATGTACCAAGAGATCGCAATAGTAATTTTACTCCTGTAATAGTTCCTAAAAGGCAAATAAGATTTGATGGTTTTGATCAACAAGTTCTTTCCTTGTATGCAAAAGGAATGACATTATCTGAAATTAGAATGCAGTTGCAAGAGTTATATCATGGTGCTGATATTAGTGAAAGTGTTATTAGTCAAATTACTGATGATGTTATTGATGATGTTAAAGCATGACAAAATCGACCATTAGAAAGTATTTATCCTATTGTTTATTTTGATTGTATAGTAGTTAAAGTACGACAAGATAAACGGATTATTAACAAATCAGTTTATATAGCATTAGGAGTTGATTTAGAAGGCAAAAAAGATGTTTTAGGATTATGAATTAGTGAAAATGAAGGTTCTAAGTTTTGATTATCTAATTTCACAGAAATGAAAAATCGTGGCTTAAATGATATTCTTATTGATTGTAGTGATAATTTAACAGGCATGTCAGAAGCAATACAATCAGTTTATCCTAAAACAGAACATCAATTATGCATTGTTCATCAAATTAGAAATAGTTTAAAATATGTTTCATACAAACATCGAAAAGGTCTAGTTGCAGATTTAAAACCAATTTATAGTGCATGTAGTGAAGAACAAGCAATGCAAGCTTTAGAATCGTTTGAAAGTAAATGAAATAAACAATATCCTCAAATTACTAAATCTTGATATAAAAATTGAGATAATTTAATGGTTTTTATTAGTTATCCAGTAGAAATCAAAAGAGTGATTTATACTACAAATGCTATTGAATCTGTTAATAGTCAATTACGAAAAATCATCAGAAATAAAAAAGTTTTTCCTAATGATATGGCAGTTTTCAAAATATTTTACTTGGCAATTGAAAATATAACAAAAAAATGAACATTGCCTATTCAAAATTGAAATACAGCAATTGCTCATTTTATGATAAAATTTGAAGATAGAATTAATCTAAACTAGTACTTTATAAAACAAAGATACACAGATTATTAAAAAGCCTCTAATTCAAATTCACTATTATTATCAATTTTTATAATTTCTTTACGGACTTCTCCCCACATGTACTTGTGGAGGGAATAATGAAACTGAATGAATTCAACAATGCTTTTCAAACTGAACAGCAATGTCTTGCATATATAGCAAATTTGAAAGAAAACAAATGTATTAGGTGTTTTAATTTTAATTTGAATACTTCTGATTTAAAAAGAATGAGATGTTTAAAATGTAATCAAACATTTAGCATTCTCACAGGCACCATATTTTCAAGGTCACAAACATCTTTAACATCTTGGTTTTATCTTATCTTTAGATGAATAAACACCAAACATGGAATTCCATCAACAGATATTGCAAAAGAATTGGGAGTGACTTTGAAAACTGCTTGAAGAATGACTCATAAAATCAGAACACGTATTGCAAAACAAAAACCTCAATTTATTGTTGAAGGTACAGTGCAAATTGATGAAATGTATCTTTCACATATGGGTTTTAAAAAACAAGGAAGATCCTTGGTGAATAAAACCTTGATTGTTGGCATTTATCAAAAAACAACCAATAATTTAATTGTGAAAGTATTGAAAAACGCAAAGAGTAAAAATCTTTTGCAGTTTGCAAAAAACCACATTTCTTCAAAATGTCTTGTATATACTGATTCTTGAAAAGGATATTGCGATTTTAAATCAGTTTTCACTAAGCATGAAACAGTTAACCATCAAGATGGCTATGTTTCAAAAATTGGTGTAAATACCAACCAAATTGAATCAGTTTGAAAACATATAAGAAGAACATTTAAAACACATATCAAAGTTGCAAAACATCATGTTCATTTATATGCTAAAGAAGCTGCATATAAATTCAACAAGATACCTAGTTTTGAAACTGTAATTCTATGTTTGATTTAAAAATGTGGGGAGAAGTCCGTAGATAGGCTTTTCTCAGCATTTATGTGATAAAATTAAAATAGTACATAAAGGGAGAAAAGCCTTTCTTTATACAATTCTAATTTAGAAAATAATTGTGATTTATTTGAACCATATAAATTTAAAACATTTTTAATTTTATTTTTATCAATAATTATTTTTGTAAAGTATTTTCCATATTCACCATTTCCTAATGTTCAGTCAGCAGGAATTAATGACGGAATGTTATTACTTTCTAATTCATTGGTAATAGATAATCAATTAAATTGATTATCATCTAGTTTAAATAATTCATTTTGACTAATATCATTATTTTTTAGTTTAATGTTATTTATATCTGTAAAGTCAAAATATGCTGATTTTAAAATCACTTTTGCATTTTTAAATTGTCAAATATCTTCCTTAGTAGGATGTATCGGATTTGATTTTAATTCAAAATAATAAGGTAATAATATTTTATTATCATCATTTAAACCTTTATTAATTGACATACTTGAATAAATATTATTTGATAATACAATAATTAGTTGTTTAAATATTTTGACTTGCTCTAAATTAATATAATTAGGATAATCTAATTTTCATTGCTTAAATAAATTAGTTATTACTTCATCGGGTTTTTGATTTTCAAACTTTCCTCTTAATATGTCCATTTTATTTGGTGATTTTGTTGGGTCTAATGATGCCCCATCAAAATTACGATTATAATTATATGTGTAACTTAACATATCTAATAATAACTGTTGTAAACTATCAATTGGTGGTTTATCATTTATTTCAAGTTCAACATCATGAAATTTATTAGTTGTAGAAATAAATAAATTATAGTTACCTGCTAAAAATCATGACTCTAATTTTGTATCTTTTAATTCTAGTTCATCAGATAATGGTCATACTTTTGAATTTTTAGTAACATCATAACCAATTTTACCATTAGTTACTCTTGCATTATTAATAATTTCTTTTCTTGTTTCAGTTCCACCACCAATAGCAATTAAATCTAAAACTGATTTTTCTTCTCCTATAAATTGTTTTGCTAAATTTCAAGGTAGTATTTGTTCACTAAATCATTGTTGTAATATTCTAACTTTTGGTTGAGTTTCAATAGGCATTGATAACAACGGAAATGCTATCTTATCTTTAACAAATAACTTTGGGTATACTTCCATATTGTCAACTTCGCCAAGTACCTTTATATTGCCGAAAATCATGCTTCTAGGAGCTTTAATTTTTAAACCAGTTACTTTGGTATCTTTATCTAATGGTTTTTGTAATTTAATAATTATTGGATAACCATCTCTTGTTTTAAAATCTTTAATTTTAATAATAGTAATACTTTTAGTACTTCTTGTTTTTGGATTTTGATAAGGTTGTGAATAATTATTAATGATATATAAATTATCAATATTATTTTCAGTTAATGGTTCATTTATACTAACTGCATATAATTTAAATTGATTTAATAAATTTATTTCTTGAAAAATTAAATTTTTAATATCAGTCATACTATATTCAATTGTATTATCATTAATATTGGTACTTGCTCTTTGATTTAATTGCATAGTAAAGTCTGATGTATCAACAGCAGTAGTTTTTAATAATTTATCAATATCAATAAAACCAATTTTAATAGTATTTGCTGAAAATCTTAAACTATTATTTTCATTATTTTTAAATAAACGTTCAATTTCATAAATATAAATTGTTCTTTTTTTAAATTCATCGTATGCTCTATTAATATCAGGGTCACTAGTAGCACGCATCATATTAGTAAAGTCATAAGGAATATTATCAATTAAATAATCATTTTCTACTTCTGCTTGATTAAGTTTAGTTTGTTTCTGTGGAAACTTCGTTTGTGGTTTGTTGTTGTTTTCCATTGTTCTCTCCTATTAATTGGTTATTTTCGGGGTTAAATAATTTTAATTTAACTGTTAAATTATTAATTTCTTGTTCATCATTAATATTAAATGTTTTACTATTTAATAAATCTTTATCAACACTTACTAGTATTTGAATAAATTTAAGAATATCAATATTAAATTGTCATAATTTTTGTTCAATATAATTAATAGTTGAAATATTTACTGCTGTACTTTCGGGTACTGATTGTTGTGCAGATTTCTTTTGACTTGGTATATGAATACCACAACGTTTAAATATTTCATTAACATTTCAATCGTATATATCAGTTAAATTTTTACCTTTAAAATTACTATTTGTCATATTGATATTTTCGTTTTGTTCATTATTATCTCCACCACTTTTAAATATGTAGTTTTTAGTAACCAAAGTTCTTACTGCATCTTCTAATGCTGATTGAACATTACCATAAGTTTGACTAAATATAAACTTAGGTGAATTTAAAATAGTATCTAAAACAATGGAATGGCAACCCTTTTTAGGACTATTTTTTGGTAGACATTTGTTTTTGATAATTAACTGGAGTTAAGTAGTTTAAAGTGCCGTGAATTCTTATGTTGTTATATCAATTGATGTAATCAAATAATTCTAATTTTAATTGGATTAATGATGTAAAATTTTTATCATTAATAAATTCGGTTTTGAAAGTTTTAAAGGTTGCTTCAGCAACAGCGTTATCATAAGGACAACCTTTTTTGCTTAAAGAGCGATTAATATTGAATGCTAGTAAAAGTTTATCAATAATTTTATTATTAAATTCATTACCGCGATCACTATGAAATATTTGAATATCTTTTAAACAGCGATTTGAGTGCATAAATGCTTGATATACTAATGATGCATCTTTTTTAGTACCTACACTATGTCCAATTATTTCGCGGTTAAATAGGTCAATTAATAAACAAATATAGTTTCACTTACCATTTACTTGAACATAAGTTAAATCACTAACAATAACTTCATTTTTAACTCTATTATTAAAGTTTCTATCAACAAGATTGGTTATTTGACTATCATTGACTTTATTATGATAATTTTTGAATGATAATTTAGTGTATTTTGATATTAAATTATGTTTATTCATAATTTCTTTAATTTTTCGTCTTGATAAATAAATTTCTTGGTTTTCTAGAATGACTTTTAATCTTCTAGTACCATAAACTTCTTTATTTTTTTTAAAAGCACTAATAACAGCTTGTTCATAAATATTATTTTGAATTTTATTTTTTTTCTTTAAATTAAAATAATATGTTGATTTAGAGAGTTTTAAAAAATGACACATTGTGCGAATTTTATATTTAGATTTATTATTTGCAATAATCTCTACTTTCTGCCTATTATTAGTGCTGCTTGCTTTAAAATATCATTTTCCATTCTTAATTGTTTTAATTCTTTTCTTAATTTAATTAATTCATTTTCTTCAACAGAACGATTATCTTTAGTTTTAAAACTACCTGAATTAGTAAATTGCTTAATTCAATTGTAAGTAGCTGCTCTTGTAACATTATATTCTTTAACAAGGCAAGATACTGATTTGCCACTTTGATATAAAGCTACTATTTGTTTTTTAAATTCATCGGTATATGAGTTAATATTGGCCATAATTATAGTTCCTTTCTTTGTTCACTTGTCTATGTAATTAGTGTCCAATAAAGTGTAACCCATCCACTATATTTGTTTATTAATTGACCTATTTAACCGCGAAATAATTGGACATAGTGTAGGTACTAAAAAAGATGCATCATTAGTATATCAAGCATTTATGCACTCAAATCGCTGTTTAAAAGATATTCAAATATTTCATAGTGATCGCGGTAATGAATTTAATAATAAAATTACGGACTTCTCCCCACATGTACTTGTGGAGGGAATAATGAAACTGAATGAATTCAACAATGCTTTTCAAACTGAACAGCAATGTCTTGCATATATAGCAAATTTGAAAGAAAACAAATGTATTAGGTGTTTTAATTTTAATTTGAATACTTCTGATTTAAAAAGAATGAGATGTTTAAAATGTAATCAAACATTTAGCATTCTCACAGGCACCATATTTTCAAGGTCACAAACATCTTTAACATCTTGGTTTTATCTTATCTTTAGATGAATAAACACCAAACATGGAATTCCATCAACAGATATTGCAAAAGAATTGGGAGTGACTTTGAAAACTGCTTGAAGAATGACTCATAAAATCAGAACACGTATTGCAAAACAAAAACCTCAATTTATTGTTGAAGGTACAGTGCAAATTGATGAAATGTATCTTTCACATATGGGTTTTAAAAAACAAGGAAGATCCTTGGTGAATAAAACCTTGATTATTGGCATTTATCAAAAAACAACCAATAATTTAATTGCGAAAGTATTGAAAAACGCAAAGAGTAAAAATCTTTTGCAGTTTGCAAAAAACCACATTTCTTCAAAATGTCTTTTATATACTGATTCTTGAAAAGGATATTGCGATTTTAAATCAGTTTTCACTAAGCATGAAACAGTTAACCATCAAGATGGCTATGTTTCAAAAATTGGTGTAAATACCAACCAAATTGAATCAGTTTGAAAACATATAAGAAGAACATTTAAAACACATATCAAAGTTGCAAAACATCATGTTCATTTATATGCTAAAGAAGCTGCATATAAATTCAACAAGATACCTAGTTTTGAAACTGTAATTCTATGTTTGATTTAAAAATGTGGGGAGAAGTCCGTAGATAGGCTTTTCTCAGCATTTATGTGATAAAATTAAAATAGTACATAAAGGGAGAAAAGCCATAATATTTTTTCAAGTGAGAAAGTAACCCCAGTACCACCAAATAGTCCTTTTAATCCTGATTATGAGCGTGTTAGTTGATATGATGTTTTTGGTCATTTGCGTAATTCTTTTAGGTGAGTACTTTATGGCGTTGTTGGTAAAGTTTTACCAGTAGAACCATTAAGAGAGTTTTTTACTAAACTTGACGGATTATTGAGACGTATTTTTGATGATACTATTAGTTCTGTTTTAAATGTTGATTTTACTAGTGGTTTAGAACAAGTTTTAACATTGTGAGTATTTTTAAAAGCAGTTGGGTTTTTAGTTGGTTAGGAGTTGAAATAATGCCTTGATATGGTTATGTTCTTTTAGGACTTTTATTATTAATAATATTGTATCCATTTTTAATAACTAGAAAAAATATAAAGATATTACAACGTGTAGGTAGTTATATTATTTCTGCACCTCCAAGAACTGGTAAATCTGCTCTTGCTTGTTGTTTAGCACAAAAACATAAAGGTAGAGTAGTAAGTCCTATTCCTATTAAAGTACGTAATGAATATAGTTATCGTTGTTCTTATGATGATGTTTTTAAATTTAATCAATTAAATAGTAATTATGCTTTTAAAGAGTGTGATATGGTTGTTTTAGATGAGTTAGGTTTGAAAATTAATAGTAATGATTTGTCACCCGAATTTAAAGAAACACAAGAAAGTTTGGGAATGTTTTGTAAATTAATAGGTCATAATTTTAATGGAATTATGTATATGATTGAACAACACCCTAATAGAATACCAAAACAAGCACGTGAAAAAGTGGAATATATTGTGCAAGTTAAAAGAATGCGTATTTTGTTATTTTTAGTTAAGTTTAAACTAAATATTTACACTAATATTGATGATTATAATAAAGTTGTATTATCTAAAAGACAAACAAAGCGAATAATTAAACGTGGTGGTTTACCACCAAGTTATAGTGGTGAAACTATGACTTTTAGTTTATGATTTCCTAGGTCTTATTTACAAAGATATAATAGTCGTGCTTTAAATTATATTCATTCTTTAAAGAGTGAATTAAGTACTGTTAAAGACTATGAACAATCACAAGCATTAGATTTTACTGTTGATGATATTAGAGTAGTAGGATTAGATAAGTTGGATAATATATTACAAACTGAAAAGAAAGAAACTGAAAATACTGTATGCCGTGCTTGTTATTATAGAAATAAATATTCTAAGAAAAATAAGAAAGATGTTAAAATAGAGTAAACCTATATTATTGGTCGAAGCCAACCAGAACCTTGGTTGGTTGGCCGTGGCGTTTACGCCACTGGGGTAAGTTGCGAAGCAACTAGGGGCAACGCCCCTATATACTTGTTCTTTATTAGTATTTGATATTTTTATTTTTTGTTGTTTATAAAGATTATTTAATTCATTAAATTTGTCGATAAGAATTCATATTGATTCATGATATTTTTTTATTTCTAAATTTAGTTGATTAATTTCTATTTTCTGTTTTTCAGTCATTTTAACTACCTTTTATAAATTAATTATTTTTTAAATAATTAATTTATATTTCCTTTCATTTTTCTAAATAAAAAACTATTATTCTTATTTAAAAATAATAGCTTAAAAACTCATATTAAAAACTCATATCAAGTTTAACTAAATACTATCATATTTGATTAATAAATATAGAAAATTGATTAGAAGATTTATAATTATATTTCAACTCCTTTTAAATCATTGATGTTTACTCCTATTTTTGATATAAATAATTTGTATTTAAAATAATACAAATTTTTATTGAAAATAGAAGAATATTATTCTTAAATATTTGGTAGTTTTAAGAACTTTATTCACTAAAATAAAGTTCTTTTGATTTTAGTATACAATTAAATTATACGTTTGAAGAAAGGTTGGTTGATAATGCAATTTTTTAAAAAGAAGCATATAGAACAAAAAACAACAACCATGTTTAAACAATTTTCGCAACTATCGAAAGAAGAAGTTATCCAACAATTAGATGGTAGTATGTACGGATTAAAAAAGGAAGAAGTAGAAGACAGACTTAAAAAATATGGTAAAAATGTTTTTTCTCATAAACGATTTGTTTGATACAAAAAATTAATGCACAATATTTTTAATCCTTTTATTATTGTTTTAATGATAATAGTTATCTATAATTTTATTAGTTACAGTATTATTGATACTAATACTGATAAAAATGTTGATTTGTACAGTGCTATTATTGTTTTAGTAATGATTATTTTGAGTGTTTTTATATCTTACTTTCAAGATTATCGTTCCTATAAATATTCAGAAAAATTACGACAATTAATTGAAACAACAGCCAGTGTTTTTAGATTTAGTAATAAAAATAAAAAAATTGATTTTAATGCTTTAAATAGTGTTGCCAATTTTACAAAAGAAGTATTAATTGAAAATTTAGTACCAGGTGATATTATTTTCTTATCTTCTGGTGATATGATTCCTGCTGACGTTCGAATTTTAGTTTCAACCGATCTATTTATTAATCAATCGGCACTAACTGGTGAAACATTTCCTGTTGAAAAACACGCTATTCATACTAAAGATGATAATAAAAAAAGTAGTATCCTAGAATTAGAAAACATATGTTTTATGGGTACTAGTATTGTTTCAGGTGGTGCTATTGCTATTGTTATTGCATCAGGTGTTAATACTTATTTTGGATCAATTGCTAGTGCAGTAACTAGTAAACTTCCTGTTACTAGTTTTAGTAAAGGTATTAAAAAAGTTACTTACATTCTTATTGGTTTTATGTGTGTAATGGTACCATTAATATTTATTGTTAATGTAATTACTAAAAATAATATTTTAACAGCGTTAATATTTTCAATATCAGTTGCTGTTGGTATTACCCCCGAAATTCTACCAATGATTGTTAGTGCTAACTTAGCAAAAGGTGCAATTAGATTATCACATAAAAAAGTAATTGTTAAAAATTTAACTAGTATTCAAAGTTTTGGTGCAATGGATGTTTTATGCACTGATAAAACTGGTACTTTAACTGAGGATAGAATTGAGTTGGTTAAACACTTAGATCCAGAAGGTGTTGAATCAAACAAAGTTTTAGAAATGGCATATTTAAATAGTTCTTTACAAACTGGATTAAAAAATAATATTGATAAAACAATTGTCCAACACATTAAAGCTCATCATAATAAAATAGTTGAAATGCCCTATCGTAAAATTGATGAAATACCTTTTGATTTTATAAGAAGACGAATGTCAATAGTAGTTTCAAAAGATAAAATTAATAATACTTTAATTTGCAAAGGAGCAGTAGAAGAAATATTAAAAATTTGTACTAAAGTTGAAATTGGAGGGAAAGTAATTGCCTTAACTGATAAAATTAAAGAAAATGTTTTAAAATTAAGTACGGAATTAAATAATGATGGTTTACGAGTAATTGCAATTGGTTATCAAGACTTTGCTAGTGACAAAACAATTTTTAAAATAGAAGATGAATCTAATTTAGTTTTATTAGGATATATAGGTTTTTTAGATGTACCTAAACCTAGTGCTATTAAAGCAATAACAACTATTAATCAACACGGAATTGATGTTAAAATTTTGACTGGTGATAATGAAATTGTTACTAAAGCAATTTGTAAAAAGGTGGGGTTAGAACCAGGAATTCCTTTATTAGGTAGTGACATTGAAGATATGGATGATCAACATTTACAAGCATTAGTAAATAAAACTACTATTTTTGCGAAAATGGACCCATTACAAAAATCAAGAATTATTGATATTTTAAAGTTAAATGGTCACACTGTTGGCTTTTTAGGTGATGGTATTAATGATGCTGTTGCTTTGCATCACGCTGATGTTGGAATATCTGTTAATAGTGCTACTGATATTGCCAAAGAAGCATCTGATATTATTTTATTAGAAAAAGATTTAGATGTTTTAGAGCAAGGAGTGATCAGTGGTAGAAATACTTTTGGTAATATTTTAAAATATATTAAAATTACTATTTCCTCTAATTTTGGTAATTCATTAAGTATTTTAATTGCTTCAATTTGATTACCTTTTTTACCAATGATGGCAATTCAAATTTTACTACAAAATTTATTATATGATATTTCTCAATTAGCAATTCCTTGAGATAGGGTTGATGAAGACTTTATTAAAAAACCACAAAAATGAAATGCAAAAAGCATTTTACCTTTTGCATTCTGGAATGGACCGCTAAGTTCAATATTTGATATAACCACCTTTTTATTTTTAGGATACGGTTTACATATATTTGCCAACTTTGCTAATGTAGATCCTAATAGTGCTGCTGGCATATATCAACAATCATTATTTCATACTGGATGATTTATTTTAGGAGTTACTTCACAAACATTAATTGTACAATTATTACGAACTTCTAAGGTACCTTTTATTCAAAGTATGCCATCTCATCAGCTATTTTTAACAACAATTATAATTACTATTATTGGCATTAGTATTCCATATACACAATTAGGAGCTACTATTGGTTTAACACCAATTCCTTTAATTTTTTATGCTTATTTAGCTGGCGTTGTCATTGTTTATTTCATTGCTAGTCAATTATTAAAAATGATATATATAAAAGTTAATAAACGCTGATTGTAAACTAAATTTTAATTTTAAGATAAATGTATTCGATTTTTTTAAAAATTATGATATAAATAAGTGTAAAACTAAAGAAATTTTTTGTATTACTGTTACTTTTAATAAAGTAACAGGAATTTCATATTATAGATAGGAACAGATAAAAGTATGCTAACATTAAATTACCTTATTGATCAATTTCAAAATAAAAAAATTCAATTTTCTATTATTGAAGATTTTATGAATAATCCAAACATTAGTGATGAGGAAGTTATTGGTTTAGATAATAATAATAGAAATGCCCTTCATAATAGTTTTTTATTAGATTTAGATGAAGGAGCAGAAATAGAAGATGAATATAACTATGATCCACACGAGGAAGGTTGAGAAACTTCAAGTGAATTAATAGAATTTACAACTAATAAAATAAAACTTATTAATTGATTAATAAATTTTAAAAAAAATGATAAAAATTTTTTAAATCAACAAGATATTGAAGGAAATTCACCTTTACATTTAGCAATTATGAAACAATATATTGTAGACTGAAAACTTGGAGGAGAGTTTAAAAATATAGCAAAGCAACTAATTAATAATTCACAAGTTAATCCCAATTTAGTAAATTTGCAAAATGATACTCCATTTTGCAAATTATTAATACAAGAAATTAATAAAGCTGATGCATATCCGACAAATAAAGAAATTCGTGAATTAGTTAATGATTTTCAAAATAATTCTCATTTTAATATTAATAGTGTTAATATTAAAAATCAAAATCTTTTACATATTATTGCTAAAGAAGGTAATAAAACTGATTTTAGAATTAATTTTGCCATCACTAAAAAAACTAATTTTTATCAAATAGATGATAATGGTAATATACCTTATGAAATAGCAATCCTAAACAACAATTTTGATATGTTAGAAATAATAGAAAATTGCAAATATTTTGATATTAATACACCTATTGATGAGTTTAATAACACTATATTACATAGAGCAATTAGAAGTAATAATAAAAAAATTATAAGAACACTATTATTAAAAAATGAAAATGGTGATTTAGAAATTAATTTTGATATTAAAAATAAAAATAATGAAAAACCTTTTAAATTTGAAGATATGATAATTGATTGATTACATCAATTACCAAGAAATCAAAATCAAATTGAAATGATGATTATTGATTTTTTAATAACAAATGAATGTAATTATAATAATTATATAACTAGAGAAGGATTAACTTGATGAACTTTAGCTATTAAATATAACTTAAAAAAAGTTACTAATTATTTGGTTAATAGTGTATTAACTGATATTAACAAAATAGATAGTAATCCTTTTAAAAATAAAAATTATCTTCTTGATAATGAGATAAAAGAAGAAGTAGATAGTATGTTAGATGATTTATCATATGTTGATTCAAAAATTATAACATTTATTAAAAAACTTCCAAATTTTCCTAATTTTAATGAATTACAAAAAGATGTTTTAGAACAACGAGTAACTGCTTTTCATAATTTCAAAAAATATCAAACTGATCAAAATTTATCTGATAATGAAAAAGCAATTTTTAAGATATACCTAGATGCAATATTAGATGAAGATGATACAAATTGATCAGAAGAAAAGAAAACAGATTTTAATAAAGTAAAAGAATGATTAACAAAAGAAGAAGTTAACAAAGAAAAGCGTAAATTAGAAAATACAGAAAAAAATGATAGCGAAAAAAAGAAGAAAGTTATCAATTGGATAACTACTACTAAAACTTTTCTTAAAAATTAATATTTTAATAAAAAAAACTGTAAAATAATAATAAATAGTTTCCATATTATTTATAAAAATAGATAAACATTATTGTAAAGTTAATTAAATTTGTGGGCGGTTGTCAAAGGACGTATGAGATTAACCCTTAGAACTATGAAGTAACATTAACAATATAACTGCAAATTCTATGATTTGTTAATTAAATTATATCATAAAATTTAAAAAGTTTAAAAAATATAATTGTAAAATTACATTTAAACAACACAAAAATCCTAATCTTAAAATTAGGTTTTAAAAACGGACTTCTCCCCACATGTACTTGTGGAGGGAATAATGAAAATGAATGAATTCAACAATGCTTTTCAAACTGAACAGCAATGTCTTGCATATATAGCAAATTTGAAAGAAAACAAATGTATTAGGTGTTTTAATTTTAATTTGAATACTTCTGATTTAAAAAGAATGAGATGTTTAAAATGTAATCAAACATTTAGCATTCTCACAGGCACCATATTTTCAAGGTCACAAACATCTTTAACATCTTGGTTTTATCTTATCTTTAGATGAATAAACACCAAACATGGAATTCCATCAACAGATATTGCAAAAGAATTGGGAGTGACTTTGAAAACTGCTTGAAGAATGACTCATAAAATCAGAACACGTATTGCAAAACAAAAACCTCAATTTATTGTTGAAGGTACAGTGCAAATTGATGAAATGTATCTTTCACATATGGGTTTTAAAAAACAAGGAAGATCCTTGGTGAATAAAACCTTGATTGTTGGCATTTATCAAAAAACAACCAATAATTTAATTGTGAAAGTATTGAAAAACGCAAAGAGTAAAAATCTTTTGCAGTTTGCAAAAAACCACATTTCTTCAAAATGTCTTGTATATACTGATTCTTGAAAAGGATATTGCGATTTTAAATCAGTTTTCACTAAGCATGAAACAGTTAACCATCAAGATGGCTATGTTTCAAAAATTGGTGTAAATACCAACCAAATTGAATCAGTTTGAAAACATATAAGAATAACATTTAAAACACATATCAAAGTTGCAAAACATCATGTTCATTTATATGCTAAAGAAGCTGCATATAAATTCAACAAGATACCTAGTTTTGAAACTGTAATTCTATGTTTGATTTAAAAATGTGGGGAGAAGTCCGTAGATAGGCTTTTCTCAGCATTTATGTGATAAAATTAAAATAGTACATAAAGGGAGAAAAGCCTTTAAAAATATTAAATTTTAACTTATTAAGTACTATTAAGATAACTTCTAGCATTTAAATAATTTGCTTTTGCTATTAACATATTATTTAATGTTTGATAATTATATATTTTTGCTCCATTAGTTAAAGATTTTAAAAAATGATATACATCACTTTCTGCAGAACATCCAATATTTCAATCAGCATTTTGATTAATAATTCCTTGTTCATTATTTTTAAAATAATTATAATTTTTTTTAGTAACTTTATTATGATTATTTTCTAAAATAGTAATTAATTCATTATACTTACCATTTGAAAAAGTAGTTGTTACATCTAAATACTTTGTTCAATCAAGTGCTTTCTTTTGATGTTTACCACGAACATTAACAAAAGATTTTCATAAATAACTATAAGCATGATATTTATCTAAAATATAATAACAACCCAATCAACTAGCCATTGCTCTAATTCATAATGCACCAACACCAGCAACTACTAAATTATAATTATTATATTCTCAATTAATAGCAAATATATTTAATTTAACGGACTTCTCCCCACATGTACTTGTGGAGGGAATAATGAAACTGAATGAATTCAACAATGCTTTTCAAACTGAACAGCAATGTCTTGCATATATAGCAAATTTGAAAGAAAACAAATGTATTAGGTGTTTTAATTTTAATTTGAATACTTCTGATTTAAAAAGAATGAGATGTTTAAAATGTAATCAAACATTTAGCATTCTCACAGGCACCATATTTTCAAGGTCACAAACATCTTTAACATCTTGTTTTTATCTTATCTTTAGATGAATAAACACCAAACATGGAATTCCATCAACAGATATTGCAAAAGAATTGGGAGTGACTTTGAAAACTGCTTGAAGAATGACTCATAAAATCAGAACACGTATTGCAAAACAAAAACCTCAATTTATTGTTGAAGGTACAGTGCAAATTGATGAAATGTATCTTTCACATATGGGTTTTAAAAAACAAGGAAGATCCTTGGTGAATAAAACCTTGATTGTTGGCATTTATCAAAAAACAACCAATAATTTAATTGTGAAAGTATTGAAAAACGCAAAGAGTAAAAATCTTTTGCAGTTTGCAAAAAACCACATTTCTTCAAAATGTCTTGTATATACTGATTCTTGAAAAGGATATTGCGATTTTAAATCAGTTTTCACTAAGCATGAAACAGTTAACCATCAAGATGGCTATGTTTCAAAAATTGGTGTAAATACCAACCAAATTGAATCAGTTTGAAAACATATAAGAAGAACATTTAAAACACATATCAAAGTTGCAAAACATCATGTTCATTTATATGCTAAAGAAGCTGCATATAAATTCAACAAGATACCTAGTTTTGAAAATGTAATTCTATGTTTGATTTAAAAATGTGGGGAGAAGTCCGTAGATAGGCTTTTCTCAGCATTTATGTGATAAAATTAAAATAGTACATAAAGGGATAAAAGCCTAATTTAATATCATAATGATTATTAATAGTTTGCATTGTAAAATTATGTAATTCTTCTTGTTTTGGTGCATTATTAGTTTTAAATAACATAAATGAAGTTATTTTCTTATCTAATTTATTTCGATATGAATAAATTTCTTTTCTGCCAAGATTAAAAGTTAAAAGTCTACAACAATATTGTTGTTTTAAACCATTTTCATTTCAACAAGTTATATAAGCATCATCTGCACATATATTTAATTTTTCATTATCTAATACTTTAAATTTTTTTTCTGGTATTCATTTTTCAATTTTTGCATTTTTAAAAATTCTTGAAATAAGATTTTTAGAAAAAGAAGTATATTTAAATTATGATTGAATATTAAAATAACCTTTTTTACTTATTAAATTTTCAATTAAATTATCTAATATATCAAAATATAAATCATTAGTAATTCTTGCTCTTTTTTTAATACCAAATTCTTCATAAATTGGATAATAATGTTTTTTATTTATTTTATCTCAATAAACTCTTTGTCTAAAAGTATCCATTCCAATTGGCGTATTTACTGTTCTATTACATGTTCAAGCAACTTTATATTGATTTTTATCTCTATTTTGAAAAAAATATTCATCATAATCATGGATTTTTTGAAAATATTTTGCTAAAATATTAGTGATTTCTGATTTTAGAAATTCTTTAAAAATAAACATTTTTTTACACCTTTCTATATTTATTTTCGCACCATAAATATATCAAATTTATTAAAATATTGTTGAAAAATGTTTGGTTTTAGAGTATAATATTAAAGAACGATAAAATAAACTGCAAATTCTATTTACGTTTAAAAGATAACTTTTATTAGTTATCTTTTCTTTTTTAATAAAATAATGTACAATAAAGAAAAATATAAATAGAAAAGGAAAATAAAAATGTTAAAATTGGGTGAATGGCCACTATTAGCAATAGCGCTTTCAATATATTTAATAATATTTGCACTAGTATTAATTGGTGTAAAAGGAACTGACTTATGTCATAGACAAAAAAAATGGGTATATTTTTTATGTTTATTTCATTAAATATTATTGGTTTATTTTGAGCAAATAAAATATTTAACGGACTTCTCCCTACATGTACTTGTGGAGGGAATAATGAAACTGAATGAATTCAACAATGCTTTTCAAACTGAACAGCAATGTCTTGCATATATAGCAAATTTGAAAGAAAACAAATGTATTAGGTGTTTTAATTTTAATTTGAATACTTCTGATTTAAAAAGAATGAGATGTTTAAAATGTAATCAAACATTTAGCATTCTCACAGGCACCATATTTTCAAGGTCACAAACATCTTTAACATCTTGGTTTTATATTATCTTTAGATGAATAAACACCAAACATGGAATTCCATCAACAGATATTGCAAAAGAATTGGGAGTGACTTTGAAAACTGCTTGAAGAATGACTCATAAAATCAGAACACGTATTGCAAAACAAAAACCTCAATTTATTGTTGAAGGTACAGTGCAAATTGATGAAATGTATCTTTCACATATGGGTTTTAAAAAACAAGGAAGATCCTTGGTGAATAAAACCTTGATTGTTGGCATTTATCAAAAAACAACCAATAATTTAATTGTGAAAGTATTGAAAAACGCAAAGAGTAAAAATCTTTTGCAGTTTGCAAAAAACCACATTTCTTCAAAATGTCTTGTATATACTGATTCTTGAAAAGGATATTGCGATTTTAAATCAGTTTTCACTAAGCATGAAACAGTTAACCATCAAGATGGCTATGTTTCAAAAATTGGTGTAAATACCAACCAAATTGAATCAGTTTGAAAACATATAAGAAGAACATTTAAAACACATATCAAAGTTGCAAAACATCATGTTCATTTATATGCTAAAGAAGCTGCATATAAATTCAACAAGATACCTAGTTTTGAAACTGTAATTCTATGTTTGATTTAAAAATGTGGGGAGAAGTCCGTAGATAGGCTTTTCTCAGCATTTATGTGATAAAATTAAAATAGTACATAAAGGGAGAAAAGCCATATTTAAAAAAGAAAATCCAGATTTTAAATTTTGAAAAACTATAAAAAATATTTTTAAAATTAAGAGAAAAAATAAAAAAATAGCAGTATAATGCTATTTTTTGCTATAATTATATTATAAAAATTAAATAAAAATATATATGAAGTAATTAATAAAGTTAATAAGTTATTGGATGGAAACTTAACTTAAAGATTATATTAATTATATCATAAATTTTTTTGTTTTTAAAGCATATGAAAGGAGATTTTTATGTGCAAGAAGAAAAAATAAAAATAAGAATAATTTTTAATGATGCTACAAAATTAAGAGAAGCATTAGAAAATTATTTTATTCATTGTAAAGATTTTGATGAAATACCTACTAAATTAGGAATGTTAATTTATTTAGATATAACTGAAAATACTTTAAAAAAATGAAAAGAAAAAAAGAGAAATACTTTTTTACAACAAATTAATTGAGCGCATTCTCAAATTGAACACTTAAATTTACAAAGATATTTAAAGTCACATTCTTCTAATTCTTCATGATATTTAGAACGAGCATATGTTAATAAATATCATTTATCAACAAAAATTGATATTAAAAATAATGATAATACCACCCCTATAGCAATTAGTTTAGAAAATAAGAGTAAAAATAAATGTTAGAACATTTTGGATATCTTAATGATATTTTAAAAAAAATGTATTATAAAAAATCTTTAACTGTTAAAAGAATTGACCAATTAGGTTCACGAAAATCTGGTAAAAATATTCAAGATTTTGATTTTGAATGTAAAGCAACTGTATTACCTAATACAAAAGTTAAAACTTATGTTTTTAGAAATATGAGTGAACAATTATATGATACTTGAAATCAATTAAAAAATAGATGAGTATTATTTGCAATTGGGTTAGATTATACACTTTCTGAAACACGTAAAACGGAAATGTTTAGTAATCTGTGTAACTTACAAAAATAACTATGTTTAATTAATTCTAGTAAATATAATTAAATGACTAGAAAGAGTGAGTTACAGATGGCTAAAAAAGATAACTTTAATAATAATGATCCAATATCAAAAGCAGTAGATTTATTACTAGAAAATACTGAAGATTTAACAAAAGTTTTTAAACCTGGCGGTTTATATAAAGAATTAACAAAAAGATTAGTTGAAAAAATGTTGAATTCTGAAATGCAAAATTATTTAGGATATGAAAAAAATCAACATAGTACTACTGAAAATGCTCGTAATGGTACAAGTTCAAAAAAATTAATAACTCAACAAGGTAAAATTGAAATTGATGTACCAAGAGATCGCAATAGTAATTTTACTCCTGTAATAGTTCCTAAAAGGCAAATAAGATTTGATGGTTTTGATCAACAAGTTCTTTCCTTGTATGCAAAAGGAATGACATTATCTGACATTAGAATGCAGTTGCAAGAGTTATATCATGGTGCTGATATTAGTGAAAGTGTTATTAGTCAAATTACTGATGATGTTATTGATGATGTTAAAGCATGACAAAATCGACCATTAGAAAGTATTTATCCTATTGTTTATTTTGATTGTATAGTAGTTAAAGTACGAAAAGATAAACGGATTATTAACAAATCAGTTTATATAGCATTAGGAGTTGATTTAGAAGGCAAAAAAGATGTTTTAGGATTATGAATTAGTGAAAATGAAGGTTCTAAGTTTTGATTATCTAATTTCACAGAAATGAAAAATCGTGGCTTAAATGATATTCTTATTGCTTGTAGTGATAATTTAACAGGCATGTCAGAAGCAATACAATCAGTTTATCCTAAAACAGAACATCAATTATGCATTGTTCATCAAATTAGAAATAGTTTAAAATATGTTTCATACAAACATCAAAAAGGTCTAGTTGCAGATTTAAAACCAATTTATAGTGCATGTAGTGAAGAACAAGCAATGCAAGCTTTAGAATCGTTTGAAAGTAAATGAAATAAACAATATCCTCAAATTACTAAATCTTGATATAAAAATTGAGATAATTTAATGGTTTTTATTAGTTATCCAGTAGAAATCAAAAGAGTGATTTATACTACAAATGCTATTGAATCTGTTAATAGTCAATTACGAAAAATCATCAGAAATAAAAAAGTTTTTCCTAATGATATGGCAGTTTTCAAAATATTTTACTTGGCAATTGAAAATATAACAAAAAAATGAACATTGCCTATTCAAAATTGAAATACAGCAATTGCTCATTTTATGATAAAATTTGAAGACAGAATTAATCTAAATTAGTAACTTTGTAAAACAAAGATACACAGATTATTAAAAAGCCTCCGTAAAACTATTAAATATAAAGATAGTGAAATTGAATGTCGTGCTTTATATAAACAAAATAATAGTGAAATTAAATTAACTGGTTTACCAGATAATTCAAAATATGATTATGTAATTAGACATGTTGATGAAGCACATCAAATAGCATAAAAAGATTGACAAGATATGGCAGATGCTATTCGTGGTTGTAGTCAATTATTAGAAATTAATAGTTGTAATCCTTGAAGTATTTTAAATTATTATATTAAAAATGTAGTTACTTATTGTCCACAAAATGAAAAACAAATAATTAATGAATATGAACAATTTTATTTTAATGAAAAAGAGAGGCTTTTTAATAATCTGTGTATCTTTGTTTTACAAAGTTACTAATTTAGATTAATTCTGTCTTCAAATTTTATCATAAAATGAGCAATTGCTGTATTTCAATTTTGAATAGGCAATGTTCATTTTTTTGTTATATTTTCAATTGCCAAGTAAAATATTTTGAAAACTGCCATATCATTAGGAAAAACTTTTTTATTTCTGATGATTTTTCGTAATTGACTATTAACAGATTCAATAGCATTTGTAGTATAAATCACTCTTTTGATTTCTACTGGATAACTAATAAAAACCATTAAATTATCTCAATTTTTATATCAAGATTTAGTAATTTGAGGATATTGTTTATTTCATTTACTTTCAAACGATTCTAAAGCTTGCATTGCTTGTTCTTCACTACATGCACTATAAATTGGTTTTAAATCTGCAACTAGACCTTTTTGATGTTTGTATGAAACATATTTTAAACTATTTCTAATTTGATGAACAATGCATAATTGATGTTCTGTTTTAGGATAAACTGATTGTATTGCTTCTGACATGCCTGTTAAATTATCACTACAAGCAATAAGAATATCATTTAAGCCACGATTTTTCATTTCTGTGAAATTAGATAATCAAAACTTAGAACCTTCATTTTCACTAATTCATAATCCTAAAACATCTTTTTTGCCTTCTAAATCAACTCCTAATGCTATATAAACTGATTTGTTAATAATCCGTTTATCTTGTCGTACTTTAACTACTATACAATCAAAATAAACAATAGGATAAATACTTTCTAATGGTCGATTTTGTCATGCTTTAACATCATCAATAACATCATCAGTAATTTGACTAATAACACTTTCACTAATATCAGCACCATGATATAACTCTTGCAACTGCATTCTAATGTCAGATAATGTCATTCCTTTTGCATACAAGGAAAGAACTTGTTGATCAAAACCATCAAATCTTATTTGCCTTTTAGGAACTATTACAGGAGTAAAATTACTATTGCGATCTCTTGGTACATCAATTTCAATTTTACCTTGTTGAGTTATTAATTTTTTTGAACTTGTACCATTACGAGCATTTTCAGTAGTACTATGTTGATTTTTTTCATATCCTAAATAATTTTGCATTTCAGAATTCAACATTTTTTCAACTAATCTTTTTGTTAATTCTTTATATAAACCGCCAGGTTTAAAAACTTTTGTTAAATCTTCAGTATTTTCTAGTAATAAATCTACTGCTTTTGATATTGGATCATTATTATTAAAGTTATCTTTTTTAGCCATCTGTAACTCACTCTTTCTAGTCATTTAATTATATTTACTAGAATTAATTAAACATAGTTATTTTTGTAAGTTACACAGATTACTAAAAATTTCCGAAAAAGATAAAAGAATTGTTCATTATCAAAATTGAAAACTTAATTATTTATGGCTTTTCTCCCTTTATGTACTATTTTAATTTTATCACATAAATGCTGAGAAAAGCCTATCTACGGACTTCTCCCCACATTTTTAAATCAAACATAGAATTACAGTTTCAAAACTAGGTATCTTGTTGAATTTATATGCAGCTTCTTTAGCATATAAATGAACATGATGTTTTGCAACTTTGATATGTGTTTTAAATGTTCTTCTTATATGTTTTCAAACTGATTCAATTTGGTTGGTATTTACACCAATTTTTGAAACATAGCCATCTTGATGGTTAACTGTTTCATGCTTAGTGAAAACTGATTTAAAATCGCAATATCCTTTTCAAGAATCAGTATATACAAGACATTTTGAAGAAATGTGGTTTTTTGCAAACTGCAAAAGATTTTTACTCTTTGCGTTTTTCAATACTTTCACAATTAAATTATTGGTTGTTTTTTGATAAATGCCAACAATCAAGGTTTTATTCACCAAGGATCTTCCTTGTTTTTTAAAACCCATATGTGAAAGATACATTTCATCAATTTGCACTGTACCTTCAACAATAAATTGAGGTTTTTGTTTTGCAATACGTGTTCTGATTTTATGAGTCATTCTTCAAGCAGTTTTCAAAGTCACTCCCAATTCTTTTGCAATATCTGTTGATGGAATTCCATGTTTGGTGTTTATTCATCTAAAGATAAGATAAAACCAAGATGTTAAAGATGTTTGTGACCTTGAAAATATGGTGCCTGTGAGAATGCTAAATGTTTGATTACATTTTAAACATCTCATTCTTTTTAAATCAGAAGTATTCAAATTAAAATTAAAACACCTAATACATTTGTTTTCTTTCAAATTTGCTATATATGCAAGACATTGCTGTTCAGTTTGAAAAGCATTGTTGAATTCATTCAGTTTCATTATTCCCTCCACAAGTACATGTGGGGAGAAGTCCCTTATTTATTACCAGAACATGAAGGTGAAAGTTTATTAGAATTAGAAGCTCTAGACCCAATATCTGCAAGAGTCAGAAGTCATGGTTTAGTAGGTTATGAATCTGGTGGAATATATACACATTTAATTCATAAGATATCACGTTTATTACAACCAAGTTATAGATTTAGTGCTGGATTAGATTATGGGTTTAAAGATGATGCTTTAGCATGTTTATTAATAGGTTTTGATTATAATTTTAAATTTGTTAATGTTATTGATTGTTTAAAAATAGAAAATAAATTAATTCGTTATGATAATAAACAATTAGCAAGATTAGTAGTAGAGTTTTATATTAAATTAGCAAAAGAAAATAATTTGTTATATGAATATGGTTTAACAGTATATTGTGATTTTAGTAATTATACATTTATTGAAATGTTAAATGATACAGCAATTAAATATAACGTTAATTCATGGCTCTATTTTAAAGATTGTGTGAAATTAAGACTTGAGTTTAGAATAGGTAAGAATGTGGCTTTAATGGCTTCAGAACGCTTAAATATTAGTATGAATGCACAAGAATTATTAGATGAATTTAGATTAGCAATATGAGATGAAAAAAGTATTAAACAAATACCTTTGCCGGTTAACGACCATTTACGAGATGCATTTGATTATGCTATAGAACCATATATTAGAAATTTAAGTGCAAATATAAATCCTTATTTTGAAAGGAAGTAACATATGAATAATCATAATACTGAAATATTAACTCCTAATTGATGTATGATAAATCTTCAAGAAATAATAGCAAATCATGCAAGTAAATTATTATGAGGTAATAGTTATACTTTAACAAGTGAACATCCAGAATATAAAAATGCTATTTAAAAATTAAAAGAATGAAATAATTTTGATAGTTTATTTTATCAAGATTGTCATATTAAATCTGGTTATGGTTATAGTATTGTTCAAATTGATAGAAGTAAAACTGGAAGAATAGCATTAAATTTTGCTCAACCATATGCTCAATAAAGAGTAGCTAGAGTATTAGAAACTGAATATAGTGCATCAACATGGTCAAGAGTACAATATGATGACCAAAGTATTTATGTTAAAACAACATATACTCCAAATCAAATTATTAGATATTTTACTAGTGATACAGTTACATTAGATGGTTTACAAGAAAAAATAAGTAAAGATTTACAATTACCATTAATTGAAAATCATAATTTAGGTATTATTCCAGTTAAATTTATGCAAAATTTACCTAAAAAGAATTTCTTTGGTGGAGTTATTGGTGATTATTATCCAGATATGACTCCAATTAAAAATTTACAAAAATTATTAAATAAAACATTTGAATCAATTGAACATGAACTTGAATGTAATATAACTCGTGTATTTTTAGATATTACTGAACAAGAAATAAATCAATCTAAAACTGCTTTTGATTTAAAAAAATTAATAGGTAAATTTATTTTACAAGCAAATTTAAGAAGTATGGGAAGTACTAGTGGAACACCACCAATTGCAATATTACAAGGTAATCCCATTTTAGATAAATATGGTGAATTTATACAATTTATTATTTGGAATGGCAACCCTTTTTAGGACTATTTTTTGGTAGACATTTGTTTTTGATAATTAACTGGAGTTAAGTAGTTTAAAGTGCCGTGAATTCTTATGTTGTTATATCAATTGATGTAATCAAATAATTCTAATTTTAATTGGATTAATGATGTAAAATTTTTATCATTAATAAATTCGGTTTTGAAAGTTTTAAAGGTTGATTCAGCAACAGCGTTATCATAAGGACAACCTTTTTTGCTTAAAGAGCGATTAATATTGAATGCTAGTAAAAGTTTATCAATAATTTTATTATTAAATTCATTACCGCGATCACTATGAAATATTTGAATATCTTTTAAACAGCGATTTGAGTGCATAAATGCTTGATATACTAATGATGCATCTTTTTTAGTACCTACACTATGTCCAATTATTTCGCGGTTAAATAGGTCAATTAATAAACAAATATAGTTTCACTTACCATTTACTTGAACATAAGTTAAATCACTAACAATAACTTCATTTTTAACTCTATTATTAAAGTTTCTATTAACAAGATTGGTTATTTGACTATCATTGACTTTATTATGATAATTTTTGAATGATAATTTAGTGTATTTTGATATTAAATTATGTTTATTCATAATTTCTTTAATTTTTCGTCTTGATAAATAAATTTCTTGGTTTTCTAGAATGACTTTTAATCTTCTAGTACCATAAACTTCTTTATTTTTTTTAAAAGCACTAATAACAGCTTGTTCATAAATATTATTTTGAATTTTATTTTTTTTCTTTAAATTAAAATAATATGTTGATTTAGAGAGTTTTAAAAAATGACACATTGTGCGAATTTTATATTTAGATTTATTATTTGCAATAATCTCTACTTTCTGCCTATTATTAGTGCTGCTTGCTTTAAAATATCATTTTCCATTCTTAATTGTTTTAATTCTTTTCTTAATTTAATTATTTCATTTTCTTCAACAGAACGATTATCTTTAGTTTTAAAACTACATGAATTAGTAAATTGCTTAATTCAATTGTAAGTAGCTGCTCTTGTAACATTATATTCTTTAACAAGGCAAGATACTGATTTGCCACTTTGATATAAAGCTACTATTTGTTTTTTAAATTCATCGGTATATGAGTTAATATTGGCCATAATTATAGTTCCTTTCTTTGTTCACTTGTCTATGTAATTAGTGTCCAATAAAGTGTAACCCATCCAAGTTTCAAATTTATTAATACCAAGATTTGACACTGTTAATTTTTTTATGAGTGCTGAATTATATAAATTTTATACAAATGTTATTTATTCAAGTGCAAAAGAAAAAAATATTATGCCGTATGATGTTTTTAGAAATGGTACACCTGATGAATTGCCAGCAATTTTAGGAACATCTAGTCATATGACAAGTTTTACATTTAATTTAACGGATAACATTAAACTTTCAACTTATGATATTGATAATAATAATATTGTTGATACTAAATATATGAACCTAGTTAATATATCGCAAAATAACCCAAATAATAGTCAACAAATATATTTATTACCACCAGTAGAAGATTTTGATTTACAATCACCAATTTTTAGTAATGATAATTATAATGGTTTTTATATAGATATGATTGATATCTTAGTTCAAGGAAAATGTAATTTTAAATTAACATTTTATAGTATGCCAAATGATTACGAAGGTGCTGTAAGTGATGATTTTAGTATTTGAGCAGGAACATATCAAACGGTTGGTAAGGCAAGTGGTAATATAAGATTGATTAAAAATAACTTTTTACTAGCAAATAATACTTATAGTTTTAAAAATAAATATAATTATCCAAAAGCAGTTAATCCACCACCGCCAACAGAAATACCACACTCAATATTTATATATTTATCTGGTCAAAAATTAAATAATAATTTTACTTCTCCATTTGTATCAGATATTTCTAAACGTTATCAATATTTTATTTATCCAAATAATACTAACTATCAGTCATGAATAAAAAATATTTCAATTGATTTAACTGATTATGATTATCAAAACGTAAAAGATTTTCTAAATGATTATAAAAATTTTGAATTAAATTGAAATATTAGTATATCGGCAATTGAAGGAAATAAAAACAATACCTTTAATATTAGTAATTCATTTATTATTCCTGATTTAAAAGATATACCTCAATTCATAGGAGAATATATACCTTATTTTCATGAAAATAATCCAGAAACTTATTATCACTATAATGATAATCAAGAACATGAAGGTAATAATTGTAAATTTAAAGTAGAAATTCTTTTATCTCCTAGTTTAAAAGAATATTATATAAAAAATGAACTTGATAGTAATAAATATTATTCAGTATTAATTGGAGATAGAAATAATGTTAGTTCAGATGATACAAGAGTAACTTTTTTACAAACTTGATTAGTTATTAGTTTTGTAGGTACTAAATTAAATATAACTATAAATTTAATTGGTAGTTTGCATATTAATACTGATTATTTAACTAGTGAAATAATTAGTAATATTAACTTTAATAATATACAAATTTCACCAAGAGTGACATAACAGTTAGAAAGGTGGTGATAATTATGTTATGCTTTTCTCCCTTTATGTACTATTTTAATTTTATCACATAAATGCTGAGAAAAGCCTATCTACGGACTTCTCCCCACATTTTTAAATCAAACATAGAATTACAGTTTCAAAACTAGGTATCTTGTTGAATTTATATGCAGCTTCTTTAGCATATAAATGAACATGATGTTTTGCAACTTTGATATGTGTTTTAAATGTTCTTCTTATATGTTTTCAAACTGATTCAATTTGGTTGGTATTTACACCAATTTTTGAAACATAGCCATCTTGATGGTTAACTGTTTCATGCTTAGTGAAAACTGATTTAAAATCGCAATATCCTTTTCAAGAATCAGTATATACAAGACATTTTGAAGAAATGTGGTTTTTTGCAAACTGCAAAAGATTTTTACTCTTTCCGTTTTTCAATACTTTCACAATTAAATTATTGGTTGTTTTTTGATAAATGCCAACAATCAAGGTTTTATTCACCAAGGATCTTCCTTGTTTTTTAAAACCCATATGTGAAAGATACATTTCATCAATTTGCACTGTACCTTCAACAATAAATTGAGGTTTTTGTTTTGCAATACGTGTTCTGATTTTATGAGTCATTCTTCAAGCAGTTTTCAAAGTCACTCCCAATTCTTTTGCAATATCTGTTGATGGAATTCCATGTTTGGTGTTTATTCATCTAAAGATAAGATAAAACCAAGATGTTAAAGATGTTTGTGACCTTGAAAATATGGTGCCTGTGAGAATGCTAAATGTTTGATTACATTTTAAACATCTCATTCTTTTTAAATCAGAAGTATTCAAATTAAAATTAAAACACCTAATACATTTGTTTTCTTTCAAATTTGCTATATATGCAAGACATTGCTGTTCAGTTTGAAAAGCATTGTTGAATTCATTCAGTTTCATTATTCCCTCCACAAGTACATGTGGGGAGAAGTCCGTTATGTTAAATTAAAATGAAATGAAAGAAGGTAATACTATGGAAGAAAAAGAAAAAGATGAACAAGAAGAAACTAAGGAAGAAGAAGTAAAATCAGAAGAAAATACTGAAAAAGAATCTGAATCTGAAGATAAAAAAGAACCAGAAAAAGAAGAAGTTAAAGAACCAACTTTAGAAGATAAATATAAAGAATTAGAAGAAAAATATAATGCTTTATATAAAGAAAAAACTGATAAAGATAGAGAAATTAGACATTCAGAAAGTTATAAAAAATATGATTTATCACAAGAAAATATTAATTTATTAAAAAGATATCTTGGAGATAAAGATGATATTGATGAATAATTATCATTATTAAATAAAGATTTTCCACATTTATTTAATAAAAATAAAGATACAAATATTAGTAATTATTTAGATGTAAAAGATAAATTTAAAGAAGAAAAAGAATATGAAGTAGATACTAGAAAAATAGGAATGGTAGGTTAAAAATATGGCAATTATTACAACACAATCAACAACAATTAATGACCCAAGTAATCCAACGGGTAAATTAGATTTATCAGTAAAATATATTAAAAATTTAAAAGTTTTATTATCAAAAAGAGTTGCATTAATTAATGCTACAGTAGAAAATAGAGAACAATTAGATGCTGGTACTGCTATTTATAATATTACAAAAAGAAATCTTACAGATGATTATGATGCTGGTGCTGGTTCTAATGATTTAACAGCCACAAGAGTTGAACAAATTTTATTAGATAAAAAGAAACAAATAACTTTTGAAGAAGAAACACTTGATTTAAAAAGATTAGGTGCAAAATATGAAGATGGTAATGTTTTAGTATCAGATAGTTTAGCATCAAGTTGAATTGATGCAAAAGCAAAATAAGTTGAAACTTATTTAGTAGCAAAATTATTAGCATTAGCAGTTAAAACAGCAAAAGATAATGGAATTATTAATATTGCATTACCAAGTAATCCAAAAATAGATGATTATAGAATGTTATTATGATTAAAAATATCAAATACATTAGCAACATTAAAAGCAAGAATTACTGATGAATATATTGGTACAGATGAAGAAGATTATACATTATGAGTATCTAGTTTTTTTAAACCATTAGTATTATTATCAACAACTACATTAGGTAGTGATAGTGCTTCACAAGCATTAAAAGATGGTAAAATTGTAGAAATTGGTGGTATTAAAATTGTAGAATGTCCTTGATTAGGTAGAAATTATCCAATTGCAACTATTGATAAAAAAGAATCATTTAATTTTTTAGGATGTGATGCTGTATTAGTACATAAAGAAGCTTTAGCATTTCCATTTAATCGTGGTCAAGATAATATTTTTGTTTTACAAACTAATGGTAATGTTAAGAATTTTCATAAGTTTTTAGTTAGTGAAGGTAAAGCATTAAGACCAGATTTAGTTAAAGGATTTACAGTTACTTCAAGTATTGATATTGCTACAGCAATTGAATTTACTAATTTAGGTGCTATTACTATGGCTGGTGCTACACCAACTGCAGATGAAGTTGAAAAAGCAATTCTTGCTAAAAATCCTAATTATGTTAAAGGTAATGCTAATTTTTCAGATTTAACAGCAACAAGTGCAAATGTTGAAGGTAAAACTTTATATGATAGTTCTTTACAAGTAACTTTTACAAAGAAGTAATTTAAATGCCTATTATATTATTATTAAGAATAATATTAGAAACTGCTGTTAGTGATATTCAAACTGCTGAATTAATAGAAAAATTTAAAAAAAGTAATTCATTATTTAATAGTTTTTTAAAAAATCCAGCAGGAATATTAAAAAATCAATTAATGTCAAAAGTATTAGGTCAAGGTAAATCACAAAAATAATTATCTGAATTTCAACAAGTTTTACAAAAATTAACTAATTTACCAGTAATTCATAAAAAAATAATGACACATATTACTAATAATAATATTGCTAAATTACAACATATTCAAAAACAATATTTAAATGGTAAGTCATTAATGGATAAAGGTAAAGAAATAATAATGAATTCTTTAACTGAACAAGATTATGATAGTATGATTGGGGTTTATGTAAATTTATCTAGTAGTGCATTAGCAGGTGGTATATGAACTCCAGTAGTACAAGCACAATCTGGTACTTATGGTATTGCTACATTAACATATAGAACTAATTTAAGTAAATCATATGATTACTTTATGATATCAAAAGAAATGTGAATTGATATGTGTAAAGCAACTGGTGCTTATGGTACTGGTGCTAATTCAATACTTATAAGACAGTATTATCATGGTGGATTAGATAAAGAAGATAAAGAATATTTAGCACGTAGAAATTCTAAAAATATAGGTAAAAAAGTAATTCAACAAAAGAAATATAAATCAGTTATTGGTGTAGTTAATAAATCACAAGCAGTACAAGGATATGAAAGGTTTAAAAATTATGGAAAACAAAAATAATAATGATTGAAATGTAAATTTAAATTATATTACAAAAGATGATTTAAAAACTATGGAAATGTTTAGTAATCTGTGTAACTTACAAAAATAACTATGTTTAATTAATTCTAGTAAATATAATTAAATGACTAGAAAGAGTGAGTTACAGATCGCTAAAAAAGATAACTTTAATAATAATGATCCAATATCAAAAGCAGTAGATTTATTACTAGAAAATACTGAAGATTTAACAACAGTTTTTAAACCTGGCGGTTTATATAAAGAATTAACAAAAAGATTAGTTGAAAAAATGTTGAATTCTGAAATGCAAAATTATTTAGGATATGAAAAAAATCAACATAGTACTACTGAAAATGCTCGTAATGGTACAAGTTCAAAAAAATTAATAACTCAACAAGGTAAAATTGAAATTGATGTACCAAGAGATCGCAATAGTAATTTTACTCCTGTAATAGTTCCTAAAAGGCAAAGAAGATTTGATGGTTTTGATCAACAAGTTCTTTCCTTGTATGCAAAAGGAATGACATTATCTGACATTAGAATGCAGTTGCAAGAGTTATATCATGGTGCTGATATTAGTGAAAGTGTTATTAGTCAAATTACTGATGATGTTATTGATGATGTTAAAGCATGACAAAATCGACCATTAGAAAGTATTTATCCTATTGTTTATTTTGATTGTATAGTAGTTAAAGTACGACAAGATAAACGGATTATTAACAAATCAGTTTATATAGCATTAGGAGTTGATTTAGAAGGCAAAAAAGATGTTTTAGGATTATGAATTAGTGAAAATGAAGGTTCTAAGTTTTGATTATCTAATTTCACAGAAATGAAAAATCGTGGCTTAAATGATATTCTTATTGCTTGTAGTGATAATTTAACAGGCATGTCAGAAGCAATACAATCAGTTTATCCTAAAACAGAACATCAATTATGCATTGTTCATCAAATTAGAAATAGAGGCTTTTTAATAATCTGTGTATCTTTGTTTTACAAAGTTACTAATTTAGATTAATTCTGTCTTCAAATTTTATCATAAAATGAGCAATTGCTGTATTTCAATTTTGAATAGGCAATGTTCATTTTTTTGTTATATTTTCAATTGCCAAGTAAAATATTTTGAAAACTGCCATATCATTAGGAAAAACTTTTTTATTTCTGATGATTTTTCGTAATTGACTATTAACAGATTCAATAGCATTTGTAGTATAAATCACTCTTTTGATTTCTACTGGATAACTAATAAAAACCATTAAATTATCTCAATTTTTATATCAAGATTTAGTAATTTGAGGATATTGTTTATTTCATTTACTTTCAAACGATTCTAAAGCTTGCATTGCTTGTTCTTCACTACATGCACTATAAATTGGTTTTAAATCTGCAACTAGACCTTTTCGATGTTTGTATGAAACATATTTTAAACTATTTCTAATTTGATGAACAATGCATAATTGATGTTCTGTTTTAGGATAAACTGATTGTATTGCTTCTGACATGCCTGTTAAATTATCACTACAAGCAATAAGAATATCATTTAAGCCACGATTTTTCATTTCTGTGAAATTAGATAATCAAAACTTAGAACCTTCATTTTCACTAATTCATAATCCTAAAACATCTTTTTTGCCTTCTAAATCAACTCCTAATGCTATATAAACTGATTTGTTAATAATCCGTTTATCTTGTCGTACTTTAACTACTATACAATCAAAATAAACAATAGGATAAATACTTTCTAATGGTCGATTTTGTCATGCTTTAACATCATCAATAACATCATCAGTAATTTGACTAATAACACTTTCACTAATATCAGCACCATGATATAACTCTTGCAACTGCATTCTAATGTCAGATAATGTCATTCCTTTTGCATACAAGGAAAGAACTTGTTGATCAAAACCATCAAATCTTCTTTGCCTTTTAGGAACTATTACAGGAGTAAAATTACTATTGCGATCTCTTGGTACATCAATTTCAATTTTACCTTGTTGAGTTATTAATTTTTTTGAACTTGTACCATTACGAGCATTTTCAGTAGTACTATGTTGATTTTTTTCATATCCTAAATAATTTTGCATTTCAGAATTCAACATTTTTTCAACTAATCTTTTTGTTAATTCTTTATATAAACCGCCAGGTTTAAAAACTGTTGTTAAATCTTCAGTATTTTCTAGTAATAAATCTACTGCTTTTGATATTGGATCATTATTATTAAAGTTATCTTTTTTAGCCATCTGTAACTCACTCTTTCTAGTCATTTAATTATATTTACTAGAATTAATTAAACATAGTTATTTTTGTAAGTTACACAGATTACTAAACATTTCCGATATGGCAGTTTTCAAAATATTTTACTTGGCAATTGAAAATATAACAAAAAAATGAACATTGCCTATTCAAAATTGAAATACAGCAATTGCTCATTTTATGATAAAATTTGAAGACAGAATTAATCTAAATTAGTAACTTTGTAAAACAAAGATACACAGATTATTAAAAAGCCTCATTATCATTTCTGTGAAATTAGATAATCAAAACTTAGAACCTTCATTTTCACTAATTCATAATCCTAAAACATCTTTTTTGCCTTCTAAATCAACTCCTAATGCTATATAAACTGATTTGTTAATAATCCGTTTATCTTGTCGTACTTTAACTACTATACAATCAAAATAAACAATAGTATAAATACTTTCTAATGGTCGATTTTGTCATGCTTTAACATCATCAATAACATCATCAGTAATTTGACTAATAACACTTTCACTAATATCAGCACCATGATATAACTCTTGCAACTGCATTCTAATGTCAGATAATGTCATTCCTTTTGCATACAAGTAAAGAACTTGTTGATCAAAACCATCAAATCTTCTTTGCCTTTTAGGAACTATTACAGGAGTAAAATTACTATTGCGATCTCTTGGTACATCAATTTCAATTTTACCTTGTTGAGTTATTAATTTTTTTGAACTTGTACCATTACGAGCATTTTCAGTAGTACTATGTTGATTTTTTTCATATCCTAAATAATTTTGCATTTCAGAATTCAACATTTTTTCAACTAATCTTTTTGTTAATTCTTTATATAAACCGCCAGGTTTAAAAACTGTTGTTAAATCTTCAGTATTTTCTAGTAATAAATCTACTGCTTTTGATATTGGATCATTATTATTAAAGTTATCTTTTTTAGCGATCTGTAACTCACTCTTTCTAGTCATTTAATTATATTTACTAGAATTAATTAAACATAGTTATTTTTGTAAGTTACACAGATTACTAAACATTTCCTTGTTACTTCTTCTAACTTATTTTTTAGTTCTTGTATTTCTTCAATTTCGTTTAATAATGCTTGCATTTCTTTATTGGCTTCATTCAACTTAGTTTGCATTTCTTCTTTTGCTTTGTTAGTTTCTTCTATTTTATTTTTTAGTTCTTGTATTTTTTCATTATCGTTAGTGTTTTTGCTTTCTTCTTTTAGTTGTTCTATTTCTTTATTGGCTTCTTCTAACTTAGATTCTATTTCATTTAATTTATCTTCAATTGCTTTTTTTTCAAGTTCTGTATTTTCTAGTTTATTTTTTAGTTCTTGTAGTTGTTCACTATCTTTATTGTTTTCAATTTCTTCTTTTAGTTGTTCTATTTCTTTGTTAGCTTCTTCTAATTTAATTTGTGTTTCATTTAATTTAGATTGAATTTCTTCTTTCTCTT
Source organism: Spiroplasma endosymbiont of Apeira syringaria (assembly GCF_964020205.1). Taxonomy (NCBI): domain Bacteria; kingdom Bacillati; phylum Mycoplasmatota; class Mollicutes; order Entomoplasmatales; family Spiroplasmataceae; genus Spiroplasma; species Spiroplasma endosymbiont of Apeira syringaria. The sequence goes on from NZ_OZ026543.1 coordinate 1,596,852, forward strand.
GTTTAATTTTTTCTAATTCTGTGTTAACATTTTCTTCTTCTTCTTCAGTTTCTTTTTCTTCCTCTTCGGTTTCTTCTTCAAATTCATTTATTGTATTATCTATTTCATTATTATTTAGTTTACTTGACATAAAATTTGTCTCCTTTTTATTTATTAATTTGATTTATTTTTGGACTCCTTTTATAGTAATATTTTAATAAAACACAAATTTAGAGTAGAAATTAAATTATTTTTTTGTTTTTTGAAATAATAAATAAATTCAGTTGTTTAAAATTTCATTTTAAAAAAATGAATAGTAATTTAATAGTTATTGTTCTTACAAGGATTAATTTTAATAAATTAATAAAATTTTTAATGCTAGATTTGATTGTAAAACTTCAATTAATTATCATTTTTATTTTTTATATTTAAGATTTACTTAAAATATTTCGGACTTCTCCCCACATGTACTTGTGGAGGGAATAATGAAAATGAATGAATTCAACAATGCTTTTCAAACTGAACAGCAATGTCTTGCATATATAGCAAATTTGAAAGAAAACAAATGTATTAGGTGTTTTAGTTTTAATTTGAATACTTCTGATTTAAAAAGAATGAGATGTTTAAAATGTAATCAAACATTTAGCATTCTCACAGGCACCATATTTTCAAGGTCACAAACATCTTTAACATCTTGGTTTTATCTTATCTTTAGATGAATAAACACCAAACATGGAATTCCATCAACAGATATTGCAAAAGAATTGGGAGTGACTTTGAAAAATGCTTGAAGAATGACTCATAAAATCAGAACACGTATTGCAAAACAAAAAACTCAATTTATTGTTGAAGGTACAGTGCAAATTGATGAAATGTATCTTTCACATATGGGTTTTAAAAAAAAAGGAAGATCCTTGGTGAATAAAACCTTGATTGTTGGCATTTATCAAAAAACAACCAATAATTTAATTGTGAAAGTATTGAAAAACGCAAAGAGTAAAAATATTTTGCAGTTTGCAAAAAACCACATTTCTTCAAAATGTCTTGTATATACTGATTCTTGAAAAGGATATTGCGATTTTAAATCAGTTTTCACTAAGCATGAAACAGTTAACCATCAAGATGGCTATGTTTCAAAAATTGGTGTAAATACCAACCAAATTGAATCAGTTTGAAAACATATAAGAAGAACATTTAAAACACATATCAAAGTTGCAAAACATCATGTTCATTTATATGCTAAAGAAGCTGCATATAAATTCAACAAGATACCTAGTTTTGAAACTGTAATTCTATGTTTGATTTAAAAATGTGGGGAGAAGTCCGTAGATAGGCTTTTCTCAGCATTTATGTGATAAAATTAAAATAGTACATAAAGGGAGAAAAGCCTTAATTTTATATAATTTAATGATAAATTTTTATCGGACTTCTCCCCACATGTACTTGTGGAGGGAATAATGAAACTGAATGAATTCAACAATGCTTTTCAAACTGAACAGCAATGTCTTGCATATATAGCAAATTTGAAAGAAAAAAAATGTATTAGGTGTTTTAGTTTTAATTTGAATACTTCTGATTTAAAAAGAATGAGATGTTTAAAATGTAATCAAACATTTAGCATTCTCACAGGCACCATATTTTCAAGGTCACAAACATCTTTAACATCTTGGTTTTATCTTATCTTTAGATGAATAAACACCAAACATGGAATTCCATCAACAGATATTGCAAAAGAATTGGGAGTGACTTTGAAAACTGCTTGAAGAATGACTCATAAAATCAGAACACGTATTGCAAAACAAAAACCTCAATTTATTGTTGAAGGTACAGTGCAAATTGATGAAATGTATCTTTCACATATGGGTTTTAAAAAAAAAGGAAGATCCTTGGTGAATAAAACCTTGATTGTTGGCATTTATCAAAAAACAACCAATAATTTAATTGTGAAAGTATTGAAAAACGCAAATAGTAAAAATCTTTTGCAGTTTGCAAAAAACCACATTTCTTCAAAATGTCTTGTATATACTGATTCTTGAAAAGGATATTGCGATTTTAAATCAGTTTTCACCAAGCATGAAACAGTTAACCATCAAGATGGCTATGTTTCAAAAATTGGTGTAAATACCAACCAAATTGAATCAGTTTGAAAACATATAAGAAGAACATTTAAAACACATATCAAAGTTGCAAAACATCATGTTCATTTATATGCTAAAGAAGCTGCATATAAATTCAACAAGATACCTAGTTTTGAAACTGTAATTCTATGTTTGATTTAAAAATGTGGGGAGAAGTCCGTAGATAGGCTTTTCTCAGCATTTATGTGATAAAATTAAAATAGTACATAAAGGGAGAAAAGCCATTTTTATTTTTTAAAAGTTATTCTAAGCAAATCTTAACTAAAGTTTATATCTGAAAAAATGAATATACAATAAAAAAAATACCAGTTAAATTATATTTTTAATTAAATAGAAAAAATCTTTCTTGTAATTTTTATTATATAAAGTTAATAATTAATATTTTTTTCTTTTTAATTTATAAAAATATTTCATAATTTTATCTTTTTGCTTGTAATAACTAATATTTATGGTTAATATTAAAATTGAAATTAATATTTATATTAATCTAAATTAGATAAGTATAATTAATAATAATTAGTTTTCAGCGAGAGTGAATAGTGTAAGCACTTAACCATTATTAATTAGAAGCTCCTAATTTAACAATTTTAATCATTAATTAAGCGCATTTACTTTGTAAGTGAATTAGGATGGTACCGCGTTAAAAAACGTTCCTATTTTGATAGGAATTTTTATTATTTTGAGGATAAATTATTATGTTAATAAAATGAACAACAGATAAAGTTAGAACAACTTGATTAAATTTTTTTAAAAGTTATGATCATCACATTTTAGAAAGTGCATCACTTGTTCCAAATGATGATCCTTCATTATTGTGGATTAATTCTGGAGTTGCTACATTAAAACCATATTTTGATGGACGACAAACCCCAATTGCTAAAAGATTAGCAAATTCACAAAAAGCAATTAGAACTAATGATATTGAAAATATTGGTATTACAGCAAGACATCAAACTTTTTTTGAAATGTTAGGTAATTTTTCAATTGGTGATTATTTTAAAAAAGAAGCTATTATTTGAGGATGAGAATTTTTAACTAGTAAAAAATGATTAAATTTAGATGCTAATTTATTATATGTAACAGTTTTTAATGAAGATGAAGAAACATATAATTTATGATTAAATATTATTAAATTACCAAAAGAACGTATTATTAAAGGTACAAGATCTACTAACTTTTGAGATATGGGTCAAGGTCCTTGTGGTCCTAATACTGAAATTTATTATGATCGTGGTATTAAATATGATCCTAAAAATATTGGTATTAAATTATTAAAAGATGATATTGAAAATGATCGTTATATTGAAATTTGAAATATTGTTTTTTCACAATTTAATAATGATGGCAAAAATAATTATACTGATTTACCAAGAAAAAATATTGATACTGGTTCAGGATTAGAAAGACTAGTAGCAATTTTACAAGATGTGCCAACTAACTTTGATACTGATTTATTTCAAAATATTATTCATGAATGTGAAAAATTGACAAATTTTCGTTATGATATTAATAATTATTTTACACAAGAGATTAAGCAAAAAACTATTAATACTGCATTTAAAATTATTGCTGATCATATTCGTTGCTTAGTTTTTGCAATTAGTGATGGTGTTTTTCCTAGTAATAAAGATCGTGGTTATGTATTACGAAGATTGATTAGAAGAGCTGTTGTATATGGACAAAAACTTAATATTAATGAACCATTTTTGTTTAAGTTAGTTTCAATTATTATAAAAGTTATGGGTCAACATTATCAAGAATTACATGAAAAAGTCGATTTAGTAACTAATATTATTAAAAGCGAAGAATTAAAATTTTGAACAACATTAATAACAGGAAAACAATTATTATTACAAGTTATTAGTGATAATAAAAAAGTAGATGCAACTGCGGCTTTTAAATTATTTGATACCTATGGTTATCCTATTGAATTAACATTAGAGATTGCAAATGAAGAAAATGCTACTGTTGATTTAAAAGGTTTTCAAAAGTTATTGGATAACAGTAAAGATAATACAAGAAAAGTAAGAATTAATCATCAAGCATTAACAATTCAATCTTCATTACTAACTAATTTAAAAGTTCCTTCAACCTTTGTTGGTTATGATAAAGAACAAATAAATACAAATATTGTTTTTATGTTTAAATCAGAGCATGAGGTAAAATTTTTAAAAAATGAAAAAGGTTATTTAATTTTAAATGAAACACCTTTTTATGCAGAAAAGGGGGGACAAGCATCTGATGATGGCATTATCACAGGAGAAAATGGAACGGCCTCTGTTATTGATGTACAACAAGGACCACAAAAACAGCATATTCATCAAGTGGAAGTAAAAGGTGAATTAACACAAACAGAAATTGTTGAAGCACAAATTAATAGTTCACATCGTTTTTATACAAGAAAAAATCATTCAGGAACTCATTTATTACATGCTGCTTTAAGAAAATTATTAGGTTTACATGTTATGCAATCTGGAAGTTTTAATAATTATCAATATTTACGATTAGATTTTAGTCATTATCAAATGTTAACTTTAGAACAAATTATAAGTATAGAACAACAAGTAAGTAAATGAATTAAAGGTAAATATCCTTGTGAAATTATTTATTGTACATATGAAGAAACAATCAAAATGGGAGCTTTAGCTTTTTTTGGTGAAAAATATGAAGAAAAAGTTCGAGTAATTAAGTTTGGTAATTTTTCAATTGAACTTTGTGGGGGTACTCATTGTTATAATTCACAAGAAGTAGAACAATTATTAATAACTAATGTTGAGTCAAAAGGATCTGGTTCTTATCGAATTCATGCTTTAACATCATTAAAAACTATTAATGAATACTTAACACAACAAATAATGATGATTAAAGAACAAAGCAATAGTTTATTTATTCAATATCAAAAAAATAAAGATAATTGTATGCAAGAAGAAGAAATTGAAAAAATATATGATACTATTAATAATTTAAAAGTGGTAGCTGCTGATTGAAGAAAAGGAAAAATGTTATTACTAGAATTACATGGTTTATTTAAAAAATGACAAATTAATTTTGAAGAATTAAATCGTCAGAAGATAGTGAAAAAATATTTAACTTTAGTTCCAAAAAATGAAAATAATTATAAATTATTAATTGCAAATTTTGAAAATTTAGATATTAAAACATTAAGAGAAATAATTGAACATTATCGTAATCAATATCAAAATATTATTATTATTTTTATTAATAAAATTAATAATCAAGAATATTTAGTATTAGTTGCTTCAAGTAAAGAATTGCATAATAATAAACAGTATCAAAGTAATAATATTTTACAAAAAATATTAAAAACATATAATGGTAAGGGTGGTGGTAGCCCAATCTTAGCGCAAGGGAAGATTGATAAGTTTATTACAGAAAAAGAAATTAATAAAATTATATAGGCTTTTCTCCCTTTATGTACTATTTTAGTTTTATCACATAAATGCTGAGAAAAGCCTATCTACGGACTTCTCCCCACATTTTTAAATCAAACATAGAATTACAGTTTCAAAACTAGGTATCTTGTTGAATTTATATGCAGCTTCTTTAGCATATAAATGAACATGATGTTTTGCAACTTTGATATGTGTTTTAAATGTTCTTCTTATATGTTTTCAAACTGATTCAATTTGGTTGGTATTTACACCAATTTTTGAAACATAGCCATCTTGATGGTTAACTGTTTCATGCTTAGTGAAAACTGATTTAAAATCGCAATATCCTTTTCAAGAATCAGTATATACAAGACATTTTGAAGAAATGTGGTTTTTTGCAAACTGCAAAAGATTTTTACTCTTTGCGTTTTTCAATACTTTCACAATTAAATTATTGGTTGTTTTTTGATAAATGCCAACAATCAAGGTTTTATTCACCAAGGATCTTCCTTGTTTTTTAAAACCCATATGTGAAAGATACATTTCATCAATTTGCACTGTACCTTCAACAATAAATTGAGGTTTTTGTTTTGCAATACGTGTTCTTATTTTATGAGTCATTCTTCAAGCAGTTTTCAAAGTCACTCCCAATTCTTTTGCAATATCTGTTTATGGAATTCCATGTTTGGTGTTTATTCATCTAAAGATAAGATAAAACCAAGATGTTAAAGATGTTTGTGACCTTGAAAATATGGTGCCTGTGAGAATGCTAAATGTTTGATTACATTTTAAACATCTCATTCTTTTTAAATCAGAAGTATTCAAATTAAAATTAAAACACCTAATACATTTGTTTTCTTTCAAATTTGCTATATATGCAAGACATTGCTGTTCAGTTTGAAAAGCATTGTTGAATTCATTCAGTTTCATTATTCCCTCCACAAGTACATGTGGGGAGAAGTCCGATTATATATTAAACTTAATACATATAAGTATTAATTTATATAAATATTATGATATACAATAATATATGTTCAACGTCAATAATTTTTTACAATCATATATAACATTATTATAGTAATTGCAGAATCTTTTATAATTTCTTATTGATGAAATATAGGAAAATAGTAGTTATAATAATTTTGAAAAAAATATATTTTTTTAATTAATAACTTGTATTTTTTCTAAAATTTAATAAAATGACTAAGTGTAAACTAAATATTGGTTTTTTAACTCATTATTTTAATTTAAAAAATAAATGAGTTTTTATTATATTTAATAAATAAAAAACATAAAAAATACAATAGGTGTATTGGAAATACTCTATTGTTTAGACCAATAAAATAGATTTCAAATGTCCATCTTAAGTATAGAGGAGATAAATATTATGGCATATAACAAACAATCTGATTTATCACATATTAATGGTGGTTTGCCTTCAACTTCATCAAATAATTCAAAAGATGAAGAAAGATTAAAAAAAGAGATTTATGGTCAATTGTTTAGAAGTGAAATTTTACATCAAATTTATGAACTATGCGAATCCTCTCAACAAGAAGATTATGAATCTGCTTTAAAAATATTATCTAAAAAATGCAAGATGAGTCAAGAAAATGCAAAAGATTTATTAGAAAAGATTACTAAAATATTACAATCATCAAGGTTAACAATTAATTTTGATTTTTCAAAAATATACGATATTAATAATAAATGACCAGAGGTTTTAAATTGTTTTGCTTATAAGAAAAAACCAAATGAAATTTCTAACTATAATGTAGGTCGAGCAAGTGTAGAGGAAGTTGCATTTTATCTAAATCAATTATTTGATAATAGTAAATATGAAAAATTTGGACGTTTTTCAACCCCTACTGGTGATCAAACAAAAAGAAGTGCTAATTTTCAGTGAACAAGTAGACCTTGCTATGCGGCATTAGATTTTTTGGAAAATCCTATGGGTGGAGCTCCTATGTATGGAAAATCTTTTATTATACTAAAAGATTATGTAAAACATAATTGTACATATAGTCCTTATGATACGTATTCACCACCTACGTTCACTCGTGGGAAATTAAAAGATAAAATATCTACTTTTTTACACTTCCCAAGATTGATAAGATATTGTCAAAATCATTTATTTGGATATAATTGTTTAGAAAGTTTAATTAATAAAGCTAATGGAAAAAATTTTGTTCCTCATAGTAATTATGGTAAAAGTGAAGGAAATTATATAGAGGCTCATGTTTATTCTAGAATCTTATTTGCACGTGATATAAAACAAATTTGTTTATCAAAATTGGAATTTGATAGTCATCCACCTAATAAACAAAAACAAATATTAGAAAAAATAAATGAAATAAATTCACGTCTAGGAACTTCATTTATTATATTCATAACTGAAGAAGAATATAAAATAAAACAAGAAGAAAGACATTTAGAAGATAAATTATCATTAAAACAAGAAAAAATAACAAAATTAAAAAGTGATATTGTCAAGCTAGAGAAAAAAAAGATAAATCCAATTTTAAATTTTATTATTAAAATTTTTAGTTTTGGATGTATTAATAAAAATAAAGAAATAAAAGAAATAATAAATGCTAAAAATATTGAAATTAAAAATTTGTTATTAGAGATAAAAAATAATGAAACACCAAATTCACCATTAATTTCAAGGGAAACTATGCCATTATTACAAGATCAAAGAGTAACTGATGAAAAAAAATTTGATAAACAATCAGCAAATGATGAAGAATTAAATAATCCCTTTTTAAACAGTTGTTCAAATTCACAACAAAATCTTCTTTAATAAAATATATATTAAACCATTTTAATAACTATACTGATATTATTATTTTTCTATTTTTTTTAATTAAATATGGTAAAGTTAAATCATAAAAATTATATATCATAGTTAGTATTAGTTACTATTAAAATTTCTAATCGGACTTCTCCCCACATGTACTTGTGGAGGGAATAATGAAACTGAATGAATTCAAAAATGCTTTTCAAACTGAACAGCAATGTCTTGCATATATAGCAAATTTGAAAGAAAACAAATGTATTAGGTGTTTTAGTTTTAATTTGAATACTTCTGATTTAAAAAGAATGAGATGTTTAAAATGTAATCAAACATTTAGCATTCTCACAGGCACCATATTTTCAAGGTCACAAACATCTTTAACATCTTGGTTTTATCTTATCTTTAGATGAATAAACACCAAACATGGAATTCCATCAACAGATATTGCAAAAGAATTGGGAGTGACTTTGAAAACTGCTTGAAGAATGACTCATAAAATCAGAACACGTATTGCAAAACAAAAACCTCAATTTATTGTTGAAGGTACAGTGCAAATTGATGAAATGTATCTTTCACATATGGGTTTTAAAAAACAAGGAAGATCCTTGGTGAATAAAACCTTGATTGTTGGCATTTATCAAAAAACAACCAATAATTTAATTGTGAAAGTATTGAAAAACGCAAAGAGTAAAAATCTTTTGCAGTTTGCAAAAAACCACATTTCTTCAAAATGTCTTGTATATACTGATTCTTGAAAAGGATATTGCGATTTTAAATCAGTTTTCACTAAGCATGAAACAGTTAACCATCAAGATGGCTATGTTTCAAAAATTGGTGTAAATACCAACCAAATTGAATCAGTTTGAAAACATATAAGAAGAACATTTAAAACACATATCAAAGTTGCAAAACATCATGTTCATTTATATGCTAAAGAAGCTGCATATAAATTCAACAAGATACCTAGTTTTGAAACTGTAATTCTATGTTTGATTTAAAAATGTGGGGAGAAGTCCGTAGATAGGCTTTTCTCAGCATTTATGTGATAAAATTAAAATAGTACATAAAGGGAGAAAAGCCTTTCTAATTTTTATTTATACTCTTTTATTGTAAAACAATAAAAATAATTTAGTAACAATCTAGTTTATTAATTATAATTTTTATTTATAAGTATTAAAAGAGAATGTCATTCAATTGAAATGTATGTTTAAGTAGTCCTATTTTACTTATTAAAAGTAAAGCAGGACTTTTATAATTAAAAGGGGGAAAAAAGAAAACAAAAAACAATTCAGAACAAACACCTTTATTAAATAAAAATAACAATAATTACAATGCAATCAAAAGTCAAGATCAACCTTCAACAAGTCAAGATCAATTTTCAACAAGCGATGAAGAAGAGTGAATAGATGATACTAATAGTCGTTATGGTGGAATAACACAAAAAAGATTGGATATTAATAGACGTTGAAAAGGAAAGAGGCTTTTTAATAATCTGTGTATCTTTGTTTTACAAAGTTACTAATTTAGATTAATTCTGTCTTCAAATTTTATCATAAAATGAGCAATTGCTGTATTTCAATTTTGAATAGGCAATGTTCATTTTTTTGTTATATTTTCAATTGCCAAGTAAAATATTTTGAAAACTGCCATATCATTAGGAAAAACTTTTTTATTTCTGATGATTTTTCGTAATTGACTATTAACAGATTCAATAGCATTTGTAGTATAAATCACTCTTTTGATTTCTACTGGATAACTAATAAAAACCATTAAATTATCTCAATTTTTATATCAAGATTTAGTAATTTGAGGATATTGTTTATTTCATTTACTTTCAAACGATTCTAAAGATTGCATTGCTTGTTCTTCACTACATGCACTATAAATTGGTTTTAAATCTGCAACTAGACCTTTTCGATGTTTGTATGAAACATATTTTAAACTATTTCTAATTTGATGAACAATGCATAATTGATGTTCTGTTTTAGGATAAACTGATTGTATTGCTTCTGACATGCCTGTTAAATTATCACTACAAGCAATAAGAATATCATTTAAGCCACGATTTTTCATTTCTGTGAAATTAGATAATCAAAACTTAGAACCTTCATTTTCACTAATTCATAATCCTAAAACATCTTTTTTGCCTTCTAAATCAAATCCTAATGCTATATAAACTGATTTGTTAATAATCCGTTTATCTTGTCGTACTTTAACTACTATACAATCAAAATAAACAATAGGATAAATACTTTCTAATGGTCGATTTTGTCATGCTTTAACATCATCAATAACATCATCAGTAATTTGACTAATAACACTTTCACTAATATCAGCACCATGATATAACTCTTGCAACTGCATTCTAATGTCAGATAATGTCATTCCTTTTGCATACAAGGAAAGAACTTGTTGATCAAAACCATCAAATCTTCTTTGCCTTTTAGGAACTATTACAGGAGTAAAATTACTATTGCGATCTCTTGGTACATCAATTTCAATTCGGACTTCTCCCCACATGTACTTGTGGAGGGAATAATGAAACTGAATGAATTCAAAAATGCTTTTCAAACTGAACAGCAATGTCTTGCATATATAGCAAATTTGAAAGAAAACAAATGTATTAGGTGTTTTAATTTTAATTTGAATACTTCTGATTTAAAAAGAATGAGATGTTTAAAATGTAATCAAACATTTAGCATTCTCACAGGCACCATATTTTCAAGGTCACAAACATCTTTAACATCTTGGTTTTATCTTATCTTTAGATGAATAAACACCAAACATGGAATTCCATCAACAGATATTGCAAAAGAATTGGGAGTGACTTTGAAAACTGCTTGAAGAATGACTCATAAAATCAGAACACGTATTGCAAAACAAAAACCTCAATTTATTGTTGAAGGTACAGTGCAAATTGATGAAATGTATCTTTCACATATGGGTTTTAAAAAACAAGGAAGATCCTTGGTGAATAAAACCTTGATTGTTGGCATTTATCAAAAAACAACCAATAATTTAATTGTGAAAGTATTGAAAAACGCAAAGAGTAAAAATCTTTTGCAGTTTGCAAAAAACCACATTTCTTCAAAATGTCTTGTATATACTGATTCTTGAAAAGGATATTGCGATTTTAAATCAGTTTTCACCAAGCATGAAACAGTTAACCATCAAGATGGCTATGTTTCAAAAATTGGTGTAAATACCAACCAAATTGAATCAGTTTGAAAACATATAAGAAGAACATTTAAAACACATATCAAAGTTGCAAAACATCATGTTCATTTATATGCTAAAGAAGCTGCATATAAATTCAACAAGATACCTAGTTTTGAAACTGTAATTCTATGTTTGATTTAAAAATGTGGGGAGAAGTCCGTAGATAGGCTTTTCTCAGCATTTATGTGATAAAATTAAAATAGTACATAAAGGGAGAAAAGCCTTTCAATTTTACCTTGTTGAGTTATTAATTTTTTTGAACTTGTACCATTACGAGCATTTTCAGTAGTACTATGTTTATTTTTTTCATATCATAAATAATTTTGCATTTCAGAATTCAACATTTTTTCAACTAATCTTTTTGTTAATTCTTTATATAAACCGCCAGGTTTAAAAACTGTTGTTAAATCTTCAGTATTTTCTAGTAATAAATCTACTGCTTTTGATATTGGATCATTATTATTAAAGTTATCTTTTTTAGCCATCTGTAACTCACTCTTTCTAGTCATTTAATTATATTTACTAGAATTAATTAAACATAGTTATTTTTGTAAGTTACACAGATTACTAAACATTTCCAATTATTAAATTATTAAATTATTGAATTGTGTTACTTAATTGAATTGTGTTACTTAATTAAATACTATTATAACTATAAAATAAAAATTACGCAATCAACTATTATTTACTATTTTTAAATTTTCTAATTATTTTTTGATCTAATATCATAAATAATCATGGCTTTTCTCCCTTTATGTACTATTTTAATTTTATCACATAAATGCTGAGAAAAGCCTATCTACGGACTTCTCCCCACATTTTTAAATCAAACATAGAATTACAGTTTCAAAACTAGGTATCTTGTTGAATTTATATGCAGCTTCTTTAGCATATAAATGAACATGATGTTTTGCAACTTTGATATGTGTTTTAAATGTTCTTCTTATATGTTTTCAAACTGATTCAATTTGGTTGGTATTTACACCAATTTTTGAAACATAGCCATCTTGATGGTTAACTGTTTCATGCTTAGTGAAAACTGATTTAAAATCGCAATATACTTTTCAAGAATCAGTATATACAAGACATTTTGAAGAAATGTGGTTTTTTGCAAACTGCAAAAGATTTTTACTCTTTGCGTTTTTCAATACTTTCACAATTAAATTATTGGTTGTTTTTTGATAAATGCCAACAATCAAGGTTTTATTCACCAAGGATCTTCCTTGTTTTTTAAAACCCATATGTGAAAGATACATTTCATCAATTTGCACTGTACCTTCAACAATAAATTGAGGTTTTTGTTTTGCAATACGTGTTCTGATTTTATGAGTCATTCTTCAAGCAGTTTTCAAAGTCACTCCCAATTCTTTTGCAATATCTGTTGATGGAATTCCATGTTTGGTGTTTATTCATCTAAAGATAAGATAAAACCAAGATGTTAAAGATGTTTGTGACCTTGAAAATATGGTGCCTGTGAGAATGCTAAATGTTTGATTACATTTTAAACATCTCATTCTTTTTAAATCAGAAGTATTCAAATTAAAATTAAAACACCTAATACATTTGTTTTCTTTCAAATTCGCTATATATGCAAGACATTGCTGTTCAGTTTGAAAAGCATTGTTGAATTCATTCAGTTTCATTATTCCCTCCACAAGTACATGTGGGGAGAAGTCCGATAATCATTATATATGTTCTTTTTCTATTCAAGTTAAAATATCTTCTAAAATAATATTAATATTGGGTTCATTTAAAATCGCATGATTACCTTCTTCATAAAAACTATAAGTTATCCCTTGTCTTCAACGTTTATTATTTTTTGCAATTTTATCAAAATCAGCAAATATATCTTTTGCAGATTGAACAATCAAAACCGGACATTTAGCACTATTAAGATTTTTTGGTACTTGTTTACTTAATTTTTGTGCTTGTAAGGAAAATAATAATGTAAATTTCATATTAGTCATTGCTCTAATTTTCCCTTTTTTAATATAATTAGAATTAATAGAAATTGTTTCCATATCAAAAGTAATAGGTAATGGATGATGTTTATAAAATAGAAATCCTCAAATTGCATGACAAACTAATGAAGGTTTTATTTTAAATATTTTTTTCTTAGTAACAAAATTAGTTAAAATTGCACCATCAATCATTTTTGGTAATCTTTTAATTGCTAATGCTGTTAATGCAGAACCTAATGATTCACTCATTAATAAAATTTTTTTATTAGGATAACGTTCATTCAAAACTGTTATAATATCTTTAATATCATTAATAGTTGTTCCTAAAGTATGATATTTTCATTTTTCATTTTCTCCTCAACCTCGTTGATCAAAACTTAAAAATGAAATACCATGTTTAGTAAAAAACTTAGCATCTGTTTTAAAGTCTGTTAAAGAGGCACCCATACCATGAATACCAATAATAATATATTTACTATTATCAACAAATTTAAATTCAGTATGTAAAAAATAGTTATCCCTAGTGATGATTCCCTCGTTACTTCATTGTGGAAAATGACGATTCAGTTCTCAGTGATAATCAATATGGAAAATTTGATAAATTCTATATAAAATATAAAGTATTATTAACATAGCTAAAACTACGATAAGTATTGCTCATCAATAATGTTGCCAAAAATTATCCATAATAAATGATACCCTCCAATAATATATAAATACTTATTAATATTTTATCAAATTAATTTTATTTTTATTAAAACAAAACCTTAAATGGTTTTGTTTTAATAAAAATATTTATTTCTTAGTGACTTCAGCAATTAATTGACCAACCGTTACTTGTTCATCATCTTTTACTACTTGCTTTACAACATAACCTTCCATTGTTTCATTAGTGAAAACAATTGGTGTTGTTACTTTTTTACCTTTATTCTTAACTTCTTGTAAATTAGCAACTACCATTACTTCTGATTTTTTAATTGGTTTACCTTGTTCAACTTTAATATCAAAGCCCTTACCAGCTAATTCAACAGTATCAATACCAATATGAACTAAACATTCAATACCTGTATTTACATCTTTAATACCATAAGCATGTCCTGTATTAAATACTGTTGCTAATTTTCCATCAAATGGTGATACAAATTCAACTCCATCTTTACCTTTATATTCAGGAATAATAGCAAAACCAGTCCCTAACATTTCCTGAGCAAATACTGGATCTTCAACTTTACTAAGGTTAATAACTTTACCAGTAACTGGTGCATAAATTAATAAAGGTAATTGTTTTTTTTTCTTGAAAAACATATGTCGATTCTCCTCAAAATTATGTAAATTAGATGTTTATAATTTTAACATTAAATAATGTAACTTTAAAAATAAATAATATTTTTATTTTTTTGATAAAAATTTTTCTACTAATGATTTAACTTCTTCATTGGTTTCACATTGTAATGCTTTTGATGCTAATATTTCTGTATCCTTTTTATTTAAAGTACTAATAATTTTTCTAGTTTCTAAAACACTAGATGCAGACATTGAAAATTCATCTAGCCCTAGACCAACTAGTAGTGGAACAGCAATTTTATCACCAGCCATTTCACCACACATGGCAACAGGACGATTATATTTATGTCCACCATCAATTGTCATCTTAATCAAACGTAAAATTGATGGATGATATGGTTGATATAAATAAGACACTTTTTCTGACATACGATCAGCGGCTAAACTATATTGAATTAAATCATTAGTTCCAATTGAAAAGAAATCCGCATATTTAGCAAATATTTCTGCATTAACTGCTGCTGCTGGAATTTCAATCATCATTCCAACTTGAATATCATCACTAACTTTAACTTTTTCTTTAATTAATTCTTTTTTGCAAGTTTCATATAATGATTTAGCTGCTTTAAATTCTTCAACAGTAGCAATCATTGGAAACATAATAGCTAATTTACCAAAAGCTGAAGCACGAATTAAAGCACGTAACTGAGTTTTAAAAATATCTTTACGATCTAAACACAAACGAATGGCACGATAACCAAGGAAAGGATTCATTTCTTTTGGTAAATCTAAATATGATAATTCTTTATCACCACCAATATCTAAAGTTCTAATAACAACTTTATGTTTAGTAGCAGACAATACTTTTTTATATTCTTCAAATTGAATATCTTCACTTGGAAAATCACTACTTTCCATATAAAGAAATTCACTTCTAAAAAGTCCTACTCCTTGTGCATCATATTCAATTGCTTTAATCATATCTTTAGGTGAACCGATATTTGCTTCTAACTTTACTTCATGATTATCACTGGTTTTAGTTAATTTACCTTTAAATACTAATAATTCTTTTTGTTCTTCAATTCATGCGTTTTGTTTAGCAACTCATTTATTTTTTTCACTACTATTTAAATCAATTTCAATTTCACCAGTATTACCATCTAATACACAAAATTGATTATTTTTTACTTTTGTAGTAACATTTTTTAACCCAAGAACTGCTGGAATACCAAGACTACGAGCCATAATTGCTGCATGAGAAGTTCTACCACCAATATCACATAAAAATCCTTTAACAAACTTAGGATTCAATTGACTTGTTTCTGAAGGTGTTAGATCATGACTAACAATAATTGTTTCTTCTTTAATTGCACTTAAATCAATAGTTTTAATATTTAAAATTTTACGTAAAATTCGATCACGAACATCAATAACATCAGCAGCACGTTCACGAAAATAATCATCATCCATTGCTTGCAATGTTGCAATTGCTTTATTAGCAGTACTTTCTAAAGCATTAGCAGCATTATATTTTTCTTCTTTAATTAACTTTTCAGTATCTTCAATTAATACTGGATCAGTTGTTACTAAAAAATGAGCTTCAAAAACAGCGGCTTTTTCTTCATCCAAAGTTTTTGTTGTATTTTGGATGAGTTGTTTAATTTCATCACCTGCTATTTTTAAGGCATCATGTAACTTTTTAACTTCTCCTTCTATTTCTTTTTCATTAATTTTTTTAGGATTAGTTTTGATAGTTTCATGTTTTAAGATTAATGCTTTGGCTAGAGCAATGCCATTACTAGCACCAATACCTTTCATTTTTAACATTATATATATTTCACTCCTTATAAAATATGTTTATTAATAGTCTACTAAATTATAATAAAAAAATGAAATATTGTATAAAATATTTATTATAATTTAAACTTTTTATAAATAAAAATGATTTTAATATTTTTAAATATTTTTCATATATTAATTCCTACTTTTAATTTCATTAAAAGTAGGAATCTTTTCACTATATTAATATAATTAGATAGTTACGCATTGGATAAGAGAACGATCATGATTATGATTATTATTAGGAATAAGAGATTCTCTATCTGAGTTATTTATATGTTGCACATCATTTTCATCTCATTCATTAATATTATTAATATGACCATTTATTCTTCTAGTAAGAAAACTTCTTCCATCACTAGCAGTATTTCCATTTGCTTGATTTATTATATTTGGTAATTCAGATAATACTTCATCAATAATATTTTGTTGTTCTTTTTGTTTATATTTTAATTTAAAAGCTGGTTTCATTTTATTTGTTAAATTATATAAATCAGAACTAGTTACACCAAGTGCTGATAATACCATTCCTAATTTTGGAAATGTTTCTTTAAATTGAATTCAAGCTTTTTTTCAATCTCCTTTATTTTGTGTAACATCTGCTGCATAAGTTTTAATAGCATTAGTAATGGCGCTAATAAAAAGAAAACTAACGATAAAGACTCCTAATTGACTTAATTTATTTTGATTTTTAACTCAATTTTTAAATGATTTTAGCAATGTATGATCATTATTTTGAGGGCAAAAATAATTTTTTACTGGTTCAAAAATTGTATTTAATGCATTTTTAATAAAATATTCATTAACAAATCTCATTACTGTAGCACGAACAATAGTTGAAATAATATTATTAATTGATACTATATCTTCTGTATAAGATTCTCATGTTAATGTTTCAGCAGTATAAGCAGAAGAAGCAGTAATAACTAAATGATTTATTAATAATGTTGTTAAAAAAAAGTTAGTATTGAATAAACTATTTTTTATAATTTCTTTAATAGAATAGTCTTCATTTTTTAAATCAGTTTTTGATAATTTACTTAATTCATTTAAAAGTTCTTTTAAAAAATCATTACTGATTTCTGCACGAATTAAAGAATTAAATTTTTCAAAAGTAAATTCATCATTAAAATCAATATTTTTTAATTCATCTTTAATATGATTTATTACATCATGTTTTTTGATAATTGTTGACAAATTAGTACACAAATTATCTAAGTTCGAATTAATTTTATTTAATTTTTCATATTCTTTAAATTCTAAATGTTTTTCTAATTTATTAATAATAATTTCGAATGGTAAATATTCATCTAATTCTTTTTTTGTGTTAATTGATTTGAAGGTAATGGATGGGTTACACTTTATTGGACACTAATTACATAGACAAGTGAACAAAGAAAGGAACTATAATTATGGCCAATATTAACTCATATACCGATGAATTTAAAAAACAAATAGTAGCTTTATATCAAAGTGGCAAATCAGTATCTTGCCTTGTTAAAGAATATAATGTTACAAGAGCAGCTACTTACAATTGAATTAAGCAATTTACTAATTCAGGTAGTTTTAAAACTAAAGATAATCGTTCTGTTGAAGAAAATGAATTAATTAAATTAAGAAAAGAATTAAAACAATTAAGAATGGAAAATGATATTTTAAAGCAAGCAGAACTAATAATAGGCAGAAAGTAGAGATTATTGCAAATAATAAATCTAAATATAAAATTCGCACAATGTGTCATTTTTTAAAACTCTCTAAATCAACATATTATTTTAATTTAAAGAAAAAAAATAAAATTCAAAATAATATTTATGAACAAGCTGTTATTAGTGCTTTTAAAAAAAATAAAGAAGTTTATGGTACTAGAAGATTAAAAGTCATTCTAGAAAACCAAGAAATTTATTTATCAAGACGAAAAATTAAAGAAATTATGAATAAACATAATTTAATATCAAAATACACTAAATTATCATTCAAAAATTATCATAATAAAGTCAATGATAGTCAAATAACCAATCTTGTTGATAGAAACTTTAATAATAGAGTTAAAAATGAAGTTATTGTTAGTGATTTAACTTATGTTCAAGTAAATGGTAAGTGAAACTATATTTGTTTATTAATTGACCTATTTAACCGCGAAATAATTGGACATAGTGTAGGTACTAAAAAAGATGCATCATTAGTATATCAAGCATTTATGCACTCAAATCGCTGTTTAAAAGATATTCAAATATTTCATAGTGATCGCGGTAATGAATTTAATAATAAAATTATTGATAAACTTTTACTAGCATTCAATATTAATCGCTCTTTAAGCAAAAAAGGTTGTCCTTATGATAACGCTGTTGCTGAAGCAACCTTTAAAACTTTCAAAACCGAATTTATTAATGATAAAAATTTTACATCATTAATCCAATTAAAATTAGAATTATTTGATTACATCAATTGATATAACAACATAAGAATTCACGGCACTTTAAACTACTTAACTCCAGTTAATTATCAAAAACAAATGTCTACCAAAAAATAGTCCTAAAAAGGGTTGCCATTCCAAGTACATGTGGGGAGAAGTCCGTAGTAGAATTACGTAACTTTTTATCATTAATACCTAAATTTTTAATACCAACTTCATTACGCTTATTATTTAAAATAGCACTCATAGGTAAAATTATATTTTTTACATAAGCACCATAATAAACTTTTTTAATATAAAAATTTTCTTGCAAATATAAAACTCCAACCATTTTTAATAATTTTATATATTTTTACTAACAAACTAATCATAACATAAAAAACAAAATAATTAATAAATTATCTTGCGGTGAATTGTGTTACTTAATTGAATTGTGTTACTTAATTTATTATAACACCGCAACTTTGAAAATCAATAAAATTTTATTAATTTTAGGCTTTTCTCCCTTTATGTACTATTTTAATTTTATCACATAAATGCTGAGAAAAGCCTATCTACGGACTTCTCCCCACATTTTTAAATCAAACATAGAATTACAGTTTCAAAACTAGGTATCTTGTTGAATTTATATGCAGCTTCTTTAGCATATAAATGAACATGATGTTTTGCAACTTTGATATGTGTTTTAAATGTTCTTCTTATATGTTTTCAAACTGATTCAATTTGGTTGGTATTTACACCAATTTTTGAAACATAGCCATCTTGATGGTTAACTGTTTCATGCTTAGTGAAAACTGATTTAAAATCGCAATATCCTTTTCAATAATCAGTATATACAAGACATTTTGAAGAAATGTGGTTTTTTGCAAACTGCAAAAGATTTTTACTCTTTGCGTTTTTCAATACTTTCACAATTAAATTAGGCTTTTCTCCCTTTATGTACTATTTTAATTTTATCACATAAATGCTGAGAAAAGCCTATCTACGGACTTCTCCCCACATTTTTAAATCAAACATAGAATTACAGTTTCAAAACTAGGTATCTTGTTGAATTTATATGCAGATTCTTTAGCATATAAATGAACATGATGTTTTGCAACTTTGATATGTGTTTTAAATGTTCTTCTTATATGTTTTCAAACTGATTCAATTTGGTTGGTATTTACACCAATTTTTGAAACATAGCCATCTTGATGGTTAACTGTTTCATGCTTAGTGAAAACTGATTTAAAATCGCAATATCCTTTTCAAGAATCAGTATATACAAGACATTTTGAAGAAATGTGGTTTTTTGCAAACTGCAAAAGATTTTTACTCTTTGCGTTTTTCAATACTTTCACAATTAAATTATTGGTTGTTTTTTGATAAATGCCAACAATCAAGGTTTTATTCACCAAGGATCTTCCTTGTTTTTTAAAACCCATATGTGAAAGATACATTTCATCAATTTGCACTGTACCTTCAACAATAAATTGAGGTTTTTGTTTTGCAATACGTGTTCTGATTTTATGAGTCATTCTTCAAGCAGTTTTCAAAGTCACTCCTAATTCTTTTGCAATATCTGTTGATGGAATTCCATGTTTGGTGTTTATTCATCTAAAGATAAGATAAAACCAAGATGTTAAAGATGTTTGTGACCTTGAAAATATGGTACCTGTGAGAATGCTAAATGTTTGATTACATTTTAAACATCTCATTCTTTTTAAATCAGAAGTATTCAAATTAAAACTAAAACACCTAATAAATTTGTTTTCTTTCAAATTTGCTATATATGCAAGACATTGCTGTTCAGTTTGAAAAGCATTTTTGAATTAATTCAGTTTCATTATTCCCTCCACAAGTACATGTGGGGAGAAGTCCGTAATTTTATTATTAAAATATCATTTTAAATAAAAAAATTAGCACCCTTATTATGGTGCTAATTTAATAATATTTTTATAATATTTTATTATCTTGATTTTTTGTTCATAGTAAAGCTAATGAAATAATAGCAGCAGCAATACAACCATAAAAGTAATAAAATACATAATCTCAGTTTTCATTACCAATACCAGCAATTACTACTTTTGAAAAAAGAGCATCACCAAGAAAATAACCAGATAATCCTGTAAATCCTGAAGCAGTAGCAGCTGCTTTCTTATTTGTTAGTTCAATAGCAGTAGCACCAATCATTGCTTGTGGCATATAAACACCAAAACCAGCAATCATTAAAGCAGTAATAAGCATAGGCATATTACCACGAGGAGCAACTTGCAATAAAACCAGTCCACAAAGTGCAATTAATAATCCAAATATCATTAATGGTGCTTTACGATTATTAAAAAATCACTTAGCAAAATATGCTGCAGAAATACCACCAAATAAACCAGATAATTCAAAACAGGCAGCAAATCATTTACTATGTTTTAAATCTAAACCATGAACATCTTTCATTAAAATTAATGTTCATCCTGCCAGTCCTTGTCGTACAACATATACTCAAATATTAGCAAATGCTAATATTCATAAAAATTTATTTTTTAAAATATACTTTACAAAAATTTCTTTTCAATTAAGTTCTGCTTTTTCTTCTTTATGTTCTAGAACACCTTTTCATTTTTCAACAGTAGGTAACCCTTCTGCTTCGGGGCGATCACGTAATCCTCATAAACATAATGGAATCATAGCTAAAGCAAAAATACTAGGAATTCAAAAATATAAACCATAAATTGTTCCACCCGGATCAAGTACTGTTACTAAAGAAATAACAACAACTGGTAATAAAGCAGCACCAATATTTTGTCCTGAGTTTCAAATTCCAATACGTCCTGAACGTTCTTTATCAGTAAATCAATGAGAAAATAGTCTAGCTGTAGCTGGTCAACCCATACCTTGGAAAACAGCCAACATCGCAATCAAACTCAACATCATTACAAATGGGCCAACACTAATTTTAGTTCCAGCAAAAGCAACTACACCACCCATAATAATATTTAAAATAGAAGAAACAAATAATCCAACAATCATGATTACTCTTCCTGAACTACGGTCAGCGACATTTCCAACAATAAATTTAGCACCACCATAAACAACCGCAAAAATTGTTCCCATTAAAGCATACTCCATTTTAGTTATGCTACCATTGCTTTCTAAAGCAGAACCCGCTACTGTATACGCTTGACGAGTAAAGTAGTAAAGAATATATGATAAAATGCTAAAACCAAAAACTTGATTACGTAAAATAATAAATTTTTTATTAACTTGCTTTAAGTCTTCACTAAAAATTTCTTTTTTTGCAGGTGGCTTAAAAACACATGCAAGTCTATTAAAAACAGACATTTTTTACTCTCCTTCTAAAAGGATGCATAAATTATAGTAACCCAAATAACCTGCTCTTAAAAACTTAATATAAACATACTTTAACACATAGGTTTTTACAATTTTTGTTTTTGTGGAAAAATAAATAATATTAAAAATTAAAAAATAACTCTCTACCAAACTATTTTTTTGAAATACCATAAATAAATATTAACTCTACACCTTTTAAAATTCATTTACATCTATTTATTAAACAGTTTTATAAAATATACTAATAATTTATTTATCCCCTTCTCAAATTGTTTAGTCCTAACCTATAAATTGTTTAGTCCTAACCTATATATTTCAGATTATAACAGATATATTCTAAAATTGAAAAGATATTTCTTTAATTTTAAACAAAATAAGGCTTTTCTCCCTTTATGTACTATTTTAATTTTATCACATAAATGCTGAGAAAAGCCTATCTACGGACTTCTCCCCACATTTTTAAATCAAACATAGAATTACAGTTTCAAAACTAGGTATCTTGTTGAATTTATATGCAGCTTCTTTAGCATATAAATGAACATGATGTTTTGCAACTTTGATATGTGTTTTAAATGTTCTTCTTATATGTTTTCAAACTGATTCAATTTGGTTGGTATTTACACCAATTTTTGAAAAATAGCCATCTTGATGGTTAACTGTTTCATGCTTAGTGAAAACTGATTTAAAATCGCAATATCCTTTTCAATAATCAGTATATACAAGACATTTTGAAGAAATGTGGTTTTTTGCAAACTGCAAAAGCTTTTTACTCTTTGCGTTTTTCAATACTTTCACAATTAAATTATTGGTTGTTTTTTGATAAATGCCAACAATCAAGGTTTTATTCACCAAGGATCTTCCTTGTTTTTTAAAACCCATATGTGAAAGATACATTTCATCAATTTGCACTGTACCTTTAACAATAAATTGAGGTTTTTGTTTTGCAATACGTGTTCTGATTTTATGAGTCATTCTTCAAGCATTTTTCAAAGTCACTCCCAATTCTTTTGCAATATCTGTTGATGGAATTCCATGTTTGGTGTTTATTCATCTAAAGATAAGATAAAACCAAGATGTTAAAGATGTTTGTGACCTTGAAAATATGGTGCCTGTGAGAATGCTAAATGTTTTATTACATTTTAAACATCTCATTCTTTTTAAATCAGAAGTATTCAAATTAAAACTAAAACACCTAATACATTTGTTTTCTTTCAAATTTGCTATATATGCAAGACATTGCTGTTCAGTTTGAAAAGCATTGTTGAATTCATTCAGTTTCATTATTCCCTCCACAAGTACATGTGGGGAGAAGTCCGAAAAATAATTTACAATTTTCTTATAAATTTATTCTAAAAAAATTATAAATATTTATATAGTAATAACTAAAATTAAAAAAAATATTTTATCGTTTAATGTTTTAAAAATTAAAACTAATGATAAAATTAAACCATAAAATAAATTAAAAGAAAAGGTAGTGAACACATGCATAATGAAAGCAAAATACAACATATTAATTCTATAAAAGAAGTTGAGCAACTTTTACAATTAAAAAAAATAACAGTAATTGATTTTTCAGCAGAATGATGTGGTCCTTGTAAAATGTTAGGGCCAAGATTTGAAAATGTTGCTAATGACGAAAAACACAAAAATATTAATTTTATTAAAGTTGATGTTGACAAAGCTAAAGAACTAGCAAAAGAGTATGAAATCCAATCAATTCCAACATTAATTTATTTTAATAAAGAAGGAAAAGAAGTTAAAAAAAATTTTGGTTTAGTTTCTGAAAAAGATATGACTAATATTATCGAAGAAATGGGAAAATAAGGTATTTATAATGGCTATTAAATTAATTGTTCTTGATCTAGATGGAACTTTACTAAAAAGTAGATGAAAAATTCATCCTAAAAATCTAATTGCAATTCAAAAAGCATATCAAAAAAATATTAAAGTTATTATTGCAACAGGAAGAGCACCAAGTTCAACCATTGATATTGCAAAAGCATGTTTAATGCACGAAAAAACCGGTCATATTATTTGTTATAATGGTGGTAACATCCTTGATATTACTAATGATAATAGATTAGATATATTATATGAAAAATCATTAACAAAAGAGCAAATACAAACAATAGTTAAATTTGCTAATAAAAATAATTTAGCAATGTGAGGATATAGTACCGATAATAAAACAGGCTTAATTAATCGCAGATCACTAAAAGTTAAAATTATGGAAAATTTTAATAACCTACCAACTAAACAAATTGATGAGAATACCGATGAGGGTATGTATAAAATTTTATTATTTTGTAAAAAGAAAAAACAAGTTAATCCAATTTTAGAACAATTAAATACTATAAAAGATTTAGAACTTGCTACTTCTTCTCATAGTGTTATCGAAATTAATCCAATTGGTATTAATAAAGCTGCTGCTGTACAATTTTTATGCAAAAAATGAAATATTACTCCTGACCAAGTACTAGCTTGTGGTGATGGTATGAATGATTATAAATTAATAAAGTGGGCTAAATATGGTATTGCAATGCAAAATGCTCATCCTAATTTAAAAGAAATAGCATATGATGTTACTAGTAAAAATACTTGTGGTGGTGTTGCAAAAGCTATCGATAAATATGTATTTCCTAAATCAGAGTTTGAATAAATAATAGTTTAATTTTCTAATATAGTTTATTATCAAATATAACTTTAAAAATGCTGGTAATTGTCCAGCATTTTTAATTCAATATCATTTATACTTAACTAAATATTTTTATTTTTAATTTTTCTTAATTAAACTTATTTATTTAACTGTTAAACACATCAATTATTTCATTGTAGAAATAAAAGACACATCGTTTATATTTATATTAGAAGTTAAAGTTTTATTTCCTCCACTAGCACTTTCTTCTATTTGTATATCTAAGTAAACATTATGATCATCATGTCAAATATTAATTCAAATAGCTAAAGTTGCCCAATATAAAAATACAGTATCATGACTATAAACTTTAAATTGAATAGTTATAGTTTCCGTAATATTTTTTGTTGCAACACTCATATTACTTTTTTTTATCTGTCCCTCCTGGTATTACTGCAGAAATAAAAGAATTATTATCAAAAGTAATAGTAGAAAAAATATTAGTAAAATCAGTTCAATTATTAGCATACTTCGTTCAATCATTAAATATAATTTTAGTATCACTTGTATATCCATTATTAGAAGAAGTACCGTTATAACTATCACTATATTTATAATTTAAATTTTTAGTAACTGGATCAGCATTTCATTTGTTATAATAAATTTCAATTAAATTATTATCTTTATCAAAAATATAGTTTAATGAATAGTTTTTGTCGCTAATATTAAATGGTAGATTATAAATAAAATTATAAATATATTTATTATCAATAATTAAATCAATAATTTTAGTAACTAATTCATTATTAATTTGTTCTTTTAAACTACTTTGACTAATAAAATAATTAGCTAATTGTTGAGCAATCGTTCTATCAATTTTATTAGATAATGTTGCTTTAGCAATATAATATAGACCCAATGTTTCACTTAAATTATCACTATGTTCAACTTTATCAGCACCTGCTTGTTGTGAAATATCAATGTGTTTTTCAATTCCACCTTGCTGAATTAACTTTCAATCTTGATTATCACCACTAAAATAAGAAGTACTATATTTACTTTTACTATATGGATTATATGTATCTTTAATAGTAGTTACTTTTTTAGTATTATTCATTTCTTGTTTAGTATTTTCAATATCTGATTTATCTTTATCAGGAACAATGACTTTGGTATTATAAACTAGGTTACCTGTTGTATCTACTAAGAAGACGTTTCTAGCATTGGTAAAAGTATAATTTTTTAATGCTGAAGTATCATAACTGTAAAACTTATAATCAGTTATTGATTGGTTAGTAATTCAATCACTAGTATCTAAAACATTTCATTGATTATTAAATAATGAATTTGTATAATTCTTTATTGATGATTTATTTGTTAAGCTACTGTTATTAACAATATTATCATTAATACTATTAATAACAGTATTACTTGTTAAAGTTAATGTTGTTAATGTACTTAATGTCATTAGTAATTGTTTCATTCATATACCTACCTTTTAAATAATACAATTTTAATAATTGGATATCTTTTTATATATACTCATTAAAATTATAACGATATTGAACTTATATCGTTATTTATAATATAACGCAAATTTTTCTTATTTTTTTTAATAAAATCTCATTTAAAAATGTCTAAAAATTAACCTAATATTTGGAATTAAGTTAATAATAAAAAAATATATTATAATTAAACTATACACAGATAGAACTTTTGTTCTTAATTATGTTTAGAGAGAGGTGAAAGTAATGGAATTTGATTTTGATGTTATTACTATTGGTGCTGGTGTTATTGGTGCTGCTATTAGTGATGAATTATCAAAAAGAAACTTAAAAGTAGTTATTTTAGAAAAAAATTTAAGAATTGCCCAAGAAACATCAGAAGGAAATTCTGGAGTCATTCATGGTGGATTTGATCCAACACCAGGAAAACTAAATGCTAAATTAAATCTAGAGGGCAGAAAATTATATGAAAATGATTGATTTAAAAATTTAGATTTTCCATGAAAAAAAATTGATTCTTTAATACTTGCTTTTAGCAAAGAAGAAAACTCAGAAATACAAAAATTATATGCACGCGGTATTACTAATGGTCTTGCTAAAAAAGAATTATCAATATTAACAAGAGAAGAAGTAATTTCATTAGAACCTAATGTTAATCCAAAAGTTACTAGTGCACTACTTTGTTCTGCTTCATATGCTGTTGATCCAGTATTATTAACACAATCTTTAATTAATCGCATGATTAAAAATAAAGGACAACTAAAAGTTGATCATCAAGTAATTAATATTGAAACATTAAATTCAGGTTTTCGAGTTACTTGTTTAAATAATCAAAAAAAAGTAACTTTTACTTCAAAATATATTATTAATGCTGCTGGTCATTATGCTGATGATATTGCAAAGTTAATAAATTGTCAAGATTTCACTTTAAAAACTAGAAGAGGACAGTATTGTATTCTTGAAAAAACCGAAAATCATATTATAAATAATCACATTCTATTTATGATACCTACTATTCATGGTAAAGGAGTAATAGTTGCCCCAATGCTTGATGGTCATATCTTGGTGGGTCCTACTTCTCATCAAAATGTACCGAAAAGTGATACTAGATTAATTACAATTGAAGATATTGAACTTATTAATAAAATTGGTCTAAAAATTATTCCAACTTTAAATATTAATAAAACTTGTAAAGTAATTAGTGGTTCACGAGCAATTTGTGTTGAAACTGATGATTTTTTCATAAAATTTGCTAGTAATAATCCTAACTTTATTAATGTTGCTGGTATTAAATCACCAGGTCTAAGTTCAGCACCAGCAATTGCTTTACTAGTAGCAAATATGATAAAAAATATTTAATTTAAGGAGGAAAATATTATGCCAGAAGTCTCACAAGTAATTATTGGTGAACTATTTGGCACATTTATCCTAATTTTACTAGGAAATTGTGTTGTTGCCAACGTTTTATTAAAAAAAACAAAGGGAGAAAATAGTGGTTGGCTTGTTATTTGTACTGGATGAGGATTTGCTGTTGCTATTGCTGCAATGTTAAGTGGAATTTCAGGAGCACATTTAAATCCAGCTGTTACTATTGGATTATGAGTTGCTAATAAAAAAACAGCTTTTATCGGGGAAAACTTCCTTTATATTCCATTTTATATTTTATTTCAATTTTTAGGTGCAATGTTAGGACAATTAGTTGTTTACTTAGCATATTTTAAACAATATAACATTACTGAAGATAATAATAAAATTTTAGCAACTTTTGCAACAGCCCCAGCCGAACGTAATTATATTTGAAATACTATAACAGAAATTATTGGAACATTTATGCTAGTTATGATTGTTTGTGCTACTATTGGTATTAAAAATTTAGTTATTAATTATAAAATATTTAATAGTGGTTCTGCGTTTATTACTGGACCTGCGACTGTTGGTATTGGTGTTATGGTTATTGGACTTGCTATTGGTGGACCAACAGGTTTTGCTATTAATCCAGCTCGAGATTTAGGACCAAGAATTATTCATGCTATTTTACCAATAGCAAATAAAGGAAGTTCTGATTGAAAATATGCTCCAGTGCCTGTTATTGGACCAATTTTAGGAGCAATTATTGCTGGTGGTTTAATTCAAGTAATTGAAATACTTTAATAAAAGTACAGAAAGGATAAATAATATGTCAGAAGAAAAAAAATATATTATGGCATTAGATGAAGGTACATCTAGTTGTCGTACTTTAATTATTGATAAAGAAGGAAAAATTACTTGTATCCATCAAATTGATATACCTCAGCACTACCCCCCTCAATCAGGTTGAGTTGAACATGATGCACTTGGAATTTGAAATAATCAATTAACAACAATGCAACAAGCTTTAAATAAAAGTAATATTAAATCTAATCAAATTGAAGCAATTGGTATTACTAATCAACGTGAAACAACAGTAGTATGAAATCGTGATACAGGTTTACCAATTTATAACGCTATTGTTTGACAAGATCGCAGAACAGCAGATTACTGTGAAGAGTTAACAAAAAAAGGATGAAAAGAAAAAATTCATAAAAAAACCGGCTTACTAATTGATTCTTATTTTTCTGCTACTAAAATAAAATGAATTTTAGATAATGTTAAAAATGCACGTGAATTAGCAAAAAAAGGAAAACTAGCTTTTGGTACTATTGATAGTTGATTAATTTATAAAATGACAAATGGTATTGAAAATAATGTTGAAAAAACTAAACATGTTATTGATATTACAAATGCTTCACGAACAATGTTATTCAACATTAATACTAAAAAATGAGATGAAGAATTACTAGAATTATTTGATATTCCTAAAAATATGCTACCAGAAGTAGTTCCCAGTTCAGGTAAAATTGGAACTACTTATAAAGGAATGTTATTCCAAAATGATGAGCAAGAAATTCCTATTACTGCTGCAATTGGTGATCAACAAGCTGCATTATTTGGTCAATTATGTTTAACACCTGGTGAAATCAAAAATACTTATGGTACTGGTTGTTTTATTTTAATGAACATTGGAAATACTCCTCTTTTTTCAAAACAAGGTTTACTAACCACTATTGCTTATCAAATATCAGACGAAGAACCAGTTTTTGCTTTAGAAGGTTCAGTTTTTATTGCAGGAGCTGCTGTTCAGTTTTTACGTGATCAATTACGAATGTTATATCGTTCCGATGAAAGTCTATGATATTCACAAATTGTTGATCCTAAAGAAGAACAGCGTATTTATGTAGTACCTGCTTTTGTTGGTTTGGGTGCCCCTTATTGAGATTCAACAGCACGTGGTGCTATATTTGGTTTAGAACGTGGTACGAAACGTGAACATATTGTTAAAGGTACCATTGAATCATTAGCTTATCAGTCACAAGATGTTATTCTGGCAATGCAAGCAGATGTTAAATTAAATAAAGATTTAAAAGATTTAAAAATTAAGATTAAAGTTGATGGTGGAGCAAGTAATAATTCATATATTATGCAATTCCAAAGTGACATTAGTCGTACTAATTTAATTAAACCTAAAAATACTGAGACTACAGCAATGGGTACTGCTTACTTAGCAGGACTTGCAATTGGATTTTGAAATATTAATGATATTAAAAAAATAAATAAAATTGAAAAAGAATATAAACCAATTATGACAGAAAAAAAAGCAGAAACTTTTTATAAGGGTTGACAAGAAGCAGTTAAAAGAACACGTGGTTGAACTACTTCTATTAAATAAAAATAACTGAATTGACGGAAATATTTAGTAATCTGTGTAACTTACAAAAATAACTATGTTTAATTAATTCTAGTAAATATAATTAAATGACTAGAAAGAGTGAGTTACAGATGGCTAAAAAAGATAACTTTAATAATAATGATCCAATATCAAAAGCAGTAGATTTATTACTAGAAAATACTGAAGATTTAACAACAGTTTTTAAACCTGGCGGTTTATATAAAGAATTAACAAAAAGATTAGTTGAAAAAATGTTGAATTCTGAAATGCAAAATTATTTAGGATATGAAAAAAATCAACATAGTACTACTGAAAATGCTCGTAATGGTACAAGTTCAAAAAAATTAATAACTCAAAACAAGGTAAAATTGAAATTGATGTACCAAGAGATCGCAATAGTAATTTTACTCCTGTAATAGTTCCTAAAAGGCAAAGAAGATTTGATGGTTTTGATCAACAAGTTCTTTCCTTGTATGCAAAAGGAATGACATTATCTGACATTAGAATGCAGTTGCAAGAGTTATATCATGGTGCTGATATTAGTGAAAGTGTTATTAGTCAAATTACTGATGATGTTATTGATGATGTTAAAGCATGACAAAATCGACCATTAGAAAGTATTTATCCTATTGTTTATTTTGATTGTATAGTAGTTAAAGTACGACAAGATAAACGGATTATTAACAAATCAGTTTATATAACATTAGGAGTTGATTTAGAAGGCAAAAAAGATGTTTTAGGATTATGAATTAGTGAAAATGAAGGTTCTAAGTTTTGATTATCTAATTTCACAGAAATGAAAAATCGTGGCTTAAATGATATTCTTATTGCTTGTAGTGATAATTTAACAGGCATGTCAGAAGCAATACAATCAGTTTATCCTAAAACAGAACATCAATTATGCATTGTTCATCAAATTAGAAATAGTTTAAAATATGTTTCATACAAACATCGAAAAGGTCTAGTTGCAGATTTAAAACCAATTTATAGTGCATGTAGTGAAGAACAAGCAATGCAAGCTTTAGAATCGTTTGAAAGTAAATGAAATAAACAATATCCTCAAATTACTAAATCTTGATATAAAAATTGAGATAATTTAATGGTTTTTATTAGTTATCCAGTAGAAATCAAAAGAGTGATTTATACTACAAATGCTATTGAATCTGTTAATAGTCAATTACGAAAAATCATCAGAAATAAAAAAGTTTTTCCTAATGATATGGCAGTTTTCAAAATATTTTACTTGGCAATTGAAAATATAACAAAAAAATGAACATTGCCTATTCAAAATTGAAATACAGCAATTGCTCATTTTATGATAAAATTTGAAGACAGAATTAATCTAAATTAGTAACTTTGTAAAACAAAGATACACAGATTATTAAAAAGCCTCTATTTAAAAGAATATAATCACTGTAAAAATTTAATTAATAATGGTAATTATGAACAATTAATTGATTATTTATATAAACAATTAGAAAATCATAAAAAATTAAAGAAAAAATATTTTAAAAATAATAAACAAGGTATTGAAAATCAAGGTAAGAAATGAAATATTGGTTGCTTTACTGAAACTAATATTTGGCATGTTTTAAAAGAAATGCTTGGTAATAGAACATATAATATTTTAATTTATATTAAAATGGTTATTTTTAAATGTAATAAGATAAATTTAGAAACATAGTTTTAATGAATGTAGTAATTATTGATTATTTCACAATTTGAAATAAAGTCTCAAAAATTTTTATTTTTAATTTTTATCGGACTTCTCCCCACATGTACTTGTGGAGGGAATAATGAAACTGAATGAATTCAACAATGCTTTTCAAACTGAACAGCAATGTCTTGCATATATAGCAAATTTGAAAGAAAACAAATGTATTAGGTGTTTTATTTTTAATTTGAATACTTCTGATTTAAAAAGAATGAGATGTTTAAAATGTAATCAAACATTTAGCATTCTCACAGGCACCATATTTTCAAGGTCACAAACATCTTTAACATCTTGGTTTTATCTTATCTTTAGATGAATAAAAACCAAACATGGAATTCCATCAACAGATATTGCAAAAGAATTGGGAGTGACTTTGAAAACTGCTTGAAGAATGACTCATAAAATCAGAACACGTATTGCACAAAAACCTCAATTTATTGTTGAAGGTACAGTGCAAATTGATGAAATGTATCTTTCACATATGGGTTTTAAAAAACAAGGAAGATCCTTGGTGAATAAAAATTTGATTGTTGGCATTTATCAAAAAACAACCAATAATTTAATTGTGAAAGTATTGAAAAACGCAAAGAGTAAAAATCTTTTGCAGTTTGCAAAAAACCACATTTCTTCAAAATGTCTTGTATATACTGATTCTTGAAAAGGATATTGCGATTTTAAATCAGTTTTCACTAAGCATGAAACAGTTAACCATCAAGATGGCTATGTTTCAAAAATTGGTGTAAATACCAACCAAATTGAATCAGTTTGAAAACATATAAGAAGAACATTTAAAACACATATCAAAGTTGCAAAACATCATGTTCATTTATATGCTAAAGAAGCTGCATATAAATTCAACAAGATACCTAGTTTTGAAACTGTAATTCTATGTTTGATTTAAAAATGTGGGGAGAAGTCCGTAGATAGGCTTTTCTCAGCATTTATGTGATAAAATTAAAATAGTACATAAAGGGAGAAAAGCCATTTTTATTTTTAAATAAACTATTCATAAAATTAATAATATAGTTATAAATATTAAAATTGGTACTAAAATCTCACAAAAAATAATTCCAATTTTAAATTGTAATAAAGAATAATGATAATAATTATGAACAGTATAATAGTTTCCAAAATTTTTAAGAGAAATATTATTATTACTTAAAATATAATATAAACTATATTTACTTCATAATATAAAACCATTATATTTAAATATTTTTTTTAAAATTTTATGTAAAGAAATATCTTTCGAGATTACTACTTCTTTTCCATGAAATAAACCTATTAATCACAATCCTATAATTAAAGTTAAAATAGTTAAAATAAATAATGATACAGTTATTAACTGTAATTTTTTAAGTGTTTTAATTTTCATTTTTAAATTCTCCTTAACTTTATTTCATAAGTTTAGCACTTACTAAATTTAATTATAAGTATTTTAGTTGCAATATTTTTAAAAAAATTATATGGGCGGTTGTCAAAGTTACGAAATAATTAATTATCATATTAGTAACTTATTTCCAAAAATGAATTATTTGAAAAATAATGAAAATTAGACAAAATTACTTTCTTTAACCCTTAAATTTAAATTTATATTTGACGTATTTTAAAAAATATACATTTAAAAAATAAAATAAAAATTATTAACAAAGTTATTAAGGAAAAAGGCAAGAAATAATCTTGTCTTTTGTCATTTATTTTTAATTCAAGGGTAAAAAAAGAAAGTTTTTATTTTTGAAAATGATTAGTTATCGACATCTTCGACACGCTCCCTCTTTCATTAATAAAAATCAATATTGATTATATTTACGGACTTCTCCCCACATGTACTTGTGGAGGGAATAATGAAACTGAATGAATTCAACAATGCTTTTCAAACTGAACAGCAATGTCTTGCATATATAGCAAATTTGAAAGAAAACAAATGTATTAGGTGTTTTAATTTTAATTTGAATACTTCTGATTTAAAAAGAATGAGATGTTTAAAATGTAATCAAACATTTAGCATTCTCACAGGCACCATATTTTCAAGGTCACAAACATCTTTAACATCTTGGTTTTATCTTATCTTTAGATGAATAAACACCAAACATGGAATTCCATCAACAGATATTGCAAAAGAATTGGGAGTGACTTTGAAAACTGCTTGAAGAATGACTCATAAAATCAGAACACGTATTGCAAAACAAAAACCTCAATTTATTGTTGAAGGTACAGTGCAAATTGATGAAATGTATCTTTCACATATGGGTTTTAAAAAACAAGGAAGATCCTTGGTGAATAAAACCTTGATTGTTGGCATTTATCAAAAAACAACCAATAATTTAATTGTGAAAGTATTGAAAAACGCAAAGAGTAAAAATCTTTTGCAGTTTGCAAAAAACCACATTTCTTCAAAATGTCTTGTATATACTGATTCTTGAAAAGGATATTGCGATTTTAAATCAGTTTTCACTAAGCATGAAACAGTTAACCATCAAGATGGCTATGTTTCAAAAATTGGTGTAAATACCAACCAAATTGAATCAGTTTGAAAACATATAAGAAGAACATTTAAAACACATATCAAAGTTGCAAAACATCATGTTCATTTATATGCTAAAGAAGCTGCATATAAATTCAACAAGATACCTAGTTTTGAAACTGTAATTCTATGTTTGATTTAAAAATGTGGGGAGAAGTCCGTAGATAGGCTTTTCTCAGCATTTATGTGATAAAATTAAAATAGTACATAAAGGGAGAAAAGCCTATATTTATATACAAAAGGTAAAACTGCAACTCCTTCATTATTACATCATGGTTCACTAACACCTATCATAAAGCCATTAGTAATTAACTTTAAAAATTTGCCCATAATAAACCCCCTTTACTATAAGTAATATTATAACATTAACTTAAAATTGAATTTCAAATTTTATACTAACTAAAAATAAAATTTATCCCAAATATTAATGAAAAAAATCATAAATAATTCCCTACTAAGATAATAGTTAATATATAATTTATTTAGGCTTTTCTCCCTTTATGTACTATTTTAATTTTATCACATAAATGCTGAGAAAAGCCTATCTACGGACTTCTCCCCACATTTTTAAATCAAACATAGAATTACAGTTTCAAAACTAGGTATCTTGTTGAATTTATATGCAGCTTCTTTAGCATATAAATGAACATGATGTTTTGCAACTTTGATATGTGTTTTAAATGTTCTTCTTATATGTTTTCAAACTGATTCAATTTGGTTGGTATTTACACCAATTTTTGAAACATAGCCATCTTGATGGTTAACTGTTTCATGCTTAGTGAAAACTGATTTAAAATCGCAATATCCTTTTCAAGAATCAGTATATACAAGACATTTTGAAGAAATGTGGTTTTTTGCAAACTGCAAAAGATTTTTACTCTTTGCGTTTTTCAATACTTTCACAATTAAATTATTGGTTGTTTTTTGATAAATGCCAACAATCAAGGTTTTATTCACCAAGGATCTTCCTTGTTTTTTAAAACCCATATGTGAAAGATACATTTCATCAATTTGCACTGTACCTTCAACAATAAATTGAGGTTTTTGTTTTGCAATACGTGTTCTGATTTTATGAGTCATTCTTCAAGCAGTTTTCAAAGTCACTCCCAATTCTTTTGCAATATCTGTTGATGGAATTCCATGTTTGGTGTTTATTCATCTAAAGATAAGATAAAACCAAGATGTTAAAGATGTTTGTGACCTTGAAAATATGGTGCCTGTGAGAATGCTAAATGTTTGATTACATTTTAAACATCTCATTCTTTTTAAATCAGAAGTATTCAAATTAAAATTAAAACACCTAATACATTTGTTTTCTTTCAAATTTGCTATATATGCAAGACATTGCTGTTCAGTTTGAAAAGCATTGTTGAATTCATTCAGTTTCATTATTCCCTCCACAAGTACATGTGGGGAGAAGTCCGTTTTTTTATTATATAAAAATAAATAGGAGGAACAATAATGATTTACACAATTAATAATTTATTTATTAATAGTAACGATAAAACTAAAAAAATACCAACACAAGTAACTGTTAACGGTTGGGTTCGTTCTAATCGAAATAGTAAAAAAGTTGGGTTTTTAGATTTAAACGATGGTTCTTC
Organism: Spiroplasma endosymbiont of Apeira syringaria; assembly: GCF_964020205.1. NCBI lineage: Bacteria > Bacillati > Mycoplasmatota > Mollicutes > Entomoplasmatales > Spiroplasmataceae > Spiroplasma > Spiroplasma endosymbiont of Apeira syringaria. The sequence goes on from NZ_OZ026543.1 coordinate 1,632,928, forward strand.
AATTAATAACTTACAAGTAGTATATGATCCAAATTTAGAAAGTAATAACAATTTAACTAATGTTACTACTGGTAGTGCTGTTACTATTACTGGTAATTTAATTTTAACACCAAATGCAAAACAACCATTTGAACTAAAAGTAATTACTGCTACTGTCTACAACATATGCGCTAATGATTATCCAATCCAAAAAAAAGAACATACAAATGAATTTCTTCGTGAACACGCACACTTACGTGTTCGTACTAATACTTTCTTGTCATTATTTAGAATTCGTGATCAAGTATCATGATCTATTCATAAATTTTTCCATGATAATCAATTTATTTACCTACATAGTCCTCTTATTACAGCTAATGATGCTGAAGGTGCTGGTGAAAATTTTATTGTTACTACTATAACTAATGATAAATATGAAAAGGATTTTTTTGGGAAAAAAGCCTCATTAACTGTTAGTGGTCAGTTAAATGCTGAAGCCTACGCTCAATCTTTACAAAAAGTTTACACATTTGGACCAACATTTCGTGCTGAAAAATCTAATACTACACGTCACGCAGCAGAATTTTGAATGGTAGAACCAGAATTTACCTTTAGTAATCTACAAGATAATATTATAATAGCCCAAAAACTAATAAAAAATGTTATTAGAGATGTTCTAAATAATTGTAATTCTGAATTAAAATTCTTAGAACAAAAACAAGAAACTAAAAATGAACAATCACTAATTGAAAAATTAGAAAAAATTGCCGATTTTAAATCTGATTTTAAAGTTATTACTTATACAGAAGTCATTGAATTACTTTTAAATGCACAAAAAAAAGGAAAAAAATTTGAATTTAATGAAATTAAATGAGGAATTGATTTACAATCAGAACATGAAAGATATTTATGTGAAGAAATAACTAAACAACCAACTTTTGTTATTAACTATCCACAAACCATCAAAGCTTTTTACATGAAACTTAATCCAATTGATAGTAATCATCCACAACAAAAAACAGTGGCAGCTATGGATTTATTAGTGCCAGGGATTGGTGAATTAATTGGTGGTTCTGTTCGTGAAGATAATTATGAACAATTACTAAAAAATAAAACTCAATTCAAAATTGAAGGTAATGATCTACAATGATATTTTGATTTAAGAAAATATGGATATGCACCAAGTGCTGGTTTTGGTTTAGGTCTAGAAAGATTTTTAATGTTTATTACTGGTATTAATAATATTAGAGATGTTATTCCTTTTCCTCGTACACCAAATAACTTATTATTCTAAAATAATAATATTTTAATAATATCTTTTTAAATTAAACTTATAATGTTATTTAAAAATCCTATTACCACATTAAAATCCAACATAATATATAATTAATTTAGTATTAAATAATTATGGCTTTTCTCCCTTTATGTACTATTTTAATTTTATCACATAAATGCTGAGAAAAGCCTATCTACGGACTTCTCCCCACATTTTTAAATCAAACATAGAATTACAGTTTCAAAACTAGGTATCTTGTTGAATTTATATGCAGCTTCTTTAGCATATAAATGAACATGATGTTTTGCAACTTTGATATGTGTTTTAAATGTTCTTCTTATATGTTTTCAAACTGATTCAATTTGGTTGGTATTTACACCAATTTTTTAAACATAGCCATCTTGATGGTTAACTGTTTCATGCTTAGTGAAAACTGATTTAAAATCGCAATATCCTTTTCAATAATCAGTATATACAAGACATTTTGAAGAAATGTGGTTTTTTGCAAACTGCAAAAGATTTTTACTCTTTGCGTTTTTCAATACTTTCACAATTAAATTATTGGTTGTTTTTTGATAAATGCCAACAATCAAGGTTTTATTCACCAAGGATCTTCCTTGTTTTTTAAAACCCATATGTGAAAGATACATTTCATCAATTTGCACTGTACCTTCAACAATAAATTGAGGTTTTTGTTTTGCAATACGTGTTCTGATTTTATTAGTCATTCTTCAAGCAGTTTTCAAAGTCACTCCCAATTCTTTTGCAATATCTGTTGATGGAATTCCATGTTTGGTGTTTATTCATCTAAAGATAAGATAAAAACAAGATGTTAAAGATGTTTGTGACCTTGAAAATATGGTGCCTGTGAGAATGCTAAATGTTTGATTACATTTTAAACATCTCATTCTTTTTAAATCAGAAGTATTCAAATTAAAATTAAAACACCTAATACATTTGTTTTCTTTCAAATTTGCTATATATGCAAGACATTGCTGTTCATTTTGAAAAGCATTTTTGAATTAATTCAGTTTCATTATTCCCTCCACAAGTACATGTGGGGAGAAGTCCGATAATTATTTAATAAGTTAAAAAAAAGAAATGATATTTATATGCCAAAATCATATGAAATTATAAAAACAATATTAAAAAATAATACTTTTAAATTAAAAAGTAAACGTTTAAATTTAGAAATAATGATTGATTATAATCAAAAAGATCTAATTAATGTTCAACACTCAATTTACAATAGTTCAAAAGCAACCATTTTTTTTAAAGAATTAAAAGAATTTTTAAAAAATGCTTACCATAATGCAGTTGCATCTAAAAAATAGATATCCCATGAGTAATAACAGCAACTTTTAATTTACCAAAATTTGAAATTAATCAAAAAAAATTACCAAATTCATCATATATAACTGAAATTAATGACTTAAAAAATAAAATTATTAAAGAAGGTATAACTATTAAAAATGATGAAACATACTTTGAAACTAAACTTTCTTTAAAAGAAATATGTGAAAACTTTAATATTGAAAATTCTAACATAAAAGAATTACTAAATAATTGCTTAAAAATCCCAGATAATAATTTTGAAAAAATCAAACAACAAAGTAATTTAGATACTAAAGAAAACAAAACTTATAATTATCATTCTGTTCAATTATAAATAATTAAAAATGATCACTATTTATTAGTGATCATTTTTAATTATTTATAATTGATTTTTTACTTCTATAATTTTTACCCTATATGTTTCTTTAATACCTTTAATATCAACAATATCACCAACAACACAATTCATAATTGATACTGCTAATGGGCACTCATTAGAAATTAATCCTTCAAATGGATTACTTTCAATACTTCCAACAATTTTAAATTTTTCTTCTGATTCAGAAACAATTTTACCATCTTTAATTTTTACAATTGTTACTCAACTACCAACACGAACTGCTTTGATATTACTATTTTTACGTTGTTTTTGTTCTTCAAGAATAACAGCACTAGTAATAATCGTTTCAAGTTCTTGAATGCGTGCTTCATTTTTGCCTTGCTCTTCACGCGCACTAGTATAATCAGCATTTTCTGATAAATCGCCATCAGCCCTAGCTGCTTTTAATCGTTCTTTTATTGATTCACGTTCAACATTAATTCGTTTATATAATTCAGTTTTTAACTTTTCTAAACCTTGTTCTGAAATTATTATTTCTTTATTTTTGTTAATTTCGCTCATTAAATGCCTCCATTTATATAATTTAATATTTTAAGAACGTAAATAATTATATCATAAGGATAAATGGTTTTAAAAAAAGTATTCAAAAGAATACTTTTTTTAAAACCATTTACTTTATTAATTTTTCTTCTTTTAATAAAGAAATAATTTCTGATTTAACTTCTTCAAGTTTTTTATCTTCTACTTTTTCATCCATTTTTGTAATAATAAAAGCAATTTTACTAAAATTTTTTGCTTGTAAACCTAGAAAATTAAGAACTGACTTAGCTTTAACTTTAGTTTCATTACCAGTAAGTTTTACTGACTTCGTAATATCTGCATTATCAGGTAATTTAATGACTTCTACCTCAATATTTTTATACTTACTAATAGCAGCTGCAATTTTGGCTATTGGTCGTGCATGTAAACCAATCTTTTTTTCATCATCAATTTGCACAGCATAAATAATACAATTCATTTTTTTCCTCCAAGATTTCTTAAAAATTTGTATAATATATTTTATTTATAACATATTTTTTATTTTTTAAAAAAAAATATATAATTTAAATTTTTCTTATTAAAATAATGACCTAGTAAATATTCAATTTTTTACAAATAAATTTTAATTTTTTTTAAAATAAATAAATAAATATGGTATTATTTATTAGTTAAAACATTAATAAGGAGAAAATAACTATGGCAAGAAAATGTGCTTTAAGTGGTATTGGTCCACTAGCTGGTAATAACCGTTCGCATGCGATGAACTCTTCTAGAAGAAAATGAAATCCAAACTTACAACCAGTAAAAATTGGTGGAAAAACTTTAATGATTAGTGCTCGTACTTTAAAAACTTTAAAGAAAAATAATGCTTTAGATAATAAAAAATAAAGTTATTTTATCTTTTGAAATATATAAATAAAGAATACTAATAAAAGAAAGAAATACTTTTCTTTTATTTTTTAGGGAGCGTGTCGAAGATGTCGATAACTAAAAAGTTTTAAAAATAGCTCATTTCTTTTTTAAACCCTTAAATTAAAAATAAATGACAAAAGACGAGAATAAAAATCTTGTCTTTTTTTGTGTAATTGTAAAATTTTAAAATTTTTATTATTAACATCCTTTAAATATCTACTACACGCAGTGACCAAGTAGGAGAAAGTTAATAATTAATAATCTTCTTTAACGCTATTATCAACACGTGTTAGGGAACTAAAAAAGTGAACTACAACACAGTTGTTAAAAATAGTAGCTAGAGCATGTGGACTTGCATGGATAAATAAAAAGTGGAGTGATACCTAATAAATTATACTAACCATTAATGGTAATTCTTGGGGTGGGAGCGAATTGGAAACTAGTATATATAGACCTGTTGTAGGGACCTATTGTATTAATTCTATTCTTTATTTAACCAACATTGCCACTCCCCAGTGAGCAAGTGTTGGTTTTATTTTTTATTTTTTTGAAAAAATTTTTGGGCGAGAAAATAAATTTCAAACTTGTAAAAAAAATTGAGCGGTGCCGGTTCAATTAAAATATTAATTTGTTTAACACAAATTAAATAAATATTGAATCGAATGCCTCAATGTTTTTTAAAATTTCATAATTTATTTGGCTTTTCTCCCTTTATGTACTATTTTAATTTTATCACATAAATGCTGAGAAAAGCCTATCTACGGACTTCTCCCCACATTTTTAAATCAAACATAGAATTACATTTTCAAAACTAGGTATCTTGTTGAATTTATATGCAGCTTCTTTAGCATATAAATGAACATGATGTTTTGCAACTTTGATATGTGTTTTAAATGTTCTTCTTATATTTTTTCAAACTGATTCAATTTGGTTGGTATTTACACCAATTTTTGAAACATAGCCATCTTGATGGTTAACTGTTTCATGCTTAGTGAAAACTGATTTAAAATCGCAATATCCTTTTCAAGAATCAGTATATACAAGACATTTTGAAGAAATGTGGTTTTTTGCAAACTGCAAAAGATTTTTACTCTTTGCTTTTTTCAATACTTTCACAATTAAATTATTGGTTGTTTTTTGATAAATGCCAACAATCAAGGTTTTATTCACCAAGGATCTTCCTTGTTTTTTAAAACCCATATGTGAAAGATACATTTCATCAATTTGCACTGTACCTTCAACAATAAATTGAGGTTTTTGTTTTGCAATACGTGTTCTGATTTTATGAGTCATTCTTCAAGCAGTTTTCAAAGTCACTCCCAATTCTTTTGCAATATCTGTTGATGGAATTCCATGTTTGGTGTTTATTCATCTAAAGATAAGATAAAACCAAGATGTTAAAGATGTTTGTGACCTTGAAAATATGGTGCCTGTGAGAATGCTAAATGTTTGATTACATTTTAAACATCTCATTCTTTTTAAATCATAAGTATTCAAATTAAAACTAAAACACCTAATACATTTGTTTTCTTTCAAATTTGCTATATATGCAAGACATTGCTGTTCATTTTGAAAAGCATTGTTGAATTCATTCAGTTTCATTATTCCCTCCACAAGTACATGTGGGGAGAAGTCCGAAATTAATTTTAGATATCGATGAAATTATAAATGATAAAAATCCACATAGAACTTATACAGAATATGTCTTTTCTTTAAAAGAAAGAATTGAAAATGGAGAATTTGACTAATGATTATATTACCTACTTTATTTGAAAATAAAGATGAAATTGAAATATTATCACCATTTCCAAAAGCAATTCATACCAGTAATGATATTAGAGCAATTATTTTAAGACAATATCCAAATGTTAAATCAAAACACATAATTGTTTCTGACCAGGAAAGTAATGTTGCATTAATAGTTGGTGATAATGATGTTTATCAAGGTTGAATTAAAGTAACAATTAAAAAATTAGAAAATTAAAGGAGAATAAACAAATGCAGAAGGAAAAAATTAAAATTAGAAATTATGAATTTGAATTAAATTATTATGTAGTAGATTATTTACTAGATGTTATAAGAGAACTAATAAAAACAAATAAAGGAGATTAAAATGCCAAACGAAAATACACAATCAAATTATACTTTAACTAAATTAATTAGAACTGGTATAAGTCCAATTTGTGCAATGATTGGTACAAGTGCTTATTATGGTCAAGTAATTGTAAATCCAGTATTAGGTTCAATTAATAGTTTATTATTTGGTAAAAAATTAGGTTTAGATATTTGAAATTTAAATCAAAGACCAAATACTAAAACTAAATTAATTAATAGTGGTAAAAAAATATTACTAGGATTAGGGACTATTGGTTTAGCAAATTATAGTAAATGAACAGAAAATAATATTACTCCAATTATTCCAACAACACCAACTCCAATCACTACTACAACTACAACAGAAGGTCCACCAAAGTCATCATTAGCAATATAATGGATGGGTTACACTTTATTGGACACTAATTACATAGACAAGTGAACAAAGAAAGGAACTATAATTATGGCCAATATTAACTCATATACCGATGAATTTAAAAAACAAATAGTAGCTTTATATCAAAGTGGCAAATCAGTATCTTGCCTTGTTAAATAATATAATGTTACAAGAGCAGCTACTTACAATTGAATTAAGCAATTTACTAATTCAGGTAGTTTTAAAACTAAAGATAATCGTTCTGTTGAAGAAAATGAATTAATTAAATTAAGAAAAGAATTAAAACAATTAAGAATGGAAAATGATATTTTAAAGCAAGCAGCACTAATAATAGGCAGAAAGTAGAGATTATTGCAAATAATAAATCTAAATATAAAATTCGCACAATGTGTCATTTTTTAAAACTCTCTAAATCAACATATTATTTTAATTTAAAGAAAAAAAATAAAATTCAAAATAATATTTATGAACAAGCTGTTATTAGTGCTTTTAAAAAAAATAAAGAAGTTTATGGTACTAGAAGATTAAAAGTCATTCTAGAAAACCAAGAAATTTATTTATCAAGACGAAAAATTAAAGAAATTATGAATAAACATAATTTAATATCAAAATACACTAAATTATCATTCAAAAATTATCATAATAAAGTCAATGATAGTCAAATAACCAATCTTGTTAATAGAAACTTTAATAATAGAGTTAAAAATGAAGTTATTGTTAGTGATTTAACTTATGTTCAAGTAAATGGTAAGTGAAACTATATTTGTTTATTAATTGACCTATTTAACCGCGAAATAATTGGACATAGTGTAGGTACTAAAAAAGATGCATCATTAGTATATCAAGCATTTATGCACTCAAATCGCTGTTTAAAAGATATTCAAATATTTCATAGTGATCGCGGTAATGAATTTAATAATAAAATTAGGCTTTTCTCCCTTTATGTACTATTTTAATTTTATCACATAAATGCTGAGAAAAGCCTATCTACGGACTTCTCCCCACATTTTTAAATCAAACATAGCATTACAGTTTCAAAACTAGGTATCTTGTTGAATTTATATGCAGCTTCTTTAGCATATAAATGAACATGATGTTTTGCAACTTTGATATGTGTTTTAAATGTTCTTCTTATATGTTTTCAAACTGATTCAATTTGGTTGGTATTTACACCAATTTTTGAAACATAGCCATCTTGATGGTTAACTGTTTCATGCTTAGTGAAAACTGATTTAAAATCGCAATATCCTTTTCAAGAATCAGTATATACAAGACATTTTGAAGAAATGTGGTTTTTTGCAAACTGCAAAAGATTTTTACTCTTTGCGTTTTTCAATACTTTCACAATTAAATTATTGGTTGTTTTTTGATAAATGCCAACAATCAAGGTTTTATTCACCAAGGATCTTCCTTGTTTTTTAAAACCCATATGTGAAAGATACATTTCATCAATTTGCACTGTACCTTCAACAATAAATTGAGGTTTTTGTTTTGCAATACGTGTTCTGATTTTATGAGTCATTATTCAAGCAGTTTTCAAAGTCACTCCCAATTCTTTTGCAATATCTGTTGATGGAATTCCATGTTTGGTGTTTATTCATCTAAAGATAAGATAAAACCAAGATGTTAAAGATGTTTGTGACCTTGAAAATATGGTGCCTGTGAGAATGCTAAATGTTTGATTACATTTTAAACATCTCATTCTTTTTAAATCAGAAGTATTCAAATTAAAACTAAAACACCTAATACATTTGTTTTCTTTCAAATTTGCTATATATGCAAGACATTGCTGTTCAGTTTGAAAAGCATTTTTGAATTCATTCAGTTTCATTATTCCCTCCACAAGTACATGTGGGGAGAAGTCCGTAAAATTATTGATAAACTTTTACTAGCATTCAATATTAATCGCTCTTTAAGCAAAAAAGGTTGTCCTTATGATAACGCTGTTGCTGAAGCAACCTTTAAAACTTTCAAAACCGAATTTATTAATGATAAAAATTTTACATCATTAATCCAATTAAAATTAGAATTATTTGATTACATCAATTGATATAACAACATAAGAATTCACGGCACTTTAAACTAATTAACTCCAGTTAATTATCAAAAACAAATGTCTACCAAAAAATAGTCCTAAAAAGGGTTGCCATTCCACTGGTTCTGTTTATAAAAGTGATGGAATACATAAATTTGAAAAAATTTTATTGCCAGATTCAACAAATTGAATATGAACTTTAGCAGTTAATAAAAAAACCGGCATTGTTTATGTTGGAAATGATGATGGTGTATATAGCATTGATAAAAATAGTAACGTTAATCATATGTTAGGAACACATGATTATATTAATAGTTTAGCAATAGGTGAAGATGGTTCTGTTTTTGCTGGAACTAATAATCATGGTAAAATTTATAAAAGTAATGGTGTAAATGATTTTCAATTAATTAAAGAACAAAATGATGCTGGATCAATAAAAAGTTTAGTCATAGATACTATTGGAACTATTTTTGCTGGTTCTGATAATGGTAATATTTATCAAATTAATAGTGGAATGTATTCTAAAATTTTAAATACAGGTCATGAAATTAAACGATTAATTATTGATAGAGATGGTGTTTTGTTTGCTGGTGTTGATTCAAATCAAATATATAAAAAAGTAAAAAAATCATCTACTTTTTACAATATGTTAGGAATAGATAATGATAATGAACATATTCTTGCCTTAACAATTAATTCAGAAAACACTTTATATGCTGCAGGAACTGAAGGCATTTTGTATTCAAATAAAAATTTTAAGTAACATTTTAAATGTTACTTAAAATTAAATATATTAAAAAAAGATTTTAATTAAAAAATGTTGGCTGTTATGATATAAAATTATATTTTTTTAATGCTATACTTATTTATAAAGTTTAAAATAATATGAAAGGAAGCAATTATGAAAGTAATTAAGGTTAAAAATATTACTAAGTCATATAATGGTAATGTTGTACTGGGACCTATTAATTTAGAAATTGAGAGTGGTAGTTCTGTTGCTATTTTTGCTGCTAATGGTGCTGGTAAAACCACATTATGTGAGATTATTAGTAATACTAAAAATACAAGTACAGGAGAAATTGAATATAACTTTAATAAAAAAGATATTCCATATGTTGTTGGAATAAATTTTCAAGATCAAGTTTATCCTAACTTTATAACAGTTAAAGAATTAATAAATTTTTATCATAAAATTTATTTAGATAAAATAAAACCCGAAATTTTTAATAGTATGTTAGATAAGTTTCAATTAAAAGAATTATACAAACGTAAAGTAAATAGTTTATCGGGTGGTCAAAGACAAAGAGTTAATTTATTTTTATCATTATTTCATCAACCAAAAATTTATATTGGTGATGAGATTTCAACTGGTTTAGATGTTAAAACAAGAATTGATATTATTAATTTTTTACAAGAACAAATTAGTTTGAATAACATTACTTTAATTTTAGTTAGTCATAACTTAGATGAAATACAAGCTTTATGTAAACGTATTATTTTTTTAAAGGATGGTCAAATTATTGATGATACTACTGTTGTTGAAGTTACTAAAAAATATGGTTCATTATTAAAATATTATTTAGAAAAAACAGAAACATCATTAGAAATAACTACGAGAAAGGAAAAAAAATAATGCTAGCAATGTTTCAATTATTATTTGGTTATTTTAAGAAATCTTTCCATAGTATTTTCTTTGGCTTTATTTTCCCTATTATTATGTTAACAATTTTAGTTGCTGTATTAACACCTGGTAACCCAAATGCTGCACAAACAGTATTACCGGGGTTAGTGATGTCAGCTTCACCAGTATTAGGAATTGTTACTTTATCAATGACATATTCTGATTTTAAACAATCAATAATTATTAAAAGAATTGGTGCAACACCATTAAAACCATGACAATTTATTAGTAGTATTTTAATATTTCATGTTATTTTAATTTTTATTGGTAGTTTTTGAACATTAGGAATTGGTGCAGCTTTATATCATAATCAGATTAATTGAGAACTAATTAATTGAGGTTATATATTACTAGCAATTCTGCTTTCATCAATTATGTGTTCAGCAGTAGGAATAATGGTTGGTATTCTTGCTTCTGATTTTAAAATTGCTAATGCTTTTGCTTTATTATTATATTTGCCAACGTCATTTTTATCGGGTCAATATATTCCGTATGTAGCCATTAAAGGACAACCAGTTTTAGTTATTATTGCTAAAATTATTCCTTTTTCTTATCCTGTTTCTATTATGAATAGAGGATGAAATAATTATGGTACTCCAAATGATTTAATCAATGCAGCACTTTTTGATAATTACTGAATACCGATTTTAGTTAGTTTACTTTGAATTGGAGCATTAATATTTGGAGCAATTATGGCTTATAAATATCGACGTAAATAAGTAAATAAGAAAAAATATTTGTTTATAAAGAAATTATTTAAATTTTAAAAAATATTTACAAAATAAACAAGCCTAATTAGGCTTGTTTTGATTTATTTTTAAAAATTAATGATACTTAAATTTTGGTCATTTACTTCGGCTATCAATTCCTGAATTAGTAGCAAAAAGATCAAAATTATTAACTTTTTCCACATTTCATGCTGAAAGGTTCTGATTAAATTTTTTTGCATTTCAAAACATTCCCATCATATTTGTTACTTTTGAAGTATTTCACTTTGAAATGTCTTGATTAAATTTTTTTGCATCATAAAACATATAACTCATATCTACTATATTTGATATATTTCAAGAAGATATGTTTTGATCAAATGTTAGATTATCAGCAAACATATTACTTAAAGAAGTAATTTTTGTTGGTAATTGATCTGGTACTTTTTCAACTATTCTTGGCATTTTAACAGCTTGAATTTCTCTAATTCCATTTTCAAAAAATCCGATTTGAATAATTTCTTTACTATCTATATTTGATAAATCTTTTTTATTTGTTTCTACTTTTGTTCCTGTTTTGTCAATATAAATTGTATCTTGTTGTATTTTATTTTGTGTAATATTAGTATTTTGTTTGATAGTGTTTAAGAAACTAGTTAAATTACCTGTGGTTGTTGCAAGTGTTAAAACACTTAATGTTTTGATTAATATTTTCATTAAGATCTCCTTTTTTGTTTTTCCCCAATAACTTCTTAAGTTTAAGAAGTTAATTTATATTTTAAGTCGTTTAAAAATAAATGCAATAAGTGTTTAGTTTATGATAGAAATAAAAATATATAAATATTAGGAAAAAATTTTATGTTATTAGTAAGGTTAAATGTAATAAAAAAGTTATATAATATATTTTTTGCATACAATTTGTTTTTTTTAAAAAAAGATATTTTATGATATTATTAAATTAATTTAATAACTGTTAATTACTAGTATAGATAGTTTTACCTATATTAGTTTTTTTGTTTTTATTAAATTAATTTAATTAAAAAAATATTATATATTAGGTTTATTGCGTTTAAAGTCAAGTTTTATATTGAATTTATTAGAAAGAAGTTAAAATATGGCAAACGGCAGAGAAGTTATTATTACTAATAATTTAAATAATCCAAGTATAAAAAGTTTATTAATTGATGAATTTAGTAATAAAATTGGTGACGCATTACTTATTATTGATTTAGAAAAAAAGAAGATATTTTAGAAAGTATATTTATTGAAGAAAAATATCGTAAGCAACAATATGGTAGTTTACTTATTTACAAAATTTTTGAGATATGTCATAGCAATAATATCGAAAACCTTATTTTATTATCAGATCAAACTAATGCTACTGTCGGTGAATTTTATGAAAAATTAGGATTCACTTATGCATGAAATAAAAAAACTTTTTTTTATGATTATGAAATTAATATACCTCATGCAATTTTTAATAAAAGAGATGATATTAAAAAGTGAAAAAATATTAAAAGGCTTTTCTCCCTTTATGTACTATTTTAATTTTATCACATAAATGCTGAGAAAAGCCTATCTACGGACTTCTCCCCACATTTTTAAATCAAACATAGCATTACAGTTTCAAAACTAGGTATCTTGTTGAATTTATATGCAGCTTCTTTAGCATATAAATGAACATGATGTTTTGCAACTTTGATATGTGTTTTAAATGTTCTTCTTATATGTTTTCAAACTGATTAAATTTGGTTGGTATTTACACCAATTTTTGAAACATAGCCATCTTGATGGTTAACTGTTTCATGCTTAGTGAAAACTGATTTAAAATCGCAATATCCTTTTCAAGAATCAGTATATACAAGACATTTTGAAGAAATGTGGTTTTTTGCAAACTGCAAAAGATTTTTACTCTTTGCGTTTTTCAATACTTTCACAATTAAATTATTGGTTGTTTTTTGATAAATGCCAACAATCAAGGTTTTATTCACCAAGGATCTTCCTTGTTTTTTAAAACCCATATGTGAAAGATACATTTCATCAATTTGCACTGTACCTTCAACAATAAATTGAGGTTTTTGTTTTGCAATACGTGTTCTGATTTTATGAGTCATTCTTAAAGCAGTTTTCAAAGTCACTCCCAATTCTTTTGCAATATCTGTTGATGGAATTCCATGTTTGGTGTTTATTCATCTAAAGATAAGATAAAACCAAGATGTTAAAGATGTTTGTGACCTTGAAAATATGGTGCCTGTGAGAATGCTAAATGTTTGATTACATTTTAAACATCTCATTCTTTTTAAATCAGAAGTATTCAAATTAAAATTAAAACACCTAATACATTTGTTTTCTTTCAAATTTGCTATATATGCAAGACATTGCTGTTCAGTTTGAAAAGCATTGTTGAATTCATTCAGTTTCATTATTCCCTCCACAAGTACATGTGGGGAGAAGTCCGTATTAAAATAAAAGAAATTTTTATTGATTTTGATAAGTCAAAATCAAAAGCTATAAATGATGAACAAAAGATATTAGAGGATAGTGAAATATTATCTAGTATTTTAGATGAAGTTTTAATACATGAAGAATCAATTTTAAAGGAGGATTATCAAAAAGTTATTGATTGATTTAATCAACAAAGAGAACAAATAATCAAAAATCCAAAACAATGATGAAATACTTTAACCCCCAAACAAGTAGATGTTGTTAAAAATGAGGCAAAAAAATGGTGAAATAACTTAACACCAGAACAAAGAAAATTAGAGGAAATGTTTAGTAATCTGTGTAACTTACAAAAATAACTATGTTTAATTAATTCTAGTAAATATAATTAAATGACTAGAAAGAGTGAGTTACAGATGGCTAAAAAAGATAACTTTAATAATAATGATCCAATATCAAAAGCAGTAGATTTATTACTAGAAAATACTGAAGATTTAACAACAGTTTTTAAACCTGGCGGTTTATATAAAGAATTAACAAAAAGATTAGTTGAAAAAATGTTGAATTCTGAAATGCAAAATTATTTAGGATATTAAAAAAATCAACATAGTACTACTGAAAATGCTCGTAATGGTACAAGTTCAAAAAAATTAATAACTCAACAAGGTAAAATTGAAATTGATGTACCAAGAGATCGCAATAGTAATTTTACTCCTGTAATAGTTCCTAAAAGGCAAAGAAGATTTGATGGTTTTGATCAACAAGTTCTTTCCTTGTATGCAAAAGAAATGACATTATCTGACATTAGAATGCAGTTGCAAGAGTTATATCATGGTGCTGATATTAGTGAAAGTGTTATTAGTCAAATTACTGATGATGTTATTGATGATGTTAAAGCATGACAAAATCGACCATTAGAAAGTATTTATCCTATTGTTTATTTTGATTGTATAGTAGTTAAAGTACGACAAGATAAACGGATTATTAACAAATCAGTTTATATAGCATTAGGAGTTGATTTAGAAGGCAAAAAAGATGTTTTAGGATTATGAATTAGTGAAAATGAAGGTTCTAAGTTTTGATTATCTAATTTCACAGAAATGAAAAATCGTGGCTTAAATGATATTCTTATTGCTTGTAGTGATAATTTAACAGGCATGTCAGAAGCAATACAATCAGTTTATCCTAAAACAGAACATCAATTATGCATTGTTCATCAAATTAGAAATAGTTTAAAATATGTTTCATACAAACATCGAAAAGGTCTAGTTGCAGATTTAAAACCAATTTATAGTGCATGTAGTGAAGAACAAGCAATGCAAGCTTTAGAATCGTTTGAAAGTAAATGAAATAAACAATATCCTCAAATTACTAAATCTTGATATAAAAATTGAGATAATTTAATGGTTTTTATTAGTTATCCAGTAGAAATCAAAAGAGTGATTTATACTACAAATGCTATTGAATCTGTTAATAGTCAATTACGAAAAATCATCAGAAATAAAAAAGTTTTTCCTAATGATATGGCAGTTTTCAAAATATTTTACTTGGCAATTGAAAATATAACAAAAAAATGAACATTGCCTATTCAAAATTGAAATACAGCAATTGCTCATTTTATGATAAAATTTGAAGACAGAATTAATCTAAATTAGTAACTTTGTAAAACAAAGATACACAGATTATTAAAAAGCCTCTTATTATAAAAACAAGCATATCAAAAAAAGACAATAAAAAAAGATGATACTCCTTTATTGTGTGATTTTGATCAAAATATAAAAAATAAATTAGACTGCATGCAGTCTATGAAAACATCAACTCCTTTTTTTAAAAAAGATAATTTTAATATTTAGATTTTTTCTTTTCTCAAATGTCTTGTTTTTTAAAATTAACAATGTAAAATAAAATACATAATTAATTTAAAATATAAAAGAGTAAAATTAAATGGTAATTTAGAGACTTAGTGGTTGCTGTAAACTAAGCAAGTTTAATTTGAAGGTAACTTATATTATTAGTAATTTAAATAATAATTAAGTGCATTTACTTTGTAAATGAATTAGGATGGTACCGCGTTAAAAAACGTTCCTATTTGTGGAATGTTTTTTTATTTTAAAAAGGAGTATAACAAATGAATAGAAATTTAAACAAAAAATATAATCATATTGAAATTGAAAAGGATCGTTATCAACAATGAGTAAAATCTGGATTATTTAAGGCAAATGTTAGTTCTATTAATCCTACATTTTCTATTATCTTACCACCACCCAATGTAACCGGACTTTTACATTTAGGTCATGCTTGAGATAGTACTATCCAAGATTTATTAATTCGTTATAAACGTTTACAAGGATTTAATACTTTATTTATACCCGGTATGGATCATGCTGGCATTGCCACACAAGTTAAAGTTGCACAACGTATTAAAGAAGAACAAAAAATTAATTTGCAAGAATTAGGTAAAGATAAATTTTTAAAACAAGCATGAAAATGAAAAACAGAATATGCACAAAACATAAGAAAACAGTGAGCAAAACTTGGTTTAGCATTAGATTATTCGCATGAAGTATTTACTTTAGATGAAAATGTTAAACAAGCAGTTAATGAAGTATTTGTAAAGTTATATAAAGAAGGTTTAGTTTATAGAGGAAAAAAGATAGTAAATTGAGATTCAGAATTAAAAACCGCTATTTCTAATATTGAAGTAAATTATCATGAAACAAAAGGAAAAATGTATTATTTAAAATATTTTATAGAAAATAGTAGTGAATTTATTACTATTGCTACTACCAGACCAGAAACAATGTTTGCTGATCAGTGTATAGTTGTAAATAGTAAAGATAAACGTTATTTACAATTTATTGGTAAAATGGTTATTAATCCGGCTAATAAAATGTTAATTAAAGTCATTGCTGATGATTATGTTGATATGAATTTTGGAACGGGTGCTATGAAATGTACACCGGCTCATGATGCTAATGACTATGAAATTGCATTACGTCACAATTTAGCAATGCCTATTTGTATGAATGTTGATGGAACTATGAATGAATTAGCACAATCATATATTAATCAAGATCGAATGGTATGTCGTAAACAATTAGTTGAACAATTAAGAAAAGAAAATTTAGTTGTAAAGGTTGAAGACCATCTTCATCAAGTTGGTTATTCAGAAAGAAGTAACGCTATTATTGAACCATATTTATCACAACAATGATTCATAAAAATGAAACCATTAGTTGAAATGATTATTGATAAACAAAAAAATAAGAAAACAAAGATTGATTTTCATCCAATATTATTTGAACAACAACTTTTGCAGTGATTAAATAATATTCAAGATTGATGTATTTCCCGTCAATTGTGATGGGGTCATTCGCTTCCGGTTTGATATCATAAAAAAACTAAGAAAATTTATGTTGATAATAACCCACCATCACCAATTAACGATTATATTCAAGAATCAGACGTATTAGATACATGATTTTCTAGCGGTTTATGACCTTTTGTAACCTTGGGTTGACCACAAAAAAATGTTGATTTGCAAAAATATTATCCAATATCAGTATTAGTTACTGCTTATGATATTTTATTTTTTTGAGTTGCACGAATGATGTTTATGGGTTGAAAATTTACTAATCAAAAACCATTTACTAATGTTTTAATTCATGGTTTAATTCGTGATGAACAAGGTAGAAAAATGTCAAAATCATTAAATAATGGAATTGATCCAATGGAAGTTATTAAAAAGTATGGTGCGGATGCTTTACGTTACTTTTTAGTTAGCAATTGTGCTCCCGGTCAAGATTTAAGATTTAGTATTACTAAAGTTGAGTCAGCTTGAAATTTCAATAATAAGTTATGAAACGCTGCACGTTATGTGCTAATGAATATTGATGATAAGTTTCAATTGGATGAAAATATTGTCTATAATAATTCGTTATCATTTATTGATCAATGAATTTTACAAGAACTTAATCAATTGATTATTTATGTAGAGCAATATATGGAAAAATATGAATTTGTTTTAGTAGTTAAAGCACTATCAAATTTTATATGAAATAAATATTGTTCTTGATATATTGAATTAAATAAAGTTAATTTACAAAATAAAGAGCAACAAAGTAACTCATTACAAACATTATATTATGTTTTACAGCAAATTATTATTATGGTTCATTCCTTTATTCCCTTTATTACAGAAGCAATTTATGAAGAAATGGGGTATAAAAATAGCATTTTAACAAATAAGTTTCCTAAAGTTAAAGTTATGGAAAAAACAAAAGTTGTAACACAATTTGTTGAAATATTAATTGAAATTATTGGTAATATTCGAGAAATTCGTAAAGAACTTAATTTATCTTTAAAATTACCGTTAACTATTCATATCAATACGACTAATTCTTTTTTTGAAGTAGAAAAAAATACTTTAAATCCTTATTTATTACAATTAACTAATAGTCAAATTGTTACTATTAGTGATAGTCCGTTGTCTGTTAATAATAAAATAATTAAAATTATTAATTCAGCAGTAATAGAAATTAATGTTTCAAATTTATTTAATAAAGAAGAACAATTAGCAAAATTAAAAGGGGAATTAGTTTATATTGAAAATGAAATAAAACGTAGTAAAGATATTTTAAATAACCAACAATTTTTAGCAAAGGCACCACCAAAAAAAGTTGAAATAGAAAAGCAGAAATTAGAAAAGTATCAAAATCAAAAAAAATTAATCAATGCCAAGATTAAAGAATTATAAAAAACTTTTATTTTAATTCAATTTGAAAAATTTCATTATTTTCCAATTTAATATCATCAATACCTACTGAAAAATCAATAAATTCTTTACCATTTCAATGCTCAATGTATCAAAATTTTTTATCTTCTTGAGTACCTTTTTTACCTTTTACAGCAACCAAAAATCTTCCCAATTGACTTTTTTCAACAGTAAAATCATTAGAACAAGCACTTAATAAATTACCAAGTGTATTAAAAGTAGTAATATAATTAGTTTTTTCAAGGATAGTTTCCTTGCCGTTGATAGCTGTAATTTCAATATTAGTAGTAATGCTATTTTGATTAGTAGTACCATTTAAGAATTTTGGGATATAAATAATATTTAGTATTAATGAAGTTCCTAATATTAATATAATAGAATTATATTTGCATCATTTAATAAATGTTTTATTTTTAATTATTTTTATAAAATTATTTTCTCATTTCTTACCATCAGTTTTTATTTTTGTCATTATTATCAGCCTTTGAATTATCTTTTTTATTTTATTATATTAAAAAAAATAAAAAAAGGAAATTGCTTATCTCATTTTTAATAATTATTGAGGTGAAATTAAATGAGATTATTAATTATAACATTGACAATTCTTTTTCTTGCAAGTAATGGATTAGTTGTATTAAAGTTGATTAAAAATTTTAATGAAAATGAAATAGTTAGTAAGGAAAAAAATGATACAAAAATTATTACTATTACTGTTGAAATTAAAGAACATTTACCAATTAGAGAAGATTTATGTATACGAAATAAATATTATGTTAAAATTCTTAATTCAAAAATAAGTATTAATTAAATTAATTAATACTTTGAATATTTCTAATGTTTATTTTGACATTTTGGCATTAAATCTAAATCAAAATATTAGTGAAAATTATAAATTAATATTATCACCAAGAAATAATGCTATTAAATATTATTCCCGTTATACTATTACTTTAGAGCCTTTAATTAATTTAGGTTTAAATAGTCAAGATGCCAAAAAAGTATTATTATTATTTAATAAAAAAAATTTAAATGCAAAACAATTGTTAGAGAATTTAGAAAAATTATTAATAACCACAAAAAGAAAATATATACAATTGATGCATAAATTTATTAGTTTTTAATGATGTTTACTTATCATGCTTTATTAGTTTTATTTCGTATTTCGGAAATGTTTAGTAATCTGTGTAACTTACAAAAATAACTATGTTTAATTAATTCTAGTAAATATAATTAAATGACTAGAAAGAGTGAGTTACAGATGGCTAAAAAAGATAACTTTAATAATAATCATCCAATATCAAAAGCAGTAGATTTATTACTAGAAAATACTGAAGATTTAACAACAGTTTTTAAACCTGGCGGTTTATATAAAGAATTAACAAAAAGATTAGTTGAAAAAATGTTGAATTCTGAAATGCAAAATTATTTAGGATATGAAAAAAATCAACATAGTACTACTGAAAATGCTCGTAATGGTACAAGTTCAAAAAAATTAATAACTCAACAAGGTAAAATTGAAATTGATGTACCAAGAGATCGCAATAGTAATTTTACTCCTGTAATAGTTCCTAAAAGGCAAAGAAGATTTGATGGTTTTGATCAACAAGTTCTTTCCTTGTATGCAAAAGGAATGACATTATCTGACATTAGAATGCAGTTGCAAGAGTTATATCATGGTGCTGATATTAGTGAAAGTGTTATTAGTCAAATTACTGATGATGTTATTGATGATGTTAAAGCATGACAAAATCGACCATTAGAAAGTATTTATCCTATTGTTTATTTTGATTGTATAGTAGTTAAAGTACGACAAGATAAACGGATTATTAACAAATCAGTTTATATAGCATTAGGAGTTGATTTAGAAGGCAAAAAAGATGTTTTAGGATTATGAATTAGTGAAAATGAAGGTTCTAAGTTTTGATTATCTAATTTCACAGAAATGAAAAATCGTGGCTTAAATGATATTCTTATTGCTTGTAGTGATAATTTAACAGGCATGTCAGAAGCAATACAATCAGTTTATCCTAAAACAGAACATCAATTATGCATTGTTCATCAAATTAGAAATAGTTTAAAATATGTTTCATACAAACATCGAAAAGGTCTAGTTGCAGATTTAAAACCAATTTATAGTGCATGTAGTGAAGAACAAGCAATGCAAGCTTTAGAATCGTTTGAAAGTAAATGAAATAAACAATATCCTCAAATTACTAAATCTTGATATAAAAATTGAGATAATTTAATGGTTTTTATTAGTTATCCAGTAGAAATCAAAAGAGTGATTTATACTACAAACGCTATTGAATCTGTTAATAGTCAATTACGAAAAATCATCAGAAATAAAAAAGTTTTTCCTAATGATATGGCAGTTTTCAAAATATTTTACTTGGCAATTGAAAATATAACAAAATGGATGGGTTACACTTTATTGGACACTAATTACGTAGACAAGTGAACAAAGAAAGGAACTATAATTATGGCCAATATTAACTCATATACCGATGAATTTAAAAAACAAATAGTAGCTTTATATCAAAGTGGCAAATCAGTATCTTGCCTTGCTAAAGAATATAATGTTACAAGAGCAGCTACTTACAATTGAATTAAGCAATTTACTAATTCAGGTAGTTTTAAAACTAAAGATAATCGTTCTGTTGAAGAAAATGAATTAATTAAATTAAGAAAAGAATTAAAACAATTAAGAATGGAAAATGATATTTTAAAGCAAGCAGCACTAATAATAGGCAGAAAATAGAAATTATTGTCAAAAATAAAGTTAAATATAAAATTCGCACAATGTGTCATTTTTTAAAAATCTCTAAATCAACATATTATTTTAATTTAAAGAAAAAAGAAAATAAAATCAAAAATAATATTTATGATGAAGCTGTTATTAGTGCTTTTAAAGAAAATAAAGAAGTTTATGGTACTAGAAGATTAAAAGTCATTCTAGAAAACCAAGAAATTTATTTATCAAGACGAAAAATTAAAGAAATTATGAATAAACATAATTTAATATCAAAATACACTAAATTATCATACAAAAATCATAATAACAAAGTTAACGATAGTCCAATAAACAATCTTGTTGATAGAAACTTTAATAATAGAGTTAAAAATGAAGTTATTGTTAGTGATTTAACTTATGTTCAAGTAAATGGTAAGTGAAACTATATTTGTTTATTAATTGACCTATTTAACCGCGAAATAATTGGACATAGTGTAGGTACTAAAAAAGATGCATCATTAGTATATCAAGCATTTATGCACTCAAATCGCTGTTTAAAAGATATTCAAATATTTCATAGTGATCGCGGTAATGAATTTAATAATAAAATTATTGATAAACTTTTACTAGCATTCAATATTAATCGCTCTTTAAGCAAAAAAGGTTGTCCTTATGATAACGCTGTTGCTGAAGCAACCTTTAAAACTTTCAAAACCGAATTTATTAATGATAAAAATTTTACATCATTAATCCAATTAAAATTAGAATTATTTGATTACATCAATTGATATAACAACATAAGAATTCACAGCACTTTAAACTACTTAACTCCAGTTAATTATCAAAAACAAATGTCTACCAAAAAATAGTCCTAAAAAAGGTTGCCATTCCAAAAAAATGAACATTGCCTATTCAAAATTGAAATACAGCAATTGCTCATTTTATGATAAAATTTGAAGATAGAATTAATCTAAACTAGTACTTTATAAAACAAAGATACACAGATTATTAAAAAGCCTCGAATCATTGAAAGTAAATGAAATAAACAATATCCTCAAATTACTAAATATTGATATAAAAATTGAGATAATTTAATGGTTTTTATTAGTTATCCAGTAGAAATCAAAAGAGTGATTTATACTACAAACGCTATTGAATCTGTTAATAGTCAATTACGAAAAATCATCAGAAATAAAAAAGTTTTTCCTAATGATATGGCAGTTTTCAAAATATTTTACTTGGCAATTGAAAATATAACAAAAAAATGAACATTGCCTATTCAAAATTGAAATACAGCAATTGCTCATTTTATGATAAAATTTGAAGATAGAATTAATCTAAATTAGTAACTTTGTAAAACAAAGATACACAGATTATTAAAAAGCCTCAGATCCTTGGTGAATAAAACCTTGATTGTTGGCATTTATCAAAAAACAACCAATAATTTAATTGTGAAAGTATTGAAAAACGCAAAGAGTAAAAATCTTTTGCAGTTTGCAAAAAACCACATTTCTTCAAAATGTCTTGTATATACTGATTCTTGAAAAGGATATTGCGATTTTAAATCAGTTTTCACTAAGCATGAAACAGTTAACCATCAAGATGGCTATGTTTCAAAAATTGGTGTAAATACCAACCAAATTGAATCAGTTTGAAAACATATAAGAAGAACATTTAAAACACATATCAAAGTTGCAAAACATCATGTTCATTTATATGCTAAAGAAGCTGCATATAAATTCAACAAGATACCTAGTTTTGAAACTGTAATTCTATGTTTGATTTAAAAATGTGGGGAGAAGTCCGTAGATAGGCTTTTCTCAGCATTTATGTGATAAAATTAAAATAGTACATAAAGGGAGAAAAGCCTATATTAATTATTTCTTTTTTTCAATGAATTGATTTTAAATTTTCAACATTTATCTTCTGTTGTTGACATGCAATATCTGCTAATAGTTCTAAATTTTCTTGTTTATTTAACCATTTTTTTACCTTATCAAAAGAATTTAATTTTCGTTGTTCTTTTTCAATAAAATAAATTAATTTATTAAACTTTTTATTAAGAATTTTTTTTCAAATTATATTTTTCTTTTTATCTTTCATCCAAACTATCCTTTCAAAATAAGAAACCTATTTTTAAAAAATAAAAAAATAGGTTTAAAACTATGTTAAGTTCATATATAGTATATAAATTAAAAGTTAATTTGTAAATAAAAAAGTTTCTAATTTTATTTAGAAACTAAATTTTAAGGATTTGGAATGGCAACCCTTTTTAGGACTATTTGTTTTTTAAATTCATCAGTATATGAGTTAATATTTGGAATGGCAACCTTTTTTAGGACTATTTTTTGGTAGACATTTGTTTTTGATAATTAACTGGAGTTAAGTAGTTTAAAGTGCTGTGAATTCTTATGTTGTTATATCAATTGATGTAATCAAATAATTCTAATTTTAATTGGATTAATGATGTAAAATTTTTATCATTAATAAATTCGGTTTTGAAAGTTTTAAAGGTTGCTTCAGCAACAGCGTTATCATAAGGACAACCTTTTTTGCTTAAAGAGCGATTAATATTGAATGCTAGTAAAAGTTTATCAATAATTTTATTATTAAATTCATTACCGCGATCACTATGAAATATTTGAATATCTTTTAAACAGCGATTTGAGTGCATAAATGCTTGATATACTAATGATGCATCTTTTTTAGTACCTACACTATGTCCAATTATTTCGCGGTTAAATAGGTCAATTAATAAACAAATATAGTTTCACTTACCATTTACTTGAACATAAGTTAAATCACTAACAATAACTTCATTTTTAACTCTATTATTAAAGTTTCTATCAACAAGATTGTTTATTGGACTATCGTTAACTTTGTTATTATGATTTTTGTATGATAATTTAGTGTATTTTGATATTAAATTATGTTTATTCATAATTTCTTTAATTTTTCGTCTTGATAAATAAATTTCTTGGTTTTCTAGAATGACTTTTAATCTTCTAGTACCATAAACTTCTTTATTTTCTTTAAAAGCACTAATAACAGCTTCATCATAAATATTATTTTTGATTTTATTTTCTTTTTTCTTTAAATTAAAATAATATGTTGATTTAGAGATTTTTAAAAAATGACACATTGTGCGAATTTTATATTTAACTTTATTTTTGACAATAATTTCTATTTTCTGCCTATTATTAGTGCTGCTTGCTTTAAAATATCATTTTCCATTCTTAATTGTTTTAATTCTTTTCTTAATTTAATTAATTCATTTTCTTCAACAGAACGATTATCTTTAGTTTTAAAACTACCTGAATTAGTAAATTGCTTAATTCAATTGTAAGTAGCTGCTCTTGTAACATTATATTCTTTAGCAAGGCAAGATACTGATTTGCCACTTTGATATAAAGCTACTATTTGTTTTTTAAATTCATCGGTATATGAGTTAATATTGGCCATAATTATAGTTCCTTTCTTTGTTCACTTGTCTACGTAATTAGTGTCCAATAAAGTGTAACCCATCCAATTGACCATAATTATAATTCCTTTCTTTTAACTAATTTGTTCAATTGTCTATGTAATTAGTGTCCAATAAAGTGTAACCCATCCAGTCATGATTATTGAATTTGAAAGAACTAGAAAAATTAAACAACGAATGAGAATAAAATTTGACGGATTGCGACATTACTGTAAAAACGGATACGATTTTTTATTTCTAGTTCCAAATGAAACCATGAAAAAATTCGTTGATGAGCAAATCAAAATTTATAATTGAAAACTAGGAACTTTCAAAACCCAAATATTCAATTTTGGTTAAAACTTTAACTAATTGTAAAATACACAAAATTTGATAACATGTAGTTGTTATTCAATATATAAGTTTTAATCCATTACTTTATTTTAAAAGTAAATGGGTTTTATTGTTAAAAGGAGATATTAACATAACTGACAAAACAAAATCACAAACATATAATTTTCTATCAGAAAATAAATCCATAGAAGATATTAAAAAACAACCAACAACAACTGCAAAAGTAAAAAGAAGACATGGTGGAAAAACATTTAAATTGATTCAAAATAATAATACTAATAAATCAATCAATGATGATTTATCAGAAAATGAAATATTTTATGATGATCTAGACAATATTGACACAGAAAAAATATCAACGTCTCAAATATTAACTAAGGAAATAGGAACACAAACCGAAACTATTGAAGAAAAAAGTAATATTAATTTAAAAAAATATTCATATAATGCCATAACATTTTATGATGAAAAACAAATCAAAAATACAGCTATTAATAAAATGTATGAAGAAATTTTACTAATTAATAATGAAATTTATTTTATAACAACTTTTGTACATATTGATAATTCTATTACTGAAAAAGTATTATATTTTGATTATTATGAAAATAATGATGATTTACAAATTATTAATCAAATAAAAAAATATCAAAATGTAAATGAATACAAAAATGATTTTTCATTAATTTAAAGAATTCCAAACAATAAAAATAATTGTCAATACGTACCAATTAAAGATTTTTTAAAATATCAACAAAATTCTAAATTAAAGCCAAATAAAAGTGAAAAGAGAGTATGA
Source organism: Spiroplasma endosymbiont of Apeira syringaria (assembly GCF_964020205.1). Taxonomy (NCBI): domain Bacteria; kingdom Bacillati; phylum Mycoplasmatota; class Mollicutes; order Entomoplasmatales; family Spiroplasmataceae; genus Spiroplasma; species Spiroplasma endosymbiont of Apeira syringaria. Next base: position 1,658,784 of record NZ_OZ026543.1, read on the forward strand.
TGAACTATTACAATAATTTCTTTATCTCTTATTATTTTAACTCCTATCCTTACTTTTGCTATTCCTGCACTTATACCTGCAACAGCAACAGCATTATTACTTGAGACAAAAATTATAATTGCTGTCACTTCCAGTGGACTTGGTACAATATTTAAAGGATTTACATCAATATTTTCAACTGCAACAAAAAAAGTAGAATCTTGATGATATAATAAAATATGCAAAAATGATGAAAAAAAAGATAAAGAAAAAAAGAACGTCAATCAATAATTAAGAATTTAACAAACGATAAACTAGAAACTAAATTACAAACACAATATGAAATTTTAAAACAAGAATTAGACAATAGAAAAGATAAAACTATAAATTAACTCTTAAATAATAGTTCAAATATTGAACCAGTAAATGTCAATAATTTTGATTCATCTATACGAAATACAGTAAACCAACAAGAAGCACATCCTAAAACAAGTACAATATATCATTCAAATTCCATGTTATAGTTTATTTTATTTCAAATCACTATTCTTTATTATTTTTTACACATTTTTTGTTTTAAAAATATATACTTTTTGTGTGAATATTTTAAAGGTAAAAAAAATATTCAAAAATAATAAAGGAGAATATAAATATGTGAAGATCATGTAATGAATGAAGTCAAGACAGAAAAGATGCTCATAATAAAAAAGCCGATGAAGTAAACAAAGCTTGAGGAGAAAGTAAAGAGAAAGAAAAACGAGAAAGAGTTGCTAATGCTCTTGGATTTGAAAAAGATAAATCAAAAGTAAACAGTGAAGCTTCAACAAGTAAAAGTCAAATTTCTAGTAGTAAATCACAAAAAATGTAAATATTTTAAATACTTCAAAAATGCACAATTGTGCAGTTTGCTTAACAATTTTATTTGTATAATTTTAATGAAAATATTTAAATTAAATAAGTGTTAAAATTTAAAATAAAATTGTTATAATTAAATTGTTCTTATTTTTGTATAGAACAAAATAATTATAACAAATGAATATAAAATTTAAATAAACATAAATTCAAAAACGGACTTCTCCCCACATGTACTTGTGGAGGGAATAATGAAACTGAATGAATTCAAAAATGCTTTTCAAACTGAACAGCAATGTCTTGCATATATAGCAAATTTGAAAGAAAACAAATGTATTAGGTGTTTTAGTTTTAATTTGAATACTTCTGATTTAAAAAGAATGAGATGTTTAAAATGTAATCAAACATTTAGCATTCTCACAGGCACCATATTTTCAAGGTCACAAACATCTTTAACATCTTGGTTTTATCTTATCTTTAGATGAATAAACACCAAACATGGAATTCCATCAACATATATTGCAAAAGAATTGGGAGTGACTTTGAAAACTGCTTGAAGAATGACTCATAAAATCAGAACACGTATTGCAAAACAAAAACCTCAATTTATTGTTGAAGGTACAGTGCAAATTGATGAAATGTATCTTTCACATATGGGTTTTAAAAAACAAGGAAGATCCTTGGTGAATAAAACCTTGATTGTTGGCATTTATCAAAAAACAACCAATAATTTAATTGTGAAAGTATTGAAAAACGCAAAGAGTAAAAATCTTTTGCAGTTTGCAAAAAACCACATTTCTTCAAAATGTCTTGTATATACTGATTCTTGAAAAGGATATTGCGATTTTAAATCAGTTTTCACTAAGCATGAAACAGTTAACCATCAAGATGGCTATGTTTCAAAAATTGGTGTAAATACCAACCAAATTGAATCAGTTTGAAAACATATAAGAAGAACATTTAAAACACATATCAAAGTTGCAAAACATCATGTTCATTTATATGCTAAAGAAGCTGCATATAAATTCAACAAGATACCTAGTTTTGAAACTGTAATTATATGTTTGATTTAAAAATGTGGGGAGAAGTCCGATAAAAAATTCAGAATATATGAAATTATATAATAAAAATTATAATTTAAATTATAATTTTGAATTTCTTGAAGAAGAAAAAATATTAAATATATTAGAAGAATTAGAAAAAAAATTAGAAAAAAAGAAAATACAAAATACAAAATTGCAAAAAAATATCAAAAAGCAACTGAAAAAAGAAATGAAAAGTTAATGCAACAATGTGAAAATATAATGACTGAAAAAAAGAAAAAAATCAAAACATTAAATTTGATTAAAGAAGAACATTTAGAAAAGATTAAAAATTTAGAATTAAAAAGATGTTAATTACTAAAAAATAGTGATAAAAATGAAATTTTTTTATCAAAAGAAGATAGAGAAATACGAAATCTAGAAAATAAAATATGAAAGAAAGTATTAGATGATTATTTTCAAGATAAAAACCATAGAATTCTTAAATTAAATCAATATGAAAATTGATTTGGTGAATTTAAAATTAAATCACTAAAAATACAAATAGAAAACACTATTTTCGAAAAACGTTTAAAAACATTGTCAGACATAGTTAAAACATTATATCTTGATGTATCTAGAGACAAATCTTTTTTATAAAGTGAAAATATAAAAATAGATGATTTTGAAGAAATAAGTCTAAATTCTTTTGATGATGAAGGTATTGGAGAATGAATAAATTCGATAGATATACAAAATCAACCTTCAATAAGTGGATATAAACCAAGTTCATCACAAATGTAAAAATAAGAGATTGCTGTTGCAATCTCTTATATCTTTAAAATTAATTTTAAGGAACCAAATTTGCTCATATACAAACTATTTAAAAATTTATATGGTTTAAGTATTAAAAAAATAAACAGCCCTAAATTAGGGCTGTTTAGAATGAATTTAAGATAGTTATTTTTGTATTTCACTTTCATATCTTTTTTTATCTTCTAGTGCTAAATTTTGATATTTAGATTTCTCTTCGCTTGTCATTTCTTTTCAATGATTACCAATAAGTTTGGCAACTTCTGCAACTTTAGATTTAAGTTCTGGTTTTTGTTGAATAATCTCTGATCTTTTTTATTTACTAAAAATCATATAAGCATTCATTGGTCTTTTAACTTTATTTGACATATAAATATCCTCCTAAGTTTTCTTAATATAATTTTACATGATTTATAAAATATTTTTTCACATATTGGTTTTTAGTAAAGAAAACTATCCACGATTACAAGTTTTTGATTTAGAATTTTTCAATAAATCAATCTCATTTTTAAGTTGTTGAATTTCTTGTTGTAAATCTTTATTTCAATTAGTTAGTTCATTCATTTGTTTTCTTATTTTTAATACTTGGCTTTGATTAATAATACTATTTTTAAGTTCTAAATATTCTTTTAATTTTAATGTTATAGAATTTGCTTTATAAGGGTTACTTTCAATAATTTTCATTAATTTACTTGATTTATTCAAATAAATAGGTTTTCTAGTATTATAGTCAAATCAAAACCCTAATACTTGATTTTTTATAATATTTATTAAGTAAATTGGACTTATATAAGAAATTTTGTTATTTATGGTTAGTGTTCCTAAATCATGATCACTAGGTTGAGTTGATAATAACTGTATAACTATATAATTAGGATGGGAACTTAATACAATTCCTGGCCTTTTACTTTGTATTCCATTATGTTCATCTCCTGGAATACAAACAAGAATTCCCATTCCTTTTTTATATTATTTGTAATTATTCGATTGCATAATATAATTCCAATCTATGTAATTGTTTATTCCTTAGTTAGTGATATTATTGCATTCCTAATACTTATATGCTATAATTTAATTGTGATTACGATAGTAATATTGTGCAAGGGAGTATATCTCTCGTAACTGCCTAATTATTTCTGATTAGGTAATTTTTTTACGGACTTCTCCCCACATGTACTTGTGGAGGGAATAATGAAACTGAATGAATTCAACAATGCTTTTCAAACTGAACAGCAATGTCTTGCATATATAGCAAATTTGAAAGAAAACAAATGTATTAGGTGTTTTAGTTTTAATTTGAATACTTCTGATTTAAAAAGAATGAGATGTTTAAAATGTAATCAAACATTTAGCATTCTCACAGGCACCATATTTTCAAGGTCACAAACATCTTTAACATCTTGGTTTTATCTTATCTTTAGATGAATAAACACCAAACATGGAATTCCATCAACAGATATTGCAAAAGAATTGGGAGTGACTTTGAAAAATGCTTTAAGAATGACTCATAAAATCAGAACACGTATTGCAAAACAAAAACCTCAATTTATTGTTGAAGGTACAGTGCAAATTGATGAAATGTATCTTTCACATATGGGTTTTAAAAAACAAGGAAGATCCTTGGTGAATAAAACCTTGATTGTTGGCATTTATCAAAAAACAACCAATAATTTAATTGTGAAAGTATTGAAAAACGCAAAGAGTAAAAATCTTTTGCAGTTTGCAAAAAACCACATTTCTTCAAAATGTCTTGTATATACTGATTCTTGAAAAGGATATTGCGATTTTAAATCAGTTTTCACTAAGCATGAAACAGTTAACCATCAAGATGGCTATGTTTCAAAAATTGGTGTAAATACCAACCAAATTGAATCAGTTTGAAAACATATAAGAAGAACATTTAAAACACATATCAAAGTTGCAAAACATCATGTTCATTTATATGCTAAAGAAGCTGCATATAAATTCAACAAGATACCTAGTTTTGAAACTGTAATTATATGTTTGATTTAAAAATGTGGGGAGAAGTCCGTAGATAGGCTTTTCTCAGCATTTATGTGATAAAACTAAAATAGTACATAAAGGGAGAAAAGCCTTTTTTTATATAATTTTTGCAATAAGTTCTTCATAAGCTTGTTTTTGACGTCAATAATAAGGATTTGTTCAAATACTACTTTAGTCACAATTTCAATTTCTCAACTCAAGAAATTTTTAAATTATAAAGTTATTAATTCATTTTTCTCAAATTCTTCAACTAATAATTCAATAACTTATGCAAAACTACGATTAGTATTTTTTGCTAATTTTTTGATTTTTTTTACATAATCTGATTTTATATAAATGGTTTTATATTCTTTTTTGATTTTTTGTTTCTTTTGAAATTTAACAGCAAAATCATTGATATCTCTTTGAACTTCGATATTATTTTTAATTGATTTTTCAACTTTATTTTTAGATTTAACATCCACATTTTTAATTATATCTATGCTGGGGTTGGTACATTCTGCATCATAATTAAAAAGTAAATTAGAATTATTTGCATTTTTCATTAAATTATCTCCTTATCTTTTAAAAAAGCGTTGATTTAGAGAGTTTTAAAAAATGACACATTGTGCGAATTTTATATTTAGATTTATTTTTGACAATAATTTCTATTTTCTGCCTATTATTAGTGCTGCTTGCTTTAAAATATCATTTTCCATTCGTAACTGTTTTAATTCTTTATTTGCTTGAATTAATTGTTTTTCTAAATCTGAAAGATTATTTTTAGTTTTAAAACTATCTGAATTAGTAAATTGCTTAAGGCTTTTCTCCCTTTATGTACTATTTTAATTTTATCACATAAATGCTGTGGATGGGTTACACTTTATTGGACACTAATTACGTAGACAAGTGAACAAAGAAAGGAACTATAATTATGGCCAATATTAACTCATATACCGATGAATTTAAAAAACAAATAGTAGCTTTATATCAAAGTGGCAAATCAGTATCTTGCCTTGCTAAAGAATATAATGTTACAAGAGCAGCTACTTACAATTGAATTAAGCAATTTACTAATTCAGGTAGTTTTAAAACTAAAGATAATCGTTCTGTTGAAGAAAATGAATTAATTAAATTAAGAAAAGAATTAAAACAATTAAGAATGGAAAATGATATTTTAAAGCAAGCAGCACTAAGGACGTATGAGTTTAACCCATAGAATTCAATAACATTTACAATATAACTTGAAAATTCTATGATTTGTTAATTAAATTATACCATAAAATTTAAAAATACTAAAAAATATAATTGTAAAATTACATTTAAATAACACAAAAATACTAATCTTAAAATTAGAATTAAAAAATATTAAGTTTTAACTTATTAAGTACTATTCAAATAACTTCTAGAATTTAAATAATTTGCTTTTGCAATTAACATATTATTTAACGTTTGATAATTATATATTTTTGCTCCATTAGTTAAAGATTTTAAAAAATGATAAACATCACTTTCAGCACTACAACCAATATTTCAAGAAGCATTTTGATTTACAATACCATGAGCATTATTTTTAAAATAATTATAAGTTTTTTCATTAACATTAGGTTTTAAAAAAGTAAGTAATTGATTACAATCACCACTTGCAAAAGTAGTAGTACCATCAATGTATTTAGTTCAATCATGAGATTCTTTTTTCTTACCTTTAACTCCAACAAAAGATTTTCATAAATAACTATAAGCATGATATTTATCTAAAATATAATAACATCCCAATCAAGTAGCCATTGCTTTAATTCATAATGCACCATCACCAGCAACCACTAAATTATAATTATGATATTCTCATTGAACACCTAATATATTTAAATTAATATCATAATGATTCAAAATAGTTTGTGTTGTAAAATTATATAATTGTTCTTGATTTAAACCATTACCAGATTTAAATAATAAAAATGCAGTTATTTTCTTGTCTAATTTATTTCTATATGAATAAATTTCTTTTTTACCTAGATTAAAAGTTAAAATTCTACAACAATATTGTTGTTTTAAACCATTTTCATTTCAACAAGTTATATAAGCATCATCTGCACATATATTTAATTTTTCATTATCTAATACTTTAAATTTTTTTTCTGGTATTCATTTTTCAATTTTTGCATTTTTAAAAATTCTTGAAATAAGATTTTTAGAAAAAGAAGTATATTTAAATTATGATTGAATATTAAAATAACCTTTTTTACTTATTAAATTTTCAATTAAATTATCTAATATATCAAAATATAAATCATTAGTAATTCTTGCTCTTTTTTTAATACCAAATTCTTCATAAATTGGATAATAATATTGTTTATTAATTGTATCTCAATAAACTCTTTGTCTAAAAGTCCCTATTCCAATTGGAGTATTTACTGTTCTATTAACTCTTGAATCAATTTTATATTGATTTTTATCTCTATTTTGAAAAAAATATTCATCATAATCATGGATTTTTTGAAAATATTTTGCTAAAATATCTGTGATTTCTGATTTTAGAAATTCTTTAAAACTAAACATTTTTTAACACCTTTCTAGTTATATGTTTCACGCTCAATTTTAGCAAATTTGTTAAAATATTGTTGAAAAATGTTTAGTTTTAGAGTATAATATTAACAAACGTTTAATAACTTGAAAATTCTATTTACGTTTAAAAGATAACTTTTATTAGTTATCTTTTCTTTTTTACTAAAATAATGTACAATAAAGAAAAATATAAATAGAAAAGGAAAATAAAAATGTTAAAATTGGGTGAATGACCACTATTAGCAATAGCGCTTTCAATATATTTAATAATATTTGCACTAGTATTAATCGGTGTAAAAGGAACTGAATTTTGTCATAGACAAAAAAATGGGTATATTTTTTATGTTTATTTCATTAAATATTATTGGTTTATTTTGAGCAAATAAAATATTTAAAAAAGAAAATCCAAATTTTAAATTTTGAAAAACTATAAGAGATATTTTTAAAATTAAGAGAAAAAATAAAAAAATAGCAGTATAATGCTATTTTTTGTTATAATTATATTATAAAAATTAAATAAAAAAATATATGAAGTAATTAATAAAGTTAATAAGTTAGTTTTTTCCGTCACTTAACTTAAAGATTATATTAATTATAGCATAAATTTTTGTGTTTTTAAAGCATATGAAAGGAGATTTTTATGTGCAAGAAGAAAAAATAAAAATAAGAACAATTTTTAATGATGCAAAAGCATTAAGAGAAAAATTAGAAGAATATTTTAATCATTGTAAACAAACTGAAGAAGTACCTACTAAAATTGGTATGTTAGTTTATTTAGATATTACAGAAAATACTCTTTATAGTTGAAAACAAAAAAAGAGAAATACTTTTTTACAACAAATTAATTGAGCATATTTACAAATACGCCATATTAATACACAAAGATATTTAAAAGCAAATGCAAATAATACTGCATGATATTTAGAAAGAGCATTTGTGAAAGAATATCATTTATCTACAAAAATTGATATAAAAAGTAGTGATAATACAGCCCCTATAGCAATTAGTTTAGAAAATAAAGGTAAGAATAAATGTTAAGTAATTTTGGTTATTTATTAGATATTGCTAAAAGAATGTATTTAAAACAACCTTTAAATATTACTAAAATTAAACAATTAGGTAGTCGTAAATCTGGTAAAACATTTAGTGATATTGAATTTCTTGGTATTTTATTAATTTTAGAGAATATTAATATTCACGCTTATTTAATTCGTAATATGTCAAAACAATTAAATGATAGTTGACAAGAATTAAAACAAATTATTAGAGCAACATATCCTAGTATTAATTTTATTATTAGTGAAACTAAAAAAACTATTGAATTTAATGGTAGTAAAATAACTTGTAAATATTTACATGCACAAGATAATAGTAATGTTAAATTAACTGGATTAGCAAGTAATTATTTATATGATTATGTAATTATATGAAGTGATGAAAGATATGAAATTACTGAAAATGATTATCAAGATTTAAAAGATGCTATTCGTGGTGCAAATCAATTATTAGAAATTGAAAGTTGTAATCCTTGGTCAATTCTTAATGAATTTATTAAAAAAACTATAAATGCTTGTCCACAAAATGAAAAACAAATTATTAATGAATATGAACAATTTACTATTATTGATAAGACTATTTATCATTATCAAAATTGAAAATTAAATACTCATTTAAAAGATAGTGATAAACAACAATTATTAGAAATAGAAGTTCTAGACCCAATATCTGCAAGAGTAAGAAGTCATGGTTTAGTAGGTTATGAAAGTGGAGGAATATATTCACATCTTATTCATAAGATTAGTAGATTATTACAACCAAGTTATAGATTTAGTGCTGGATTAGATTATGGGTTTAAAGATGATGCTTTAGCATGTGTATTAATAGGTTTTGATTATAATTTTAAATTTGTTAATGTTATTGATTGTTTAAAAATAGAAAATAAATTAGTACGTTATGATAATAAACAATTAGCAAGATTAGTAGTTGAGTTTTATATTAAATTAGCAAAAGAAAATAATTTGTTATATGAATATGGTTTAACTGTATATTGTGATTTTAGTAATTATACATTTATTGAAATGTTAAATGATACAGCAATTAAATATCAAGTTAATTCATGGCTTTATTTTAAAGATTGTGTGAAGTTAAGACTTGAGTTTAGAATAGGTAAGAATGTGGCTTTAATGGCATCAGAACGCTTAAATATTAGTATGAATGCACAAGCATTATTAGATGAATTTAGATTGGCTGTATGAGACCCTAAAAGTATTAAACAAATACCATTAGCGGGTAATGACCATTTAAGAGATGCATTTGATTATGCAATTGAGCCATATATTAGAAATTTAAGTGCAGATATAAATCCTTATTTTGAAAGGAAGTAACATATGAATAATCACAATACTGAAATATTAACTCCTAATTGATGTATGATAAATCTTCAAGAAATTATAGCAAATCATGCTTCAAAATTATTATGAGGTAATGGTTACACTTTAACAAGTGAACATGAAGAATATAAAAGAGCAATTGAAAAATTAAAAGAATGAAATAATTTAGATTCATTATTTTATCAAGATTGTCATATTAAATCTGGTTATGGTTATAGTATTGTTCAAATTGATAAAAGTAAAACTGGTAGAATTTCATTAAATTTTGCTCAACCGTATGCTCAATCAAGAGTTGCAAGAGTATTAGATACTGAACAAGGTGCTAGTACTTGGTCAAGATTACAATATGATGACCAAAGTATTTATGTGAAAACAACATATACTCCAAATCAAATAATTAGATATTTTACTAGTGATTTTATTACTTTAGATGGTTTACAAGAAAAGATAAGTAAAGATTTACAATTACCATTAATAGAAAATCATAATTTAGGTATTATTCCAGTTAAATTTATGCAAAATTTACCTAAAAAGAATTTCTTTGGTGGAGTTATTGGTGATTATTATCCAGATATGACTCCAATTAAAAAATTACAACAATTATTAAATAAAACATTTGAATCAATTGAACATGAACTTGAATATAATGTTACTCGTGTATTTTTAGATATTACTGAACAAGAAATAAATCAATCTAAAACTGCTTTTGATTTAAAAAAATTAATAGGTAAATTTATTTTACAAGCAAATTTAAGAAGTTTAGGAAGTACTAGCGGAACACCACCAATTGCTATTTTACAAGGTAGTCCAATATTAGATAAATATGCAGAATTTATACAATTTATTATTGATAAAGCATTTGAGGGTAGTGGATATAGTCCAGTAAATGATACTACAAGTCAAAAAACTGAAGCAGAAGTATTAATTACTAATTCTCGTGATATGGAAACTACAAGAATTAAAAGAACTTTAAATCAAAGTGATTGAAATGAAATATTTCAAAGATGTTTTATTTTAATGGGATTAGATGGCGATAAATCTAAATGAACATTTGAAATTAAAGAAAATACTATTACAGATAGATTAAAATCACTTGAAATTGATGAAGCAGAATTAAGATTAGGAATTACTAATATTAAACGTATTATTGTTAAGCGTTATGGTGTTAGTGAAGAAGAAGCAGAACAGATTATTAATGAAAATGCTAAATTGTAAAGGTAAGTGCAACTAAATTATTTTTCTATCCAAATATTCTATCGGTGAAAGATAATTTAGTATTTTTCTTGGTCTTTGGTTTAAAGACAATATAAATTTATGAACTTCATTTTTACAAGTTTTTGAAAAATTAAATTTTTTAGGAAATTTTTCTCTAATTAAACCATTAGTATTTTCATTAGTACCTCTTTGTCAAGGTGAATATGGATTTGCAAAATAAATTTTCACATCTAAATTTTTTTCAAGTTGTTGTCAATTTGAAAATTCTTTACCACGATCAAAAGTAATGGTTTTAACAATATTTTTAGGAAGAATTGATAAATAATGGCTAATATTTTTGTTAATAACTTTAGTAGTTCTGTTTTTAACTAATATTGCTAAAGTAAATCGTGATACTCTTTCAACTAAAGTTATTAAACATTTTTTACTTTTGCCTCGTGATGATACTATAGTATCTCCTTCTCAATGACCAAGTGTTATACGATCATTAATATTAAGATCTCTTTCTTTAATTGATTTGCTATTGAATTTGCCACGATTTTCTTGAGATTTGCGTTTTTTGCCTTTTCTTCTTAAATTTTTACTAGTAACTTGATCAAGCAATCCAGAATAAATTCAATTGTAAATTGTTTTAAAACTAATAACTCATTGTTTATGAAAATTTTTAATTCTGCCATAAATTTGTTCAGGTGATCAGCCTAATAATAGTTTTTGTTGCACATATTTTACTAAATCTTTATTTTTAAACTTATGAAAAAAAATATGTGATTGTTTTCTATTTTCAGCTTTATTTTGTGCAATCAATGAAAAATAATTACTATTATCTTGATTTCTATTAATTTCTCGAATAATAGTACTAATATTTCGATTAAGATTTTTAGCTATTTCACTAATTTTAACTTTAAATTTCAATTGATTCTCAATATAAATTCTTTCATCTACGCCAAGATGTTTATAACTCATATAAAAACTCCTTACTTTTTTTATAAAATAAATTTAGCATTATGAAATTTTTATATGAGAATTTTTTTGCAATTTTATTTACTTGCACTTACAAGTATAATTCAGCAAATAGAAAATATCAAAAAGAAGAAATTGAATTTAATAATACTTTTTTAGGAGAAACTAAAAATGATACCGAAAATAAATCATCAATTAATTAAAACAGTTTGAAAATCAACTGGTGAAATTGAAAAAGATTTTACACAAAATAAAGATTTACAATTTCGTGTATGTCCTTTTACTATTATTTTAGGTGCTATAAATTCAACAGAAACGGGATATAAACCACCAACTAGTATTCCTAATGATTATACTTCATTTAGTAAAATCTTTACTGGTAGAGAAGCAATATTGTCTGTATGAGATAATAGTTTTGATTTAATAGAACCAGATTTAAAAACAATAGATTCTACTGGTAAAAAGGTTTTAAAAGTTGGCGATGTATTTTATGGGAATATATTATCAGACCAATTAGGTATTACTTATTCAGCAACACCAGCAAATAATGCTTTTATTCAAGAGCAAGCAATTAAAAATGTGGTTATTAATATTCCAAATGAAAAAAAGAATTTTGACTTTATTAATAATATTGTTTCAAATTTATATAAGTTATATATGATTCCAGAAATTAATAAAGTTATAAATACTGATAAAAGTATTAAAGTTGATAGACAATGATATATTCTTGAAGTTGCAAGTAAAACTTATAATAATGAAAATAAATAATTAGCATATATTCAATGTACTTTTAGTTCATTAAATGATAAATTAGCAACAAGTGGATTAGCAATTAATCAATATGTGCAATTAGGTGCAGTTGGTGAGCCAGTTGCAATACCTACATTGGATTTAAACAACAATATTATATTAGACCAAGATTATTTACCACCAAGACCAGTTACACATGCACAAATTACTTTTTATGGAACAGTTGGAAAAATAGGAATTGGATTATGAGGAAGAAATATTAACAAAACTGATAATAAAGAAATCACTATGAATCCTACACATTTAATTTTTCCTTTAAATTATCAAGCATCTACATATGACCCAGTTAGTTTTAGTGCTTTACCAGAAACTAATTATGTTTTAACAGTAGGAGCAAAATCAACAGTTGATACTTATCAACAATGACAAGAAGTAATAGCACCAATGTATGATGATGGTGCAAAAAAGACTTTTGAAGGTCATATATTAACTGATGTTGAAAAAACAACAGCAACTAACAAAATTGATACTGAAACTGGTAAATATATTCCTTATTGAGATAGCAATTTTTTAAATGGAATAAATTTAGATACTGATAAATTTTATACTATTGGTAATCCTTATTTTGTTTATTTCAATAAAAATAATAAAAAATTAAGAGGTCAAGTTAATGGTTATACTATCAATAATTTAAAATTTAAAAATTTAAGAAATTTAAACGCTTTAATGTATTTTATTTATAATTCTATGAATGAAATACCATTATCAGTAAGAGAAACAGTTAAAATTCAATTAAATACTATACCAGTATTTGGTAGCTTTTTTAATGGATTTACTGGCGGAATGAATATAGGATTTAAAAAAGTTTCAAATTTATTAATACCAAGATTTGATATTGTTAATTTTTTTATAAGTGCTGAATTATATAAATTTTATACTAATGTTATTTATTCAAGTGCAAAAGAAAAAAATATTATGCCTTATGATGTTTTTAGAAATGGTACACCTGATGAATTACCAGCAATTTTAGGAACATCAAGCCATATGACAAGTTTTACATTTAATTTGACTGATAACATTAAACTTTCAACTTATAATATTGATAATAATAATATTGTTGACACTAAATATATGAATTTAGTTAATATATCTCAAAATAATCCAAATAATAATCAACAAATATATTTATTACCACCAGTAGAAGATTTTGACTTACAATCACCAATTTTTAGCAATGATAATTATAGTGGTTTTTATATAGATATGATTGATATTTTAGTTCAAGGAAAATGTAATTTTAAATTAACATTTTATAGCCTGCCAAATGATTATGAAGGGGCTGTAAGTGATGATTTTAGTATTTGAGCAGGAACATACCAAACAGTTGGTAAAGCAAGTGGTAATATAAGATTAATTAAAAATAATTTTTTATTAGCAAATAATACTTATAGTTTTAAAAATAAATATAACTATCCAAAAGCGGTTAATCCACCACCACCAACAGAAATACCACACTCAATATTCATAGATTTATCTGGTCAAAAATTAAATAATAATTTTACTTCTCCATTTGTACCAGATATTTCTAAACGTTATCAATATTTTATTTATCCAAATAATACTAACTATCAGTCATGAATAAAAAATATTTCAATTGATTTAACTGATTATGATTATCAAAACGTAAAAGATTTTCTGAATGATTATAAAAATTTTGAATTAAATTGAAATATTAGTATGTCGGCAATTGAAGGAAATAAAAATAATACCTTTAATAGTAGTAATTCATTTATTATTCCTGATTTAAAAGATATACCTCAATTCATAGGGGAATATATACCTTATTTTCATGAAAATAATCCAGAAACTTATTATCACTATAATGATAATCAAGAACATGAAGGAAACAATTGTAAGTTTAAAGTAGAAATTCTTTTATCTCCTAATTTGAAAGAATATTATATAAAAAATGAACTTGATAGTAATAAATATTATTCAGTATTAATTGGAGATACAAATAATGTTAGTTCAGATGATACAAGAGTAACTTTTATACAAACTTGATTAGTTATGAGTTTTGTAGGTACTAAATTAAATATAACTATAAATTTAATTGGTAGTTTACATATTAATACGGATTATTTAACTAGTGAAATAATTAGTAATATTAACTTTAATAATATACAAATTTCACCAAGAGTGACATAACACTTAGAAAGGTGGTGGTAATTATGTTAAATGAAAATGAAATGAAAGAAGGTAATACTATGGAAGAAAAAGAAAAAGATGAACAAGAAGAAACTAAGGAAGAAGAAGTAAAATCAGAAGAAAATACTGAAAAAGAATCTGAATCTGAAGATAAAAAAGAACCAGAAAAAGAAAAAGTTAAAGAGCCAACTTTAGAAGAAAAATATAAAGAATTAGAAGAAAAATATAATGCTTTATATAAAGAAAAAACTGATAAAGATAGAGAAATTAGACATTCAGAAAGTTATAAAAAATATGATTTATCACAAGAAAATATTGATTTATTAAAAAGATATCTTGGAGATAAAGAAGATATTGATGAAGAATTATCATTATTAAATAAAGATTTTCCACATTTATTTAAAAATAATAAAGATACAAATATTAGTAATTCTTTAGATGTAAAAGATAAATTTAAAGAAGAAAAAGAAGATGAAGTAGATACTAGAAAAATAGGAATGGTAGGTTAAAAATATGGCAATTATTACAACACAATCAACAACAATTAATGACCCTAGTAATCCAACGGGTAAATTAGATTTATCAGTTAAATATATTAAAAATTTAAAAGTTTTATTATCAAAAAGAGTTGCATTAATTAATGCTACAGTAGAAAATAGAGAACAATTAGATGCTGGTACTGCTATTTATAATATTACTAAAAGAAACCTTACAGATGATTATAATGCAGGTGCTGGTGCTAATGATTTAACAGCCACAAGAGTTGAACAAATTTTATTAGATAAAAAGAAACAAATAACTTTTGAAGAAGAAACATTAGATTTGAAAAGATTAGGTGCAAAATATGAAGATGGTAATGTTCTTGTATCAGATAGTTTAGCATCAAGTTGAATTGATGCAAAAGCAAAATCAGTAGAGACTTATTTAGTAGCAAAATTATTAGCATTAGCAGTTAAAACAGCAAAAGATAATGACATTATTAAAATTGCATTACCAAGTACACCAAAAATAGATGATTATAGAATGTTATTATGATTAAAAATATCAAATACATTAGCAACATTAAAAGCAAGAATTACTGATGAATATATTGGTACAGATGAAGAAGATTATACATTATGAGTATCTAGTTTCTTTAAACCATTAGTATTATTATCAACAACTACATTAGGTAGTGATAGTGCAAGTCAATCATTAAAAGATGGTAAAATTGTAGAAATTGGTGGCATTAAAATTGTAGAATGTCCTTGATTAGGTAGAAATTATCCAATCGGAACTATTGATAAAAAAGAAGGATTTAATTTTTTAGGATGTGATGCTGTATTAGTTCATAAAGAAGCATTAGCATTTCCTTTTAATCGTGGTCAAGATAATATTTTTGTTTTACAAACAAATGGTAATGTTAAGAATTTTCATAAGTTTTTAGTATCAGAAGGTAAAGCATTACGTCCAGATTTAGTTAAAGGATTTACAGTTACTTCAAGTATTGATATTGCAACAGCAATTGAATTTACTAATTTAGGAAAAATAACTATGGCTGGTGATACTCCAACTGCAGATGAAGTAGAAAAAGCAGTTCTTGCTAAAAATCCTAATTATGTTAAAGGTAATGCTAATTTTTCAGATTTAACAACAACAAGTGCTAATGTTGAAGGTAAAACTTTATATGATGGTTCTTTACAAGTAACTTTTACAAAGAAGTAATTTAAATGCCTATTATATTATTATTAAGAATGATATTAGAAACTGCTGTTAGTGATATACAAACTGCTGAATTAATAGAAAAATTTAAAAAAAATAATTCATTATTTAATAGTTTTTTAAAAAATCCAGCAGGAATATTAAAAACTAGAATTTTTTCCAAAACATTAGGAAAAGGAAAGTTACAAGAAGAATTAAATACTTTTAATAAAAATCTTCAAACACTTACTAATTTACCAGTAATTCATAAAAAAATAATGACACATATTACTAATAATAATATTGCTAAAATTAAGCAATTACAAAAGCAATATTTAACTGGTAAAAAGTTTATGCAACAAGGTAAAGAAATTATTATGGATTCTTTAACTGAACAAGATTATCAAGAAATGATTGGTGTTTATGTTAATTTAACAAGTTTAGCATTAGCAGGTGGTATGTGAGTACCGATTATACAATTAAAAGGTGAAACATATGGAATTGCTACAGTAGAATTTAAAACATCAAGTAAAACTTATAATTTTTTTAATATACTGGAATGGCAACCTTTTTTAGGACTATTTTTTGGTAGACATTTGTTTTTGATAATTAACTGGAGTTAAGTAGTTTAAAGTGCTGTGAATTCTTATGTTGTTATATCAATTGATGTAATCAAATAATTCTAATTTTAATTGGATTAATGATGTAAAATTTTTATCATTAATAAATTCGGTTTTGAAAGTTTTAAAGGTTGCTTCAGCAACAGCGTTATCATAAGGACAACCTTTTTTGCTTAAAGAGCGATTAATATTGAATGCTAGTAAAAGTTTATCAATAATTTTATTATTAAATTCATTACCGCGATCACTATGAAATATTTGAATATCTTTTAAACAGCGATTTGAGTGCATAAATGCTTGATATACTAATGATGCATCTTTTTTAGTACCTACACTATGTCCAATTATTTCGCGGTTAAATAGGTCAATTAATAAACAAATATAGTTTCACTTACCATTTACTTGAACATAAGTTAAATCACTAACAATAACTTCATTTTTAACTCTATTATTAAAGTTTCTATCAACAAGATTGTTTATTGGACTATCGTTAACTTTGTTATTATGATTTTTGTATGATAATTTAGTGTATTTTGATATTAAATTATGTTTATTCATAATTTCTTTAATTTTTCGTCTTGATAAATAAATTTCTTGGTTTTCTAGAATTACTTTTAATCTTCTAGTACCATAAACTTATTTATTTTTTTTAAAAGCACTAATAACAGCTTGTTCATAAATATTATTTTGAATTTTATTTTTTTTCTTTAAATTAAAATAATATGTTGATTTAGAGAGTTTTAAAAAATGACACATTGTGCGAATTTTATATTTAGATTTATTATTTGCAATAATCTCTACTTTCTGCCTATTATTAGTGCTGCTTGCTTTAAAATATCATTTTCCATTCTTAATTGTTTTAATTCTTTTCTTAATTTAATTAATTCATTTTCTTCAAAAGAACGATTATCTTTAGGGCTTTTCTCCCTTTATGTACTATTTTAATTTTATCACATAAATGCTGAGAAAAGCCTATCTACGGACTTCTCCCCACATTTTTAAATCAAACATAGAATTACAGTTTCAAAACTAGGTATCTTGTTGAATTTATATGCAGCTTCTTTAGCATATAAATGAACATGATTTTTTGCAACTTTGATATGTGTTTTAAATGTTCTTCTTATATGTTTTCAAACTGATTCAATTTGGTTGGTATTTACACCAATTTTTGAAACATAGCCATCTTGATGGTTAACTGTTTCATGCTTAGTGAAAACTGATTTAAAATCGCAATATCCTTTTCAAGAATCAGTATATACAAGACATTTTGAAGAAATGTGGTTTTTTGCAAACTGCAAAAGATTTTTACTCTTTGCGTTTTTCAATACTTTCACAATTAAATTATTGGTTGTTTTTTGATAAATGCCAACAATCAAGGTTTTATTCACCAAGGATCTTCCTTGTTTTTTAAAACCCATATGTGAAAGATACATTTCATCAATTTGCACTGTACCTTCAACAATAAATTGAGGTTTTTGTTTTGCAATACGTGTTCTGATTTTATGAGTCATTCTTCAAGCAGTTTTCAAAGTCACTCCCAATTCTTTTGCAATATCTGTTGATGGAATTCCATGTTTGGTGTTTATTCATCTAAAGATAAGATAAAACCAAGATGTTAAAGATGTTTGTGACCTTGAAAATATGGTGCCTGTGAGAATGCTAAATGTTTGATTACATTTTAAACATCTCATTCTTTTTAAATCAGAAGTATTCAAATTAAAATTAAAACACCTAATACATTTGTTTTCTTTCAAATTTGCTATATATGCAAGACATTGCTGTTCAGTTTGAAAAGCATTGTTGAATTGGAATGGCAACCTTTTTTAGGACTATTTTTTGGTAGACATTTGTTTTTGATAATTAACTGGAGTTAAGTAGTTTAAAGTGCTGTGAATTCTTATGTTGTTATATCAATTGATGTAATCAAATAATTCTAATTTTAATTGGATTAATGATGTAAAATTTTTATCATTAATAAATTCGGTTTTGAAAGTTTTAAAGGTTGCTTCAGCAACAGCGTTATCATAAGGACAACCTTTTTTGCTTAAAGAGCGATTAATATTGAATGCTAGTAAAATTTTATCAATAATTTTATTATTAAATTCATTACCGCGATCACTATGAAATATTTGAATATCTTTTAAACAGCGATTTGAGTGCATAAATGCTTGATATACTAATGATGCATCTTTTTTAGTACCTACACTATGTCCAATTATTTCGCGGTTAAATAGGTCAATTAATAAACAAATATAGTTTCACTTACCATTTACTTGAACATAAGTTAAATCACTAACAATAACTTCATTTTTAACTCTATTATTAAAGTTTCTATCAACAAGATTGGTTATTTGACTATCATTGACTTTATTATGATTTTTGTATGATAATTTAGTGTATTTTGATATTAAATTATGTTTATTCATAATTTCTTTAATTTTTCGTATTGATAAATAAATTTCTTGGTTTTCTAGAATGACTTTTAATCTTCTAGTACCATAAACTTCTTTATTTTCTTTAAAAGCACTAATAACAGCTTCATCATAAATATTATTTTTGATTTTATTTTCTTTTTTCTTTAAATTAAAATAATATGTTGATTTAGAGATTTTTAAAAAATGACACATTGTGCGAATTTTATATTTAACTTTATTTTTGACAATAATTTCTATTTTCTGCCTATTATTAGTGCTGCTTGCTTTAAAATATCATTTTCCATTCTTAATTGTTTTAATTCTTTTCTTAATTTAATTAATTCATTTTCTTCAACAGAACGATTATCTTTAGTTTTAAAACTACCTGAATTAGTAAATTGCTTAATTCAATTGTAAGTAGCTGCTCTTGTAACATTATATTCTTTAGCAAGGCAAGATACTGATTTGCCACTTTGATATAAAGCTACTATTTGTTTTTTAAATTCATCGGTATATGAGTTAATATTGGCCATAATTATAGTTCCTTTCTTTGTTCAATTGTCTATGTAATTAGTGTCCAATAAAGTGTAACCCATCCAATTGTTTTCTACATTTATCACAAGAACCAACCATTCTATATTCTCTACATTCCATAAATATTTTTACCTTTCATTAATTAAGTTTTTTAGTTAATTCCTTATTATTTAAATTTATGTCTAATTCCATTACTAATATTTCATATTTTTCAATATGAGCATCTTTAATTGAATGATGTTTATAATTTCTATGAAAGTTAGTAGCGTTTTCTACAGTTGAAAAAGCCTTATATTTTATTTGACTTGTATAACTAACTTCATATTTTAATAAGTAAATATATTTCATATTTATTTTTCTCCTTTATTTTTTTTATTGTGTTATGATATTGTTAATGAGGTATGTATTTATATATAAAACCCCCTATTTTTTTAAATAATACAAATGTAATTGTTAATTAGATTAATGGGTTATTTACTGAGCCATAATAAGGCTATTCAAATTAATCTATAATTACATTAAGCGATATACTGTTACTTTCTAATTTGCTTAACATTAGAATCCTTTTATACTGATAGAAGAATAGGTCTATAACCAACAGTAATTTATTTTTCTTCCGACAGGGTATTAAGTTTTAATCTTTTAACAAAAAAAGAACGATAGTTATATCGTTCTTTGTTATTTTATAAAACTAGGAGTTAAAGTGATGCGCCCAGCACTAATAATAGGCAGAAAATAGAAATTATTGTCAAAAATAAAGTTAAATATAAAATTCGCACAATGTGTCATTTTTTAAAAATCTCTAAATCAACATATTATTTTAATTTAAATAAAAAAGAAAATAAAATCAAAAATAATATTTATGATGAAGCTGTTATTAGTGCTTTTAAAGAAAATAAAGAAGTTTATGGTACTAGAAGATTAAAAGTCATTCTAGAAAACCAAGAAATTTATTTATCAAGACGAAAAATTAAAGAAATTATGAATAAACATAATTTAATATCAAAATACACTAAATTATCATACAAAAATCATAATAACAAAGTTAACGATAGTCCAATAAACAATCTTGTTGATAGAAACTTTAATAATAGAGTTAAAAATGAAGTTATTGTTAGTGATTTAACTTATGTTCAAGTAAATGGTAAGTGAAACTATATTTGTTTATTAATTGACCTATTTAACCGCGAAATAATTGGACATAGTGTAGGTACTAAAAAAGATGCATCATTAGTATATCAAGCATTTATGCACTCAAATCGCTGTTTAAAAGATATTCAAATATTTCATAGTGATCGCGGTAATGAATTTAATAATAAAATTATTGATAAACTTTTACTAGCATTCAATATTAATCGCTCTTTAAGCAAAAAAGGTTGTCCTTATGATAACGCTGTTGCTGAAGCAACCTTTAAAACTTTCAAAACCGAATTTATTAATGATAAAAATTTTACATCATTAATCCAATTAAAATTAGAATTATTTGATTACATCAATTGATATAACAACATAAGAATTCACAGCACTTTAAACTACTTAACTCCAGTTAATTATCAAAAACAAATGTCTACCAAAAAATAGTCCTAAAAAAGGTTGCCATTCCATAATCATTAATTATATTAATTAAGTCTTCTGTAATTTGATTATTATCAACATTATTTTTTAATTCATCTAAGTTTTTAAAATAACTATTAAAAGTAATTTTCATAAATATATCTTTATTTTGAAATTCAATTGGTTTTCAAGTGGTTGTTTTACCACTAAGAGTTTTAACAGTAGGATTTGTTTTAATAAATCCTAATTTTTGATAAAAATCAATACGCTTATTAATAACATTATTTTTTTTAATATCCTTTAATTCTTGATCACTAAGATTAGAATAAAAATCAAAAATAGCTTTTGTTAAATTTGGATATTTAATTAATCCTTTTTCTAAATTTTGTTTAAATAAAATTGCTTCTTTGATTTCACTAACAGTATATTGGATATTATTTTCAAAATTAATTTTAATAATGTCACTATTTATTTTGGTTAATGAGTAAGGCAAACCACCTAATAAAAATAGACTACAGAAAATAACAAAAATTAAAAAAACTGTTTGTGATGGAGTAAAAACTAACATTGTTACTACACCAACAGTAACTAAAACAGCAAATAAAGAGCAAAAGCCAAAAAACTTTAGGATAGTTAATACGTAAAAAGCTAAATAAGAAACTTTTATAATAATTCCACAAATCCCGCCAAATATTAATAAAGCAATAATATTTATGAAAATAAAAGTTAAACTCATAAAAAATAAAGTAGCGTATTGAGTTAAAATAATAACATTTCTTGTATAAGGTTTAGTAAGTAATAATAAGAAAGAACTATCTTCAAATTGAGTACCAAAAATTTTTATAGCATTTAATAAAATAAAAATAAATAAAAATATACTATAAAAAATCATAATATAATATTGTAAATAAATAATAAAATCTTCTATTGATAAATTTAAAAAAAACAAAACACTAATGCTCAATACCGAAATTACTATTGAAAATAAAAATAAAAATGCCGTAATAAAACTGTAACTAATTTTAATTATAATTAATCTAAATAACTTAAATCAACTTGCCTTTTTGGTTTTAGTTTTTTCTATAGTTTTCGTTGTGGTTTCTAGTAATCTGTCCATTATTTTTTCTCCTTTACATATTATCAATTATAATCAATTATTTTTTTTGTTTATAAAATATAATTTAATGAAAAAGAAAAATTATTTTTTATTAAACTGCATAAAAAAAGAAAAATTATTTAAACATTTTAATTATAAGTAAGAAAATTTAACAAATTTTGATATAAAAGATAATCTAATAATTATGATTACAATGCTTATTTTTTAATTATTAAATTAAACTTGATTTTTTATAAACTTATTAGTTTACTGAAATATTAAAGTTAATATATTCACAACATTTTAATTATAAATATTATAGAATATACTAGAACTTTGTAAAATATATTAAAAGAAATTTTAGGAGGGTACTAGAGTGAAGGGAATATTAAAATTATTAGCAATTTTTGGATTAACAGCACCATTAGCAGTAAATGTAGTGGCATGTGGAAATGGTAATAGTTCTGATACTGATGATGAAGTATCGGAAAATGCTGATGTACAAGAATTATTAAAAAAAGCTAAAGAGCAAATTAGTTTAGGACTTGCAAATTTAATTAGTGAATATAAGAATTTAACTTTTGAAGATGAATTTGGTGAATCTGGAAAAGATATTACTAATAATTTAAATAGTTTACCTAAAGATAGTGACACTCTGGTTGATAGTAAAATAAAGGATATATTTTTAACTAGGCTTCAAAAAGATATTACAAATCTTATTATTGAGGATTATTTATTACAACCATCTGATTTAAAACCATTATTTAATAATATAACTACTAGTGAAATTTTAAAAATTGATTTTAATGGAACAAAAATGACAAATAAACAATTCAATTGAACTAAGGAAAAAGCTGATTTTGGTATTGAAAATTATGATCCAGCAACGTATAACATAACAATGTGATATAAACTTGCTGCAGACTTAAAATTAAAATTATCTTATAAAGATGAAAGTAACAAAAAGACAGAAATTGAAGTATCTAATATTTTTGATTTTAATTACGCTAATACTGGCGCTAATTTAAAGTCTTTAATTGAAGCTTCAACTGGTAATGTAACAAAAGTATTAAAAGATTTTATGATACAAATAGAAAGCACCACTACTGATAGTGGAAGTTTATTACAAAAAGCAAAAGAATTAATTACTAGAAAACTTAATAACAATAAAGTTAATATTACTAAAGTTGATATTAATGCTCAATCAGAAGTTCTTCAAAAAAATGATGTTTATGCTAGTGGTGATCATATGTATGAAGCGCTTACTAAATCTACAATTGATGAAGCAATTGATTCTTTGAAAAATTATTTATCACCAACAGCAACAACTTTTTCAGATGAGATTACTAAGTGACTTGTTGGAAAACAAGGAGTGCCTGAAGAAAGTAAAAATAAAATTAATGCTTTTGGAAAAATCACTATTAGTGATTGAAGCATTTCAGGATTAAGATTAACGCCAATGACTTTAGATTTTATTAATATTAGCCCTAATCAAACGCAAGGTGAATGAGCAGAGCAAACAGCAACAGCATTAGGTAAAATATTTTATACAAAAAGTGAATTTGCTAAAGGGCGTATTGATATCACTACTGATAATAATTTAACAATATATATGAATCCCGGAGATTTTGATAATTTTGTTCAAAATAATAAAACAATGAGTGATATTAGTGACTATATTAGTTCAAAAATAAGTTCTAAAGCTACAACCGAAAATCTTATTAAAGGTAATATTTCAGTTACTTTAAATGGTCTTTGAAAAGGAGCAAAAAATCCAACTTTAAGTGATAGAACTAGTGTGGAAAAAGTAGATGATAATACATTTAAAGTTAAAAGAAATGCGGGTGGTATGCATGGTTATAATTATTTAACTATTCGTTATGCAAACACTAATTTTTTAACTGGAATGATTAAGAATCATAAAAATAATCATATTTTATTTGATAATTGAATTATTAAAAAAGCAGATACTGATGTTTGATAATTTATATTATTTTTCAAAATTTTTTGTTATGATAAAAAATTTCTAATATAATTTAAATTTTTAATGGCTTTTCTCCCTTTATGTACTATTTTAATTTTATCACATAAATGCTGAGAAAAGCCTATCTACGGACTTCTCCCCACATTTTTAAATCAAACATAGAATTACAGTTTCAAAACTAGGTATCTTGTTGAATTTATATGCAGCTTCTTTAGCATATAAATGAACATGATTTTTTGCAACTTTGATATGTGTTTTAAATGTTCTTCTTATATGTTTTCAAACTGATTCAATTTGGTTGGTATTTACACCAATTTTTGAAACATAGCCATCTTGATGGTTAACTGTTTCATGCTTAGTGAAAACTGATTTAAAATCGCAATATCCTTTTCAAGAATCAGTATATACAAGACATTTTGAAGAAATGTGGTTTTTTGCAAACTGCAAAAGATTTTTACTCTTTGCGTTTTTCAATACTTTCACAATTAAATTATTGGTTGTTTTTTGATAAATGCCAACAATCAAGGTTTTATTCACCAAGGATCTTCCTTGTTTTTTAAAACCCATATGTGAAAGATACATTTCATCAATTTGCACTGTACCTTCAACAATAAATTGAGGTTTTTGTTTTGCAATACGTGTTCTGATTTTATGAGTCATTCTTCAAGCAGTTTTCAAAGTCACTCCCAATTCTTTTGCAATATCTGTTGATGGAATTCCATGTTTGGTGTTTATTCATCTAAAGATAAGATAAAACCAAGATGTTAAAGATGTTTGTGACCTTGAAAATATGGTGCCTGTGAGAATGCTAAATGTTTGATTACATTTTAAACATCTCATTCTTTTTAAATCAGAAGTATTCAAATTAAAACTAAAACACCTAATACATTTGTTTTCTTTCAAATTTGCTATATATGCAAGACATTGCTGTTCAGTTTGAAAAGCATTGTTGAATTCATTCAGTTTCATTATTCCCTCCACAAGTACATGTGGGGAGAAGTCCGTTTTTAATTTTAATAAATTTAAAAATTTGTATAGTATTTTAATTATTATTTTTATATTTTCATTTCTATAAATTTATCTTTACATTTAATTAAAAATAGTGTATTATATTTAAGTTGTTGATTAATTCGCAATTTTCTTTTAAGATATGATTGATAAAAAAATATCAAAAAAGTTGTTAATGATGTCAAAGAAATAAATAATATCATGAAATTATTTGACAACTTTTAATTTTAGAAAAATTAGATGAATTAATACTTTAAAATGTAAGTAAGTATATTATATATAAATAATAAATAAAACTAATCCTTTTTTAAAATAATCCTCTTTTAGAGGTTATTTTTCAGGTTATAATTATCATTTTTTCTAAATTTATTCAAAATTTATTTTTAAGGAGAAATATATGAGTTTTACAGAACTAAATTTAAAACAAGAATTAACTGCTGCTATTGCTAAATGGGGTTATACTACCCCAACACCAATTCAAAAGAAGACAATTCCAGTTTCTTTACAAAAAAAAGATATTATTGGAAAAAGTCATACCGGAACCGGAAAAACTGCTGCCTTTGTCTTACCTATATTACATAATTTAGATATAAAATTATATCGTAATCAAGCCATTATTGTTTGTCCAACTAGAGAATTGGCAATCCAAGTTGCTAAACAAGTAAAAAAATATGCTTATTTTTTAAATGGCGTTAATGTTGCTTTATTATGCGGTGGTGTTAATATTAGAAATCAATTATATGATTTAAGAACTAGTAACATAGTTGTTGGAACACCAGGAAGAATTACTGATCATATTAATCGTGGCAGTTTAAGATTAAATTCAATCAAAACATTAGTTTTAGATGAAGCAGATGAAATGTTAAAAATGGGATTTAAAAAAGATATTGATTTCTTATTTGAAAATTCACCTCAAAATATTCAAACTGTTCTTTTTTCAGCGACAATGTCAAAACCAGTTTTAAAAATTGCTGATGATTATCAAAATAATCCAGTTAGTATTAGTGTTGAAGATGAAAGTCAAAAATTACAACAAGCAAATATTAAACAATATTATTTTGATTGTCGTAATATAACAAAAGAAACTGCATTAGTTGCTTTATATCAAAAATTACAACCACAATTAAGTATTGTTTTTTCAAATACAAAAGATTTTACTAACAAAATCGCACAATTATTAGAACAAAATAATATTAAATGTGCTGTTATTAACGGTGATAAAAGTCAAAGAGAACGTATGGAAGCAATGAGACAATTTAAAAATGGTAAGGTTAAAGTACTAATTGCTACTGATGTTGTTGCTAGAGGAATTGACATTAATGGTATTGATTATGTTTTTAATTATGATATTCCACGCGAATATGAGTACTATACTCATCGTATTGGTAGAACAGCTCGTGCTGGAGCACAAGGCACTGCTATTACTTTAGTAAGTAATAGAGTTCAATATAATGAAATTCAAGAAATTCAATATTATCAAAATCACGAAATTACTTTACTAGATACTACAGGTTGAGATTTACCTAAAAATGTTGTTAAAGTACCGACTAAATTAAATTTTTCATCTCATAACAATAGAAATGATTTTAAACGTAATGTTGATAATAATTCAAAATGAAAAAGAAAACCAAAATATTAAAATTATTCATTTTTATAAAGTTTTTTTATTTTCATTTTTTTTCTTATTTTCGATTTCTTGTTGTTGTCTTTCTTTTTCAGCTTTTTCGGATTCTTTTTTTAATTTATTAGCTGCAATTTTTTCTTTTATTCTTGCTATTTCTTTTTCTCTTTTATTTTTTTCATCCATAAAAATCCCTTTCTCACTATTTTTTTTGGCATATTTATTCTTATACATCTAAAATACCCAAAATCAGTTTACATTTTTTAGAAAAAAAATAAATATAAAATATTAAAAAAGTCACTCTTTTAAAAAGAGTGACTAAAAATTAAATTTAAATAGTGCTTTTAATTGAATGACATTGGATGGTATATTCCTGTACTTGTTGATGGTTGGTTATTTATATCATTTGCAAATTGATATGGATTGTCAATAGGAAATTCTTCTATTGATGTTTCGTCATCAGTTTCTTTTTCATTTGATGATTTTTCTGATTCTATTTGTTGTGATAAAACTTCTTCAATACCAGAATCTTCAAATTCTTCTTCCTGATATTTTTTAATCAATTCATCAAGAGTTGTGAATTTCCCATTGTTTTCTAATTTTTCTAAATGTTTTTCAAGAAAAACTGCTTCTTTTTTAGTAAATCCACAACAACTAGTTAATATTTCTGTGATTTTTTTTATAGTTATTGGTTGATTAAATACATCTTTATAAAAATCAGAAATAGCAAAAGCAATCATATCAATTGCTGTTACACCAATTGAAAATCCTAATGTTGTTCATCTAACAAATTTTTCATAAAATAATTTTGTGGCTTTTTGAAATCCATATTCATTAACTAATGCAGCTTCTGTTTTAACAGCATTAACAGTACAAGTGACTGATAAAAATAAAGGGATTGCCATTAATATTTTTTTATATCTAGTTTGTTTTTCAACTCATTTTGAAAGTTTTTCAGGACAAAGATTAATTGGAATTCCTAAGTTTGTTAAACCCGATTTAAAAATATTATTAATTGGTCTCATAACGAAATAACGACTTATATTTGCCGCTAAAGCACCTGTAGTAAAAATGTCTTTCGTGATTCAATCATGTAAATTAAAATCTTCTTTAGAAGTATTTTCTGATGAACCAGTTATAATAATATGACTACCTGCCCATGTTAGTGTTTCTAAAGTTAAATTAACTAAAAGATTACGTTCTCAATTAGTTACTAATGCTATTGGTTTATTATTTTGTTGTTCCATAGTTTTAATTGTTTGGGAGATTGTCAAAAATCCGGAATAAATTAAATCTTATATAGTCTTATTATATTTTAGACAAGAAATAATTTGGATTTTTATGAAATTGTACATTCATCTTACTATTTTTTAAAAGATATTTCAACTAAAATACTTAATTTTAAAAATTACTAAAATAAATTTAATATTTATACACAACAAAAATTCTTACTAAAGTGCATTTAATAAGTTTTAATTTATTTTTAGTTTTTTTTTAAAAAAAAACTAAATTTTTAATTTATAATAATTGTATCTCTGTATTTATTTTATTACATTTAGAAATAACCATTTTAATATAAATTAAAATATTATATGTTCTATTACCAAGCATTTCTTTTAAAACATGTCAAATATTAGTTTCATTATAACAACCAATATTTCACTTTGCACTTTGATTTTCAATACCTTGTTTATTATTTTTAAAATATTTTTTCTTTAATTTTTTATGATTATCTAATTCTTTATATAAATAATCAATTAATTGTTCATATTGACCATTATTAATTAAATTTTTACAATTATTATATTCTTTTACATACTTTCCTTTATTTCCAGACATTATACCAAGATATAATGTTCTAATTAAATGGAATTTATCTAAAACAAACTCAGCACCTAAATAATCTGCTACATCTTTAATTCATCCAGCACTATCACAACAAATAATATGGAATGGCAACCCTTTTTAGGACTATTTTTTGGTAGACATTTGTTTTTGATAATTAACTGGAGTTAAGTAGTTTAAAGTGCCGTGAATTCTTATGTTGTTATATCAATTGATGTAATCAAATAATTCTAATTTTAATTTGATTAATGATGTAAAATTTTTATCATTAATAAATTCGGTTTTGAAAGTTTTAAAGGTTGCTTCAGCAACAGCGTTATCATAAGGACAACCTTTTTTGCTTAAAGAGCGATTAATATTGAATGCTAGTAAAAGTTTATCAATAATTTTATTATTAAATTCATTACCGCGATCACTATGAAATATTTGAATATCTTTTAAACAGCGATTTGAGTGCATAAATGCTTGATATACTAATGATGCATCTTTTTTAGTACCTACACTATGTCCAATTATTTCGCGGTTAAATAGGTCAATTAATAAACAAATATAGTTTCACTTACCATTTACTTGAACATAAGTTAAATCACTAACAATAACTTCATTTTTAACTCTATTATTAAAGTTTCTATTAACAAGATTGGTTATTTGACTATCATTGACTTTATTATGATAATTTTTGAATGATAATTTAGTGTATTTTGATATTAAATTATGTTTATTCATAATTTCTTTAATTTTTCGTCTTGATAAATAAATTTCTTGGTTTTCTAGAATGACTTTTAATCTTCTAGTACCATAAACTTCTTTATTTTTTTTAGGCTTTTCTCCCTTTATGTACTATTTTAATTTTATCACATAAATGCTGAGAAAAGCCTATCTACGGACTTCTCCCCACATTTTTAAATCAAACATAGAATTACAGTTTCAAAACTAGGTATCTTGTTGAATTTATATGCAGCTTCTTTAGCATATAAATGAACATGATGTTTTGCAACTTTGATATGTGTTTTAAATGTTCTTCTTATATGTTTTCAAACTGATTCAATTTGGTTGGTATTTACACCAATTTTTGAAACATAGCCATCTTGATGGTTAACTGTTTCATGCTTAGTGAAAACTGATTTAAAATCGCAATATCCTTTTCAAGAATCAGTATATACAAGACATTTTGAAGAAATGTGGTTTTTTGCAAACTGCAAAAGATTTTTACTCTTTGCGTTTTTCAATACTTTCACAATTAAATTATTGGTTGTTTTTTGATAAATGCCAATAATCAAGGTTTTATTCACCAAGGATCTTCCTTGTTTTTTAAAACCCATATGTGAAAGATACATTTCATCAATTTGCACTGTACCTTCAACAATAAATTGAGGTTTTTGTTTTGCAATACGTGTTCTGATTTTATGAGTCATTCTTCAAGCAGTTTTCAAAGTCACTCCCAATTCTTTTGCAATATCTGTTGATGGAATTCCATGTTTGGTGTTTATTCATCTAAAGATAAGATAAAACCAAGATGTTAAAGATGTTTGTGACCTTGAAAATATGGTGCCTGTGAGAATGCTAAATGTTTGATTACATTTTAAACATCTCATTCTTTTTAAATCAGAAGTATTCAAATTAAAACTAAAACACCTAATACATTTGTTTTCTTTCAAATTTGCTATATATGCAAGACATTGCTGTTCAGTTTGAAAAGCATTGTTGAATTCATTCAGTTTCATTATTCCCTCCACAAGTACATGTGGGGAGAAGTCCGTTTATTATTTGCAATAATCTCTACTTTCTGCCTATTATTAGTGCTGCTTGCTTTAAAATATCATTTTCCATTCTTAATTGTTTTAATTCTTTTCTTAATTTAATTAGGCTTTTCTCCCTTTATGTACTATTTTAATTTTATCACATAAATGCTGAGAAAAGCCTATCTACGGACTTCTCCCCACATTTTTAAATCAAACATAGAATTACAGTTTCAAAACTAGGTATCTTGTTGAATTTATATGCAGCTTCTTTAGCATATAAATGAACATGATGTTTTGCAACTTTGATATGTGTTTTAAATGTTCTTCTTATATGTTTTCAAACTGATTCAATTTGGTTGGTATTTACACCAATTTTTGAAACATAGCCATCTTGATGGTTAACTGTTTCATGCTTAGTGAAAACTGATTTAAAATCGCAATATCCTTTTCAAGAATCAGTATATACAAGACATTTTGAAGAAATGTGGTTTTTTGCAAACTGCAAAAGATTTTTACTCTTTGCGTTTTTCAATACTTTCGCAATTAAATTATTGGTTGTTTTTTGATAAATGCCAATAATCAAGGTTTTATTCACCAAGGATCTTCCTTGTTTTTTAAAACCCATATGTGAAAGATACATTTCATCAATTTGCACTGTACCTTCAACAATAAATTGAGGTTTTTGTTTTGCAATACGTGTTCTGATTTTATGAGTCATTCTTCAAGCAGTTTTCAAAGTCACTCCCAATTCTTTTGCAATATCTGTTGATGGAATTCCATGTTTGGTGTTTATTCATCTAAAGATAAGATAAAACCAAGATGTTAAAGATGTTTGTGACCTTGAAAATATGGTGCCTGTGAGAATGCTAAATGTTTGATTACATTTTAAACATCTCATTCTTTTTAAATCAGAAGTATTCAAATTAAAACTAAAACACCTAATACATTTGTTTTCTTTCAAATTTGCTATATATGCAAGACATTGCTGTTCAGTTTGAAAAGCATTTTTGAATTCATTCAGTTTCATTATTCCCTCCACAAGTACATGTGGGGAGAAGTCCGTTTTTTTAAAAGCACTAATAACAGCTTGTTCATAAATATTATTTTGAATTTTATTTTTTTTCTTTAAATTAAAATAATATGTTGATTTAGAGAGTTTTAAAAAATGACACATTGTGCGAATTTTATATTTAGATTTATTATGGCTTTTCTCCCTTTATGTACTATTTTAATTTTATCACATAAATGCTGAGAAAAGCCTATCTACGGACTTCTCCCCACATTTTTAAATCAAACATAGAATTACAGTTTCAAAACTAGGTATCTTGTTGAATTTATATGCAGCTTCTTTAGCATATAAATGAACATGATGTTTTGCAACTTTGATATGTGTTTTAAATGTTCTTCTTATATGTTTTCAAACTGATTCAATTTGGTTGGTATTTACACCAATTTTTGAAACATAGCCATCTTGATGGTTAACTGTTTCATGCTTAGTGAAAACTTATTTAAAATCGCAATATCCTTTTCAAGAATCAGTATATACAAGACATTTTGAAGAAATGTGGTTTTTTGCAAACTGCAAAAGATTTTTACTCTTTGCGTTTTTCAATACTTTCACAATTAAATTATTGGTTGTTTTTTGATAAATGCCAATAATCAAGGTTTTATTCACCAAGGATCTTCCTTGTTTTTTAAAACCCATATGTGAAAGATACATTTCATCAATTTGCACTGTACCTTCAACAATAAATTGAGGTTTTTGTTTTGCAATACGTGTTCTGATTTTATGAGTCATTCTTCAAGCAGTTTTCAAAGTCACTCCCAATTCTTTTGCAATATCTGTTGATGGAATTCCATGTTTGGTGTTTATTCATCTAAAGATAAGATAAAACCAAGATGTTAAAGATGTTTGTGACCTTGAAAATATGGTGCCTGTGAGAATGCTAAATGTTTGATTACATTTTAAACATCTCATTCTTTTTAAATCAGAAGTATTCAAATTAAAATTAAAACACCTAATACATTTGTTTTCTTTCAAATTTGCTATATATGCAAGACATTGCTGTTCAGTTTGAAAAGCATTGTTGAATTCATTCATTTTCATTATTCCCTCCACAAGTACATGTGGGGAGAAGTCCGTTTAATTAATTAATTTTCTTCAACAGAACGATTATCTTTAGTTTTAAAACTACCTGAATTAGTAAATTGCTTAATTCAATTGTAAGTAGCTGCTCTTGTAACATTATATTCTTTAACAAGGCAAGATACTGATTTGCCACTTTGATATAAAGCTACTATTTGTTTTTTAAATTCATCGATATATGACTTAATATTGGCCATAATTATAGTTCCTTTCTTTGTTCACTTGTCTATGTAATTAGTGTCCAATAAAGTGTAACCCATCCAATAATTTTTGCTTGCTAAATATTTTCATAAAATTTTTGACAATGTTTTTTAACAAATTCAGCAGTTTTTTTAACTCCAATTGCTGTTTTTGTTGGTCTTATAATTGCTTTTACTATTTTATTTTGTACCTTGTGATTAATATTATCTGTATATGTTACTATTAAACGCATAAAGTGTTTTATACCTTTACGTTTAAAATCTCAAAACTTTCGATGTCCATCATCAATTGCTACAAAAATAGGTTGATTTTTTTCTAATTTTACTTTTACTGGATTTGCTTCAATTACTTCTAAATTTTTAAAAACTCTATGAATAGTACTAACACTAATACCTGCTTTTTTACAAATAGCACAAATATCATGATATCTTTTTCCATCAGCAAAATATTCAATAATAGTTTGTTCAACATCTTCACCAATTCTTTTATATTTAGGTAATTCTAGTCATTCATCAACTAAACAAATACGAACTCATTTTTGTAATTTTTCATCAAAATATTCATAAATTCTTCTTTTATAAGTTACTAATCCATATAATGTTTTTCTTGTTCGATATTGATAATCAACTATTTTATATTTCTTTTTATCTCTTGTTTTAAATATTCTTCAATCTCGTTTTTCTCATTTCTTTGTTATATGTTCTAAAACTAATTTATCAATTTTGGCATATTGTTCTCTAAAATTTCATTTATAATTAAAACTCATATTTTTTTACTCTCCTAATCTGTTTCTGCATCAATTATTAATTTTAATTTACATAAATTTAAAGTGTTAAAATATGGTAAATTAAAATAATAATCTATTTTTCTTTATTTTATTCACAATAATCCACATAAGAACGTAATTATTACTAAAATAATGGTATTGTGAAAAAAAGTACTTTCATATTTTCAATATAATCAACAAGTTACATATAATTAATAGTATAGGTCTCACAAAATAAACGCTTTTAATTTAGGCGATATTTTGCATTTAAAAGGATACTTGTAAAAATAATCAAAAATAGTACAATTTATAAGTAAAATCAAGGAAAAAAGGAGTAATTAAAGATGAAAACATGAATAAAAATAAATTTAAGTAAAATAACATTAGCATTAACACTAACTGGTGCTACAACCGGAACAATAGGATTAATCATGGGGGGTGCTTACCCACGAAAATAGTAAAGATTTATCATTTTATAATTATGACCGTATAAAAACTGTTGGTGGTAAAGGAGCAATTATATGGTCACAACCTATGAATAATCAACACAAAATATTTTTGTATTTTGATATTAAATCAAGACATCAAGGAGATATAAAATGAGATGGCAAATATCCCGATGGATATTTTAACAAATAATATTGATATTTATATATAAACATATATAATTTCAATAAGAACTAAATAAAGTTTTTTTTAACTCATTGCTTTATTTTTAAAGTAAATTAGTTTTTTATTTTTAAGGAGATTTAAAAAATATGATTACAAAAAAAGAACAAGATTTTATTAATGGTCAAATATTAGAAAATCAAAAAAATATTGAAGAAATTGAAAAACAAATTCAAAATTTAGAAAAAGAAAGAAATTATTTTCAAAACGAAATTTCAATAAATGAAATTACAATAAAAAATTTTAAAACTAATATTATTTTTTGAAGTGAACAAAAGGAAAAAATAGAAACAAAAATAATTAATTATAAAAATCAAATTTTAAAGTTAAAAAAACAAAAAATTAATATATTTAAAAATTTTTTTATTAAAATTTTTTCATTTGGAAAAATCAATATAAATCAAAATATTAATAATTTAATTCAACAAGAAGAGAAAAATTGTGAATTATTAAAAGAAACAAATTTAAATAATCAGAAAAAAATTGAAACTTTAAATTTAACTTATAATGAAAAAAAAGAAAATCATAAAAATTTAATAACTAATATTAATAAAATAACTGAAAATATAAATAAATTATTGAACCATAATAATAAATTATTACAAAATAATAGTAATTTATTATTTAACTTATTAAATCAAAAACAACAAAAAGTAATTATCAAAGTTGATGAACAAACGATTGAAAAATATGAATCAGAAATATTTAAACTTAATGAGAAAATTTGTGATTTAGAAAATAAATTATTATCTAGCAGTAGTGATGAAGGATTTCATTCGAAATCTACATCAACAAATTCTTTACCTTCAAGTAATTCATTGTCTTTAAATAAACAACAAAAACCACAAAAACCAAAAGTGATTAATAATCTAAAAGAAAAAATTAAACCATGAGAAGAAACTTTAAGAGAATATCCAACAGAAAAAGGTATTAAAAAAAATAAGTTAAATTTCTAAATTAATGTATGAAATGGAAATGTTTAGTAATCTGTGTAACTTACAAAAATAACTATGTTTAATTAATTCTAGTAAATATAATTAAATGACTAGAAAGAGTGAGTTACAGATGGCTAAAAAAGATAACTTTAATAATAATGATCCAATATCAAAAGCAGTAGATTTATTACTAGAAAATACTGAAGATTTAACAACAGTTTTTAAACCTGGCGGTTTATATAAATAATTAACAAAAAGATTAGTTGAAAAAATGTTGAATTCTGAAATGCAAAATTATTTAGGATATGAAAAAAATCAACATAGTACTACTGAAAATGCTCGTAATGGTACAAGTTCAAAAAAATTAATAACTCAACAAGGTAAAATTGAAATTGATGTACCAAGAGATCGCAATAGTAATTTTACTCCTGTAATAGTTCCTAAAAGGCAAAGAAGATTTGATGGTTTTGATCAACAAGTTCTTTCCTTGTATGCAAAAGGAATGACATTATCTGACATTAGAATGCAGTTGCAAGAGTTATATCATGGTGCTGATATTAGTGAAAGTGTTATTAGTCAAATTACTGATGATGTTAAAGCATGACAAAATCGACCATTAGAAAGTATTTATCCTATTGTTTATTTTGATTGTATAGTAGTTAAAGTACGACAAGATAAACGGATTATTAACAAATCAGTTTATATAGCATTAGGAGTTGATTTAGAAGGCAAAAAAGATGTTTTAGGATTATGAATTAGTGAAAATGAAGGTTCTAAGTTTTGATTATCTAATTTCACAAAAATGAAAAATCGTGGCTTAAATGATATTCTTATTGCTTGTAGTGATAATTTAACAGGCATGTCAGAAGCAATACAATCAGTTTATCCTAAAACAGAACATCAATTATGCATTGTTCATCAAATTAGAAATAGTTTAAAATATGTTTCATACAAACATCGAAAAGGTCTAGTTGCAGATTTAAAACCAATTTATAGTGCATGTAGTGAAGAACAAGCAATGCAAGCTTTAGAATCGTTTGAAAGTAAATGAAATAAACAATATCCTCAAATTACTAAATCTTGATATAAAAATTGAGATAATTTAATGGTTTTTATTAGTTATCCAGTAGAAATCAAAAGAGTGATTTATACTACAAATGCTATTGAATCTGTTAATAGTCAATTACGAAAAATCATCAGAAATAAAAAAGTTTTTCCTAATGATATGGCAGTTTTCAAAATATTTTACTTGGCAATTGAAAATATAACAAAAAAATGAACATTGCCTATTCAAAATTGAAATACAGCAATTGCTCATTTTATGATAAAATTTGAAGACAGAATTAATCTAAATTAGTAACTTTGTAAAACAAAGATACACAGATTATTAAAAAGCCTCATTTTAGAAGAGATTTATTTTATTAATACTAAACCATATAAAATTTTAAAACATTTGTATATGAGCAAATTTGGTGTCTTAAAATCAATTTTAAAGATATAAAGATATTGCATTTGCAATATCTTCCCCTTTTACATCTGTGGTGAGCTTGGTTTATATCCACTTGTTAAAGGTTGATTTTCACTGTTTGCACTGCGTTTTCATTGTTCAAAAATTGAATCAAAATCATAATCTAAAATTGATTTTAATTTTAAATATTTTCCTACATTGTCAACCCTTTTTTGTCCTTTTGATTCGATTTTATCTTCTAAATCATATATATTTAATTTTTCAATATATGGAATTATTTTATATTTCTTTTTTAAATTTTAATTTAATGTTTTTAGATATATTTCTAGTTTTTCTATTTCTTCTTTAAGATTTTTTTCATTATTTATTATATTTTCTAATTATTTATTATCTTTAATTTTACCCTCTAATTTTTTTATTTCAGAATAATAAAACGGACTTCTCCCCACATGTACTTGTGGAGGGAATAATGAAACTGAATGAATTCAACAATGCTTTTCAAAATGAACAGCAATGTCTTGCATATATAGCAAATTTGAAAGAAAACAAATGTATTAGGTGTTTTAGTTTGCTAAATTGTAAAGGTAAGTGCAACTAAATTATTTTTCTATCCAAATATTCTATCGGTGAAAGATAATTTAGTATTTTTCTTGGTCTTTGGTTTAAAGACAATATAAATTTATGAACTTCATTTTTACAAGTTTTTGAAAAATTAAATTTTTTAGGAAATTTTTCTCTAATTAAACCATTAGTATTTTCATTAGTACCTCTTTGTCAAGGTGAATATGGATTTGCAAAATAAATTTTCACATCTAAATTTTTTTCAAGTTGTTGTCAATTTGAAAATTCTTTACCACGATCAAAAGTAATGGTTTTAACAATATTTTTAGGAAGAATTGATAAATAATGGCTAATATTTTTGTTAATAACTTTAGTAGTTCTGTTTTTAACTAATATTGCTAAAGTAAATCGTGATACTCTTTCAACTAAAGTTATTAAACATTTTTTACTTTTGCCTCGTGATGATACTATAGTATTTCCTTCTCAATGACCAAGTGTTATACGATCATTAATATTAAGATCTCTTTCTTTAATTGATTTGCTATTGAATTTGCCACGATTTTCTTGAGATTTGCGTTTTTTGCCTTTTCTTCTTAAATTTTTACTAGTAACTTGATCAAGCAATCCAGAATAAATTCAATTGTAAATTGTTTTAAAACTAATAACTCATTGTTTATGAAAATTTTTAATTCTGCCATAAATTTGTTCAGGTGATCAGCCTAATAATAGTTTTTGTTGCACATATTTTACTAAATCTTTATTTTTAAACTTATGAAAAAAAATATGTGATTGTTTTCTATTTTCAGCTTTATTTTGTGCAATCAATGAAAAATAATTACTATTATCTTGATTTCTATTAATTTCTCGAATAATAGTACTAATATTTCGATTAAGATTTTTAGCTATTTCACTAATTTTAACTTTAAATTTCAATTGATTCTCAATATAAATTCTTTCATCTACGCCAAGATGTTTATAACTCATATAAAAACTCCTTACTTTTTTTATAAAATAAATTTAGCATTATGAAATTTTTATATGAGAATTTTTTTGCAATTTTATTTACTTGCACTTACAAGTATAATTCAGCATCTAGAAAATAATTTATTTGGAATTTATGTTTATTTAACAGTATAACTTTTCAAAATAATTTATTTTTTAAAAAATATTTTTGGGAAATTTTCACTCGATATTGACACAAAAAAACGCAAAAACATAAAGTTAAATTCCTAGGTAAAACCTTACATTTTTGCTATTAACCATTATATATATATATATATATATACAAGTATTTTCTTTAAAAATCATATTAAGATTTAACAGTTTGAACTTTTTTTTCACGTTTATCACCATAAATTAAAGTTTTAAGCATAAAATGAAATGGAATTCAAATAATGGTCAAACATAAAAATATTGAAATACACATAATAACTCTTTTTAAAATATTCATTTAAGTACAACTCCTTTCTTAAATAAATATATCAAAAATAAAATTTTAAAAAACAATTAAAATATAATTTAATGTAAATGTAAAATTCTAGGTACACGCTTAATTGCATTCCTAAACCTAATACTATCAATTGAGATATATTCATCATAATCTTTAAAATTATCACCAAAAACAGTAGTATCAAAACTACCACCAAAAAGTATAGTACGACCCAAATTATCAATTTTCTTTTTAAAAAATTGTGTATTTAAAGCATTAATAGAAGCGTCAATTAAACGTTGATATAACATTATCTTTTGGCCTTTAACTACTTTTGGATTAGAACAATTACGAGAAAAAGCATAAGCACGAACACCCAAATCATACTGATTTTGAGATTTTATATCATTTTGCACTTTTACAACATATTTACTTAAATACTTAACTATATTTTCATTAGTACCTTTTTTAACAACTCTTACATCATTAAAACCAAATGGTCATCATTGTGGCAACATACTTTTATGTATTTTTCTATTAAATAATATATGAAAGTGAATAGCACCACGCTTTTGATATTCATAAACATACATATATTTTAACTCACCTAAATATTTAACACGTTTAGGGTTATTTCATCAACGCTTTAAACGTTTGAAGAATATAGCAATATCATGTTTTGCTTTATTAATATCTTGCATATTTTCAGCATAAGTTAAAGTAACAAAACTTAAAACTTTTGAATTATAAAAATTATGATACGCTTTATGTATTAATTTTGTTTTAGTACGAATAGTACTATTACGCAACTTTTTATTATTAATACCTAAATTTTTAATACCGATTTCATTACGCTTATTATTTAATATAGCACTAATAGGTAAAATTATATTTTTAACATAAGCACCATAATAAACTTTTTTAATATAAAAATTTTCTTGCATATATAAAACTTCTAGGAATTAATTATAATTTTATATATTTTAATAACAAAATAATCATAACACAAAAAACAAAATAATTAATAAATTATCTTGCGGTGAATTGTGTTACTTAATTAATTAAATTATCTTGCGGTGAATTGTGTTACTTAATTGAATTGTGTTACTTAATTTAATATATAATAATAACAATTTTTTTGCTAATTTAACAAAAAAAGTATTAATTAAATTTTGACATGAATATTTTAATAAGAAGTAAGCAAAGTTGAAGATAAATTTCTACTAGAATCACTTTCTTTACTTTGTTCAAGTTCATCAAAATTGTTTTCTAAAATTGGTAATAATTATAAATCACATTGCTCTTTTATATCATTAAAAATCATAATTGGACTATTTTTTTAGGTAGCACATTTTTTAATTGTGTCTCTAGTTGTGCAATTTTTTCCTCTCTTTCTTCAATAATTTTTTTTAAATGTTTAATTTCAGTATCTTTTTTTTCAAACTCAGATTTAAAAGCAGTAGTTATTGCTTCAACTGCATCTCAATCTTCATCTTCGCTTTCTTCTCATTCTTTTTCAATTTCTGCTTTAATTTTTGGAATTGAATCTTCTATATATGTATCAATATATTTAATAATCATTTCAAATAATAAAGAACTTTCATCTTTAGTTCCTACATTTTCATTATTATCAATTGTCTTTCAACTATCAATAACTTTTAATCTTTCAATAGGAAAAAATTCTTTTAATGATGTTACAAGTGACTGATATTGTTCTTCAATTTTTTGAAATATTTCATTAAGTTTTGCTTGAAAAAATTCTTTTTGTTTATTATTTGTTAATTGAGGAGTTTCATTTTCAATAGTTTTAATATTCTTTAATACTTCTATTTTTTTAAAAATTTTGCTTACTTCCTTTTCACTTAAGAAATTATCTTCAACTAATATAAATTTAGTGTATAAATTACAAAATTTTCTAGATAAAAA
This sequence comes from Spiroplasma endosymbiont of Apeira syringaria, assembly GCF_964020205.1. NCBI lineage: Bacteria > Bacillati > Mycoplasmatota > Mollicutes > Entomoplasmatales > Spiroplasmataceae > Spiroplasma > Spiroplasma endosymbiont of Apeira syringaria. The sequence continues at coordinate 1,699,720 of NZ_OZ026543.1, forward strand.
ATAATATTTTGGAAATGTTTAGTAATCTGTGTAACTTACAAAAATAACTATGTTTAATTAATTCTAGTAAATATAATTAAATGACTAGAAAGAGTGAGTTACAGATGGCTAAAAAAGATAACTTTAATAATAATGATCCAATATCAAAAGCAGTAGATTTATTACTAGAAAATACTGAAGATTTAACAACAGTTTTTAAACCTGGCGGTTTATATAAAGAATTAACAAAAAGATTAGTTGAAAAAATGTTGAATTCTGAAATGCAAAATTATTTAGGATATGAAAAAAATCAACATAGTACTACTGAAAATGCTCGTAATGGTACAAGTTCAAAAAAATTAATAACTCAACAAGGTAAAATTGAAATTGATGTACCAAGAGATCGCAATAGTAATTTTACTCCTGTAATAGTTCCTAAAAGGCAAAGAAGATTTGATGGTTTTGATCAACAAGTTCTTTCCTTGTATGCAAAAGGAATGACATTATCTGACATTAGAATGCAGTTGCAAGAGTTATATCATGGTGCTGATATTAGTGAAAGTGTTATTAGTCAAATTACTGATGATGTTATTGATGATGTTAAAGCATGACAAAATCGACCATTAGAAAGTATTTATCCTATTGTTTATTTTGATTGTATAGTAGTTAAAGTACGACAAGATAAACGGATTATTAACAAATCAGTTTATATAGCATTAGGAGTTGATTTAGAAGGCAAAAAAGATGTTTTAGGATTATGAATTAGTGAAAATGAAGGTTGTAAGTTTTGATTATCTAATTTCACAGAAATGAAAAATCGTGGCTTAAATGATATTCTTATTGCTTGTAGTGATAATTTAACAGGCATGTCAGAAGCAATACAATCAGTTTATCCTAAAACAGAACATCAATTATGCATTGTTCATCAAATTAGAAATAGTTTAAAATATGTTTCATACAAACATCGAAAAGGTCTAGTTGCAGATTTAAAACCAATTTATAGTGCATGTAGTGAAGAACAAGCAATGCAAGCTTTAGAATCGTTTGAAAGTAAATGAAATAAACAATATCCTCAAATTACTAAATCTTGATATAAAAATTGAGATAATTTAATGGTTTTTATTAGTTATCCAGTAGAAATCAAAAGAGTGATTTATACTACAAATGCTATTGAATCTGTTAATAGTCAATTACGAAAAATCATCAGAAATAAAAAAGTTTTTCCTAATGATATGGCAGTTTTCAAAATATTTTACTTGGCAATTGAAAATATAACAAAAAAATGAACATTGCCTATTCAAAATTGAAATACAGCAATTGCTCATTTTATGATAAAATTTGAAGACAGAATTAATCTAAATTAGTAACTTTGTAAAACAAAGATACACAGATTATTAAAAAGCCTCAATATTTTTCCTCTTCAATTAATTTTTTAAGCAAAATTTTTCTACCTTCTTTATTTAATATTTGAAAATTAGCTTCTTCACTATCGGGAACTGCTAATACCAAATGATTATCATTTTCTGTTTTTAAATAAAATTTGATCATGGTAACTTATATTGTAAATTATCATTTTTATATTAAATTTTAATAATTAATCCTGGTTGTAAAATATTATTGATCGTATTGTTTAATTTATATTTTTCACGATCTCATTCATTATTTTTAAATCATAAAATAAATTCATAAAGTGAAATTGTAAAAGACTTAATAAATTCAATAATTTTTTGATGATAATTTTTAATATTATCTTTCATTAAATTTGTATTATTAATAATTCCCTGTTTAGTTTCTTCTAATTGAAGCGTTTTTTGTTTTTCTTCTTCTTCAATAGCTTCTTTTTGCTTTTTTTACTTTCTGTTATTTTTTCTTTTGTAATAGTTCTAATGTTTTCAATTTGCTGTTTTAACTCTGCTAGCACTTTTTTATCATTGTCTAAACTTACATTTTCTAAAGTTCTTGACAAATTTTCATATGTTGTTCTTTCTGTTTTATTAATATTTTCTAATGCTGCTATTTTTTTATTAATAACTTCAATCGATTTACTTTCTTCTTCAACTAATTGTTCACAATGTCTATCAAACTGTAATGTAATTTCTTTTATTCTTTCAGAAGTACTTTTCGTTAATTTTACTGATTCTGTTATATATTTCATTATGAAATTTTTTGCTAAGTCACTTGTATATGAATCACTTATTTTTTTTAATATAGTAAATTCATTATTGATAGCACCACATATTCTATTAATATTTCATTCTAAACTATCTGCTGCAAATTGTTCAGTACTATTAAGAATAAGAAATTAATAATAATAATCCATTATCCTAGAATCTTCAATATTATTAATAAAATTTTTTAATTCATTTATACTTTTTGCTATCTTTTTTTGAAAACTATTATAATAACTTTCATTATTATAATCTTCTAAATCAATTAAAAATTGTTTTCTTTTCATCACATTACTAACTAATGCCACTTGTTCACTACATTCTTTAACTTTTTCTAGATTTCTTTTATGATTTAAAATAAATTCTTGATAATCTTCACCAATAATTTTAAATTTTTTAATATTTTTTTCAAAATTAATAAAAACGTTACACAACTCAGCAATTTTTTCTTTTCACTCTACCGATAAAAACTGTTCTAGATTTTCTTCTTTTATAATTTGTTTTCAAAAATTAATCGCATTATTGGGAAGTTTTAATTCAGGAAAAAAGTAATCAAAATTAATTCGCGCTTGTTCTTGTTTAAATTTTATAATTTAAAAATATTGTTCTGGAAATGCTTCTTTAGCTATATTTTTTAATTCAGTAATTAAATTATGTTCTTCATTAAAAATTTGCCGTTCTTTTTCAATTCATTGTCATGAATTTTTTAAATTTTCTAATAAAAGTTCATCAAATACTAAAAACTTTTTATTATTATAAAGAGAAAATAACTCTTGATAAAGATGATGAACAATATTTAAAAATCAAAATAATGAATCTGCTTTAATTAAACTACGGACTTCTCCCCACATGTAATTGTGGAGGGAATAATGAAACTGAATGAATTCAACAATGCTTTTCAAACTGAACAGCAATGTCTTGCATATATAGCAAATTTGAAAGAAAACAAATGTATTAGGTGTTTTAATTTTAATGGCTTTTCTTCCTTTATGTACTATTTTAATTTTATCACATAAATGCTGAGAAAAGCCTTAAACTATTAAAAAATATAGCAAGGTCATCACTATTAATTGTTTTTATTAATTGTTTGCAATACTTTCTTTCTATTTTTGCACTTGTAATCTTAGAAATTATTTCTTTTCTAAAATGCTTAATATTTTTTTGCTTTTTATTATCAGAACCTATTTCTTGACTTTCTGTAGGCACTTCTTTACATCCTTTCAAATAAAAAACCCATTTATTTTATTAAAAATAAAACAATGGGCTTGAAAAACATATTTTTTTAAATTTTTTATTTTAAATTTTCATTAAAATAAGCAAAGGAACAATTCTAAAATAAATTAGTTATAATTTATTTGAAAAAGTTAATTAACAATTTCTAAAATCTCTTGTTAATTACCTATAGTAATGCATATAGTTTATCTCTAATATTTAAGATAACTATTTATAAATAATAGCATGTATAAAACGTATTGCAAATAATATACAAAAATCATACTTTATATTACATTAATTTTACTAATTAAAATGATAAATAAAAACATCATTGATATTATATAAAAATAATAAACACTTTTATTATGAAATAAATTTTATTATTACATGAAAAAATAACAAATAAACAAATTAAAACAATAAATCCCTTCTAAATTAGAAGGGATTTTTATTCTAAAATTAATGTAAGAACAATTTAAAAAATAAATAATTTTATTTCTTTATTATTAGAAAGAAATAAAAACCTATTTGTTCAAGATTAACTTAATTCATTTTTAAATTCATAAATATGAATATCAGTTTTATCAACAACAAAACCAATAACATACGAAATACCACAAAGAAAATCTATAATTCTTCTTCGATCATTTTCAACAGTTGTTGTTAAATTAACTTTAATTGGTTTTTGTAAAATCATAGCATTAGCAATTGATTCAATTTCTTGATAATTTTTAGGAGCAAATTCTTGTATTTGTTCTTGAAAAATGGTTTTATAATTACTATTTTCATCACTGTCTTTATATTTTTTACTTCTTCATCCCATAATTAATTAAACTTCCTTTCGTCTTCGTAAAAATGATGGTAAATCATCATCTGCTTCCATTGCTGCTTCTTGGACTAAATTTTGTTGTTCTTCTTCTTTTTTCTTTGTTTGTTCTTTAATTTCTTCGCTTAAATATTGAGTCTTATTAGTAATAAATTCATGATTATCAACTTTTGAACTATAAACAAAATTATTGGCATTAGCACCTTCTTCATCAAAACCAGTGGCAATAACTGTTACAATCATTTCATCATTTAAATTTTCATTAACAGCGACACCAAAAATGATATTAACATCATTACCCGCAGCATCACGAACTAAATCAACAGCAATATTAGCATCAGTTAATGTCATTGTTGTTCCACCAGTAACATTAACAATAGCATTTTTAGCACCCTTAATTGTCACATCATCAAGTAAAGGAGAAGAAATAGCTTTTGTTGCGGCTTGTTTAGCTTTATGTTCACCCTTTGACATTCCAATACCAAATAAGGCATTACCTTTATTTTCAATAATAGTACGAACATCAGCAAAATCTAAATTTATTAAAGCAGGAACAGCAATTAAGTCAGTAATAGTCTGTACACCTTGACGTAAAATATTATCTGCTTCTTTAAACGAATCTTTAAGAGGAATATTACCAATTACTTGTAATAATTTATCATTAGAAATAATAATAATTGCATCAACTTGTTTCTTTAAATTTTCAATTCCAACTACGGCATGAGCATTACGATTACGTCCTTCAAATTTAAATGGTTTAGTAACAATAGCAATTGTTAAAGCACCACATTCTTTAGCAATTCTTGCAACAATTGATGCAGCACCAGTACCAGTACCACCACCCATACCAGCAGCAATAAAAACCATATCTGCACCATCTAAAGCACGTTTAATCTCTGCTTCACTTTCAATTGCGGATTGTTTACCAATTTCGGGATTAGCTCCCGCTCCAAGTCCCTTTGATAATTCTTTGCCCAAAATAATTTTATTTTCAGCTGGAGATGCATTAACTACTTGTGCATCAGTATTAGCAACATAAAAATCAACACCTTGTACCTCTGCTTCAATCATTCTATTAACAGCATTATTACCAGCACCACCAATACCAATTACCCGAATTGATGCTATTGGTTTAAATTGTGAATTATTATGTTCCATTTTATTTTCCTCCTGATTAATCAAATTGTCTTCTTCTATTTACTACCATCATTATACTGATAATTTGGTTGAAAGGGGGAATTATAATGCTTATTATCATGATTATTAGAATGCGTATAATGATTTAATTTTGATACAATTTCTGGTTTATGTATTGATGAAATATAATTATTACTAAAAACATTTACTAAATGTTGGTAGTGAGTATTACCGATTAAAGTAGTTCACTGATAACTATATGCACCAAGAGTTTGGCTAAGCATATATTTTACTTCTTTTAGTTTGCTATTATTTTTAAAATAGTTGGCAAAACCACATAAACCAATAGTAATTCCCGTAAAAATAATTTCCATATCTGAACTATTATTATCACTAACTTCATCAAGAAAATATTCAATACAAGCAATAATTTCATTAATTTGTTTTTTAACTGTTGCTTGTAAATCAGTTTTTGTTAAACGAACAATAGATTTTGTCTGCTCATCAACATACTTATCAACAACAACATCGCATAAATAATTACTACTTATATTAATAATTTTTTGTAAATATATTTCAGCTTTATCATAACCACAATGCATTTGCTTCATTAATGATTGAATTATTTGATTTCAACCAATTTTAATATTTGTTGTTGCAAATAATACTGAATTACTAAAAACACTAATCTTAGTACTATTAATATTTCAATCAACTAAAACTGTATTACGATTAAAATCAGTATTTTTAATATTACATACTAATGCAAATTGATCTAAAGTAACCGTTAACAATTCTGTTTCGGCATTAGTTAATACTTCGAGGTGAGAATTATATAAACTTTTAGGTAATGAATAAACTAAAGCATCAACATGCATAACTTGTCCTTTTTTAGCAATTGGTAATGAACAATTACCAATTGCATGATCAACTTTAAAATTGTATGGTTTAGTTAAACAAATAATTTCACTATTATCAATAGTAATGTTTTTAGCCATTTCAATCACTTTACTACAATCTTCATCAGTAATAATGTGGTTAGCATCTTTAAAATCAAGTGATGCTTGTGATTGATAAATTTTTAAATTATTTGAAGGTAAAGTTAAGGCAATACGTTGTACTTTTATATTTAAAGTATTATTAATTTTATTAATAATTTGCCTTAATAACTTACCTGTAGCAATTGAATTAATAATTAAACCATTTTCAGAAAACTGTTCAGTATCAACAGTTTCTTTATATAAAACCTGAATTTGATTATTAACATAATTATTAACCATAACTTTTAAACTAAAGTCTTCAATTTGACATACAACATATAATTCTTGAAAATTCATATTGTTCACCTCCAAACATTTTTATGAATCAATATAAGTAATAACTCTTAACTTTGCACTTCGTGCTCTTGGATTTTTATTTATTTCATCAGGCTTTGGTGTAATTGGTTTTTTAATTATTAATTGATATTTTGTTTTTCAATTATTATGAACTGGTAATTTAGCATATAATTGCGCTTGTGGATCAATTAAAACTTCATTAAAAGTTTGTTTAACAATACGATCTTCTAAAGAATGAAAACTAATAACAACAATTCTACCATTAGAATTTAATAATTTCAAAGATTGTTTTAAAGAAGATTTTAATGTTTCTAACTCGTTATTAACAGCAATTCTTATTGCTTGAAAAGTCTTTTTGGCAGGATGATGATGCTTATTTAATACTCTTACTGGTAATGATTTTTTAATAATAGTAACCAATTGTAAAGTGGTATCAATTGGTTGAAAAGTTCTTGTTTTAATAATATTTTTAGCAATACTACTAGCAAATACTTCTTCACCATAATTTTTAATAATTGTTTTTAATTGCTCATAATTATAATTATTAACAATATCTCACGCATTTAATTTTTGACTTTGATCCATACGCATATCTAACTTAGCATCTTTCATATAACTAAATCCTCTAATATCTTCATCAACTTGTGGTGATGATATACCTAAATCATATAATATACCATCAACTTTAGTAATATTTCTTTTTAAAAGCTCAGATTGAATATTAGCAAAATTACTTTTAATTATTTCATATTTATCTTTAAAATCTTTTAAAATAATTTTACTATTATCAATGGCCATTTGATCTTGATCAAAAGCATATAGTTTGCCAGAGGTAAGTTTTGATAGTATAACTTTACTATGACCTGCTCGTCCTAATGTACAATCGACATAAATACCATCATGTTTAATATTTAAGAAATCAATTGCTTCTGTTAACATTACAGAAATGTGTCTTGCATTGATATTATTCATAATTTTTATATCTCATCTAGAGCTGCTGCCGCTGACTCAAATTTATCCTTGGTATCTTGATTAAAACTATTTCAATTAGTTTCTGATCAAATCTCAATTTTATTGGATAGTCCAATCATAATTACTTTTTGTTTAATATCAGCTAGTGTCAATAATGAATGTGGAATATTAATGCGACCTTTACTATCAATAGTTAATTCTTCTGAATTAGCAAATACTTGTCTTGCCAAAATTCTGGCTTCTTTCTGACCTTCAGATTGTGATAAGATTTTATCTTGTCATTTAATAAATTCAATTTCGTTACGAATAACTAAACAGCCTTCAAAACCTTTAGAAACAATAACAATCTCATTGTTATGAAAATAACTTCTAAACTTAGAAGGAATTATCATTCGTTTCTTTTCATCTAATGTTGACAATGATTGTCCTAGTAGCATAATATCACCCACACTTTCCCACTATTACCCATATTATATAACCTTTGGCATATAATTGCAATTGATTACTTTAAATGTATGACTAGTCAGTAAAATAAAAGAGCATACAATAATAAAAATAAAAACTCATTTACTTTAAAAAAATAAAGAAATGAGTTAAAACTTTTTAAACTTACCGTTTGTCAATATTATATGCTTTTATAAAAAACAAATATAATATTTTATTATACTATTCTAAGTTTTATTATAGTTAATTACTTAGAAATTAAATACTTTTGATCAAATTAAATAGTGTTATTAATAAAAAAGTTTTTAAATTTAGGTAATTTATTAGAATCAGAAATTGCTGAACCAACAGCAAAATGAGTGTGATCTAGTACATTGGATACATCTCACTTTGAAAGATCTTGATCAAATAATACTGAGCCAGCAAACATACCAGTCATAATTCTTACATTGGATACATCTCAAGTTGATAAATCTTGATTAAATGCTAAAGTATTGGCAAATGTACCAACCATATCTTCTACACTAGATACATCTCAAGCTGATAAATCTTGATTAAATAAAAAACAACCAGTAAACATAACACTCATACTTCTTACATTAGATACATCTCAAGTTGAAATATTACCATTAAATGATGAAGCACCAGCAAACATACCACCCACACTTCTTACATTAGATACATTTCACTTTGAAAGATCTTGATCAAATTTTAAACTACCATTAAACATAGAAAGCATATCTGTTACATTAGATACATCTCAATTTGAAATATTTCCATTAAATGAAGTAGCTCCAGCCAATACACTCAACATACTTGTTACTCTAGATACATCTCAAGTTGATAAATCTTGATTAAATTGTGAAGCACCCAAAAACATAAAATTTAAAGAAGTTATTTCTGGTGGTAATTTGTCAGGTACTTCTTTAATTGTTTCTGACATTCTAACAACTTGAATTTCACCTTGTTGGTTTTTATAAAAACCAATTTGAGTAATTTTGGTAGTTTTTATATTTGATAAATCTCTTTTATTAGTTGTTTGTTCTTTTCCATCTTTATCAATGTAAATAGTATCTTGTTGTGTTTTATTATCTAAAAGTTCAATTTTTTGTGAATTTTTATTTAAACCAGTATTTAAAGTTCCAATAGATGTCCCAAATGTTAAAACACTTAGTGCAGTAATCAATGTTTTCATATTGAAAACCTCCCCTTTTATTTTATTCAATAACTTTTTATTAAATCTATAAGTTATTTATATCTTAGAATGCTTTTTAAGATAATGCAATAACAAATATTTATACTCCCACAAAACACTACTTTTAGCATAACTTTAACAAAAAAATATTACTAATTAGCAACAAAAACTGAATTAACAGAGTTTAATGAAGATGAATCATTATCAATATTTGTTTCATTACATCTTGTCTTAAATTCTTCATCATTAATTAATAAAGTACCATTTTCTTCATTATCCAATATGCTCTGATTTTAATTATTAGTTTCAAAATCAATAGCATTTCAAAATTTATTTATTAATCAATTAGTAGTTCCAGAAACTCCATCAAGTGTAGCAAAAATTGGAGCAATAATTTTTGAATCAAGACCAGGTGTTCAAAATAATGATCCTCCTCCAATAACTGCAGCAAAAGGACATAATAAATTAAAACCATCTTCAATTGACTTTAATATTTTATTAGTTGTTGAATATTTATTAGTAAAATAAATACGTGTAAGTGTTGTTGTTCCAGCCAAAACACCAGAAATAGCAGATATTTCAAAACTAATAAATGGTAGTAAATTAGGAATTGTTAAATCTCAATTACTTGCTTTAGTAAATATTGTTTTAATAAAATTAACATCTAATGTTGTAACTATATATGAGGTATTTGTTAATATTTTTCAAACTTCTATTAATGTTGCTACTTTTTTACTATCTGGTAAAAATGTAAATGCTTTCCCAAAAACACCCCTATTTAAAGCATTTGCTAAATTTAATCATTGTGAAACTTGACGAGCATTATGTAATAATTTAGTAGTTGCACCAGCACTACCAGCACCAATAGCATTTAAAGCAATAGTAATAATTTTTTTATACTGTTCTTGATTATTTATCATTTAATTACTCTTCTTTCTAAGTTAAAATTTCTCTAATTAAACAGCAAAAAAACCTGTTTAGGTAATAATACTAAACAGGCTTAATGATTTAAGCACATATTTCTTGTCTGTTCATATACATTATAAAATCAAAAAATTTAAAAAACAATATTCAAAATAAAGAAAATAGAAAAATATTAAGTAATGTAAACAACAATCTTTACATTACTTTTTTTCTTCAATGGTATTTAAAATATTGATTAAATTTCCTATGGTTGTTGCAAGTGTTAAAACACTTAATCTTGTTAATAATGATTTCATAATTAGTCCCCTTTATTTTCCCCAATAACTTTTTCTTAAATCTATAAGTTATCTATATTTTAAATTGTTTAAAGAAAAAATGCAATAACCGTCTTGTATATTAAGATACTTTTTAAATTAAAATATCTAATTATTGAAGAAAATTATTAAAAATTATTGACTAATATGAAATAATTTTATTTTAAAGATTTTACTTGTAAGAAAATTAGCATTTTTAAATGTAATATCATAACTTTTATTATCTAAATTATTTTTAATTTTATAACTTAAAAATGCACTAACACTACCATCATCATGTTTAAATGTATTCATTGCAATATCACTTAAAGTAAAATAACTATTATTGTTAATATCAAAATATTTACTATACATATCTTTATATAAATTTTCTTGGTCCTTTAACATATTATCAAGAATACCATTATGATGTGTTTTATCCACTATTATATTTAGTAAGGAATTTAAACTACTAGTAGAAGTATTTAATCAATTAGAAAAGTTTGCAAAAACACTATCTTGTTTAAAATTAGTTTCACCACCAAATTGAACACCTAATAATTGTAATATTTCTTTAGTTTTACTAATATTATCTGTTGTTGGATGATTAATAATATATTTAAGATTATTTAAAGCATTAATAAAATCTTTACTACCGAAAGTTAAATCTAAATATTTTACTAAATCTTTTAAATCAATTAATGGATTTGTTGTTAAATATTTATTAGTAAACTCAAATATTTTATTAATTGTGTCACTAATTGGAACATTTTTAATTGCTGATTCTAAACTATTAACAACTTGTTGAGGAATATCACTAATAGCTGAAATAAAAGAAAATTTCTTTTGAATCTCAGGTAATGTTCAATATGAATCAGTTGATGCAAAGGTAGCTTTCGCAATAATATCTTCACCAAAAGGTCCGGTCATTAAATTGGTAACTAATTTAAGCATATTATCTTTTGAAGATATTAATTCTTGAAAAATAGTTAATACTTTTTTTAGTTGAACTGTATTATTTTTAAGTAGTGTTTTATCATCTCAAGTAATACTATCAATGCCAAAAGTTGGATTAGTTAATTTTAATACTTCGCTTTTAACCATTGGTATTATTGTTTTTATTAAATAAGGTCATGCCACTGGATTTGTTAAAATCTTATTAAGAGTTTCACTAAATGTAGCATTAAAATTATCAGAATTAAAACCAATAGGTCCAGCACCTCATAAAGCATATTTAATATTATCGCTAATCATTTCACCAATATATTTTCATGATATTGACTTAAACATATAATTAAAATTAACACCAGCTATATATTCATAAAATTGATTTCAATTTCAATTTTTTGCTTCATCTTTAACATAGTATCACTTTTCATGACTTGGAATATTTCAAGCTTGAGCAAATGTCGCTTTCTTTGACATATAATCTTGCATTTTTTCAAAAGTAGTATTACCACTAAAATTATCTTCTTGATCTCAATCTGCTAATAATTCATCAATAGTATTAGTTATAATTGGAATATAATTAGTATAAGATAAGTAATCATTAATATTTGGTATTAAATTTTTAATATTTTTTAACATTCCATCAATCATATTAACAGTATCATCATTAGATAAAATAGAATTATTTAAATAATTTTTAACCATTGGCAATATGTCACGATAACTACTATAGCTATTAATATTATTGGCGATAGTGTCAACTTTAGATTGATTAATACCATTACGTTGAAATAAAGAATGAATAGTATTAATACTATTACCATCTAAGTTGCTAGTTCAATCATTAATAAAATCATTTCCATTATTCTTACCTGTAAGATTATCAATTTGAATAGAAGGGGCTTGATTATACATATTATTTAATAAATTATTAGTATTAAAACCTTTATTTTTACCAATTAATAACGATTTACCAACAATAGAGGTTTCATTAGCATACTTAGTTGCTGTTTTAGTATCAACATTGTTGTTAGCAAAATTATTAATACTAATATTGTTTGTATCAATTGTGAATGCTAAAAGCGACATACTAGAACTTAATAAAAGGCTGGTAGTAAAAAATAAATTTAATTTTCGTCTCATATTTTACACTCCATTTATAATGATTTTCTTATTATTATAAACTATTACAAAATAATGTACAGTAAATTTTATTTTTAAAAAAAATATCTACTAATAAGTTAAATTAGTAGATACTTAATACATTTTAATTATGAATTTAATTAGATATTCCGTTTTTGTTAAGTTAGGACTAATAACTAGTAAAGGAATATTTATAAATTTATGAGAAAGTATGTTTATTATGTTTTTTTGGTATAGAAACATTAGTTTTTGGTGTAGAAGCATTAGTTTGTGTTTTATTAAAAACATGTGTTGGTTTAACTGAATGATTATTCTCTTGAGTAAAATGAGAATGTTTTTTGTGTTGATGTAATTTATTATGGCTTTTCTCCCTTTATGTACTATTTTAATTTTATCACATAAATGCTGAGAAAAGCCTATCTACGGACTTCTCCCCACATTTTTAAATCAAACATAGAATTACAGTTTCAAAACTAGGTATCTTGTTGAATTTATATGCAGCTTCTTTAGCATATAAATGAACATGATGTTTTGAAACTTTGATATGTGTTTTAAATGTTCTTCTTATATGTTTTCAAACTGATTCAATTTGGTTGGTATTTACACCAATTTTTGAAACATAGCCATCTTGATGGTTAACTGTTTCATGCTTAGTGAAAACTGATTTAAAATCGCAATATCCTTTTCAAGAATCAGTATATACAAGACATTTTGAAGAAATGTGGTTTTTTGCAAACTGCAAAAGATTTTTACTCTTTGCGTTTTTCAATACTTTCACAATTAAATTATTGGTTGTTTTTTGATAAATGCCAACAATCAAGGTTTTATTCACCAAGGATCTTCCTTGTTTTTTAAAACCCATATGTGAAAGATACATTTCATCAATTTGCACTGTACCTTCAACAATAAATTGAGGTTTTTGTTTTGCAATACGTGTTCTGATTTTATGAGTAATTCTTCAAGCAGTTTTCAAAGTCACTCCCAATTCTTTTGCAATATCTGTTGATGGAATTCCATGTTTGGTGTTTATTCATCTAAAGATAAGATAAAACCAAGATGTTAAAGATGTTTGTGACCTTGAAAATATGGTGCCTGTGAGAATGCTAAATGTTTGATTACATTTTAAACATCTCATTCTTTTTAAATCAGAAGTATTCAAATTAAAACTAAAACACCTAATACATTTGTTTTCTTTCAAATTTGCTATATATGCAAGACATTGCTGTTCAGTTTGAAAAGCATTGTTGAATTCATTCAGTTTCATTATTCCCTCCACAAGTACATGTGGGGAGAAGTCCGTTTATTATTACATTTATTAAACAAATGTTTAATCAAATGTAAGGGATTTACTATACAGTGATGATGATGAGATAAAATATCAACAATATTAGTTAATAAATAATTAACATTTTTATTAGCTTCCAAATTATATTGGATAGGTTTTTCTAAAATGCTATAAAAGGTAGGAATAATATTATTATAATTAGCGATATCTCTTTCCTGTAAATATGTTAACATTTCCAAAACTTTTTTATTATTTACTAAATCATTATTACTTTTAAACTTTCTATTCTTGATAATGCTATGATAAGAATTTGGAACACATAAACAATATTTTATTTTCCTTGATGATTTTATTTTCTTTTTTTCTTAATTTCAGAAAAAATATTATTATAAAACCAATTAAAAAAACGGACTTCTCCCCACATGTACTTGTGGAGGGAATAATGAAACTGAATGAATTCAACAATGCTTTTCAAACTGAACAGCAATGTCTTGCATATATAGCAAATTTGAAAGAAAAAAAATGTATTAGGTGTTTTAGTTTTAATTTGAATACTTCTGATTTAAAAAGAATGAGATGTTTAAAATGTAATCAAACATTTAGCATTCTCACAGGCACCATATTTTCAAGGTCACAAACATCTTTAACATCTTGGTTTTATCTTATCTTTAGATGAATAAACACCAAACATGGAATTCCATCAACAGATATTGCAAAAGAATTGGGAGTGACTTTGAAAACTGCTTGAAGAATGACTCATAAAATCAGAACACGTATTGCAAAACAAAAACCTCAATTTATTGTTGAAGGTACAGTGCAAATTGATGAAATGTATCTTTCACATATGGGTTTTAAAAAACAAGGAAGATCCTTGGTGAATAAAACCTTGATTGTTGGCATTTATCAAAAAACAACCAATAATTTAATTGTGAAAGTATTGAAAAACGCAAAGAGTAAAAATATTTTGCAGTTTGCAAAAAACCACATTTCTTCAAAATGTCTTGTATATAATGATTCTTGAAAAGGATATTGCGATTTTAAATCAGTTTTCACTAAGCATGAAACAGTTAACCATCAAGATGGCTATGTTTCAAAAATTGGTGTAAATACCAACCAAATTGAATCAGTTTGAAAACATATAAGAAGAACATTTAAAACACATATCAAAGTTGCAAAACATCATGTTCATTTATATGCTAAAGAAGCTGAATATAAATTCAACAAGATACCTAGTTTTGAAACTGTAATTCTATGTTTGATTTAAAAATGTGGGGAGAAGTCCGTAGATAGGCTTTTCTCAGCATTTATGTGATAAAATTAAAATAGTACATAAAGGGAGAAAAGCCTAAAAAAATAATACTCATGATAATAATTAAAATAACTATTAACTTCATATATTGCTCCCTAATTTTATTTTTAATTAATAAGTATTAATTTAACATTTTATTTTATAAAATAAAATACTTTTTATTAAAAATAATAACGTTTAGCAGAACCTATCTTTCTTTCAACTAAACTAAATAAGATAAAGATAAAAATAAATCTTAAAATTTCAATACCAAGTAAAATAAATAATATAATTACTGAATGATTATTAAAATTAAGAATATTATTATCATATTCATCAGGTCTTGGTAGGTTAGGACTAAAATAAAGTAATACTAAAGTTAAAGCAAAATATAAAGTAGCAATAATCGCATTTAAGGGTACTATTACTAGACCAGCACTTATTTTTTTGATAGTATCTACTTTTAAATTTTTACTTTTATTGCACAATTTAAAAAGATAGTAGTAAATAAAATAAAAAGAAACAATAAATAAAATATTAGCAATATTATCAAAGAAAATTTGAATTGGTGGATGATCACTATCTGCTAATAAATGTAATCAAGGTTCGATAATACCAATTGCTAATGTATAATATAAACCAATAATTGGTAAAGCAAAAGCAATAATTAATGAATCAAAAATTCTTAATGGTAAAATTACTCCCATAAAGTGAATAGGTATTTCAATTAATGAAGAAGCAACAGCTAATCCCAATAAAATTCCTGTCAAAGTAATATTAAAAATTTGTTGTTTTGAATTAATCTTTATTTTTTTCTTTGTTTTTATATCTACTTTTTCTTTTTCTTGGTCAACACTTTTAACTCTCATTATAACTTCTCCTTTTTAAAATAGGTATTTAATTAAATAAATACTTATTTATAAAAATTATAAATTACTTTTAATTAAAAAACAAGACATTTATTAAATTTTTATAAAAACTATTAATACTACTCTAATTTAGAAAATTAATTAACAATGAAAATATCATAATAATAATTTGATAAATAATTTTTATTACAATAAAAATAACAAAAACTAAAAAATAAATTATAATATTAATCATTAATTTAAACAGTGTTAAATCCTTATATAGATATTTTTCTGTATTAGGATTTTTATTAAATTAAATATTGAAAAAGAAAAGGAAGATTAAAAGATGGCAAAAAAATATACACTCGAAATAAAAGAAAAAGTATTACAATATTTACAAGATGGTAAAAGTTATGATGAAATCAAAAAAGAAACTGGCATTTCAAAAACAACAATTTGAATTTGAAAACAAAAAGCAAGAAAGAATGAACTTAAAACAAAACATTCAGTCAACTCAACTCCAAAAGATATATTATAAGAAGCTATCAATATTGCGGAAATAAATTGTGATAATAATGAGAATCAAAATTATAAAGAAGAATTTTTAAATCAACAACAAGCAATAAATTTATTATCAGTAAATATTAACAAACAAATAGAAAACAACTATTTTGATAATTCAGAAGAAGATAGTGATTCAGAACGATTAGTAATTGATGAAGATTATAAAGAAGAAGTAAATATTTGAAGACCTTGAGAAGAATCAGAAATAAAACAAAATAATGAAGAATCTTTAGTAATAGAAATAAAAAAAGATCAATTAAAATATATTATTTAAATATTAAAATGTTGTACTAAAATTTGTACTGGCCTAACTAATAATAAATATAAAAACAAAACTGAAGTAAATTTAATTAAATTAAATGGTACAAATACAATTCAAATCTTATCTTTAAGATCAGCAGCACCATACATGTCTAAAATAAAAGCTCAATTATAAAAAGCACTAATTAATGATACTAAAATACAAGTAATAACAATTGTTGGTATTTCAATAATCATTAATCGTTTTCAAGAATTATTAGATTGCGTTTTTCAAAATGGTAATTGCTTAAATAATAATTTAAAACTACTATATAATAACAATAAAGTAATAGTATTTAACATATAAGCAAATTCACCAATTGGTTCAGCATTACCAGAAGGAAAATGAGGTAAGATTAAACTTAGTCAAGGAACAATAATGGCAATTAACAAACTATAAGGAAGTTTAATAATTAACAATGCAATTAAATTAATAGTATTACCAAAATCAATTTTTAAAAAAGGTAAAAAAATAGGTGGTGTTTCTAATAAGGTCATTAATGTCGTAACTGCTAATAAACTACTAACTAATACTATTCTATGAGTAGTTAGTTTTAAAGAATTATTCATATTAATTTTAAATTGTTGTCACTTTTTCTCATATTTTAAACTCATCTTTTACTCCTTAAAATACATTTATTATTTTAATTATATATAAAAAAACGTTTATTTATTATATAATAAAATTAATTTTCGGACTTCTCCCCACATGTACTTGTGGAGGGAATAATGAAACTGAATGAATTCAAAAATGCTTTTCAAACTGAACAGCAATGTCTTGCATATATAGCAAATTTGAAAGAAAACAAATGTATTAGGTGTTTTAGTTTTAATTTGAATACTTCTGATTTAAAAAGAATGAGATGTTTAAAATGTAATCAAACATTTAGCATTCTCACAGGCACCATATTTTCAAGGTCACAAACATCTTTAACATCTTGGTTTTATCTTATCTTTAGATGAATAAACACCAAACATGGAATTCCATCAACAGATATTGCAAAAGAATTGGGAGTGACTTTGAAAACTGCTTGAAGAATGACTCATAAAATCAGAACACGTATTGCAAAACAAAAACCTCAATTTATTGTTGAAGGTACAGTGCAAATTGATGAAATGTATCTTTCACATATTGGTTTTAAAAAACAAGGAAGATCCTTGGTGAATAAAACCTTGATTGTTGGCATTTATCAAAAAACAACCAATAATTTAATTGTGAAAGTATTGAAAAACGCAAAGAGTAAAAATCTTTTGCAGTTTGCAAAAAACCACATTTCTTCAAAATGTCTTGTATATACTGATTCTTGAAAAGGATATTGCGATTTTAAATCAGTTTTCACCAAGCATGAAACAGTTAACCATCAAGATGGCTATGTTTCAAAAATTGGTGTAAATACCAACCAAATTGAATCAGTTTGAAAACATATAAGAAGAACATTTAAAACACATATCAAAGTTGCAAAACATCATGTTCATTTATATGCTAAAGAAGCTGCATATAAATTCAACAAGATACCTAGTTTTGAAACTGTAATTCTATGTTTGATTTAAAAATGTGGGGAGAAGTCCGTAGATAGGCTTTTCTCAGCATTTATGTGATAAAATTAAAATAGTACATAAAGGGAGAAAAGCCTTAATTTTTAAAAGGAGATGAAGTATTAATGAATAAAAGCGAAAATAACATTGTGCAAATGGTAGTTGAAATTCCCAAAGGATCAAGTAATAAATATGAATATGATTGAAAATCTAAAACTATGATATTAGATCGTGTTCTTTATGGTGCTAATTTTTATCCCGGTGAATATGGATATATTCCTGAAACTTTAGATTACGATGGTGATCCTTTAGATATTATTAGTTTAATTACTTATCCAACTTTCCCTGGTTGCTTAGTAGAAGTTAGAATTTTAGGAATGATTAAAATGATTGACGGTGGTGAAGTTGATAATAAATTATTTGGTGTTGTTAATTCTGATCCACGCTTTAATGAGTATCAAGATCTAAAAGATGTACCACAACATTTACGTGATGAAATTGTTAATTTCTTTCTACAATATAAAGAATTACAAAAAAAGAAAGTCATAATTGAAGGTTGAGGTAACTTAAAAGAAGCATTAACTGAACTTACAACATGTAAAAATATGTTTAAACAACATCAAAATGAAATGAATAATTTACCAAAAGCAAAATTAGTGTCATTATTAAACAAAAAATAAAGAAAAAATTTAATATATTAAAAATATATTAAATCATTTATCATTAAATACAACTAAATAAAATTAAATAGATGAACAACTGTTCATAAAAGGGAATTAAGTAATCTTAAGCTGCCCCAGCAACTGTGATACTGATAAAAGTTACATAATCCATTTAAATCAAAGATTTTGAGAAGGGTAACAAGTAAAATGAAGTTAAGCCAGTAGACGTATCTATTTAATACTACTAAACTAATCTCTGGGTGCAGATAACAGTTATATAATTTTAATTGATGTTTTATCTCCGATTAGTATAACTAAACCACCTTTATGAGGTGGTTTTAAATTTAAAAAATAAAGAAAGCCGAGAACAAATATGAGTAACCATGTCCAAAAATTAATTCGTATCTTGATTATTCCTTCATATGCAGCACTGATCTTTGCTTTAAAAGAAGTACTAGCAATATTACCAAATATTGAAGTTGTAACTTTCCTATTAGCATTTTCAGCATTAGTTTTTCCATTATATATGTCAATTACTATTCCTTTAATTTTTGCTTCATTAGAAATTCTACTTTACGGTGGTAATAGTTGAATATTTTTATATTTTAGTATATGACCAATATTGGTAATAATAATTTGAATATTTCATCATTTAATTAAAAAGCATTGATGAATTTTTGTAATTATTACAAGTTTATGAGGTTTTACTTTTGGTACATTTGATGCTCTAATTCATTTAATATTATTTGGTAAATCCAGTTTTTATCTTTACTGATTATCTGGATTAAGTTTTGATGCTATTCATGGCATTGGTAACTTTATGTTTAGTAGTTTTCTGTATAAACCAATTATCAGTATTTGAAATAAATATTTACAATATTATATTATTATTGATAATAATATTATTGAAGAACGCAATGATGAACAAACATCAAATAATGAAATATTAGTTGAACCATAAAACTAAATTTATATTTAAATCATTAACTATTCATATAATATTATTTATATCATTAAACTGATGATGAAAAGTGTTTATTTCAATCTCTTATTGAATCTTTTTCTTCTAAATTAAATGAATTTATATATTTTTTCAAATCATCTTCTTTTGCAAATGATTCTTTAAGATCTTCTTGTAATAATTTTTGCTCATTAATTAATATTTGCATATTAGTTTTTAATATATCATATTTTTCTTTTAAATTTTCTTTTTCCCTATTGGTTTTTATAAATTCATTTTTATTTTCACATAGTTCTTTTTCTGTTATTTTATTTCAATCATAAAAATCTAAAGTAATACATTTAATATAAAAATTAATTCTTGGATTTATTTTCTTTGTATTTAAATTAATAATAGATTTTCTTAATTTAGAACTTTTTGACTGTAAAGTTAAAAGTTCTTTTTCTAATTTCTTTAATTCTATTTTAAAATCAAGTATTTTAGGTAATAACTCAATATAATATTTTTTTATTTTTTGATCAATTTCTTTTTCAAATATCTTAAATTTTTGCTTAACTAAAATTTCTTCTTTTTGTTTATTTTGAAATGTTTCTTGTTCTGCTTGTTGTTTTTTTAAATTTTCTTTCCATATTTTATTAGTTTTTTCTTCATATTCTTTTTGTTTAACTAAAACATTACGCGCTTCACTTAATTTTTGAAAATTAATAGTTGCTTCTGGATTATTAGTATTTTTATCTGGATGTAATTTTAAAGATAAACGTCTAAAAGATGCATTAATTTCAGGAATTGTTGCACCAATAGATAAACCTAATAATTCATAATATTGTTCCATTTTTAGTTTTTTTCCTTTTTAATAAACACTACTATATTCATAAATAATGGTTATATTTATGGTAAGTTTTGTACACGATCATTTACTGGTGTTTGACTAGTTAATTCTAAATCATTAATTTCTTGAACAAATTTAGAACAAGAAAATTCTTTATCTTGTGAAGTGTTTTTTATACTATTTTTTTTATCATTAATATTTTTTCATAATTCAGTTAATTTAATTAAATTATTTAACTTATCATTTATTTTTTTTCTTTCTAAACTAATATTTTCAAATATTATTTTTAAATCTGTTCGTTCATTAGTTTTTTCTTGTATTTCCTTTTTATTTTTATTTAGTTTTTTTCTATTCTTTTATTTTTATTAACAGAACCACAACTAAGCATTCAAAAAATAAAATTTTTAAAATTGCCGATTTTTTGCTTTTCCAAAAAAACATTTTCTTCTAATAAACTAGTTATTTTAAAAGTAGCATCAGTAATTACATCAATATAATTTGATAATATTATGGTTCTTTTTTCAACTTCTTTATCTAATACTTTAATTTTTTCATTAAATACTTGAATTTGTTCAATTGATAATGATTTAATATCATCTTCGGTAAGTAATTGAATTTGCTCATCTGTAAATATTTTAATTTGTAAATCTTTTTTATCCTTATCCTTATCTAATGGCATATTTTACTCCTTATTTAATAAGCATTTTTGTTAAGTTGTTTTTTAACTTCATTAATCATTTTTTCTAATTGATTAATTGCTTCTATTTGTTCTACAATTCCTTTTTTAGTTTCCTTAGAAACAGAAACTGTTTCTGCTTCATTTTGTAATTTTATTAATTTATCTTTTTCTTTTTGTAATTTTTATTGTCCAATTTCTATTTTTGATTTTAACTCATTACTAGATGTTTGTGTTTTACTTTCTTGCTGTTCCATAAGTTCATCTCCTTTTTAACATAAAAACCCATTTGCTTTAAAATTAAAACAATGGGTTTAAAAACATTATAAATTCATTATATGCCTTTCTAAGTGAAAATCAATTAAAAACATAATAAACTTCCTTTTTTAAATTTTTACTAGAATAAAATTTTTATTAACTAATATCTTTACTCCATAAATGCTCATAACTTATATTTTCTAAAATTTAATAATCAAGTAATAATATAAGCACTAATATAAACAATAATATTAAGGCTTTTCTCCCTTTATGTACTATTTTAATTTTATCACATAAATGCTGAGAAAAGCCTATCTACGGACTTCTCCCCACATTTTTAAATCAAACATAGAATTACAGTTTCAAAACTAGGTATCTTGTTGAATTTATATGCAGCTTCTTTAGCATATAAATGAACATGATGTTTTGCAACTTTGATATGTGTTTTAAATGTTCTTCTTATATGTTTTCAAACTGATTCAATTTGGTTGGTATTTACACCAATTTTTGAAACATAGCCATCTTGATGGTTAACTGTTTCATGCTTAGTGAAAACTGATTTAAAATCGCAATATCCTTTTCAAGAATCAGTATATACAAGACATTTTGAAGAAATGTGGTTTTTTGCAAACTGCAAAAGATTTTTACTCTTTGCGTTTTTCAATACTTTCACAATTAAATTATTGGTTGTTTTTTGATAAATGCCAACAATCAAGGTTTTATTCACCAAGGATCTTCCTTGTTTTTTAAAACCCATATGTGAAAGATACATTTCATCAATTTGCACTGTACCTTCAACAATAAATTGAGGTTTTTGTTTTGCAATACGTGTTCTGATTTTATGAGTCATTCTTCAAGCAGTTTTCAAAGTCACTCCCAATTCTTTTGCAATATCTGTTGATGGAATTCCATGTTTGGTGTTTATTCATCTAAAGATAAGATAAAACCAAGATGTTAAAGATGTTTGTGACCTTGAAAATATGGTGCCTGTGAGAATGCTAAATGTTTGATTACATTTTAAACATCTCATTCTTTTTAAATCAGAAGTATTCAAATTAAAACTAAAACACCTAATACATTTGTTTTCTTTCAAATTTGCTATATATGCAAGACATTGCTGTTCAGTTTGAAAAGCATTGTTGAATTCATTCAGTTTCATTATTCCCTCCACAAGTACATGTGGGGAGAAGTCCGAATATTAATACCAAAAGCTAATAAAAAATATCATCAACGAAAAATAATTGGATAAATAACATGACTAAAAGTAATTAACTGCTGTGATAAAATATTAATCAATATTGGGGTGCTGAATTATACTTGTAAGTGCAAGTAAATAAAATTGCAAAAAAATTCTCATATAAAAATTTCATAATGCTAAATTTATTTTATAAAAAAAGTAAGGAGTTTTTATATGAGTTATAAACATCTTGGCGTAGATGAAAGAATTTATATTGAGAATCAATTGAAATTTAAAGTTAAAATTAGTGAAATAGCTAAAAATCTTAATCGAAATATTAGTACTATTATTCGAGAAATTAATAGAAATCAAGATAATAGTAATTATTTTTCATTGATTGCACAAAATAAAGCTGAAAATAGAAAACAATCACATATTTTTTTTCATAAGTTTAAAAATAAAGATTTAGTAAAATATGTGCAACAAAAACTATTATTAGGCTGATCACCTGAACAAATTTATGGCAGAATTAAAAATTTTCATAAACAATGAGTTATTAGTTTTAAAACAATTTACAATTGAATTTATTCTGGATTGCTTGATCAAGTTACTAGTAAAAATTTAAGAAGAAAAGGCAAAAAACGCAAATCTCAAGAAAATCGTGGCAAATTCAATAGCAAATCAATTAAAGAAAGAGATCTTAATATTAATGATCGTATAACACTTGGTCATTGAGAAGGAGATACTATAGTATCATCACGAGGCAAAAGTAAAAAATGTTTAATAACTTTAGTTGAAAGAGTATCACGATTTACTTTAGCAATATTAGTTAAAAACAGAACTACTAAAGTTATTAACAAAAATATTAGCCATTATTTATCAATTCTTCCTAAAAATATTGTTAAAACCATTACTTTTGATCGTGGTAAAGAATTTTCAAATTGACAACAACTTGAAAAAAATTTAGATGTGAAAATTTATTTTGCAAATCCATATTCACCTTGACAAAGAGGTACTAATGAAAATACTAATGGTTTAATTAGAGAAAAATTTCCTAAAAAATTTAATTTTTCAAAAACTTGTAAAAATGAAGTTCATAAATTTATATTGTCTTTAAACCAAAGACCAAGAAAAATACTAAATTATCTTTCACCGATAGAATATTTGGATAGAAAAATAATTTAGTTGCACTTACCTTTACAATTTAGCGGTAATAAAAATACTAAAAACTGAAAAAATTAAAATTAAAGGGACAACGATTATAATAAAATTGTAAGATACTTCCATAGTATTATATCCCAATACTTTTAAAATATTAATCAATATTCAATTATCACGAACTAAAATATTAGTAACCAAAGTCATAATCATAAATGATAATATAATACCGGACTTCTCCCCACATGTACTTGTGGAGGGAATAATGAAACTGAATGAATTCAACAATGCTTTTCAAACTGAACAGCAATGTCTTGCATATATAGCAAATTTGAAAGAAAACAAATGTATTAGGTGTTTTAATTTTAATTTGAATACTTCTGATTTAAAAAGAATGAGATGTTTAAAATGTAATCAAACATTTAGCATTCTCACAGGCACCATATTTTCAAGGTCACAAACATCTTTAACATCTTGGTTTTATCTTATCTTTAGATGAATAAACACCAAACATGGAATTCCATCAACAGATATTGCAAAAGAATTGGGAGTGACTTTGAAAACTGCTTGAAGAATGACTCATAAAATCAGAACACGTATTGCAAAACAAAAACCTCAATTTATTGTTGAAGGTACAGTGCAAATTGATGAAATGTATCTTTCACATATGGGTTTTAAAAAACAAGGAAGATCCTTGGTGAATAAAACCTTGATTGTTGGCATTTATCAAAAAACAACCAATAATTTAATTGTGAAAGTATTGAAAAACGCAAAGAGTAAAAATCTTTTGCAGTTTGCAAAAAACCACATTTCTTCAAAATGTCTTGTATATACTGATTCTTGAAAAGGATATTGCGATTTTAAATCAGTTTTCACTAAGCATGAAACAGTTAACCATCAAGATGGCTATGTTTCAAAAATTGGTGTAAATACCAACCAAATTGAATCAGTTTGAAAACATATAAGAAGAACATTTAAAACACATATCAAAGTTGCAAAACATCATGTTCATTTATATGCTAAAGAAGCTGCATATAAATTCAACAAGATACCTAGTTTTGAAACTGTAATTCTATGTTTGATTTAAAAATGTGGGGAGAAGTCCGTAGATAGGCTTTTCTCAGCATTTATGTGATAAAATTAAAATAGTACATAAAGGGAGAAAAGCCTTAATAAATTTTTTAAATTTACTATTAATTAAATTAGGTTTAATAAAATTATTACTATTTGCATTAATACCATAGATAGTTTGTCTTATTGTAACTTCATTACTAAAGCATGAATCATTAAAAGTTTGAGTTACACTATCATAAGTATTACCAATAGCATTATTATGACTAAAATCCAAATCATAAGAATCTTCAATATTCAATTTAATAAAAGGTAACTCATTTTGTTCTTGATAAGGAATAATACCAAAGCTAATTAATAAATCATTATTATTACCACTTTCATTTGTTAAATAATTAATAATATTTATTTGTTTTGTTCACTGTTTTTTAAATGTTTGTGGTAATAAATTTCATGTTGTCGATTTTTCAAAATTTTTACGCATCTTTAATAAATCGCTACCCAAAATATATTTATTACGTAAATCGCGAATAACGGGTGCTGGATTATTAGGATTTATTAAATATTAATCAATAGCATCTTGTAAATCTTGTTTAAGTGATACTCCTGATTCTATTTGTGAAACTGGAGCAATGTTATAAAGCAACTGCTTGTTATTATTAATAAAATTATTTTCAATGTCTTAATAATGATAACTATTTAAATAATTAAAATTAATTCCTTCAAATTGTAATGATAACATATCATTAACTAAACCACTAGCTGCAATTGAAAATAGCATTAATGTGGCAGCAAAAATACTAACTATACTAATGATAACTAATTTACCAAAACTACGCATGCTAATAGTTATTGCCAATTTATTATGATAACTAATATCACCAATAACTTTAACACTAATAAAATTAAAAATTTTGCTAATATTTAAATGATGATATTTTTTAAAATTTTTACTACTAATTAAGTCAAGTGGTTTTTTTGTAAAAATAAATAAACTATAAAAAAACTAATAATTACTAATAACAATAAAGGAACAGTTACCACAATAATTGTCATATGCACATTTATATATCATCCATAGTTAATTAACGCTAAATACAAGTTATGACTATTAATAAGAATATGACTAATAAATACTGATATTAAAACACCAATAATAGCAAAAATAAATAAAGGTCAAATAATAGCTAAAACCAAATAAATTGTTAATTGTCAATTTTTATAACCCAATGCTCTTAAAATTCCAATTAATTTATGATTATGATGAATCATCTTTCATACTACCATTAAAATAATAACACTAGTGAAAGTAAAAATTAATGTTAAAAATATTATACCGACATTTTGTGTCAAATTAATTCGCTCATTTAAGAAAAAAATAGCATTTTCATTATAAGGTCTTCATAAATAATCATCATTTGTTAAAATACTAGCAACATTAGCAAAATTTATACCATTAGTAAGATTTTGATAATGGTGACCATATGCTAATTGATTATGTAATATATTATATAATCATGGATTTAAACTACGTTCAGGATAAACTGGATTAAAACTATTTTTTTGTTTATTTTTATCAATAAAACCCTTAAAATCATTATTGATATTAGTCATTGTATTACTATTAACAAAAGCAACTGTTTTATTTTTTGGATCCATCAATCCACTAATATTATTAGCAATAAAAGCACTATTACGACTAGTAACAAATCCTCTAACAGTAAAAGTACGATTAACAATATTATACTTATCACCAATTTTTAAATTATTATTAGCAAATTGTTCATAAATTAAAATTTCATTATCTTGTAATGGTAACTCTTCCAAACTTTGTTTATAATTACCTACTAAAATTGGTGGATCAATAATATTTTTAGGAACTGTTTGTGTAAATAGAAAAGAATTACCGGTCATTAATAAATCATTAACTAAAGTATATTGATTTCATTCAATATTTTGAAATAACATGCCATTAATAATTAAAAAATATAGTTGTGATTGCAAAGAAATATCAATTTTATTATATTCATGATTAGCGTATGATATTTTATGATAAATTTCATCTTGATAAATTTTTAATGCTTTATCATTTAAAATATGGATGGGTTACACTTTATTGGACACTAATTACATAGACAAGTGAACAAAGAAAGGAACTATAATTATGGCCAATATTAACTCATATACCGATGAATTTAAAAAACAAATAGTAGCTTTATATCAAAGTGGCAAATCAGTATCTTGCCTTGTTAAAGAATATAATGTTACAAGAGCAGCTACTTACAATTGAATTAAGCAATTTACTAAGGCTTTTCTCCCTTTATGTACTATTTTAATTTTATCACATAAATGCTGAGAAAAGCCTATCTACGGACTTCTCCCCACATTTTTAAATCAAACATAGAATTACAGTTTCAAAACTAGGTATCTTGTTGAATTTATATGCAGCTTCTTTAGCATATAAATGAACATGATGTTTTGCAACTTTGATATGTGTTTTAAATGTTCTTCTTATATGTTTTCAAACTGATTCAATTTGGTTGGTATTTACACCAATTTTTGAAACATAGCCATCTTGATGGTTAACTGTTTCATGCTTAGTGAAAACTTATTTAAAATCGCAATATCCTTTTCAAGAATCAGTATATACAAGACATTTTGAAGAAATGTGGTTTTTTGCAAACTGCAAAAGATTTTTACTCTTTGCGTTTTTCAATACTTTCACAATTAAATTATTGGTTGTTTTTTGATAAATGCCAATAATCAAGGTTTTATTCACCAAGGATCTTCCTTGTTTTTTAAAACCCATATGTGAAAGATACATTTCATCAATTTGCACTGTACCTTCAACAATAAATTGAGGTTTTTGTTTTGCAATACGTGTTCTGATTTTATGAGTCATTCTTCAAGCAGTTTTCAAAGTCACTCCCAATTCTTTTGCAATATCTGTTGATGGAATTCCATGTTTGGTGTTTATTCATCTAAAGATAAGATAAAACCAAGATGTTAAAGATGTTTGTGACCTTGAAAATATGGTGCCTGTGAGAATGCTAAATGTTTGATTAGATTTTAAACATCTCATTCTTTTTAAATCAGAAGTATTCAAATTAAAATTAAAACACCTAATACATTTGTTTTCTTTCAAATTTGCTATATATGCAAGACATTGCTGTTCAGTTTGAAAAGCATTGTTGAATTCATTCAGTTTCATTATTCCCTCCACAAGTACATGTGGGGAGAAGTCCGTTTACTAATTCAGGTAGTTTTAAAACTAAAGATAATCGTTCTGTTGAAGAAAATGAATTAATTAAATTAAGAAAAGAATTAAAACAATTAAGAATGGAAAATGATATTTTAAAGCAAGCAGCACTAATAATAGGCAGAAAGTAGAGATTATTGCAAATAATAAATCTAAATATAAAATTCGCACAATGTGTCATTTTTTAAAACTCTCTAAATCAACATATTATTTTAATTTAAAGAAAAAAAATAAAATTCAAAATAATATTTATGAACAAGATGTTATTAGTGCTTTTAAAAAAAATAAAGAAGTTTATGGTACTAGAAGATTAAAAGTCATTCTAGAAAACCAAGAAATTTATTTATCAATACGAAAAATTAAAGAAATTATGAATAAACATAATTTAATATCAAAATACACTAAATTATCATTCAAAAATTATCATAATAAAGTCAATGATAGTCAAATAACCAATCTTGTTAATAGAAACTTTAATAATAGAGTTAAAAATGAAGTTATTGTTAGTGATTTAACTTATGTTCAAGTAAATGGTAAGTGAAACTATATTTGTTTATTAATTGACCTATTTAACCGCTAAATAATTGGACATAGTGTAGGTACTAAAAAAGATGCATCATTAGTATATCAAGCATTTATGCACTAAAATCGCTGTTTAAAAGATATTCAAATATTTCATAGTGATCGCGGTAATGAATTTAATAATAAAATTATTGATAAACTTTTACTAGCATTCAATATTAATCGCTCTTTAAGCAAAAAAGGTTGTCCTTATGATAACGCTGTTGCTGAAGCAACCTTTAAAACTTTCAAAACCGAATTTATTAATGATAAAAATTTTACATCATTAATCCAATTAAAATTAGAATTATTTGATTACATCAATTGATATAACAACATAAGAATTCACGGCACTTTAAACTACTTAACTCCAGTTAATTATCAAAAACAAATGTCTACCAAAAAATAGTCCTAAAAAGGGTTGCCATTCCAATAAAATAGTTTACTTGATTAATATTTGTCTTTCCATCATAAACATAACTATTAATTAAATTACGCATTGCATTTTTATATTCTTCAGAAGAATTATAACCTTGATGATAATCATTAGGAACTAATAGTTTAAAATCAACATAATGATGATGATATTTAGTAGATATGTTATTTCCGATTTGTAAATAATTATTAGCATGAGAATCACTTAAATCACTACTACCATTAAAAATTAAACGATAAGTATCGCTATTAGCATTAACTAAAACAATTTGAAAAGTTGCATGATTTAATTTAAAAGTATCAATACTATCATCTTGTTTATAATATGACATATTTTCCAATCATAATCCTAAATGTGTTTTATAATAATTATATTCTTTTTCAAAACTATTTTTTTCAATTGGTAATTCATTTAATTCTTGAAAATTAGTATTTTGACTAATATCATTTAAATATTGATTTTCTACATATTGATCAGAAAATTGAATGCTTAAAAAAGTTATAATCATAATCATAACTAAAAAGCCTAACCCTAAAACTTGAATAATATTTTTTCTTTGTTCACGCAAATAATTGAAAAATATTTTTACCATATTCCACTAACCCCAGTTGATACTTCAAGTTAATTTTATCAATTTAAAAATATTTTTTAAAATTAAAACATTTTAATGTGTAATTTTTTATTTTAAGCAGTAAACCAGATTATATATTATTTAGTTAATGTCATTAATTGTTTATTATTAACGTTTAACTTTCAAGTAATAATGTATGAGACTAAATAAATTAAAATATTTATACTAATCATCAATGCAAAATATCATCAACGAAAAACAATAGGAAATGCGATTTTTGCAAAAGTTGCTAATAAATTAGAAAGTACCATTACTAAAGAAGGAACAATAAAAACAGCAACCAAACTACTCATTACCAATGCAGGTATTATTACCAGAAAGAAATTATAAGAAACTTCTAATGCAGTATAACCTAAACTTCGTAAAATATTAATTAATATTAAATTATCACGAACACTAATATTAGTAACAATAACAATAATCATTAGTGATAATGTAACACTAAAAATACCAAAAAATGAAATTATTATTTGTAAACTATATTGATTATTCTTCATAATACTACGTAAATTACTAATATCATACACCGATGATAATGAAGTACTAATACCTTTACTTTCCAAATATCCTGAGTGTGAAATTTGTGCTAAATCAATATTATAATCATTTTTATTACTAATAATTGGTAAGTAATGTTTAAACTCATTATCAGTAAATTTGCTTAATTTACTATTAGCAAAATTATTTTCTAATAAATCACTTTTACTACCAAATAAAATCTCATTAAGTCAAAGTTTGGGCATTACTATTATTTTTGGATCTAATTTATTAATATAATCATAAGCAACACCAATTATATATTTTGTTTGATTATCTAATCCTTTATACCTATAAATAACACTATTATTAAGTTGTTCTCCACCATTATAAACATTAACAACCGAAGGTAAAGCAGAAGTAGCCATTGGAATAAATTGAACAGGACTACTATCTGGATTTTTAATTCCTAATTTTTGAATTAAATGATTACGAATATTAATAAATTGTTTATCTTGCCAATTATTAGAAACTTCCATATCAGTTAAATTTAATTTACTAAAAGTAGAGAAATCACTTATACTAAAATTTAGAGATAAAAAATCACTTAAACTATCATCAATACCATAAGCAGTTCTTGGTGCACTTCAATTTTTAAAAGATTCTTTTGATAAGGTTTGTGTATCATTATCAAAAACAGCACCACGCTGATTAGGAAGTAACAGATTAGCCTTATCAAGTTCTAATTGTGTGTATGGTACTTCATACTGTTCATCATAAGTAATTAAACCAAAACTTATCAATAAATCAGTATTGTTTTTACCATTATTATTGGTTAAATAATTAAATAATATTTTATTTTTTTCTAAAAAATTCTTAATTATTGATGGAATCTTTGATGGATTAGCATCAATTCATTGTTTTATTTTTAATAATTCACTACCCATAATATAACGATTTTGAACATTAATCACAATTGATTTATTAGGATTAAGAGGATCAAATTGTTTAATTGCCGCTAATAATTCTGGATATAATGAAATTTTACTTTTAATATTATCAACACTATTAAATTGATAAATTAATTTATTTTCGTTATTAATAAAGTTAGTTTTAATATTATCATCAAATTGATAACCATTTTGATAATTAAAATTAGTTCCCGCAAATTGTGAACCTAACATATTATTAACTAAACCACTAGCAGCAAGCGCAAAGAATACTAATGTTGCAGCAAAAATACTAGTAAAACACATAATTAATGTTTTACCAAAACTACGTAGTGAAGTAGTAACGGCCAACTTATTACGATAACTAAATCTACCAATCACATATCTTGCAATAAAAGTAAAAGTTGAACTAATATTTATTTTATATTTTTGTTTTGAAATATTATTAGTAATTAAATCTAAGGGTTTATTTCTTAATAAGAATAATACCATTAAAAAACTAATGAAAGTTAAACTAATGATTGGAATAACAAGTAATAAAATAGCAGTAACAATATTAAAATACCAACCATAACTAATTAAGGCAACAGTACTAATATTAGTAATATAAATTAAATAAT
The DNA here is from genome assembly GCF_964020205.1 of Spiroplasma endosymbiont of Apeira syringaria. Classification (NCBI taxonomy): domain Bacteria; kingdom Bacillati; phylum Mycoplasmatota; class Mollicutes; order Entomoplasmatales; family Spiroplasmataceae; genus Spiroplasma; species Spiroplasma endosymbiont of Apeira syringaria. Next base: position 1,731,851 of record NZ_OZ026543.1, read on the forward strand.
GCGCAACTGGAATCGAAATTAAAACACCAATAATAGAAAAAATAAATAAAGGAGCAATAATTGAAATTACTAATGATATACTTAATTGTCAACTTTTATATCCTGTTGCTTTTAAAATTCCAATTAATTTTTTATTACGATCAATCATTTTAAAAGTAATAATAAAAATAATAATAGTAGTCACAATAAAAATTAAAATTAAAAATAAACTAGAAATCTCTTCAATAACATTAATTCTATTATTAATGGAACTAAAAGATCATTCTTGCATACTAGTATAAAATCTAGGATTATTGATATTTAAAGGTGAAACTATTTTATTATATTCAATACCATTATTATAATATTTTGTACTTGCTATATCAGTAGGTGTTTTATAAGTTGCATGAAGATAATTATAAATTCATTCATTATTTATTTGTGAATCAATATTTTTAGCCAAGTCAGGATTAATACCTAAAAAAAAATCATCAATATTACTGCTAAATGCCTTTAAATCAGATTCAACTTTGTGCATCGTATTACCATTAGTAAAAGCAACAGTATTATTTTTTAAATCAAGTGAATTACCAAAATAACGACCAACAAATGCTGCTAATGAGCTTGTAGCATAACCACGAATAATAAACGTTTGTCCAGCAATTACATAATTTTGACCAATATGTAAATTATTTAGTTCAGCAAAATGTTTGTAAATTAAAATTTCATTATCTTGTAATGGTTTTTCTGTTAAACTTGGGCCACCATCTTTGACAATAATTGCTTTATTAACAATATATTCAGGTCCTGTTTCAATAAAAGCAAAATTTTTACTAGTAATTAATAAATCACGGACCATAACAGCATGTTGTCATTCAATATCTTTATATAACATTCCCATTGACATTATTTCATATAACTTAGATTCATTTTTAATATCTATTTCACTATAGTTTCGATTAGCATATGGATACTCAGTTTTTCCTTTAAAATTATCATTATAAAACTGTAAAGCAGCTTCACTAGTAATCATAAAATTTGTTGCATTTTCTGGATGTAATGGATCATATAGATATTGATTTAGAATATTAGCATATTGTTCTATCGTTGCTTTATGAGTATCATAAGATGGATAATTAATAGGAATATTAATTTTAAAATCAATATATTTATGGCTAGTATCATTAAAAAGACTATCACCAATAGCAAAATATTCTTTACTATTAGCGAGTCCTCCATAAAAAGTAAAACGATATATATCAGGTCTAGTAGCATCTGGTATTGTTAACTGAAAAGTAGCTTTTGCCATCTTTTCTTTATAAATAGTATTATCTTTTTGATAATAATTAATATTATTTAAATAAGAACCATTTTTATCTTTTTCATTATATTTTCCATCAAAATTAACATATTCCACTGGTGAAAAAAATGTATATTGTTTAAATTCATTATGAGCAATATCGTTAACATATTGTTCAAATAAATAATTATTAGAAAAATTTAATGATAAAAAGGCAATAATCATAATCATTACTAAAAAACCTAAACCAAACATTTGTAATAAATTGTTTTTTTGTTCACGAATATAATTACGTAATAATTTAAACATGATTATCCCTTCTTATGATCACTTATTAATAAATTAGATTTTGACAGTTTTGCTAAAGCTGACTTTGCTGCTTCTTGCTCAGCTTTCTTTTTATTTGTTCCTACTCCTTTCCCCATTAGTATTTTATTATCTAAATACACATGAACAATAAAATAAGTAATATTATCTTTTTTAATTTGTTCCATAGTTTTATAATTAATAGGATCTCTTTTTTCTGCCTGTACTAATTCTTGTAATTTAGTTTTATAATCAATAATTGTTTCTAACTGATTAGTTTTAATTAATTCAAATAAAGTTAAATCTAAGATTTTTTTAACGGCACTATTTCCTAAATCAAGATATACTGCAGCAAGAAATGATTCAAAAACATCTGATAAAATACTTTCGCGTTGTTGCCCACCTGTATTTTTTTCACCATTTCCCAAAAATAAATAATCTTGTAATCCTAGAGCAATTGCCACTGCTGCCAATGTTTCTTGTCTAACTGCTTTACTACGTAAACTTGTTAATTGTCCCTCATCTTTATTTGGAAATAAGTGCCAAATGTAAGTTGAAATATTTTCCCCTAAAATCGAATCACCCAAAAATTCTAATCGCTCATATGAATAATCTAAATTATGTTCGTTTGAAAAAGAACGATGAGTAAACGCTTCACGATAATTACGATTAGATTTAATTTTTTCTAAAATACTCGATTTTAAAATATGTTCAATATTAATCATATTTTTCTCCTTAATACTTATTTATAAATTATAATTCTTGAATTTGTTTAGCTATTTTATTAGTAACATCTTGCTCAATAGCACGAATTAAAAGTTTTAAAGTACTATAATAAGATTTTTTATCACTAGATCCATGTGCTTTAAAAGCAATGCCATTAATACCTATTAATTGAGCACCACCTGTATTCTTATAATCAAAAGTCTTTTTAATATTTTTAAAAATACCAATTGACATTAAACCTAAAAATTTAGTTCATAAATTTTTTTTATAACCATTTTTAATTAATGTAAATAATAATGATGCCATGCCTTCAACTGATTTTAAAACAATATTACCTGAATAACCATCACAAATAATAATATCAACATCACCACTTAAAACATTTCGTGGTTCAATATTACCGTGAAAATTTAAAAAACTTAACTTTTCATTTTTTTGTGTTAATTGTTTTAGTTTAGCATATGTTGCTTTAGTTACTTCTGGACCTTTGCTTTCTTCAATGCCAATATTTAATAAACCAATTTTAGGACGTGAAATATTTTGAATAGTTTGACAATAAATATGACCCATTAATGCAAAATTAATTAATTCATCAACAGTGTTTTCAATATTTGCTCCAACATCCAATAATACTACTTGTCGATCTTTTATTAAAGTAGGCATAATTGGCATGAATGCCGGACGTTTAATGCCTTTGATTTCTCCTAATAAAAAATGACAAGCACCAAGATAGGCAGCAGTTGAACCCGAAGTTAGAATACCATCTGCTTTTTTATTTTTAACTAACTGAATGGCTTGATTCATAGAAGAATCAGTCATTCTAATACCAGCGAGTGGACCATCATTCATAGTTATTACTTGGGTTGTTGCTAGTATTGTTATTCTTGATGATAATGGCTTATTTTTTAATAAAATCTGCAAGTTTCCATTAATTTGTTTTTCATCACCAACTAAACAAATTTCAACGTTTTTGAATTCTTTAATAACTTCTAACGCTGCAGCAATAGCGGGCAAACTACCATGGTCTGAACCCATTACATCAAAAGCAATTTTCATAGTTCCTCCTAAAAACAAAAAATAATTTAAGAAACCTTAAATAATATTATATTATATTATTGATAGTTTAATTATACGTTAATTTTTTTAATTCATTAAGATTAACAATCCAACTAATACTGCATTTATTTATTTTAAATATGAATATTTCATTATTTGCTAGTAAAAAGTTAAAAAACAATTTATCTCTAATTATTTTGATATTGATTTTCTAAATAATTGTTTTTATTTACACCAGTTTTTTTTAAAGACCAAAACCCTTTTATTTATTTTATTAATAAAAAAAAATTTAAAAGCAAAAAACTAATATAAATATAAAAATATCTTATCATAATTTTACTAAAATCAAAAATGATCAAAGAATTAAAAAAATATTAAAACATTTAATAGTGTTTATTTTTATTTATAAAATAAACACTATTAATTTGATTATTATTCATAAAAAATAAAAACGGACTTCTCCCCACATGTACTTGTGGAGGGAATAATGAAACTGAATTAATTCAAAAATGCTTTTCAAACTGAACAGCAATGTCTTGCATATATAGCAAATTTGAAAGAAAACAAATGTATTAGGTGTTTTAATTTTAATTTGAATACTTCTGATTTAAAAAGAATGAGATGTTTAAAATGTAATCAAACATTTAGCATTCTCACAGGCACCATATTTTCAAGGTCACAAACATCTTTAACATCTTGGTTTTATCTTATCTTTAGATGAATAAACACCAAACATGGAATTCCATCAACAGATATTGCAAAAGAATTGGGAGTGACTTTGAAAACTGCTTGAAGAATGACTCATAAAATCAGAACACGTATTGCAAAACAAAAACCTCAATTTATTGTTGAAGGTACAGTGCAAATTGATGAAATGTATCTTTCACATATGGGTTTTAAAAAACAAGGAAGATCCTTGGTGAATAAAACCTTGATTGTTGGCATTTATCAAAAAACAACCAATAATTTAACGGACTTCTCCCCACATGTACTTGTGGAGGGAATAATGAAACTGAATGAATTCAACAATGCTTTTCAAACTGAACAGCAATGTCTTGCATATATAGCAAATTTGAAAGAAAACAAATGTATTAGGTGTTTTAATTTTAATTTGAATACTTCTGATTTAAAAAGAATGAGATGTTTAAAATGTAATCAAACATTTAGCATTCTCACAGGCACCATATTTTCAAGGTCACAAACATCTTTAACATCTTGGTTTTATCTTATCTTTAGATGAATAAACACCAAACATGGAATTCCATCAACAGATATTGCAAAAGAATTGGGAGTGACTTTGAAAACTGCTTGAAGAATGACTCATAAAATCAGAACACGTATTGCAAAACAAAAACCTCAATTTATTGTTGAAGGTACAGTGCAAATTGATGAAATGTATCTTTCACATATGGGTTTTAAAAAACAAGGAAGATCCTTGGTGAATAAAACCTTGATTGTTGGCATTTATCAAAAAACAACCAATAATTTAATTGTGAAAGTATTGAAAAACGCAAATAGTAAAAATCTTTTGCAGTTTGCAAAAAACCACATTTCTTCAAAATGTCTTGTATATACTGATTCTTGAAAAGGATATTGCGATTTTAAATCAGTTTTCACTAAGCATTAAACAGTTAACCATCAAGATGGCTATGTTTCAAAAATTGGTGTAAATACCAACCAAATTGAATCAGTTTGAAAACATATAAGAAGAACATTTAAAACACATATCAAAGTTGCAAAACATCATGTTCATTTATATGCTAAAGAAGCTGCATATAAATTCAACAAGATACCTAGTTTTGAAACTGTAATTCTATGTTTGATTTAAAAATGTGGGGAGAAGTCCGTAGATAGGCTTTTCTCAGCATTTATGTGATAAAATTAAAGTAGTACATAAAGGGAGAAAAGCCTAATTTAATTGTGAAAGTATTGAAAAACGCAAAGAGTAAAAATCTTTTGCAGTTTGCAAAAAACCACATTTCTTCAAAATGTCTTGTATATACTGATTCTTGAAAAGGATATTGCGATTTTAAATCAGTTTTCACTAAGCATGAAACAGTTAACCATCAAGATGGCTATGTTTCAAAAATTGGTGTAAATACCAACCAAATTGAATCAGTTTGAAAACATATAAGAAGAACATTTAAAACACATATCAAAGTTGCAAAACATCATGTTCATTTATATGCTAAAGAAGCTGCATATAAATTCAACAAGATACCTAGTTTTGAAACTGTAATTCTATGTTTGATTTAAAAATGTGGGGAGAAGTCCGTAGATAGGCTTTTCTCAGCATTTATGTGATAAAATTAAAATAGTACATAAAGGGAGAAAAGCCAATAAAAATAAAGTTAATTAAAAATAATTTTTATTGTATTTTATTTTAAAAACTTTAGAATTTAGTTACTTCTTATTATATATCTAAGAAGGCATTGGGGAAAAATTAATAACACAACTAAAAACTTTACTTATAAACAGTAATTTTTTGGATATGATTTTGAAATACTTATAAATTTTTGTAGTAAAACTAATTCAAAAAAATTAATACTACTACTTTTGAGGATCTTGTTAAAAGAATATGATCCTTTTTAAAATATATACTTACTGTTATTAATAACAAATTAACATTATATTAAATAAAACTTTTGTAATTAAAAAGGAGTAAAAATGATAAATTTAAAAAAAATAAAATTAACAAAAAACAATAATCGCTTTGGTGGAAAAACAAAGAAATGAAAAAATAATAAAGGAGAATGAGAATATAAAACTGAAATTAGAAATAAATCTAATGAACTTGATTAAGTTATTTATGAATCGTATATGACAATTTATGACAAAAACAAAAATGATTTTAAATGTTGAACTAAAAGAATTGCCTTTCCAAATAGTCAAATTATTTTTGAAATATTTTTAATTAAAAATAATAAATTATATAAACACGTTAAAAAATATGAAAACATTGACAAATTATCAGATGACCTAAACAATAATAAACTTTTAGATTCCTCTCCTATCAAAGTTAAAGGAGGCGAAAAATCAGATCCAAAATATTATTATTTTTTAGAAAACGCTACTATAAATTCTATTAATAATATAGATATGTTTATAAAAAATATTACCTCATTTAATCAAGAATTAAGTATTAATATTAATTATGATAATTTATTAAATTTATATCAGTATTTAACAAATATGCAAAAAATTATTGATAATCCTACTTCGTCTAGCAATATTTCAATAAATGCCAAAATTAAAAAAACATTACCTAATTTATTGTTAGGATTACTACTAGTTTATATTGCATTTACTGGAAAAAATGCACAAAGAATAATTTCTACATATATTTTTGATGAGCAAGAATATACATCAGAAGATTATTTTTATGGAATATTTCAAAATAAACAAAACTATTTCACAACATTCATTGATACTATTTTAACGACATTTTTTACCTCAGCAATTGCTGATTGATCAAGAAATACAATTTTAAATATAATCCAAAGTCAAAAAAGTAATCCAATAAATGATTTTAAAATTAAAAAAATTCCTATTGAACCATTTGAAAAATATAAACATGAATTTTTAACCCTTTTATATGAAGAAAATGAAGTAAAATTAAAAAATAATATGTCACGAATAAAACGTATTAATAATTTAATAAAAAAACTTAATAATATTCCAAACTCTACAGATTTTGAATATCATCCAAATTTTAAAAAAGAAATTGAAAAAATTAGTGACTTTAATTGTTTAAAGAAGCCTATTGATAATAGTATAATAAAAGAATTAACATCTTCGGCAAACAAAGTGATTGATAATTTAAATAAATTAAAAAAAACTGATTTAGATACTTTAGAATGAAAAGAAAGAATAAATTATTAATTATTTGATTTATTTTTAGAATCAGTAACATGACTAATGGCACATTCTATAATGACATGTGCAATAGCAAATGCTATACAAGAAAACTTTAAAATAAGTGATTGAATTAAATATTTTACTAAACATTTCCAAATATAATGAAAATATTTCTTATATTAACTTAGAAATATAAATTATTTATTTCATTTACTTTCAAACGATTCTAAAGCTTGCATTGCTTGTTCTTCACTACATGCACTATAAATTGGTTTTAAATCTGCAACTAGACCTTTTCGATGTTTGTATGAAACATATTTTAAACTATTTCTAATTTGATGAACAATGCATAATTGATGTTCTGTTTTAGGATAAACTGATTGTATTGCTTCTGACATGCCTGTTAAATTATCACTACAAGCAATAATAATATCATTTAAGCCACGATTTTTCATTTCTGTGAAATTAGATAATCAAAACTTAGAACCTTCATTTTCACTAATTCATAATCCTAAAACATCTTTTTTGCCTTCTAAATCAACTCCTAATGCTATATAAACTGATTTGTTAATAATCCGTTTATCTTGTCGTAATTTAACTACTATACAATCAAAATAAACAATAGGATAAATACTTTCTAATGGTCGATTTTGTCATGCTTTAACATCATCAATAACATCATCAGTAATTTGACTAATAACACTTTCACTAATATCAGCACCATGATATAACTCTTGCAACTGCATTCTAATGTCAGATAATGTCATTCCTTTTGCATACAAGGAAAGAACTTGTTGATCAAAACCATCAAATCTTCTTTGCCTTTTAGGAACTATTACAGGAGTAAAATTACTATTGCGATCTCTTGGTACATCAATTTCAATTTTACCTTGTTGAGTTATTAATTTTTTTGAACTTGTACCATTACGAGCATTTTCAGTAGTACTATGTTGATTTTTTTCATATCCTAAATAATTTTGCATTTCAGAATTCAACATTTTTTCAACTAATCTTTTTGTTAATTCTTTATATAAACCGCCAGGTTTAAAAACTGTTGTTAAATCTTCAGTATTTTCTAGTAATAAATCTACTGCTTTTGATATTGGATGATTATTATTAAAGTTATCTTTTTTAGCCATCTGTAACTCACTCTTTCTAGTCATTTAATTATATTTACTAGAATTAATTAAACATAGTTATTTTTGTAAGTTACACAGATTACTAAACATTTCCAATAGTCCTAAAAAGGGTTGCCATTCCAATGGTTTTTATTAGTTATCCAGTAGAAATCAAAAGAGTGATTTATACTACAAATGCTATTGAATCTGTTAATAGTCAATTACGAAAAATCATCAGAAATAAAAAAGTTTTTCCTAATGATATGGCAGTTTTCAAAATATTTTACTTGGCAATTGAAAATATAACAAAAAAATGAACATTGCCTATTCAAAATTGAAATACAGCAATTGCTCATTTTATGATAAAATTTGAAGACAAAATTAATCTAAATTAGTAACTTTGTAAAACAAAGATACACAGATTATTAAAAAGCCTCAAAACTAATGCTAATAATTGTATACTTTCATAAACGTTTTATTTAATCTTTATTTTCTGTTACGTCAATAATAACTTCACTATTATCATCAAGAATTTCTTTAGTTATAAATTGACCAACGCTTTCAGCACCAGTTTTATCAGCAACAGTTTTTAAACGACTTAATTGTTTTTCCAACGGAACCAATGTTTTATTAATGCCAACATAAAGATCGTGATTTTCTACTAAACACTGTAAAAAATTATTATTTAATAACTGAATATGAACGGAAATATTATATGTATGATTACTATTTCTTTCAATACCAACTTTAGCAATCATATCTTTTTTAATATATTTAGAATACTTTTCTTGTAAATAATTAAAATTTTTATCAACAGCATTTTTAATTTCATAAGTAATATTAATATTTTTTCCATGGACAATAACTTGCATGATTAATTGCTCCTATCTTTTAATTATTATATACATTTTCCCATAAACAAATAAATTTTAAAAGATAATAGTGTAATTAAATTTAAATTATTAACAACTAAGCAAAATACCAATTATATTTATAATATGCTCAATATAATCTTCAATTAAATTAATGATTAATACTCTATTTTTTATCTTTTCATGATTTTTGTTTTAAAAAATTTTGTTTTCCATTAAAAGCAATAGCTGTTTTTCAACGTGGATAATTATTACCTTTAGTAATAGCATTAGTATTATTCATTGGTTGTAAATTACTAATATCAGAAGTGCCTCCATGAAATAAAGGTCGTTGATGTATAATAGTTCAATTATAACTTTTAGGATCATCATCAAGTTTAACATTACTAATAAAGTTATTCCTAAACATTAGCGCACCTGCATAGTCTTTTCGATATAACTGTGGATTATAATCATCAATAATTTCTCCTTTATTTCATACTTCTTCAATTTGTTGTGGTGTTCAAGTTACTTCGCTATTAACAACATTACTACTGTTATTAGTTTGAACAGGATTCGGATTACTAGTTACTTGATAATCAAGTAATTTTGATTGTGGAAGTGCACCTCCACCAGTATTATTAATAACTATATTTATACCTTGTGTTGATTTATCGTGTTCATTAAAAATCGATCTGTAAATAATGGTCCAATATTTTGTTCACCAAAAAGAGAATTTTGTTCAACACTCGCGGATATTTCTGTTGCTGATAAAGCATTATTATTTGTCAATGATAATGCTTTTTTTGATTTATTTCTTAGATTAGCCATTATTAATGATAAAGAAAAAAGTACTAAAAAGAAACTACAAATTAATGCAAAACCTCAATGCAAAATAAAAAATAAAACATTAATAATTTTTTTGTCCATAACATAACTATAAATTTTTTTATAACCATAACTTATTAATAATCCTGAACCAATAAGTAAGACAAGGGAAATGTTTAGTAATCTGTGTAACTTACAAAAATAACTATGTTTAATTAATTCTAGTAAATATAATTAAATGACTAGAAAGAGTGATTTACAGATGGCTAAAAAAGATAACTTTAATAATAATGATCCAATATCAAAAGCAGTAGATTTATTACTAGAAAATACTGAAGATTTAACAACAGTTTTTAAACCTGGCGGTTTATATAAAGAATTAACAAAAAGATTAGTTGAAAAAATGTTGAATTCTGAAATGCAAAATTATTTAGGATATGAAAAAAATCAACATAGTACTACTGAAAATGCTCGTAATGGTACAAGTTCAAAAAAATTAATAACTCAACAAGGTAAAATTGAAATTGATGTACCAAGAGATCGCAATAGTAATTTTACTCCTGTAATAGTTCCTAAAAGGCAAAGAAGATTTGATGGTTTTGATCAACAAGTTCTTTCCTTGTATGCAAAAGGAATGACATTATCTGACATTAGAATGCAGTTGCAAGAGTTATATCATGGTGCTGATATTAGTGAAAGTGTTATTAGTCAAATTACTGATGATGTTATTGATGATGTTAAAGCATGACAAAATCGACCATTAGAAAGTATTTATCCTATTGTTTATTTTGATTGTATAGTAGTTAAAGTACGACAAGATAAACGGATTATTAACAAATCAGTTTATATAGCATTAGGAGTTGATTTAGAAGGCAAAAAAGATGTTTTAGGATTATGAATTAGTGAAAATGAAGGTTCTAAGTTTTGATTATCTAATTTCACAGAAATGAAAAATCGTGGCTTAAATGATATTCTTATTGCTTGTAGTGATAATTTAACAGGCATGTCAGAAGCAATACAATCAGTTTATCCTAAAACAGAACATCAATTATGCATTGTTCATCAAATTAGTGGAATGGCAACCCTTTTTAGGACTATTTTTTGGTAGACATTTGTTTTTGATAATTAACTGGAGTTAAGTAGTTTAAAGTGCCGTGAATTCTTATGTTGTTATATCAATTGATGTAATCAAATAATTCTAATTTTAATTGGATTAATGATGTAAAATTTTTATCATTAATAAATTCGGTTTTGAAAGTTTTAAAGGTTGCTTCAGCAACAGCGTTATCATAAGGACAACCTTTTTTGCTTAAAGAGCGATTAATATTGAATGCTAGTAAAAGTTTATCAATAATTTTATTATTAAATTCATTACCGCGATCACTATGAAATATTTGAATATCTTTTAAACAGCGATTTGAGTGCATAAATGCTTGATATACTAATGATGCATCTTTTTTAGTACCTACACTATGTCCAATTATTTCGCGGTTAAATAGGTCAATTAATAAACAAATATAGTTTCACTTACCATTTACTTGAACATAAGTTAAATCACTAACAATAACTTCATTTTTAACTCTATTATTAAAGTTTCTATTAACAAGATTGGTTATTTGACTATCATTGACTTTATTATGATAATTTTTGAATGATAATTTAGTGTATTTTGATATTAAATTATGTTTATTCATAATTTCTTTAATTTTTCGTCTTGATAAATAAATTTCTTGGTTTTCTAGAATGACTTTTAATCTTCTAGTACCATAAACTTCTTTATTTTTTTTAAAAGCACTAATAACAGCTTTTTCATAAATATTATTTTGAATTTTATTTTTTTTCTTTAAATTAAAATAATATGTTGATTTAGAGATTTTTAAAAAATGACACATTGTGCGAATTTTATATTTAGATTTATTATTTGCAATAATCTCTACTTTCTGCCTATTATTAGTGCTGCTTGCTTTAAAATATCATTTTCCATTCTTAATTGTTTTAATTCTTTTCTTAATTTAATTAATTCATTTTCTTCAACAGAACGATTATCTTTAGTTTTAAAACTACCTGAATTAGTAAATTGCTTAATTCAATTGTAAGTAGCTGCTCTTGTAACATTATATTCTTTAACAAGGCAAGATACTGATTTGCCACTTTGATATAAAGCTACTATTTGTTTTTTAAATTCATAGGTATATGAGTTAATATTGGCCATAATTATAGTTCCTTTCTTTGTTCACTTGTCTATGTAATTAGTGTCCAATAAAGTGTAACCCATCCATAGAAATAGTTTAAAATATGTTTCATACAAACATCGAAAAGGTCTATTTGCAGATTTAAAACCAATTTATAGTGCATGTAGTGAAGAACAAGCAATGCAAGCTTTAGAATCGTTTGAAAGTAAATGAAATAAACAATATCCTCAAATTACTAAACGGACTTCTCCCCACATGTACTTGTGGAGGGAATAATGAAACTGAATGAATTCAACAATGCTTTTCAAACTGAACAGCAATGTCTTGCATATATAGCAAATTTGAAACAAAACAAATGTATTAGGTGTTTTAGTTTTAATTTGAATACTTCTGATTTAAAAAGAATGAGATGTTTAAAATGTAATCAAACATTTAGCATTCTCACAGGCACCATATTTTCAAGGTCACAAACATCTTTAACATCTTGGTTTTATCTTATCTTTAGATGAATAAACACCAAACATGGAATTCCATCAACAGATATTGCAAAAGAATTGGGAGTGACTTTGAAAACTGCTTGAAGAATGACTCATAAAATCAGAACACGTATTGCAAAACAAAAACCTCAATTTATTGTTGAAGGTACAGTGCAAATTGATGAAATGTATCTTTCACATATGGGTTTTAAAAAACAAGGAAGATCCTTGGTTAATAAAACCTTGATTGTTGGCATTTATCAAAAAACAACCAATAATTTAATTGTGAAAGTATTGAAAAACGCAAAGAGTAAAAATCTTTTGCAGTTTGCAAAAAACCACATTTCTTCAAAATGTCTTGTATATACTGATTCTTGAAAAGGATATTGCGATTTTAAATCAGTTTTCACTAAGCATGAAACAGTTAACCTGGATGGGTTACACTTTATTGGACACTAATTACATAGACAATTGAACAAAGAAAGGAACTATAATTATGGCCAATATTAACTCATATACCGATGAATTTAAAAAACAAATAGTAGCTTTATATCAAAGTGGCAAATCAGTATCTTGCCTTGCTAAAGAATATAATGTTACAAGAGCAGCTACTTACAATTGAATTAAGCAATTTACTAATTCAGGTAGTTTTAAAACTAAAGATAATCGTTCTGTTGAAGAAAATGAATTAATTAAATTAAGAAAAGAATTAAAACAATTAAGAATGGAAAATGATATTTTAAAGCAAGCAGCACTAATAATAGGCAGAAAATAGAAATTATTGTCAAAAATAAAGTTAAATATAAAATTCGCACAATGTGTCATTTTTTAAAAATCTCTAAATCAACATATTATTTTAATTTAAAGAAAAAAGAAAATAAAATCAAAAATAATATTTATGATGAAGCTGTTATTAGTGCTTTTAAAGAAAATAAAGAAGTTTATGGTACTAGAAGATTAAAAGTCATTCTAGAAAACCAAGAAATTTATTTATCAATACGAAAAATTAAAGAAATTATGAATAAACATAATTTAATATCAAAATACACTAAATTATCATACAAAAATCATAATAAAGTCAATGATAGTCAAATAACCAATCTTGTTGATAGAAACTTTAATAATAGAGTTAAAAATGAAGTTATTGTTAGTGATTTAACTTATGTTCAAGTAAATGGTAAGTGAAACTATATTTGTTTATTAATTGACCTATTTAACCGCGAAATAATTGGACATAGTGTAGGTACTAAAAAAGATGCATCATTAGTATATCAAGCATTTATGCACTCAAATCGCTGTTTAAAAGATATTCAAATATTTCATAGTGATCGCGGTAATGAATTTAATAATAAAATTATTGATAAACTTTTACTAGCATTCAATATTAATCGCTCTTTAAGCAAAAAAGGTTGTCCTTATGATAACGCTGTTGCTGAAGCAACCTTTAAAACTTTCAAAACCGAATTTATTAATGATAAAAATTTTACATCATTAATCCAATTAAAATTAGAATTATTTGATTACATCAATTGATATAACAACATAAGAATTCACAGCACTTTAAACTACTTAACTCCAGTTAATTATCAAAAACAAATGTCTACCAAAAAATAGTCCTAAAAAAGGTTGCCATTCCAACCATCAAGATGGCTATGTTTCAAAAATTGGTGTAAATACCAACCAAATTGAATCAGTTTGAAAACATATAAGAAGAACATTTAAAACACATATCAAAGTTGCAAAACATCATGTTCATTTATATGCTAAAGAAGCTGCATATAAATTCAACAAGATACCTAGTTTTGAAACTGTAATTCTATGTTTGATTTAAAAATGTGGGGAGAAGTCCGTAGATAGGCTTTTCTCAGCATTTATGTGATAAAATTAAAATAGTACATAAAGGGAGAAAAGCCATAATTTAATAAAAAACTAATATAAATAAAAAATACTTATATTAGTAATGAACATATATTAAATTATTAATAATAATATCACAAATATTGATTTTAATAAAATTTAATATTTCATTTTATTACTAAAATAATTTATTATAATAAATATTAAAAATAAAGTAATTTTTCGTTTATAAAAAAATATTAGATATAATACTTGTAATCTAAAATATAGTTTTTGACCTATTGTTTTATTTTTTAACAAATAGGTTTTTATTTTAAAAGGGGGACAAAATGAAAACAATTAAAAAAGAGCAATTATTTACTAACAAAACTTATTTAATAAAGGCTTTTCTCCCTTTATGTACTATTTTAATTTTATCACATAAATGCTGAGAAAAGCCTATCTACGGACTTCTCCCCACATTTTTAAATCAAACATAGAATTACAGTTTAAAAACTAGGTATCTTGTTGAATTTATATGCAGCTTCTTTAGCATATAAATGAACATGATGTTTTTCAACTTTGATATGTGTTTTAAATGTTCTTCTTATATGTTTTCAAACTGATTCAATTTGGTTGGTATTTACACCAATTTTTGAAACATAGCCATCTTGATGGTTAACTGTTTCATGCTTAGTGAAAACTGATTTAAAATCGCAATATCCTTTTCAAGAATCATTATATACAAGACATTTTGAAGAAATGTGGTTTTTTGCAAACTGCAAAATATTTTTACTCTTTGCGTTTTTCAATACTTTCACAATTAAATTATTGGTTGTTTTTTGATAAATGCCAACAATCAAGGTTTTATTCACCAAGGATCTTCCTTGTTTTTTAAAACCCATATGTGAAAGATACATTTCATCAATTTGCACTGTACCTTCAACAATAAATTGAGGTTTTTGTTTTGCAATACGTGTTCTGATTTTATGAGTCATTCTTCAAGCAGTTTTCAAAGTCACTCCCAATTCTTTTGCAATATCTGTTGATGGAATTCCATGTTTGGTGTTTATTCATCTAAAGATAAGATAAAACCAAGATGTTAAAGATGTTTGTGACCTTGAAAATATGGTGCCTGTGAGAATGCTAAATGTTTGATTACATTTTAAACATCTCATTCTTTTTAAATCAGAAGTATTCAAATTAAAACTAAAACACCTAATACATTTGTTTTCTTTCAAATTTGCTATATATGCAAGACATTGCTGTTCAGTTTGAAAAGCATTGTTGAATTCATTCAGTTTCATTATTCCCTCCACAAGTACATGTGGGGAGAAGTCCTTTAATAAATTATGAAACTATAGAAAAAATTAAAAAACAACTACTAAATTTAAAAGCAGAAAAAATAAAACTTATTGAAAAAAGTGAGAAAATTGAAAAAAAAATTAATAATTATCAAAAAACTATTCAATTTTGAATTAAACAAGACTTTTCTCCCTTTATGTACTATTTTAATTTTATCACATAAATGCTGAGAAAAGCCTATCTACGGACTTCTCCCCACATTTTTAAATCAAACATAGAATTACAGTTTCAAAACTAGGTATCTTGTTGAATTTATATGCAGCTTCTTTAGCATATAAATGAACATGATGTTTTGCAACTTTGATATGTGTTTTAAATGTTCTTCTTATATGTTTTCAAACTGATTCAATTTGGTTGGTATTTACACCAATTTTTGAAACATAGCCATCTTGATGGTTAACTGTTTCATGCTTAGTGAAAACTGATTTAAAATCGCAATATCCTTTTCAAGAATCAGTATATACAAGACATTTTGAAGAAATGTGGTTTTTTGCAAACTGCAAAAGATTTTTACTCTTTGCGTTTTTCAATACTTTCACAATTAAATTATTGGTTGTTTTTTGATAAATGCCAACAATCAAGGTTTTATTCACCAAGGATCTTCCTTGTTTTTTAAAACCCATATGTGAAAGATACATTTCATCAATTTGCACTGTACCTTCAACAATAAATTGAGGTTTTTGTTTTGCAATACGTGTTCTGATTTTATGAGTCATTCTTCAAGCATTTTTCAAAGTCACTCCCAATTCTTTTGCAATATCTGTTGATGGAATTCCATGTTTGGTGTTTATTCATCTAAAGATAAGATAAAACCAAGATGTTAAAGATGTTTGTGACCTTGAAAATATGGTGCCTGTGAGAATGCTAAATGTTTGATTACATTTTAAACATCTCATTCTTTTTAAATCAGAAGTATTCAAATTAAAACTAAAACACCTAATACATTTGTTTTCTTTCAAATTTGCTATATATGCAAGACATTGCTGTTCAGTTTGAAAAGCATTTTTGAATTCATTCAGTTTCATTATTCCCTCCACAAGTACATGTGGGGAGAAGTCCGTTAAACAAAATAAAGAAATAGAAGATAAAGTATTTCAATTTAATATTCAAATCTATAAATTAAAGTAACAAAAAATTAACAAAATTAAAAATTTTTTTATTAATCTTTTTTCATTTGGAAAAATAAATAAAAATAAAAGTATTAATAATTTAATTGAAACAGAAGAAATAAATTGTGAATTATTTAAAAAACAAAATTAAATAATCAACAAAAAATTAATATTTTAAATTCAAATTATATTGAAAAACAAACAGAATATGCAAATTTAATAACTAATATTAATCAAATAACTGAACATGAAAAAAAATTATTAGAAGATAAAAATAATTTGTTAAATAATAACAATAATTTATTAATTGATTTATTAAATCAAAAAGAACAGCAAGAAAAAGAAACAATTGTCGAAGTCAATGAACAAATGGTTGAACAATTTGAATCAGAAATATTTCAACTTAGTGAAAAAATTTGTGATTTGGAAAATCAATTATTATCTAACAGTAGTGATGAAGGTTTTAATTCAAAATCCACATCAACAGATTCTTTAAATTCAGATATTTCAGTACCTCTAAAATGCAACCAAAACTACAAATATCTAACCCCATTAATAAACAAAAAGAAAAGGACATCCCTTGAGAACAAACACTACGTAAATATGAAAATGATATTCCAACAAAAAATTATAAGCAAAGAATAAAGCCAAGTAATTAAAGAATAGTAAAATTTTAAAAATTAAACATATTTAAATAAACGCCATAAAAGGCGTTTATTTAAATTATATATTAAAGAAATTTTCAATCTTTAGAAATTAGCAATATCAACTTTATCTTTTGCTTTTGGTATATCAATTACTGGTGGAGATTCTGGATATACTTTATTCATACTACTTGCTAAATTTCTTACTCATTTATCACGATGATAAATAAATAAAGAAATAATCATCTTAAGAACATCACAAGAACGCATAATAGCATAAATATAAACAATATCTAAAGGACTATAATGTACCTCAATAAATAAAATTAATATTGAAACGGACTTCTCCCCACATGTACTTGTGGAGGGAATAATGAAACTGAATGAATTCAACAATGCTTTTCAAACTGAACAGCAATGTCTTGCATATATAGCAAATTTGAAAGAAAACAAATGTATTAGGTGTTTTAATTTTAATTTGAATACTTCTGATTTAAAAAGAATGAGATGTTTAAAATGTAATCAAACATTTAGCATTCTCACAGGCACCATATTTTCAAGGTCACAAACATCTTTAACATCTTGGTTTTATCTTATCTTTAGATGAATAAACACCAAACATGGAATTCCATCAACAGATATTGCAAAAGAATTGGGAGTGACTTTGAAAACTGCTTGAAGAATGACTCATAAAATCAGAACACGTATTGCAAAACAAAAACCTCAATTTATTGTTGAAGGTACAGTGCAAATTGATGAAATGTATCTTTCACATATGGGTTTTAAAAAACAAGGAAGATCCTTGGTGAATAAAACCTTGATTGTTGGCATTTATCAAAAAACAACCAATAATTTAATTGTGAAAGTATTGAAAAACGCAAAGAGTAAAAATCTTTTGCAGTTTGCAAAAAACCACATTTCTTCAAAATGTCTTGTATATACTGATTCTTGAAAAGGATATTGCGATTTTAAATCAGTTTTCACTAAGCATGAAACAGTTAACCATCAAGATGGCTATGTTTCAAAAATTGGTGTAAATACCAACCAAATTGAATCAGTTTGAAAACATATAAGAAGAACATTTAAAACACATATCAAAGTTGCAAAACATCATGTTCATTTATATGCTAAAGAAGCTGCATATAAATTCAACAAGATACCTAGTTTTGAAACTGTAATTCTATGTTTGATTTAAAAATGTGGGGAGAAGTCCGTAGATAGGCTTTTCTCAGCATTTATGTGATAAAATTAAAATAGTACATAAAGGGAGAAAAGCCTATTGAAAAACACCAAGTAAAACAACTATCAACAAGTAAAACAGTAATTGCTAAGCCACCAGCACGAAATGCATAAATACAAGTATACAAAATAGTATAAGCACTAAAAACTATAGCATCAACACGCATCATTCAACTAGAAATTCGTAAGGCTTCTGTTGTTGCATTAAATAATAATTGTGGTAAAAAAAATGAAGATAAAACTAATAAGCTAGCAAAAAATAATGATACAAAAAAGCCTAACCTAATTAAATGTTTAGCATTATATTTAGCACCAATCAAATCATCGGCACCTAAACGATTGGCAATTAACACCGAAGAAGCAATACCAAATCCAATATATAAAGTATAGAACATGGTATTAATCGTGGAAGCAATTGCCGAACCACTTAATGCTTCAAAGCTTCATTGCGAAATTAATCTAATAATCATTGTCGTAGCAACTGCAAATAATAAATCATTTAACATTAATGGCCATGTTTTAATTATAATTTTTTTAAATAAATCACCCCTAATCTTAAACATTTTCAAAACTTTTGGTTGAAATTCATATTTCTTTCATATAATAAAACCACTAATTAATGCCAACTGAGCAATTCTCGCTGTTAAAGTAGCAACTGCTGAACCTCGTGCTCCAATTCCTGTAACTACACCAATACCATTAATTAATAATAAATTTAGGCTTTTCTCCCTTTATGTACTATTTTAATTTTATCACATAAATGCTGAGAAAAGCCTATCTACGGACTTCTCCCCACATTTTTAAATCAAACATAGAATTACAGTTTCAAAACTAGGTATCTTGTTGAATTTATATGCAGCTTCTTTAGCATATAAATGAACATGATGTTTTGCAACTTTGATATGTGTTTTAAATGTTCTTCTTATATGTTTTCAAACTGATTCAATTTGGTTGGTATTTACACCAATTTTTGAAACATAGCCATCTTGATGGTTAACTGTTTCATGCTTAGTGAAAACTGATTTAAAATCGCAATATCCTTTTCAAGAATCAGTATATACAAGACATTTTGAAGAAATGTGGTTTTTTGCAAACTGCAAAAGATTTTTACTCTTTGCGTTTTTCAATACTTTCACAATTAAATTATTGGTTGTTTTTTGATAAATGCCAACAATCAAGGTTTTATTCACCAATGATCTTCCTTGTTTTTTAAAACCCATATGTGAAAGATACATTTCATCAATTTGCACTGTACCTTCAACAATAAATTGAGGTTTTTGTTTTGCAATACGTGTTCTGATTTTATGAGTCATTCTTCAAGCAGTTTTCAAAGTCACTCCCAATTCTTTTGCAATATCTGTTGATGGAATTCCATGTTTGGTGTTTATTCATCTAAAGATAATATAAAACCAAGATGTTAAAGATGTTTGTGACCTTGAAAATATGGTGCCTGTGAGAATGCTAAATGTTTGATTACATTTTAAACATCTCATTCTTTTTAAATCAGAAGTATTCAAATTAAAATTAAAACACCTAATACATTTGTTTTCTTTCAAATTTGCTATATATGCAAGACATTGCTGTTCAGTTTGAAAAGCATTGTTGAATTCATTCAGTTTCATTATTCCCTCCACAAGTACATGTGGGGAGAAGTCCGTAAATTTAATAAAAAGTTAATAAATACTGAAACAAAAGTTAATATTAATGAAATATAACCACGTTTTGTTTCGCGAAATACTGAAACAAAAGCAAAGTTTATTCCTAACAATGGATAAGAAAAAACAATTCATTGATTATAATCAATACCTTGTGCTGTTGCTAAAGATGCTGAATGAAATTCATAATAACGTAAAATAATTTGTACAAATTGGGGATCATTTTTATCAATATTATGAATATTCATAAAATCAATAAGTGAATTTTCACTAAAAGGATGATTATAATTTAAAATGTCCTTTAACTCATTAATATCATTAAGAGTTAATCCTTTAGCAGCACATAATTGATTAAATTTATCCAATGCACTACTAGGACTAGTAGTATAAGAAATTAAATATTCACCTACTGTATAAGATAAAATAATAACTATTACTCCAATTAAAAATCCAAAAATAATTCTCATTCTTACTGTTTGTCTTAAAGAACCATATCTTCCAGCTCCATAAAATTGAGCACCAAAAATACTAACACCGTTGATAAAACCTCCCATAACGGCATAAATAATAACAAAAATTTGATTAGAAGCAGTAACTCCCGAAACAGCAATTTGTCCTGCTGAATATTGCAAATGATAAAAATGTTCTAAACCATTATCTTTTCATCAACTTCAATTATCTCAAAGTCCTAATGAAGTAAAAATATCCCTAATATGATTATTCATTGGCTTTAAATCACTAATAAAACTATCCTTTAATTCTCCAACCATAATATTATCTAGTAAATTCATTGATGCTGATAATATTTGTTGCAATACTGCTGGAATAATAATCATTAATGCTAATAAATATCATTTTTTAGTAGCAAAAAAATTACTAATTTTATGTGGATTTGCTCTATTATTAATTTTAAATCCACTAATTTTCATAATTTCACCCTTATCATTAATTTGCTCTATATTATAATAATAATTTTACATCATTTAAATAATGAGGTTTGAAATTTAATATATAAAAAATACTTAAACTACTAAGTAAAATCTCTACGATTAAATACTAATCATGAAGAACAAAATAAACCAATACCAAGCAAAACATAGACAGTCAATAAAACTGGAAAATTAAGAATTTTACTATTAGTTGCTTTATTGGTATCAACTTCATAATTTGTGTTAACTTTATTAAAACTAACTAAATAAGGATCTGCTGTCATAGTATACTCCTCTGGATAAGAAAAGATTGAACCTTGTTTAGTCGATATTCCATCTCAAATATATTTTAATTGATAAAAAATATTTAAATAACGCATTGCTTTAACTTGTGATGTCTTAGTATTAAGAGCATCATATTGTGATTGAGAAAGAGATGTATTTAAACCCGTAATCATAAGATTTACTCAATAATCAACATCATTGCTACCAACACCATTTGATCTTTTGGAACCAAGGTTATCAAGTCCAACTTTTTTACCTGTCATTAATTCTTCAAAACTTTGTTCTTTTCATTGACGAAAAGCATTACTAATATTGTAAATATGAGTAACTAAGTCTTTAGGAGCATCAGTAGTTGGTGGAGTAATAGTACTACCATTCTTAATTGCTAATACTATTGTTTGTTCTTTTTGATAATCATAATTATTTGGATACTTAACTTCTTTAATATATGTATCGTAAATACTAAACATAGCCTTTTGAATAGATTCAATAGTAGTTGTTGGGTTTTTTCTATATACATCATTAATTCAATCAATATCAGTTTTATCTAATTTAGCTTTTACATTATTATAAACTGCTAATGACTGTGAAACAACATAATATGTAGGATCAAATGTTACTAAACGATTAATTAATGTCGCAAAAATACTGAATAAAGCAGCCATTCCAATCATAATTGCAACTAAAGCCTTAGCATTTAAAATTAATGAAAATAAAATAGCAATTGAAGAAATAATTAAATCAAAAATAATAGCAACACCAAATAAAATTCATAAATAAGGAAATACCGCACTATAAATAGTTGAACTACCAATGCCAGGAATAGTAATGACAAAACTAGCAATAAAAATAGATAAAAATAAATATAAAATAATTACCACTTGTAAAGATAATAACTTTTCAGTCCAAATTCTAGTTCTACTAACTGGTTTTGATACTAAAATCAATAAAGTACCATCATCAATTTCATCACGAAAAACTTGTGTTGCTTTAACTGAAATAAATACAAAAATCATAATTGATAAAAGTACCGAGAATGATAATACTTTTCATTGTGGTACATAAAAATTTAATGCTTGATCATAAGTTAATTGTTTTATTGCTTCAGAACCCACAAATAACGAAATTAAAGACCAAGATAAGGCAAGAAAAATTAAAGTTATAATAAAAATAATTCAAGTTGAAGGAGTAGCAATCATCTTTTTAAAAGTATAACGAAATATTGGCATTATTTTTCTCCCTTCTTATTTTTATCATTGGCTTCCATAACAATTCGTTCATACATTGTTTGTAAATCAACAGTATATGGTTTTAAATAAGTAATGATAATATTAGCATTTAAAGCAATTGCTAATACTTCTGCAACTTGTGCCTCAGTTTTAATATTTACCAATAAACGATTTTCATTAACATCTACTGAAAATTTTTTATCTATTAATAACTTCATTAATTTATTATTATCATTATTAGAACTTATTTCATATAATGAATCAGTTTTATTAACCAATCCTGTATAAACAACTTTACTATAATTTAAAACAGTAACTTCATCAGCTAAATTTTGTAATTCAGATAAAATATGTGATGAAATAAAAACAGTTTTACCTTGCTCACGAAGTTTTCTTAAATCATTAAACAATTCTGTTCTCGCTGTTGGATCAAGATTAGCGGCTGGTTCATCTAAAATTAAGACATCTGGATTATTTAATAGTGATTGTGCTAATAACACCTTTTTCTTCATACCCGAAGAATAAGCATTAGGGTTACGTTTTTTAAACTTTCATAAATCTAATTCCTTTAAAATCATTTCTGTCTTTTCCTTAGCAACTTTATATTTCAAACCGCTAATTTGTCCCATTGAAATTAAATAATCATAAGTAGTAATTCGTTTAGGAAATCTTGCAGCTTCTGGAATATAACCAACTTGTTTTTTTGCTTCAACTGTTCATGAACGCTTACCATGAATAATTAAATCACCGTGTGTTTCAACCATAGCGCTAATTAAACATTTAATAGTAGTGGTTTTGCCTGATCCATTTGGACCAATAAAACCATGAATAGTACCTTTTTTAACTTTAATAATAGCATTATCAACAGCTTTAAATTTTTTAAACTGTTTAGTAAAATCACAAATTAAAATTGCATATTGAGCATCTTCAGGATTAACTATTACATTACGGTTATAATGATTACGTCAGTTTTTAAAATATGATTTAATAAAATTTAGAAATTTATGTTTTTCTTTTGATTTAGCATTAACATCATCTTCAACTAAAGAACTATTAATAACTGGTTTTAATATTTCTTGTTTTTTCATACTCATTCTCCTAACTACTTAAATATAATAAGGCTTTTCTCCCTTTATGTACTATTTTAATTTTATCACATAAATGCTGAGAAAAGCCTATCTACGGACTTCTCCCCACATTTTTAAATCAAACATAGAATTACAGTTTCAAAACTAGGTATCTTGTTGAATTTATATGCAGCTTCTTTAGCATATAAATGAACATGATGTTTTGCAACTTTGATATGTGTTTTAAATGTTCTTCTTATATGTTTTCAAACTGATTCAATTTGGTTGGTATTTACACCAATTTTTGAAACATAGCCATCTTGATGGTTAACTGTTTCATGCTTAGTGAAAACTGATTTAAAATCGCAATATCCTTTTCAAGAATCAGTATATACAAGACATTTTGAAGAAATGTGGTTTTTTGCAAACTGCAAAAGATTTTTACTCTTTGCGTTTTTCAATACTTTCACAATTAAATTATTGGTTGTTTTTTGATAAATGCCAACAATCAAGGTTTTATTCACCAATGATCTTCCTTGTTTTTTAAAACCCATATGTGAAAGATACATTTCATCAATTTGCACTGTACCTTCAACAATAAATTGAGGTTTTTGTTTTGCAATACGTGTTCTGATTTTATGAGTCATTCTTCAAGCAGTTTTCAAAGTCACTCCCAATTCTTTTGCAATATCTGTTGATGGAATTCCATGTTTGGTGTTTATTCATCTAAAGATAAGATAAAACCAAGATGTTAAAGATGTTTGTGACCTTTAAAATATGGTGCCTGTGAGAATGCTAAATGTTTGATTACATTTTAAACATCTCATTCTTTTTAAATCAGAAGTATTCAAATTAAAATTAAAACACCTAATACATTTGTTTTCTTTCAAATTTGCTATATATGCAAGACATTGCTGTTCAGTTTGAAAAGCATTGTTGAATTCATTCAGTTTCATTATTCCCTCCACAAGTACATGTGGGGAGAAGTCCGTTAATAATATTAAAGATATTGACATTGAATAACAATTACTAAAAACCTATCACTAATTAAAATATCTGATTAATGATAGGTTTTTATTATAACTTTTTATATCCTTAATAAATCAATTGATTTATATCTTTATTATAATTTCAATTTGATTTAAATAATAAAAAAAATAAACAAAACTGTTTATTTCATAATTTAACATATAATGGTGGGACTAAATGGACTTGAACCATCGACCTCACGCTTATCAAGCGTGCGCTCTAACCAGCTGAGCTATAGTCCCAAAAAGAGCAACAGAGATATTATATATTTGTTCAAGCACGATTGCAATATATAATAACAATATTTTATTTAATTTTTATTTAATATTCTTATAATAAAAATTTATATTTTTAAAAGTAAAAAAAATTTTTTGTATAATTTATTCATACAAGGTTTTTTATTAAGAGGGGATTTAGAATGACAAAGATTAAAATACATATCTTAAAAATTGAAAAATGAAATCAAAATTTAGGAAAAGAAGCAACACTAAATGATGATATAAAAGATATAAATGAGAATGAGAATATAGAAAAAATTAATGATGATATTATTGCAAAATCACCTACGTTTTCATAATCATATTTTTATTGTATATTTATTAAAATTTTTTAATAAAAAATACTAAATATGAATTAAGTAAAATGATATAATTTATATATAATTTACTTGTTAAATTATATAATTTTGAGAGGTAAAAAAATGAATGGCAATAAAAATGAAATGAAAATAAAACTCAAAGAAATTTATTTATTAAAATATAAAACAAATCAAAGTGATGACATAAAATATAAAGCATTTGAAACATTAGAATTAGCAACACTATTTCATCTAAGTTTTAAAGAAATAGTAACAAAATTTGGATACCCTAATCGCGAAATTATTCACTATGAAATTATTGTAATACCATTTAATTTAGATGCAAGTAGAATATTGAATCAAATTAATAAATCAAAATAATATTAAGAAAATATTCAAATATTTTCTTAATATTATTCATTTATATAATTAATTAAAACTTTGCTTATACAATCAATAATTGTAAAAACAATATAAATTTGTTATCATTTTTACATAAAATAATATAGTTTTTAACTTATTATTTTTATTATCTAAAAATGTTTTTTTTATATTTAAAGAGGTATCAAAATGAAAAAAGTTAAAATATTACAGTTAACAACTATAATATTATTTGCAATCACGGTTTTAATTATAATTACTGGTCTATACTTAATTTGATTTAGTAACTTTTATTTTAAATTCAATAATAATGAACAATGCCATTCAAATTTTAAAGATGGATATACAATGTTAAAACATTTTGGTTTAAGTTATACTATTAGCACTTCAGCAAGTTCTTTCTGTAATTTAAGTCATTTTCCTGATAATTACTATCCTTGAATTCAATTACAAATTGGAGTTATTTTTTGTATAATTATCACTCCAATCTTACTATATACAGTATTTCTATTCATAGTAATTATTTTTGTTTTTAAAATAAGAGAAAAAAATAATAATTTTTGAGATGCAATCGAAAATTGTGAAATAATTAATAATTACTATGTTCATTAATTTTTATTGGCTTTTCTCCCTTTATGTACTATTTTAATTTTATCACATAAATGCTGAGAAAAGCCTATCTACGGACTTCTCCCCACATTTTTAAATCAAACATAGAATTACAGTTTCAAAACTAGGTATCTTGTTGAATTTATATGCAGCTTCTTTAGCATATAAATGAACATGATGTTTTGCAACTTTGATATGTGTTTTAAATGTTCTTCTTATATGTTTTCAAACTGATTCAATTTGGTTGGTATTTACACCAATTTTTGAAACATAGCCATCTTGATGGTTAACTGTTTCATGCTTAGTGAAAACTGATTTAAAATCGCAATATCCTTTTCAAGAATCAGTATATACAAGACATTTTGAAGAAATGTGGTTTTTTGCAAACTGCAAAAGATTTTTACTCTTTGCGTTTTTCAATACTTTCACAATTAAATTATTGGTTGTTTTTTGATAAATGCCAACAATCAAGGTTTTATTCACCAAGGATCTTCCTTGTTTTTTAAAACCCATATGTGAAAGATACATTTCATCAATTTGCACTGTACCTTCAACAATAAATTGAGGTTTTTGTTTTGCAATACGTGTTCTGATTTTATGAGTCATTCTTCAAGCAGTTTTCAAAGTCACTCCCAATTCTTTTGCAATATCTGTTGATGGAATTCCATGTTTGGTGTTTATTCATCTAAAGATAAGATAAAACCAAGATGTTAAAGATGTTTGTGACCTTGAAAATATGGTGCCTGTGAGAATGCTAAATGTTTGATTACATTTTAAACATCTCATTCTTTTTAAATCAGAAGTATTCAAATTAAAATTAAAACACCTAATACATTTGTTTTCTTTCAAATTTGCTATATATGCAAGACATTGCTGTTCAGTTTGAAAAGCATTTTTGAATTCATTCAGTTTCATTATTCCCTCCACAAGTACATGTGGGGAGAAGTCCGTTTTTATTAATATACTTTATCTTATTAATATTTTAAAAATGAAACTTAATTTTGCTAAGATTTGTTTTAACTAAATATTCTATAAACATTATAATATTTTTATTATAATGTTTTTTATTTTTTTAATAATTTTATTTTATTCTTTTAAAAAATAACTTCCCTTGATAATTTTGATTAGTTTTATCATTATAATTTTTGCTTCCAATATATAAATTATTATCTACAGGTAATAAACTCACTACAACACCATAATCTTTATTTCAACCAAATACTTCAGTAAAAGTAATACCACCATCAGATGACTTATATAATCCACCTTTAAAAATTTATATCAATAACTTGAACTCTACTTCCAACATATAAATCATTATTAACAACAGCTAAACTTCAAATCTCACCATAATTTTTATTATTTTTTCAACCAATAGTTTCTGTTATTTTTTCTCCTTTAAGAGAAAGTTTAAATAGTCTACTTTCATATAGTTGATTTCTACTTCCAATATATAAATTATTACCAAAAACTATTAAACTCCAAACTTCACCATTATTTTGATTTGATTTTTTTAACAATTCTAATATTCCATTAGGTTTAAATATTAATAAATTTCCAGTATATGTACCAGTTTTAGTACCAATATACAAATCATTATCAATAACCGCTAAACTTCTAACTTCACCATATGTTTCAATTCAATCCTTAATTTCTGATACTTTTCTATTAGATTCAATCATAAATAACTTACCATAACAATCAGAAGTTCTTGTTCCAACATATACATTATTGCCCATAACTACTAAACTATAAACTTCTCCTATTATTTCTGATATTTGTGTCAAAATATTTTGTTCAGGATAATATCTAAAAAGTCCATTAGCAAAAGTTGCTACATAAACAGTTCCATCATTAGTAACAACTAAACTAGAAATATAACCATTAATACCAGTAATTGGTGTTATTATTTTATCTTTTGTATTACTTGCATTATCTTTAATTTTATATACACCATTACTAGTTCCGACATATAAATCATTTTTTATATTTAATAAAGTTGATATTGCACCATAAGATTCAGATCAATTAAAAATATTTAATTTTTCTTGATATACCCCCTCATTTTGAACTAATATTTCAGAAATTGCTATAATACCCCCGATTAATCCACCAGCCAAAACTGTCCCACCAACCATTCCTACAATAACTTTTCTTTTTCTTCTAATTTCTTTTGGCATAAATTAAAATCTCTCCTTAATTTTATTAAATTTTTGTAAATTAATTTTACATTATTCTTAAAACAAATTATTGATATTCTTATTTTACACATATATAGTGTTTATAATAAAAACACCTCCAATTTATCTAAAGAAATACAAATTAAAAAAAGAAAGTTATTTAAATAAAAAAATAAATTATAAGCAAAAATAATATATAAAATTCTAGTAATACTATAAAAATAATAAAAAAAGAGTCTGAGACTCTTTTTTTATTATATTAACGTTTTGAAAATTGTGGTGCTTTTCTGGCTGCTTTTAAACCATATTTTTTACGTTCTTTCTTACGTGCATCACGAGTTAATAATCCAAATTGTCTTAATAATGTTCGATAATCTTCTGACACCTTAACTAAAACATTAGATAAAGCTAAACGTGCTGCACCAGCTTGACCAGTTCTTCCGCCGCCTTCAACTTTGATATTAATTTCAAAGTTTTCTAACGTATTAGTTACTTTTAAAGGTAATAACATATCTTGAACTAAGATTTCTTGTTCTAAATATTTTAAAGGCTCAAAACCATTAATTAATATTTTTGATTGACCAGTATTTTTTAAATGAACACGGGCAGTTGACGTTTTACGTCCGCCTGAACTTGAATAAGTTACGGGTTTATTAGATGTTGTCATAAAAGTCTACTCCTCTTGGCCTAATATTAAAACTTCGGGGTTTTGGGCTTGATGTTGATATTGATCATGGTTATAAACATGAAGATGTGTAAATTGCTTACGACCTAAGGTAGTATTTGGTAGCATACCTTTAATCGCTATCTCTACTAATTCAGAAGCATCTTTAGCAATCATACTTTGTGCATTACGTACACGTAATCCACCAGGATATTGTGAATGGTTATAATACTTCTTATCTTGTAATTTATTACCTGTTAATTTAATTTTGTTTGCATTAATAATAATGATATAATCTCCACAATCTAAATGTGGTGTAAATGAAGGTTTATTTTTACCACGCAATATCATTGCAACTTTAGTTGCAAGACGCCCTAAAATTAAACCACTGGCATCAATAACATATCACTTTTTTTCAATGTTACTGAAATTCATTGTTGTTTGACGCATTTTTTTCTCCTTACAGTGTAATTTTACCGGGACTACATTGCTTAAAGCATTAATAATTATATAGAAACTTATTTAAAAAAACAAGTATTATCAAAGATTTAATAATTATTTTTACACAAAATTATCGATTACAAAATAAATAATTAAAAGTTATAACTAACTCTTATAAAAATATTTATTTTTTAAAAATAATTACATTAAACATTTTTTTATTATATATTATTTTTTTCAATTATAAACTTAAATTAAAAAATATATACCAAAATATATCATTATTTAAACAATAAATTAAAAACTAAAAATAAATTAAAAGGAGAATAAATAACTATGAAAAATTTAATAAAACTAATGACAACATGTTCTTTATTAATGACAAACATAATCTCAACATTAAGTAATGCAAATCATAATACAAGTAATTTTCAAAATAATTTTTATACTTTAGGAGACAGTTTATCAGATGTAGGAGCATTGGTTGGTGCAGGAAGTCAATTTTTTCAAAATATTCCCCTCCCAGAGGAACTTATGAAATCTCATGATGTACAATTAAAACCTCCTTATTATCAAAATCGATCTTGATGTAATGGCCCTGTTGCAACCGAATTAATTAGTAAAAAATTAAAACAAAAAGTTACAGCTGGATGAGACTTTATAGCATTAAATGGTCAACATTTTTCACAAATAGGTACTAACTACGCTGTTGGTGGAACATTTATAGAAAAAGTTTATGGTCTTGAAGGTTTATTTTTAACGGACTTCTCCCCACATGTACTTGTGGAGGGAATAATGAAACTGAATGAATTCAACAATGCTTTTCAAACTGAACAGCAATGTCTTGCATATATAGCAAATTTGAAAGAAAACAAATGTATTAGGTGTTTTAATTTTAATTTGAATACTTCTGATTTAAAAAGAATGAGATGTTTAAAATGTAATCAAACATTTAGCATTCTCACAGGCACCATATTTTCAAGGTCACAAACATCTTTAACATCTTGGTTTTATCTTATCTTTAGATGAATAAACACCAAACATGGAATTCCATCAACAGATATTGCAAAAGAATTGGGAGTGACTTTGAAAACTGCTTGAAGAATGACTCATAAAATCAGAACACGTATTGCAAAACAAAAACCTCAATTTATTGTTGAAGGTACAGTGCAAATTGATGAAATGTATCTTTCACATATGGGTTTTAAAAAACAAGGAAGATCCTTGGTGAATAAAACCTTGATTGTTGGCATTTATCAAAAAACAACCAATAATTTAATTGTGAAAGTATTGAAAAACGCAAAGAGTAAAAATCTTTTGCAGTTTGCAAAAAACCACATTTCTTCAAAATGTCTTGTATATACTGATTCTTGAAAAGGATATTGCGATTTTAAATCATTTTTCACTAAGCATGAAACAGTTAACCATCAAGATTGCTATGTTTCAAAAATTGGTGTAAATACCAACCAAATTGAATCAGTTTGAAAACATATAAGAAGAACATTTAAAACACATATCAAAGTTGCAAAACATCATGTTCATTTATATGCTAAAGAAGCTGCATATAAATTCAACAAGATACCTAGTTTTGAAACTGTAATTCTATGTTTGATTTAAAAATGTGGGGAGAAGTCCGTAGATAGGCTTTTCTCAGCATTTATGTGATAAAATTAAAATAGTACATAAAGGGAGAAAAGCCATTTTTAAATAAATTTTCACTTGATGAGCAAATAAAATCATTAATAAAACAACATAGTGATTTTTATAATGATGATTTAGTTTTTATAAACATTGGAACTAATGATTTAATGTGAATAATTGATCATAACATTACTGATATTGATAATGCTATTAATAAAATTATTAATAAAATTGATGAAGATTTAACAGAATTAATTAATAAAAATATTAAAAAAATAGTTATAACAAATATTGCTGATATGGGATTAATTCCTAACTATAAAGAAACTATTAATCAACAACCAATGACAAATCTTGTAAATAAATTTAACTTAAAATTAACTGAAGAAATTAAAAAAGCAAATAAAAACTTTGAAAAAACAAATATTAAAGAGTATGATGTTTTTTCAAAATTTAATAAACTATTTGAACAATTCAAAAATAGAGGAAGTCAATACCAAGATTCAAATGCTACTAAAATTGATATAAATACTCTTAGAAAAAATGGAATATTACAACCTCAATATGTTTCTGGTGCAAACTCACAAAATATTGATAATTACTTTTTTTAGATCAATTTCATCCAACAAAATGAGTTCAAGAACAAATTGCTAATGATTTATACAAATTTTTATACAAATTTAATAATAAAAATCTATTTGAAGTAGATTATCGTCCTGCTGCACATTATTGAATAAAAGTAAAAATTAGTTATGATAACTTTTTACATATCCAAAATATCTATAATACTGAAAAACAAGAAAATTTTAAACAATTATTTTTTAAAATTATCAATAAATTTGCAAAAGAAGACGATACTGGATTGGGTGGTAGTATAAGTCAAGATGATATTTATACAACAATAAAAGTTATTATTGATCATTTTCAAGAAATAAATAATTTTTTTAAAAGACTACCAGAAGATCAAGGAATAAGGCTTGTTACAAATAGAATTGGTTCATGAGATAAAAATGATAGTATGGGTGTTTTTAGTCAATAAATAAAAAATGGTATTAAAAATAAATAATTAAAAAATTTTAATCAAGTTTACTCATAATAATTAACATTAAATATTTTTTATTGTGCTAAATTGTAAAGGTAAGTGCAACTAAATTATTTTTCTATCCAAATATTCTATCGGTGAAAGATAATTTAGTATTTTTCTTGGTCTTTGGTTTAAAGACAATATAAATTTATGAACTTCATTTTTACAAGTTTTTGAAAAATTAAATTTTTTAGGAAATTTTTCTCTAATTAAACCATTAGTATTTTCATTAGTACCTCTTTGTCAAGGTGAATATGGATTTGCAAAATAAATTTTCACATCTAAATTTTTTTCAAGTTGTTGTCAATTTGAAAATTCTTTACCACGATCAAAAGTAATGGTTTTAACAATATTTTTAGGAAGAATTGATAAATAATGGCTAATATTTTTGTTAATAACTTTAGTAGTTCTGTTTTTAACTAATATTGCTAAAGTAAATCGTGATACTCTTTCAACTAAAGTTATTAAACATTTTTTACTTTTGCCTCGTGATGATACTATAGTATCTCCTTCTCAATGACCAAGTGTTATACGATCATTAATATTAAGATCTCTTTCTTTAATTGATTTGCTATTGAATTTGCCACGATTTTCTTGAGATTTGCGTTTTTTGCCTTTTCTTCTTAAATTTTTACTAGTAACTTGATCAAGCAATCCAGAATAAATTCAATTGTAAATTGTTTTAAAACTAATAACTCATTGTTTATGAAAATTTTTAATTCTGCCATAAATTTGTTCAGGTGATCAGCCTAATAATAGTTTTTGTTGCACATATTTTACTAAATCTTTATTTTTAAACTTATGAAAAAAAATATGTGATTGTTTTCTATTTTCAGCTTTATTTTGTGCAATCAATGAAAAATAATTACTATTATCTTGATTTCTATTAATTTCTCGAATAATAGTACTAATATTTCGATTAAGATTTTTAGCTATTTCACTAATTTTAACTTTAAATTTCAATTGATTCTCAATATAAATTCTTTCATCTACGCCAAGATGTTTATAACTCATATAAAAACTCCTTACTTTTTTTATAAAATAAATTTAGCATTATGAAATTTTTATATGAGAATTTTTTTGCAATTTTATTTACTTGCACTTACAAGTATAATTCAGCTTGTATATTAATTTTCGGACTTCTCCCCACATGTACTTGTGGAGGGAATAATGAAACTGAATGAATTCAACAATGCTTTTCAAACTGAACAGCAATGTCTTGCATATATAGCAAATTTGAAAGAAAACAAATGTATTAGGTGTTTTAATTTTAATTTGAATACTTCTGATTTAAAAAGAATGAGATGTTTAAAATGTAATCAAACATTTAGCATTCTCACAGGCACCATATTTTAAAGGTCACAAACATCTTTAACATCTTGGTTTTATCTTATCTTTAGATGAATAAACACCAAACATGGAATTCCATCAACAGATATTGCAAAAGAATTGGGAGTGACTTTGAAAACTGCTTGAAGAATGACTCATAAAATCAGAACACGTATTGCAAAACAAAAACCTCAATTTATTGTTGAAGGTACAGTGCAAATTGATGAAATGTATCTTTCACATATGGGTTTTAAAAAACAAGGAAGATCATTGGTGAATAAAACCTTGATTGTTGGCATTTATCAAAAAACAACCAATAATTTAATTGTGAAAGTATTGAAAAACGCAAAGAGTAAAAATCTTTTGCAGTTTGCAAAAAACCACATTTCTTCAAAATGTCTTGTATATACTGATTCTTGAAAAGGATATTGCGATTTTAAATCAGTTTTCACTAAGCATGAAACAGTTAACCATCAAGATGGCTATGTTTCAAAAATTGGTGTAAATACCAACCAAATTGAATCAGTTTGAAAACATATAAGAAGAACATTTAAAACACATATCAAAGTTGCAAAACATCATGTTCATTTATATGCTAAAGAAGCTGCATATAAATTCAACAAGATAACTAGTTTTGAAACTGTAATTCTATGTTTGATTTAAAAATGTGGGGAGAAGTCCGTAGATAGGCTTTTCTCAGCATTTATGTGATAAAATTAAAATAGTACATAAAGGGAGAAAAGCCTTAATTTTTTCACATATAAACTTTAATTAAGATTTATCAAAACTATATTACTTATCTTTAATATCATAATTATGAACTTAAATAAAAATATTATTATAAATTAAAAGTAAATATTTTTAAATAAATCTTAAGATAATAGCTAAATTGTAAAGGTAAGTGCAACTAAATTATTTTTCTATCCAAATATTCTATCGGTGAAAGATAATTTAGTATTTTTCTTGGTCTTTGGTTTAAAGACAATATAAATTTATGAACTTCATTTTTACAAGTTTTTGAAAAATTAAATTTTTTAGGAAATTTTTCTCTAATTAAACCATTAGTATTTTCATTAGTACCTCTTTGTCAAGGTGAATATGGATTTGCAAAATAAATTTTCACATCTAAATTTTTTTCAAGTTGTTGTCAATTTGAAAATTCTTTACCACGATCAAAAGTAATGGTTTTAACAATATTTTTAGGAAGAATTGATAAATAATGGCTAATATTTTTGTTAATAACTTTAGTAGTTCTGTTTTTAACTAATATTGCTAAAGTAAATCGTGATACTCTTTCAACTAAAGTTATTAAACATTTTTTACTTTTGCCTCGTGATGATACTATAGTATCTCCTTCTCAATGACCAAGTGTTATACGATCATTAATATTAAGATCTCTTTCTTTAATTGATTTGCTATTGAATTTGCCACGATTTTCTTGAGATTTGCGTTTTTTGCCTTTTCTTCTTAAATTTTTACTAGTAACTTGATCAAGCAATCCAGAATAAATTCAATTGTAAATTGTTTTAAAACTAATAACTCATTGTTTATGAAAATTTTTAATTCTGCCATAAATTTGTTCAGGTGATCAGCCTAATAATAGTTTTTGTTGCACATATTTTACTAAATCTTTATTTTTAAACTTATGAAAAAAAATATGTGATTGTTTTCTATTTTCAGCTTTATTTTGTGCAATCAATGAAAAATAATTACTATTATCTTGATTTCTATTAATTTCTCGAATAATAGTACTAATATTTCGATTAAGATTTTTAGCTATTTCACTAATTTTAACTTTAAATTTCAATTGATTCTCAATATAAATTCTTTCATCTACGCCAAGATGTTTATAACTCATATAAAAACTCCTTACTTTTTTTATAAAATAAATTTAGCATTATGAAATTTTTATATGAGAATTTTTTTGCAATTTTATTTACTTGCACTTACAAGTATAATTCAGCTAAATTTAAATTATTTTTTAAAAAAAATAATAACTAAAATTTAATGATATTTAATTGTAAAAATAATATTTGACAAATAACATTACTTATCCTATAATTAACAAGCATTCACGAAAGCAGCAAATAAGTATTATTAAGTTGCAAATAGTTTACCCTCAAAGATTATTCTTTTTATTAGTAGAATTTTCTATTAATCTTAATAGTAACCAGTGCTGTTCTGGCGAATTGTAAACTATCTTAATGAGAACTTATTAAAGTCTCTTTGTGTTTGTATACATTCCAAGGAGGTTTTTATTATGTCAAGATATACTGGTCCAGTTTTTAGAAAATCAAGAAGATTAAACTTCTCAATTCTTGAATCTGGTAAAGAATTTGCAAAAGGAAAAAAGCGAACATTCGCTCCTGGACAACACGGTCAAAAAAGAATTAAACTTTCTAACTATGGATTACAATTACAAGAAAAACAAAAAATTCGTTTCACTTATGGTTTAAATGCTCGTCAAATGAAAAATTTATTTGATGAATCAAAAAAAACTCATGGTGTTACTGGTACTAACTTGTTGGTATTCTTAGAATCAAGATTAGATAATATTGTTTTTCGTTTAGGTTTATCTTTAACAAGAAAAGGTGCTCGTCAATTAGTAAATCATGGTCATGTTTTAGTTAATGGTAAAAAAGTTAATATTCCTTCATATCGTGTTAAAATAGGAGATAAAATTACTATTACTGAAAAAGCACAAAAAAATGCAAAAATTATTGAAGCATTAAGCGCTAATGCTTCAACATTACCATTTATTGAATTCAATAAAAAAACATTTATTGGTACATATGTACGTCATCCACTACGTGACGAACTAAATACTGATATTAATGAAGCATTAGTTGTTGAATCATATGGACGTGCTTAAAATTAATAATTAATTTAAAATCTGTTATCAATTGATAACAGATTTATTTTTTAGATGGTAAATGTCAATAAAAGCATTTATCATTTTTTTGTTTTTGAAAAAATAAAATATAAATTAATTATCTATCAATCAATTTCCTTAAACAAAACTAACAATTAATTTTTCTCCTACTACTATGTCAATTAAATTAAATGATATAATGTTAATTAGAGATGAGGAAAGGAAAAATAAAAATGATTAAAAATGAAATTTCTGAAAAAATAGTTAGTATTACTTTTGTAATAGCTGTTATGATAACAGCTATTGGTTGATTAGGAATTAATAAAAATAAAAAGAAATATTTAATTTTATGAATAGCTATAATTCCTTTAATTTTTAGTAGCGTATTTTCATTTTTTACTAAAAATTATTATGACAATATTTTACTAATATCAGTACTAACGATATCTTATTTAATTTATATAGGTTTTTTAATCGTTAGTACTTATCGATTTATTAAGATAAAAGACAAAAAAGAAATTAATAATAAACAAGTAGAAAATACTATTGATTTAATAAAAAATAAAATATTGTAAAAGTTACCCCAAAGGGTAACTTTTACATGTTCTCTATAAATAATGATCTTAATATAAGTTCATATTATATAGCATTAAGAAAACTATTTGAACCACTACTATTATTAGGAATATGTTCTTGATTTGCTGCATCGATAAAATTTTGTTGTCTTATTGGACCATTTTCTAAAATTTGATTAATTCTTGTTTGCAAATCATGATTATTAGGTTCTTTATATTTATTAGCGTTTTTTCATCTTGAATTTGGTGCTTCAATTTCTTCTTTTCTAGTAACTAATTCTTTATATATTTCTTCTAATTTTTTAAACTTTTCTAATTCATCAACATTATTAAGAGCATTTACTATTTCTTTTTCTTTTAATAGTTGGATATTAATTCGATGTTGAAGTGACATATAAAAAAGAGTATAGGAAACAGAATATCCTGCTTTACTTTCTGCATTATAAATTTTCTCTTCAACTTCTATATAGTCATTAATATTATTAATTAATTTAGCTATATTTATTCTGAAATTATCAATCATATTTTTCTTATATTCTTTAGGTTTGTTTTCTAATGTTTTTCTTAATAAATCATCTAACATATTATGGATGGGTTACACTTTATTGGACACTAATTACATAGACAAGTGAACAAAGAAAGGAACTATAATTATGGCCAATATTAACTCATATACCGATGAATTTAAAAAACAAATAGTAGCTTTATATCAAAGTGGCAAATCAGTATCTTGCCTTGTTAAAGAATATAATGTTACAAGAGCAGCTACTTACAATTGAATTAAGCAATTTACTAAGGCTTTTCTCCCTTTATGTACTATTTTAATTTTATCACATAAATGCTGAGAAAAGCCTATCTACGGACTTCTCCCCACATTTTTAAATCAAACATAGAATTACAGTTTCAAAACTAGGTATCTTGTTGAATTTATATGCAGCTTCTTTAGCATATAAATGAACATGATGTTTTGCAACTTTGATATGTGTTTTAAATGTTCTTCTTATATGTTTTCAAACTGATTCAATTTGGTTGGTATTTACACCAATTTTTGAAACATAGCCATCTTGATGGTTAACTGTTTCATGCTTAGTGAAAACTGATTTAAAATCGCAATATCCTTTTCAAGAATCAGTATATACAAGACATTTTGAAGAAATGTGGTTTTTTGCAAACTGCAAAAGATTTTTACTCTTTGCGTTTTTCAATACTTTCACAATTAAATTATTGGTTGTTTTTTGATAAATGCCAAAAATCAAGGTTTTATTCACCAAGGATCTTCCTTGTTTTTTAAAACCCATATGTGAAAGATACATTTCATCAATTTGCACTGTACCTTCAACAATAAATTGAGGTTTTTGTTTTGCAATACGTGTTCTGATTTTATGAGTCATTCTTCAAGCAGTTTTCAAAGTCACTCCCAATTCTTTTGCAATATCTGTTGATGGAATTCCATGTTTGGTGTTTATTCATCTAAAGATAAGATAAAACCAAGATGTTAAAGATGTTTGTGACCTTGAAAATATGGTGCCTGTGAGAATGCTAAATGTTTGATTACATTTTAAACATCTCATTCTTTTTAAATCAGAAGTTGGATGGGTTACACTTTATTGGACACTAATTACATAGACAAGTGAACAAAGAAAGGAACTATAATTATGGCCAATATTAACTCATATACCGATTAATTTAAAAAACAAATAGTAGCTTTATATCAAAGTGGCAAATCAGTATCTTGCCTTGTTAAAGAATATAATATTACAAGAGCAGCTACTTACAATTGAATTAAGCAATTTACTAATTCAGGTAGTTTTAAAACTAAAGATAATCGTTCTGTTGAAGAAAATGAATTAATTAAATTAAGAAAAGAATTAA
This sequence comes from Spiroplasma endosymbiont of Apeira syringaria, assembly GCF_964020205.1. Taxonomy (NCBI): domain Bacteria; kingdom Bacillati; phylum Mycoplasmatota; class Mollicutes; order Entomoplasmatales; family Spiroplasmataceae; genus Spiroplasma; species Spiroplasma endosymbiont of Apeira syringaria. Next base: position 1,771,153 of record NZ_OZ026543.1, read on the forward strand.
AACAATTAAGAATGGAAAATGATATTTTAAAGCAAGCAGCACTAATAATAGGCAGAAAGTAGAGATTATTGCAAATAATAAATCTAAATATAAAATTCGCACAATGTGTCATTTTTTAAAACTCTCTAAATCAACATATTATTTTAATTTAAAGAAAAAAAATAAAATTCAAAATAATATTTATGAACAAGCTGTTATTAGTGCTTTTAAAAAAAATAAAGAAGTTTATGGTACTAGAAGATTAAAAGTCATTCTAGAAAACCAAGAAATTTATTTATCAAGACGAAAAATTAAAGAAATTATGAATAAACATAATTTAATATCAAAATACACTAAATTATCATTCAAAAATTATCATAATAAAGTCAATGATAGTCAAATAACCAATCTTGTTAATAGAAACTTTAATAATAGAGTTAAAAATGAAGTTATTGTTAGTGATTTAACTTATGTTCAAGTAAATGGTAAGTGAAACTATTGGATGGGTTACACTTTATTGGACACTAATTACATAGACAAGTGAACAAAGAAAGGAACTATAATTATGGCCAATATTAACTCATATACCGATGAATTTAAAAAACAAATAGTAGCTTTATATCAAAGTGGCAAATCAGTATCTTGCCTTGTTAAAGAATATAATGTTACAAGAGCAGCTACTTACAATTGAATTAAGCAATTTACTAATTCAGGTAGTTTTAAAACTAAAGATAATCGTTCTGTTGAAGAAAATGAATTAATTAAATTAAGAAAAGAATTAAAACAATTAAGAATGGAAAATGATATTTTAAAGCAAGCAGCACTAATAATAGGCAGAAAGTAGAGATTATTGCAAATAATAAATCTAAATATAAAATTCGCACAATGTGTCATTTTTTAAAACTCTCTAAATCAACATATTATTTTAATTTAAAGAAAAAAAATAAAATTCAAAATAATATTTATGAACAAGCTGTTATTAGTGCTTTTAAAAAAAATAAAGAAGTTTATGGTACTAGAAGATTAAAAGTCATTCTAGAAAACCAAGAAATTTATTTATCAAGACGAAAAATTAAAGAAATTATGAATAAACATAATTTAATATCAAAATACACTAAATTATCATTCAAAAATTATCATAATAAAGTCAATGATAGTCAAATAACCAATCTTGTTAATAGAAACTTTAATAATAGAGTTAAAAATGAAGTTATTGTTAGTGATTTAACTTATGTTCAAGTAAATGGTAAGTGAAACTATATTTGTTTATTAATTGACCTATTTAACCGCGAAATAATTGGACATAGTGTAGGTACTAAAAAAGATGCATCATTAGTATATCAAGCATTTATGCACTCAAATCGCTGTTTAAAAGATATTCAAATATTTCATAGTGATCGCGGTAATGAATTTAATAATAAAATTATTGATAAACTTTTACTAGCATTCAATATTAATCGCTCTTTAAGCAAAAAAGGTTGTCCTTATGATAACGCTGTTGCTGAAGCAACCTTTAAAACTTTCAAAACCGAATTTATTAATGATAAAAATTTTACATCATTAATCCAATTAAAATTAGAATTATTTGATTACATCAATTGATATAACAACATAAGAATTCACGGCACTTTAAACTACTTAACTCCAGTTAATTATCAAAAACAAATGTCTACCAAAAAATAGTCCTAAAAAGGGTTGCCATTCCATTGTAAAAAATGTTCTATGAGATTAATAGTATTTTGTACTGGTAAAAAGAAAAATGGAAAATTAATTGGCTTTTCTCCCTTTATGTACTATTTTAATTTTATCACATAAATGCTGAGAAAAGCCTATCTACGGACTTCTCCCCACATTTTTAAATCAAACATAGAATTACAGTTTCAAAACTAGGTATCTTGTTGAATTTATATGCAGCTTCTTTAGCATATAAATGAACATGATGTTTTGCAACTTTGATATGTGTTTTAAATGTTCTTCTTATATGTTTTCAAACTGATTCAATTTGGTTGGTATTTACACCAATTTTTGAAACATAGCCATCTTGATGGTTAACTGTTTCATGCTTAGTTAAAACTGATTTAAAATCGCAATATCCTTTTCAAGAATCAGTATATACAAGACATTTTGAAGAAATGTGGTTTTTTGCAAACTGCAAAAGATTTTTACTCTTTGCTTTTTTCAATACTTTCACAATTAAATTATTGGTTGTTTTTTGATAAATGCCAACAATCAAGGTTTTATTCACCAAGGATCTTCCTTGTTTTTTAAAACCCATATGTGAAAGATACATTTCATCCATTTGCACTGTACCTTCAACAATAAATTGATGTTTTTGTTTTGCAATACGTGTTCTGATTTTATGAGTCATTCTTCAAGCAGTTTTCAAAGTCACTCCCAATTCTTTTGCAATATCTGTTGATGGAATTCCATGTTTGGTGTTTATTCATCTAAAGATAAGATAAAACCAAGATGTTAAAGATGTTTGTGACCTTGAAAATATGGTGCCTGTGAGAATGCTAAATGTTTGATTACATTTTAAACATCTCATTCTTTTTAAATCAGAAGTATTCAAATTAAAATTAAAACACCTAATACATTTGTTTTCTTTCAAATTTGCTATATATGCAAGACATTGCTGTTCAGTTTGAAAAGCATTTTTGAATTCATTCAGTTTCATTATTCCCTCCACAAGTACATGTGGGGAGAAGTCCGAATTAATTAATAAAAGAGCAGTTTGTAAAATAAGAGTATCAAAAACAGAAATTGGTGCAGAAAAAACCGCTAAATTAATTGAAAAATATGGTAATTTATATTTTGAAAATTTTGAACAAGCAAATTTAATAGTTTGTGGAGATAGTGCAAAATGAATTAGAAAAACTGCCACAATTTTAAATGCTAAATTTATTTTAGATAAATTTCATGCTTTTCATGTTTTATTTCTTGGCATAATGGCTGGAAGAAGAAAAAATAAAATTGCTAAATTACACTATCAAAATGCAATAAATTTATTTTCCAAAGGTCAATATTATGAATTAATTGATTTTTTAGAATTATTAACTTTGCAATATAAAAAATTAAAAGTTGGTTATTTTATTAATGGCAAAGATGGTGTATTAAACCAAGCATTAGTTGAAAATATTGTTTTCTTTACTGAAACTAATATTAAACAAATTTTAAATCATATGATTGGTGATAGAACCTATAACATTGATATGTATACAAAAATGGTTAATTTTAAATGCTATCAAATAAATACTGCCATCCGGCTATTATAAATTAAAATTAAAGATTTTAACAAAACCAAAAATAAAATAAAACTTATTAAAGTTTACTTTAATAAGAATTTTTGAATTATAAAAGTAAGCATTATTGTTGACTAATATTTTTCAAGTGTTAAGATTAACATACAATTGCATATTGAAGTCAAAATTATTCTCGTCTAACTTTATAATTTTAAGACAAATTTGAATATTATTGACAACATCGATACGCTCCCAAATAAAATTAAATGCCTCAACTATTTTTTATAAAAATATTGAAATAGAAAAAAATATTTTTTTATTTTTTTTTAAAACGGATTATAAATATTTTTTAAATTTTGAATAATATGTTCTCTCACTATTACATCTTTAATTGAATTAGTAAAAGCAGAAATTTTAGGCTTTAAAAGATTATAACGACCCATATTTTGTGGAAGTGTAGTATCTATTATTGGCATATCTTTTAAATTATCATCGAATATTTGTACTACTTCCGAATATAAATTAAGTATATTAGCATAAGCATTAAAAACTGATACCATATAATTAACATCTAAAAAATTATCAACTCCATGTTGTTGCAAGAGATCTATAATTATTTTTTTATTAGCAATGATATCACCTGTTGATTCCATCTCTTTTAGAGCATTAGCAATTTTATCAGTTTCATCTACTCTTAATATACCTATCATTTTTAACTTTTCAACAGTACTGTAACATTCCTCATAAGTTGTATTATTTTTTAATTCATTTATACTTTGTTTTAACGTTTCACTATTTTGATATAAATCAATAACATTGTTAATGTCTGCTACATTAACATTTAAAAAAGTAAGATTATTATCAATACTAGTAAATATTTTATGAGTAACAGAAGTTGTCGGTATTTCATTTTTAATAACACCATAACTTAATGATTTATTACCGAAAAAACTAGTACCCATCATAATAATTACGATACTACCTAAAATACTCATTCTAATAAAATTAATTAAAATTCCAGCTGTAGCATTTATTGCTTTGTGTTCAATTTTATTTTTATTAAAAAGTACAAAATATAAAATAATATATATTATTCAAAATAAAATATTAATGCCAATAATTCAAACAATAGCATATATCAAAAATCCAATATTATCAGTTAATAAATTCTTAAATGAAGCAAAACTACCACTAAGGTCACTAAACCATAGTGATACCATATTTTTAAAAGAATTTATTAACATTGGTTTAAATGCCAACATTAAACCAATACTAAGTAAATTACCAGCACTAATAAATATTAATGCTCTTCCCCCAATAAAAAAACCAGTAACAATACCAAAAATAATAATAGCAAAAATAATAATATCCCATAATAATGGAGAAAAATTAATAAATATCATATTTAAATACCCTTCCTTATTTATGAACAACTATAAAATAATGACGCTTACCTTTTTTTATAACTGTTACTTGATTATTAATTGCGTTTTTTTTACTAATAAAAAAATTTATATTGGTAATTCTTTCACCATTAACAACAATTGAACCTTGCATAATTAGTTCTCTTGCTATTCTTTTTGAATTACAAATTTGATTATTAACTAAAAAATCAATTATTTGTTCATTATGATTAAGATTAAAATGTGGTACATCTTTTAAAACCTGTAAAATCTCAGATGATTTCATTTGATGAATCCGATCGTGGAAAAAAGCATTAGTAATATTAATAGCACTAAAATATCCATTTAATTTATGAATAAATACTGTTAATAAAGCTGCTAAAATCTTTTGTCCATAATGTTGCTTAACATCACTATTATGAATTACTAAAATTTTTGCTATTTGTTCTTCACTAAATAAAGTTAAAGAATTAAAAAAAGTAGGCAAATCTTTATCTTCTTGATTAAATAAAAATTGATATAACTCATAAGGTGAAGTTTTTTCACTATTTAAAAATATAGCACCTTTTTCGCTTTTACCAAATTTTTCACCATTAGATTTAGTTAATAAATTAATAGTAATACCAGCAGCATGATGTTCATCACCTTTTTGTTTTCTAATTAAATCTAAACCGGCAGTAATATTTCCTCATTGATCACTACCACCAGATTGAATATAACATTGCTCTTTTTCATATAAATGATAAAAATCATACGCTTGTAATACCATATAAGAAAATTCAGTATAATAAATTCCAGAATTTAAACGATTAGCAATCATTTCTTTGCCTAACATTTGATTAACATTAAAATGCTTACCAATATCACGCAAAAAAGTTGTAATTGTTAGTGGACCTAATCATGTTTGATTATTAATAATTTTAATTGGCTTAATTTTATTGTTTAATGTTCCCAATGGTAATTTTAAAAATGTAATTCAAGTTTCTACATAACTATCACAATAATTTAACAATTGTTTAAAAGAAAGATTATTTAAATCACTTTTCATAGTAACTCACTTTTGATCAAAATTACAAATTTTATATAAAGTTTTTAATAATGATGCTGATAATCCTAATTCTTCTCAAGGTAAGGGCAATGTTTTTAAAATACTACTTAAAGTCTGTTGATATTGATTATTTGGATTAATACTTTTAATAATCATTTCTAATGTTTCATATTCTTTATCATTTAATAAATTACATGTTTTAATTAATTCTAATGATGTTAAATTATCAATATTTTCATAACTTAATAATGTCACTAACTGCTCTTTTATTTTTCTAACATTATTTTGTAACACATTTTCATCTAATAAATTACGTTCTTTATTTTTACCACTTGGATCACCGATCATTGCCGTTGTACCACCAATAACAGCAATTGGTTGAAAACCAAATATAGCAAAACGATGCAATAAAATAATTTGTAGTAAATTACCTAAATGTAATGAATCATTACTTGGATCAAAACCACAATATATTCCTTTTCCTAATTTTCCTGCATTAATTACTTTATCTATGCTACTAATATCTTTTAAGATATTACGTCATTTTAATTCGTCAATAATATTGGATTTTATTATATTATTCATAGCATCTCCTATTTATTTTCATCTAAAATATCATCAACTAACAAATCAATAGTTGTAATAACTGTATCGTTATTATTACTTGCATTATTGTAATTAATAGATGTAGTTTCTTTAAATATTTTATCGCGAAATTCTAGATAGCGCGATGGTAAACTATCATATATTTGTTGTTGTTCTCTATTTTTTTTAATTTGTGCAATTCTAGTATTATCAAGATTACTAGAATTATTATACGCTACTTCTTTTTCACGAAAAATATTTTCTTTAGTTTTTTTATCAACATATTGCTCAATAGTGCTAGAACTGCTATCGGATTTTTTAATATTAATTGGAATCGTAGTTATTTTTTGATGATTAAGACCAAATATAGGTGAAATAATACTACTTAATTGATAAGGTTCTTTTTTAGCGTTATCAACATTAGTAGTAACATTTTCAATTTCAACTTCTGTATTTTCTATTGTCATAATAACTCCTTAATGATAATCAATAATTAAATTAGGCTTTTCTCCCTTTATGTACTATTTTAATTTTATCACATAAATGCTGAGAAAAGCCTATCTACGGACTTCTCCCCACATTTTTAAATCAAACATAGAATTACAGTTTCAAAACTAGGTATCTTGTTGAATTTATATGCAGCTTCTTTAGCATATAAATGAACATGATGTTTTGCAACTTTGATATGTGTTTTAAATGTTCTTCTTATATGTTTTCAAACTGATTCAATTTGGTTGGTATTTACACCAATTTTTGAAACATAGCCATCTTGATGGTTAACTGTTTCATGCTTAGTGAAAACTGATTTAAAATCGCAATATACTTTTCAAGAATCAGTATATACAAGACATTTTGAAGAAATGTGGTTTTTTGCAAACTGCAAAAGATTTTTACTCTTTGCGTTTTTCAATACTTTCACAATTAAATTATTGGTTTTTTTTTGATAAATGCCAACAATCAAGGTTTTATTCACCAAGGATCTTCCTTGTTTTTTAAAACCCATATGTGAAAGATACATTTCATCAATTTGCACTGTACCTTCAACAATAAATTGAGGTTTTTGTTTTGCAATACGTGTTCTGATTTTATGAGTCATTCTTCAAGCAGTTTTCAAAGTCACTCCCAATTCTTTTGCAATATCTGTTGATGGAATTCCATGTTTGGTGTTTATTCATCTAAAGATAAGATAAAACCAAGATGTTAAAGATTTTTGTGACCTTGAAAATATGGTGCCTGTGAGAATGCTAAATGTTTGATTACATTTTAAACATCTCATTCTTTTTAAATCAGAAGTATTCAAATTAAAACTAAAACACCTAATACATTTGTTTTCTTTCAAATTTGCTATATATGCAAGACATTGCTGTTCAGTTTGAAAAGCATTTTTGAATTCATTCAGTTTCATTATTCCCTCCACAAGTACATGTGGGGAGAAGTCCGTTAAATTATAACATTTTAATGATTAATTATTCCTAATATAAGGTGAATAAATTTCATAATCTTCATTAAGATAAAATAATTACTAGTGAATATCAATTAATTTTATAAAAAGTACTAATAACTTTTCTTAAATTTATTTTTAATAAAAAATAAAATAATAAAAAAGTAGTACTTGTTTATAAAGTACTACTAAAAGTGTATTAAATTGATTTTATTCAACACTAAATGTGTCATATAAATTTGAAGTATCAATATTATCAAACCCTACAGCAAAAAAATCACTAATAGATGAATCCAACCCATTAATTATTTTTAAGATTGCAACTAAAGATACGTTTCTTGTTCCTCTTTCAGCATCAGAAATATAATTACGATGTAGGCCGCTTGCTTCTCCAAGTTTCTCTTGTGAAAATTTTCTACCTTTTTGATTACGTAAAGTTTTCATTCGTTTTCCAAAAGCATTCAATAAATCTTGACGACCTTTGCTTAAAATTTCTTTCTTTTTCATTGTATGGCCTCCTCTTATACTTTTATTATTAACTTACAATGTTTCTTGATACTTTTTCTTAATTTCGCGAATTAAATGATTAACCCCAGACTTAGTAATGACAAAACCAGTTTCTTGATAGTAAAGTTCACCCAATTCTGAAAGTGATGCTTCAGGATTTTTTAATCTTAAATTTGAAATAATTTGAGCTTTTAAGGACAACGCTTTGAAAAGTTTTTTATCTTTTAAAACAGAAATCATTATAACTTGCTGGTCTCCAGCATTTAAAATTTTTTGTTGATTAGAAATATCAATATTATTAAAACGATTAATATTATTAAATAATTCTCGTGAAATGCGTTTATCTTCAAAAGCGAAAACTGCTTGTGGACAATCAATTATTTTTAAAAAGTCAGAAATTACATTAGATTTTTTTAGATAAAGCACCGTTTTATTACGACGTTTTATTGTTTTAAAGTTTAATTTAAAAGTTTGTAATAAAATATTTTTAATTTTTTTAGCCAACATATCATTATGAAATTGTAATTCCAAATGGTAGTTAGGTGTTGAAGGAGAATTGATACTGCCAACTACAAGGAAGATTCCTGCGATATACGCTCTTATACAATGCTCTTTTATTATATGCTGGTGCATAGCTTCTTTCTCAATAAAAAGATATTTATCTTGAAGCATTAAATCATTAATAATAAAATCAATTTTATTATTAATACGAATATTATACACCTTTGGACGCTCAAATTTATTTAAAACATCCACCATAACTATCAATTTTACGTCTTTATATTGATTTTTTAAAAATTTATATATTAACCTAGTGGTTTTGTTATGAAAACTATGAATAATAATCTCATTATTTATTTTATCTGAATTTGTAATCTTACCATTAATAAGCGAATATGCTGATAGCAAAGATTTCTGACAACAATTTTTAAAACTTTTTTGACAGATTTCATCTTTTACACTTGTTGTAAATGATATCATTACTATCACCTCAATTGTACACTTTATTCATTAAAATTATCAATAAAATTTATTAAATATTGTGCTGCAATCGCTCCATCGTTAACAGCAGTTACTATTTGTCTTAAATTTTTAGCAATTACATCACCAGCTGCATATAATCCCGGGATTTTAGTTTGACACTTATCATTAACTATAATATAACCATTGCTATCGCAAATATCTAAATCTTTAACAAATTTTGTAACAGGATCAGAACCAATATAAGGAAATAAGGCATCAGTAGTAATTTCACTAATTTCCTTAGTCTTAATATTTTGAATTTCTAATTTACCTACTTTTTTCTTATCCTCAGTACCTAATACTTTTAATACAACATGATCAGTTATTAAATTAATATTTTCATTATTTTTAACTTTATTAACGGTTTTATCATCAGCACGAAATTGATCACGACGATGAATAAGATTAACTTTATTAGTAAATCTTGTTAAATATAAAGATTCTTCACAAGCAGCATAACCACCGCCAACTACACTAATAATTTTATTCTTAAATAAAGCACCATCACAAACAGCACAATAAGAAACACCACGATTAGCATATTCATCTTCACCAGGAACACCAATTTTACGTTCTAATGAACCAGTAGCTATAATTACTACTTTAGCAATAAGAACATCACCACTACTTAAAATGACTGTTTTAATTTTATGATTTTCACTATCTGTAATTTTAATAACTTCATCAGTAACAAATTCAACTTGTAGTTTCTCAACTTGCTTTTGCATTTTTTCTGATAATTCAGGCCCTAAAATATAATCATAACCTGGATAATTTTCAATTTCAGAAGTTTTAATCATTTTTCCACCAACAATATATTTTTCAATAATCACAGTTTTAAGATTTGCTCTTTGTGCATAAATAGCAGCTGTCATTCCTGCTGGACCACCACCAATAACTACTAAATCATAATCATATTTATTTTCTTTATTAGTATGATTTTTCATATAATCATTCTCCTTTACGAAATCTTGATGGTGCAATAATTTGTGCAAATATTACTAAAATAACACCTAAAATAATTCACATTCCAGAAACTATCATTGAAGTTGAAACATTGGCTATTTTCATAATGTCTCTATTATCACGAAGTGGTTCTAAAATCATTCTAATAATACCATAAAAGACAAAGTATAAACTACCTGATACTCCTGCATATGTTACTCGATAATTATTAGGATTATACATAGTATTTAAAGATTTAGAATGTGGTTGCATATTATATTTAATCTTTAAATATCATTTTTTTATCTTTGATTTAACTTTTGAATGTTTTTTAACATCTTTTCAAGGTATTTTTTCAACACTTTTAACACTATTCTTATTGGGTGTAAAATCAAAATATGCTTGTTTTCAACTTTCATATTTAAATTTACGATATCCATGAATTTTTTTAATAACTGTTCAAGGTTTTAAAAAATCTTTTACAACAATTGGATTAGTCTTTAAAGGCGAAATAAATTGCGAAGAATCTAATTTTCATGGTTTTTTACTAAATATTTGTCATGTTTTTGGTACAAAAAACGTTAAAAAGAATCAACCAAATAATGAAGATAATGACTCATATAAAAATAAAGGTTGACGATAAACAGCAACAGGATCTGGTTTATCACTATTAAAACCATAATGTAAATGATTATTTATTCATGTTGGTAATCAACTGAAAGGATGACCAACATCAGTTCCTAGTAATTCTTGATTAAAAAAATTACCTCATCTACCAATTGCTTGACCTAATAAAATATTTGGAACAATACAATCAATAAAAACTCACATTGAAATTTGTAACTGCTTTGAAGTACGATAAAAAATAAAGAATCCTACTATCATTCCAACTGTAACGCCTCCTTCAATTGCCATACCACCTCTTCAAACGGCAACTACATCAAGTGCATTTTCAATTGTGCTAGTATTATTAAGAACATATCATGCTCTTGCTCCTATTAATCCTGCTAATGCAATAACTAATGTTCCTCATTCTAAAGTTTTAGTTGGAATATTACGACGATATAATTTTATTCATGAAGCAATGACAGCAGTTAAAAACCCTACTGCCATTAATACCGAATAAATATGAATTCCCGTTCCCGGAATATCGGTAATTAAACTATTGTATCCATCATCATTAATCATATTTTTTTCCTTTTTGATAATTTAATAATTAAATTATTTCTTTTTTGTTAAATTTCTAATTATTTGTTTTTGAAAACTAGCAGTAGCGTCTTGACCTTCATCTTTTAATTTTAAACTAATAACTGCTGCTTCAATTAAATCAGCTAAATTTATTCATGGACTAACAGGAATAATTATTTTAGGCACTTTAATTTCAAAAAAAACATCAAAGTTATTATGATCACCAAGTCGATCAACTTTAGTTCAACCATCATTTTCAATTCTAATTAAATTAATAATTAAATTTACTTGACTCTCATGCATTATAACATGATATCCATACATTTTGGTAATATCTAGGATACCTATTCCTCTAATTTCAATTAAATTTTTAATAATCGGATTAACTTTTCCTACAATTTTATTATTGATTTTTAAAATATCAATACTATCATCACCAACAAATAAGTGCCCATTACGTAATAAATCTAATGTTGTTTCTGATTTACCAATACCACTTTCACCTGTAATTAGGACACCATAACCAAAAATATTTACTAAAGTACCATGTAAACGTTTAGATTCAGATAAACGTTCAACAATATACGTAGAAACTGTTGCTGCAAATTCAGAAGTAAAAAATAATAATTCAATAATTGGAACTGTTGAATTAATTGATTTAGCACAGTCACATAATTCTTTTTTAAATTTAAAATTAGGTGTTACAAAAATAGCAGGAATATGATCTTCTAAAATATTACTAAAATGGTTCTTAAATTCTGTTTTTGGTAAAGAGGAAATATATTCGCTTTCTTTACTGCTTAATAAAATTATACGACGACTACGTGAGATTTGTTTAGTTTTAAATCCTGTTAACTCTAAACCACCACGATTAGTACCAATATTAGTAATAATTCTTTTTTCAATTGGAATTTTGGGATTAATATATAAAATTGTTAAATTAAATTTTGTTACTATTTCGCCAACACTAAGGTTTTCCATACTTAATTTCCTGCCTTTTATAATTAAAATTTTTGATTAATTTTAAACATAATATAATTATATATAATATATCAACAGAAAGTTTATTATTAACAAAAATATACATAAGTTTCTAAAAACATTAAAAAAAATATTGAATAATATAATAAAAAATGGCTTTTCTCCCTTTATGTACTATTTTAATTTTATCACATAAATGCTGAGAAAAGCCTATCTACGGACTTCTCCCCACATTTTTAAATCAAACATAGAATTACAGTTTCAAAACTAGGTATCTTGTTGAATTTATATGCAGCTTCTTTAGCATATAAATGAACATGATGTTTTGCAACTTTGATATGTGTTTTAAATGTTCTTCTTATATGTTTTCAAACTGATTCAATTTGGTTGGTATTTACACCAATTTTTGAAACATAGCCATCTTGATGGTTAACTGTTTCATGCTTAGTGAAAACTGATTTAAAATCGCAATATCCTTTTCAAGAATCAGTATATACAAGACATTTTGAAGAAATGTGGTTTTTTGCAAACTGCAAAAGATTTTTACTCTTTGCGTTTTTCAATACTTTCACAATTAAATTATTGGTTGTTTTTTGATAAATGCCAACAATCAAGGTTTTATTCACCAAGGATCTTCCTTGTTTTTTAAAACCCATATGTGAAAGATACATTTCATCAATTTGCACTGTACCTTCAACAATAAATTGAGGTTTTTGTTTTGCAATACGTGTTCTGATTTTATGAGTCATTCTTCAAGCAGTTTTCAAAGTCACTCCCAATTCTTTTGCAATATCTGTTGATGGAATTCCATGTTTGGTGTTTATTCATCTAAAGATAAGATAAAACCAAGATGTTAAAGATGTTTGTGACCTTGAAAATATGGTGCCTGTGAGAATGCTAAATGTTTGATTACATTTTAAACATCTCATTCTTTTTAAATCAGAAGTATTCAAATTAAAATTAAAACACCTAATACATTTGTTTTCTTTCAAATTTGCTATATATGCAAGACATTGCTGTTCAGTTTGAAAAGCATTGTTGAATTCATTCAGTTTCATTATTCCCTCCACAAGTACATGTGGGGAGAAGTCCGTAAAAAATTACTAAACATTTCATTATCAAATAAAAATTATTATGATATAATTCTTTAAAAATTGTTAAAAATTAAAATATTAGAAATTAGTGTTAACTTTTTATGAATAGCAACTATATTCCTTTTCAATTAGTATTAAAAAATATTATCTCATCATCTATCAATCAAAATTTAAATCATATTTATGAAACTATTGATAAAAATAAGAATGAAAAAATACTGGTGATTTAGTTTCTGAAAAATGAGATTATCATTTTATTAATTATTTAGGACAACTAAGTCCAAATGGAAGTGGCACGCCTCCACAATTACCACCAAGAAATAAAATATAAATAAATATTACTAGTTAATATTATCTAAAATTTGAATAATAGTTTTAACTATCTTTCCAGCATTTTTTTCATTCTTAAGAACATGTAAATAATCTTTTAAATATTTAAAATTTTCTATATCATTTTCTATTTTTATAAATATTTCTTTAGCAGCATAACCAGTTGAAGCTATAGGAATTATTATTTTATTTTTATTTCTAGCAATTTCAAATTCATTTAATACACCTTTTGATAAAACAATATTATTATTTTCATCCATTTTATTACCAAAAATAAATAGTACAATGTCTGCTTTATTTATTAACTGATTACGATATTCTGGTCAACTTTTTTTAAATTGTTGAGGAAATGGTCATACATCAAGAATTTTATCCAAAACAATACTATTTTCTTTAGCATACTTAACAGCACCACTTACTATTTCATCACCAACGCCGATTCCAAAGGATTATTATTTTATTATTTTCTTTACATAAAAAATTTGATAAATCAAATACAAATTTTTTACTTTTCTTTATAGTACCAAATTCTTCATATTTATTAGCTATACCCGAAATAAAAATATTTCTCTTCAAATTATTATTAATTTCAGAATTAAATATTTCTGCTTTTGAATCGCAATAATTGTTTAATAATAATGTTTTAAAATTAATGTTTTTAAAACAATTGTGACTTATAGAATTGAATAACTTACCATAAATTGTCAGAGAAAAAGAATCGTTTGAAAACCGTAATTCTGTTTCAGGAATAAATTTACTATATAAACTATTTTCTCCTATTGTTCCATCGCCAACACCATAATATTTATCATTAATATCCAAATTAAGTGCAGTTAAATCAATTGCATAATAATATCATACTTTAGTGCTTATTTTTGAAGCATAATGAGTACCTAAAAAGTAAATAGGTGTATCTTTTGTTAAAAAAATACCAGTTTCTTCTCACATTTCAATAAACTGTTTCCAAAGGATTATTATTTTCCACTCCACCAGTAATTGAACTATATTTACCCAACTTATTTTTATTAAATAAAGGATTACTCTCACATGTTTGCATAAAATAACGACTACCATCATCTTTAATTATAAATGGTAATATTGCAACACCTTTGTTATTACATCAAGGTTCTTCAACACCATGCATAAAGTCTACTTTAATTAATTTAACTCATTCTTTTTTCATATTTATTTTTTCCTTTATAATAAAATTATAACTCTTATAAATAAATATTTCTAATTAATTCTTATTATTATTTATTAATTTAATTAATTCTTGAGCGATAATATTATGTGCTCATTTATTAGGATGAATGCTATCAAAAAAGAAATAATTATTAATATTTTCTTCATTAACACCTTTATTGAAATGAGGAACAATAATACCATTATTAATTATCTCACTAAAATCAGTAGTAACTGCTGCATCAATAATATTGTTATTAATATTCAAGTTTTTAAACTTATTAATAGCGTTTGTTATTGCTGCAAACATATCATATTTAATAATATTTTTTTTATTTTTATTTAATTCTTCAATAATACCATCTAACATTTTATTAAAATTAGTAGTTAAATTTAAAAGGCTTTTCTCCCTTTATGTACTATTTTAATTTTATCACATAAATGCTGAGAAAAGCCTATCTACGGACTTCTCCCCACATTTTTAAATCAAACATAGAATTACAGTTTCAAAACTAGGTATCTTGTTGAATTTATATGCAGCTTCTTTAGCATATAAATGAACATGATGTTTTGCAACTTTGATATGTGTTTTAAATGTTCTTCTTATATGTTTTCAAACTGATTCAATTTGGTTGGTATTTACACCAATTTTTGAAACATAGCCATCTTGATGGTTAACTGTTTCATGCTTAGTGAAAACTGATTTAAAATCGCAATATCCTTTTCAAGAATCAGTATATACAAGACATTTTGAAGAAATGTGTTTTTTTGCAAACTGCAAAAGATTTTTACTCTTTGCGTTTTTCAATACTTTCACAATTAAATTATTGGTTGTTTTTTAATAAATGCCAACAATCAAGGTTTTATTCACCAAGGATCTTCCTTGTTTTTTAAAACCCATATGTGAAAGATACATTTCATCAATTTGCACTGTACCTTCAACAATAAATTGAGGTTTTTTTTTGCAATACGTGTTCTGATTTTATGAGTCATTCTTCAAGCAGTTTTCAAAGTCACTCCCAATTCTTTTGCAATATCTGTTGATGGAATTCCATGTTTGGTGTTTATTCATCTAAAGATAAGATAAAACCAAGATGTTAAAGATGTTTGTGACCTTGAAAATATGGTGCCTGTGAGAATGCTAAATGTTTGATTACATTTTAAACATCTCATTCTTTTTAAATCAGAAGTATTCAAATTAAAATTAAAACACCTAATACATTTGTTTTCTTTCAAATTTGCTATATATGCAAGACATTGCTGTTCAGTTTGAAAAGCATTGTTGAATTCATTCAGTTTCATTATTCCCTCCACAAGTACATGTGGGGAGAAGTCCGATTTAAAATACGTTCCTTATCTTTTTCTTTATTTTTAAATAAAGGGATAATACTCATATTAGGAACATTACATAATAAAATATGTTGAGCACCTTTATTTATCAATTTAGTTAAAGCATTTTTTATTAACTCAACTGCTTTATTAATAATTTCTTCTTGGTCCTTTAATAACGATTGTTTAAAAGCATATAAAATATCATTACCACCAAACTCTACTAAAATTATATCATTACTATTAATATGATGCTGACTAATTAAAGCATCTACTTGATGAGTAATATCAAAATGATTAATAACAAAACTTTCTACTGTTAATTCTTTTTTTCTACTAGCTAAAGCTCCACTAACTGCATAATTATTACCAATTTGCTCATCAGCAAATAAAAAAAGGTCAAATCTTCAAGCAGAAGTTAAATTTATATGCAAATAATCGGCAATAATTTGTGCTGCCACAGGACCATTAGAAAAAGAATTTTTATAAAATGGTGGTAACATTTTAACTATTTTAGGTATTTTTAAATGCTTAAAAAGAGCTGTAAAACCACTTACTAATGCTCCTGTGTCTGATAAACTATCTCCCAGAACATAAAAGTTACCTTTAATTTTTTCTTTATTATTCATAACTTCTCCTTCTAACATAAACTTAAACTGAAAATATCTTAACATAATTGATTTAGCTTGTCATAGTACAAAAAATAATTATGCTAAAAGTGGAAATTATTATATTTAAATAATAGAATTTCCTCTTTGTTTATAATCTTTAATAATATTAATAGTAATTAATATTGCCATTAAACAAGTAATACAACTAATAATATTTAAAACAACAGCAACAATAGTAATTTGATATGAAAAAACTTTATTATCATTAAATTGAGGTAAAAGCACAATAACACTAATAATTTCGCAACTTGTTCCAATAATACCTAAACAAAAACTAATAAAATCAAGCGAAATACTAAATTGATCTTTTCGATATAATTTCATATTTTGTTTTATCAAAGTTTTCTTTAATCTAATTAAACGGAACATTAAGAAAAAAGGTAGAAAAGCTAAAGTAAAACTAGTAATATCAAAAAAAATTGCAACAACAGTTATTCAAAGTGATGCTTTATCATTATCTCAAAAAGGTTGTAATGCTAAAATACTTAGAATTCCCAAAAAAATACCTATTAAACCAGTTCCAAAACTTATTAAATCCATTTTAAGAATTTTTTTATTAAATTTTAAAAAATATACTCTTTTTTCCAAAGTGACAAATCCTTTCATGTCTATATATAAGTAAGATTTTATCATATAAATGGATATATTTTCTACAATTTTAGATTACAAATAAATAAAAAGAATAACTATAATTGTGTTATTAATCTATTGTTTGTTGAAATTTCAATATTTTGTACATTAATTGAATTTATTTCCTTAACAAGAGAGACAATATTTTCTTTAAATAAATTAAGTCTTTGTCTTTTTTTTCTAATTTTTATTTCAACTTTATTCAAACTTTTTTTGATATTACAAATTTTTAATCCAATTTTATAAAGTTGCTCTTTTTGATTATTTAAAACAACTTTTTCACATTCTATTCTATTAACTAATCTTATTTCAAAATTATAATAACCAAAAGTTAAAAACTTAACTAATTTACTTTTAAATTTAAAAATCTTACTTGTTTTTTGTTTTTGAAAAACTTCTAATTTTTTAAGACTATTATTATGAAAATTTAAAATAATTTCTTGTTGATTATTAATTTTGGCTTTTCTCCCTTTATGTACTATTTTAATTTTATCACATAAATGCTGAGAAAAGCCTATCTACGGACTTCTCCCCACATTTTTAAATCAAACATAGAATTACAGTTTCAAAACTAGGTATCTTGTTGAATTTATATGCAGCTTCTTTAGCATATAAATGAACATGATGTTTTGCAACTTTGATATGTGTTTTAAATGTTCTTCTTATATGTTTTCAAACTGATTCAATTTGGTTGGTATTTACACCAATTTTTGAAACATAGCCATCTTGATGGTTAACTGTTTCATGCTTAGTGAAAACTGATGGAATGGCAACCTTTTTTAGGACTATTTTTTGGTAGACATTTGTTTTTGATAATTAACTGGAGTTAAGTAGTTTAAAGTGCTGTGAATTCTTATGTTGTTATATCAATTGATGTAATCAAATAATTCTAATTTTAATTGGATTAATGATGTAAAATTTTTATCATTAATAAATTCGGTTTTGAAAGTTTTAAAGGTTGCTTCAGCAACAGCGTTATCATAAGGACAACCTTTTTTGCTTAAAGAGCGATTAATATTGAATGCTAGTAAAAGTTTATCAATAATTTTATTATTAAATTCATTACCGCGATCACTATGAAATATTTGAATATCTTTTAAACAGCGATTTGAGTGCATAAATGCTTGATATACTAATGATGCATCTTTTTTAGTACCTACACTATGTCCAATTATTTCGCGGTTAAATAGGTCAATTAATAAACAAATATAGTTTCACTTACCATTTACTTGAACATAAGTTAAATCACTAACAATAACTTCATTTTTAACTCTATTATTAAAGTTTCTATCAACAAGATTGTTTATTGGACTATCGTTAACTTTGTTATTATGATTTTTGTATGATAATTTAGTGTATTTTGATATTAAATTATGTTTATTCATAATTTCTTTAATTTTTCGTCTTGATAAATAAATTTCTTGGTTTTCTAGAATGACTTTTAATCTTCTAGTACCATAAACTTCTTTATTTTCTTTAAAAGCACTAATAACAGCTTCATCATAAATATTATTTTTGATTTTATTTTCTTTTTTCTTTAAATTAAAATAATATGTTGATTTAGAGATTTTTAAAAAATGACACATTGTGCGAATTTTATATTTAACTTTATTTTTGACAATAATTTCTATTTTCTGCCTATTATTAGTGCTGCTTGCTTTAAAATATCATTTTCCATTCTTAATTGTTTTAATTCTTTTCTTAATTTAATTAATTCATTTTCTTCAACAGAACGATTATCTTTAGTTTTAAAACTACCTGAATTAGTAAATTGCTTAATTCAATTGTAAGTAGCTGCTCTTGTAACATTATATTCTTTAGCAAGGCAAGATACTGATTTGCCACTTTGATATAAAGCTACTATTTGTTTTTTAAATTCATCGGTATATGAGTTAATATTGGCCATAATTATAGTTCCTTTCTTTGTTCACTTGTCTACGTAATTAGTGTCCAATAAAGTGTAACCCATCCATGATTTAAAATCGCAATATACTTTTCAAGAATCAGTATATACAAGACATTTTGAAGAAATGTGGTTTTTTGCAAACTGCAAAAGATTTTTACTCTTTGCGTTTTTCAATACTTTCACAATTAAATTATTGGTTGTTTTTTGATAAATGCCAACAATCAAGGTTTTATTCACCAAGGATCTTCCTTGTTTTTTAAAACCCATATGTGAAAGATACATTTCATCAATTTGCACTGTACCTTCAACAATAAATTGAGGTTTTTGTTTTGCAATACGTGTTCTGATTTTATGAGTCATTCTTCAAGCAGTTTTCAAAGTCACTCCCAATTCTTTTGCAATATCTGTTGATGGAATTCCATGTTTGGTGTTTATTCATCTAAAGATAAGATAAAACCAAGATGTTAAAGATGTTTGTGACCTTGAAAATATGGTGCCTGTGAGAATGCTAAATGTTTGATTACATTTTAAACATCTCATTCTTTTTAAATCAGAAGTATTCAAATTAAAACTAAAACACCTAATACATTTGTTTTCTTTCAAATTTGCTATATATGCAAGACATTGCTGTTCAGTTTGAAAAGCATTGTTGAATTCATTCAGTTTCATTATTCCCTCCACAAGTACATGTGGGGAGAAGTCCGTTAATTTTATATAATTTCTCTTTCAATTCTCATTTTTTACTACTTAATTTACAATTTAATTCTATTTTTAATGCTGTAATTTTATCAATGAGTTTATCCTTTTCCTTCTATTTTTGTTCCTCTCATATTAAAGTAAATTCAAGTAATTCAAACTCTAGTTCTTTATCTCATGGGAAAAAATTTTCTTTTTCAAACTTAAAAGAAAGAAATTTAAGTTCTTTTCTTTCATCATTAATTACTTCGTCTTTTACTTTCACTAAAAATTTTTGCATTCATTGATACTGTTTTTCCATTATTTTTAAATTTTTTTTAAAAAAAATAAATCAATATTCTAAGTATTGTATATTAGAAGAAGTACTAAAAACTTCTTTTAACTTTATTATATTACTTTTAACATTTTGTATAGTTGAATTTATAAGTATTTCTTTTAAATTTGGTACTACTTCTAAAGACATTTTATTTCTGCACTTCTTTTGTTAAAATTCAAGAATACTACAGAAAATATTTTAATTATTTTCTATTCAAATCGCGATTAATAACTGCTTTTAAATATTGTCCAGTATAAGACTTAGGATTTGTTATTACTTGTTCTGGTGTTCCTGTAGCAATGATTTCACCACCAAATTTACCACCCTCAGGTCCTAGATCAATAATGTAATCAGCAACTTTAATAACTTCTAAGTTATGTTCAATTACAACAACAGTATCACCATGATTAACGATTTTATTTAAAACTTCAATTAACCTTTTAATATCATCAACGTGTAAACCAGTAGTTGGTTCATCTAAAATATACATAGTTTTGCCAGTAGCACGTTTTTGTAATTCTTTAGCTAGTTTCACTCTTTGTGCTTCACCACCAGATAATTCAGTAGCAGGTTGCCCTAATTTTACGTATCCTAATCCCACTTCTTGTATCATTGCTAATTTTTTATGGATTTTTGGATGATTAGCAAAAAAAGTTAATGCTAAATCAACAGGCAGTTCTAGTACATCATAAATATTTTTACCTTTATATTTAACTTGTAATGTTTCACTATTATAACGTTTTCCTTCACAAATTTCGCAAGTTACATAAACATCTGGTAAAAAATGCATCGCAATTTTAATAACACCATCGCCAGAACAACGTTCACATCTTCCTCCTGGTACATTAAATGAAAATCTACCTTTAGCATATCCTCTAATTTTTGCTTCTGGTGTTTGTGTAAATAAATCACGAATATCATCAAAAACTGAAGTATAAGTAGCCGGATTACTCCTTGGTGTTCTGCCAATTGGTTCTTGCGAAATAGCAACAATTTTATCAATAAATTCAATCCCTTTTATTGCTTTATGTTTTCCTGGTCGTTGTCCCTTTAAACCCAAATACTTTTGAATACTAGTATATAAAATATCATTAACAAGAGTTGATTTACCACTTCCTGAAACACCAGTAACACAAATAAATTTACCTAAAGGTAATTTAACATTTATTTTACGTAAATTATTAGCTTGTGCTTCTTGAATTTCAATAACTTTACCATTACCACTTCTTCTTGATTTAGGTAACGCAATAAATTTTTCACCATTTAAATATTTTCCAGTAATTGAATTAGGATTATTAGCAACTTGCTGTGTTGTACCTTCAGCAATTACTTCACCACCATAAATTCCGGCTTTTGGACCAATATCAATTAATCAATCTGCTGCTCACATTGTATCTTCATCGTGTTCTACTACTAATAATGTATTATCAAGATCTCGCATTTGTTTTAAAGTTTCAATTAACTTAACATTATCACGTTGATGTAAACCAATTGAAGGTTCATCAAGAACATACAATACTCCCGTTAATTGTGAACCAATTTGAGTTGCTAATCGAATTCGTTGTGATTCACCACCAGATAAAGTTTGTGCCATTCGTGATAAGTTTAAATAACCTAAACCAACATTAGTTAAAAAACTTAAACGATTAATGATTTCTACTAATATTAATTTAGCAATTTCTTGTTGATAAGCTAATAATTTAATATTTAACATAAATGTTAAACTTTCTTCGATGTCTAAATTAGTATAATGACTAATATTCATTTCTTTATTATTTTCATCTTTAATTTTAACTGCCAATGCAAATTCATTTAATCTTGTTCCTTGACAAGTTAAACAAGTGCGTTCACTCATAAATTTACGATAATAATCACGGGCAAAATCACTAGTTGTTTCTAAAAAACGTCTTTCAATTAAAGTGGCAATGCCTTCAATATAATCATGATTAGGATATTTACGACCATTTGCCGAAGTAATACTGAAAGTAATGGCTTCATCACTACCACGCATAATATAATTAAGTTGTGTTTTTGTTAAATTTTTTAATGGCTGATTCAAATCAATTAAATAATGATAACAAAGAACTTTTAATTTTTGTCATTCTAAATTACTAGTACCAACTAAGTTTTTATAATACTCAATGCCACCATCATTAATTGATAGTTTTAAATCTGGCATTAATAATTCTTCGTCAACTTCTAATTTTACTCCCAAGCCTTTACAATCAAAACACGCTCCACTTGGTGCATTAAAAGAAAATAAACGCGGTTCTAAACTGGGAATTGAAAATCCACAAATTTTACAAGCATATTTTTGAGAAAATAATCACGTTTCATTTGTTTGCGATAAAATAACCTTTGCTAAACCATTACTATGATTTAAAGCAACTTCTAAAGCATCATGAATTCGTGAAATAGTATTATCATCATTGGTAAATTTAATACGATCAATAACAATATCAATATCATGACGTAATGATTTATTCAATTCAATTGGTTCATCTAAACTATATATTTTATTATTAATTTTAACTCGCAAAAAATTTTCTTGTTTTAATTTTGCTAATAAATCTTGATGACTACCTTTTTTAGCATTAATAACTGGTGCTAAAATTTCAATATTAGTATTATCTTCTAACGTTTTAATTTTATTAACCATTTCTTTTAAAGTTTGCGTGCTAATTGGACCATGACCCTTATTACAATAAGGAGTTCCAATTCGTGCATAAAGTAAACGCAAATAATCATAAATTTCAGTAACAGTACCAACAGTACTGCGAGGATTATTACTTGTAGTTTTTTGATCAATAGAAATTGCTGGTGCTAAACCATCAATAGCATCAACATCAGGTTTTTCGCTGTTTCCTAAAAATTGACGAGCATAGGCTGAAAGTGATTCAACATATCTTCGTCTTCCTTCTGCATAAATTGTATTAAAAGCTAATGATGATTTACCACTTCCTGAGACACCAGTAATAACTACTAACTTATACTTTGGAATTTTAATATTAACATTTTTTAAATTATGTTCACGTGCACCTTTAACAGTAATATATTTTTGATTATGTGTCATTTATTCCTCCACTTATATGCTCTTTCTAATTAATTATATACTATATATAGTTAACTTTAATAGCATTATTGCTAATTAATATTAAAGAATATCAATTATAATTAGTTTAAAATATTATCTAAATCAATATTTAAAATTTTAAAATTATTTATTGCAAAAGAAAATATATAAAAACTTAAATTACAAAAAAATGAACAATATATATTCAAAATTGAAATACAGCAATTGCTCATTTCCTGATAAAATTTAAAAATTAGAATTAATTATTACTAAAAAATGTTATATTCCAATTATTTTGGAAATGTTTAGTAATCTGTGTAACTTACAAAAATAACTATGTTTAATTAATTCTAGTAAATATAATTAAATGACTAGAAAGAGTGAGTTACAGATGGCTAAAAAAGATAACTTTAATAATAATGATCCAATATCAAAAGCAGTAGATTTATTACTAGAAAATACTGAAGATTTAACAACAGTTTTTAAACCTGGCGGTTTATATAAAGAATTAACAAAAAGATTAGTTGAAAAAATGTTGAATTCTGAAATGCAAAATTATTTAGGATATGAAAAAAATCAACATACTACTACTGAAAATGCTCGTAATGGTACAAGTTCAAAAAAATTAATAACTCAACAAGGTAAAATTGAAATTGATGTACCAAGAGATCGCAATAGTAATTTTACTCCTGTAATAGTTCCTAAAAGGCAAAGAAGATTTGATGGTTTTGATCAACAAGTTCTTTCCTTGTATGCAAAAGGAATGACATTATCTGACATTAGAATGCAGTTGCAAGAGTTATATCATGGTGCTGATATTAGTGAAAGTGTTATTAGTCAAATTACTGATGATGTTATTGATGATGTTAAAGCATGACAAAATCGACCATTAGAAAGTATTTATCCTATTGTTTATTTTGATTGTATAGTAGTTAAAGTACGACAAGATAAACGGATTATTAACAAATCAGTTTATATAGCATTAGGAGTTGATTTAGAAGGCAAAAAAGATGTTTTAGGATTATGAATTAGTGAAAATGAATGTTCTAAGTTTTGATTATCTAATTTCACAGAAATGAAAAATCGTGGCTTAAATGATATTCTTATTGCTTGTAGTGATAATTTAACAGGCATGTCAGAAGCAATACAATCAGTTTATCCTAAAACAGAACATCAATTATGCATTGTTCATCAAATTAGAAATAGTTTAAAATATGTTTCATACAAACATCGAAAAGGTCTAGTTGCAGATTTAAAACCAATTTATAGTGCATGTAGTGAAGAACAAGCAATGCAAGCTTTAGAATCGTTTGAAAGTAAATGAAATAAACAATATCCTCAAATTACTAAATCTTGATATAAAAATTGAGATAATTTAATGGTTTTTATTAGTTATCCAGTAGAAATCAAAAGAGTGATTTATACTACAAATGCTATTGAATCTGTTAATAGTCAATTACGAAAAATCATCAGAAATAAAAAAGTTTTTCCTAATGATATGGCAGTTTTCAAAATATTTTACTTGGCAATTGAAAATATAACAAAAAAATGAACATTGCCTATTCAAAATTGAAATACAGCAATTGCTCATTTTATGATAAAATTTGAAGACAGAATTAATCTAAATTAGTAACTTTGTAAAACAAAGATACACAGATTATTAAAAAGCCTCAATTTATGGTTTTTATTAGTTATCCAGTAGAAATCAAAAGAGTGATTTATACTACAAATGCTATTGAATCTGTTAATAGTCAATTACGAAAAATCATCAGAAATAAAAAAGTTTTTCCTAATGATATGGCAGTTTTCAAAATATTTTACTTGGCAATTGAAAATATAACAAAAAAATGAACATTGCCTATTCAAAATTGAAATACAGCAATTGCTCATTTTATGATAAAATTTGAAGACAGAATTAATCTAAATTAGTAACTTTGTAAAACAAAGATACACAGATTATTAAAAAGCCTCATTATTTTTTCTAATAAAAAATAATTGGAATAATTTTATTTACTTAAATTATATAAATTTATCCATTAACTTTATTTATATTATTTTTTTCTTTCTTTTTTATTAACTTTAACTACTACTATTTTCTCCTTGATATTGTCAAAGTTCAGCAAATATTCCATCAGCTAAATTATTCTCGGTATTAGAGATGCATTTTCCAGTATCAGCAGTTGTTTTAGTTCGCAAAAGATCATTATAACTACCTAAGAATGGTACATATTTAGAACCTAATGATCCTGAAGTTCTTTCATTAATAAAAGCTAGTTTTGCTGAAGCAGGAGTGGTTCATACCTGACCATTATTTAAAAATGTATGATTATGCTTTCCAACACTTCCTGATGTTTGTCCTTCTTTATCACTCTGAACTATTGTTAAACCTTTAGCAAGATCTACTTTTACTCAACCTTCTGGCATTTTTGATCCAACAGGCATTCATTTATATTAACCAGGAATTCATTGTCCTTTACTTTCATCTGATTTTTTATTTTTTTCTTGACAATCTTTTAATTGTTCTTCTAGTTCTTCTCTTTTTGCTTTACATTCTTTTAACTGTGCTTCTAGTTCTTCTCTTTTTTCTTTACATTCTTTTAAATCTTCTTCTGATTTTTTATTTTTTTCTCTACATGCTTTTAATTGTTCTTCTAATTCATCAATTTTATCTTCTAGTTCTTTAATTTTTTTTGATTTATCTAATGATTCTTTTACTGATTTTGCATAAAGACTACTTATTTCTTCTAATTCATTAGCTGTTTCTTGTAATTTTTTATTTAATTTTTCCATTTTTGCTTGACAATCGCTATCATCAACATTAACAGTAGTAACACTTTCTCAACTATCTTCTTCTACTGTCTTATTTTTTTCATTTATCATTTTTAAGTATCCTCCTTTTTATTAAAATTCTCGTATACTATTTTTATTAATAATGAAAATTATTGAAAATATTATTTTGTTTCAATTTTAAATAAGATTTATTTAAAGATAATTTTAAATAAATATCACTTAAAGTTTACAACTAAAAAAATTACTATACAATAAACTTTTCTAGAAAGCAATTATTAATAAAATTAAATATTAAAAATTATTAATTTGCTGAATTATACTTGTAAGTGCAAGTAAATAAAATTGCAAAAAAATTCTCATATAAAAATTTCATAATGCTAAATTTATTTTATAAAAAAAGTAAGGAGTTTTTATATGAGTTATAAACATCTTGGCGTAGATGAAAGAATTTATATTGAGAATCAATTGAAATTTAAAGTTAAAATTAGTGAAATAGCTAAAAATCTTAATCGAAATATTAGTACTATTATTCGAGAAATTAATAGAAATCAAGATAATAGTAATTATTTTTCATTGATTGCACAAAATAAAGCTGAAAATAGAAAACAATCACATATTTTTTTTCATAAGTTTAAAAATAAAGATTTAGTAAAATATGTGCAACAAAAACTATTATTAGGCTGATCACCTGAACAAATTTATGGCAGAATTAAAAATTTTCATAAACAATGAGTTATTAGTTTTAAAACAATTTACAATTGAATTTATTCTGGATTGCTTGATCAAGTTACTAGTAAAAATTTAAGAAGAAAAGGCAAAAAACGCAAATCTCAAGAAAATCGTGGCAAATTCAATAGCAAATCAATTAAAGAAAGAGATCTTAATATTAATGATCGTATAACACTTGGTCATTGAGAAGGAGATACTATAGTATCATCACGAGGCAAAAGTAAAAAATGTTTAATAACTTTAGTTGAAAGAGTATCACGATTTACTTTAGCAATATTAGTTAAAAACAGAACTACTAAAGTTATTAACAAAAATATTAGCCATTATTTATCAATTCTTCCTAAAAATATTGTTAAAACCATTACTTTTGATCGTGGTAAAGAATTTTCAAATTGACAACAACTTGAAAAAAATTTAGATGTGAAAATTTATTTTGCAAATCCATATTCACCTTGACAAAGAGGTACTAATGAAAATACTAATGGTTTAATTAGAGAAAAATTTCCTAAAAAATTTAATTTTTCAAAAACTTGTAAAAATGAAGTTCATAAATTTATATTGTCTTTAAACCAAAGACCAAGAAAAATACTAAATTATCTTTCACCGATAGAATATTTGGATAGAAAAATAATTTAGTTGCACTTACCTTTACAATTTAGCATTTAATTATTTTAAAATAATTAAATTAACATACATTAATATTTTAAACATTTGATAAGATAGTGTAAAATAATTAGTAGTTTAGTAGTTTAGAAAAGGCTTAAAAAATGACAGTAATCAACACATCTGTGAATCAAAAAATTTTATTAACTGGTTATAAAAGATTTTGTTATTCTTTTAGCAAAATTTTATTAGTTATTCTATTATTTCCTTTTGTTTATTTTTATTCAAAAAAATATCAAAAACAATTTTTAGAATTTTGCTTTTCTTATCAAAAAGAAGGTAAATTTAAAATAAACAACGAACAAACAGTTGATATTAATAGTTTTAATTATCATCAATATGATTGTCAAATTAAAAATCTTAATAAATATGGCTATCCAATTGATTGAAAAAAAGAAAATTATCAAGAATTTACCATTAAAAATGATAATAATCAAAACATTAGTTGTCTAACTGTCATTCAAAAAAAGAAAAGTGATAAATGAGTTATTGGTTTTCATGGTTGAACAGAAAATAAATATTTAGCATTAAGATTAGTCTCATGATTTTATGAAGAAGGATACAATATTTTAACTTTTGATAGTGTTGCTCACGGTAAAACTGATGGCCAATATAGTGACATTGGTCTTACTTGTGCTGAAAATATTAACTGTTTAATTAATTGAATAAAAGATAATTATCAAGTTAGCAGTATTGGTTTAATTGGTAATAGTATGGGTGCATCAACAATTAATTATTATTTATTTAATTATAAAGTAACCAATTTAATTAACTGGGCAATTACTGATTGTGGATTCTCTAATCTACTTGTTCAATTTCGTTACGTCATGCAATATCGCTATAAAAAACCTTGATGATTAATTAGTAATGGTTTAACAAAAAGATATCAAAAATTTACAAATACAAATATTTTAGAATATGATTTATTAAAAAAAAGGGGCGGTTGTCAAAGTTACGAAATAATTAATTATCATATTAGTAACTTATTTCCAAAAATTAATTATTTGAAAAATAATGAAAATTAGACAAAATTACTTTCTTTAACCCTTAAATTTAAATTTATATTCGACGTATTTTAAAAAATATACATTTAAAAAATAAAATAAAAATTATTAACAAAGTTATTAAGGAAAAAGGCAAGAAATAATCTTGTCTTTTTTTTGTAATTGTAAAATTTTAAAATTTTTAATAAACCTCTTTAGCACTATTATCAACACGTGTTAGAGAACTAAAACAGTGAACCACAACAAATAAACAAATATAGTTTCACTTACCATTTACTTGAACATAAGTTAAATCACTAACAATAACTTCATTTTTAACTCTATTATTAAAGTTTCTATCAACAAGATTGTTTATTGGACTATCGTTAACTTTGTTATTATGATTTTTGTATGATAATTTAGTGTATTTTGATATTAAATTATGTTTATTCATAATTTCTTTAATTTTTCGTCTTGATAAATAAATTTCTTGGTTTTCTAGAATGACTTTTAATCTTCTAGTACCATAAACTTCTTTATTTTCTTTAAAAGCACTAATAACAGCTTCATCATAAATATTATTTTTGATTTTATTTTCTTTTTTCTTTAAATTAAAATAATATGTTGATTTAGAGATTTTTAAAAAATGACACATTGTGCGAATTTTATATTTAACTTTATTTTTGACAATAATTTCTATTTTCTGCCTATTATTAGTGCTGCTTGCTTTAAAATATCATTTTCCATTCTTAATTGTTTTAATTCTTTTCTTAATTTAATTAATTCATTTTCTTCAACAGAACGATTATCTTTAGTTTTAAAACTACCTGAATTAGTAAATTGCTTAATTCAATTGTAAGTAGCTGCTCTTGTAACATTATATTCTTTAGCAAGGCAAGATACTGATTTGCCACTTTGATATAAAGCTACTATTTGTTTTTTAAATTCATCGGTATATGAGTTAATATTGGCCATAATTATAGTTCCTTTCTTTGTTCACTTGTCTACGTAATTAGTGTCCAATAAAGTGTAACCCATCCAAGTCCGTTATTTGATTACATCAATTGATATAACAACATAAGAATTCACGGCACTTTAAACTACTTAACTCCAGTTAATTATCAAAAACAAATGTCTACCAAAAAATAGTCCTAAAAAGGGTTGCCATTCCACTACTTAACTCCAGTTAATTATCAAAAACAAATGTCTACCAAAAAATAGTCCTAAAAAAGGTTGCCATTCCAAATATCAGTAAAATCAAAATATACAGATTTTAATATTACTTTTATATCTTTATATTCTCAAATTTTATTTTTATTTGGATGAATTGGACTTGATTTTAGTTCAAAATAATATGGTAATAATAATTTATAATCATCATTTAAACCTTTATTAATTGATAATGAAGAATAAATATTTTGATAACATAATAAATACTTGTTTAAAAATTTTAAATTGTAATAAATTTGCTGAATTATACTTGTAAGTGCAAGTAAATAAAATTGCAAAAAAATTCTCATATAAAAATTTCATAATGCTAAATTTATTTTATAAAAAAAGTAAGGAGTTTTTATATGAGTTATAAACATCTTGGCGTAGATGAAAGAATTTATATTGAGAATCAATTGAAATTTAAAGTTAAAATTAGTGAAATAGCTAAAAATCTTAATCGAAATATTAGTACTATTATTCGAGAAATTAATAGAAATCAAGATAATAGTAATTATTTTTCATTGATTGCACAAAATAAAGCTGAAAATAGAAAACAATCACATATTTTTTTTCATAAGTTTAAAAATAAAGATTTAGTAAAATATGTGCAACAAAAACTATTATTAGGCTGATCACCTGAACAAATTTATGGCATAATTAAAAATTTTCATAAACAATGAGTTATTAGTTTTAAAACAATTTACAATTGAATTTATTCTGGATTGCTTGATCAAGTTACTAGTAAAAATTTAAGAAGAAAAGGCAAAAAACGCAAATCTCAAGAAAATCGTGGCAAATTCAATAGCAAATCAATTAAAGAAAGAGATCTTAATATTAATGATCGTATAACACTTGGTCATTGAGAAGGAGATACTATAGTATCATCACGAGGCAAAAGTAAAAAATGTTTAATAACTTTAGTTGAAAGAGTATCACGATTTACTTTAGCAATATTAGTTAAAAACAGAACTACTAAAGTTATTAACAAAAATATTAGCCATTATTTATCAATTCTTCCTAAAAATATTGTTAAAACCATTACTTTTGATCGTGGTAAAGAATTTTCAAATTGACAACAACTTGAAAAAAATTTAGATGTGAAAATTTATTTTGCAAATCCATATTCACCTTGACAAAGAGGTACTAATGAAAATACTAATGGTTTAATTAGAGAAAAATTTCCTAAAAAATTTAATTTTTCAAAAACTTGTAAAAATGAAGTTCATAAATTTATATTGTCTTTAAACCAAAGACCAAGAAAAATACTAAATTATCTTTCACCGATAGAATATTTGGATAGAAAAATAATTTAGTTGCACTTACCTTTACAATTTAGCATTTATATAATTTGGATAATCTAATTCTCATTGTTTAAATAAGTTAGTAATTACTTCATCAGGTTTTTGTCCTTCGAATTTTGTACGTAATTTAGCAATGTCATTTAATGGTTTACCTTTATCATCATATGTATCACCATCAAAATTTCTATTATAGTTATATGTATAACTTAACATATCTAATAATAGTTGTTGTAAACTGTCATTAGTTGGTGCATCTTTTATTTCAATTTCAATATCATCAAATCTATTATTAGTTGCAACATATTGATAAAATTGACTTTCACCCACAAAATCTCAAACTTCTTTATCTTTTAATTCTTTTTGACTTTTTAGTGGTCATTTACCACCTAAAACATTACTAAATTCATATCCTAATCAAGCATGTGTAACTCTTGCGTTTTTAATAACTTCTCTTCTTGTTATATTACCAGTACTAATTTTAATTAAATCTAAAACTTATTTTTCTTGTCCAATAAATTGCTTTGCTAAATTTCAAGGTAGTATTTGTTCACTAAATCATTGTTGTAAAATTCTAACTTTTGGTTGAGTTTCAATAGGCATTGATAACAGCGGAAATGCTATCTTATCTTTAACAAATAACTTTGGGTATACTTCCATATTATCAACTTCACCAAGTATCTTTATATTGCCGAAAATCATGCTTCTAGGGGATTTTATTTTTAAACCAATAACTTTGGTATCTTTATCTAATGGTTTTTGTAATTTAATAATAATTGGATAACCATCTCTTGTTTTAAAATCTTTAATTTTAATAATAGTTATACTTTTAGTACTTCTTGTTTTTGGATTTTGATAAGGTTGTGAATAATTATTAATAATATATAAATTATCAATATTATTTTCAGTTAATGGTTCATTAATAGACACAGCATACAATTTAAATTGATTTAATAAATTTATTTCTTGAAATATTAAATTTCGGACTTCTCCCCACATGTACTTGTGGAGGGAATAATGAAACTGAATGAATTCAACAATGCTTTTCAAACTGAACAGCAATGTCTTGCATATATAGCAAATTTGAAAGAAAACAAATGTATTAGGTGTTTTAATTTTAATTTGAATACTTCTGATTTAAAAAGAATGAGATGTTTAAAATGTAATCAAACATTTAGCATTCTCACAGGCACCATATTTTCAAGGTCACAAACATCTTTAACATCTTGGTTTTATCTTATCTTTAGATGAATAAACACCAAACATGGAATTCCATCAACAGATATTGCAAAAGAATTGGGAGTGACTTTGAAAACTGCTTGAAGAATGACTCATAAAATCAGAACACGTATTGCAAAACAAAAACCTCAATTTATTGTTGAAGGTACAGTGCAAATTGATGAAATGTATCTTTCACATATGGGTTTTAAAAAACAAGGAAGATCCTTGGTGAATAAAACCTTGATTGTTGGCATTTATCAAAAAACAACCAATAATTTAATTGTGAAAGTATTGAAAAACGCAAAGAGTAAAAATCTTTTGCAGTTTGCAAAAAACCACATTTCTTCAAAATGTCTTGTATATACTGATTCTTGAAAAGGATATTGCGATTTTAAATCAGTTTTCACTAAGCATGAAACAGTTAACCATCAAGATGGCTATGTTTCAAAAATTGGTGTAAATACCAACCAAATTGAATCAGTTTGAAAACATATAAGAAGAACATTTAAAACACATATCAAAGTTGCAAAACATCATGTTCATTTATATGCTAAAGAAGCTGCATATAAATTCAACAAGATACCTAGTTTTGAAACTGTAATGCTATGTTTGATTTAAAAATGTGGGGAGAAGTCCGTAGATAGGCTTTTCTCAGCATTTATGTGATAAAATTAAAATAGTACATAAAGGGAGAAAAGCCTTAAATTTTTAATATCAGTCATACTATATTCAATAGTATTATCATTAATATTAGTACTTGCTCTTTGATTTAATTGCATAGTAAAGTCTGATGTTTCAACTGCAATAGTTTTTAATACTTTATCAATATCAATAAAACCTATTTTAATAGTATTTGCTGAAAATTTTAAAGTATTATTTTCATTATTTTTAAATAAACGTTCAATTTCATAAATATAAATTGTTCTTTTTTTAAATTAATCGTATGCTCTATTAATATCTGGGTCACTAGTAGCACGCATCATATTAGTAAAGTCATAAGGAATATTATCAATTAAATAATCATTTTCTAATTCTGCTTGATTAAGTTTAGTTTGTTTCTGTTTCTGTGGAAACTTCGTTTGTGGTTTGTTGTTGTTTTCCATTGTTTTCTCCTATTAATTGGTTATTTTCGGGATTAAATAATTTTAATTTAACTGTTAAATTATTAATTTCTTGTTCATCATTAATATTAAATGTTTTACTATTTAATAAATCTTTATCAATACGTACTAATATTTGAATAAATTTAAGAATATCAATATTAAATTGTCATAATTTTTGTTCAATATAATTAATAGTTGAAATATTTACTGCTGTACTTTCGGGAACTGATTGTTGTGCTGATTTCTTTTGACTTGTTATATGAATACCACAACGTTTAAATATTTCATTAACATTTCAATCATATATATCAGTTAAATTTTTACCTTTAAAATTACTATTTGTCATATTGATATTTTCGTTTTGTTCATTATTATCTCCACCGCTTTTAAATATGTAATTTTTAGTAACTAATGTTCTTACTGCGTCTTCTATTAAAGATTGAACATTGCCATAAGTTTGACTAAATATAAATTTAGGTGAGTTTAAAATAGTATCTAAAACAATTTGTTCATAAATAACATCTAATGCTTTAATTTTATCCATTACTTTATTACAATCTGCTAGCTCATTTGCTTTATTTCTCATAATTGCTATTGGTATATAGTTAATATTTAGTATTTTTTCTTGTGCTAAATTAGGATTATTAATGTATGATTTAAAATCTAATGGAAATTGTTTTTTATTATCACTAACACTATAAATTTCACGATTAATAGTTATTTGTTCATTATTTAATGTATAAACTTCAAATAATCTTACCATTTGTGCATTTTGTTCATAACTATCATAAAAAATAGTACATTCAATTAATTTACCAGTAATATCATAAACTCTTTGTTGTATATCTACTACTTGAAAATATAAGTCATCATTAGCAATATAAATTAAATAAGCACTAATTCCTAATTTACTTAATTTAAAAATAGAATTTCAATTTTTTCTATAAAATTCTTGTTGAATTAAATATTGTTTAATGGTTTCATTATTAATATCTAATGGAGCATTATATAAATTAGCATTATTTTCTGCTACAAAATCAGTGAAATAAGTTTCATGGTTAAAATCATTAAAACCAAAATAATTTAAAATTGAAGCATGAGTACTTTTATTTTTATTAGTTAAAAATTTTACTTTTTCATTTTGATTATCACCAATATTACTTTTATCTTTTCTAAAAAATCTACTTAACATAATATTCACCACCTTTTTTTAAAATATTTGATTAATTGCTAAATTGTAAAGGTAAGTGCAACTAAATTATTTTTCTATCCAAATATTCTATCGGTGAAAGATAATTTAGTATTTTTCTTGGTCTTTGGTTTAAAGACAATATAAATTTATGAACTTCATTTTTACAAGTTTTTGAAAAATTAAATTTTTTAGGAAATTTTTCTCTAATTAAACCATTAGTATTTTCATTAGTACCTCTTTGTCAAGGTGAATATGGATTTGCAAAATAAATTTTCACATCTAAATTTTTTTCAAGTTGTTGTCAATTTGAAAATTCTTTACCACGATCAAAAGTAATGGTTTTAACAATATTTTTAGGAAGAATTGATAAATAATGGCTAATATTTTTGTTAATAACTTTAGTAGTTCTGTTTTTAACTAATATTGCTAAAGTAAATCGTGATACTCTTTCAACTAAAGTTATTAAACATTTTTTACTTTTGCCTCGTGATGATACTATAGTATCTCCTTCTCAATGACCAAGTGTTATACGATCATTAATATTAAGATCTCTTTCTTTAATTGATTTGCTATTGAATTTGCCACGATTTTCTTGAGATTTGCGTTTTTTGCCTTTTCTTCTTAAATTTTTACTAGTAACTTGATCAAGCAATCCAGAATAAATTCAATTGTAAATTGTTTTAAAACTAATAACTCATTGTTTATGAAAATTTTTAATTCTGCCATAAATTTGTTCAGGTGATCAGCCTAATAATAGTTTTTGTTGCACATATTTTACTAAATCTTTATTTTTAAACTTATGAAAAAAAATATGTGATTGTTTTCTATTTTCAGCTTTATTTTGTGCAATCAATGAAAAATAATTACTATTATCTTGATTTCTATTAATTTCTCGAATAATAGTACTAATATTTCGATTAAGATTTTTAGCTATTTCACTAATTTTAACTTTAAATTTCAATTGATTCTCAATATAAATTCTTTCATCTACGCCAAGATGTTTATAACTCATATAAAAACTCCTTACTTTTTTTATAAAATAAATTTAGCATTATGAAATTTTTATATGAGAATTTTTTTGCAATTTTATTTACTTGCACTTACAAGTATAATTCAGCAATTTTTAATACAATTTTTACTATAATAAATATAATTAAACCAGCAACTGCAGAAGATAATAACACTCCAATTAAACCTAAAATAATCTTTATAATTTTAAAAAACATAATATTATTCCTGTAATTCTTGTAATTTTAATAGTTGTCCAAATGTAAAAGGATATGGAACAGTAGTCATGAATATACTATTTTTATTTACTTGTAATCACGTATATGAACCATCTGTATATATAAAACTATCTAAATATTCTGTATTATTATTATTTCCACTATATATAAATTCTTTATATATTCATGAATATTCTGTTTTATCATTAGTAGCACAATAATTGTAATAAATAAGATATATTTTATTTTTAATAAAATTAAATTGAATAGTTTTATTATCTTTTTTTGTTCCTACTTCTTTTCAATTTGAACCACTTGGACTTGGTGTTGGAGGAATATTTTTTAATTCAATATCTCAAATATTTTCTTCTATTTCATTTGTAGTTAAACTACCAGACCTTATTTGTACTTTTGATTGAATATCTACTTTAATAGTATCTTGTAATTCTTCTAATGAAAATATATTTCCATATTGTTTATTTCCTCCAATAATAATTAATTGACTTTTTCTATTAACAGTTCCTAATTTAATAATTAATGAAGCATCTTCATTATCAATTTTACCTTTAACAAGCATATAATCTCCACCTATATATGAAGAACCTTTAAACTCTATTTTTAGTTTTACACTTGTTTGATTAAAAGGTGGTTTATCTCATGTTATAAATACTCTATAATATTTATTAAAACTAAGAGCAAAATCTTCTCATGTACGATTATCAAGACTTTTACCTATTATTTTTCAATTTTCTTTATCTTGTTTTTTATCAATATTAGTTTTATTTTCATTAATAGCACCAGCAACTGTTTTATTAGTAGTTTCTAAATTAGGAATTTTAGTACCAATAGTATTGATAGCAAAAGCATATTGAAATTGGTCTTTATCCATTTTATCTTCTAATTTTTTATCTACTTCTTCTTTTTTATAATAATCAGATAAATCAGTTTTACCACCACTAGCACTAATTTTATTATTTTCATCAATAGTAATATTTTCACCAGCAATTAATTTATTTTGTTTTTTATCTAATAAATTATTAGTTTCTAGTTTTGTATAATAATCACGTTCAGTACCTTCTTCCGATATAAATTCAGTTGGTGTATCTATTCCTTGATATTGATATATTTCTTGTATATCACCAATTAAATTAATTTTTCCACGTTCAGGATAGGAATTACCTCCACCACTAAATTTTTTATTTCTATTGTCATAGTAAATAGTTCCAATATTTAAAATATTTTTATTTTGTATTTGTTCTTTATAAGTCATGGAATCAACATTTAACAATTCAAATTCATGAAAAATATTATTTAAATAAATTTTAATTATTTTATAAAATTTCATAAAGTTATTTTCTGTTGAATAGTGATAACTGATTTTAATAAAATATCATTTCAACATTTCTATATTATAATTTTCAACTTTTTTTCATAAAGGACTAGTTTCAATATTAAATCAATTATTTTTGATATCA
Source organism: Spiroplasma endosymbiont of Apeira syringaria (assembly GCF_964020205.1). Taxonomy (NCBI): domain Bacteria; kingdom Bacillati; phylum Mycoplasmatota; class Mollicutes; order Entomoplasmatales; family Spiroplasmataceae; genus Spiroplasma; species Spiroplasma endosymbiont of Apeira syringaria. The sequence goes on from NZ_OZ026543.1 coordinate 1,808,614, forward strand.
TCAATGTTTTCATTTGTTTTAGTTAATTCACTATTTAATTTGGTAATTTCATTTTCATTTGTAGTAATTCGTTTTTGTTGTTTAGCAGAAAAATCACAAGTTGGTGCATGCGTATAATCACCAATTTGTGGATTATTTTGTAATGCTTCGGGGGGTAATGTACCAATTTCATCAGGTCAATCTAAAATCATTGTTTCAGTTTCTTTATCATAATCAGTTGCAACATAACCTTTATTAATAAATTTACTAACAGGACCTCTATATATTTCATTTTCATTATCATCAACTAAATCATCATATAATTTAATTTGTTTTAATAATGTAAATTCTTTTTGTTCTTTAATTAATTCATCAACTTGATTTCTAGTATAAAATGCTTTTAAATCAATTTTTTCAACATCTATTTCATCATCATTATAACTTGAAAATATTTGTTTTAATTCTGTTAATCTTGCTCATATTTTCATTCTACTTGGTGCTAAATCTCAAACATTAATCGTAGGAGTACTATTTGCACTAAATTGATTACCATTATTAAATTGAATAGTAGCATCAACATTAAATTCAATTGGTGTACGATTAAATACTCAATGTTCAAGCATAACATAAACCATATCTCTTAATGTTTCTTTAATTAATTCATCTTTAAAACTATCAAAAGGAAATTTAGATAAAATAAAATCAAGATAAGCATTAATATCATTTTGAGCACGAATAGCAAAAGTTTTAAATCAATCATTAACAATTGGTCATGTTTGTATATATTGCTGTGGCGTTTCTGTAATTTTTCCAGTTAATGGATATCAGTTATTATAATTTTCAAGACTGACATCAGTTCAAAGTTTATTAATCATAATTTATCATTCCTTAAAAAATGCTTGTTTATAATGATGAGTATGTTTTTTTGTTTTTTTATGTGTTATATGCTCAATTTCTTTTTGTATTTTATTTTTACCTTTTTTTAATTTTTTCTTACTTTTTGTTACAACTTGACTATATGCAAACTTTTCTAAATGATGTAATAATCCTGTACCAAATAAAGTATTAACTGAAAACTTTAAACCAACATTTTTAAATGATTTGTTAATATTTTCAATAGGATTATTAATAACATTTACTACTTTATGATAAGTTCTTACTATTCTAAATATTTCTCTATATACTTTAAAACTATCTCTAATTACTTGTTGTACCACTGGTGGAGCAAATGCTATTGCTTTTAATCATTTATTACGATTAACACCATAACCAATGTATCAACCACTATATCAACGATATCAATGGAATGGATGTATTTGAGTAACAAAAGTTTTTGCTTTAAGAATACTATCAACAACTGTAATTGGTTTATATTTAGGATTGCGATGATAAATAGTAATTGCACATTTATCTAATGACAAAGGTTGAATTTTACAACCCATAAATACTGGTGAATTTAATGGAATTAATTGTGCATGTTTAATTGCTCTTTTTTCTGCACTAGTAAATAAATCAGTTGCTTTTTCTTTTAATTTATTAATTTTTTCAAATGCTTGTTTTTCTAAATTTTCAAATTTTTCTTGTAATTTATATATACTTTCTCTTATTTTTTCAAAATATTGTGTATCTTTTCAAAATTTATTTAAACCTTTTTTTAAATAAAATCTAATATCAAAATATTTAAAACTTTGATTTGCTTTTAAAACAAGTTGATGAATAACATTATTTTTAAAATTAAATTTGGCTTTTCTCCCTTTATGTACTATTTTAATTTTATCACATAAATGCTGAGAAAAGCCTATCTACGGACTTCTCCCCACATTTTTAAATCAAACATAGAATTACAGTTTCAAAACTAGGTATCTTGTTGAATTTATATGCAGCTTCTTTAGCATATAAATGAACATGATGTTTTGCAACTTTGATATGTGTTTTAAATGTTCTTCTTATATGTTTTCAAACTGATTCAATTTGGTTGGTATTTACACCAATTTTTGAAACATAGCCATCTTGATGGTTAACTGTTTCATGCTTAGTGAAAACTGATTTAAAATCGCAATATCCTTTTCAAGAATCAGTATATACAAGACATTTTGAAGAAATGTGGTTTTTTGCAAACTGCAAAAGATTTTTACTCTTTGCGTTTTTCAATACTTTCACAATTAAATTATTGGTTGTTTTTTGATAAATGCCAACAATCAAGGTTTTATTCACCAAGGATCTTCCTTGTTTTTTAAAACCCATATGTGAAAGATACATTTCATTAATTTGCACTGTACCTTCAACAATAAATTGAGGTTTTTGTTTTGCAATACGTGTTCTGATTTTATTAGTCATTCTTCAAGCAGTTTTCAAAGTCACTCCCAATTCTTTTGCAATATCTGTTGATGGAATTCCATGTTTGGTGTTTATTCATCTAAAGATAAGATAAAACCAAGATGTTAAAGATGTTTGTGACCTTGAAAATATGGTGCCTGTGAGAATGCTAAATGTTTGATTACATTTTAAACATCTCATTCTTTTTAAATCAGAAGTATTCAAATTAAAATTAAAACACCTAATACATTTTTTTTCTTTCAAATTTGCTATATATGCAAGACATTGCTGTTCAGTTTGAAAAGCATTGTTGAATTCATTCAGTTTCATTATTCCTGGATGGGTTACACTTTATTGGACACTAATTACGTAGACAAGTGAACAAAGAAAGGAACTATAATTATGGCCAATATTAACTCATATACCGATGAATTTAAAAAACAAATAGTAGCTTTATATCAAAGTGGCAAATCAGTATCTTGCCTTGCTAAAGAATATAATGTTACAAGAGCAGCTACTTACAATTGAATTAAGCAATTTACTAATTCAGGTAGTTTTAAAACTAAAGATAATCGTTCTTTTGAAGAAAATGAATTAATTAAATTAAGAAAAGAATTAAAACAATTAAGAATGGAAAATGATATTTTAAAGCAAGCAGCACTAATAATAGGCAGAAAATAGAAATTATTGTCAAAAATAAATCTAAATATAAAATTCGCACAATGTGTCATTTTTTAAAAATCTCTAAATCAACATATTATTTTAATTTAAAGAAAAAAGAAAATAAAATCAAAAATAATATTTATGATGAAGCTGTTATTAGTGCTTTTAAAGAAAATAAAGAAGTTTATGGTACTAGAAGATTAAAAGTCATTCTAGAAAACCAAGAAATTTATTTATCAAGACGAAAAATTAAAGAAATTATGAATAAACATAATTTAATATCAAAATACACTAAATTATCATACAAAAATCATAATAACAAAGTTAACGATAGTCCAATAAACAATCTTGTTGATAGAAACTTTAATAATAGAGTTAAAAATGAAGTTATTGTTAGTGATTTAACTTATGTTCAAGTAAATGGTAAGTGAAACTATATTTGTTTATTAATTGACCTATTTAACCGCGAAATAATTGGACATAGTGTAGGTACTAAAAAAGATGCATCATTAGTATATCAAGCATTTATGCACTCAAATCGCTGTTTAAAAGATATTCAAATATTTCATAGTGATCGCGGTAATGAATTTAATAATAAAATTATTGATAAACTTTTACTAGCATTCAATATTAATCGCTCTTTAAGCAAAAAAGGTTGTCCTTATGATAACGCTGTTGCTGAAGCAACCTTTAAAACTTTCAAAACCGAATTTATTAATGATAAAAATTTTACATCATTAATCCAATTAAAATTAGAATTATTTGATTACATCAATTGATATAACAACATAAGAATTCACAGCACTTTAAACTACTTAACTCCAGTTAATTATCAAAAACAAATGTCTACCAAAAAATAGTCCTAAAAAAGGTTGCCATTCCATAATTTTATTAATGTATTTTGTAATAATAAGTGTTCTTTTAACTTTTGTATTTCTAATTTTTGAAAATTATTTTTATATTCTCTTTCAGCAACATAACCTAAATCTCGTAATACTGTTTCACGATTAGGAGTAAAACTATAAGGCTTTTCTCCCTTTATGTACTATTTTAATTTTATCACATAAATGCTGAGAAAAGCCTATCTACGGACTTCTCCCCACATTTTTAAATCAAACATAGAATTACAGTTTCAAAACTAGGTATCTTGTTGAATTTATATGCAGATTCTTTAGCATATAAATGAACATGATGTTTTGCAACTTTGATATGTGTTTTAAATGTTCTTCTTATATGTTTTCAAACTGATTCAATTTGGTTGGTATTTACACCAATTTTTGAAACATAGCCATCTTGATGGTTAACTGTTTCATGCTTAGTGAAAACTGATTTAAAATCGCAATATCCTTTTCAAGAATCAGTATATACAAGACATTTTGAAGAAATGTGGTTTTTTGCAAACTGCAAAAGATTTTTACTCTTTGCGTTTTTCAATACTTTCACAATTAAATTATTGGTTGTTTTTTGATAAATGCCAACAATCAAGGTTTTATTCACCAAGGATCTTCCTTGTTTTTTAAAACCCATATGTGAAAGATACATTTCATCAATTTGCACTGTACCTTCAACAATAAATTGAGGTTTTTGTTTTGCAATACGTGTTCTGATTTTATGAGTCATTCTTCAAGCAGTTTTCAAAGTCACTCCCAATTCTTTTGCAATATCTGTTGATGGAATTCCATGTTTGGTGTTTATTCATCTAAAGATAAGATAAAAACAAGATGTTAAAGATGTTTGTGACCTTGAAAATATGGTGCCTGTGAGAATGCTAAATGTTTGATTACATTTTAAACATCTCATTCTTTTTAAATCAGAAGTATTCAAATTAAAATTAAAACACCTAATACATTTGTTTTCTTTCAAATTTGCTATATATGCAAGACATTGCTGTTCAGTTTGAAAAGCATTGTTGAATTCATTCAGTTTCATTATTCCCTCCACAAGTACATGTGGGGAGAAGTCCGAACTATAATTCATTAAATAACGTTTATTACCAATAATTTTATCTGTTAAAATTTCTTTTCCACTTACTTGACTAATAATTTCTTGTAAGTTTTTTGCTTCTTTAACACCAATTTGTTCTAATGTTTTAGTTTTTTGTGCTAATTTAATAAATTTAGTTATACGATAACCACGACTAATTTTATTAAGTCCAGCAAATGCAGGTAATAAATTTAAGAAAGTATTTAATTTTGTTACATTTCCTTTTAAATAATCATAAACTTGATTAATAGTAAAATCAGTTGTAGCATAAATACCAAAATTAATAGTACTTGCAATAAAATCACTTGCACCTAATCCAAGGGCTACACTTTCACTTAATCCACCAGTAAAAGGAGCAAGTGCTACTGCTATAACTTGTACACCAATCATTTCTAAAATTTCTCATCAAAAACTTTTATTTTCTTGTTGTTTACTTATTCTAGTATGTTTTGGTTTATTTATGTTTAAAAGTATTGCTGTACTAGTTGTACCAATTGGCATGATATTAATGTCCTTTATTTAAGAGTTATTTTAATTGGATTTGTTGTTCCTTTATAATTTAAGTCATTAACATTTGCAGTAATAGTTATATATAAGTCACCTGCTTTTTGTTTTTGATTACTTACATTAGTTTTTCCTTGTGCATCACTAAAATATTTAATAGTTGGATTTGTTAAATTAGGATTTAATGATTTAAGTTCATTAGTACTTTTTATTTGTGTATTTAATTCACTATTATTGTTATTAACATTTGCAGTAATATCAGTTGTTAAAATTGTAATTTTAGTTTTTAAATCATTTTTATCATTATTAACAATTGCACATAACATTCAGCGTGAAGTTGTTTCTTCATCTGTTATATAGGGTATTGATTCACCAGTTACTTCTCCCCCAACTAAATATCTTCTTCCAACTTTACCATCAGCAATATCTTGAACATATACAACTGTATTTTGTAACATATATCTTTTCATTGCTCTTGGTGTTGCTAAAACAAAAGACATAATTTTAGTTTCATTATTATCAGTAAATGTCATATAATCATCCATTACAATTTGACATAGTACACCTTTGATGTATAAATCATTTCCATTTAATCTTAATTGTTGAGCAATTTGATTATCAGTAATTAGACCTTTATTATTGGCTAAATAAACAATATTATCATAAAGATTATTAGTAATAAAAAAACGACAATTATTACTATTTCTTAGTTGAAATAAAGTATTTCAAGCATCTAACATTGATTTTAAATATCCTAATGGTGTTTTATCAGTAATGTCTATTTTAGTTGCATATTTTGCAATTACATTTGTATCATTATTTGCTAAATAATCTGCTAAGTCATTAGCAACTTCATATTGCATTGTATTTAATAAATTTTGTCCATTTTCAGCATTTAAATCAACATTAGCAATTATTTCACCCGCAACCGCTTCTTCTTTAATTTGTTTTAAAATTTTAACAGTTTCAGCATAACTAACATCTAATCCTTTGCTTTTATCATTTCATTTTAATACTTTAATTTCTGAATTTTTTGGTTTTTTAACTATAAATTCAATTTTTGTTGAATTAACCATTTCGATAGGAAAAAAACTTGCTCATGGTGAATTTGATTGTTTATAAAATTCTATAAACTCTGGTGCTTCTACTAATTTTTCGGTATTATCTAAATTTTTATTGAATTGTATTGCCATTTTTTGATTTCCTTTCTGTTATAAATTATTATTTTTTTTATAATCCAATAATGTACTTTTTATTGAATTTTGTTGATTTGTTATTATTGTTTGTTGTTTACCACCTGTATTAATTATTTCTTTAAATACTGGTTGTTCTTTAATAATTTTTTTAATAGTTTCTTCAATTTTTGAATTTTCTAAATTATTAGTTTTAAATTTTAAAAAATCATAAAATTCAGTTTTAACTTGATATTTTTTAAATATATTAATTATTTCTTTTTCTTTAATTTCTTGATTAAGTTTATTTAACTTATTTTCTGCTTCATTAACTTTATTTTCTATTTCTTGTTGAGCATTATTTTCAGTTAAAGGTTCAGTTGTTTGTTGAACATTATCTTCATTTTCTAACATTTACATCACCCTTTATTATTTATTTTCTTTATTAATTTTTTTATTTAATTTTGCTAATTTTTTTTGATGTTTTATAATTTTGTTATTTGCTCTAACATGTTTTGGAGTTGTGATAAATCTTTTTAATAAAACAATAATTTCTCTGCAAATTAATGTTCCAACACTTGTTCCAATAATTATTAATTCATGTAAAAATTCTTTCATCTGAATATTTTCCTTTCAATTGTTTATTTTTAATTATTCATCAAATTGACCTTTAGTAATTCTTTCAATCATACATTTTGCATCCATTAAAAGATTTGCAATTAAACGTTCATTCAGTCGTATGTCTTCTAAATTTTACATATTCTTCTTTATTACTTTTAATAAAATTAGGAATTTTTAATTCATTTTTAGTATTATTACTCATTATCTTCATCTCCCTCTAAAACTTCTTGTTCTAATAATTCTTGCTCAAATTCAGTAAGTTTTTGAATAAATTTACGGACTTCTCCCCACATGTACTTGTGGAGGGAATAATGAAACTGAATGAATTCAACAATGCTTTTCAAACTGAACAGCAATGTCTTGCATATATAGCAAATTTGAAAGAAAACAAATGTATTAGGTGTTTTAATTTTAATTTGAATACTTCTGATTTAAAAAGAATGAGATGTTTAAAATGTAATCAAACATTTAGCATTCTCACAGGCACCATATTTTCAAGGTCACAAACATCTTTAACATCTTGGTTTTATCTTATCTTTAGATGAATAAACACCAAACATGGAATTCCATCAACAGATATTGCAAAAGAATTGGGAGTGACTTTGAAAACTGCTTGGAAATGTTTAGTAATCTGTGTAACTTACAAAAATAACTATGTTTAATTAATTCTAGTAAATATAATTAAATGACTAGAAAGAGTGAGTTACAGATGGCTAAAAAAGATAACTTTAATAATAATGATCCAATATCAAAAGCAGTAGATTTATTACTAGAAAATACTGAAGATTTAACAACAGTTTTTAAACCTGGCGGTTTATATAAAGAATTAACAAAAAGATTAGTTGAAAAAATGTTGAATTCTGAAATGCAAAATTATTTAGGATATGAAAAAAATCAACATACTACTACTGAAAATGCTCGTAATGGTACAAGTTCAAAAAAATTAATAACTCAACAAGGTAAAATTGAAATTGATGTACCAAGAGATCGCAATAGTAATTTTACTCCTGTAATAGTTCCTAAAAGGCAAAGAAGATTTGATGGTTTTGATCAACAAGTTCTTTCCTTGTATGCAAAAGGAATGACATTATCTGACATTAGAATGCAGTTGCAAGAGTTATATCATGGTGCTGATATTAGTGAAAGTGTTATTAGTCAAATTACTGATGATGTTATTGATGATGTTAAAGCATGACAAAATCGACCATTAGAAAGTATTTATCCTATTGTTTATTTTGATTGTATAGTAGTTAAAGTACGACAAGATAAACGGATTATTAACAAATCAGTTTATATAGCATTAGGAGTTGATTTAGAAGGCAAAAAAGATGTTTTAGGATTATGAATTAGTGAAAATGAAGGTTCTAAGTTTTGATTATCTAATTTCACAGAAATGAAAAATCGTGGCTTAAATGATATTCTTATTGCTTGTAGTGATAATTTAACAGGCATGTCAGAAGCAATACAATCAGTTTATCCTAAAACAGAACATCAATTATGCATTGTTCATCAAATTAGAAATAGTTTAAAATATGTTTCATACAAACATCGAAAAGGTCTAGTTGCAGATTTAAAACCAATTTATAGTGCATGTAGTGAAGAACAAGCAATGCAAGCTTTAGAATCGTTTGAAAGTAAATGAAATAAACAATATCCTCAAATTACTAAATCTTGATATAAAAATTGAGATAATTTAATGGTTTTTATTAGTTATCCAGTAGAAATCAAAAGAGTGATTTATACTACAAATGCTATTGAAAATATAACAAAAAAATGAACATTGCCTATTCAAAATTGAAATACAGCAATTGCTCATTTTATGATAAAATTTGAAGACAGAATTAATCTAAATTAGTAACTTTGTAAAACAAAGATACACAGATTATTAAAAAGCCTCAACTGCTTGAAGAATGACTCATAAAATCAGAACACGTATTGCAAAACAAAAACCTCAATTTATTGTTGAAGGTACAGTGCAAATTGATGAAATGTATCTTTCACATATGGGTTTTAAAAAACAAGGAAGATCCTTGGTGAATAAAACCTTGATTGTTGGCATTTATCAAAAAACAACCAATAATTTAATTGTGAAAGTATTGAAAAACGCAAAGAGTAAAAATCTTTTGCAGTTTGCAAAAAACCACATTTCTTCAAAATGTCTTGTATATACTGATTCTTGAAAAGGATATTGCGATTTTAAATCAGTTTTCACTAAGCATGAAACAGTTAACCATCAAGATGGCTATGTTTCAAAAATTGGTGTAAATACCAACCAAATTGAATCAGTTTGAAAACATATAAGAAGAACATTTAAAAAACATATCAAAGTTGCAAAACATCATGTTCATTTATATGCTAAAGAAGCTGCATATAAATTCAACAAGATACCTAGTTTTGAAACTGTAATTCTATGTTTGATTTAAAAATGTGGGGAGAAGTCCGTAGATAGGCTTTTCTCAGCATTTATGTGATAAAATTAAAATAGTACATAAAGGGAGAAAAGCCTAAATTTATCTTGATATCTTAACACTGCTTTAAATTCACTTAAAGATAAATAATCTCTTCCATAACCTTGTCTTTCGATTTTAATTGATGGTTGTTCATCATATATTTTGATATTAATATTAATTTTTCCAATTTTATAATTCTTTTCTTTCATTATTTTCTTCTCCTTTATAAACTCATATGATTATAATCTCAATTTAATGAAGCATTATCATGATTTAATGGTACTTCGCTCATATTATCACTACCATAATATTGACTTGCAGTTTCACTATTAATAGTAAATCTATTATCATTAATTAATCTTGTAGTTTCATTATTAAATGGTGTTTCTTGCATTTCTTGAATATGATTAGTTGTTTCCATTGGTAGTAAATTATGGATAATTTCAGAAGCACCAGCAACTATGGTAGGTATTGCATAGGCATTATTAAAATCATTATTAACACCCATTGCTACACCACTTGATATTAAACAACCACCAGTTGCCATATTACAAATTTTTCTTATTGCTTCAAATTTATTAGGTATTAACTCAGTTAATCCACTAATAAGATTTGAAATACCATAAGCATTTAAACTAATATAAGTATCTCAATCCATTAATGACTGATGTTCTTGTTTATTTAATAGTAATCATGGAGGACCTTCTGTTGTAGTTGTAGTAGTTATTGGATTTGGTGTTGTTGGAATAATAGGATTAATATTATTTTCTGTTCATTTACTATAATTTGCTAATCCAATTGTTCCTAAACCTAATAAGATTTTTTTAGAACTATTAATTAATTTAGTTTTAGTATTTGGTCTTTGATTTAAATTTCATATATCTAAACCTAATTTTTTACCAAATAATAAACTATTAATTGAACCTAATACTGGATTACTTATTACTTGACCATAATAAGAACTTGTACCAATCATTGCACTTAAAGGACTTATTGAAGAGCGTATTATTTTTGTTAATGTATAATTATTTGTTTCCATTTCTATTCTCCTTTATTTGCTTTTAACATTTCTCTTACAATATCTAATAAAGTATTTACTTGATAATCATATAATTCAAATTCATGAATTCTAATTTTAATTTTTTTAATTTTCTAATTTTTTAATGGTTACTTTAATTCAACCTTGATAAACATCATTATCACCAACTATTAATGCAACATTACTTTCGGGTTCAGAAACAATTATGTGTTTTGATTTAACATTTGGATATTGTCTTAAAATAATTGCTCTAATATCATTACTGGTATGAATTGCTTTTGGAAATGGTGATAATATTTCAATTTCATCTTTATTTTCAAATAAAGTAGGTAATATAATCATTAGTCAAATTCTCCATTTTCAATTCTTTCTTTTAAAGAAAAGACATATTCTGTATAAGTTCTATGTGGATTTTTATCATTTATAATTTCATCGATATCTAAAATTAATTTTTCTTTATTAATAATTTAACCTTTCTTTCCTAACTCTTTTATTTTGTTTTTGTTTACATAAGTTATTACATTTATGAGCAAAAACTCTACCATAACCACATTTATTATTCTTTTTTATTTTTATTATCATTATTTATTTTCTTCTCATATGATATTTCCACAACTATTACAATTTTCAAGTTTTTCTCAATTTTTAAAATTATTTTCAAAATCATTTATCAATTTTTTAAACTTATTTAAGTCATATTTATCAATACAAATATCATCTAGGTTTAAAGTAAAATCTCCATTTATTGAAAAATGACCAATATTAATTCCTTCTCATTCTTCTTTTCATTTGTTTAAAAATTCATTTATTGTCATTATTTTTTCTCCTTATTTTTAATTTGATTAGAAATTTCACTTAATATTTTTAATACTTTATATTCATTTTTTAATTATTTAATAATAAATATTAAAATTATTATTAGTGTTATGCTTGTTATTAATATTGGTAATATTAATAAAATTTCGGACTTCTCCCCACATGTACTTGTGGAGGGAATAATGAAACTGAATGAATTCAAAAATGCTTTTCAAACTGAACAGCAATGTCTTGCATATATAGCAAATTTGAAAGAAAACAAATGTATTAGGTGTTTTAATTTTAACTTAGGCTTTTCTCCCTTTATGTAATATTTTAATTTTATCACATAAATGCTGAGAAAAGCCTTATGATATTAAAAAAGAAATGATTAAACACGTTAAGTATAATGATTTTAATGATTGAGTAACAATTCCATGAAATTCTGCTTATTTTGACATTGACCAACCGGATTTAAAATTAGTTAGTGGTGAAATTATAGGTGGTGTAGATAATGATTTGGATTTTGAATATCAAAGTGATGTTGTAGGTGTTAAAAAGACAACACTTAATACTGGAACTGGTGTTTATTCTTTTAGGAAATATCAGTTAGATGATATTTCCCGTATTATGTTCAATCATAATTTTATTCAATATGGTAAAAAAAATCGGCTTCTTATTCATAATGTAAATCATTGAGTTAAACCTTTAAATTTACGTTTTGAATTAAATTTTGAAATTGATAAACCTTTAAGTTTTTATATTCAAGGTTTTATGTTTTATTTTAATTATGAGGCTTTTTCTACATTTACTGGTTATTTTTCTTTTAGTTTTTTAGATTATGTTGGTGATACAAAATATGTTTTTAAAGGAAAGATTGGTAATGATGTTTATATGCAAGATTTGTATAATTTTGTTACTATGCCGGTTCGTGTTCCAAATTTAAGACATTTAACTGTATTTTTTGATATTCATGGAACTACAAATTTAACTATTCCACCGGAGGTTTCATTTGGTCAAATTAATATTTTTTCAAGTGAGAAAGTAACACCAGTACCGCCAAATAGTCCATTTAATCCTGAGTATGAAAGACCAAGTTGATATGATGTTTTTGCACATTTACGTAATGCTTTTAGATGAGTACTTTATGGAGTTGTTGGTAAAGTTTTACCAGTTGAACCATTAAGACAATTTCTTTTTACAACAGATAGTTTATTACGACATATTTTTTCAGATACGATTAGTACTGCTTTAAATGTTGATATTGTTAGTGGAATAGAAAATATTATACCTTTATGATTATTTGTTAGAGCAATTAGTTTAATTATAGGTTAGGAGTTTATTATGCCTTGATATGGTTATGTGTTATTAGTTATAGGTTTGATTATAATTATTTATCCAATTCTTATAACTATTCGTAATGTTAAAATTTTAAAAAGAGTTGGTAGTTATATTATTTCAGCACCTCCAAGAACTGGCAAATCTGCCCTTGCTTGTTGTTTAGCACAAACTCATAAGAAACGAGTAGTTAGTCTCCTTTCCCTATTAAGTTAAAGACTGGTTATTCTTATTTGGTTAATTATAACGATGTTTTTACTTTTAATCAGTTAGCAAGTAATTATGCTTTTGAGGAACAAGATTTAATAATTTTAGATGAATTAGCATTAAAAATAAATTCTAATGATTTAGGAGTACAGTTTAAAAATCAACAAGAAAGTTTAGGACAATTTTGTAAGTTAATAGGTCACATGTTTAATGGTACAATGTATTTGATTGAACAACACCCTAATAGAATACCAGTACAAGCAAGAGAAAAAGTTGAGTATGTTGTTCAAGTTAAACGTATGCGTTTTTTGGGTTTTATTGTTATATTTAATCTTAATTTATATAATAATATTGAGGATTATAATAAAGTAGTATTTTCACGTCGTAGAACAAAGAAAATGATTAAAAGAGGTATTATGCCTCCAAGTTATAGTGGTGAAGCAATGGCTATGACTTTATTTTTTCCTAGACACTGGTTAAAAAGGTATAATTCACGTGCTTTACATTATGTGCATGAACTTAAAAGTGAATTGTCACCTAAGAAATATCTTAAAGAAGCAAGTAGTATTGATATGACTTATAGTGATATTAAGTCTGCTGGTTTGGATAAATTGGATAATATTTTAAAGAAAAAAGATAAATCTAAAAATAAAGATAAATAAGAATGATTATAGTCCCAGTGAACCTACTGGGACTATAATTTGGGTGAGCCACGTAGTGGCGAGGGACGAAGTCCCTATATACTTGATTATAATAAATAATAAAATAACCTATTTCATGATTATTTTTTAGACCATAAATAAAATGTAATTATGAAGTGGGATTTTTATTTTTTTTAATATTTTCAAAACGTTTTAACAAATCACTATTGAAATAAAATTTAAGCATATTAAATAATTTATTACATAAAATTATATAAAATATGGTCATGCCATTATAAAAAAATTAAGAATTTAAGAGAGGTTTTTTATGTCTGAAAAAGTAAAAAAAAGAAAATTATTACTGCCATTTTTGGTGGTACTACTTTAGTTGGTGGAGCCACTGCTGGTATTTTGTATACTTCTGATATAGAAGCAAAAAACGAGGAAGAAAATGAAAAAGAAAAAAAATAAAATCACAATTTAATCCAAAGATTTTATTACCTAAACCACCAAATTCAAATAGACAATCAAATCGTTATAAATATACAATAGTATAACAACAAGATACAATTTACGTTGATAGTAATGGAGAAGAGCAAACAACTAGTAAAATAGACTTATCAGATATAAAAACTACTGAAATCATTCAAATTTGATTTTATAAAAATGAGAAAGAAGAAATTCAAGTTGTCAGAATGCCAAAAACAATTCAAAAAGTACCAGATCAGTTACCATCAGAAATAACAAGTACAAAACAGATGTTTCAAAGTGCTTCATCATTTAATCAAGATATTTCGGGTTGAGATGTTTCAAATGTAATAACTATGCATCATTCTATGTTTGCTGGTGCAATAACGTTTGATCAAAATTTATCACAATGAAATGTTTCAAAAGTAATAATTCATGATAATTTTGCTATTAATTCTCGAATTAGTAATAGCATTGATAAATTGCCAAATTTTAATTTTTAGATTTTATAATTTATGATGAAAATTTGAAAGAATTATTAGTAATTTTTAAGAAAACCAAAAATTGCTTTATATTAGAAAGTAATGTATAATATTAACGGGGATGTTCTGGTTTCGACAGGAGTGAACAACTAATTGTGGCAGTGGTTTGGTAGACCATAATACTACGAGGTTTCATAACCGGAAAACAAACTAAAACCGTAGTACCTAACTGATTCACAACAAAGTTAAACAACTTTGGATTTGGTTTAGGAAATCAAGCAGTTTTACCTGCTTAATTACTTAAGAAGTAAATACTACCGTTGCTAATAGCAAGTTTATCAATATTAGTAACGTATCATAAGGATAAACTAGAAAAAATGATGTTAATAAATTTTTTCGAATTTCCATTAACTAGCTATTCATAATTTCGTATAATTTATTATTAAATAGTGATTTTTCTAAATTATACTAAACTGTAGATACAGTTAGTCAGTTAACTTTTGGACGCGGGTTCGATCCCCGCCATCTCCACCATAAATTAAATGCACAATTGTGCTTTTTTTATTATTTAATTTAATAATTAATTATAAATAACTTTATAAGATTTTAATTAGTGAAATAAATAATAAAAAAATATTTAATATTTTATGAATAATATTGTAAAACAAGTTGCAAATAGTAACTAGTCTTGGTAATATTGAAAAGTCTTTAAATTTTTTTAATTATATTTGGAGCCGTGGCCAAGTGGTTTAAGGCATAAGTCTGCAAAACTTTGATCGTCGGTTCGAATCCGATCGGCTCCTCCAAAATATTAATAATATTTGCAAATATACTTGTAAATATTACTTTTAATAAGTTATAATTGATTAGGTTTAATGATTTAATTAGTTACTATAAATTTTAGTAATTAAATGCGCCTGTAGATCAATTGGATAGATCGTTTGACTACGGATCAAAAGGTTGTGGGTTCAAGTCCTGCCAGGCGCACCATCGGGATGTGGCTCAGCTTGGTAGAGCGCTCGGTTTGGGACCGAGAGGTCGCAGGTTCGAATCCTGTCTTCCCGACCATTATTAAAAACAAGGGCCCTTAGCTCATTTGGTAGAGCGCCTGCCTTGCACGCAGGAGGTGGTCGGTTCGATCCCGATAGGGTCCACCATTTATATATCGGTTTAAACATTTAAACTAAAACTGGCGAGGTAGCTCAGTTGATTAGAGCGTTCGGTTCATACCCGAGAGGCCATGGGTTTGAGTCCCATCCCCGCTACCATAGTCTAGGACCCTTAGCTTAGTTGGTTAAAGCTCCCGGCTCATAACCGGGCGAGCATTGGTTCGAATCCGATAGGGTCCACCATACTTAAATACTCGGAGGCTTACCCAAGTCCGGTTGAAGGGAACAGTCTTGAAAACTGTCAGTGCGCAAGTGCTCGAGGGTTCGAATCCCTCAGCCTCCTCCATTATTATTAAATTTTATACATCGCGGAGTGGGGAAGTGGTATCCCGTCGGGCTCATAATCCGAAGATCATTGGTTCAAATCCAGTCTCCGCAACCACGGTCTTGTGGTAAAGTGGTTAATACGCCTCCCTGTCACGGAGGAGATCGCGGGTTCGATCCCCGTCAAGACCGCCATTTAGAAAATAAAACATAAGCAGTATTAATTTAGAGAGTAAGTAAAAGGTCTTACTCTTTTTTTATTGTTGTAATTAATAATTATTTTATTCATTATGGAATAAAGTTTTTGATTTTAAGTAAATTAAAAATATTAAAATACACGTATAATTTAAATAATCAATATAATTTTATTTAAATTTAACTATTACTTTATAATAGTTTTTAATTTTTAAAAGTGAGCAAAAATATGGCAAACAATTTATTAAACTTTAATAACTCATCTTCAAGTATCATAAGTAGCAATAATGTTGAGACATTGATACCAGTGAATAATGCATTAACATTAGAAAATGGTATCAATGAACCAATTTTAAAAAATATATTATCATTAAATTTTTTATACAATATTGAAATGGGTTCTAAAGAACAACTGCAGTTACTAACGGCAGAACAAATACAAGAATTTACCCAAAAACATATTAAAATGTTTAATAAAAAACAAATTCAAGCATTTACAGCCAAACAAATACCACATTTCACAAAAGCACAAATTCAAGCATTTACTTTACAACAAGTTTCATGATTTACTAAAGAGCAGAATTCATGATTTACTAAAAAACAACTTGCAACCTTTACACCAGCACAAGTTTTAAAGTTTAAGAATAAAAAAATCAAAAAAATAATTCAAAGAGAACAATTTCAAACATTTACATTAAAACCGATAAAAGTAACTTCATTAAGTTTAAATAGAAAAAAACGTTCGGCTCGTTCGAACTTAGAAATGTATACTAGTCACCAAATTCAATTATTAACAAAAAAACAAATTTCAGAATTTACACCAGAACAAATTCAAGCACTAACACTAAAACAAATTCGAGAATTTACAGAAAAACAAATTCAATCATTATCATTAGAACAAATACAAATATTCAGTCGTGCAGACATTGATTCTTTTACATCTGATCAAATTTCATGATTTACACCAGAACAAATACCAAAATTTGAACGAGAACAAATTCAAGCACTTACAGAAAAACAAATTCAAGCACTAACACTAAAACAAATTCAATCATTTACAGAAGAACAAATTCAAGCATTTAGTCCAAAACAAATTTTATGATTTGCACCATGACAGATTAGATTATTTACATCTGATCAAATTTCATGATTTAGATCAAGTCAGATTGTAGAATTTACTAAAAACCAAATTCAAGCATTTAGCCCAAAACAAATTTCATGATTTAGACCAAGTCAGATTACAGATTTTACTAAACTACAAATTCAATCATTATCATTAGAACAAATACAAATATTCAGTCGTGCATATATTGATTCTTTTACATCTGACCAAATTTCATGATTTACACCAAGTCAGATTACACAATTTACAACTGAACAAATTCGAGAATTTAAAGAAAAACAAATTCAATCATTCACTCCTGACCAAATTTCATGATTTAATCAAGAACAAATTTTAAATTTTACAGAAAAACAAATTCATTTTTTGACAGCAGAACAACGAAAAATTTTTGAGGGAAAAATAAATAAGTATTTTAATAGCACAACAGTTGCTTCAACAACAGTAAAACAAGTTGAAGAATTTAATTCAAAACCAATGCAATTATTATCAAAATCAGAAATTAAATCATTATCATTAGAACAAATTTTGTTATTAACTCCAATACAAAAAGCAGAACTGTCAGAAGAACAAATTTCATGATTTAATCAAGAACTGGATGGGTTACACTTTATTGGACACTAATTACATAGACAAGTGAACAAAGAAAGGAACTATAATTATGGCCAATATTAACTCATATACCGATGAATTTAAAAAACAAATAGTAGCTTTATATCAAAGTGGCAAATCAGTATCTTGCCTTGTTAAAGAATATAATGTTACAAGAGCAGCTACTTACAATTGAATTAAGCAATTTACTAATTCAGGTAGTTTTAAAACTAAAGATAATCGTTCTGTTGAAGAAAATGAATTAATTAAATTAAGAAAAGAATTAAAACAATTAAGAATGGAAAATGATATTTTAAAGCAAGCAGCACTAATAATAGGCAGAAAGTAGAGATTATTGCAAATAATAAATCTAAATATAAAATTCGCACAATGTGTCATTTTTTAAAACTCTCTAAATCAACATATTATTTTAATTTAAAGAAAAAAAATAAAATTCAAAATAATATTTATGAACAAGCTGTTATTAGTGCTTTTAAAAAAAATAAAGAAGTTTATGGTACTAGAAGATTAAAAGTCATTCTAGAAAACCAAGAAATTTATTTATCAAGACGAAAAATTAAAGAAATTATGAATAAACATAATTTAATATCAAAATACACTAAATTATCATTCAAAAATTATCATAATAAAGTCAATGATAGTCAAATAACCAATCTTGTTAATAGAAACTTTAATAATAGAGTTAAAAATGAAGTTATTGTTAGTGATTTAACTTATGTTCAAGTAAATGGTAAGTGAAAATATATTTGTTTATTAATTGACCTATTTAACCGCGAAATAATTGGACATAGTGTAGGTACTAAAAAAGATGCATCATTAGTATATCAAGCATTTATGCACTCAAATCGCTGTTTAAAAGATATTCAAATATTTCATAGTGATCGCGGTAATGAATTTAATAATAAAATTATTGATAAACTTTTACTAGCATTCAATATTAATCGCTCTTTAAGCAAAAAAGGTTGTCCTTATGATAACGCTGTTGCTGAAGCAACCTTTAAAACTTTCAAAACCGAATTTATTAATGATAAAAATTTTACATCATTAATCCAATTAAAATTCGAATTATTTGATTACATCAATTGATATAACAACATAAGAATTCACGGCACTTTAAACTACTTAACTCCAGTTAATTATCAAAAACAAATGTCTACCAAAAAATAGTCCTAAAAAGGGTTGCCATTCCAAAGCCTATCTACGGACTTCTCCCCACATTTTTAAATCAAACATAGAATTACAGTGGATGGGTTACACTTTATTGGACACTAATTACATAGACAAGTGAACAAAGAAAGGAACTATAATTATGGCCAATATTAACTCATATACCGATGAATTTAAAAAACAAATAGTAGCTTTATATCAAAGTGGCAAATCAGTATCTTGCCTTGTTAAAGAATATAATGTTACAAGAGCAGCTACTTACAATTGAATTAAGCAATTTACTAATTCAGGTAGTTTTAAAACTAAAGATAATCGTTCTGTTGAAGAAAATGAATTAATTAAATTAAGAAAAGAATTAAAACAATTAAGAATGGAAAATGATATTTTAAAGCAAGCAGCACTAATAATAGGCAGAAAGTAGAGATTATTGCAAATAATAAATCTAAATATAAAATTCGCACAATGTGTCATTTTTTAAAACTCTCTAAATCAACATATTATTTTAATTTAAAGAAAAAAAATAAAATTCAAAATAATATTTATGAACAAGCTGTTATTAGTGCTTTTAAAAAAAATAAAGAAGTTTATGGTACTAGAAGATTAAAAGTCATTCTAGAAAACCAAGAAATTTATTTATCAAGACGAAAAATTAAAGAAATTATGAATAAACATAATTTAATATCAAAATACACTAAATTATCATTCAAAAATTATCATAATAAAGTCAATGATAGTCAAATAACCAATCTTGTTAATAGAAACTTTAATAATAGAGTTAAAAATGAAGTTATTGTTAGTGATTTAACTTATGTTCAAGTAAATGGTAAGTGAAACTATATTTGTTTATTAATTGACCTATTTAACCGCGAAATAATTGGACATAGTGTAGGTACTAAAAAAGATGTGGAATGGCAACCCTTTTTAGGACTATTTTTTGGTAGACATTTGTTTTTGATAATTAACTGGAGTTAAGTAGTTTAAAGTGCTGTGAATTCTTATGTTGTTATATCAATTGATGTAATCAAATAATTCTAATTTTAATTGGATTAATGATGTAAAATTTTTATCATTAATAAATTCGGTTTTGAAAGTTTTAAAGGTTGCTTCAGCAACAGCGTTATCATAAGGACAACCTTTTTTGCTTAAAGAGCGATTAATATTGAATGCTAGTAAAAGTTTATCAATAATTTTATTATTAAATTCATTACCGCGATCACTATGAAATATTTGAATATCTTTTAAACAGCGATTTGAGTGCATAAATGCTTGATATACTAATGATGCATCTTTTTTAGTACCTACACTATGTCCAATTATTTCGCGGTTAAATAGGTCAATTAATAAACAAATATAGTTTCACTTACCATTTACTTGAACATAAGTTAAATCACTAACAATAACTTCATTTTTAACTCTATTATTAAAGTTTCTATCAACAAGATTGGTTATTTGACTATCATTGACTTTATTATGATTTTTGTATGATAATTTAGTGTATTTTGATATTAAATTATGTTTATTCATAATTTCTTTAATTTTTCGTCTTGATAAATAAATTTCTTGGTTTTCTAGAATGACTTTTAATCTTCTAGTACCATAAACTTCTTTATTTTCTTTAAAAGCACTAATAACAGCTTCATCATAAATATTATTTTTGATTTTATTTTCTTTTTTCTTTAAATTAAAATAATATGTTGATTTAGAGATTTTTAAAAAATGACACATTGTGCGAATTTTATATTTAACTTTATTTTTGACAATAATTTCTATTTTCTGCCTATTATTAGTGCTGCTTGCTTTAAAATATCATTTTCCATTCTTAATTGTTTTAATTCTTTTCTTAATTTAATTAATTCATTTTCTTCAACAGAACGATTATCTTTAGTTTTAAAACTACCTGAATTAGTAAATTGCTTAATTCAATTGTAAGTAGCTGCTCTTGTAACATTATATTCTTTAGCAAGGCAAGATACTGATTTGCCACTTTGATATAAAGCTACTATTTGTTTTTTAAATTCATCGGTATATGAGTTAATATTGGCCATAATTATAGTTCCTTTCTTTGTTCACTTGTCTATGTAATTAGTGTCCAATAAAGTGTAACCCATCCAATGCATCATTAGTATATCAAGCATTTATGCACTCAAATCGCTGTTTAAAAGATATTCAAATATTTCATAGTGATCGCGGTAATGAATTTAATAATAAAATTATTGATAAACTTTTACTAGCATTCAATATTAATCGCTCTTTAAGCAAAAAAGGTTGTCCTTATGATAACGCTGTTGCTGAAGCAACCTTTAAAACTTTCAAAACCGAATTTATTAATGATAAAAATTTTACATCATTAATCCAATTAAAATTAGAATTATTTGATTACATCAATTGATATAACAACATAAGAATTCACGGCACTTTAAACTACTTAACTCCAGTTAATTATCAAAAACAAATGTCTACCAAAAAATAGTCCTAAAAAGGGTTGCCATTCCAACAGTTTCAAAACTAGGTATCTTGTTGAATTTATATGCAGCTTCTTTAGCATATAAATGAACATGATGTTTTGCAACTTTGATATGTGTTTTAAATGTTCTTCTTATATGTTTTCAAACTGATTCAATTTGGTTGGTATTTACACCAATTTTTGAAACATAGCCATCTTGATGGTTAACTGTTTCATGCTTAGTGAAAACTGATTTAAAATCGCAATATCCTTTTCAAGAATCAATATATACAAGACATTTTGAAGAAATGTGGTTTTTTGCAAACTGCAAAATATTTTTACTCTTTGCGTTTTTCAATACTTTCACAATTAAATTATTGGTTGTTTTTTGATAAATGCCAACAATCAAGGTTTTATTCACCAAGGATCTTCCTTTTTTTTTAAAACCCATATGTGAAAGATACATTTCATCAATTTGCACTGTACCTTCAACAATAAATTGAGTTTTTTGTTTTGCAATACGTGTTCTGATTTTATGAGTCATTCTTCAAGCATTTTTCAAAGTCACTCCCAATTCTTTTGCAATATCTGTTGATGGAATTCCATGTTTGGTGTTTATTCATCTAAAGATAAGATAAAACCAAGATGTTAAAGATGTTTGTGACCTTGAAAATATGGTGCCTGTGAGAATGCTAAATGTTTGATTACATTTTAAACATCTCATTCTTTTTAAATCAGAAGTATTCAAATTAAAACTAAAACACCTAATACATTTGTTTTCTTTCAAATTTGCTATATATGCAAGACATTGCTGTTCATTTTGAAAAGCATTGTTGAATTCATTCAGTTTCATTATTCCCTCCACAAGTACATGTGGGGAGAAGTCCGTTAATTTTTATAGGTTTATTTATATTAATTATGTTTGTATTTATTTTAAAATAATAATTTAATTATTTTATAGATTTAAAATTTGGATATAAGTTAACTATATAGTTTTTAAATAAAATGCATTATAATTATTTTATAGGATGGGTGAAAGATATGGATAAATCATTAGATAAACAATTTTTAATTACAAGTAATCTTATTGGTCAAAAAGAGTTAAAGAAATTAAAGGAAACTCCTTTACCTTCATTATTAGATTTAAATTTAACAAGAGTTTATTTTACTAGTCTTGGTGATGGTTTTTCGCGAATATTTATTTTAATTATTCAAATTTTTTGAATTGGTTTGATTTTTTTTAATGGCATTGGTTTTGGTCAATTGGTTGCTAATCTTCCTGGTATACCATCAGCACCAGTTTTTCAAAGTGCAATATTAAAAGTAGTAGCAATGTTAGTTACTGTTTTATTTGCTTTTATAATTTTAATTATGATTTTACCCGTTTTTTTATCTAAAACTATTAGAGGTATTGGTTTAAGTTGTTTATTTTTTTTAATATTTGGTTCTATTGTTAATTTAATAATTATTGGTATTAGTTTTTTTATGTTTTCTTATAGTGACAGTCCTTATCGAATGACAGTATTGATTTTCGCGGTTATAGCACTCTTATTATGATGAATTGCTATTTTGCATTGATGATTAAATACTATTGAAAATAAAAAATATTTAATTAAAAGTATTATTAAAATGTATGAATTAAGTTTTAGATAATGAAAATTTAGGTGAATAATATATGGCTAAAAAGAAAGATAATGATGATTGAAGAAAACTAAATAATATTACTAAATACGTTACTGGTAAAGTAGAACCAGTAAAAGTAAAAAAAACTTTTCTGACAATAACTATTTCTTTAATTATGATAATTGGTTTAGCAATTAGTACTTTTTTTATTGCTCTTGCTATGCAGAGTGCTTTTAATATTGGTTATTTTAAACAAAATATTCCAGAAGAATCAATTGTTGTTGATATGAATGATGTTCCAATTGATAGTAGTAATAAAAATTTACGTTTGCCATTTTTTGAAGAAGACTCAAAAAAACAAGTTTTTGATTTATTAATAAAAGAATCTTGATGAGATAGTTTTTTTCCAACTAATATTACTAATTATGATTTCACTTTTTATAAACCTAATAGTAATGATGAATTAGATAAGAGTTTAATTCAAACTGATGGTGTTACTAAATTTGATTTAAAATTAAAGTTACAATCTTCATTTATTGAATTTAAAATACCAGTAATTGCATTAATTAAAAATACTGCTAAATTTTATGAAAAATTTATGATGTTTAATCAATTTGAAGGAAAATTTAGTAAACATATTTCAGGAAAATTTCCAAATGGTAGTGATTATTTGCAAGAACAATGAACACATGGTTATTTACCAACTAATTTTTATTATGCGGATAAAATTGATAATACTGTTGTTTATAAAACAATCGAAGATGAAATTAATAAATTTATTAATGATTATAAAGAAGAATTTGCTAGTGATACTCATCTTTATCCAATAATATCAACAATTCCTTTACCAGATATTGATTTTAATGATGTAGCTACTATTGAACCATATTTCGAATTAGTTCATCATCCCGAATTAAATTATGTTGGTAATGCTGTGAATAGTTCCAAAGAATATGTTAATCTTTATTCATATTCTTCAAATTTTCCATTAAAACCTTTTTATATAACATATGTTTCTAATCCAAATGTTGTTTATGATTTCATTTATTTAAAACCAACAAGTATTGAAGAGGTTATTGATTATCTTAAAGTTAATCCTATTGATTTTGTTCCTTTTAGTATGGTACAAGAAGCAGTAGATAGTGATGAATCATTAATAAAATATAGTCCTCCACATGTATTATTGACTAGTGATAATAGTGGTAATCATTTTAAATATAAGGAATTGAGTTATTATTTTGGTTTTTCAAATTCAATAAATAATAGTATTGAAAATATTAATGTTAATGATTATGTTAATATTGGTGATCTAGAAACTTTTTTAGAAAATAAATATTGACAAGAAATGTATCAATTTGCAAAAAATAATTCTACTTTTTTCTTATTATATTATCCTGATTCGACGGTTGATCCAAATATTAATTGAAATCTTGTTATTAAATCACTTGCTACTTTTAAAGGATATTTTGTTAAAGCTTTAAAGGT
Organism: Spiroplasma endosymbiont of Apeira syringaria; assembly: GCF_964020205.1. NCBI lineage: Bacteria > Bacillati > Mycoplasmatota > Mollicutes > Entomoplasmatales > Spiroplasmataceae > Spiroplasma > Spiroplasma endosymbiont of Apeira syringaria. Next base: position 1,833,350 of record NZ_OZ026543.1, read on the forward strand.
GCAAATTAATGAGTTAAGTGCTTTTAGTTTTTTAGATATTGATGGTAATAATTTATCATTAAAGGCAACTGATATTATTAAGACTAATGATATTAAAAAAATTAGATTTCATATTGGAAAAGATTTGATAAGCAGTGACTATGTTCCCAAGCCCCATAGTTTTAATTTTACTTTTAAAGTAAAGTGAATTTAAATACTTAAAAATAAGTGTTGATTTTATGAAAATGGGTTAAATTTTGATAACTATAATTTAATATTCATACTAATTATATAAAATAGTTTTAATTATATAGGTTATTAATTGTAAAATTAATATAAATTTGTTATTATTCTTATGTATAAAAAATATAAATAATATAGTAGTTTTTAACCCATTGTTTGTTGAGATAAAAGCAAATGGGTTTTTATTTTGAAAGGAAAATTATAAATGATATTGCAAAAATATAAAAAATTAAAATTAGCAACCTTATTTTTATTTATTTTAACTATTTTAACTATTTTAATTATGGTAATTGGTTTAATGTTAATTGGTTTTTCAAGTTTTGATAAAAGTTTTTTTGAAAATCTTAAATTATATAAAGAAAAAAGACTTATTATAGAAATAACACTAGAAATAACAAATGGATTTAGTTTATTAAATTATATGAGTGTAAATTATATTTTAAATCATTCTGCAGAAAATATATGTTCATCAGTAATTCATAATTATGATGGTTATTATGATTGAGTTCAGTTACAAATTGGAGTTATTTTTTGTATAATTTTAACTCCAATTTTTGGATTTTTTACTATTGCATTAACTTTTTTAATTATTGGTTTAAAACTAAAAATAAAAAATAATAATTTTTGAGATGCAATCCAAAAATGTGAAATAATTAACAGTTATTATGTTCATTAGGTATTTTGTTTTTAAAATATATTAAGTATTATCTTTAGTGAATCAACAAAATATTTTATTTTATATATTGATTTATAATTTCTTATTTATTTAAAAAATATTTTTAATAATTATTTAATTTTGGATGGTCAAAGTTAAATAATTATTTTTTTGTTTTTTAATTTTGTCATATTATATCTTAAAAAAATAAATTTAAATTTGATAATATGTTTATTTAATAATTTTGTAAAATTAAACGCTTATAATTTTGATTTATATCAGATACTATTATTAAGTTTTAATACCTAAAATAAGTTATAATATAAATAAAAAATAAGGGGTGTTAGATATATGGAAGAAAAAAAAGATGACTTAAAAAATACTCCATTGTCAAATGTTGATAATAGTATTATCAAATCAAATAATGATAATCAATCATTTAAAGATATTGAAGAACAACGTTTTACTACTTATAATCCGTTATTAAGTGATAGTATTAAATTTAAAAGAATGTATTGAAGTTCAAAAATGGAAAATATTGCTCGTATTTTGTTACTTACAGTTTCATGTTTTCATTTAATTTTTTCTTATTTTTTAGCTAACAATTTGGTTAATCAAATTTTGAGTAATAAAGGTAGTAACATGAACCCAACTTATATAATTTATATATTTTTAATTATAACTCTGGGATTTAATTTTATATTTTATTTACCAGTAGCGATTGGTCGCACTGCTAGTGCTATGTTTGGATGATCAATTGTTTATATTATTTTAGCAATTGCTTATTTTATAGTTTTAGAAGTATTTTGTACAATTTTGTTAGTGGTTAATGGATTAGTAAATGAAACTGTTTCTGCAGAAGTTCCAATATTTATGATTATTGTTTTATTAATAACTGTTTTATGATTAATTGCTGCTTGTTTATTAATTGTTAAAAGTGATGATGTAAGAAGAGAATTAAGTGTCGAATAAATAATAAGTAAAGGAGAATATAATGAATACAGATAGTTTACTTTCTAAGCGAATTGAACAATTAATTAAAGTAATTAGCGCTGATGTTTATGAAAAAGAAACTGTTTTTAAACTTGCTATTTTGGCGTTATTATCAGGAGAATCAATATTTTTATTAGGATTACCAGGAATTGCTAAATCATTAATTTCACGACGAATTAAATATGCGCTTCATGATGGGCGAAATTTTGAATATTTAATGAATCGTTTTTCTACTCCAGAAGAAATTTTTGGACCAATCTCAATCAAAGATTTATTAAAAGGTAACTATGTAAGAATTATTGATCAATATTTACCTGCTGTTGATATTGCTTTTTTGGATGAAATTTGAAAAGCAGGCCCTTCAATTCAAAATACTTTACTAACTATTATTAATGAAAAAATCTTTCGTAATGGTGGTGTTGATATCAAAGTACCATTAAAACTATTAATTTCAGCTTCCAATGAATTACCAGAAAGCGGTAAAGGTTTAGAAGCTTTATTTGATCGTTTTATTATTAGAATGATAGTTTATGGTTTAACTAATGAAGAAAATTTTAATGATATGCTAGAAAGTATTACTAGTTTAGAAGTAAAAGTTCCGCTTGAATTACAAATTAAAACATCTGAATATGAAAAGTGATTAAAAGAATTGGAAACTACTGTTACTTTAAGCAAAGAAACATTAAGTTTTATTTCTCGTTTTCGTAAAATTTTAACAGAAGCAACTAATGGTAAAGCTTACATTTCTGATCGAAGATGAAAAAAAATTGCAAAATTAATAAAAGCTTCAGCTTATTATAATGGCAGAACAACTACTGATAAGCCTGATTTATTGATTATTCTTTACTGTATTTGAGATAATGAAGTTCAAGAAAAAGAATATACAAAACTTTTCAATGAAGCATATTGTGAAGATTTAACTTACACATTAAAACAAAATCAGATTGAACTGGAAAGTGAGTTGGAAACATTAAGTAATAATGCCGAAAACATTAAAGATAGTCAAAATCAACCATCTATTTACTCCAATCCATTTTCTGAAGAAATTAAAGGTATATATTATCGTTTATTATGACATAGTGATGAATTTCCAATTTGTTTTATTAGTAGAAAGGATTTTCAGTTATTATTACGACGTAATAAAAAAAGTCATAATATTCAATTATTTTATGGTAAAAGTTTAAGTAAAATGGAAGGTAATCAGAATTTTGAACTACAATTAAAGAATTCTAGTGAATTAATAAATATTACAAATAATTCTATAATTCAAGTTGAATTAACTAATACTGATAGTAAATCACAATTTGGAAATATTAATAGTCAAATTAAAGATTTAAAGCAACAAATTAATGAATTAAAAGTACATTTTGAACAAGAATATCATCGTTTAAGTAAAACCAATTCTATATTTTTTGATGAACAATTTAAATCACTATTAGAAATGGCATTTTTTGATAAAATTTCACAAATACCTGAGGCAGAAACCGAAAAGACTCTTTCATCAGAATCACTAACTGAAGATTCACCAATAACTATCCCAAATGTTAATGACACTAATAATAATTCTGATGTTAATTAAAATAGGTGATTAGTATGGAAGAATTAATTGAATCCCATGTTTCACAAATTTTAGAAACCAAATTAAAAAAAATGTCTTTATCAGAAACAAATTTAAGTAATTTTGCTTGATTTAAAAGAAATTTTGCTTGATTAGCTCCGGAATTTGATCAACAAATTAGTCATTTTTATTTAAATGAAGTTTTAGAAAAAAGTAAAAATATTGTTATTAGTCCCATCATTAAAAGAGAATTACGATTATATTTCTGAGTTATGATTAATGGTATTGATAGATTAAAAAATAATTGACAAGAAATTTACACTAGGGCAAAAACTCTTGATTCACTAATGATTAATTATTTTCATTATTTTAAAGAAAAATTTAAGGATCGTAAACTTAATAGTAAATTAACTTTTGATAATTTTACAAGACATTGAGAAAGTTTAATTGTTCAAAGAATTGTAAATTATAAGTTATTTGAAACTATGCAAATGCGTCAAAAGTATTTAACAATGTGAAGTAATAATATTAAAATTATTAATGAAGTAAGGCATATTATTGGTTTTGCTTGAAATTTTTTTGGACGATTTTGAGAAGGAGATTTAAATGATTTTAAAAAAATTAATTTAAATACTATTATACAATATGGTGAAATTTTAAATAAGAATCCAGCTATTATTGAAATTGCTAGACTACTTGGTCGTTGAAAAGGAATTTCAGGTTTAACAGAAAAGCAGATTCATCAAAAAGTACAAATTGAATATGAATTAAAGCCATTAGGAAAATGGCCTGAAGAAATAGTAGGAATTACCGAGGGTAAAGATTTAGAATATTTATTACCATTAGAATTAGGTAATCTTGCTATTCCAGAGTTAAATGCCATTTTTTATAAAAAATTTGTTGAAGAAAAGTTAGCAATTACAGAGTTTGAATCAATGGATTTAGTTGCCACTGAACATCTTGTTGAAGAAGTTGTAGAAGTACCAATTCCCGAAAGTGAAGGCCCTTTTATCTTATGCATTGATACATCTAAATCAATGAGTCATAGTCCAGAAATTATTGCAAAATCAATTGCGCTGGCTATTAGTAAAATTGCTTTACAAGAAAAAAGACCGTGCTATATGATTAATTTTTCTGGTAAATTTGAAACTTATGACTTATCTAATTTAGTTTCATCAATTCCCAATCTAATTCATTTTTTAGGTCATAGTTTTAAAGGACATACTAATATTAATCCAGCTATTAGTCATGCTTTAACAATTATGCAATCTAAGACATATCATAATGCAGACTTATTGGTAGTTTCTGATTTTTTATCTGCTAATATTACTAAAAATAATATTAATTTAATGTTACAACTAAAAGCAAAAGCTAATCGTTTTCATGCTATTAATATTGCTTCTTCAACATTACCTAATAATTTTAAAAAATATTTTACTAATTATTGACATTATGATCCTCGTGATCCATTTGCTGCGCGAAAAATTGCATTAAATTTAGCTAAAACTAAAAAAATAAAATAATGCATTTCGTTTAAAAATAATTTTTATATAAAATATAAATATTATAAAAAATAAAAATAAACTAAAATATAAGTTTATTTTGTTATAATTCTTTTTGAATATAAATTAATGGAGGTAATAATATGAAATTAAAAGTAGCAACCTCTTTTAGTGGTATTGGTTCATTTGAACAAGCGCTTAAAAAAATGGATATTGAACATGAAATATTATTTGCTTGTGATAATGATAAATATGTTAAAGAAACATACTTTGCAAATTATAAAATAAATGATAATCAATGATATGATGATGTATATAATATTGATGGTAGTAAGTTTAAAAATAAAGTTGATATATTTGTAGGTGGTTCTCCATGTCAAAGTTTTAGTTCGATTGGTTTTCAAAAAGGGTTGGAAGATACTAGAGGTTTATTAATTTTTGAATTTATTAGACTTGTAAATTAAATAAAACCCAAAGTTTTTATTTTTGAAAATGTTAAAGGGTTACTAACAAATAATAAAGGTCAGACTTGAAAAATAATTGAACAAAAATTTAAAGAAACGGGTTATAATATTCACTATAAACTTTTAAATGCTAAAGATTATGGTATTCCACAAAGTAGAAATCGACTTTTTGTTGTTGGATTTTTAAATGAAACTGATTTTAAATTTCCAAAACCTATTGAATTAAAATATAAAATGAGTGATTTTTTAGAAAAAGTATTTTTAGATGAACAAGAAATATCAGAAAAAGCTAAAAAATACGTTTTAAATGAAGAAAGAATGAAAAAGAAGATAACACAAGTTAATGGTGAAATAATGCTTTGTCAAGTTAGAAGAGGCTTTTTAATAATCTGTGTATCTTTGTTTTACAAAGTTACTAATTTAGATTAATTCTGTCTTCAAATTTTATCATAAAATGAGCAATTGCTGTATTTCAATTTTGAATAGGCAATGTTCATTTTTTTGTTATATTTTCAATTGCCAAGTAAAATATCGGACTTCTCCCCACATGTACTTGTGGAGGGAATAATGAAACTGAATGAATTCAACAATGCTTTTCAAACTGAACAGCAATGTCTTGCATATATAGCAAATTTGAAAGAAAACAAATGTATTAGGTGTTTTAGTTTTAATTTGAATACTTCTGATTTAAAAAGAATGAGATGTTTAAAATGTAATCAAACATTTAGCATTCTCACAGGCACCATATTTTCAAGGTCACAAACATCTTTAACATCTTGGTTTTATCTTATCTTTAGATGAATAAACACCAAACATGGAATTCCATCAACAGATATTGCAAAAGAATTGGGAGTGACTTTGAAAACTGCTTTAAGAATGACTCATAAAATCAGAACACGTATTGCAAAACAAAAACCTCAATTTATTGTTGAAGGTACAGTGCAAATTGATGAAATGTATCTTTCACATATGGGTTTTAAAAAACAAGGAAGATCCTTGGTGAATAAAAACTTGATTGTTGGCATTTATCAAAAAACAACCAATAATTTAATTGTGAAAGTATTGAAAAACGCAAAGAGTAAAAATCTTTTGCAGTTTGCAAAAAACCACATTTCTTCAAAATGTCTTGTATATACTGATTCTTGAAAAGGATATTGCGATTTTAAATCAGTTTTCACTAAGCATGAAACAGTTAACCATCAAGATGGCTATGTTTCAAAAATTGGTGTAAATACCAACCAAATTGAATCAGTTTGAAAACATATAAGAAGAACATTTAAAACACATATCAAAGTTGCAAAACATCATGTTCATTTATATGCTAAAGAAGCTGCATATAAATTCAACAAGATACCTAGTTTTGAAACTGTAATTCTATGTTTGATTTAAAAATGTGGGGAGAAGTCCGTAGATAGGTTTTTATCAGCATTTATGTGATAAAATTAAAATAGTACATAAAGGGAGAAAAGCCTAAAATATTTTGAAAACTGCCATATCATTAGGAAAAACTTTTTTATTTCTGATGATTTTTCGTAATTGACTATTAACAGATTCAATAGCATTTGTAGTATAAATCACTCTTTTGATTTCTACTGGATAACTAATAAAAACCATTAAATTATCTCAATTTTTATATCAAGATTTAGTAATTTGAGGATATTGTTTATTTCATTTACTTTCAAACGATTCTAAAGCTTGCATTGCTTGTTCTTCACTACATGCACTATAAATTGGTTTTAAATCTGCAACTAGACCTTTTCGATGTTTGTATGAAACATATTTTAAACTATTTCTAATTTGATGAACAATGCATAATTGATGTTCTGTTTTAGGATAAACTGATTGTATTGCTTCTGACATGCCTGTTAAATTATCACTACAAGCAATAAGAATATCATTTAAGCCACGATTTTTCATTTCTGTGAAATTAGATAATCAAAACTTAGAACCTTCATTTTCACTAATTCATAATCCTAAAACATCTTTTTTGCCTTCTAAATCAACTCCTAATGCTATATAAACTGATTTGTTAATAATCCGTTTATCTTGTCGTACTTTAACTACTATACAATCAAAATAAACAATAGGATAAATACTTTCTAATGGTCGATTTTGTCATGCTTTAACATCATCAATAACATCATCAGTAATTTGACTAATAACACTTTCACTAATATCAGCACCATGATATAACTCTTGCAACTGCATTCTAATGTCAGATAATGTCATTCCTTTTGCATACAAGGAAAGAACTTGTTGATCAAAACCATCAAATCTTCTTTGCCTTTTAGGAACTATTACAGGAGTAAAATTACTATTGCGATCTCTTGGTACATCAATTTCAATTTTACCTTGTTGAGTTATTAATTTTTTTGAACTTGTACCATTACGAGCATTTTCAGTAGTACTATGTTGATTTTTTTCATATCATAAATAATTTTGCACTTCAGAATTCAACATTTTTTCAACTAATCTTTTTGTTAATTCTTTATATAAACCGCCAGGTTTAAAAACTGTTGTTAAATCTTCAGTATTTTCTAGTAATAAATCTAATGCTTTTGATATTGGATCATTATTATTAAAGTTATCTTTTTTAGCCATCTGTAACTCACTCTTTCTAGTCATTTAATTATATTTACTAGAATTAATTAAACATAGTTATTTTTGTAAGTTACACAGATTACTAAACATTTCCGTTTTAAATGTTCTTCTTATATTTTTTCAAACTGATTCAATTTGGTTGGTATTTACACCAATTTTTGAAACATAGCCATCTTGATGGTTAACTGTTTCATGCTTAGTGAAAACTGATTTAAAATCGCAATATCCTTTTCAAGAATCAGTATATACAAGACATTTTGAAGAAATGTGGTTTTTTGCAAACTGCAAAAGATTTTTACTCTTTGCGTTTTTCAATACTTTCACAATTAAATTATTGGTTGTTTTTTGATAAATGCCAACAATCAAGGTTTTATTCACCAAGGATCTTCCTTGTTTTTTAAAACCCATATGTGAAAGATACATTTCATCAATTTGCACTGTACCTTCAACAATAAATTGAGGTTTTTGTTTTGCAATACGTGTTCTGATTTTATGAGTCATTCTTCAAGCAGTTTTCAAAGTCACTCCCAATTCTTTTGCAATATCTGTTGATGGAATTCCATGTTTGGTGTTTATTCATCTAAAGATAAGATAAAACCAAGATGTTAAAGATGTTTGTGACCTTGAAAATATGGTGCCTGTGAGAATGCTAAATGTTTGATTACATTTTAAACATCTCATTCTTTTTAAATCAGAAGTATTCAAATTAAAATTAAAACACCTAATACATTTGTTTTCTTTCAAATTTGCTATATATGCAAGACATTGCTGTTCAGTTTGAAAAGCATTTTTTAATTCATTCATTTTCATTATTCCCTCCACAAGTACATGTGGGGAGAAGTCCGTTTATTATTACAAAACGAATTAATAAAGTTAAGTCCACAATTAACTCCTAAATTTAAAATTAAAGATATTGATAAAGCAAACATTTTTTTACAAAAATATAATACTGATTTAAAAGAAGTATTAAAAATGAACCAACATGATTGATTAAATTTAGTTCATACAATACATTCAGAAAATAGATATGGAAAAACTTTAATTTTAGATTTACAGAAAATTCGTGCTAATGCTATTAAATTTAATTTTAAAAATAGTTCAATTCATAAGATTGTTTTAAATGCAAATAATTTTTTTAAATATTTGGATATTAGATTTTATTTAAAAAAAGGTTTAAATAAATTTTGAAAAGATACTCCATATTTTGAAAAATTACGAGAAATTATATATAAATTACAAGAAAAATTTGAAAAATTAGAAAAACAAGCATTTGAAAAAATTAATAAATTAAAAGAAAAAGCAACAGATTTATTTACTAGTGCAGAGAAAAAAGCAATTAAACATGCACAATTAATTCCATTAAATTCACCAGTATTTATGGGTTGTAAAATTCAACCTTTATCATTAGATAAATGTGCAATTACTATTTATCATCGCAATCCTAAATATAAACCAATTACAGTTGTTGATAGTATTCTTAAAGCAGAAACTTTTGTTACTCAAGTACATCCGTTTCACTGATATCGTTGATATAGTGGTTGATACATTGGTTATGGAGTTAATCAAAATAAATGATTAAAAGCAATAGCATTTGCACCACCGGTTGTTCAACAAATAATTAGAGATAGTTTTAAAGTATACAGAGAAATATTTAGAATCGTAAGAACTTATCATAAAGTAGTAAATGTTATTAATAATCCTATTGAAAATATTAATAAATCATTTAAAAGTGTTGTTTTAAAATTTTCAGTAAATACTTTATTTGGTACTGGATTATTACATCATTTAGAAAAATTTGCATATAGTCAAGTTGTAAAAAAAGGTAAGAAAAAATTACAAAAAGAAATTATTCATATAGCACATAGAAAAACTAAAACAAAAACTAAACATTATAAAAAAGCATTTTTTAAGGAATGATAAATTATGATTAATAAACTTTGAACTGATGTCAGTCTTGAAAATTATAATAACTGATATCCATTAACTGGAAAAATTACAGAAACGCCACAGCAATATATACAAACATGACCAATTGTTAATGATTGATTTAAAACTTTTGCTATTCGTGCTCAAAATGATATTAATGCTTATCTTGATTTTATTTTATCTAAATTTCCTTTTGATAGTTTTAAAGATGAATTAATTAAAGAAACATTAAGAGATATGGTTTATGTTATGCTTGAACATTGAGTATTTAATCGTACACCAATTGAATTTAATGTTGATGCTACTATTCAATTTAATAATGGTAATCAATTTAGTGCAAATAGTACTCCTACGATTAATGTTTGAGATTTAGCACCAAGTAGAATGAAAATATGAGCAAGATTAACAGAATTAAAACAAATATTTTCAAGTTATAATGATGATGAAAGCGATGATGAAAAAATTGACGGACTTCTCCCCACATGTAATTGTGGAGGGAATAATGAAACTGAATGAATTCAAAAATGCTTTTCAAACTGAACAGCAATGTCTTGCATATATAGCAAATTTGAAAGAAAACAAATGTATTAGGTGTTTTAGTTTTAATTTGAATACTTCTGATTTAAAAAGAATGAGATGTTTAAAATGTAATCAAACATTTAGCATTCTCACAGGCACCATATTTTCAAGGTCACAAACATCTTTAACATCTTGGTTTTATCTTATCTTTAGATGAATAAACACCAAACATGGAATTCCATCAACAGATATTGCAAAAGAATTGGGAGTGACTTTGAAAACTGCTTGAAGAATGACTCATAAAATCAGAACACGTATTGCAAAACAAAAACCTCAATTTATTGTTGAATGTACAGTGCAAATTGATGAAATGTATCTTTCACATATGGGTTTTAAAAAACAAGGAAGATCCTTGGTGAATAAAACCTTGATTGTTGGCATTTATCAAAAAAAAACCAATAATTTAATTGTGAAAGTATTGAAAAACGCAAAGAGTAAAAATCTTTTGCAGTTTGCAAAAAACCACATTTCTTCAAAATGTCTTGTATATACTGATTCTTGAAAAGGATATTGCGATTTTAAATCAGTTTTCACTAAGCATGAAACAGTTAACCATCAAGATGGCTATGTTTCAAAAATTGGTGTAAATACCAACCAAATTGAATCAGTTTGAAAACATATAAGAAGAACATTTAAAACACATATCAAAGTTGCAAAACATCATGTTCATTTATATGCTAAAGAAGCTGCATATAAATTCAACAAGATACCTAGTTTTGAAACTGTAATTCTATGTTTGATTTAAAAATGTGGGGAGAAGTCCGTAGATAGGCTTTTCTCAGCATTTATGTGATAAAATTAAAATAGTACATAAAGGGAGAAAAGCCAAAATTGATTTAAAAGCATTTTATACTAGAAATCAAGTTGATGAATTAATTAAAAAACAAAAAGAATTTACATTATTAAAACAAATTAAATTATATGATGATTTAGTTGATGATAATGAAAATGAAATATATAGAGGTCCTGTTAGTAAATTTATTAATAAAGGTTATGTTGCAACTGATTATGATAAAGAAACTGAAACAATGATTTTAGATTGACCTGATGAAATTGGCACATTACCACCCGAAGCTTTACAAAACAATCCACAAATTGGTGATTATACACATGCTGCAACATGTGATTTTTATGCTAAACAACAAAAAAGAATTACTACAAATGAGAATAATATAACTAAATTGAATAATGAATTAACTAAAACTAATGAAAGTATTGATGATATTAAAAATCGGACTTCTCCCCACATGTACTTGTGGGGAGAAGTCCGATAAAAAATTTGCTTTTATTTGTAAAGAATTTTTATATGGTGAATTAAATACTGATGTTCAAACTTTGGATTGAGATAATATTAATGGTAGAATAATGCTTTCTTTAAAAATGCAGAATGATACAATTGCTATTGTTAGTGACCCTTCAAGATTTGGCCAACTTTTAAAATTAGAAGAATTACAGGAATAATATTATGATTTGAAAAATTATAAAAGTGATTTTAGGTTTAATAGGAGTTTTATTATCTTCTGCAGTTGCTGGTTTAATTATATTTATTATTGTAAAAATTGTATTAAAAATTAATCAAATATTTTAAGGAAAGGTGTTGAATATTATGTTAGGTAGATTTTTTAGAAAAGATAAAACAAATACTAGTGATAATCAAAATGAAAAAGTAAAATTTTTAACTAATAAAAATAAAAGTACGCATTCTTCAATTTTAAATTATTTTGGTTTTAATGATTTTAATCATGAAACTTATTTCACTGATTTTGTAGCAGAAAATAATGCTAATTTATATAATGCTCCATTAGATATTAATAATGAAACTATTAAACAATATTTAATTCAACAAGAATTTTATAGAAAAAATTGAAATTCTATTTTTAAATTAAGTAAATTAGGAATTAGTGGTTATTTAATTTTTATTGCTAATGATGATTTATATTTTCAAGTTGTTGATATACAACAAAGAGTTTATGATATTACTGGTAAATTAATTCAATGTACTATTTTTTATGATAGTTATGAGCAAAATGCACAAATGGTAAGATTATTTGAAGTTTATACATTAAATAATGAACAAGTAACTATTAATCTTGCAATTTATAGTATTAGCGATAATAAAAAACAATTTCCCTTAAATTTTAAATCATTTATTAATAATCCTAATTTAGAACAAGAACAAACACTAAATATTAATTATATACCAATAGCAATTATGAGAAATAAAGCAAATGAATTAGCAGATTGTAATAAAGTAATGGATAAAATTAAAGCGTTAGATGTTATTTATGAACAAATTGTTTTAGATACCATTTTAAATTCACCTAAATTTATTTTTAATCAAACTTATGGTAATGTTCAATCAACATTAGAACAAGCAGTAAGAGAATTAGTTACTAAAAATTATTTATTTAAAAGTGGCGGAGATAATAACGAAAAAAATGAAAATATTAATATGACAAGTAGTAATTTTAAAGGTAAAAATTTAACTGATATATATGATTGAAATGTTAATGAAATATTTAAACGTTGTGGTATTCATATACCAAGTCAAAAAAAGTCAGCACAACAATCAGTTCCCGAAAGTACAGCAGTAAATATTTCAACCATTAATTATATTGAACAAAAATTATGACAATTTAATATTGATATTCTTAAATTTATTCAAATATTAGTACGTATGGATAAAGATTTATTAAATAGTAAAACATTTAATATTAATGATGAACAAGAAATTAATAATTTAACTGTTAAATTAAAATTATTTAATCCCGAAAATAACCAATTAATAGGAGAGAACAATGGAAAACAACAACAAACCACAAACGAAGTTTCCACAGAAACAAACTAAACTTAATCAAGCAGAAGTAGAAAATGATTATTTAATTGATAATATTCCTTATGACTTTACTAATATGATGCGCGCTACTAGTGACCCTGAACTTAAAAGAGCATATGATGAATTTAAACTAAGAACTTTATATATTTATGAAATTGAACGTTTATTTAAAAATAATGAAAATAATAGTTTAAGATTTTGGAATGGCAACCTTTTTTAGGACTATTTTTTGGTAGACATTTGTTTTTGATAATTAACTGGAGTTAAGTAGTTTAAAGTGCTGTGAATTCTTATGTTGTTATATCAATTGATGTAATCAAATAATTCTAATTTTAATTGGATTAATGATGTAAAATTTTTATCATTAATAAATTCGGTTTTGAAAGTTTTAAAGGTTGCTTCAGCAACAGCGTTATCATAAGGACAACCTTTTTTGCTTAAAGAGCGATTAATATTGAATGCTAGTAAAAGTTTATCAATAATTTTATTATTAAATTCATTACCGCGATCACTATGAAATATTTGAATATCTTTTAAACAGCGATTTGAGTGCATAAATGCTTGATATACTAATGATGCATCTTTTTTAGTACCTACACTATGTCCAATTATTTCGCGGTTAAATAGGTCAATTAATAAACAAATATAGTTTCACTTACCATTTACTTGAACATAAGTTAAATCACTAACAATAACTTCATTTTTAACTCTATTATTAAAGTTTCTATCAACAAGATTGTTTATTGGACTATCGTTAACTTTGTTATTATGATTTTTGTATGATAATTTAGTGTATTTTGATATTAAATTATGTTTATTCATAATTTCTTTAATTTTTCGTCTTGATAAATAAATTTCTTGGTTTTCTAGAATGACTTTTAATCTTCTAGTACCATAAACTTCTTTATTTTCTTTAAAAGCACTAATAACAGCTTCATCATAAATATTATTTTTGATTTTATTTTCTTTTTTCTTTAAATTAAAATAATATGTTGATTTAGAGATTTTTAAAAAATGACACATTGTGCGAATTTTATATTTAACTTTATTTTTGACAATAATTTCTATTTTCTGCCTATTATTAGTGCTGCTTGCTTTAAAATATCATTTTCCATTCTTAATTGTTTTAATTCTTTTCTTAATTTAATTAATTCATTTTCTTCAACAGAACGATTATCTTTAGTTTTAAAACTACCTGAATTAGTAAATTGCTTAATTCAATTGTAAGTAGCTGCTCTTGTAACATTATATTCTTTAGCAAGGCAAGATACTGATTTGCCACTTTGATATAAAGCTACTATTTGTTTTTTAAATTCATCGGTATATGAGTTAATATTGGCCATAATTATAGTTCCTTTCTTTGTTCACTTGTCTACGTAATTAGTGTCCAATAAAGTGTAACCCATCCAATTTTCAGCAAACACTATTAAAATTGGTTTTATTGATATTGATAAAGCATTAAAAACTACTGCTGCTGAAACATCTGATTTTACTATGCAGTTAAATCAAAGAGCAAGCACTAATATTAATGATAATACTATTGAATATAGTATGACTGATATTAAAAATTTAATATTTCAAGAAATAAATTTATTAAATCAATTTAAATTATATGCTGTATCTATTAATGAACCTTTAACAGAAACTAATATTGATAATTTATATATCATTAATAATTATTCACAACCTTATCAAAATCCAAAAACAAGAAGTACTAAAAGTATAACTATTATTAAAATTAAAGATTTTAAAATAAGATATGGTTATCCAATAATTATTAAATTACAAAAACCATTAGACAAAGATACAAAAGTAACTGGTTTAAAAATTAAAGCCCCTAGAAGCATGATTTTTGGCAATATAAAGGTACTTGGTGAAGTTGACAATATGGAAGTATACCCAAAGTTATTTGTTAAAGATAAGATAGCATTTCCGCTGTTATCAATGCCTATTGAAACTCAACCAAAAGTTAGAATATTACAACAATGATTTAGTGAAAAAATATTACCTTGAAATCTAGCAAAACAATTTATTGCTCAAGAAAAATCAGTTTTAGACTTAATTGCTATTGGTGGTGGAAGTGAAACAAGAAAAGAAATTATTAATAATGCAAGAGTAACTAATGCTAAATTAGGTTATGATTTTACTAAAAATTTAAAAGTATGACCATTAGCCGATGAAATAGAATTAAAAGATAAAAAATTAGAATCATGATTTTTAGTAGGTAACTATAATTTATTTACGGACTTCTCCCCACATGTACTTGTGGAGGGAATAATGAAACTGAATGAATTCAACAATGCTTTTCAAACTGAACAGCAATGTATTGCATATATAGCAAATTTGAAAGAAAACAAATGTATTAGGTGTTTTAGTTTTAATTTGAATAATTCTGATTTAAAAAGAATGAGATGTTTAAAATGTAATCAAACATTTAGCATTCTCACAGGCACCATATTTTCAAGGTCACAAACATCTTTAACATCTTGGTTTTATCTTATCTTTAGATGAATAAACACCAAACATGGAATTCCATCAACAGATATTGCAAAAGAATTAGGAGTGACTTTGAAAACTGCTTGAAGAATGACTCATAAAATCAGAACACGTATTGCAAAACAAAAACCTCAATTTATTGTTGAAGGTACAGTGCAAATTGATGAAATGTATCTTTCACATATGGGTTTTAAAAAACAAGGAAGATCCTTGGTGAATAAAACCTTGATTGTTGGCATTTATCAAAAAACAACCAATAATTTAATTGTGAAAGTATTGAAAAACGCAAAGAGTAAAAATCTTTTGCAGTTTGCAAAAAACCACATTTCTTCAAAATGTCTTGTATATACTGATTCTTGAAAAGGATATTGCGATTTTAAATCAGTTTTCACTAAGCATGAAACAGTTAACCATCAAGATGGCTATGTTTCAAAAATTGGTGTAAATACCAACCAAATTGAATCAGTTTGAAAACATATAAGAAGAACATTTAAAACACATATCAAAGTTGCAAAACATCATGTTCATTTATATGCTAAAGAAGCTGCATATAAATTCAACAAGATACCTAGTTTTGAAACTGTAATTCTATGTTTGATTTAAAAATGTGGGGAGAAGTCCGTAGATAGGCTTTTCTCAGCATTTATGTGATAAAATTAAAATAGTACATAAAGGGAGAAAAGCCTTTATTTATTTCTACAACTAATAAATTTCATGATGTTGAGCTTGAAATAAAAGATAGACCACCAATTGATAGTTTACAAAAAGTATTATTAGACATGTTAACTTATACATATAGTTATAATAGAAACTTTGATGGTTTTGACCCATCACATCTTGAACAAAAAATATCACAATTACGTGCAAAATTTGAAGGACAAAAACCTGAAGAAGTAATTAGCAATTTGTTTAAACAATGAAAATTAGATTACCCAAATTATGTAAATTTACCACAAGTACAAATACTTAAAAAAATAATTATTATGTTATCAAATAATATTTATTCAAGTATGTCAATTAATAAAGGTTTAAATGATGATAATAAAATTTTATTACCTTATTATTTTGAATTAAAATCAAATCCAATTCATAGAAATCCTGATGAAGTCTGAGAGTTTAAAGATGTAAAAGTAATATTAAAATCTCAATATTTTGATTTTACAGATATAAATAATGACATTAGCCAAAATTAATTATTCAAATTAGATGATAACCAATTTAACTGACTATCTATAATTAATGAATTAGAAAGTAATAACATACCTTCATTAATTCCAGCTGATTGAACATTAGGTAATGGTGAATATGGCAAATACTTTACAAGAGCAATTATTGGAAAAATAAAAATTGAAAATGCTTTAAATTTATATGGTTCTAATAAATCTCAATTATTTTCCAAATTAGAATTTTATAAAGAAATTTCACAAATTGATAATGACAATAAATTTGAATTACAAATTGAAAATCCTATTAATAATTTAAATAGGATTGAAATCAGCGGAATATTTGGTGCCGGTAATTATGATTTAATTTTAATAACTGATAAACAAGAAATAAACTTAAAAAATATTAATTTATTTGATAAATACAACGAAAATATTTCTTATATAAATTTAGAAATTTAGAAAATATATAGCATTCAAATTAACTATTTTTTTTAATTACACTAATTAGATTAATTATTAAAGTTAAAACTAATGTAATAATTCCAAAAAATAACATTGATAAAATTCAATAACTTCAACCATAAATAAATCATGAAAGAAATCAATAAGGTGAAATAAAATCTAAATAATCATTTATGTTAATTCCTTTAATTTTATATTGCTGAATTAAATAAAATGAACGAAATAACATGCTGAATTATACTTGTAAGTGCAAGTAAATAAAATTGCAAAAAAATTCTCATATAAAAATTTCATAATGCTAAATTTATTTTATAAAAAAAGTAAGGAGTTTTTATATGAGTTATAAACATCTTGGCGTAGATGAAAGAATTTATATTGAGAATCAATTGAAATTTAAAGTTAAAATTAGTGAAATAGCTAAAAATCTTAATCGAAATATTAGTACTATTATTCGAGAAATTAATAGAAATCAAGATAATAGTAATTATTTTTCATTGATTGCACAAAATAAAGCTGAAAATAGAAAACAATCACATATTTTTTTTCATAAGTTTAAAAATAAAGATTTAGTAAAATATGTGCAACAAAAACTATTATTAGGCTGATCACCTGAACAAATTTATGGCAGAATTAAAAATTTTCATAAACAATGAGTTATTAGTTTTAAAACAATTTACAATTGAATTTATTCTGGATTGCTTGATCAAGTTACTAGTAAAAATTTAAGAAGAAAAGGCAAAAAACGCAAATCTCAAGAAAATCGTGGCAAATTCAATAGCAAATCAATTAAAGAAAGAGATCTTAATATTAATGATCGTATAACACTTGGTCATTGAGAAGGAGATACTATAGTATCATCACGAGGCAAAAGTAAAAAATGTTTAATAACTTTAGTTGAAAGAGTATCACGATTTACTTTAGCAATATTAGTTAAAAACAGAACTACTAAAGTTATTAACAAAAATATTAGCCATTATTTATCAATTCTTCCTAAAAATATTGTTAAAACCATTACTTTTGATCGTGGTAAAGAATTTTCAAATTGACAACAACTTGAAAAAAATTTAGATGTGAAAATTTATTTTGCAAATCCATATTCACCTTGACAAAGAGGTACTAATGAAAATACTAATGGTTTAATTAGAGAAAAATTTCCTAAAAAATTTAATTTTTCAAAAACTTGTAAAAATGAAGTTCATAAATTTATATTGTCTTTAAACCAAAGACCAAGAAAAATACTAAATTATCTTTCACCGATAGAATATTTGGATAGAAAAATAATTTAGTTGCACTTACCTTTACAATTTAGCACATAAATATTGAATATAAAAAAGGAAAAATCAATACTAACCAAAAATCTTTTTTATAATAAGTTCGATTAATCACACAATAGTCACGATAAATAATTGAGTAAATTGTTAATAATATAGGAATAACTAAATGCCCAATTAAAGTACCAGAAAATGATAATGGTTATTGTAATCTTGCTAAAATATAATCATTTAATCCATATGTAAATATTCCACATCAAAAAGTAACTCCGGCTATTAAATTATAAACTAATGAAAAAATTTTAAAATTATAACTAGTAATTAAACGAATATTAATTTTTTTAAAAAAAACAAATAAATTTCATGAACTTCAAATTAAAGAAATAATGGTTGCTCAAACACTAAATCATCTTAAGATATCAATAATAAAAACTCAATAACTTAAATTAATATCACCTTGTCAAAATTTTACTGATAATGCATAAAAACTAAATAATCAAATTAAAATTAATCATACTATTTGAATTTTTGGAAATGTTTAGTAATCTGTGTAACTTACAAAAATAACTATTTTTAATTAATTCTAGTAAATATAATTAAATGACTAGAAAGAGTGAGTTACAGATGGCTAAAAAAGATAACTTTAATAATAATGATCCAATATCAAAAGCAGTAGATTTATTACTAGAAAATACTGAAGATTTAACAACAGTTTTTAAACCTGGCGGTTTATATAAAGAATTAACAAAAAGATTAGTTGAAAAAATGTTGAATTCTGAAATGCAAAATTATTTAGGATATGAAAAAAATCAACATAATACTACTGAAAATGCTCGTAATGGTACAATTTCAAAAAAATTAATAACTCAACAAGGTAAAATTGAAATTGATGTACCAAGAGATCGCAATAGTAATTTTACTCCTGTAATAGTTCCTAAAAGGCAAAGAAGATTTGATGGTTTTGATCAACAAGTTCTTTCCTTGTATGCAAAAGGAATGACATTATCTGACATTAGAATGCAGTTGCAAGAGTTATATCATGGTGCTGATATTAGTGAAAGTGTTATTAGTCAAATTACTGATGATGTTATTGATGATGTTAAAGCATGACAAAATCGACCATTAGAAAGTATTTATCCTATTGTTTATTTTGATTGTATAGTAGTTAAAGTACGACAAGATAAACGGATTATTAACAAATCAGTTTATATAGCATTAGGAGTTGATTTAGAAGGCAAAAAAGATGTTTTAGGATTATGAATTAGTGAAAATGAAGGTTCTAAGTTTTGATTATCTAATTTCACAGAAATGAAAAATCGTGGCTTAAATGATATTCTTATTGCTTGTAGTGATAATTTAACAGGCATCTCAGAAGCAATACAATCAGTTTATCCTAAAACAGAACATCAATTATGCATTGTTCATCAAATTAGAAATAGTTTAAAATATGTTTCATACAAACATCGAAAAGGTCTAGTTGCAGATTTAAAACCAATTTATAGTGCATGTAGTGAAGAACAAGCAATGCAAGCTTTAGAATCGTTTGAAAGTAAATGAAATAAACAATATCCTCAAATTACTAAATCTTGATATAAAAATTGAGATAATTTAATGGTTTTTATTAGTTATCCAGTAGAAATCAAAAGAGTGATTTATACTACAAATGCTATTGAATCTGTTAATAGTCAATTACGAAAAATCATCAGAAATAAAAAAGTTCTTCCTAATGATATGGCAGTTTTCAAAATATTTTACTTGGCAATTGAAAATATAACAAAAAAATGAACATTGCCTATTCAAAATTGAAATACAGCAATTGCTCATTTTGGATGGGTTACACTTTATTGGACACTAATTACATAGACAAGTGAACAAAGAAAGGAACTATAATTATGGCCAATATTAACTCATATACCGATGAATTTAAAAAACAAATAGTAGCTTTATATCAAAGTGGCAAATCAGTATCTTGCCTTGTTAAAGAATATAATGTTACAAGAGCAGCTACTTACAATTGAATTAAGCAATTTACTAATTCAGGTAGTTTTAAAACTAAAGATAATCGTTCTGTTGAAGAAAATGAATTAATTAAATTAAGAAAAGAATTAAAACAATTAAGAATGGAAAATGATATTTTAAAGCAAGCAGCACTAATAATAGGCAGAAAGTAGAGATTATTGCAAATAATAAATCTAAATATAAAATTCGCACAATGTGTCATTTTTTAAAACTCTCTAAATCAACATATTATTTTAATTTAAAGAAAAAAAATAAAATTCAAAATAATATTTATGAACAAGCTGTTATTAGTGCTTTTAAAAAAAATAAAGAAGTTTATGGTACTAGAAGATTAAAAGTCATTCTAGAAAACCAAGAAATTTATTTATCAAGACGAAAAATTAAAGAAATTATGAATAAACATAATTTAATATCAAAATACACTAAATTATCATTCAAAAATTATCATAATAAAGTCAATGATAGTCAAATAACCAATCTTGTTAATAGAAACTTTAATAATAGAGTTAAAAATGAAGTTATTGTTAGTGATTTAACTTATGTTCAAGTAAATGGTAAGTGAAACTATTGGAATGGCAACCCTTTTTAGGACTATTTTTTGGTAGACATTTGTTTTTGATAATTAACTGGAGTTAAGTAGTTTAAAGTGCTGTGAATTCTTATGTTGTTATATCAATTGATGTAATCAAATAATTCTAATTTTAATTGGATTAATGATGTAAAATTTTTATCATTAATAAATTCGGTTTTGAAAGTTTTAAAGGTTGCTTCAGCAACAGCGTTATCATAAGGACAACCTTTTTTGCTTAAAGAGCGATTAATATTGAATGCTAGTAAAAGTTTATCAATAATTTTATTATTAAATTCATTACCGCGATCACTATGAAATATTTGAATATCTTTTAAACAGCGATTTGAGTGCATAAATGCTTGATATACTAATGATGCATCTTTTTTAGTACCTACACTATGTCCAATTATTTCGCGGTTAAATAGGTCAATTAATAAACAAATATAGTTTCACTTACCATTTACTTGAACATAAGTTAAATCACTAACAATAACTTCATTTTTAACTCTATTATTAAATTTTCTATTAACAAGATTGGTTATTTGACTATCATTGACTTTATTATGATAATTTTTGAATGATAATTTAGTGTATTTTGATATTAAATTATGTTTATTCATAATTTCTTTAATTTTTCGTCTTGATAAATAAATTTCTTGGTTTTCTAGAATGACTTTTAATCTTCTAGTACCATAAACTTCTTTATTTTCTTTAAAAGCACTAATAACAGCTTCATCATAAATATTATTTTTGATTTTATTTTCTTTTTTCTTTAAATTAAAATAATATGTTGATTTAGAGATTTTTAAAAAATGACACATTGTGCGAATTTTATATTTAACTTTATTTTTGACAATAATCTCTACTTTCTGCCTATTATTAGTGCTGCTTGCTTTAAAATATCATTTTCCATTCTTAATTGTTTTAATTCTTTTCTTAATTTAATTAACGGACTTCTCCCCACATGTACTTGTGGAGGGAATAATGAAAATGAATGAATTCAACAATGCTTTTCAAACTGAACAGCAATGTCTTGCATATATAGCAAATTTGAAAGAAAACAAATGTATTAGGTGTTTTAATTTTAATTTGAATACTTCTGATTTAAAAAGAATGAGATGTTTAAAATGTAATCAAACATTTAGCATTCTCACAGGCACCATATTTTCAAGGTCACAAACATCTTTAACATCTTGGTTTTATCTTATCTTTAGATGAATAAACACCAAACATGGAATTCCATCAACAGATATTGCAAAAGAATTGGGAGTGACTTTGAAAACTGCTTGAAGAATGACTCATAAAATCAGAACACGTATTGCAAAACAAAAACCTCAATTTATTGTTGAAGGTACAGTGCAAATTGATGAAATGTATCTTTCACATATGGGTTTTAAAAAACAAGGAAGATCCTTGGTGAATAAAACCTTGATTGTTGGCATTTATCAAAAAACAACCAATAATTTAATTGTGAAAGTATTGAAAAACGCAAAGAGTAAAAATCTTTTGCAGTTTGCAAAAAACCACATTTCTTCAAAATGTCTTGTATATACTGATTCTTGAAAAGGATATTGCGATTTTAAATCAGTTTTCACTAAGCATGAAACAGTTAACCATCAAGATGGCTATGTTTCAAAAATTGGTGTAAATACCAACCAAATTGAATCAGTTTGAAAACATATAAGAATAACATTTAAAACACATATCAAAGTTGCAAAACATCATGTTCATTTATATGCTAAAGAAGCTGCATATAAATTCAACAAGATACCTAGTTTTGAAACTGTAATTCTATGTTTGATTTAAAAATGTGGGGAGAAGTCCGTAGATAGGCTTTTCTCAGCATTTATGTGATAAAATTAAAATAGTACATAAAGGGAGAAAAGCCTTAATTAATTCATTTTCTTCAACAGAACGATTATCTTTAGTTTTAAAACTACCTGAATTAGTAAATTGCTTAATTCAATTGTAAGTAGCTGCTCTTGTAACATTATATTCTTTAGCAAGGCAAGATACTGATTTGCCACTTTGATATAAAGCTACTATTTGTTTTTTAAATTCATCGGTATATGAGTTAATATTGGCCATAATTATAGTTCCTTTCTTTGTTCACTTGTCTACGTAATTAGTGTCCAATAAAGTGTAACCCATCCAAAATTTGAAGACAGAATTAATCTAAATTAGTAACTTTGTAAAACAAAGATACACAGATTATTAAAAAGCCTCAATTTATGGTTTTTATTAGTTATCCAGTAGAAATCAAAAGAGTGATTTATACTACAAATGCTATTGAATCTGTTAATAGTCAATTACGAAAAATCATCAGAAATAAAAAAGTTTTTCCTAATGATATGGCAGTTTTCAAAATATTTTACTTGGCAATTGAAAATATAACAAAAAAATGAACATTGCCTATTCAAAATTGAAATACAGCAATTGCTCATTTTATGATAAAATTTGAAGACAGAATTAATCTAAATTAGTAACTTTGTAAAACAAAGATACACAGATTATTAAAAAGCCTCATATACAAGACATTTTGAAGAAATGTGGTTTTTTGCAAACTGCAAAATATTTTTACTCTTTGCGTTTTTCAATACTTTCACAATTAAATTATTGGTTGTTTTTTGATAAATGCCAACAATCAAGGTTTTATTCACCAAGGATCTTCCTTGTTTTTTAAAACCCATATGTGAAAGATACATTTCATCAATTTGCACTGTACCTTCAACAATAAATTGAGGTTTTTGTTTTGCAATACGTGTTCTGATTTTATGAGTCATTCTTCAAGCAGTTTTCAAAGTCACTCCCAATTCTTTTGCAATATATGTTGATGGAATTCCATGTTTGGTGTTTATTCATCTAAAGATAAGATAAAACCAAGATGTTAAAGATGTTTGTGACATTGAAAATATGGTGCCTGTGAGAATGCTAAATGTTTGATTACATTTTAAACATCTCATTCTTTTTAAATCAGAAGTATTCAAATTAAAACTAAAACACCTAATACATTTGTTTTCTTTCAAATTTGCTATATATGCAAGACATTGCTGTTCAGTTTGAAAAGCATTGTTGAATTCATTCAGTTTCATTATTCCCTCCACAAGTACATGTGGGGAGAAGTCCGTATAAAAATTTTCTTGCATATATAAAAATCCTCGACAGTATTATTAATTTTATATATTTTTACTAACAAAATAATCATAACACAAAAAACAAAATAATTAATAAATTATCTTGAGGTGAATTGTGATACTTAATAATTAATTAATTAATTTAATCAATATACATAATAATTATACCATTATTTATTTAGTAAATAAAAAGCGAAAAATAAATTTATAATAATATTTATTTAAAAAAGAAAAAACTCCAAAAAGGAGTAGTAAAAAACATAATTTTATTAAATGGGGCGACTGACGGGATTCGAACCCGCGAATGTCAGTTCCACAAACTGATGCGCTAGACCGCTACGCCACAGTCGCCATATTAGTTTCTATAAGTAAAACCGTTAAATATTATACAATAAATTTATCATTTTTTAATATTTTTTTTCATAAAACTACAAAAATAATCATCTAATTTTCATATATAACAGTAACAATAATAAAAAAACAATGCTACTATTAACAATTAGAACACAATTTAAAATTAATAATTATGGTTAATTATTAATTTAAAGGCTTTTCTCCCTTTATGTACTATTTTAATTTTATCACATAAATGCTGAGAAAAGCCTATCTACGGACTTCTCCCCACATTTTTAAATCAAACATAGAATTACAGTTTCAAAACTAGGTATCTTGTTGAATTTATATGCAGCTTCTTTAGCATATAAATGAACATGATGTTTTGCAACTTTGATATGTGTTTTAAATGTTCTTCTTATATGTTTTCAAACTGATTCAATTTGGTTGGTATTTACACCAATTTTTGAAACATAGCCATCTTGATGGTTAACTGTTTCATGCTTAGTGAAAACTGATTTAAAATCGCAATATCCTTTTCAAGAATCAGTATATACAAGACATTTTGAAGAAATGTGGTTTTTTGCAAACTGCAAAAGATTTTTACTCTTTGCGTTTTTCAATACTTTCACAATTAAATTATTGGTTGTTTTTTGATAAATGCCAACAATCAAGGTTTTATTCACCAAGGATCTTCCTTGTTTTTTAAAACCCATATGTGAAAGATACATTTCATCAATTTGCACTGTACCTTCAACAATAAATTGAGGTTTTTGTTTTGCAATACGTGTTCTGATTTTATGAGTCATTCTTCAAGCAGTTTTCAAAGTCACTCCCAATTCTTTTGCAATATCTGTTGATGGAATTCCATGTTTGGTGTTTATTCATCTAAAGATAAGATAAAACCAAGATGTTAAAGATGTTTGTGACCTTGAAAATATGGTGCCTGTGAGAATGCTAAATGTTTGATTACATTTTAAACATCTCATTCTTTTTAAATCAGAAGTATTCAAATTAAAACTAAAACACCTAATACATTTGTTTTCTTTCAAATTTGCTATATATGCAAGACATTGCTGTTCAGTTTGAAAAGCATTGTTGAATTCATTCAGTTTCATTATTCCCTCCACAAGTACATGTGGGGAGAAGTCCGAATTTAAATACTCTTAAAATAAAGTTTTATGCCCTTAATAAAAAGCATAAAAATGTAATAGATAATATCTTATTAAATCAATTTATTAATCAAATTTTATTAACAATACTAACTTACAAGTAATTTAGATACTAATAATTATGATTAAAAATTTAGCAATATACTGATTCCTTTCTCAATTAATTTTAATTAAGAACACCAAAAACAAAATAAATACCCTGATTTACAGATTGAAAAAACATTTAAAATTGGTATAATTTATATAATTTTAATTTATATATCTTATTAATCTTATTATTAAAACTTTGAAAAAGTTATAATATGCATTTTTATGTATCAAAAAATATTATTTTTAATAAATAGCAAAATATATATAATAAAAGTTTAAATAAAATTAACTTTAATTATATTTAGGGAAAAAACATGAATAATAGTTTAAGTATAGTTACTAATACTATTTCTTCATTTCAAACCAATGAAGAAATAGTTAATAAACAATCTAAAAAAAGAAAATGACAAGAATATGAACAAAAACCTGAAGTAAAAGCAAAAAAGAAAGAATATAGACAAAGACCTGAAGTAAAAGCAAAAAAGAAAAAATATGATCAAATGTGATACCAAAAAAATAAACAAAGAAAGAAAAAATATGATCAAAAACCCGAAGTAAAATCAAAAAAGAAAAAATATTATCAAAGATCCGAAATAAAAGTAAGAAAGAAAAAATATGACCAAAAAAGAAATCAACTTATTAAATAAAAAGAAAGAGAATTGCAATCTGATCATGTTTCTAGTTAAAAACAAATTTTTGATTTAAGTAATTTTAATTGTGATGATGTATATGATGAACAAGTTATAAAAAATGCATTAAATAATTTAGAATTAGATCAATTAAATTTATTAGATAAAGCTATTGAACAATTGTTAGTTAGTGAAAAAATAGCACAACAAAATGTTGAATGAAATAACAGTATTGTAGTTACAAGTAACTTAGATAGTGATATTTATGATTATAATTTATCAACGAGGCTTTTTAATAATCTGTGTATCTTTGTTTTACAAAGTTACTAATTTAGATTAATTCTGTCTTCAAATTTTATCATAAAATGAGCAATTGCTGTATTTCAATTTTGAATAGGCAATGTTCATTTTTTTGTTATATTTTCAATTGCCAAGTAAAATATTTTGAAAAATGCCATATCATTAGGAAAAACTTTTTTATTTCTGATGATTTTTCGTAATTGACTATTAACAGATTCAATAGAATTTGTAGTATAAATCACTCTTTTGATTTCTACTGGATAACTAATAAAAACCATTAAATTATCTCAATTTTTATATCAAGATTTAGTAATTTGAGGATATTGTTTATTTCATTTACTTTCAAACGATTCTAAAGCTTGCATTGCTTGTTCTTCACTACATGCACTATAAATTGGTTTTAAATCTGCAACTAGACCTTTTCGATGTTTGTATGAAACATATTTTAAACTATTTCTAATTTGATGAACAATGCATAATTGATGTTCTGTTTTAGGATAAACTGATTGTATTGCTTCTGACATGCCTGTTAAATTATCACTACAAGCAATAAGAATATCATTTAAGCCACGATTTTTCATTTCTGTGAAATTAGATAATCAAAACTTAGAACCTTCATTTTCACTAATTCATAATCCTAAAACATCTTTTTTGCCTTCTAAATCAACTCCTAATGCTATATAAACTGATTTGTTAATAATCCGTTTATCTTGTCGTACTTTAACTACTATACAATCAAAATAAACAATAGGATAAATACTTTCTAATGGTCGATTTTGTCATGCTTTAACATCATCAATAACATCATCAGTAATTTGACTAATAACACTTTCACTAATATCAGCACCATGATATAACTCTTGCAACTGCATTCTAATGTCAGATAATGTCATTCCTTTTGCATACAAGGAAAGAACTTGTTGATCAAAACCATCAAATCTTCTTTGCCTTTTAGGAACTATTACAGGAGTAAAATTACTATTGCGATCTCTTGGTACATCAATTTCAATTTTACCTTGTTGAGTTATTAATTTTTTTGAACTTGTACCATTACGAGCATTTTCAGTAGTACTATGTTTATTTTTTTCATATCCTAAATAATTTTGCATTTCAGAATTCAACATTTTTTCAACTAATCTTTTTGTTAATTCTTTATATAAACCGCCAGGTTTAAAAACTGTTGTTAAATCTTCAGTATTTTCTAGTAATAAATCTACTGCTTTTGATATTGGATCATTATTATTAAAGTTATCTTTTTTAGCCATCTGTAACTCACTCTTTCTAGTCATTTAATTATATTTACTAGAATTAATTAAACATAGTTATTTTTGTAAGTTACACAGATTACTAAACATTTCATTATCAACCGGACTTACTCCTTAATTAATTTTAATTATTAATATATTTTAAATTTAAATTAAGAATTTTTAATTAAAAAAAATAATAGTGAGTATAAGAAAAAATAAAAATGATAAATATTATGACTCTTGTTGCAAAATTTTTAATTAAATTTAATATTAATAACATTTAAAATTAGTAAAGCTAATTCATATACGTTTATTATTGTGAATAATAATCATCAATAAATGGAATTCTTCAAAAAATTTCTGGATGATAAGTATAAGATATAAGAAATGCTAACAATCCTACACCAATAATAAAGAAAAATATATCTTTAAAATCAATATGGTATTGACGAAAACGTGTTCTTTTACCTTGTGGATCATAACCCCTTGAATCCATAGCGTACGCTAAATCTTCTGCTTTTTGAAATGAAGAAACTAATAAGGGAATAATTAATGATACTAACGATTTAACTTTTTCTTTAAAATGACCATTTTTTAAATCTACACCACGTGATGCTTGCGCTTTTAAAATTCTACCGGCTTCATCTAATAATGTAGGAATTGAACGAAGAGCAATAGAAATAATCATTGAAATAATATGTACTGGAAATTTAATTAATTTTAATGGTAACATTAAATCTTCTAATGCTAATGTTAAATCTAATGGTTGTGTTGTGGTTGTTAAAATTGTTGTAATTAAAATCATTAAATAAATTCTAAGAGCAATATAAATACTAACAAATATAGCTTTATATGATACCTTAATACCATGCCAACGTCAAATCATTCCAACATTAGGGCCATCAGTTAAAAAACAGTTAATTATAAATAAAATAAATGCCATAAATAAAATGGGACGCATTAATTTTAATAACATCATAAAAGGTAATTTTGCACAAAAGAAAATTGTTATGACAGTAAAACCAATAAGAGCGTAACCTTCAAAAGCATTATGAAAAAAAAGTGAAGCAATTAAACAAATTAAAACTAGTAATTTAATTCTTGGATCTACACGATGAATGATTGAATTTAAAGGTAAATAACGACCAAAACTAACTTTCATTATTTATTACTCCTTACTTTTTATTGCTATTTTTTTTGGATAATATTTTTGATAGCTGGTCAATTAATTCTGAATCACTTCTAGCAGTAATTTTTGATGTATCAAATCCTGCTGCTTCTAATTTATATAAAAAACTATAAATTTTTGGTGGTTCAATTCCGGTTTCGGTAATTAATTTTTTATCTCTAAAAATAGTAATTGGATCTGCTTTTTTATAAATCTGTGTATTATGTAATACAATAACTTCATCAGCAACCATTAGTACATGATTCATATTATGAGTTACTAAAATAATAGTTTTGTTTTCTTTATGATTTAAATCATAAAATAAATTAATTAATTCTTTTTCACCATCGGGATCAAGTCCTGCTGTTGGTTCATCTAAAATTAAAGTATGACCTTGTAATGCCAAAATACCAGCAATAGCAACTCTTCGTTTTTGACCACCAGACAAATCAAACGGACTTCTTGATAAGTATGTTTCGTCTAATCCAACCAAATTAATATATTTTTTTGCTAACTCTCGTGCTTTATCTTTTTTCTCACCAAAATTAACTGGTCCAAACATAATATCTCGTTCAATAGTTTCTTCAAATAACTGATATTCTGGAAATTGAAAGACTAAGCCAATTTGTTTACGTATTTTTTTAATATCACGAATTTTTTTTTGATTAGCCTTAATAATAAAATCATTAATGGCAACTGAACCTGCCATTGGAACTAATAAACCATTAATATGTTGAATCATAGTTGATTTACCACTACCAGTTTCACCAATAATAGCAACTATTTTTTGTTCAACAATTTCAATAGTAATATCTTTTAATGCTTGATATTGATAAGGGGTTTTTGGAGAATAAGTATAACTTACTTCTTTGAATTTAATTGACATAAGCTAGAAATCAACTCCTCTTCACTTAATGTTTCATTAATATTAATCCCCTTATTTTTTAAACCTAACGATACTTTTAAAACAAAAGGAATATCTAAATGAATACTTTGTAAAAACTCTCATTCTTTTAATATTTCAGATGGAGTTCCATAACGAACTAACTTACCTTTATTCATAACAATAATTTTATCGGCATTAATAATTTCATCCATATCATGAGTAATAGAAATAATAGTTTTATTGCGTTGTTCTTGTAATTTTAACATAATTTCTTTAACTTCTCGTTTACCTTTTGGATCAAGCATACTAGTTGCCTCATCAAAAATAATAATATCAGGTTCTAAAGCTAAAACTGAAGCAATAGCTACACGTTGTTTTTGACCACCAGATAATCATAGCGGTTCATGATCTAAATATTTTTCCATACCCACTGCCCTAGAAACTCTGTCAATAATTGCTGGCATATCACTGGGTTCAACTAAATGATTTTCCAAGCCAAAAGCAATATCATCACGAACAGTTGAACCTATAAATTGATTATCAGGATTTTGAAAAACAATACCTAAGTGACGACGTAATTGTTTAATGTTTTTATTAGTAATTGTTTCACCAAATAATTGAATTGTACCTTTTTGTTTGTGTAAAACACCAATAATAATTTTTGAAAGTGTTGACTTACCACTACCATTATGACCAATTATAGTAATATATTCACCATGATTAATATCAAAACTAACATTATCAACAGCGTTATTGTATTCTGGTTTATAACGAAATTCAACATTTTTTAAACTTAATGAAATTTTAGATTTACTCATATTACTTCTAACTCCATTTTAAATATTATGCTAGTAAAATTATAACAGTAATTTTATATATATCAATTTATAATTTATAAAAATTATAAAAAAAGAAAAAAAATGAACAATATCTGTTCAAAATTGAAGTAAAATTATTGTTCATTTTCTAATAAAATTTAGTTTATAAATTAAAGTTATATAAATTTCTATTCTATAAAATTAATGTAAAGAAATATCCGGATTTTTAGAATTTTCTTTTAATAAAGAATCATTTTTTGTTACTTCTTATGTTGATTTCAATAATTTGTCACTTCAACTTTTAGATGAGCTGGGTACTGCTGATGAAGTTGAAGGTTGCGGATCATTATTTGAAATATTATTTTTTGATAATTTTTCTAGTTCTTTTTTAATATCTTTTAATTCTCGTTTTTTTTCTTCTATTTTTCTTGTTGTTTTACCATGATTATTATAACAACCACAGCTCATAAGTAATCAAAATTTATTTCAAAAATCTTTTAATTTTTCAGCTTCTAATTTCCTAATTTCCGCTTCTAAAGATTTTTCTTTTCTTTGATAATATCCTAATGTAAGTTTTTGTTTACTACTTCTATAAAGTTTAGTAAATGGTTTATATATACGTTTAAATCATGGTTTTGCATTTTGCTGAGTAGAAGTAACATTTTCTTCTGGTGAAATTATTATTGATTCTTCTAATGAATTATTTTTTATTCGTTTTAAGACATCTTTTTTTTCTGTAATTTCTTTGACAATTTTTATAGAAGATTTTTCAAGCCTAAATATTGTCAAAAGTAAACTTAAAATTTTTGAATTAATATTTGCTTCATCTATAACCACTATATTTAGTTTATGCTGTAATTCATATATTTCACAAATTCTCTTGTTTTTTTTGATCTCCAATTCTGCTATTTTAACTTCATTTTCTGTTTTTTTATTTGAATATAATTTATGATTTGCTTTTATTAATTGTTCTTTATTTTCTAAAATAATTTGTTTATGTTTAAATTCTTCAAATTCTAATAATGTTATTTCTTTCTCTTTTCTTTTTAAACTAGCATATAAATTAGCAATTTTTAATCTTACTTCTAATATTTCATTTTCTTTTTCTTTAATCAAAAGATTCACATTAGTATCATCATCAACTATCGTTTCTTTTAATTTACCTATTTCTTCTTCCATTTCTTTCTCATTTTTTTTGAATTTTTCTAATTCATTTATTATTTCTTGTTCATTTTCTTTTAATTTTGTTATATTTTCTTGTATTTGTTGTTGTTGCTTTTCTTCTACTTCAACTTTATTTTCAATTTCTTTTCTTAAGTTTTCTAATTTTATTAAATCTTTTTCTTTAAACTTTACCTCTTTTTCTTCATATTTAATATTTTTTTCTTTTTTTTCCTTTAATTTATTTTTAATTTCATTTAAAGCTATCTTAAGTTTTTTAATTTCTTTACTTAAACCTTCTTTTTCATCATTAATATTTAATTTTAGTTTTTCTCATTTTTTTATTTCTTTTTTTCATTTTTAATTTGATTATCATTTTCTTTGATTTCTTTTTCAAAGGCTTTAATTACTTTTTTTATTTCTGAACTTTCTTTTTTATGGTTTTCTTGTTTAGTAACTGGCATCAAAATCTTCCTTTCAAAATAAAAAAAATCGATTATTTTTTTAAAAAAAAATAATCGATTGAAAACTATATTTAGTTTTTCATCTATATTATATATAAACTTTATTGAATATATATTATACTTGCTAGATAACACTTTTAAATTTTTATAAAATATTTAAGAATTATTAAAAAAGTTTATTTTTAAACACTAAAATCTTGTTGTATAAGAAAAAGTATCAGTAATTAAACTATCTGGAAAATTATTATTAGATTATCAAATTATACTGTCTACATCACTTGTATCATCATTACTTAATAAGGAAACAGTATCAACCTCATCATCATTACTTAATAAGGAAACAGTATCAACCTCATCATAATAACTATTAGTATCAGATATATTATTATCAATAATAACTTCAACAAAACGTTCAAATTTAATATTTTTTACTTAAGAGATAATTTTCTATTAAATTCATTATTTTAATTTTATCTTTTCTATTACTTTTTTTCACAATTAAATCATATGCAATTAATCAAGTTTTATCTTTTATTGTTAAATCAATATTAGGTATTTGTAACAGTTCTTCTATTACTTCAAATCTAGAATAAAGAACTGCTTGATGCAAGGGAGTATATCCTAAATTATTTTGTATATTTATTTCACCACCTGCGTTTAATACTAATTTTAATAATTCAACATTAGATCTTAGTACACAATCATGAATTGGACTATCTCCTTCAGTGTCCTTAGAATTAATTTGATCATAAGATAAAATAGAAAGCAATGTTTTTACAATTTCTTTATAATTTTCAACTAAAATTTTAGTTCTACTGTCCTTTATACCCATATCATTATTTGATATAAATCTAAAGTAACCTAATGGATTAACTCAAGGCATTCCCTCTTTAGGTAAGCCCGTTGTGTCAACACTAGCACCTACAATTGCACATTGTAAAGGAGTACCAATTTTTTCTGCTACATAATTTATTAATGATTGATCATTTAATTTTTGTATTAATAATTTTACAATATCTACATTTCCAAAAAGTGTTGCTATATGGAATATATTTCATCCTTTAATTGAATTAATATTTCAGTTAGGATCTAATGATTTTCATAATTCATTATTAGTAAACAATAAATTAACATTAGAATTATTAATTAAAAATTCAATAACTTCATTATCAAATTCACCATATTTGATAAAACGTTTGGCAGCATATTCGAAAGCACATTCAATAGGTGTTTCTCCATTTTTATTTTTATTATTAATTCTTTATTAATTGATAATAAATATTTTAAAATATCAATTTGACTATTATTTGCAGCAATATGAAAAAGATTACTCTCATTATCAATTATTTCTTCTAAACTAATAATATTAGTTACTAATTTTATACCTTTGATATTTCCTTCTTCAATTAATTTTTTTGATAATGCAAAACTTAATTTACTTTTAAATAAAATTGAATCATTAACTTTAAATAATTTTATTAATTGTTCCTTTTCATCATTCATAATAAGAAAATTAGCACATCTATAACTAATATTAATATGATAATTATTTACTATTATATTTTCTAATTCTTCTAAAAACCATTCTAGCTTTTTTAATTCTGCAGAATCTTTTAAACTATCTCCATCTTTAGCATATTCATAGTTAATTAATCTTTCTTTTATTATTTCAAGATTATCTTGTAATTTTGATTTTATCTCTTCTATAATTTTAAAATTTTCTAGTTCTTTAAAAGATTTATCAATAAGTTGATAAGTATTAATTTTTTCTTGAAATATTTTTTTTACATTCTTAATAAATATCTCTATATCTAAATTACTAATATTTTCTATAGATATCATCTTTCATTTTCTCCTTTTTATTCAAATTAAAAGTAAAATTTAATAAACATAAAAGAAACTAATATAGATAAAATATCCATATTAGTCCTAAACATTTATTAAATTATGAATTAATAATATCATAAAGGTTTTCTAACTTTATATAATTTTAAAAAATATATAAAAAAAACTAAATTTTACTATATAAAAATAAAACCAAAAAAATCAAAATTACTATGTCATAAAAATAGAATTTACTATTAATAGTAAATTCTATTTTTATTCTTTTAACTTATATTTTTTTTAATTAGTTTATCATCACTAACAACAAACTCTACATTCTTTGTTGTTGAAGTAACTCATTCACCAACACTTGGATCAAAATAAAGTCCTCTTTTTGGTTCCATAAATCAAAATATAATCATATAATTATTTTTATAATTAATCTCATTAAGATCATCAAAAACCTATGTTGGATCCTTTCCTACTGCCACTTTTTTATAAATTGAATTACCATTAGCATCTTTAATAGTAATTTTTATATAATCACTGCCTCCATAACCAATATTAAATTTTTCATTATTACCACTGATGAAAAATGTTTTCTTAGTTTTATTTAAATTAATAATTGATCGATATTGTGTTAAGTCCTGTCCCATTCCTTCTAATAATATACTATTTGCAAAATTTAATTTCACTGGAATTTGATATTTATTACCAACAAAATCTTCATTTCTATCTATAACTACAAAATTAGTATCAATACTTTTTTTATCAAGAAAATCAGGTTTTTGATAAGAAATATCTTCAACAGTTTCAACTTCTAAATTATCTTCCATCATAATATTTTCTTTAACTTCATTTTTTAAAATTTCATCACCAATACTTTTTTCTAAAAAACTAATAACTTTTACTTCTTGCACTGGTTGATAACTTCGCAATTCATGTTCAACAATAGCATTATCATCATAATGACCATCAAAGATATTATTTCAAATCTCTTTTGTTAACTTTGGATATTTACTTACAATTTTTTCAGTATCTTCATCAGCTTTAATTCCTCATTTAGCAAAGAATGGAATTAGATTTCGATTAGCTATTTTTGAAGTCATTTTAATAAAAAATTGTTTTTTTAATTCATTATCAGTTGGTAATAACTTATCATCTAATAATCGACAAGATTGATTTAAAGTTGAATAAAATCATTTTCCAAAAGCTTGATCTAATTGTCAAAACATACCTAATTTAACAAAAAGTGATTGTTTATCAAAATTTTTATCAGCATTTTAATTTAAAATAAATTCTTTAATATCTTTATCAGCATGTGATTTAATTAAGTTATTTTGAAATCCAAATTCTCTTTCAACTCAAAGTGCACTAATATTTACTATAACTTCAGTTAGATCATTTCATTTATAACGCGGATTTTGAAATGTGTGTCCTATCTCATGTCATATATATCAACCCTCATTAGGCTTCTTCTTAAATAATGCTTTTCCCGCACCAGTAGCTTGTTGAATAATAATATGATAGTGTGTTGCACTAGCATATCCTGCACCAGTATCAGGATTTGTAATATGTATTTTATTATTAACTTTTCGAGCAATACCATTATATTCTAAATTTAATCCACTAACCATACTTGTTAATTCATAAACTTTATCTAAACGAGTAAATGTTTCATTAATATTATAATTAGGCTTTTCTCCCTTTATGTACTATTTTAATTTTATCACATAAATGCTGAGAAAAGCCTATCTACGGACTTCTCCCCACATTTTTAAATCAAACATAGAATTACAGTTTCAAAACTAGGTATCTTGTTGAATTTATATGCAGCTTCTTTAGCATATAAATGAACATGATGTTTTGCAACTTTGATATGTGTTTTAAATGTTCTTCTTATATGTTTTCAAACTGATTCAATTTGGTTGGTATTTACACCAATTTTTGAAACATAGCCATCTTGATGGTTAACTGTTTCATGCTTAGTGAAAACTGATTTAAAATCGCAATATCATTTTCAAGAATCAGTATATACAAGACATTTTGAAGAAATGTGGTTTTTTGCAAACTGCAAAAGATTTTTACTCTTTGCGTTTTTCAATACTTTCACAATTAAATTATTGGTTGTTTTTTGATAAATGCCAACAATCAAGGTTTTATTCACCAAGGATCTTCCTTGTTTTTTAAAACCCATATGTGAAAGATACATTTCATCAATTTGCACTGTACCTTCAACAATAAATTGAGGTTTTTGTTTTGCAATACGTGTTCTGATTTTATGAGTCATTCTTCAAGCATTTTTCAAAGTCACTCCCAATTCTTTTGCAATATCTGTTGATGGAATTCCATGTTTGGTGTTTATTCATCTAAAGATAAGATAAAACCAAGATGTTAAAGATGTTTGTGACCTTGAAAATATGGTGCCTGTGAGAATGCTAAATGTTTGATTACATTTTAAACATCTCATTCTTTTTAAATCAGAAGTATTCAAATTAAAATTAAAACACCTAATACATTTGTTTTCTTTCAAATTTGCTATATATGCAAGACATTGCTGTTCAGTTTGAAAAGCATTGTTGAATTCATTCAGTTTCATTATTCCCTCCACAAGTACATGTGGGGAGAAGTCCGATAACTTATTATTATTTTGAAGATAGCACATTAATAAATCCTAATATAGAAAATATTATTTGCCAATCTTTACCTTTTGTAGGAAGTTATGTAGCAAGTAATGGGCTCCAAGCACATAATAATTATTCTTGACAAACAATACATAATGATTTTTTATTGTTAACAAATTATAAAAAATTGAGATCGCGGAACACATAATGCTATTTATTATCTTTTAAATAATAAAGGTAGCTTAAATAAATATTTTCACCAAGAATTAAGTAATAATGCATTAAGAATAATGGTTTTTAGCACAAGCATGTATCATGCAATTAACAATTATCAAAATCCACCATTAATAACTTCAAATCAAAAATGAAAAATAAAAAAATTACAAAATTGAATAGATACCAGTATTAAAATCTTTGAAAAACAAAAATACACTATTGCTAAAGAAGCAAATAAATTTCAAAACTTAAATAATCTTATTGAAATACTGAAAAATTTTAAAAATGATATTATTACAAATAAAAAATGGCTTTTCTCCCTTTATGTACTATTTTAATTTTATCACATAAATGCTGAGAAAAGCCTATCTACGGACTTCTCCCCACATTTTTAAATCAAACATAGAATTACAGTTTCAAAACTAGGTATCTTGTTGAATTTATATGCAGCTTCTTTAGCATATAAATGAACATGATGTTTTGCAACTTTGATATGTGTTTTAAATGTTCTTCTTATATGTTTTCAAACTGATTCAATTTGGTTGGTATTTACACCAATTTTTGAAACATAGCCATCTTGATGGTTAACTGTTTCATGCTTAGTGAAAACTGATTTAAAATCGCAATATCCTTTTCAAGAATCAGTATATACAAGACATTTTGAAGAAATGTGGTTTTTTGCAAACTGCAAAAGATTTTTACTCTTTGCGTTTTTCAATACTTTCACAATTAAATTATTGGTTGTTTTTTGATAAATGCCAACAATCAAGGTTTTATTCACCAAGGATCTTCCTTGTTTTTTAAAACCCATATGTGAAAGATACATTTCATCAATTTGCACTGTACCTTCAACAATAAATTGAGGTTTTTGTTTTGCAATACGTGTTCTGATTTTATGAGTCATTCTTCAAGCAGTTTTCAAAGTCACTCCCAATTCTTTTGCAATATCTGTTGATGGAATTCCATGTTTGGTGTTTATTCATCTAAAGATAAGATAAAACCAAGATGTTAAAGATGTTTGTGACCTTGAAAATATGGTGCCTGTGAGAATGCTAAATGTTTGATTACATTTTAAACATCTCATTCTTTTTAAATCAGAAGTATTCAAATTAAAATTAAAACACCTAATACATTTGTTTTCTTTCAAATTTGCTATATATGCAAGACATTGCTGTTCAGTTTGAAAAGCATTTTTGAATTCATTCAGTTTCATTATTA
Organism: Spiroplasma endosymbiont of Apeira syringaria; assembly: GCF_964020205.1. Classification (NCBI taxonomy): domain Bacteria; kingdom Bacillati; phylum Mycoplasmatota; class Mollicutes; order Entomoplasmatales; family Spiroplasmataceae; genus Spiroplasma; species Spiroplasma endosymbiont of Apeira syringaria. The sequence continues at coordinate 1,871,955 of NZ_OZ026543.1, forward strand.
CCTCCACAAGTACATGTGGGGAGAAGTCCGTATAATTATTAGGATCTTCATCTATTCATAATTCTTTTGCAAGTTCCATTTGGAATGTTCCAAAAACATGCTCTCCAATAATTTCAACAAATGGTGATTCTATATTATCATATAACATTTGTTGAAATTCTTCATTTGTTGTTGGTACAACAACAAATGTTGGAACTTCTATTGCATCTTCAACAACAATTTTAGCAAATCGTTAATTAATGTTATTATTTAATATTTCATTATATTCTTCATTTATTATTTTACTAGCAACAAATGTTGAATCTTCTATTTCTGATTCAATTTCTGATTCAGCAGTAATCAATACGTCATAATCAGTATATTCATTTTTATTATATAGATACAACATACCATCTATTTCAGAAATAATAGTTTGATTTTCTTCATTAATAACATACTCTTTTGGTTTTAAACTTTGACCATCATTTAAATTTTTATAACTTCCTCATTGTCCAATAAAGATGCTAAGTAAAGATTCATCATTTTCTAATAATTTTATTGTTATTTTTGATCCTTTAACTACAAAAATTCCTGTTGTAGTAAATTTAGAATGATTAAGTACTCTTTGTTCCTTAGTAAGATTTTCTTCAACAATACCTTGTGCATTAGCAATAATTATTTTTTTCATGTTTTATTCTCCTTTATTTGAGATAAATATTTAAAAATTACTATATCTAATAAATTTCTTTACAAAAATAATTTTAATTATTGACTGATATTTTTTTGATAATTATTGTTTTAAATACAAATAATCCAAATACTACCCCAATCAAATATATAAGTTTTACTTTTTATTAAAGAAACTAAAAACTCCTTATAAAAATAAGGAGTTTTAATTATAAAATAAAACTTACATATATAATATAACATTGAAATAATAAAAATACCATAAAAAATATTTATCAATAATTGTATTAAAAAATACAATTTTATTTAAAATTGTCAACCATATAAAAAAGAGAAAACATAAAAATGCTTTACTCTTTCCAAAATTTTCTTGCTTTAATATTTTTAATTAAACAAAAGTAATTAATACCATTGGCGCATTATCACCAGTTCTATTATCTACTTTAATTAACTTTGTATATCCACCTTTACGGTCTTTATATCTTTCAGCAATATTGCCAAATAATGTTGGAATAACACCATCCTTTGGATGCTCTTTAGTTGTAATTTTACGTAATTTAGCAATTGCCATTCTTCTTGAATGCAAATCACCACGTTTAGCTAATGTTACTAAAGGTTCAATAAATGTTTGTAATCTTTTTGCTCTTTTTTCTAACAAAACTAATTTTCCATGAACAATTAATTCACTTGCTAAATTACGGATTTCAGCATCTACTTTAGCACTATTTCTTCCGATATCGTTAATATATGACATTTTTTCTTATCCTCCTTCTTAGTTTTTAATAGAAAACTCTAAATTATGTTTTGATACACAATCTTCAATTTCTTTAATTGATTTTGAACCTAAATGTTTAATTTGTTTAATTTCATCTAAACTTTTACTTACAATATCACCCAAAGTTTTATAACCATCACGTTTTAAACAATTGTATGAACGAACAGTTAAATTCAATTCTTCTAAGGCTTTGTTTAAATCATTATTTTCTTGCTCATTAGTAATTGAAATAACTTCAAAGTTTTTAACATTATCATCTAAATTAACAAAAAATTCAATATGACTCATTAAAATTTTAGCTGCCATTGCAATAGCTGATGCTGCTTTAACTGAACCATTAGTTTGTACACCAAGAATTAATTTTTCATATTCAATACCTTTTAATGTTTTAGTTACAGGTTCAATTTTATAATCAACTTTTTCAACGGGTGAAAAGTTTGAATCAATAGCAATAATGCCTGAACTATTAGCAATTTCTTTTTTATTTTCCTCAAATGAAGAATAACCACGAGATTTCTTTACCATTAATTCCATTTCAAAAAGAACATTTCTTGAAGTTGTTCGAGCAATAATTAATTCTGGATTAACTACTCTAACATCAGTTGGACAACTAATATCTCCAGCAGTAATATCTTGTTCACCAGTAATACTAATTTTTAAATTAGCAATTTTTTCGTCCTTTTGAATATCACCATCAAAGGCTAAAACTAAGTCCTTAACATTTAAAATTATTTCAGAAACATTTTCAATTACACCTTTAACTGCAGTAAATTCATGAGATACACCACTTATTCTAATTGCATATACAGAAATACCTGGTACTGAAGATAATAATGTTCTTCTTAAGGCATTAGCTAAAGTTGTTCCATAACCACGTTCTAATTGACTCACAATAAATTCACTGTAATTAATAGCACTATTTTCACTGTTTAAACTAAATTTTGGTTTTAAAAATTGTTGTTCCATGTTTTATTTTCACCTACTTTATTTTCTTGGTTTTTTTGGTGGACGACAACCATTATGAGGGATTGGTGTCACATCATTTAAATCTTTGATTTCAAAACCTACTGCTTGTAAACTACGAATTGATGGTTCTCTTCCTGGTCCTGTTCCATTAACAAAAACACTTAAAATTTTAACTCCGTGTTCCATAGCAGTTTTACCTGCAGCTTCAGCTGCTAACTGTGCTGAGTGAGGAGTTGATTTACGAGTTCCTTTGAAACCTACTGCTCCAGCACTTGATCAAGCAATAACATTACCATTAAGATCAGTAATAGTAACAATAGTATTATTAAAACTTGCTTTAATAAATGCTTTTGCTTTAATAAAATTAGGATTAACTTTAATTTTTTTCTTTACTGTTGTTTTTATATTCATTATTTTTTTCCTCCTAATTAACTTGCTTTTTTCTTGTTAGCAACCGTTTTACGTGGTCCCTTGCAAGTTCTTGCATTAGTTTTTGTTGATTGTCCTCTGGCTGGTAATCCTTTACGATGACGAATACCACGATAACATCCAATTTCCATTAATCTTTTAATGTTTAAAGACACTTCACGTCTTAGTTCACCTTCAGTTTTATATTTCTTTTCAATTAATTGACTAATTGAACTTAATTCTTTTTCTGTTAATTCATTAATTTTTTTAGTTTCTTCAATTTTTAGTTCTTTTAATATTTCTGAAGATTTGCTGCGACCAATTCCATAAATTCTTGTTAAACCAATTACTGTATGTTGATTACCAGGAATATTTACTTGCGCAATTCTTCGACTTGCATTGTTAGTATTTGATGTCATATTTATTTTTCCTCCTTAATATTTCTATCCTTGACGTTGCTTATGTTTATGATTTTCACAAATGATTACATTACGTTTTTTACGTTTGATTGGTTGACATTTGTCACAAATTTTTTTAACTGATGCTTGTACTTTCATCATTTTCCTCCTGTTAAAATATTAGTTTTCTTTGTTTTCATCATCTTTATTTATCGGTAAATGTGTAGTAGCCATTCTGTTACGAAAAGTAATTCGTCCTTCAGTTAAATTATAAGTTGATAATTCAACTTTTACATGATCACCTTTGATAATTTTAATTTTATGTGTTTGCATACGACCCGATGGTCTTACAATAGGAGTAAAGTCATATTCATTCAACTTTACTTTAAATCTAGCATTAGGTAAGACTTCTATTACTATACCTTCACATTCAATAGTACTATCATTAGTTTTTTTTACTTTTTGAACTTTGGGTTTAACTACTTGTTTTGGTTTAGCCATTAATTACATTCCTCATTATTTTTTTGATTTTCATTAAGTATTGTTAGTACTTCACATCCATCATTAGTTACTAGGATAGTGTGTTCAAAGTGAGCAGTTTGTTGTTTATCAGCAGCAACTACTGTTCACTTATCACTTAAAACCAGAATTTTATCAGTTGTTGTTTGAACCATTGGTTCAATACAAATTGTCATTCCTGACTGCAATTTTATTCCGGTGTTGGGCTTACCAACATTAGGAATAGCTGGGTCTTCGTGGAGTTTTTTACCAATACCATGCCCAGTATATGATGTTGGTAAATAAAAGCCTTCGCTTTCTACATAAGTTTGAATGGTGTTACTAATATCACCAATTCTAACTCCTGGTGCAATAATTGCTATTGCTTTATTTAATGACTCTTTAGTCACATTAATAAGTTTTGCTTGTTCTGGTGTTGGTTTACCACCAACACACATTGTAAAGGCAGCATCTGCATGATAACCATTAACAGCAGCACCAGCATCAATTTTCACAATATCATTCATTTTAAAAGGTTTATCATTAGGAATGCCGTGAATTAATTGTTCATTAACTGAAACACAAATCGTGGCAGGAAAACCATGATAATTTAAAAAAGAAGGTATAGCATTATTTTCTTTAATAATTTGTGCTGCCACTTTATCAAGCATTTTACCAGTTATTCCAACTTTTATTATCTTTGCTAACTCTTTATGAATAAGTGCTACAACTTGACTAGCGGCTTTGATATTTTGAATTTCACTTTGACTTTTAATGCTAACCATTATTTTTATTTCCTTTTAATGATGATAAATATGATTTAATTTGTTTTTTAATATCACTATTATCTTGGTTGGCATCCACCGTTCTTAACAGTCCACGTTCTTGATAAGAATCTACCAATAGTGCCGTTGCTACTTTGTAAGTTTTTAAACGATTGATAATTGTCTTTTCATCACTATCATCAATTCGTTTAATTAATTTTACCCCATCATTATCACAAATACCAGTAATCTTTGGTGGTAGGAAATTAAGATTATAAATTGCTTTACATTGAGGACAAGTAACTCTTGAAGACAAACGTTTAATAACTGTTTCTTCATTAATATCTAGATACAATACCATTGAAAGCGTTTCATTAAAACTTGTTAATACTTTATCTAATGATGCTACTTGTGAAATTGTTCTTGGATAACCATCAAGAATAAAATTATGTTTAATATCTTTTAAAGTATTACTAATAATCTCGTTTGTAATCTCATCAGGAACATATTGACCCTTATTAACATAAGTTTGAGCTTTTTTACCTACTGGTGATTGTTTTGTGATTTCATCACGAAACAAATCACCAGTTGATAAATGCATTAAATTATATTGTTCTTTCAGAAACTGTGACTGTGTCCCTTTCCCTGATCCTGGTGGACCTAAAATAATTAAATTCATCGTTACCCCCTAAGACCATAAGTGTTCTTTAACATCTTTGTTTTCCTTATAATTTAAGAATGAATGTTGAGTAATTCGTCCCTTAATTTGTTTTGTTGTATCTAGTGCTACTCCAACCATAATTATTAATCCAGTTCCACCAACTGCTAATGAAGAAGGTAGATTAGTAAATTTAGAAATTAAAAATGGGGTTACTGCAACAGCAGTTAAGAAAAAGGAACCAATTGTACTTAAACGATTTAACATTCTTTTAATATAAATTTCTGTTTCCTTCCCTGGCTGAACGCCAGGAATATAAGTTCCTGATTTTTGAAAATTCTTAGCCATTTGTTCGGGATTAATTTGCACTTGTGCATATAAAAAGGTAAACATAATCGTCATTATAGCAAAAATACTAATTCCCGGCCACGACTGTAAAGATAAATAATTTCTAGCAAAATTAGCAAAACCACTATTTTGATCAACAATTTGCGCCACTGTCATTGGAGCAGTAATTAGTGCCGAAGAAAAAATAACAGGAATTACTCCAGCTGAGTTAACTTTTAAAGGTAAATAAGAACTTTTATCACCCTTTAAAGTTAAACCACTACCAGTTTGTTGAATTGGTAAGTGTCGCTCTGATTCACTAAAGAATACAACAACAAGAATAATCAGTAGGAAGGCTGCAAAATAAAGAGAAAATTTTAAAGCCCCTTGAAAAATAACACCATTATTAGTATCTGGTCCTACTCAATACTTAAAAGTTGAAGCTAAGTTAAATGGTAAATTAGCAGCAATTCCACCAAAAATAATTAGTGAAATTCCATTACCAATACCACGATTAGTAATCTGATCAGCCATTCATAATGATAACATTGTCCCTGCTAGTAAAATAGCTGGAATCAATACATAATAGAAAACTTCTGGTCCAGCTGCTCCCGATCCCGAACTTCAATCAACACTAATAATATTTTGAGATTGTAAACCAAAGATTGTGGCAAAACCTTGCATAATAGCAAAGGGGACAGTTAATACTCGATTCATTAACTCTAATTTTTTCTTACCTTTTTCTCCTGATTTAGCTCATCTTGTTAAAGTAGGGACAACATCAGTTGATAATAACTGCACAATAATTGATGCAGTAATGTAAGGTGACACTCCAAGTGCAAAAACAGAAAATCTGCTAATAGCACCACCACCTAACATTGAAATTAAATTAAAGAATTCAATACCAGTACTATTACTGCTACTTAAATCTTCATTCAAAGTTACTCCTGGAACTGTAATAAATGCTCCAACACGAAAGATAAATAAAATAAAAATGGTAAATAAAATTCTAATTATAACTTCTTTATACTTTTTTATTAATTCACGGGTTGTTGTGAACACTTAGATCACCTGCGCTTTTCCTCCGGCTTGTTCAATAGCAGTAATTGCTGATTTTGAAAATTTATGAGCTTTAATTGTTTTTGGTGTTGTTAATTTACCTTTACCAAGAACTTTAATACCATCTTTTTTACTTCTAATCAATTTTAATTGAAATAAAAGTTCAGGTGTTATTTCATGCTCTTTAATTAAATCAATTTGTTCTAAGTTAATAATACTATAATTGGTTGTAGTAAAGTTAGTAAACCCTCGTTTTGAAATACGACGATATAGTGGTGTTTGTCCTCCTTCAAATCCGGGTCTTGTTCCACCACCGGTACGGGCATTTTGTCCTTTTGTCCCTTTACCAGCCGTTTTACCTTTTCCAGATGAAGTTCCTCTACCTAAACGTTTAATGTCTTTACGAGAACCTGGTGTTGGTTTTAAGTTATGTAATGTTGTTTCCATAATCCACCTCTAACCATTACTACGCTTAGTAGTAAGATTTTTATTTTTTATAAAATATTCTGCTGGTTTAACATTGCCAAGACCTGCAATTGTTGCTCTAGCTAAATTAATTTTATTTCTAGATCTAAATGCTTTTGAATAAATATTATGAATACCAGCTAATTCTAAAATATCACGAGCAGATCCACCAGCTTTAATTCCGATTCCTTCTTTAGCTGGTTTTAATAAAATTTCACTTCCACAATATTTACCTTTAACTTCATGAACAATAGAATTACTGTTTTTAGTTATCGTAATTGTTGTTAAATTTTTGTGAGCAGCTTCAATTGCCTTTTTAATTGCATCAGGAACTTCATTGGCTTTAGATATACCAAAACCAACTACTCCTTTACCATTACCAATAGCAACAGCAGCAGAGAAACGCAATCTTCTTCCCCCAGTTGTTACTTTGTTAATTTTTCTGATTCAAATCACTTTTTCAATAAATTCACTTGGAGTTTTTGGTTTACGTTCAAAATTTTTACGTGGTTCACGAACTTTATTTTCTTTTTTATCGTGGCTATTTCTTGGTTGTGATGAATTAGTATGTCTAATTTTATTTTCATTACCAGTAGGATTTTTTACTTCTGCTTTAACAGAAGGTTTTGCTACTGATTTTTGAACTTCAGTATTTTCTTTATCATCAATAATTGTTTTTTTATTTTCTAAACTCATACTTTTAATTCTCCTTTTTTAGAATTCTAATCCAGCACTACGCGCTGCTTCTGCGAATGCTTTCACTTTACCATGATATAAATATCCACCACGATCAAAAACCACTTTTTTAATTTTTTTCTTAATAGCTAAATTAGCAATTGTTTCTCCAAGTTTAGTAGCAGCATCTATATTGCTTTTTGATGCTAAATCTTTAAATGTTAATGTTGATACACCAATAATTGTATTTGAAGCAGTATCGTCAATAATTTGAGCATAAAAACTATTATTAGATTTAAAGATATTTAAGCGTGGTCTTTCACTAGTACCCATAATTTTACTACGAATACGATAATGACGAACTTTACGAGCTTGTTGTTTATTAATCATTTTCTATTCTCCTTAAGTGCCAGTATAAGATTATTTACCTTTACCAGCAGCTTTTCCTTCCTTACGACGAATGTGTTCATTTTTATATTTAATTCCTTTACCTTTATATGGTTCTGGTTTACGGAATTTACGAATTTTCGCTGCAACTTCTCCAATTAATTGTTTATCAATACCACTAATTTGTAATACTGTTGGTTTAGGAGCAACAATGGTAATTCCTTGCGGAATTTCAAACTTAATAGGATGAGAATATCCTAATGTTAAATTTAAGATATTAGCTTGGACAGCAGCACGATATCCAACACCATTTATTTCTAATTCTTTCATGAAACCTGTTGATACACCAACTAACATTCCATTAATTAATGAATTAGTTGTTCCGTGAAGTTGTTTATTTTTTTTGTTATCATCAGGTCTTGTTGTAGTAATTGTTTTTTTCTCTTCATCAACGTTAATTTTAATAACATTTGGTAATAGTTTTTTTAAAGAACCTTTTGCTCCTGTAACAGTTAACAAGTTACTTGCATCTAGCGTTATTGAAGTATTTACTGGAATGGTAAGGATACGGTTACCAATACGTGACATATAGTTTCCTCCTTATCATACATAAGCAAGAACTTCGCCACCAAGACCAAGTTTTTTTGCTTGTTTATTTGTCATAATACCTTTTGATGTAGAAATGATTGCAATTCCATAACCATTTAACACACTTGGTAAGTCTTCACATTTTGCATACATTCTTAATCCTGGTTTAGATATTCTTTTTAAACCAAGAATTGGACTTTTACCAGTATGAACTAATAAAAGTTCTAATTTAGGTTTGCTAGGATTTTCTTTAGTAACACGATATTTTTCAATATAACCATTTTTTTGCAAGATATCGGCTATCTTAACTAGTTGTTTTGAAGAAGGTACACTAACTACTCGATGTTTACTGCTATCCGCAGCGCTAATAGCATTACGAATAACTGTTAAAATATTACTTATTGGATCTGTCATCATAATTATATACCTCCTATCATGATGCTTTTCTAATACCAGGAATTTGTCCTTGGTATACTAAACCGCGAAAACAAATACGGCATAACATAAATTTACGAATAACCGCATGAGGACGGCCACACTTTTGACAGCGTGTATATGCTTGCGTACTAAACTTTGATTTACGGGCTTGTCTTACTTTTAATGAAGTTTTTGCCATCTTATGCCACCTGCTTTCCTTGTTTTTTAAACGGTAATCCTATTTTTTTTAATAACAATAATGCTGTTGCATTATTTGATGTTGTGGTAATAATTGAGATTTCCATACCACGAACTTTATCTACTTCTTCATAATTAATTTCAGGAAAAATAATTTGTTCTTTAATACCAACAGTGTAATTACCATTTTGATCAAATGCTTTAACTGATAAACCTTGAAAATCACGAATTCTTGGTAAAGAAATTGAGATAAATTTATCAAGGAAATCATACATTTTTTCGCCACGTAATGTAACTTTACAACCAATTGGCATTCCCGCTCTTAATTTAAAGCCGGCAATTGATTTTTTCGCTTTAGTGATAATTGGTTTTTGACCAGTAATTTTTGATAATTCAGATACTGATTTATCAATGGCTTTTGGATTACTACTTGCATCTCCAACACCAATATTAATAACAACTTTTTCAATTTTGGGTACTTGCATTATTGATGTAAAATTTAATTCTTTTTGCAATTGGGGAATAATAGTTTTATTATATTTTTCTTGTAAACGATTCATTTTTATGCTGTTACTCCTTTATTATCGTAATTCTGTTTCAGATCTTCGTGCAATACGAACTTTTTTGCCATCTTTATCAATTTTGTACCCAATTTTTGTTACTTTTTTATCTTTTTTACCATCAAGGATCATTACATTAGAAATGTGAACACTAGTTTTTACTTCCACAATTCCACCTTCTTGATCATTTTGAGTAGTTTTTTTATTTTTCTTAGCAGTAATACCTTCAATAATAACACGATTTTTTTCACGAAGTACTTGGATAATTGGTCCGGTATGACCTTTATGCTTTCCTGCAATGATTTTAATTTGGTCGCCTCTTTTTAATTTAGTATCAAGACTAATAACTGGTTTCTTTTTGCTTGCCATTTATTTCATCCTCCTAAACAATTTCTTCTGCTAAAGAAGCAATTTTATTATAACCACGCTCTTTAACTTCACGAGCCAAGACACCAAATACTCTAGTACCACGTGGCGTTTTATCTTCTTTAATAATTACTACTGCATTATCATCAAATTTTACACAAGAACCATCATTACGTTTTACACCAAATTTACTACGTACGACAACTGCTTTAACAACTTGTCCTTTTTTCATTGCACTATTAGGTGTTACTGATTTTGCTGAACAAACAACAATATCACCAATTTTAGCAAATTTTTTAGTACTACCACCCAAAACTCTAATAACCATAACTTCTTTAATACCAGTGTTATCAGCCACATTGGCTCACGATAGATTTTGTAACATCTTTCTTATCCTCCTTGTTAATTAAGCTTTTTTATTTGTTTTAGATTCAATAATCTTTAACAAACGGAAGCGTTTTAGAGCTGAAAGTGGACGAGTTGAAATGATTTCAACCTTGTCACCAATTTTAGCTTGGTTAGTTTCATCATGGGCATGATACTTTTTAGTTGACTTAAAACTTTTATGGTACATTGGATGTCGTTTTGAAGTTTCAACAACAACAGTAATTGTTTTATCATTTTTGTCAGAACTTACAATTCCAACAAAAGTTTTACGTTGTTTGTTTGGAATAATATTTGTCATTATTCTTTGTCCTCCTTAGCTGGTGTTACAGTTTTCTTAACTGTAGGTTTTTTAGATGGTTTTTCTACTTTAGTAGCAGTAACTTTTTTAACTTCTTTGTTTGATGATTTTGCTTTAGTTGTTTTTTCAGTAACTTCTTTTTTAGCAATTTTATCTGATTCTTTAATAACTTCTGATTTAGTTATTGTTTTAACTTTAATATCTTTTTTATCATCAACTTTAGCAACTTTTTTAGTTTTTTTGCTTTCTTTATTTTCTTCTGGTAATACCATTTTATTAATATGTAATGTTTTGATTTTTTCACCATTATTAATTCTGATAGTTAATTCAGTTTTAATACGAGCAATATCCTTACGAAGATTATTTATCATATGCGGAGTTTCTAGTTTACCTAACGAACTTTGAATTCGTAAAGCAAACAATTGTGCACGAAGAGTTTCTTCGTCTTGTTGTAATTCTAAAGTTGATTTATTTTTAATTACTTGCATTTCCATTTGCTTCACCCAATTCTGTTGTTAAATTTTTAGCAACCTTTACTTCTTCTGTTGGTTTTATTTCTCTAGTAACAATTTTACATTTGATTGGCAACTTGTGCATTGCAAGACGCAATGCTTCAAGTGCTGTTGCTTCATTAGGATATGATACTTCAAACATAACTGTTTTTGCTTTTACTACTGAGACTCAATGATCAATTGAACCTTTTCCTGAACCCATACGTACTTCCGCTGGTTTTCTAGTAATTGGTAAATGTGGAAAGATTCTAATTCAAACTTTTCCACCACGTTTCATGTAACGTGTCATTGCTACTCTGGCTGCTTCAATTTGTCTTTCAGTAATGTAAGAACCTTCTTCAGCACGAAGTCCGTAAGTTCCAAAAGCAACTGTTTTACAACCTTTTGCAGTTCCTTCATAACTTAAACGGTGGACGCAAGAGTGTTTATATCTCTTAGGTATAGCCATCTTACTTTACCTCCTTACGTGGTTGTTGTGGGTAATTATTTCGGCGATTGTTATTATTTCTTTGATTATATTTTGAAATAATTTCAGGTTGAGTTGAGTCAGTTCCTGATAAAATTTCACCTTTATATACTCAAACTTTAATACCAATTTGACCAAAAGTTGTTTTTGCCTCAGCAGTAGCATAATCAATATTACTACGTAATGTTGCTAGAGGAACACTACTTTCTGAATAACCTTCAACACGTGCCATATCCGCTTCACCAAGTCTTCCTGAAACACGAGTTTTAATTCCCTTTGCTCCAGCACGAAGTGCTTTACGAATTGCTAATTTTTGTGTTGTACGATGTGACATACGATTGCTTATTTGTTGTGCTAATGTATTAGCAATTGTTTGCGCATCAATATCAGTATTTTTAATTTCAACAACATTAATTCTAATACCTATTTTACGATTTTTAATTGTTTTACGAATTAATGTTGTTAATACTTCAATGTTTGAACCGCCTTGCCCTAAAACTGAACCAACACGAACACAGTGGATAAATAAGGTAATTTGTGATTTAGTTCTTTCGATTTCAATTTTAGAAACACCAGAAGTTTTTAAATGCGCAAATAGTGCTTTTCTAATTTTGTGGTCTTCTAAAATTCATTTTGCTAAATCTTCATTACTAGTTGCATATCAACGTGATTGTCAATCTTTATTGATACCATATCTTAATCCATTTGGACTAACTTTGTGACCCATATTACTTATTTACCTCCTAATTATCGCTAACCACGATAGTGATTTTGCTTGTTCTTTTTAAGATTTGATATGCTCTACCATGAGCACGGGGCATAAATCTTTTCATAGTTGGACCTTCATTTACAAATATTTCCTTAATACGTAATTTGTTGGCTTCCATTCCATAGTTATTAGCAGCATTAGCAACTGCTGAATTAATTAATTTTATAATTGGCTGTGCTGCGCGTTTTTTTTCATGAGCTAGAATTACTAGAGCTTTGGCAACAGCATTATCACGAACTAAATCGGCTACTAAACGCACTTTTCTTGGACTAATGCGTAATTTATCTAAATGAGCTTTTGCTTCCATAATTTCTATCTCCTAACGCTTTTTCTTGTCAGAACCGTGACCACCAAACTTACGTGTGGGTGCGAATTCTCCTAATTTATGACCAACCATATCTTCTGTTACATATACAGGTAAATGTGTTTTGCCATTATGTACACCGAATGTATGTCCAACAAATTGTGGGAAAATTGTTGAACGACGAGATCAAGTTTGAATAATTTTTTTTGATTTATTTTTATTTTGAGTTTCCACTTTGTTTAATAAATGACTATCAGCAAAGGGTCCTTTTTTTAAAGATCTTGACATATATTACTTTCCTCCTACTTTGTTGCATTTCTTCTTCGTACAATTAATTTATTTGATGCTTTTTTACTATCACGAGTTTTTAAACCTAATGCTTTTTTACCTCATGGTGTTACTGGAGCTTTTCTTCCGATTGGGGCTTTACCTTCTCCTCCACCATGTGGGTGATCATTTTGGTTCATAACACTACCACGAACAGTAGGTCTAATTCCTTTTCAACGATTTCTTCCTGCTTTACCAATATTTACTAAGTTATGATCATCATTTCCAACTGTACCAATTGTAGCTCGACAATTACTTAATACTTTTCTAACTTCACCTGATGTTAATTTTAATAATGTATACTTAGCTGTTTCATCACGACCAAGAATTTGAACACTACCACCAGCACTTCGTGCCATTTGTCCACCTTTACCTGGTTTTAATTCAACATTATGAACAACTGTTCCTTGTGGAATCTGTGATAATGGTAAACAGTTACCAACAGTAATATCAATTTTAACAGTATCAGTTTTTTCACCACTTAATAACTTATCTCCTACTTTGATTCCTTTTGGTGCTAAGATATAACGCTTTTCACCATCAAGATAAGAAATAAGACAAATGTTAGCATTACGATTTGGATCATATTCAATTGTTTTAACTGTTCCAACTACATTGTCTTTGTTACGTTTAAAATCAATAATACGGTATTTAACCTTATGACCATTACCTTGATGCCTTACTGTAATTTTACCTTGATTATTTCTACCAGCTTGTTTAACTAAATTTACTAATAAAGATTTTTCAGGGCTATTACCAATAGTTAAGTTCTGTTTGTAATCCAGAACGGTCATATTACGTCTTCCTGCAGTAGTGGGATTAATTTTTCTAATTGCCATTGTTTTTTTCTCCTTCCAATCTCATTAGCTTTGTTCTTCAGAACTAAACAAACTTAATTGTTCACCAGGAGCTAATTTAATAAGAGCTTTTTTTACTGCCGATGTTTTTCCAACAAATCTACCAACAGTTTTAGTTTTTGGTTTACTATTAATAATATTAACGTCTGCTACTTTAACTTCAAAAATCTGTTCAAAGGCTTTTTTAACGTGACTTTTATTAGCTTTACGGTTAACAGTAAATGTATAGATACCTTCAGCCATTTGTTTATAAGTTTTCTCAGTTAATACTGGTTTTACTATAACTTCACTTAAATGCATATTAAATTAAAGCCTCCTCAACGATTTTAATTGCCTCAGTAGTAAACAATACTTTTTTAGCATTTAATAAATCGTAAATATTAATACTATTAGCAGCGATTGTTGTTGTTCTAGGTAAATTGCGACCTGATTTAATAACTGTTTCTTTATTGCTTATTCCTGAAACAATTAGTGTTTTATTGTTTGCTAATTCTAAAACTTTTAAAGTTTCTACCATAATTTTAGTTGAAGGTTTTTCAAAGTTTAATTCATCAATTACAACTATGTTTTTATTTTGGAATTTGGCAGCCAATGCTGATTTTATTGCCAATCTTCTTACTTTTTTTGGTAATCCAATTAAATAATTACGATCAGTATTTGGTCCAAAAACAATCCCCCCACCTTTTCATTGTGGTGAACGAATTGAGCCTTGACGCGCATTACCTGTTCCTTTTTGTTTTCATGGTTTTCTACCACCGCCAGCAACTTCAGCACGACTTTTAACAGCGTGTGTTCCTTGACGTTTTGTAGCATTATAACTTAATAAACTATCAAACTGCGCTTGCTTGTGGGGTTCAATTCCTCAAATTTTTTCGTTTAAAGTTAATTCGCTAACTTTTGTTCCAGCGTTGTTAACAACATTAATTTTCATTTTGCTATCCTCCATAATTAACTTTATTGACCATCAGTAACTTCGGTTGTAGTATTTTGATTTCTAACAACTAATGATACTGGGGTTTTGAGAATTGGTTTTTTAACTGCTTGTTTAATAACAAGAAAGCCTTGTTTTGGCCCTGGAACTGAACCTTTTACTAAAAGATAATTATTTTCTTTATCTACTTTAATAACTTCTAAGTTAGCAACACTACGTTTAACATTTCCCATTTGCCCTGGCATTGGTTGTGATTTAAACACACGGTTAGCATTAATAGAACCTGTTGAACCCATTTGACGATGTAAACCTGATCCATGACCCATTGGACCACGTGATTGATTATGACGTTTAATGCGTCCTGTAAATCCTTTACCTTTAGAAGTTCCTTGAACATCAACGAATTCACCTGCTGTGAATACGTCAGCAACATTAATAAGATCTTTATGATTAAATCCGTTCATGTTACGAATTTCTTTCACGAAGCGCTTAGGTTGACTGTCGGCTTTTTTAAAGTGTCCGATTGTTGGTTTGTTTGATAAAGTAACACGAAGATCGAACGTTGCAAGTTGTAAACTACTATATTTGTCTTTTACATTTGTTTTAACTTGACTTACTACATTTGGTTGTACTTCGATAATTGTTACTGGAACTAGTTGTCCGTTGTTTAAGAAAACTTGTGACATTCCTAGTTTCTTACCTAAGATTCCTTTCATAATTTCCTCCTTGGAATATGTTGTAAATAATTAATATTTATCGATTTTAATAATTTTTTTTATTAATCTTTTTTGATACTTGATTTAAAGTTGATTTTTTTTCATCTTTAGATTCGATTATCAAAGAGATACTAACACTATTAGGGATAGTAAGTCCACTTAGAGCATTTAAAGATTTTGGTGATAATTGAGCACCAATAATTCTTTTGTGAGTTCTCTTTTCAAATTGTTCACGTGAATCTTTATGTTTATGCGGTGAACGAAGAATAGTGAAAATTTCTTTATGAGTTGGTAATGGAATTGGACCTACCACTTCAGCACCTTCTTTTTTTAACACATCTTTAATTTTCTGTGCTATTTGGTCAATAGCTGAATGATCATAACTTTCTAAACGAATTTTTACTTTGTCTCCTATGATTGCCATTGGCTATATCCTCCTTAGAACGATTTTTAATAAAATAAAGAACAAAACATGTGATATAATGACAACTGATATCAGTGTATCAGCATTTATACATAACAATCACGCCTTGTAAGTATAACATAGTGTAATGGTAAAAGGGAATAGCAAAATACAAAAAAAACAAAAAAAATAATGGGTTTTTTGCTCATAATCTTTTAACTATTAATTTAGTTGTAAAAAATAAAGATTTTTATTAAAAAAATAATAAAATACCATTATTTTTTTATTATTTTCTTACTTTAAAAAAGTAAAAGGTAATATATAATTGCTGAATTATACTTGTAAGTGCAAGTAAATAAAATTGCAAAAAAATTCTCATATAAAAATTTCATAATGCTAAATTTATTTTATAAAAAAAGTAAGGAGTTTTTATATGAGTTATAAACATCTTGGCGTAGATGAAAGAATTTATATTGAGAATCAATTGAAATTTAAAGTTAAAATTAGTGAAATAGCTAAAAATCTTAATCGAAATATTAGTACTATTATTCGAGAAATTAATAGAAATCAAGATAATAGTAATTATTTTTCATTGATTGCACAAAATAAAGCTGAAAATAGAAAACAATCACATATTTTTTTTCATAAGTTTAAAAATAAAGATTTAGTAAAATATGTGCAACAAAAACTATTATTAGGCTGATCACCTGAACAAATTTATGGCAGAATTAAAAATTTTCATAAACAATGAGTTATTAGTTTTAAAACAATTTACAATTGAATTTATTCTGGATTGCTTGATCAAGTTACTAGTAAAAATTTAAGAAGAAAAGGCAAAAAACGCAAATCTCAAGAAAATCGTGGCAAATTCAATAGCAAATCAATTAAAGAAAGAGATCTTAATATTAATGATCGTATAACACTTGGTCATTGAGAAGGAGATACTATAGTATCATCACGAGGCAAAAGTAAAAAATGTTTAATAACTTTAGTTGAAAGAGTATCACGATTTACTTTAGCAATATTAGTTAAAAACAGAACTACTAAAGTTATTAACAAAAATATTAGCCATTATTTATCAATTCTTCCTAAAAATATTGTTAAAACCATTACTTTTGATCGTGGTAAAGAATTTTCAAATTGACAACAACTTGAAAAAAATTTAGATGTGAAAATTTATTTTGCAAATCCATATTCACCTTGACAAAGAGGTACTAATGAAAATACTAATGGTTTAATTAGAGAAAAATTTCCTAAAAAATTTAATTTTTCAAAAACTTGTAAAAATGAAGTTCATAAATTTATATTGTCTTTAAACCAAAGACCAAGAAAAATACTAAATTATCTTTCACCGATAGAATATTTGGATAGAAAAATAATTTAGTTGCACTTACCTTTACAATTTAGCAATTATAATATTTCACAAAATTTATTTAAATAAAAATATTACATGATATAAATATAATAATGAAATTCTTTTAGCAAAAGATATTTAAACTTCAATTTTGATATAATTCTAAAATTAGTAAGTTACACTTTTATAACAACTATGTTGATTAAATTAGAAAAGGAATTACAATGAGAGTAAGAAATAAGCCATGAGCAAAAGAATTTATTTTAATACATAATAATTTATGTATTAATGATCCCTATAATTACAAAGGGAAATGAAATAAAAAAATATTTCAAAATAAAAATCCAATCAATATTGAAATTGGAAGTGGCAAAGGAAATTTCATTATAAATCTTGCTAAACAAAATTCAAATCAAAATTATATTGCTATTGAAAAAAATATTTCTATTGTAACTATATTATTAAAAAAATTAACGGACTTCTCCCCACATTTACTTGTGGAGGGAATAATGAAACTGAATGAATTCAACAATGCTTTTCAAACTGAACAGCAATGTCTTGCATATATAGCAAATTTGAAAGAAAACAAATGTATTAGGTGTTTTAATTTTAATTTGAATACTTCTGATTTAAAAAGAATGAGATGTTTAAAATGTAATCAAACATTTAGCATTCTCACAGGCACCATATTTTCAAGGTCACAAACATCTTTAACATCTTGGTTTTATCTTATCTTTAGATGAATAAACACCAAACATGGAATTCCATCAACAGATATTGCAAAAGAATTGGGAGTGACTTTGAAAACTGCTTGAAGAATGACTCATAAAATCAGAACACGTATTGCAAAACAAAAACCTCAATTTATTGTTGAAGGTACAGTGCAAATTGATGAAATGTATCTTTCACATATGGGTTTTAAAAAACAAGGAAGATCCTTGGTGAATAAAACCTTGATTGTTGGCATTTATCAAAAAACAACCAATAATTTAATTGTGAAAGTATTGAAAAACGCAAAGAGTAAAAATCTTTTGCAGTTTGCAAAAAACCACATTTCTTCAAAATGTCTTGTATATACTGATTCTTGAAAAGGATATTGCGATTTTAAATCAGTTTTCACTAAGCATGAAACAGTTAACCATCAAGATGGCTATGTTTCAAAAATTGGTGTAAATACCAACCAAATTGAATCAGTTTGAAAACATATAAGAAGAACATTTAAAACACATATCAAAGTTGCAAAACATCATGTTCATTTATATGCTAAAGAAGCTGCATATAAATTCAACAAGATACCTAGTTTTGAAACTGTAATTCTATGTTTGATTTAAAAATGTGGGGAGAAGTCCGTAGATAGGCTTTTCTCAGCATTTATGTGATAAAATTAAAATAGTACATAAAGGGAGAAAAGCCAAAATTAATTGAAAATAAATTATGTAATTTAAAAATAATTATAGAAGATGCCATAAATTTAAAAGATTTTTTTGCCAATAATGAAATTAATAAAATTTATTTAAATTTTTCTGATCCATGACCTAAAAAAAGACATTTTAAAAGAAGATTAACATACCAAAAATTTTTAGAAATATACAAAAAAATTTTAATAAAAAATGGTCAACTTCACTTTAAAACAGATAATAACAATTTATTTAATTATTCACTTTTAGAATTTCAAAAAAATAAATGAAATTTATTAGAATATACAATTAATCTACATCAAGATAATAATATAATAAAAAATGATGAAGCATTTATTAAAACTGAATATGAAGAAAAATTCATTAAACAAAATAAAAACATTAATTATTTATTACGGACTTCTCCCCACATGTACTTGTGGAGGGAATAATGAAACTGAATGAATTCAACAATGCTTTTCAAACTGAACAGCAATGTCTTGCATATATAGCAAATTTGAAAGAAAACAAATGTATTAGGTGTTTTAGTTTTAATTTGAATACTTCTGATTTAAAAAGAATGAGATGTTTAAAATGTAATCAAACATTTAGCATTCTCACAGGCACCATATTTTCAAGGTCACAAACATCTTTAACATCTTGGTTTTATCTTATCTTTAGATGAATAAACACCAAACATGGAATTCCATCAACAGATATTGCAAAAGAATTGGGAGTGACTTTGAAAACTGCTTGAAGAATGACTCATAAAATCAGAACACGTATTGCAAAACAAAAACCTCAATTTATTGTTGAAGGTACAGTGCAAATTGATGAAATGTATCTTTCACATATGGGTTTTAAAAAACAAGGAAGATCCTTGGTGAATAAAACCTTGATTGTTGGCATTTATCAAAAAACAACCAATAATTTAATTGTGAAAGTATTGAAAAACGCAAAGAGTAAAAATCTTTTGCAGTTTGCAAAAAACCACATTTCTTCAAAATGTCTTGTATATACTGATTCTTGAAAAGGATATTGCGATTTTAAATCAGTTTTCACTAAGCATGAAACAGTTAACCATCAAGATGGCTATGTTTCAAAAATTGGTGTAAATACCAACCAAATTGAATCAGTTTGAAAACATATAAGAAGAACATTTAAAACACATATCAAAGTTGCAAAACATCATGTTCATTTATATGCTAAAGAAGCTGCATATAAATTCAACAAGATACCTAGTTTTGAAACTGTAATTCTATGTTTGATTTAAAAATGTGGGGAGAAGTCCGTAGATAGGCTTTTCTCAGCATTTATGTGATAAAATTAAAATAGTACATAAAGGGAGAAAAGCCATTTATTAATACAAAAAAATAAAATTGAAGTTTAAACTTCAATTTTATTAAAAAAAGTTAATGATTAACTAAGATTATATTCATATTAAACTATAAAGATTTTTCATCAAATGTTACATTTAATTTTCCACCCTGTGAATCTCAAGAAATAGGTAAATTTAAAAAAACAGTTTTTGGGTTATCGGGATTATCTGTTGAAATAATTGAATAAGTGTTAGAACCAATTTTAAGTTGTTCTTTATAACCGTTATCAACTAAAATTTTAATCAAATCTTTAATAGTATAGTCACTTTTACTTCATTGACCCGTTTGTGATCAATAATATGAATAACTAATAGTATCAGTTAAATTTACTGAATAACTAATTTTCCCTTCATTATGATACGTTCCTTGCTTAATAGTATATAAAACTGTTCCTATTGAATGTGATTTTAATTTAAATGATTGACTTGGATTAGTTAATGTTTCACTATCACTAGTAGTTTTAGTTCCTTGTTGCTCTGAACCAAATTCAGCACTAGTTTCAACATCACTTTTACCAACTAAAGGAATTTTAAATTCAGCTTTAACTTTAACTCCAATTTTTTCTAATGTTTTTCAAGAAAAAGTATTATTATTAGTAATAGTTTTAGATTGTGATTGAGTTTGATAAATTTGTTCGGTATTAGAACTATTAGTATAAATGTCTTGAAAAGAATCTACTATATTTTCATCTTTAGCAACAGTCTTTATTGGTTTTAAAGTACTGGATGGGTTACACTTTATTGTACACTAATTACATAGACAAGTGAACAAAGAAAGGAACTATAATTATGGCCAATATTAAGTCATATATCGATGAATTTAAAAAACAAATATTTTAAGTAATTAAGGAGAATACTAATGCCATTATCATTAATAACTGAAACCACACCTTTATTACCACTATCAAATAATACTAGCACATGAAAAAAAACTATTAAAAATTGAACTAATGGATTTTACCAAGAAATTAAACATTTAGTTTCGGGATCGCTATGAATATCATCAGCTATTATTACAATTGCTAGTTTAAACATTATTAGTACTCAAGTAAATAGTAATGAGGATATAGATTTTAAAAAGGCATTTACTACTTTAATTAAATGAGAAGTACTTGGCAATACTACTATTTCACTCTTTGTTTCATTTCTAAAGAAATGTTTAACAAATTTCGGTAATAGTCAATTAGAAAAAACTTTATTTTATAAAGTATGAAATAAAATAAAAGATAAAGTATTTACTAATACTACTGAAATAACTAACCTTAATTTTGAGGAAATAAAAACTAAAATTAATATTCTTGAAACAAATAAAAATACATTAGAAACACAAATGAAAGAGTTTTCAAACTTATGTCAACAATTAGTTACAAAGTTTAAAACTCTTTTAAATAATAATACTGAAAATAATATTATATTAACCATTGAAGAAAACATTAATAACAATCTTAAAGCATATTCAATAATTACTAATGAATTAATAAAAATTATTGCTACTTTCGCAGTTTTCACTAGCGGAGTATCTTTTGCTAGTTCTATAAGTATTATAAAAAACGATATAGCCAATGATTTACCTTTAAATCCAACATCCTTTGTTAAAACTTTTACTGCTCTTGAAACTATTATTGTATCCTTTTTAGCATTAATAATTTTTAAATTAAAATTTAATCTATTTGAAAATGGATTAAAAAATATTAAACACTCATTATTATGACAATGCATTAAAAAAATTATTAATAAACCTACTGTTAGTGAAGCAGATATTGAATTAGAATATGAAAAAATAACTGCTTTAAAAAGATGATATGATTTAAATTTTATTAAACTAGAATTTAATTTAAATGAAATACAAAAAATTTTAGAAATACAAACTTTAAATCCTAATAATGACTACAATAACAATATTTGTAAAAATATTAAATATTTATTTACTTGATTAATATCAATAGTATCTTCGATGACACTTGATAGTTATTTTGATATTATTACTGCTCAAATAAGTGCTAACAAAAAAATAGATTTTATAAAAGATTTAAAGCTACTAATAACTAAAGAAAATATAATAGTTGCAATAATAGCCCAAATTGGTTTTTCATTTAAACTTAATATTACTGATTTTTGTTGAGAAAGATTTAAAAATACATATACTTATCAAGTATTAAGTTATATATGTAATTTTCCTAAAAAATGTTATCAGTCTGTTTACTCAAATAATTCAATTTTCCAATTAAGTTCAAATATTACTGAAGAAAATTTAGAAAAATTAGTCAAAAATTATTATGAAAAAATTGATAAAAATATTAAAATCTTAGAAAAAATAAATATTAAATTAAATGATACTATTGATACAAGTAATCGATTAAATATTAATAAAATTAATAATTCTCAACTACCACCATTATTAAAAACACTACAAAAAATAGAATCAAATATTATTTCAATACCAATTAACTAAAAATATTGTCAAATAACTTTTTTATAAAATAAAAAAGGAATGATTGTTATGATTATTCCTTTTTATAACTTTATTTACTTGTACTATAATTTTTCATATATTGAACTAATGTTTTAATTAATATACCCATACCACGATCATTTTTATAAGCAGTTCCTGCAATATCTAAATGTAAAAATGGTTTATCTTCACTAAATTCTTTTAAAAATGCAGCAGCATTTGATGAACCACCATATGGATCTTTAGAAAGATTACTTAAATCAGCTATTTTAGATGAACGCATATTTAAAATATTTTGTTGATGAATTGGCATTCTTCAAATTTCCTCATTAGTTTGTTGTGATGATAAATCAAAATCATTAAATAATTTATCATCAGTAGCAAAAGCACCAGTCATATAGCTACCTAATGCCACTAGCATTGCGCCAGTTAAAGTTGATAATTCAATAATACGATTTGCTTTTCCTTTACGTAAAGCATATGTCATACCATCTGCTAATACCAATCTTCCTTCTGCATCGGTATTATTAATTTCTACAGTTTTACCATTCATTGAAGTAAAAACTGTTTCTACTAAAGTAGCATGACCACCAATCTTATTTTCTGTTAAACAAGCAACAGCGACAAAGTTTATTTTTAATTGTAATTTAGCAGCAGCAATGGCAGCATTACATACACTAGCTGCACCCGACATATCAAATTTCATACCTTTCATTGCTGAATAAGGTTTTAGTGAATAACCACCACTATCAAAAGTAATTCCTTTACCAACTAATCCCAAAATATCATCGGCATGCTGTGGATCACCTTTATATTCCAAAACAACAACACGAGCATCAAAATTACTTCCAGCATTAACTGCTAATAATAAATTCATATTTAGCTCTGTTATTTCTTTTTGCCCTAAAACCTTTACTGATAAATTTTTAATACCTTTTGCTGCATCTTGAATTTTTTTTGCAAAAACTTCGGGATATAATAAATTAGGTGGCATATCTTGCAAATTACGTGCTAAATTAATACTTTCTCCTTGAATTTCGATCTGTTGTTGTGAAGTATAGCTAGGGAATTTTGCTGTTGAAACAACATTATATTTAACTTTTTTTTCTTCATTCTTTTTACTTTTTAAAGTATATTCTTTAAAAGTACCGAATCATAATGCTTCATATATAGTTTGTAAAAGTATACTTTCATTTAAATTACTCGTAACAAAAGATTTGACATCAATATCCAAATCTTGACTATTATTACTACTAAAATTTACAAAAAAATTATAAACATCATTACGAGTTAAACCTTTACTATCACCTAAATATAGGTAATAAGTTTTATCTTCAGAAATTAATGTTAATTTATTTTTTTCTTTAGCAATCAATTCATGAGGAACTTTATCAGCAAATACCGCTGTTAATTTTAATTTTAATTCAAGTTTACTACTAAAATTAAGTAGAATATTTTTATCCATATTTTCACTCCTAAATGGTAATATTAAAATAATTACAATATATCTTAATTAATATTTTCGAAAATTACAACAAAAATAGATAAGTTAAACAATATTATTGTATTATTATTGTATTGTAATATTACCATAGAATGGAGCAAAAACTATGAAGCGTTCTGAATTAAATGAAAAAGATAAAAAAAAGTACTGATGAGATTTTAAGCATTTATTTATTAATAATGAATCTTGAAAAAAAGCTTTACCTGAGTTTGATAAATTTGCCAATCAACTTTTAACTTTTAAAGGAAAATTAAATAATATTGATAACTTTAAAAAATATTTAGCAATTAGCAAAGAAATATCAATGTTAGGATCTAAAGTTGTACAATATTTACATTATGGAGATTTAGATCAAACTAACTTAGAATTGCAACAATTATCTAGTTTATTTGCGACTCAACAAAGTAAGTTATCGGAAAAATTAGCATGGATTGAACCAGAAATTAAAACTATTGGTTTACAAACTATTAAAAAATGGATTAATAATGATCCCTCATTAATGATATATAAACATGATATGGAAGTTTTCTTTAAATTTGAAAAATTTATTTTAAGTGAACACGATGAAACTTTACTTAGTAAAGTTAGTAAATCAAGAAGTGCTGCTGGTGGTTTATATGATAGTTTGGTTTATGCTGATAAACAAAAAACAATGTTTAATTATCAAAATAAAGAACAAGAATTAACACAAACTTTATATTTAGACATTTTAGAAAATAGTAATCCAGTAAAAGATCAACAATTAAGAATTGATATTTCAAAAAAATTTTATGAAGATATTAAAAATAAAAAACATTCATTAGCACAAGTTTATGAAAGTATTTTAGAAGTAGCTGTTGAAGAAATAAAAATTCGTAACAACGATAAAGAAAAAGATAATAAAAAACATTTAACTACTTTAGAATATAGTTTATTAAGTGATGATGTACCATTAATACTATATGAAAATTTAATAAAAACGGGACAGAAACACGCTATTTTAGTAGAAGAATTTTATAATTTAAAACGTAAATTTTTTAAATTTAAAAAATTTTATAGTACCGATACTAGTTTAAAAATGACAACAATACCAACCAAAAAATTCAGTGTTGAAGAAGGTATTAATTCAATCAAAGAAATTTTAAGTATCTTAGGTGATGAATATTTAGAACAATTAAACTTAGCATTATTACCAGGTAGAATTGACTATTATGAAGACACAAATAAACGAACTGGTGCTTATTCAACAGGTGGTAATGGCGTAGAACCCATTATTTTAATGAATTGAGATGATACTATTAATTCACTTAATACACTATCTCATGAATTAGGTCATTCTGTTCACACCCTATTTTCAGAAAAATATCAAAAATATCCAAATGCTGACTATCCAATTATTTTAGCTGAAGTTGCTTCAACAGTTAATGAACATCTAGCATTTGATTATTTATATAATAAATCGTCAAATAATCAAGAACGCATTTACTTACTACAAACTCATATTGAAACTGTAATTGGTACTTTTTTTCGTCAAATTCAATTTGCTGAATTTGAATGAGAAGCACATAAATTAGTAGAAAAAGAAGTGCCATTAAACGCCGATATTTTGGCTGATTTATTTGAAAATACAGCTAATAAATATGGACAAAAAGCATTAGATAAATACGAAGAAAAAGCAAAAGGATACTCATGACCACGAATTCTTCATTTTTTCCACTCACCTTATTATGTTTATAAATATGCTACTTCAATTACCGTTTCTTATAAACTTTATGAAGATGTTAAAAATGGTAAAAAAGAAAATTTACTTAACTTTTTAAAAGCTGGTGGCAGCAAATATCCATTAGATATTTTAAAAGATGCGGGTGTTGATTTAACACAAATTGATGTTTATAACCCATTAATTACTAATTTAAAGAAAATGATTAACCAATTATCAGACTTAATTAATAATAAAGATAATTAAATTGCAAAAAAATAATATATAATAATAATGGTGTTTTAGTCCTTTAGCATTTTATTTAAAACATTATAAAATAATATGTACATATTTTGACTATTACAATTAGTAAAGACTAAGGAGAATAAATAAAAAATGAATGTGAAATTTGATTTTGAAGATATAAATCTAATTGCAAATAAAGGAATAGTTAAATCGCGAAAAGAATGTGATACCAGTGTTAAACTAAATGGTTTTACTTTTAAAATTCCAATTATTCCGGCAAATATGAGTGCTGTCATTAACCAAGAATTATGTATTTGATTGGCTAAAAATAATTACTTTTATGTAATGCACCGTTTTAATATCGATCAAATTAAATTTATTAAAAATATGCATGAACAAAAATTATATGCTTCAATTAGCATTGGTGTTAAAAAAGAGGATAAAGAGTTACTTGAACAATTAATCAAACTGAATCTAATTCCTGAATTTATTACTATTGATATTGCTCATGGTCATAGTAATGCTATGGAAGAAATGATTAAATTTATAAAAACTACTTTTACTAAAACAAATACTAAACCTTTTATTATTGCTGGTAACGTTATGACAAAAACCGCTGTTAAAGATTTAGAAAAATGAGGCGCTGATGCAATTAAATTTGGTGTTGGTCCAGGAAAAGCTTGTATTACTAAACTAAAAACTGGATTTGGTACAGGTGGTTGACAATTAAATGCTTTACAAGATGTTGCCAATAGCACCACTAAACCATTAATTGCAGATGGTGGTATTAGATGTAATGGTGATATTGCTAAAGCAATAGCTTTTGGTGCCACTATGATTATGGCAGGAAGTATTTTAGCGGGTTATGATGAATCACCTGGCAAAATTGTTACAATAAATGGTCAATCTTACAAAGAATATTTTGGATCAGCAAGTATTTTTAACAAAGCGCAAGCGAAAAATATTGAAGGTAAAAAAATACTTGTTCCATATAAAGGTTCAATTGCTGATACTTATAAAGAAATGGAAGAAGATTTACAATCTGCTATTTCTTATGGTGGCGGTAAAGATTTATCTGCATTAACAAAATGTGATTATGTTATTGTTAAAGGTACTATTAATAATGGTGATGATCGTTAATAACTTTTAATTTTTTTTTAAAAACAATTCTGGGTACCGATAATTGTTTTTTATTAAAATAGAAGCAAATCAAACTGCCTATGATGATAATTGAATTCACAGTGATAATTGTTTAATGATATTAAAGAATCTAATAATTAAATTATTTTTAATATTTAAACTACTTTGTCTAAAACTTTTTTTCTGATTTTTCTGCCATTTTCTATCCCCTTTATTATCATTTATAGTGAGCAAAGGCTTTATTAGTTTCTTCCATATTTTTTTGCTTTTTAGTTTATATTCAATTTTATTTTAATAAAATATAATGAATTAAATAAAATTTATTTAAAATACCAGATAAAAATATATTGTGAAATACGTTTTATTTCTTTATAATAAATATAAAAATTAATATAAGTTTTTTAATCCATTTACTTTCATTTCAAAGTAAATGGTTTTTTATTTTGAAGGGGATGAAAAGATGATTAATACAGAAAAATTACCTTTATTAGAAACAAGTGCACATATTAATTATAATGGAATTAATAATTCAAATATGTCAATAAATCATAATGATTCATCTAGTACTGAAAGTATTATAACTTTAGATGATGATCAAATAACAAATGGAAGAGAAAATAATAATTTAAACAGTTTATTATTTGATGGTGATTCAGTAAATACTATTGTTAATTTTAGCAATGATTGAAGGGATACTGATGATCGTTATGGTGGAAAAACACAGAAAAGATTAGATATTAATGGTAATTGAGAATATAATACGAAATTTATAACAGGTGATATTTTAAATGAAAAAATAGCAAATATTGATAATCAATTATATTTAATGAAAGAAATTATATTAAATGATGGCAGAGTTATTTTAGAATTATCAAATTTAAATGAAAATAAAAAAATTGAAACAAAATATAAAATATACAATAATGAAGAAGAAAGAGAATACAATAATAATTTAAATGACTTGGATTTAACTACCTTTTTACCAATAAATAAAGAAAAAAATAATTTTTTAAAAAAATTTTTCAGTTCAAAATATATGTTTTTACCTAATACATTTTTTTTAAATTTTGCTTTCGGATCAGTATTATTATTTGAAGCTAAAAATTATTTTCATAAAGAAAAGTTACCTGAAAATCTTTATCATAATTTTTGAGATGTATTAATGAGTGGTATTAGTGGTATTACAGTAATGAATTTATCGTATTTAAATTACAAACTTATTTCTTTAAAAAATAAATGAAAATACTTATCTTTTTCTTTAGTAATTGGTGGTATTAGTATTTGAGATCAATTTTTATATTTATATGTTAGCGAAGAAAATTTCAACTTCATCTCTTTTATAGAAAGAATAAGTATTTTTTTTATTAGTATTTTAATTGAAGAATTAATTTTTGATAAAATTGCTCAACCTTGCATTGAAAAATTATGACAAAATTTAAAAAATCAAAACTTTTCAAAAATTATTAAATATGGTAGTACTGTTAGTATGCTTCTTTTTGTATCAATTTTTAAAAATATATTAACTGGTCTTTATGGCGAAGAAAAAGAAATAAATTTAGAAAATATTAAAAAAGCACTTCCACTAACACTATTGACAGTAATTCTTGAAAATACTCTTACTTCTTTTTCTTTTTCTTATTTTGATTGATTTTGAACAAAAATTTCAATTGCAAAAGAAATAGCAACCAATAGTATAAAAGGAATAGAAAGATTTGCTAATCAACAAGCACAAAATTATAGTTTTAAAAAATTAATAAAACAATTTAATTTTCAACCATTTAATGCAAACTTAATAAATGAAAGCGAATCGATAGATCATCCAGATTCAAATCAACCATCTATCCAAGTTATGTAAAAGTAAAGTCATTAATTCATCTTTTGATGAAATATAAAAAAATAAAACATTTTAGTTTAATATATTAACTGAAAAATACATTATATAATAATAAAAAAGTGAATTAATAATTCACTTTTTTATTATTACAATTATTTAATATATTAAAACGAAGAAGTAAACCCCCTATTATCGTTATATCCAATTTCATTGAAACAACGATCGGGATCCATTTCATTTCAAGATACAGCATGTCTAGATGTTGAAGGTTGAGATTGCATAGTTGCTTGACTTCTTAATCCAGAAATCTTTTGTTTAATTTCATATAATTTTGCAATTTTTTGTTGTTTAATTTCATTACTTCTACTATTATTAAAACGACCACAACTAATAATAACTCAAAATTTATTAGAAAAATTTCGCCCTCCTTTATCTGTTTCTAATTTTTGGATTTCTTTTTCTAATTTTTCTAATTGAGCTTGATATTGATTTAACGTTACTTCATATTTATATTTTTGAAATTGTTTATTCAATCAAATAAAAGGAGATTTTAATAATATTTTTATTTGTGTTTTTATACTTTGTGAATTATAAATTTGTCTTACTGTTGCAAGACAACCATTAATTTCGATATTTTTTTTATTTATACTAACATTTAATTTTGCAATTTTTTTATCTATTTTTGCAATATCTAAATTTCTTCTACTCATACTACGATTTAAATCGCAAATATTTTCCATCTTCAATTTTAATCTTATTTTTAATCTTGCATCTAAAACCTCTTTTTCTAATTTTAGATTTGGACATAATCATCAATTTTCTTGTTTTATTGAAAAAAATTTATTTGCTATTTCAAGTTCATTTCTAGCAATTTTACAAAATATTCTTTTTGTTTTGTATGTTCTTCTTTCTAACTTAACAGCTAATCTTGCTGTTTTTAATTTTAACTTTGATAAAATTAATTTTTTATTTAAATCATGAGCATTAAAATTTTCAATTTGCTGTTCTATATTTGTTCCTTCAACTTCCAATACTCTTATTTCACTATCTAATTTCTCTTCTCGTATCATTTCTTTGGATATTTCTTCATCTAATGCTACTATGTTTTCTTTTCATTTTTTTATCATATATGTTGTTTGTAATTGTTTATTTGGTAATTGATTTTTTAATTTTAATATTTCTTCTCTATTTTTTTCTATTTGTTTTTGGATTTCATAAAGTTCATTAATATTTATAATCTTGTCTATTTTTTTAATTTGTTCAAAATTTTTTTTCTTTCTTTTTCTAATTTTTGTTTTTCAATCCTTAAAACTATTATTTTGTTTTGTTTTTATTACAGTATCTATTTTTTTGATTTCTTCTTTAAAAATTTTTGATTCCTTTCTAATTGCTTCTATCACTAACTTCTTCCTTTCTTTTTTATTTAATATAAAAAAAATCATTACTTTCTTAAAAAAATAATAGATTGAAAAATATATTTAGTTTTTCTTTTACATTGTATATAAATATAATAAATTTACATGATATATACATTAATACTATTTTCTATATACAATTAAATAACTTATAATTCTTTTAAAATAAATTATTAATAATCTAATATTTACTAACAAAAATAAATTATTTTTTAATTTATATTAATTTTATTATAATATTTAATATCATATACAAACACTAAAGTAGGTTAATAATGTTAGAAATCATAAGTCTTAATAATAAACATATTACAATTAAAGTGAAAAAAAATAAAAAAGAAATTTTAAATGCACTAGGTATTATTGATATCAATAATACTAATGAATTTAAAATATTTAATACTCCGTTTGCTCTTGAAATACTACTTAAATATACAAATAATAATGATAAATTAAAACAAATATATGAACACTCACTAATATCATGAAAAAAAATCCAACAAGAAAAAAACTTAAATGATTATCCAGGTAATCCTAAACTAAGAAATTATCAACGTGTTGATGTTGCAATTTTAAAAGCAAATAAAAGATTTGGCTTATTTAATGAAATGCGAACTGGTAAAACACCCACCATTTTAACAGCATTATCAGAAATGAAAACTAATAAAATATTATTTGTTGTTCCTAAGTCAACTATTTTATTAACATGGGTTCCCGAAATTAAAAAATGAACTACCTATAATTGTATTACTATTAAAGATGATATTACTAAAGTGCGAACAGAAAAATATAATCAATTTAAAAATAGTAATAATTGTATTTTAGTAGTTTCTAAAAACACTTTTAAAAATGATATAAAAAATAAATTATTAACTAAATTTGATTTTACATTAGTTATTGATGAAGCACATTTTTTAAGAAACTACAAAACTGCACAAAGTTCAACAATTTTGGAAGTTGCAAATAAAGTATCATCAGTTTATTGTTTAACTGGTACTCCCGCCAACAATCATCCTAGTGATATTTTTGGTATATTAAAAATTATTGATAATAAACTATATAAAAATATTGATTATTGAGATTTTGTTGCTCGTTACTTTGGAATAATTAGAAAACGTATTACTAATTTTGTAACTATTAATATACCAAAACCAAATGTTAAACCACAACTAGCAGCAGAATTTGATTATTTAGTTAAAAAAATATCAATTATGCGTAAACAAATTGATGTACGTAATGAAATGCCAAAAATTATTAAAAATGATTTAATTTTAACTATGCCCAAAGCACAAACTTCAATTTATTGTGATACTCTTGAAACTATGAAACAAGAATTATTTTATAATAAAAAATCTAAAATAACTTTTTTACAAATATTTACCAAATTAAGAACTATTTGTTCAACACCTATTAATGAGGGAATGAAAGAATTAGGAGCAAAATTTAATTGATTACTAGACTACTTACATGATAATGAAAATGATTCAATTATTATTTATAGTAGTTTTAGTGATAAAGGAATTAACATTTTAAGTAACATTTTAGATAAACATAAATTAAATCATCAATTAATTACTGGTAAAGTAAATCATGAACAAAGACTTAAAGCTATTAGTGATTTTCAAAGTAAAAAAGTTAAAATTATTTTATGTAACATTAAATCTACTAATGTTGGTATCACATTAGATCAAGGTGATGTTATGATTTTTCTAGATCGTGAATTAAACCCAACCGAAAATGAGCAAGCTGAAAGTCGCTTTTTTCCAACTCAATTAAACGATAATAAAACTAGAGAAATTATTAATTTATATTGTGCTAATACTATTGATTTAAAAATTAGAGACATCCTTAATAATAAAATTGATATTAATAAAGTTATTAATGATCAAGGTATTAAATTTTTTGAATAATTTTTATTATATTTAATAAACTAAACGAGGATTAAAAACAAGATCTGCATTATTATTAGGAATGAATTGTTCATCATTAATTTCAAGAATATATTCTTGCAATAAAGGCGCAAATTCGTTTGAAGATTGAAAAGAATGAGTGTTATCAATGATTTGTTGACTTTCAAAAAATTCTCTATAATCACCATTATCTTCTCCATCATTTAAACAACAAAAAAGACCTGAAATAAAACCAAAAAGAGCACCAGCAAAACACCCTGAAAACACTGTTACAGCTGAAGTAATATCAAATTCAAAAATATTTTGTTCTCTTTTTTGATATAAATCAGAAAGAGCAAACAAACTACCTCCAATAATATTCCCTAAACAACTTGCTAATATTATTTTTTTATTAATCATGTTATTTACCACCTTTTTAATATTTAAATTATTGGTTTAGATATTTTTTTTAAATTAAATGCTTTTCAAGCAAGAGCATCTGCTTCATCATTATATATATCACCACTATGACCTTTAACTCATTTAAAATAAATATTAACATCTTTTGCTATTTTATCATAAAATGCTTTATATGCCTTTGTTTCTACTTTAGTAGTTTTTCATTCACCAGTACATCATTTACTAATTCCAACATAATCATGACAAATTAAAATTGATTTTATATTATTTTCCAAAGCTAACTGCATTGCCTTTTGTGCACCCATTATTTCTCCAGCAACATTTCTTAATTTTGCTCAATTTTCATCATCAAATTTTTCATAAAATATATCTTTTTTGTCATTATTTAAGAAAACAAGTCCATAAGAAAATTGATTAATTTCTTCTTTAAAACTACCATCAGTATATGCTATTACTTCATATTTATAGTGATTTTCAGATTTTATTTGAATTTTATCATCTAAATAATCTTGAGCTTCTTTTTTAGTTGCAAATTTTTTATACTGAGCACCAGCAAAACCTCTAATTTGTATTTCACATTCATTCCAGTTTTCAAATATTCCAATGACTCTACCTTTTTTTACTGCATAAAATTTACTTGCCATAATTATGACTCCTCTATTGTTTATTTTAATTTTACAATAATATTAAATTTTATCTAATTAAAATGACAAATTAAAGCAAAAATATTGCTGATGCTAATTAGCAAGTGAGTTTACTAATTAAATAAAATGACACAAAAAAATATTTATTATTTTAAAATTTTAATTTTTAAATTTGGGTAATTTGTTAGGATCGTTTTCAAATCCTGAATTTTTAGCAAATCATCCATGTCATAATACTTCATTTACATTTCATTTTGATAAGTCTTGATTAAATAACGAAGCTTTATAAAACATATAACCCATATCCACCACTTTTGAAGTATCTCACTTTGAAATATCTTGATTAAATGCTACTGATCCAGCAAACATACAACGCATGCTTGTAACATCATTTACAATTCATTTTGAAATATCTTGATTAAATGATAAACAATTTCGAAACATATTATTCATATTTGTTACATTATTATCATAGAGTAAATTTGTAATATTACCATTAAATAACGAAGCACCATAAAACATTGAACTCATATCTCTCACATTAATTATATTTCAAGATAAATTTTGATTAAATGATAAAGCACCATAAAACATTGCATGCATAGTTGTTACATTAACTACATCTCAGTTTGAAATATCTTGATTAAATTTTGGCTTTTCTCCCTTTATGTACTATTTTAATTTTATCACATAAATGCTGAGAAAAGCCTATCTACGGACTTCTCCCCACATTTTTAAATCAAACATAGAATTACAGTTTCAAAACTAGGTATCTTGTTGAATTTATATGCAGCTTCTTTAGCATATAAATGAACATGATGTTTTGCAACTTTGATATGTGTTTTAAATGTTCTTCTTATATGTTTTCAAAATGATTCAATTTGGTTGGTATTTACACCAATTTTTGAAACATAGCCATCTTGATGGTTAACTGTTTCATGCTTAGTGAAAACTGATTTAAAATCGCAATATCCTTTTCAAGAATCAGTATATACAAGACATTTTGAAGAAATGTGGTTTTTTGCAAACTGCAAAAGATTTTTACTCTTTGCGTTTTTCAATACTTTCACAATTAAATTATTGGTTGTTTTTTGATAAATGCCAACAATCAAGGTTTTATTCACCAAGGATCTTCCTTGTTTTTTAAAACCCATATGTGAAAGATACATTTCATCAATTTGCACTGTACCTTCAACAATAAATTGAGGTTTTTGTTTTGCAATACGTGTTCTGATTTTATGAGTCATTCTTCAAGCAGTTTTCAAAGTCACTCCCAATTCTTTTGCAATATCTGTTGATGGAATTCCATGTTTGGTGTTTATTCATCTAAAGATAAGATAAAACCAAGATGTTAAAGATGTTTGTGACCTTGAAAATATGGTGCCTGTGAGAATGCTAAATGTTTGATTACATTTTAAACATCTCATTCTTTTTAAATCAGAAGTATTCAAATTAAAATTAAAACACCTAATACATTTGTTTTCTTTCAAATTTGCTATATATGCAAGACATTGCTGTTCAGTTTGAAAAGCATTGTTGAATTCATTCAGTTTCATTATTCCCTCCACAAGTACATGTGGGGAGAAGTCCGTAAATTTTTTTGCTCCAGCAAACATCGAACTCATATTTGTTACGTGTGCAATATTTCAACTTGATAGATTTTGATTAAATGATGAAGCATTACTAAACATATAACTCATATCTACCACATTTGATGTATTTCATTTTGAAATATCTTGATTAAATTCTCTTGCATCCATAAACATATTTTTCAAAGATCTAATTTCTGATGGTAATTGATCAGATACTTTTTCTATTGTTACTGGCATTTTAACAACTTGAATTATTCCTTCTCGATGGAATGGCAACCTTTTTTAGGACTATTTTTTGGTAGACATTTGTTTTTGATAATTAACTGGAGTTAAGTAGTTTAAAGTGCTGTGAATTCTTATGTTGTTATATCAATTGATGTAATCAAATAATTCTAATTTTAATTGGATTAATGATGTAAAATTTTTATCATTAATAAATTCGGTTTTGAAAGTTTTAAAGGTTGCTTCAGCAACAGCGTTATCATAAGGACAACCTTTTTTGCTTAAAGAGCGATTAATATTGAATGCTAGTAAAAGTTTATCAATAATTTTATTATTAAATTCATTACCGCGATCACTATGAAATATTTGAATATCTTTTAAACAGCGATTTGAGTGCATAAATGCTTGATATACTAATGATGCATCTTTTTTAGTACCTACACTATGTCCAATTATTTCGCGGTTAAATAGGTCAATTAATAAACAAATATAGTTTCACTTACCATTTACTTGAACATAAGTTAAATCACTAACAATAACTTCATTTTTAACTCTATTATTAAAGTTTCTATCAACAAGATTGTTTATTGGACTATCGTTAACTTTGTTATTATGATTTTTGTATGATAATTTAGTGTATTTTGATATTAAATTATGTTTATTCATAATTTATTTAATTTTTCGTCTTGATAAATAAATTTCTTGGTTTTCTAGAATGACTTTTAATCTTCTAGTACCATAAACTTCTTTATTTTCTTTAAAAGCACTAATAACAGCTTCATCATAAATATTATTTTTGATTTTATTTTCTTTTTTCTTTAAATTAAAATAATATGTTGATTTAGAGATTTTTAAAAAATGACACATTGTGCGAATTTTATATTTAACTTTATTTTTGACAATAATTTCTATTTTCTGCCTATTATTAGTGCTGCTTGCTTTAAAATATCATTTTCCATTCTTAATTGTTTTAATTCTTTTCTTAATTTAATTAATTCATTTTCTTCAACAGAACGATTATCTTTAGTTTTAAAACTACCTGAATTAGTAAATTGCTTAATTCAATTGTAAGTAGCTGCTCTTGTAACATTATATTCTTTAGCAAGGCAAGATACTGATTTGCCACTTTGATATAAAGCTACTATTTGTTTTTTAAATTCATCGGTATATGAGTTAATATTGGCCATAATTATAGTTCCTTTCTTTGTTCACTTGTCTACGTAATTAGTGTCCAATAAAGTGTAACCCATCCACGATTTTGAAAAAATCCAATTTGAATAACCTCTTTGCTATTTATATTTGATAAATCTACTTCACTCGTTTTCACTTGTTTTCCATCTTTGTCAATGTAAATTGTATCTTGCTGAATTTTATTATCTAAAAGTTGAATTTTTTGTGAACTTGTATTTAAGATAACATTAGTTAAATTACCTGTAATTGCTAAAATACTTAATTGTTAATAATGATTTCATAATTAATCACCCTCCAAGTTTTCTCCAATAACTTCTTAAAGTTTAAGAAGATAAATATATTTTAGTATTTTTTAAAAAAATAAATAAACAATAAGTTATAAAAAACAAAGCATTACAATTATCTTTAAATTTAAATTAAATAAAAAGTTATCAATGTACTTGCAAAATGTTCACCGATAACTAAACTATTTTTAAATTGAAACTATTTTTTATTATTAAATTAATAAATAAAATAAAATACCGGCACTAATGATATTGCAATTAATAATGATAAATATTTTTTCATAAATTAATCCTCCTCAATTTTTACCAATAACTTCTTAAGTTTAAGAAGATAAATATATTTTAGTATTTTTTAAAAAAATAAATAAACAATAAGTTATAAAAAACAAAGCATTACAATTATCTTTAAATTTAAATTAAATAAAAAGTTATCAATGTACTTGCAAAATGTTCACCGATAACTAAACTATTTTTAAATTGAAACTATTTTTTATTATTAAATTAATAAATAAAATAAAATACCGGCACTAATGATATTGCAATTAATAATGATAAATATTTTTTCATAAATTAATCCTCCTCAATTTTTACCAATAACTTCTTAAGTTTAAGAAGATAAATATATTTTACATACTTTTAATTATTTTTTAACACTTTTTTCATAAAATTGTATACTAATAACTTATTAACTAAATCTATTGCACTATTTAAAATAATATAAATTTTAATATATAAAACACTTAAAATATAAAAAAATAATTAATAAAATGATAAAACAGAAATCATGTAAAATATATAATATAAATTTAAAGGGGGTTAATTAGATTATGCCAATTATTACAACTAAATGCTATATTTCATCATGTGAGAAAGAATATACATTTGACTCTTTATATCGTGATAAATTTATATATTGCAGTGGTAAATGTTATCAACAAGCATTCAATAATACAGTAACAAAATATACACAAAAATAATAAGTTATTTTTGGAGAGATATTATGAAAAAAGAAAAATTAATAGAACTGATTAACAATAAAATATTATAAGGTTTTTAAAAATGAAAAAAAAGATATTTAAAGAAACTGTTGATGATAATTATTCAACAAAGAAAAGTATTAACTATTATAATAATTGACTTACGGACTTCTCCCCACATGTACTTGTGGAGGGAATAATGAAACTGAATGAATTCAACAATGCTTTTCAAACTGAACAGCAATGTCTTGCATATATAGCAAATTTGAAAGAAAACAAATGTATTAGGTGTTTTAGTTTTAATTTGAATACTTCTGATTTAAAAAGAATGAGATGTTTAAAATGTAATCAAACATTTAGCATTCTCACAGGCACCATATTTTCAAGGTCACAAACATCTTTAACATCTTGGTTTTATCTTATCTTTAGATGAATAAACACCAAACATGGAATTCCATCAACAGATATTGCAAAAGAATTGGGAGTGACTTTGAAAAATGCTTGAAGAATGACTCATAAAATCAGAACACGTATTGCAAAACAAAAACCTCAATTTATTGTTGAAGGTACAGTGCAAATTGATGAAATGTATCTTTCACATATGGGTTTTAAAAAACAAGGAAGATCCTTGGTGAATAAAACCTTGATTGTTGGCATTTATCAAAAAACAACCAATAATTTAATTGTGAAAGTATTGAAAAACGCAAAGAGTAAAAATCTTTTGCAGTTTGCAAAAAACCACATTTCTTCAAAATGTCTTGTATATACTGATTCTTGAAAAGGATATTGCGATTTTAAATCAGTTTTCACTAAGCATGAAACAGTTAACCATCAAGATGGCTATGTTTCAAAAATTGGTGTAAATACCAACCAAATTGAATCAGTTTGAAAACATATAAGAAGAACATTTAAAACACATATCAAAGTTGCAAAACATCATGTTCATTTATATGCTAAAGAAGCTGCATATAAATTCAACAAGATACCTAGTTTTGAAACTGTAATTCTATGTTTGATTTAAAAATGTGGGGAGAAGTCCGTAGATAGGCTTTTCTCAGCATTTATGTGATAAAATTAAAATAGTACATAAAGGGAGAAAAGCCTTGACTTATTATAATTTTTTCATGATTAACAAGTATAACTTTAATAATTAGTTGAGTTTTATGAATTATTTTCTTTAAAAGAGAAACTACTGATTTATTAATCCTTATTGATAATTTAATCACTAAGAAATTTTTTAAATTCAATTTAACTTTTCCAACTCTGACAATTGCAGTATTGGGCTTTTGCTTCATAATTTTAGGTATTGTTGCTTTTCCTTTTATCTTTTTAAAAAATAATGACTTTATTTATCTAATATTAACTAGAATTATGTTATGAATATCATTATTTTTTATTATTGGATCAATTTTATTTTTTTCCTTTGGTGGATATGCTGCTTTTTATAAATTTGCTTCTGTGATAACTATTCGTAAAAAACTATTTTTCATTATTCCATGAGGATTAGAATTTTTTTATTTTATAGTTTTAATAATTTCTTGTATATGCTTTATTAAAAAAAGTAGAAAAAAGAAATATATGTCACTAGAAGCAAAAGCACTATATTCACAAAATGAAATTAATCAAAACATAACTTCTTCAACAAATAATAATAATAATGGCTTTTCTCCCTTTATGTACTATTTTAATTTTATCACATAAATGCTGAGAAAAGCCTATCTACGGACTTCTCCCCACATTTTTAAATCAAACATAGAATTACAGTTTCAAAACTAGGTATCTTGTTGAATTTATATGCAGCTTCTTTAGCATATAAATGAACATGATTTTTTGCAACTTTGATATGTGTTTTAAATGTTCTTCTTATATGTTTTCAAACTGATTCAATTTGGTTGGTATTTACACCAATTTTTGAAACATAGCCATCTTGATGGTTAACTGTTTCATGCTTAGTGAAAACTGATTTAAAATCGCAATATCCTTTTCAAGAATCATTATATACAAGACATTTTGAAGAAATGTGGTTTTTTGCAAACTGCAAAAGATTTTTACTCTTTGCGTTTTTCAATACTTTCACAATTAAATTATTGGTTGTTTTTTGATAAATGCCAACAATCAAGGTTTTATTCACCAAGGATCTTCCTTGTTTTTTAAAACCCATATGTGAAAGATACATTTCATCAATTTGCACTGTACCTTCAACAATAAATTGAGGTTTTTGTTTTGCAATACGTGTTCTGATTTTATGAGTCATTCTTCAAGCAGTTTTCAAAGTCACTCCCAATTCTTTTGCAATATCTGTTGATGGAATTCCATGTTTGGTGTTTATTCATCTAAAGATAAGATAAAACCAAGATGTTAAAGATGTTTGTGACCTTGAAAATATGGTGCCTGTGAGAATGCTAAATGTTTGATTACATTTTAAACATCTCATTCTTTTTAAATCAGAAGTATTCAAATTAAAATTAAAACACCTAATACATTTGTTTTCTTTCAAATTTGCTATATATGCAAGACATTGCTGTTCAGTTTGAAAAGCATTGTTGAATTCATTCAGTTTCATTATTCCCTCCACAAGTACATGTGGGGAGAAGTCCGATAATAATAATGAACAAGCAATATGAACGCCACAACAAATTGAAGAAGTATGAAATAAAGGAGAAATTATCAATAATTTTAATCCACAATTATACCGTCGAGATTATGCGGGTGCCTTAATGTTTTGACATAATTTTATTGCACAACCGAAGCTTAATGATCCAATTGAAAGTTTAAATTGAACTATTATTTATGAACGTCCCACCACAGCAGATGGAACTAATTATATTAAAAATTTAGTACCCATGAATAATAATAATGCTGTTACTAAAGGTAATAATTTCCCCCATTGAACAACTTCAGTCACTTATGACAGTAAAAAAAATAAAAACATATTTAAAAATAAGTCATGAAAACATAAAGAAAAAAATGAAATAGAATAAAAAAACATATTTAAAAAACTAAGTATTTTAATACTTAGTTTTTTAAATAAAGATTAATTATCCAATTTTAGTTTTAGTTTCAACATTACTTGCTAATACTGTATCCAATACATCTTGACAACCACGAACCTGATGTTGTTCTGGATCAATGCTATGTAACATAATAATAACTTGATGAGCAACATTGATTTTCATACGATTAAATAATTTTGAAGCTTCCTCAATATAAGCTTGTAAGGGATTTAACTGCGCATAACCACGCAAATGGATTCCTGCACGCAGTTTGCTTAAAGCATCAATGTGATTAGTTCAATATTGATCAAAAGTTTGTAAAATAACACTATTTTCAATTTGTTTTATAATAACATCATTTAATTTTTCTCTTTTTTCAAGATAAAAATTATAAGATTTTTCAACAATTAAATCAATATTTTCTTCAATACTTAATCGATTTAACTTTTCTGCAATTAAATCATTAGGTTTAATTAATTTATTTTCAATACCTTTAACTAATTCATCATAATCAATAAACTGTTCTCTACCAACAACTTTATTAAAAATATTTAGTAAATCACGTGCTACTGTTCTGTGCATATTTTTGATTAAATCTAATAAATCATCAGCAAGTAAAATATTATCACGTTGATGATATGTAGCTTCACGATGCTGAGCAATAACATTATCATAATCTAATAAGTTTTTTCGTGCATCAAAATTCATACCTTCAATTTTTTG
Source organism: Spiroplasma endosymbiont of Apeira syringaria (assembly GCF_964020205.1). Taxonomy (NCBI): domain Bacteria; kingdom Bacillati; phylum Mycoplasmatota; class Mollicutes; order Entomoplasmatales; family Spiroplasmataceae; genus Spiroplasma; species Spiroplasma endosymbiont of Apeira syringaria. The sequence goes on from NZ_OZ026543.1 coordinate 1,913,433, forward strand.
TTGTGCTCTAGTAATTGATCTAGTTAACATTTTTGATCTAATATAGTCTTCACCTAAACTTGCAAAAGCTTTTTTTAATTTTTCACCACCAAAACGTAACATCAAATCATCTTCAATTGAAACATAAAATCGTGAAAATCCAGGATCACCTTGTCTTCCGGCTCTTCCACGTAATTGATTATCAATTCTTCGTGCTTCGTTTCTTTCAGTACCTAATACAGCAAGGCCACCAAGTTCAATAACACCCTTACCAAGTTTAATATCTGTTCCACGTCCTGCCATATTGGTTGCTAAAGTAATTGATCCTTTTTCACCAGCTCTAGCAATAATATCAGCTTCACGAGCATGATTTTTAGCATTTAAAATCTCATGCTTAATTCCTTCCAAAGTTAACATATTAGCAATTCGTTCTGATACATCAACATTAGCAGTACCAATCAAAATTGGTTGTCCTTTAGTATGTCGTTCTTTAACTTCTGCAATTAAAGATTTAAATTTAGCATTTAATGAAGCAAAAACATGATCGGGTTTATCTTCTCGAATAATTGGTTTATTAGTAGGAATCTTAATTACTCTCATATTATAAATTTTTACAAACTCTTCTTCTTCGGTTTTAGCAGTTCCTGTCATACCACTTAGTTTATTATATAAACGGAAAAAGTTTTGATAAGTAATAGTAGCTACTGTTGTTGTTTCTTGTTGAATTGTAACATTTTCTTTAGCTTGTAAAGCTTGATGAAGTCCATCACTATATACTCTACCAGGCATTAATCTACCAGTAAACTGATCAACTAGCACAATTTCACCATCTTTAACAACATACTCTACATCTAATTTGAAAACATGATTAGCACGAAGTGCATTTTGAATATGATGAAATAATTCCGAGTTATCAATATCAAATAAATTTTTTAAATTAAACTGTTTTTGGGCTTTATTAACACCGGTTACTGTTAATGCAATTTGACGTGATTCTCAATCAATTTTATAATCTTCAGGTATTAAAGTTTTTGCAAAAACATCTGATGCTTGATATAAAGGAGTACGATTTTTTGAACCACCAGAAATAATTAAAGGTGTTCTTGATTCATCAATTAAAACAGAGTCCGCCTCATCAATGATAGCATAATTAAGCTGACGTTGAACTTTTTCTGGATAAACCTTAACCATATTATCACGCAAATAATCAAAGCCTAATTCTGAATTAGTTGTATATGTAACATCTTTTAAATACGCTTCACGTTTTTGATTAGTAGAATGATCACGAAGACTAACGCCAATAGTAATTCCCAAAAATTCTAAAATTGGTCGATTTAATTCGGCATCTCTTGCTGCTAAATATTCATTAACAGTAATAACATGAACACCTTTACTACTTAAAGCATTTAAATAAATTGGCATCACAGCAGTTAAAGTTTTTCCTTCACCAGTTCGCATTTCAGCAACATCGCCATTATGAAGAACAATACCACCAATTAATTGAACAGGATATTGATGTAATCCACTAATTCTTCGTGCTGCTTCTCTAATTGTCGCAAAAGCTTCAACTAAAATATCATCTAAAGTCTCACCTTCTGCCAATCTGGTTCTGAATTCAACTGTTTTATTTGCTAATTCTTCATCTTTAATTTTTCTCATTGTTTCATCAAGGCTAATTATTTCCTTAACTTGTTTATTAATTTTTCGTAAAATTTTACGATCTCACATAAAGTAAATCACCATTTTTTTCTTTATTATTACTTATACTTATTATTACTTGTAAAGTAATAAAATCTTTATTATTTTAACATAAAAAAACTTAGAAAACTTAGTACCCAAAAAAAATTGTATTTATATTATATTTTTTTCTTTCTCTTCGAAGTTAGAAAAAATAATCGGACTTCTCCCCACATGTACTTGTGGAGGGAATAATGAAACTGAATGAATTCAACAATGCTTTTCAAACTGAACAGCAATGTCTTGCATATATAGCAAATTTGAAAGAAAACAAATGTATTAGGTGTTTTAATTTTAATTTGAATACTTCTGATTTAAAAAGAATGAGATGTTTAAAATGTAATCAAACATTTAGCATTCTCACAGGCACCATATTTTCAAGGTCACAAACATCTTTAACATCTTGGTTTTATCTTATCTTTAGATGAATAAACACCAAACATGGAATTCCATCAACAGATATTGCAAAAGAATTGGGAGTGACTTTGAAAACTGCTTGAAGAATGACTCATAAAATCAGAACAAGTATTGCAAAACAAAAACCTCAATTTATTGTTGAAGGTACAGTGCAAATTGATGAAATGTATCTTTCACATATTGGTTTTAAAAAACAAGGAAGATCCTTGGTGAATAAAACCTTGATTGTTGGCATTTATCAAAAAACAACCAATAATTTAATTGTGAAAGTATTGAAAAACGCAAAGAGTAAAAATCTTTTGCAGTTTGCAAAAAACCACATTTCTTCAAAATGTCTTGTATATACTGATTCTTGAAAAGGATATTGCGATTTTAAATCAGTTTTCACTAAGCATGAAACAGTTAACCATCAAGATGGCTATGTTTCAAAAATTGGTGTAAATACCAACCAAATTGAATCAGTTTGAAAACATATAAGAAGAACATTTAAAACACATATCAAAGTTGCAAAACATCATGTTCATTTATATGCTAAAGAAGCTGCATATAAATTCAACAAGATACCTAGTTTTGAAACTGTAATTCTATGTTTGATTTAAAAATGTGGGGAGAAGTCCGTAGATAGGCTTTTCTCAGCATTTATGTGATAAAATTAAAATAGTACATAAAAGGAGAAAAGCCAAAATAATTTACTATAATTATTTTAATTACTATAAAAAACTTGATTATTATATGATTTAATATTACTTTTATTAAAAGATTCCTGGTTAATTTCTGATTTTGTAAGTTCAATAAAATTAATTTTAGATTCTAACATTTTATTTAAACTATTTTCATTAAAGTTGTCTTCTTCTTTTTTTAATTTACTTTTTTTTGTAAGTTGATTTTTATTTTTTTTAAAAATATAAAATAAACTAAATATTGAAGTTGTTGTGAAAAAGAAACTAATAACTAAAAATCAAAATTTTTTTAAACTTCATTGACTACTTTTTTTTCCAATTTTCTCTTCTACAAAAAATTAATTTTCTTTAATTATTAATGAACTAGTTTTTAGTTTATTAATAATTGGAATTCTTATTACTTTAAAAAATTTACGTTGGTCAGTTCTAAACCATTGAATTTGCATATCTGTAAAATATGGAATTTGGTCCTTTGTAAACGCTTGAATTTGTTGGGCTATTAAAGACTGAATCTGTTCCATTGTCAACTCTTGAATCTGCTCTTTTGTAAAATATGGAATTTGTTCTGGTATAAAGACTTGAATTTGCAACGGCAAAAATGATACAATTTGGTCTGGTGTCAATGCTAAAATTTGCAATGATGTCAGTGAAACTACTTGTTCTTTTGTAAATGACTGAATTTGCTCTTTTGTAAAAGATACAATTTGTATTTCTATAAATTTTGAAACTCGTGATGGCAAAAACGATGCAATTTGAATAGGTAACAATGATCTAATTTGTATAGGCGTCAATGATTGAATTTGTCATGACCAAAAAGACTGAATTTGAATTGATGTCAATGCTTGAATCTGAACTTCTGTAAAAACTGAAATTTGATCTTTTGTTAAGGATTGAATTTGTCAAGGCATAAATGATTGAATTTGAAAAAATGTAAAATATGGAATTTGTTTAACATTAAATGACCTAATTTGTATAGGCGTCAATGATTGAATTTGGTCTTCCGTTAAATGTAAAATTTGTATTTTTGTAAATGCTGCTACTTGCTCAATTATCAATGAACGAATTTGTTCAAATTTCAATGCTGAAATTTGTGTAGATGTAAATACTGAAACTTGTAATGGCCTAAACAAAATAATTTGTGTACATACAAATATTTGAATTTGTGCTGGTGTAATTATTGGAATTTGTAATAGTGTCAATGCTTTAATTTGTGGTTTTGTTAATGACACAATTTGTTCTCTTGTTAATGTCGGAACTTGCTCAACTGTTAATTCTTGAAGGCTTTTCTCCCTTTATGTACTATTTTAATTTTATCACATAAATGCTGAGAAAAGCCTATCTACGGACTTCTCCCCACATTTTTAAATCAAACATAGAATTACAGTTTCAAAACTAGGTATCTTGTTGAATTTATATGCAGCTTCTTTAGCATATAAATGAACATGATGTTTTGCAACTTTGATATGTGTTTTAAATGTTCTTCTTATATGTTTTCAAACTGATTCAATTTGGTTGGTATTTACACCAATTTTTGAAACATAGCCATCTTGATGGTTAACTGTTTCATGCTTAGTGAAAACTGATTTAAAATCGCAATATCCTTTTCAAGAATCATTATATACAAGACATTTTGAAGAAATGTGGTTTTTTGCAAACTGCAAAATATTTTTACTCTTTGCGTTTTTCAATACTTTCACAATTAAATTATTGGTTGTTTTTTGATAAATGCCAACAATCAAGGTTTTATTCACCAAGGATCTTCCTTGTTTTTTAAAACCCATATGTGAAAGATACATTTCATCAATTTGCACTGTAACTTCAACAATAAATTGAGGTTTTTGTTTTGCAATACGTGTTCTGATTTTATGAGTCATTCTTCAAGCAGTTTTCAAAGTCACTCCCAATTCTTTTGCAATATCTGTTGATGGAATTCCATGTTTGGTGTTTATTCATCTAAAGATAAGATAAAACCAAGATGTTAAAGATGTTTGTGACCTTGAAAATATGGTGCCTGTGAGAATGCTAAATGTTTGATTACATTTTAAACATCTCATTCTTTTTAAATCAGAAGTATTCAAATTAAAATTAAAACACCTAATACATTTGTTTTCTTTCAAATTTGCTATATATGCAAGACATTGCTGTTCAGTTTGAAAAGCATTGTTGAATTCATTCAGTTTCATTATTCCCTCCACAAGTACATGTGGGGAGAAGTCCGTTCTTGAATTTGTGCTGCTGTAAAAAATGGTATTTGTTCTGCTGTAAAATATGGAATTTGTTTTTCTGTAAAATTTGGAATTTGCAACGGCAAAAATGACTCAATTTGAATTGATGTCAATGCTTGAATCTGATTTTCTGTAAAAAATGGAACTTGTTCTTCTGTTAAGAATTGAATTTGTAATAATGTAAAAGATTTAATTTGATCCGTTGTAAAATGTAAAATTTGTCAAGAAGTAAATAATTTAATTTGTTCGGTTGTAAATAATGGAATTTGAAATTTTGTTAAATGTGAAACTTGCTCAATTGTCAATGAAACAATTTGTACTTTTGTCAACGATTGAATCTGTTCTTTTATCAATGACTGAATTTGTGATAACGTAAAAAATTTAGGCTTTTCTCCCTTTATGTACTATTTTAATTTTATCACATAAATGCTGAGAAAAGCCTATCTACGGACTTCTCCCCACATTTTTAAATCAAACATAGAATTACAGTTTCAAAACTAGGTATCTTGTTGAATTTATATGCAGCTTCTTTAGCATATAAATGAACATGATGTTTTGCAACTTTGATATGTGTTTTAAATGTTCTTCTTATATGTTTTCAAACTGATTCAATTTGGTTGGTATTTACACCAATTTTTGAAACATAGCCGTCTTGATGGTTAACTGTTTCATGCTTAGTGAAAACTGATTTAAAATCGCAATATCCTTTTCAAGAATCAGTATATACAAGACATTTTGAAGAAATGTGGTTTTTTGCAAACTGCAAAAGATTTTTACTCTTTGCGTTTTTCAATACTTTCACAATTAAATTATTGGTTGTTTTTTGATAAATGCCAACAATCAAGGTTTTATTCACCAAGGATCTTCCTTGTTTTTTAAAACCCATATGTGAAAGATACATTTCATCAATTTGCACTGTACCTTCAACAATAAATTGAGGTTTTTGTTTTGCAATACGTGTTCTGATCTTATGAGTCATTCTTCAAGCAGTTTTCAAAGTCACTCCCAATTCTTTTGCAATATCTGTTGATGGAATTCCATGTTTGGTGTTTATTCATCTAAAGATAAGATAAAACCAAGATGTTAAAGATGTTTGTGACCTTGAAAATATGGTGCCTGTGAGAATGCTAAATGTTTGATTACATTTTAAACATCTCATTCTTTTTAAATCAGAATTATTCAAATTAAAACTAAAACACCTAATACATTTGTTTTCTTTCAAATTTGCTATATATGCAAGACATTGCTGTTCAGTTTGAAAAGCATTGTTGAATTCATTCAGTTTCATTATTCCCTCCACAAGTACATGTGGGGAGAAGTCCGAAAATTTAATCTGCTCTGTTGTAAATGACTGAATCTGAATCGGTGTAAATGATTGAATTTGTCATGACCAAAATGAAGAAATTTGTGTTTCTGTAAAATGTAAAATTTGTGATGATGTAAATGAACGAATTTGTTCTGCTGTAAAAAGAGGAATTTGTAATGACGTAAATGACTCAATTTGTATTTTTGTAAATTTTGAAATTCGTAATAATGTAAAAGATTTAATTTGAATAGGCAAAAATTACCTAATTTGTATAGGCGTCAATGATTGAATTTGTCATGACCAAAAAGACTGAATTTGAATTGATGTCAATGCTTGAATCTGAACTTCTGTAAAAACTGAAATTTGATCTTTTGTTAAGGATTGAATTTGTCAAGGCATAAATGATTGAATTTGAAAAAATGTAAAATATGGAATTTGTGTAACATTAAATGACCTAATTTGTATAGGCGTCAATGATTGAATCTGAATAGGAGTAAACGCCTTGATTTGATTTTCTGTAAATGATACAACTTGTTCTGGTGTAAATAATACAACTTGTTTTTCACTAAAATACGGAATTTGCGACGGCAAAAATGAGGCTTTTTAATAATCTGTGTATCTTTGTTTTACAAAGTTACTAATTTAGATTAATTCTGTCTTCAAATTTTATCATAAAATGAGCAATTGCTGTATTTCAATTTTGAATAGGCAATGTTCATTTTTTTGTTATATTTTCAATTGCCAAGTAAAATATTTTGAAAACTGCCATATCATTAGGAAAAACTTTTTTATTTCTGATGATTTTTCGTAATTGACTATTAACAGATTCAATAGCATTTGTAGTATAAATAACTCTTTTGATTTCTACTGGATAACTAATAAAAACCATTAAATTATCTCAATTTTTATATCAATATTTAGTAATTTGAGGATATTGTTTATTTCATTTACTTTCAAACGATTCTAAAGCTTGCATTGCTTGTTCTTCACTACATGCACTATAAATTGGTTTTAAATCTGCAACTAGACCTTTTCGATGTTTGTATGAAACATATTTTAAACTATTTCTAATTTGATGAACAATGCATAATTGATGTTCTGTTTTAGGATAAACTGATTGTATTGCTTCTGACATGCCTGTTAAATTATCACTACAAGCAATAAGAATATCATTTAAGCCACGATTTTTCATTTCTGTGAAATTAGATAATCAAAACTTAGAACCTTCATTTTCACTAATTCATAATCCTAAAACATCTTTTTTGCCTTCTAAATCAACTCCTAATGTTATATAAACTGATTTGTTAATAATCCGTTTATCTTGTCGTACTTTAACTACTATACAATCAAAATAAACAATAGGATAAATACTTTCTAATGGTCGATTTTGTCATGCTTTAACATCATCAATAACATCATCAGTAATTTGACTAATAACACTTTCACTAATATCAGCACCATGATATAACTCTTGCAACTGCATTCTAATGTCAGATAATGTCATTCATTTTGCATACAAGGAAAGAACTTGTTGATCAAAACCATCAAATCTTCTTTGCCTTTTAGGAACTATTACAGGAGTAAAATTACTATTGCGATCTCTTGGTACATCAATTTCAATTTTACCTTGTTTTGAGTTATTAATTTTTTTGAACTTGTACCATTACGAGCATTTTCAGTAGTACTATGTTGATTTTTTTCATATCCTAAATAATTTTGCATTTCAGAATTCAACATTTTTTCAACTAATCTTTTTGTTAATTCTTTATATAAACCGCCAGGTTTAAAAACTGTTGTTAAATCTTCAGTATTTTCTAGTAATAAATCTAATGCTTTTGATATTGGATCATTATTATTAAAGTTATCTTTTTTAGCCATCTGTAACTCACTCTTTCTAGTCATTTAATTATATTTACTAGAATTAATTAAACATAGTTATTTTTGTAAGTTACACAGATTACTAAACATTTCCCTTCTTAATTTTTCTTGAAAAATTTTTTCTCGTTTTGCTTCTCTTTCTATTCTTTGTTTTTCCATATATTCATTTGCTTCTTTTACACGTTGGCTTTCTTCTTCGGCTTTTCTATTTTTTTCTTCTCTTTCTCTTTCTTCTTTTTGTTTTTGTCTTTCTTCTCTTTCGCCTTTTAATCTAGCTTGGTCTCTTTCAATTTTTCGTAGTTGTTCTGCTTGTTTTTCGGCTTCTCTTTGTCTTTCTTGTTCTTCTTTCTTCTCTTTCGGCTTTTAATTTAGCTTGGTCTCTTTCAATTTTTCGTAGTTGTTATGCTTGTTTTTCGGCTTCTCTTTGTCTTTCTTGTTCTTCTTTTTTATTTTTATTAAAACCTCACATTGTTTATGTCCCCTTTAAAATTAGAAAATAAAAACCCATTTTACTTTAAATGAAGCAACGGGTAAAACTTATATTAAGTTTACAATGATTATATAATATTATATAAATCAATTGTTAAATAAATATAAATAAGAAAAATGATTTATTTTAAATTTTTAAAATCTAGAAAATAATGAATATGAAATTTAAATAATACATTTTTTATGATAAAAGTATTAAAAAAATATTATTGTTCTTTTGCAATAATAAATCAAAAATCGATTATAGAAAGATATTACATATATCAATTATGTTATACTATTTTTATAAGTTATTTTGTGGAGACTGTTAAGAGGTGATATTCTTATGATTAAAAATGGCATTAAAATATCAAAATCTCAATCTCGTGGTGATGAAGTTGGGTTACTTTTTTTCTTATTAGTAATCTTCTTTTTCCTAATAGTTAGTTTAACTAGATTTTCAATAATTGGTAAAGTACTTGATGATTTTCTTTTTTCTTTTTTATTTGGATGAGTGAAATATGCTGTTTATTTCTTTCTTTTTTTAATGATTATTCCTTTAGCTTTTGGTTATCGCATGCAATTTAAATTGAAGTATATTTTTGTTACTTTTTTATTTTTAGTGATTAGTTGTTGGACAACACAAACTTTAACTTTAATAATTTTAGGAAAGAATAATTTATGAACTAGTTATTATAATTTAAACCTATTAAATATTAGTGAAATATACGTTAAAACATGATGAAATACAAATGCTATAAATAATTATCTAGGTTTTTTTGCTTCATCAATTTCTTTTAAAGACTTTAGTGTTGAAACCTTTTTTCCAGCATATGCTACTGGTGGCATTATTAGTAATGTTTTAATAGGTATTTTTAATTATGGTTTTTTTGTTACTAATTTAATTGCAAACTTTATTAGTATTTTTTCTTTAACTTGTTTATTTATTTTTAATAAACCTTTTATTTTCTTTAGCAAAATAAAAAAAATTATTAAACAAATTATTATTAATAATAAAAATAAAAAGCAAAAAAATAAAATAAATGCTGATTTAAAACAAAAACATATTAAGTTAAAAAAAGAAAAATTATTAATTGATAAACAAGTTAAAAAATCTTTTAGAAAAGAAAATAATTTTAATAAGGAATCAAAGAAGGAACCATCTATATCACCAGTAAAAAAAGCAGAAATAAAACAAAATGAAATAAAACAAAATGAAATAAAACAAAATGATAATAGCGACATTATCAATAAACCTTCTTCACCTATTGTTTATTTTAATGAAAATAGTTATTTAACTCCTTTTGGTAAAATTGACCCTGAAAAAAAAAAACATGTAATGAGTAATAGCAAAGGTACTCTGGTAGTTAAAAAAAGTTTAGAAGATAGTATTTTAAATCGTGAAATTATTAATGATAACGAGACTATTATTAATAACGAATCATAAGTAATTAATAATGAATAAAATTAAGAGTTTACTTTAGGATAAAACATTATATTAATGTTAAAATCAAAGTATCTTTTAATTTGTTAATAAATTTAGGTGAACTAATGGCAGAAAAATCTTTACTACAAATGAAAATTAAACTTTTACCTAATATTGCTGGATGCTATTTATTTAAAGATATAAATAATAATTTAATTTATGTTGGTAAAGCTAATTCATTAAAAAAACGAGTAACTTCATATTTAAATAAAGCCAGTAATTTTAAAACAATGTTATTAGTTAATGATATTCATGATGTTGAATACATTACGACATCTAATGAAAAAGAGGCTTTAATTTTAGAACAAACATTGATTAAAAAACATCATCCTAAATATAATATTTTGTTAGCAGATGATAAAAAATATCCTTATATTCAAATCACTAATAATCGTGATCCACAATATCGTTATGTACGTAGTGCTACTAAAAAAGAGGGACATTATTATGGACCATTTCCCGATGGTACTGGTGCGCGTGAAATTTTAAAGTTATTGGAACGAATTTTTCCATTACGAAAATGTGCTGGTAATCTTGGTAAACCTTGTTTATATTATCATTTACAGCAATGTTCTGGCGCTTGTTTTAAATCAGTACCTATTACTTATTATGAAGATATGATTAGTAAAATTGATCAATTTTTCAAAGGGAATGTTACTGCTGTTAAAAAAATATTAATTAATAATATGAATATTAGTGTTGAAAACTTACAATTTGAAAATGCTAATCGTATTAAAATTTTGTTATCAAAAATAGATCTATTTTTATCACAACAAGTTGTTGAGTTTCAAGATTATGGAAATCGCGATTTTATTAATTTTTTAATTGAAAATGAAATGGTTGTTTTAATTACTTTATTTTATCGTAATGGTAAATTGCAAGCTAAAGATGAACAAATAGTTAAAAATAATTACTTAGAAATTAAAGATTTAATTCGTAATTATTGTCAACAACTATATAGTAAAAATACATTGCCAAATGAAATATGTTTACCATCAAATATTGATTTAAAACAATTAAAATTATTATTTCCACAAATAAAATTTATTAATCCAATTAAAGGAACAAAAGAACAGATTTTAACATTGGCAAAAACCAATGCCATTTATGCATGAAATAATTATTTACAGACTAATCAGTTTAATGCGCCGTTAAATATGATGAAAGTATTATCACAATGATTAAAAATTCCTAATTTAAATCATTTAGAGGTTTTTGATGTTTCTAATCTTCAACAAAGTGCTAGTGTTGGTGGTATGATTGTTTATAAGAATGGTAATCCTAGTTTTAATGATTATCGCAAATTTTTATTAGATCCAAAAATTATTGATGATTATCATCGTTTTTGTGAAATGATTTATCGTAGATATCATCACTTAGTTATTAATAAATTGCCACTTCCTGATTTAATTATTGTTGATGGTGGAAAACCACAAATTAGTGCTACATTAGAACAACTAACATTATTAAACTTAACAATTCCTATTATTGGATTAGTTAAAAATAAAAAACATCAAACTGATAAAATTATAAATGATAAAATGCAAATTATTAATATTCCTAAGACTGATGCTTGTTTTTTATTTTTGAGTAAATTACAAGATCAAGTTCATAATTATGCAATTAAATATCATAAAGCAAAGCGAAGTCAATCAATGATAAGTAGTGTTTTATCATCAGTACCAGGAATTGGTTTACAATTACAAAATAAAATATTACAGCAATTTCCAACTTGACAATTATTGCAAAATGCTACAAAAACAGAACTTTCATCATTAGTTAAATCAAAAGTAATTTTAGAAAAACTATGAAAAGAATTACATAGTTTTGAATAATATGTTATTAAGAAATAAATAATAACGTAAATAAGATATTTATCTAAGTTACTAATGTAAAAATATCAAAAGTTAGATAAAAAATATCTTAATGTTTTAAGATATTGAAAATTTTAACGTATTGCTTTCGTTTGTGAAAGAATTTTGCATTTGTAAATCGATACTACTAATATGTTCTCAACTCTCAATACTATTTTTATCTTTTGGCATATAATAGTCAATAATTTTTTTTCTATTTTCACTAGCATTTTTATTAATTTCTTTTTTTTCAATTGGATTTCAATTTGGAGATGAAGGAATTAATTGTTTTATAAATACTTTATTTTTATAAGTTAATTGATGTTCTTTTTTAATAGTCAAAGTATTTTTTGGTTGTAATAACATACAAGCATGATTTCATGCCGAATTTCCAGAATTATCTTGATAATCAATATCAACTGGTCATTCATTTATTAAATAAGTTACTAATTTTTGTCAATCATTTAATACTGCTATATGTAATAATGAATAATTTTCTTTTCCAAACTTTAGAATATTAATAAAATCTTTTTTTAGAGAATGATTATTAAATTCTGAATTAATATTCGGACTTCTCCCCACATGTACTTGTGGAGGGAATAATGAAACTGAATGAATTCAACAATGCTTTTCAAACTGAACAGCAATGTCTTGCATATATAGCAAATTTGAAAGAAAACAAATGTATTAGGTGTTTTAATTTTAATTTGAATACTTCTGATTTAAAAAGAATGAGATGTTTAAAATGTAATCAAACATTTAGCATTCTCACAGGCACCATATTTTCAAGGTCACAAACATCTTTAACATCTTGGTTTTATCTTATCTTTAGATGAATAAACACCAAACATGGAATTCCATCAACAGATATTGCAAAAGAATTGGGAGTGACTTTGAAAACTGCTTGAAGAATGACTCATAAAATCAGAACACGTATTGCAAAACAAAAACCTCAATTTATTGTTGAAGGTACAGTGCAAATTGATGAAATGTATCTTTCACATATGGGTTTTAAAAAACAAGGAAGATCCTTGGTGAATAAAACCTTGATTGTTGGCATTTATCAAAAAACAACCAATAATTTAATTGTGAAAGTATTGAAAAACGCAAAGAGTAAAAATCTTTTGCAGTTTGCAAAAAACCACATTTCTTCAAAATGTCTTGTATATACTGATTCTTGAAAAGGATATTGCGATTTTAAATCAGTTTTCACTAAGCATGAAACAGTTAACCATCAAGATGGCTATGTTTCAAAAATTGGTGTAAATACCAACCAAATTGAATCAGTTTGAAAACATATAAGAAGAACATTTAAAACACATATCAAAGTTGCAAAACATCATGTTCATTTATATGCTAAAGAAGCTGCATATAAATTCAACAAGATACCTAGTTTTGAAACTGTAATTCTATGTTTGATTTAAAAATGTGGGGAGAAGTCCGTAGATAGGCTTTTCTCAGCATTTATGTGATAAAACTAAAATAGTACATAAAGGGAGAAAAGCCTTAATATTTTTAAGTTTTTGATTTAAATTATGTTTATAGTTATCAATGATTTCAATAATTTCTTCTTGATTATTTTTTCAAATTTCATTATCATTTTGATTATCTTTTATTTCATTAGTTTTTTTTAGTTGTTCATTTAAAACATTATTAATGTTTAGTATCATTTCTTTAGCATTTATTAAATTTTCTGCCTTTATTTGATTTAGTTGATTTATTTGCTCGATTATTCTTGCTATTTTTATATGGTTATTTTTATTGGCCATCATTAAAGCTGTATTACCATTTTGATTTGCATAATTAAGATTAGCGTTATTTTCTATTAAACTATTAACAATTTTTAAAAAACCATTTTCAGCAGCTATCATTAAAGGACTGTAACCAGATTGATCTGAATAATTAACATTAACATTTTTTGCTAGTAAAGTGTTAACTATTTCCAAATAACCTTTTCAAGTACTTCATATTAAAGCTGTATCACCTTTTTCATTTACATAATTAATATTGGTATTATGTATTATTAAACTATTAACTATATTTAGATAACCATTTCGCGCGCTTCATATTAAAGCATTATTATTTATTTGATTTGTATGATCGGCATTAGCATTATGCGCTATTATAACATTAGCTATATCTAAATATCCGTTTGTAGCGGCTCACTTGAAAGCAGTGTAACCTTCTATATTTTCATGATTAATATTAATATTATGTTGCATTATTAAGATATTAACGATATTTAAGTGTCCGTTTTTAGCAGCTAAGATTAAAGCAGTTTCATTACCATTATTTTCATGATTAATATTAGCGTTATTTTCTATTAGTGTATTAACTATTTCAATATGATTATTTTCAGCAGCTAATAATAAAGCAGTATTACCAAATATATTAGCATGATTAATATTAGCATCATTTTCTAGTAAAGTTTTAACGATATTTAAGTGTCCGTTTTTAGCAGCTAGTGTTAAAGCACTAAAATTATTTATAGTTAAATAATTAACATCAGCAACATTATTTATCAGTAAAATATTAATTGTATCTAAATCGCCATTTCAAGCACTATTTATTAATTTTTCATGGCTTTTCTCCCTTTATGTACTATTTTAATTTTATCACATAAATGCTGAGAAAAGCCTATCTACGGACTTCTCCCCACATTTTTAAATCAAACATAGCATTACAGTTTCAAAACTAGGTATCTTGTTGAATTTATATGCAGCTTCTTTAGCATATAAATGAACATGATGTTTTGCAACTTTGATATGTGTTTTAAATGTTCTTCTTATATGTTTTCAAACTGATTCAATTTGGTTGGTATTTACACCAATTTTTGAAACATAGCCATCTTGATGGTTAACTGTTTCATGCTTAGTGAAAACTGATTTAAAATCGCAATATCCTTTTCAAGAATCAGTATATACAAGACATTTTGAAGAAATGTGGTTTTTTGCAAACTGCAAAAGATTTTTACTCTTTGCGTTTTTCAATACTTTCACAATTAAATTATTGGTTGTTTTTTGATAAATGCCAACAATCAAGGTTTTATTCACCAAGGATCTTCCTTGTTTTTTAAAACCCATATGTGAAAGATACATTTCATCAATTTGCACTGTACCTTCAACAATAAATTGAGGTTTTTGTTTTGCAATACGTGTTCTGATTTTATGAGTCATTCTTCAAGCAGTTTTCAAAGTCACTCCCAATTCTTTTGCAATATCTGTTGATGGAATTCCATGTTTGGTGTTTATTCATCTAAAGATAAGATAAAACCAAGATGTTAAAGATGTTTGTGACCTTGAAAATATGGTGCCTGTGAGAATGCTAAATGTTTGATTACATTTTAAACATCTCATTCTTTTTAAATCAGAAGTATTCAAATTAAAATTAAAACACCTAATACATTTGTTTTCTTTCAAATTTGCTATATATGCAAGACATTGCTGTTCAGTTTGAAAAGCATTGTTGAATTCATTCAGTTTCATTATTCCCTCCACAAGTACATGTGGGGAGAAGTCCGTTTTTCATTTAAATCGTCATTCATTTTTTTACTCCTTTAACAATAAAAAACCCATTTATTTTCTAAACATTAAAATAAGTAAGCGATAAAATTCTATAATCTTTATAAGATTATTATATTTATTTTTTTTATGATTCAAATATTAACTTTTAATTAATTTAAAAGTTAATAGTTTTTTTATATTTATTTTTATAGCTTTTTTATTAATAATTAAAAATTATTAGTTAAATATTTATTTTAAATGTATTATCTTAAATTTTGTATAGAAACCTTTAACTTTAAATTATAAAATTTATTTAGTTCTTTTATCGACATTATCTTTAAATAAATAAATAAATATATGATAAAATGAAATTGAAATAAATTGTAGTAAGGAGTTTTTTTTCATGGCAAATAAACCAAAAAACAGTGTTTATAATGAATCATCAATTCAAATTTTAGAAGGTCTAGAAGCAGTTAGAAAAAGACCTGGAATGTATATTGGTTCTACTGATAATCGCGGTCTTCATCATCTAGTTTGAGAAATTGTTGATAATGGTATTGATGAAGCATTAGCTGGTTTTTGTACTAGTATTGTTGTTACTATTAATGTTGATAAGTCAGTTACTGTTGAAGACAATGGTCGTGGTGTTCCAACTGGTATGCATGCTTCAAAAAAAAGTACTCCCGAAGTTATTTATACGGTTTTACATGCTGGTGGAAAATTTGACACTAATAGTTATAAAACCTCGGGTGGTTTACATGGCGTTGGTGCTTCAGTAGTAAATGCTTTAAGTAATTGAATGATTGTTACTATTCATCGTGATAAAAAAATTCATGAAATTAAATTTAAAAATGGTGGTAAGATTGATCAAATTTTAAAAATGATTGGTAACACTTATAAAACAGGAACTAGGGTACAATTTTTACCTGATTTTCATCGTGTTTTTCTAGGTTGTGATTGAAATGTTCATTTATTTGAACAACATTTACGTGAAAGTGCTTTTTTAATTAATGATTTAAGTATTCAATTAATTGATAAGAGGACAGGTACTGAAGAAACTTTTCATTATGAAAATGGCTTAGTTGCTTTTATGCAATATTTAAATAAAGATAAAAAAAATTTATCACCAATTGTTAGTTTAAAAGGTAAACAAAATAATATTGACGTTGAAATTGTATTACAATATACGGAAGATTATAGCGAAACGTTAGTAGGGTTTGCCAATAACGTTAAAACTGTTGATGGTGGAAGTCATTTAGTTGGTTTTAAAAGTGGTTTAACAAAAGCTATTAATGAATATGCAAGAAAACAAGAATTATTAAAAGCAAAAGATAAAAATTTAGAAGGTAATGATTTGCGAGAAGGTTTGGTTGCTATTGTTTCGTTGCGTATTCCTGAAAATTTAATTCAATACGAAGGTCAAACAAAAGGTAAATTAGGAACGCCCGAAGCAAGAATTGTTGTTGATAATATTGTTAATGAAAGATTTTCATTTTGACTTCACGAAAATAGTGATGCTGCTAAAAAAATTATTGATAAAGCCATTAAGGCTCGTGATATTCGTAATGCTTTAAGAAAAGAACGTGAATCATTGCGTAATAAAAGTAAAGATACGCAAAAATTTTTAGTAGGTAAATTGGTGCCCGCACAAAGTAAAAATCCTAATATTAATGAATTATTTTTAGTGGAAGGAGATTCCGCTGGTGGCAGTGCCAAGTCAGGTCGTGATCGTAAGTTCCAAGCGATATTACCGTTAAAAGGAAAAGTAATTAATGCCGAAAAAACTAAAGTAATTGATCTTTTTAATAATGAGGAAATTAGTATGATTATTAATGCGATTGGTGCTGGTGTTGGTAACGAATTTAGTATTGAAAATTGTAATTATAATAAAGTCATTATTATGACTGATGCCGATACTGATGGTGCTCATATTCAAATTTTATTACTAACTTTTTTCTATCGTTATATGCGAGATTTAATTACTTCGGGTAATATTTATATTGCATTACCGCCTTTATTTAAAATTTCTTTTAAAGAAGAAGAGCAAGAGAAACATGTATATGTTTGAAATGAGTTAGAATTAAAAGATAAAGTTGAAACAATTAAAGGTAAATATGACCTGCAACGTTATAAAGGTTTAGGAGAAATGAATGCTGAACAATTATGAGAAACAACTATGGACCCAAACGTCCGTCAATTAATTAAAATTACTATTGAGGATGCTCTATCAGCAGAAACAGAAATTCAAATATTAATGGGTGATAAACCAGAAAAAAGACGAAAATGAATTGAAGAAAATATTTCTTTTGAAGCTAGTGATTATTAAGAAAAAAAGGAGTTTATAAGTTATGAATAGTAAAGAAGAGATTCAACAAAATAATGAACAAATTTTATCTTATCCTATTGATGATATTGTTGCAGAACGTTTTGGTCGATATGCCAAATATATTATTTTAGAACGAGCATTGCCCGATGTCCGTGATGGTTTGAAGCCAGTTCAACGTCGAATTTTGCATGCTATGAATGATTTGGGTTTAACCAATGATAAAGCATATAAAAAAGCAGCTCGTGTTGTTGGAGAAGTAATTGGTAAATATCATCCTCATGGTGATACAGCAGTTTATGCTGCGATGTGTAGAATGGCACAAGAGTGAAAGGTAGCATGACCATTAGTACAAATGCACGGTAATAAAGGTTCAATTGATGGTGATAATCCTGCTGCGATGCGATATACAGAAGCACGTTTATCATTAATTTCAGAATTATTATTGAAGGATATTAAGAAAAATACTATTAGTTTAATTAAAAATTTTGATGAATCAGAAACAGAACCAACAGTTTTACCTGCCTATTTTCCAAATTTATTAGTAAATGGTGCTTCTGGAATTGCCGTTGGAATGGCAACTAATATTCCACCTCATAATTTACAAGAAGTAATTAATGCAATTGTCATGAGAATTAATAATCCACAATGTAATTTAAGCGAATTAATGCGTGTTATTAAGGGTCCTGACTTTCCAACCGGAGGAATTATTCAAGGTATTAAAGGTATTAAAGAAGCTTATCGTTCTGGTAAGGGGCGAATTGCAATTCGTGCCAAAACTCATATTAATAATGAAGGTGAAATTCCACAAATAATTATTACCGAAATTCCATTTGAAGTTATTAAACAAGATTTAATTAAAAAAATTGATGATGTTAAAACATTAGCAAAAATTCATGGTATTAAAGAAGTACGTGATGAAACGGATCGTTTTGGTTTACGAATAGTTATTGATTTAGTAGAAGATAGTAAACCACAAGAAATTTTAAATTATTTATTTAAAAATACCAATTTACAAATTTATTATAACTTTAATTTAGTAGCAATTGCTAACAAAAAACCAGTACAAATGAGTTTAATTAATATGTTAGATTTTTATATTAATCATCAAATTGATGTTGTTACTAAGCGTTCACAATATGACTTAGCACAATTAGAACGAAGATTAGAGATTGTTAATGGTTTAGTTATTGCATTAAGTGAAGTTGATAAAGTAATTAAAATTATTAGAACATCAACTGACCGTATGCAAGCAAAATTAAATTTAATATCAGCTTTTAATTTTACTGATATTCAAGCAGAAGCAATTGTACAATTGCGTTTATATCGTTTAACTGCTACTGATATTCAATCATTAGTTTTAGAAAAAGCAGATATTGAAAGTAAAATTATTGTTTTACAAGAAATTCTTAATAATGAAAATTCACTACGTAAAGTTATTATTACTGAGTTAGAACAAATTAATTCTCATTTTTCTGGATTAAGAAAATCACAAATTCAAGGTGAAATTTCTGAAATTACAATTGATGAAAAAGCAACATTGCGACAAGAAAATGTATTTGTTAGTATTAGTTATGATGGTTGAATTAAGGTAATAAGTAGTAAACTATTTTTACAAAATCTTGATTATCAAGATTTTGGGCGTAAGCCAAATGATGTTATTATTGGTGGAGCAATGTTCAATAATTTTAATAATTTATTATTTTTTACAAATAAAGGTAATTATTTTTTAATAGCAATTTTTAAATTAGAAGAAAATAAATGGAAAGATAATGGTATTCATGTTAATACGTTATGTAAACTTGAAGGAAATGAAAAAATTATTAGTGTTGCGCAAGTTAATAGTTTTGAACAGCCAAATGTAAATATAGTAGTCGCTACTAGATATGGTTTAATTAAAAGAATGCCACTTTTAGAGTTAGCAACTACCAGATTTAATAAAACCGCCAAATATGTTAAGTTAAAAGAGAACGATAGTGTTATTAGTGTTAATAGTACTACCGGTCATGATTTTATTGTTATTAGTACTCGCAAGGGTATGACTTTAAAATATTTAGAAACGAAAGTTCCATTATTAACTAAAACTGCAACAGGTGTTAAAGCTTTGAAAATTAATTCTGAAGAAGATGAAGTGGTAGGAATGGCTTGTGGTAATAGTAATGATATTTATGCAATGTTAACATCAGTTGGAACAATTAAACGAATGTTATTCAATACTATTGAACAAACTTCACGAACAACAAAAGGTAATAAAGTAATAAAAGTTCCTAAAAGTAAAAGTATTAGTATTATTAAAACTTTCTTATCACCAGCAACATCTTTTATTAATATATTAACGAAAAAAGAAAAATGATTAGTGATTAAAGCAAGTAACATTAATCTTAGCAAGGTAAATGAAGGAACTGGCAAAGTAGTTGCTGATGATATTATTGCTGGCGGTAGTAATTTAGTGATTGATTTAAAAACTGATGTTATTGATGCTGATATATCATCAATATCAGAAAATTTTGATGGAAAAGAAAGCAACAATGCTATTTAAAATAAACTTTTTTGTTGAAAATTATGGACTTTTTAAAGAATTAGTTTTTTTGATTTTCATAATATAAATTTAAATAATAATTTTAGTTAAGAGTGAATAGGATATGACTTATATCAATGCTATAATTATTATGGTAGTGATTTAAGGAGGAAGTATAGATGACAAATAATATTATTAAATATCAATCTCTAATTAATGGTGAGTTGTATGAAAATGGTAATTGAATATCAGTTATCAATCCCACCACTAATAAAATAGCAGGCCAAGTTCCTGCCTTAACTAAAGTTGAAATTAAAAAAGTATATGAATCTGCAAAATTTGCTCAAAAAAATTGAGAACAAATGCCTATTTTAAAAAGAATTTCTTTTTTAAATTCTTGAAAACAATTAATTATTCGCGATAAATTAATACTTGCTGAATTAATGACTAATGAAATTGCTAAAGGCACAAAAGCAGCTTGCAGTGAAATTGATAGAACAGTTGAATATATTGAATATACTTTACAAGAAGCATTACGTCTTCATCCTGAATCTTATACAGGTGATAGTTGAGGAAGTATGAACAAATTAGCTGTTTTTGAATACGTACCAAAAGGAATTGTTCTTGCTATTTCCCCTTTTAATTATCCGATAAATTTATCAGTCTCTAAAATATTTCCAGCACTTGTGACTGGTAATAGTGTTGTTTTTAAACCCGCAACACAAGGATCATTGGTGGGATTACACTTAGCTAAATTAGCTAAAGAAGCTAACATTCCTAATGGTGTTTTTAATGCTATAAGTGGTAAAGGTAGTGAAATTGGTGATAGTTTAGTTGAAAATGAAGCAATTAATGTTATTTCTTTTACTGGTAGTGCTGTTGTTGGTAATCGTATTTCACAGAAATCTTTAAAAGCTGATTTGATTTTAGAATTAGGAGGTAAAGATCCAGCAATAGTGCTTAATGATGCTGATCTTGAAGATACAGCAACCAAAATCATTAAAGGTGCATTTAGTTATTCAGGACAACGCTGTACTGCTATTAAAAGAGTGTTAGTACAAAGAACAATTAGTAGCAAATTAATTCCAATTTTAAAAGAAAAAGTTGAAAAGTTAACTGTTGGTTTGCCCACAGATGATTGTGATATTACTCCTGTTATTGATCAACCAACAGTTGATAATGCTAAAAAATTAATTAAAGATGCTTTAGATAAAGGAGCCAATTGTTTAGTTGGTAATAAATTTAAAGAAAATTTAATGTGACCAACTATTATTACTGACGTAACAACAAAAATTAATTTAGCATGAGAAGAACCTTTTGCACCATTGTTGCCGATTATTATTTTTGATGAAGTAAAAGAAGCAATTAATATTGCAAATGATTCACAATATGGTTTACAAGCTTCTGTTTTTACTACTAATATTAATAGTGCAATGAGTATTGCTAAATTATTAGAAGTTGGAAGTGTTAATATTAACGATCAGTCACAACGTGGTCCCGATCACTTTTCTTTTGTTGGTGTTAAGGATTCGGGTCTTGGCGTACAAGGTATTCGTCCTTCGTTACTTGCTTTTACTAGACCAAAAGGGATTGTTATTAATTGAAAAACAAAAATTTAAAAGAAAAAATAAAACTTATTTTAATAAAAAAATAAGTTTTATTTTTTTATTAAAATAGTGGTAAGATAAAAATGTAATAAATTTTTGTCCTTGTTAATTAGATTTTTATTTTTTTAACATTCTTATATAAAAAGCATAATAAAAATATTACATATCATTGTAACTTTTATTTTAAAAAGTAAGTTATTAAAATAGTGCCGAGGATAAAGTACTGTTACATGAAATGCAAAAAATATGGAGGTAAATATGGCAAAACGAAAAATTGTCCTTGTTGGATGTGGAGCTGTTGGTAGTAGTTTTATTTACAGTGCCATTAATCAAGGTTTAGCCCAAGAATATGTATTAATTGATGCTTTTGAAGGTATAGCTGAAGGTAATGCGATTGATTTTGCTGATTGTCAAGCAGCTTTAGATCATCCTTTTATTTCAATTAAGGCGGGAAATTACAGCGATTGTAAAGATGCTGATATTATTGTTATTACTGCTGGAAGACCACAAAAAGATGGTGAAACAAGATTAAATATGGTAGCAGATAATGCCAAAATTATGAAGAGCATTGCTTTAGAAATTAAAAAATCAGGATTTAAAGGTGTTACTATTATTGCATCTAATCCTGTTGATATTATGACAACTGTTTATCAAAAAATTACACAATTTGATTATCATCAAGTATTAGGTTCTGGTACAATTTTAGATACCTTACGTTTACAATATTTAATTGGAGAAAAAATTGCAGTTAATCCAAAGTCAGTTGCTGCTTATGTAATTGGTGAACATGGTGATTCTTCAATGATTCCTTGAAGTTCGGTTTCGGTAGGTAATAAAACTATTTATCAACAAATTACTGAAGGTAGAATTAAAGAAAAAGATTTAGAAGAATTAAGAAAAGAAGTAGCACAAAGAGCTTATAAAATTATTAAATTAAAGCGTGCAACTTTTTATGGTATTGGTGCAGCATTGGCATTATTAGTAAGAAATATCCTTGAAGGACAAAATCACGTTTTAGTAGCAGGTGCTTATTTACAGGGAGAATATGGACAGCAAGCTTTTTATATTGGTGTACCAACAATACTTTACGAAAAAGGTTGAAAAAGAGTAGTTCAGTTACCATTAACGAAAGAAGAGCAAACGGCATTTGATAAATCTTGTGCAATTATTAAAGAAACTTTAGAAACAGCTTTTGCTGCTATTAAATAAAAGATAGGAGTAGTTTATTCGTGAATACAAGTGTAGAAAATATCAATAATGAAGAAACATTAACAAGTATTGAAACTTATATTGCTGTTTATAAGTATGCATTAAAGAAAGCAGAAAGTCCGTTATTAAAAACTTTTTTAATGGGTATTGCGGCTGGACTTTTTGTTGGTATTGCTTATATTGCGGCTATTTTTGGTAGTAGAGGATTAAGTGATAAGGGTATTAAAAATTTAACATTTGGTTTTATTTTTACTTTAGCAATTACTATGATTGTCTTTATGGGTGGTGAACTTTTTACTTCTAATTCCATGATATTTATGCCATTAATAAAAAAACAAGTTAAGTTAACAAGAATGTTAATTAACTTACTAGTAGTATTAATTGGTAATTTTATAGGTTGTTTTATTCTTTCATTATTTACATGATGAGCAGGATTTTTTGATAATCAAGCTTTTTTGGATAATGCTGTTAGTATTTTTAATCATAAATTAGTAATGTCTTGATGAAAAGCCTTTTTTAGTGGTATATTATGTAATTTTTTAGTAGCAGGAAGTGTTTATATTTCTCATGCCACTCGTTCATCTACTGCTAAATTTTTATTAATAGGATTAGTAATTATGGTTTTTGCCTTATCTGGTTTTTCTCACGTTGTAGCAAATTCTTATGTTTGAGGATTAGGGCCTTTATTTAATATTTATGGAATTCATAGTGGATTTAATGACTTTTTACAATTTGGTTATCAAGTACAACTTCCAACCTTATTTGGTAATTTTATTGGTGGTGGTATTTTATTACCTGGTATGTATTATTTAATCTTTAGAAAAGAATTACCAAAAATAACATTATAAATATATGGGAGATTGTCAAAAATCCGGAATAAATTAAATCTATATAGTCTTATTATATTTCAGACAAGAAATAATTTGGATTTTTATGAAATTGTATTTAAATAATATAATTTTTTTAACTTAAATGCAACTAAAATACTTATTTTTAAAAATTACTAAAAAATTAAAAAATAAATTTAATATTTATACACAACAAAAATTCTTATTAAAACACATTTAATAAGTTTTATTTTATTTTGATTTTTTAAAAAAAAATTCAATTTTAATCTATAATAATTGTATTTCTGTATTTATCTTATTACATTTAAAAATAACCATTTTAATATAAATTAAAATATTATATGTTCTATTACCAAGCATTTCTTTTAAAACATGTCAAATATTTGTTTCAGTATAACAACCAATATTTCATTTTGCACTTTTATTTTCAATACCTTGTTTATTATTTTTAAAATATTTTTTCTTTAATTTTTTATGATTATCTAATTCTTTATATAAATATTCAATTAATTTTTCATATTGACCATTATTAATTAAATTTCGGACTTCTCCCCACATGTACTTGTGGAGGAAATAATGAAAATGAATGAATTAAACAATGCTTTTCAAACTGAACAGCAATGTCTTGCATATATAGCAAATTTGAAAGAAAACAAATGTATTAGGTGTTTTAATTTTAATTTGAATACTTCTGATTTAAAAAGAATGAGATGTTTAAAATGTAATCAAACATTTAGCATTCTCACAGGCACCATATTTTCAAGGTCACAAACATCTTTAACATCTTGGTTTTATCTTATCTTTAGATGAATAAACACCAAACATGGAATTCCATCAACAGATATTGCAAAAGAATTGGGAGTGACTTTGAAAACTGCTTGAAGAATGACTCATAAAATCAGAACACGTATTGCAAAACAAAAACCTCAATTTATTGTTGAAGGTACAGTGCAAATTGATGAAATGTATCTTTCACATATGGGTTTTAAAAAACAAGGAAGATCCTTGGTGAATAAAACCTTGATTGTTGGCATTTATCAAAAAACAACCAATAATTTAATTGTGAAAGTATTGAAAAACGCAAAGAGTAAAAATCTTTTGCAGTTTGCAAAAAACCACATTTCTTCAAAATGTCTTGTATATACTGATTCTTGAAAAGGATATTGCGATTTTAAATCAGTTTTCACTAAGCATGAAACAGTTAACCATCAAGATGGCTATGTTTCAAAAATTGGTGTAAATACCAACCAAATTGAATCAGTTTGAAAACATATAAGAAGAACATTTAAAACACATATCAAAGTTGCAAAACATCATGTTCATTTATATGCTAAAGAAGCTGCATATAAATTCAACAAGATACCTAGTTTTGAAACTGTAATTCTATGTTTGATTTAAAAATGTGGGGAGAAGTCCGTAGATAGGCTTTTCTCAGCATTTATGTGATAAAATTAAAATAGTACATAAAGGGAGAAAAGCCTTAAATTTTTGCAATAATTATATTCTTTTAAATATTTTCCTTTATTTCCAGCCATTATACCAAGATATAATGTTCTAATTAAATGGAATTTATCTAAAACAAACTGTGTACTTAAATAATCAGCAACTTCTTTAATTCATCCTGCACTATCACCACAAATAATAATTTTTGCTTGTTCAATGTTTTCGTAAAATTTTTGACAATGTTCTTTAACAAATTCAGCAGTTTTTTTAACTCCAATTTTTGTTTTTGTTGGTCTAATAATTGCTTTTACTCTTTTATTTTGTACTTTGTGATTAATATTATCTGTATATGTTACTATTAATCGCATAGAATGTTTTGTACCTTTACGTTTAAAATTTCAAAATTTTCGATGACCATCATCAATTGCTACAAAAATAGGTTGATTTTTTTCTAATTTTACTTTTACTGGATTTGCTTCAACTATTTCAAAATTTTTAAAAACTCTATGAACACTACTAACACTAATGCCTGCTTTTTTACAAATAACACAAATATCACGATATCTTTTTCCATCTGCAAAATTTTCAATAATAGTATCTTCAATATCTTCACCAATTCTTTTATATTTAGGTAATTGTAGTATTTCATCAACTAAACAAACACGAATTCATTCTTGTAATTTTTCATCAAAATATTCATAAATTCTTCTTTTATAAGTTACTAATCCATACATTATTTTTCTTGTTCGATATTGATAATCAACAATTTTATATTTATTTTTATCTCTTGTATTTTTTATTCTTCAATCTCATTTTTCTCATTTCTTTGTTATATGTTCTAAAATTAAATTATCAATTTTTGCACTTTGTTCTCTAAAATTTCATTTATAATTAAAATTCACATTTACTTCTCCTAACTATTTTAAAAAAATCTAAATTTATTGTAAATAATTTAAAAAAATAATTTACTGCATATATTATATAAATATATAAGTGTAATTTTAACTAAAATAAAAAATTATTTAAAAAAACCACTTTCATATTTAAAATATAATAAACAATTTCAATATAATTAATAGTATAGGTATTACAAAATAAACGCCTTTAATTTAGGCGTTATTTTGCATTTAAAAGCATACTTGTAAAAATAATCAAAAATAGTATAATTTATAAGTAAAATCAAGGAAAAAAGGAGTAATTTAATATGAAAACATCTAAAAATAATACAACAACATGATATGTAGATAATATAAATGGAGTTAGACAATCAATCACTTATAATGAAGAAGTATGAGAACATATAAATTTAAATGAAGTAGTAGAAGATAAAAAAATAAAAAACAATAAACAAAATATCAAAAAAAGTAAATGTTGTTCAAAACGTTGTACAATTTTATAAAAATATAAGTAAGGAGTAATTTAATATGAAAACATGAATAAAAACAAATTTAAGTAAAATAACATTAGCATTAGCACTAACTGGTGCAATAAGTGGAGTAACTGGTTTAATAATTGGTTCAATAACACATCACAAAACAAATAATTTACAATATTTTTTAGATTATGATGGTAAGGTCCACTGGGGGGGGCTTGTACAACGATATGGTCAGAAAAAAAAGATGATATTCATAAAATATATGGCTTTTCTCCCTTTATGTACTATTTTAATTTTATCACATAAATGCTGAGAAAAGCCTATCTACGGACTTCTCCCCACATTTTTAAATCAAACATAGAATTACAGTTTCAAAACTAGGTATCTTGTTGAATTTATATGCAGCTTCTTTAGCATATAAATGAACATTATGTTTTGCAACTTTGATATGTGTTTTAAATGTTCTTCTTATATGTTTTCAAACTGATTCAATTTGGTTGGTATTTACACCAATTTTTGAAACATAGCCATCTTGATGGTTAACTGTTTCATGCTTGGTGAAAACTGATTTAAAATCGCAATATCCTTTTCAAGAATCAGTATATACAAGACATTTTGAAGAAATGTGGTTTTTTGCAAACTGCAAAAGATTTTTACTCTTTGCGTTTTTCAATACTTTCACAATTAAATTATTGGTTGTTTTTTGATAAATGCCAACAATCAAGTTTTTATTCACCAAGGATCTTCCTTGTTTTTTAAAACCCATATGTGAAAGATACATTTCATCAATTTGCACTGTACCTTCAACAATAAATTGAGGTTTTTGTTTTGCAATACGTGTTCTGATTTTATGAGTCATTCTTCAAGCAGTTTTCAAAGTCACTCCCAATTCTTTTGCAATATCTGTTGATGGAATTCCATGTTTGGTGTTTATTCATCTAAAGATAAGATAAAACCAAGATGTTAAAGATGTTTGTGACCTTGAAAATATGGTGCCTGTGAGAATGCTAAATGTTTGATTACATTTTAAACATCTCATTCTTTTTAAATCAGAAGTATTCAAATTAAAATTAAAAAACCTAATACATTTGTTTTCTTTCAAATTTGCTATATATGCAAGACATTGCTGTTCAGTTTGAAAAGCATTGTTTAATTCATTCAGTTTCATTATTCCCTCCACAAGTACATGTGGGGAGAAGTCCGAAATATATTTATATATTTCAATTAATTCTGCATCTAAAAGTGATGTAAAATGAGATGGTATTTATCCTAATGGATATTTTAATAAGAAAATCTAAATAAAATGGTTTATTATGAAAAATAATAGAAAAATTCGAGGCTTTTTAATAATCTGTGTATCTTTGTTTTATAAAGTACTAGTTTAGATTAATTCTATCTTCAAATTTTATCATAAAATGAGCAATTGCTGTATTTCAATTTTGAATAGGCAATGTTCATTTTTTTGTTATATTTTCAATTGCCAAGTAAAATATTTTGAAAACTGCCATATCATTAGGAAAAACTTTTTTATTTCTGATGATTTTTCGTAATTGACTATTAACAGATTCAATAGCATTTGTAGTATAAATCACTCTTTTGATTTCTACTGGATAACTAATAAAAACCATTAAATTATCTCAATTTTTATATCAAGATTTAGTAATTTGAGGATATTGTTTATTTCATTTACTTTCAAACGATTCTAAAGCTTGCATTGCTTGTTCTTCACTACATGCACTATAAATTGGTTTTAAATCTGCAACTAGACCTTTTCGATGTTTGTATGAAACATATTTTAAACTATTTCTAATTTGATGAACAATGCATAATTGATGTTCTGTTTTAGGATAAACTGATTGTATTGCTTCTGACATGCCTGTTAAATTATCACTACAAGCAATAAGAATATCATTTAAGCCACGATTTTTCATTTCTGTGAAATTAGATAATCAAAACTTAGAACCTTCATTTTCACTAATTCATAATCCTAAAACATCTTTTTTGCCTTCTAAATCAACTCCTAATGCTATATAAACTGATTTGTTAATAATCCGTTTATCTTGTCGTACTTTAACTACTATACAATCAAAATAAACAATAGGATAAATACTTTCTAATGGTCGATTTTGTCATGCTTTAACATCATCAATAACATCATCAGTAATTTGACTAATAACACTTTCACTAATATCAGCACCATGATATAACTCTTGCAACTGCATTCTAATGTCAGATAATGTCATTCCTTTTGCATACAAGGAAAGAACTTGTTGATCAAAACCATCAAATCTTCTTTGCCTTTTAGGAACTATTACAGGAGTAAAATTACTATTGCGATCTCTTGGTACATCAATTTCAATTTTACCTTGTTGAGTTATTAATTTTTTTGAACTTGTACCATTACGAGCATTTTCAGTAGTACTATGTTGATTTTTTTCATATCCTAAATAATTTTGCATTTCAGAATTCAACATTTTTTCAACTAATCTTTTTGTTAATTCTTTATATAAACCGCCAGGTTTAAAAACTGTTGTTAAATCTTCAGTATTTTCTAATAATAAATCTACTGCTTTTGATATTGGATCATTATTATTAAAGTTATCTTTTTTAGCCATCTGTAACTCACTCTTTCTAGTCATTTAATTATATTTACTATAATTAATTAAACATAGTTATTTTTGTAAGTTACACAGATTACTAAACATTTCCAATTTATTTGATAAATATAACGATAATATTTCATACATTAATTTGGAAATTTAATTATCAATTAAAATATCCTTTTGGATATTGACCATCTCATTTTAAATCTGTATTAATATTTTTATCTTTATCAAAATACAAATCTATTATGTGTTTATCATTAGTTTTTCTTTCTCATATTGTTGTTCCAACCCCCCCAGTAGACTATATAGTCATGTCCTAAATATTATTTATAACCATTAGTTTGATTATGTGCTAGTGAACCAATTATTAAACCAGTTACTCCACTTACAGCGCCAGTTAGTGCTAATGCTAATGTTATGTTACTTAAATTTGTTTTTATTCATGTTTTCATATTAAATTACTCCTTTTTTAATTTGTTATTTTTTCTTAATTTTTGATAACTTATTCTTTATTTTTATAATTAAAATGGTCTTCAAATTCTTTTATTTGAATTTGAATTATTTTCAATCGTAGGATAATTATCTGCTAATTTATTAATGGCATATTTAAACAATGAATTTTCAAAATTTTCAGCTTCTTTTTTTAATTTATCGACTAATGGTGATATTGAATTATCTATTTTTTTAATTTTATTATTTAGTTTATCATTTCAATCATTTCATTGTTCATTGCTTACTTCATTTCATCATTTTCCATTTTGTATTTCTTCAAGGGAATATTTTTCATCATCATGTTCTTCAACTCATTTCATAATTGCTTCTTCAATTGTATTTTTTTCAGCTTTTCTTTTAAAATTTTGAGCTTTTTCAGATGATGAATCAAAAATAATTCATGATTTATCAATTGAACTAAGTCTTTTATCAACATGATTATTTCAATTTTTAGTCATAGCATTAAATGATTCATATGATTCTAAAGGATTTTTATCATTAAAATCATTAAATATAAATTCAAATATATTATAAGCAAATAGTTCTTTTTCTTCATTTTCAATTTTTTCTTTTAAATCTTCCTTTTCTTTTAAAATGAAAAAAAATTTTTCTTTGTTAACTAAGCATAAAGCATCATTTGATTTGTTTAAATCTTTATAATTTACAAATTCTGCACTGATTACTTCTTCTGCTTTTGTTCCATCACCTTTACCTTTGTAAATTGCATTCAAATCTAAATTTAGATTTGTTAAATTTATAGCAAAAAAATATCATAATTTTGTACTTGACTTATTTGCATAATGTTTACCTAAATAATAAATTTTTGATTTATCATTTTTAACATTAATTCCAGTTTCCTCAAGCATCTCATTAATTACAGTTTGATAAGGGTCTAAATTTTCAAGTCCACCAGTGATAGTACTATATTTACTTATTTTTTTATCTTTAAATAATGGATTATTTTCATTAGTTAATAATAAAAAATAATATTGATTGTCTTTTAAAACATAGGGTAATATTGCCACTCCTTGGTTATTACATCAAGGTTCTTCAACACCATACATAAAGTCTTTTTTAATTAATTTTAAAAATTCTGGATTCATTAAATTACTCCTTTTTTTCTTAATTTTACTTCTAAATTGTACCATTTTTGATTATTTTTACAAGTATGCTTTTAAATGCAAAATAACACCTAAATTAAAGTCGTTTATTTTGTGATACCTATACTATTAATGATATTGTAGTTGTTTATTATATGGCAAATGTGAAGATGATTTTTTTCACAGTAGCATTATTTTTACCCCTAATTACATTTTTATATGGATACAATGCATAAAATAATCCATCATACGGGTCTTGATACATATTTTTATCAGGAATGTTAGTTTTGGTTTGGTCATAACGTAATTCTTCTAAACATTGATTAGTCTTTGGTAAATCATCTTTATTTGCATAAAAGTTTCCATAACTCATAATGTTTCTCATTCAAACTACTCTATTAGTTAATCCTGCTTCTTGATTTAAATTTGAAGCATGTTTAATAGCAGTTTGTGTGATTAAAATAGTATTATGTTCATCTATTAATTTTTGATTTAATCAATCAATGGCAGTTCGTGCTTTATCATCATAAAAATAAATTGCTTGTTCAAAATTTTCAAAATTATCAATTAATCCTAAAATTTCATTAACATAAGCATTAATTTTTTCATTTTCATTTATAAAATCATTTGGAGTAACTACTAATTCACAAATAATATAAGCATCATAATAACCAGTATTATTATATTCTTTAAAACCCACTACTATAAATACAGTATGGTCTTTATGACCAGTTGCTCAATCCACACCAACTGAATAAAAATCAAATTTATACATATCTTTTTTTGAATTATAAAAGGCTTTTCTCCCTTTATGTACTATTTTAATTTTATCACATAAATGCTGAGAAAAGCCTATCTACGGACTTCTCCCCACATTTTTAAATCAAACATAGAATTACAGTTTCAAAACTAGGTATCTTGTTGAATTTATATGCAGCTTCTTTAGCATATAAATGAACATGATGTTTTGCAACTTTGATATGTGTTTTAAATGTTCTTCTTATATGTTTTCAAACTGATTCAATTTGGTTGGTATTTACACCAATTTTTGAAACATAGCCATCTTGATGGTTAACTGTTTCATGCTTAGTGAAAACTGATTTAAAATCGCAATATCCTTTTCAAGAATCAGTATATACAAGACATTTCATCAATTTGCACTGTACCTTCAACAATAAATTGAGGTTTTTGTTTTGCAATACGTGTTCTGATTTTATGAGTCATTCTTCAAGCAGTTTTCAAAGTCACTCCCAATTCTTTTGCAATATCTGTTGATGGAATTCCATGTTTGGTGTTTATTCATCTAAAGATAAGATAAAACCAAGATGTTAAAGATGTTTGTGACCTTGAAAATATGGTGCCTGTAAGAATGCTAAATGTTTGATTACATTTTAAACATCTCATTCTTTTTAAATCAGAAGTATTCAAATTAAAATTAAAACACCTAATACATTTGTTTTCTTTCAAATTTGCTATATATGCAAGACATTGCTGTTCAGTTTGAAAAGCATTTTTGAATTCATTCAGTTTCATTATTCCCTCCACAAGTACATGTGGGGAGAAGTCCGTTATAAAATTATTTTAAATCATATGGTTGTCAGCACTTTACAGTTTTTTGAAATGGGAAAATTGTTGCATCACTATCTAAAAATTCAAAACCATAAAAAACAGTATTAAATTCATCAGGATTACTTTTTTTCATTTCTAATAATGTTCTTTTTTGAATATCTGGTAATTTATTTCAAAATGGTTGAATAGTAAATCTTAAAACAAATAAACCTAAACCACTAAACATATCTTGATTTTCATAATAAATTTTGCCATTTTTTTTAAGATTTTCCATCACTTTATCATTTAATGGTAAAAATGGCGTACAGTATTTTAAATAAAATGGATGATATTTATCATAAGGATTACATGTAAAAGTAATAAAGAAACTTTTATAAAAATAGCGAGTAATTTTTTTTCCAAAATTAGGACTATATATATTTTTATCAATAAACGTTCAACTTCATTCTTTAATAGGTTCTTTTGATACTTTAATACGATTACTTCTAAACATAGAGTTTTGTAAAAGTTCATATCGATATGTTAATTGCTTTTCTGTTAGTGTTTCTTTTTCTTCTGCCATAATAATTTCATCTGTTCTTGAACCTAAAAAACTTGACCCACCCGCTTCTTTTCCAAAAATTTTATTACCATTAGCATAACCAATAAAGTCAATTTGTTGATTATTAGGAAAAATAATACAACCACCATCCTTAGTAATTTTTCATTTAATTCCATGTGGATTATTAGGTAGTAAATTAATATTATATGTATCTAATAAAACTTGACAAACATTCATTAAAGCGCCAATTGTAGTTTCACTATGAGTATTTTCATAGCGTCTTACTTCTTGAACACTACTATCACTAAAATTACAACATATAAATAAATCAAATGCTAAACAGTTTCAAGTTTTTCTTGTTCCACGTGCTGTTGGTATAAAACGATAAAAACAATTAGTAGTAAAATATTCTGCTCATTCATCACCAACAAATGCTTTAAAAATATCTCAACTAAAACCATAATTATTATCACTAAAATTAAGATTATATTTTTTATTCAGTTGTGCATAACTACTAATAAAAGCCATATTTTACTCCCTAATTTTTATAAACAATGCAATTAAATTATTAACAAATAAAATTTTGAAAGGAACATTAAAAATGTTAAAATTACCATTCGTAAATCATTTTGATTGAGACAAACACTATTTTAATCAAGATGAATTAAATTTACAACAAACAGAAGAATTATTTAAAGAAATAGATGATTATTTATGAAGTACATGTGATAAATCTGAATATAAATCATATAGATTTAGAAAAAGAAAACGGACTTCTCCCCACATGTACTTGTGGAGGGAATAATGAAACTGAATGAATTCAACAATGCTTTTCAAACTGAACAGCAATGTCTTGCATATATAGCAAATTTGAAAGAAAACAAATGTATTAGGTGTTTTAATTTTAATTTGAATACTTCTGATTTAAAAAGAATGAGATGTTTAAAATCTAATCAAACATTTAGCATTCTCACAGGCACCATATTTTCAAGGTCACAAACATCTTTAACATCTTGGTTTTATCTTATCTTTAGATGAATAAACACCAAACATGGAATTCCATCAACAGATATTGCAAAAGAATTGGGAGTGACTTTGAAAACTGCTTGAAGAATGACTCATAAAATCAGAACACGTATTGCAAAACAAAAACCTCAATTTATTGTTGAAGGTACAGTGCAAATTGATGAAATGTATCTTTCACATATGGGTTTTAAAAAACAAGGAAGATCCTTGGTGAATAAAACCTTGATTGTTGGCATTTATCAAAAAACAACCAATAATTTAATTGTGAAAGTATTGAAAAACGCAAAGAGTAAAAATCTTTTGCAGTTTGCAAAAAACCACATTTCTTCAAAATGTCTTGTATATACTGATTCTTGAAAAGGATATTGCGATTTTAAATCAGTTTTCACTAAGCATGAAACAGTTAACCATCAAGATGGCTATGTTTCAAAAATTGGTGTAAATACCAACCAAATTGAATCAGTTTGAAAACATATAAGAAGAACATTTAAAACACATATCAAAGTTGCAAAACATCATGTTCATTTATATGCTAAAGAAGCTGCATATAAATTCAACAAGATACCTAGTTTTGAAACTGTAATTCTATGTTTGATTTAAAAATGTGGGGAGAAGTCCGTAGATAGGCTTTTCTCAGCATTTATGTGATAAAATTAAAATAGTAAATAAAGGGAGAAAAGCCAAAGAAAATTAAAAACAAAAAAAGGTTTATTAAATTATAAACGACGTATTTGTATACATTATAACCCAAAAACACAAAAAAAGGAATTTGTTTCATTGCTAGATAACTATCTTGGTGTTAAAAAATATAGTAAACTTGCACCAAACGTTATTAAACAAATTTTAAAATATTTTGCTGATGATAAAAAGTATCGTGATGTTTGTGATACTTTTATTGAAGGTTTAATAAGTAATAGTACAGTTTGTAGAACATATCAAAAATTTGAATTACCAAAAGTTAATATTTCTAAAATAGTATTAGAAAAAAATCAAACTTTATATATAAATATTGATGATGGACATCGAAAATTTAAGTTTAATGAAAAACACAATACTAAAAATTGTAAAAAATGTTCTATGAGATTATTAGTATTTTGTACTGGTAAAAAGAAAAATGGAAAATTAATTAATAAAAGAGCTGCATGTCAAATAAGAGTATCAAAAACAGAAATTGGTGCTGAAAAAACTGCAAAATTAATTGAAAAATATGGTAATTTATTTTTTGAAAATTTTGAACAAGCAAATTTAGTATTTTGCGGAGATAGTGCAAAATGAATTAGAAAAACTGCTACAATTTTAAATGCTAAATTTATTTTAGATAAATTCCATGCTTTTCATGTTTTATTTCTTGGTATAATGGCTGGAAGAAGAAAAAATCAAATTGCTAAATTACACTATCAAAATGCAATAAATTTATTTGAAAAAGGTCAATATTATGAATTAATTCATTTTTTACAATCATTAACCTTACAATATAAAAAATTAAAAGTTGGTTATTTTATTAATGCAAAAGATGGTGTATTAAACCAAGCATTAGTTGAAAATATTGGTTGCTTTACTGAAACTAATATTAAACAAATTTTAAAGCATATGATTGGTGATAGAACTTATAATATTGATATGTATACAAAAATGGTTAATTTTAAATGCTATCAAATAAATACAGCCATTTAGTTATTATAAATTAAAATTAAAATTTTAAAATAAATGAAAAATAAAATAAAACTTATTAAAGTTTACTTTAATAAGAATTTTTGTGTTATAAAAGTAAGTATTATTGTTGACTAATATTTTTCAAGTGTTAAGATTAACATACAATTGCATATTGAAGTCAAAATTATTCTCGTCTAACTTTATAATTTTAAGACAAATTTGAATATTATTGACAACATCGGTACGCTCCCATAATTTTTCTAGTTTTTTTGTCTTTTTGATTTGGTTATATTTTTCATCAATACTTGGTTTAAATTGAAGAAGTGCACCTTTAAAAACTAGCAATACACCAATAGGTACGCCCACAGTTATACCAATAGGTCCTCCCGCAACTCCAATTAAAGCACCAAATAAAGCACCTCCAATCATAGGAACACCACTTTTTATAACCACAATTCCTAATAACTCTAAATTTTTACAAATATCAGGATGTTTTTTTGATTTTTATTTCAAAATTATTTTAATTCATTATTTATTTTTTCTATAGTTTCTTTCATCTTTTATTCTCTTTCCATTTTTTGACTACAAAGATGGTTTAAATTTATTTTCTAAAGATAAATTTTGTAATCTTGTTGAATCTTCATCTAAATTTATATCTTGTCAACCATCAGTTTTTATGTTTTCTCTTTCTAAAAATAATTTGTCTCTTGACACGTCTTTATATAAGGTTGTAACTATATCTAATAATGCATCATAACATTTTTTATCACCAATCTTTAATTCTTTAATAGTTTTTTTAAAATTACTTGCATATTCCTCATATTCTTTTAATATAAGTTTCTTATTACTTTTATCTTGAAAATAATTATCTAAAATAATTTTTCATATTTTATTTTCAATATCTCGTATTTCTCTATCTTCTTTTGATAAGAAATTATTTTTCTCATTTTTACTTTTTTCTTCTAATATTTTACATCTTTGTAACTCTAAATCTTGGGCGGGTAACAAAAATGCGGAATAAATTATGGCTTTTCTCAGCATTTATGTGATAAAATTAAAATAGTACATAAAGGGAGAAAAGCCATTTTTAATTATAGGTTTAATATTAATAGGATTTAGTAATTTTCATGATTATTTTAATGGAAAATTAAAATACGGTAATGGTTTTAAGGAAATAAAACATTACGGTTTAAGTTACTTTCTTAGTTATTTTGCAAGTGATATTTATCCGAAATATAGTGAAAATTATTATAATATAATAAAATTACAAATTGGAATTATTTTTTGCATAATTTTAATACCATTTTTAATTTGAATAATTAGTATAATCATTACATTTTATTTTATTTTTAATTCAAAAGTAAAAATAAAAAATAATAATTTTTGAGATGCAATCCAAAATTGTGAAATAATCAATAATTATTATGTTCATTAAAATTATGTTTTTAAATTTATTTGATTACACCTAAATGTAGCCATTTTGATATAAATATTAGGGCGTTTGTCAAAGTTACGAAATAATTAATTATCATATTAGTAACTTATTTCCAAAAATGAATTATTTGAAAAATAATGAAAATTAGACAAAATTACTCTCTTTAACCCTTAAATTTAAATTTATATTCGACGTATTTTAAAAAATATACATTTAAAAAAAATTATTCTCAAACTTATTAAGGAAAAAGACAAGAAATAATCTTGTCTTTTTTTGTAATTGTAAAATTTTAAAATTTTTAATAAACCTCTTTAACGCTATTATCAACACGTGTTAGGGAACTAAAACAGTGAACTACAACACAGTTGTTAAAAATAGTAGCTAGAACATGTGGAATTGCATGGATAAATAATAAGTGGAGTGATACCTAATAAAATATACTAACCATTAAATGGTAATTCTTGGGGTGGGAGCGAATTGGAAACTAGTATATATAGACCTGTTGTAGGGACCTATTGTATTAATTCTATTCTTTATTTAACCAACCTTGCCACTCCCTAGTGAGCAAGTGTTGGTTTTATTTTTTATTTTTTTTTGAAAATTTTTTTTGGGCGAAAAAATAAATTTCAAACTTGTAAAAAAAATTAAGCGGTGCCGGTTCAATTAAAATATTAATTTGTTAAACGCAAATTAAATAAATATTGAATCGAATGCCTCAATGTTTTTTAAAATTTCACAATTTATTTTTGAGCCCAGAATTGCTGGAATTAATAAAACGAATAGTAGTATTATTAATAATATAAAAATCAAAATATATGTTCTTTATGCTAGAAGCAACAGAACATATTAGGAAAGGATTATTATGCAAATAGAATTTAAAAAAGAACAAATTGTTAAAGATAAACCACAATCTATTCTTATTGATTATGTTGAATATAAATTATCACTTCCAAAATGAATGATTAAAAATAATTCTTTTATTGTTGATAATAATTACACATATTGAGTTTTTAATTCTGAAAATATTAAAAGAGAATTAAATGGTGATTAATTAACAAAATTATTAGAACCATATATTTCTGAACAGAAAATAACTGTTAATAAACCAACTGCTCCAAAAGAATATTATCTTAATGATATAAAACTTGAACCACTAACATTTTATGACCAGCATAATAGTTGATTTATGGGTGAAATAACTGATAACAAAACTAAAATTACTAATCCTTGTTTTAAATACAACATTACGTGAGAAGAAAACAGAAAAGGTTTTAAAATAAATAATCAATATAAACATGATGATTTACCAATTAATTATATAGTTACTTCTTATAAGGAAATTTCAACTCATAATGAAAAAGTATTTTTGTTGAACATGTAAACAAAATAAATTAGATTATTTATTCTTTAATACTAATGATATAAAAACAAGAAAATATTTTTTAAGAGATAAAAATAGTAAAGCGATTTGTTATGACTGTATTTTAAATATTAGGTTAAGTAGGAGGTATAAATATGGATAAAGAATATTTAACTAAAAGAGGAACTATTTGCATACCAGACAGTGATGATATTGAATTTAAAATAGGACTAATTAAACTGATTGATGATTTAAAAAAAGATAATTTAGTTTGTGGTCATAAAGAATTTATTGAAGAATGTAAATATTGTTGATGTAATTGTAATTTATAAATTATTAAAACAGTTATTAGAGGTTAACTTAATTAATGCAATATGACTTAATTATTGGTATTGACCCCGCTGGTATTGGTAATAATGGAATTGTTATATATTAAAATGAAACTAATAATATTATTTTTAATGAAACATTTAAAACTAAAACAGTTTTAGAAAGTAAAAATTTGTATAAAAAATACTTTTTATTAATTAAAAAACATTCTGATAATAAAAAAATATTAGTTATTGTCGAAAATTTCTTTTTAAATTCAAAACAATTATTAACTAATCCATTAGCAACTCCTAAAACTATTGGTACATTAATGGTATTAGTAGAAGATGTTATGAATTGAGATTATTTAGGAAGTGAACCAAAAAATAAAACTAAAATAGAAAATTATAAAGGAAATATAAAATTAACAAAACATGAACAAGATGCATATAAACACATTCAATATTATTTAAGGAATTATAAAAATGAAAGATAAAGCCAATTATGTCAAATTAACAGTAAAACTGAGTAACAGTATTGAAGCAAAATATTACGAAAAAGGTAATAAAGGATTATATTATAGTGTTCGTGGACAATGAAATGGATTAAACTATGTTACTTTAATTTTTAACAATCCAAAGCTTTATAACCGATGTATTTTATTAAACAAAAACGATGAAATTATAGTAACTGGTCAAATCTTTAATACTTTAAATATTCCTAAAAATCGTGCATTTTGTTCAATAAATGTTAAATGATTTAAAAAATGAAAAGAGTAAAAAATGATATTATGAAGAATTTTATTAATAGTACCAATATTAATAACAAGTATAACACTAATAATATTTTTAATATTTATTATTAAAGAATTA
The DNA here is from genome assembly GCF_964020205.1 of Spiroplasma endosymbiont of Apeira syringaria. Lineage (NCBI taxonomy): Bacteria > Bacillati > Mycoplasmatota > Mollicutes > Entomoplasmatales > Spiroplasmataceae > Spiroplasma > Spiroplasma endosymbiont of Apeira syringaria. The sequence continues at coordinate 1,953,251 of NZ_OZ026543.1, forward strand.
AAAAATGAATATAAAGTATTGAAAATATTAAGTGAAATTGCTAATCAAATTAAAAATAAGGAGAATAATTAATGATTATATTACCTACTTTGTTTGAAAATAAAGATGAAATTGAAATATTATCACCATTTCCAAAAGCAATTCATACAAGTAATGATATTAGAGCAATTATTTTAAGACAATACCCAAATGTTAAATCAAAACACATAATTGTTTCTGACCCCGAAAGTAATGTTGCATTAATAGTTGGTGATAATTACGTTTATCAAGGTTGAATTAAAGTAACAATTAAAAAATTAGAAAATTAAAGGAAAATAAAATGATTAATGATTATGAATGACTATGATATTGTGATAGTTATGGTTGTAAAAATAATAATAGTAATCAAGAAATATATGTTTGCTCAATTAAAAAAGATACAAAATTAGGATTATGTAAAACTCATTTTAATAATTACAAAAATATAACAATTGATTATGTTATTGAAATTAAAGGAGAATAAAAAAATGAAAAAGGAAAAAATTAAAATTAGAAATTATGAATTTGAATTAAATTCTTATGTAGTAGATTCTTTATTAGATGTTATAAGAGAACTGATAAAAACAAATAAAGGAGAATAAACATGACTAAACGCGAATTTTTAATTAAATGAAATGTAGATGAAAAATTATGATTTATTAATAATGTTGAATTTTTAAATTCAGATACACATATAATTTTTAATTGAAATGATAATTATTTAAGCATTGATTATTATTCAAAAGAGATGAAAAAATTTATAGAACTATTAAATGATTTAAAACAAATAAAGGAGAATAAAAATGGAAACAAATAATTATACTTTAATCAAATTAATTAGAACTGGTATAAGTCCTATTTGTGCAATGATTGGTACAAGTGCTTATTATGGTCAAGTAATAAGTAATCCATTATTAGGTTCAATTAATAGTTTATTATTTGGTAAAAAATTAGGTTTAGATATATGAAATTTAAATCAAAGACCAAATACTAAAACTAAATTAATTAATAGTAGTAAAAAAATATTATTAGGTTTAGGAACAATTGGTTTAGCAAATTATAGTAAATGAACAGAAAATAATATTACTCCTATTATTCCAACAACACCAACTCCAATAACTACTACAACTACAACAGAAGGTCCTCCATGATTACTATTAAATAAACAAGAAAATCAGTCATTAATGGATTGAGATACTTATATTAGTTTAAATGCTTATGGTATATCAAATCTTATCAGTGGATTAACTGAATTAATTCCTAATAGATTTGAAACAATAAGAAAGATTTGTAATATGGCTACTGGTGGTTGTTTAATTTCTAGTGGTATAGCAATGGGTATTAATAATGATTTTAATAATGCTTATGCAGTACCTACCATAATTGCTGGTGCAAGTGAAATAATCCATAATTTACTACCAATGGAAACAACTAATCATATTCAAGAAATGCAAGAAACTTCATTTAATAATGAAACTGCAACATTAATTAATGATAATAGATTCACAATTAATAGTGAAACAACTAGTCAATATGGTAGTGATAATATGAGCGAAGTACCATTAAATAATGATAATACTTCATTAAATTGAGATTATAATCACATGAGTTTATAAAGGAGGTGAAAAATAATGAATAAAGAAAAAATACTTGAATATTACAATGATAAATTAAAACAACATGAAAAAGATTTAGAAGATATACGACTGAATGAACGTTTAATTGCAAATCTTTTAATGGATGCAAAATGTATGATTGAAAGAATTAATAAAGGTGAATTTGATGAATAATCAAAAATAAATAATAAATAATTGAAAGGAAAATATTGAAATGAAAGAATTTTTACATGAATTAATAATTATTGGAACAAGTGTTGGAACATTAATTTGCAGAGAAATTATTGTTTTATTAAAAAAATTTATTACAACTCCAAAACATGTTAGAGCAAATAACAAAATTATAAAACATCAAAAAAAATTAGCAAAATTAAATGAAAAGATTAATAAAGGAGAAAAATAATATGATAAAAATTGAATTTAATGAAAAATATAGAAAACAAGATATTAGTATTGATAGAGATTTTGATTTACATATTGATAATTGTTTTAAATTTTCTGATATTGATACATTAGAAAATGCAGTTAATGATTATAAAAAATTAATAAGTGAAATGCCACAATTAGTTAAAGATTGATTATTGGAATAAGATTAGGATAATATTAAATGTTAGAAAATGAAAATAATGTTCAACAAACAACTGAACTTTTAACTGAAAATAATGCTTCTTCACAAGAAATAGAAAATAAAGTTAATGAAGCAGAAAATAAGTTAAATAAACTTAATCAAGAAATTAAAGAAAAAGAAATGATTAATATATTTAAAAAATATCAAGTTAAAACTGAATTTTATGATTATTTAAAATTTAAAACTAATAATTTAGAAAATTCAAAAATTGAAGAAACTATTAAAAAAATGATTAAAGAACAACCAGTATTTAAAGAAACAATTAATACAGGTGGGAAACCACAAACAATAATAACAAATCAACCAAATTCAATAAAAAATGCTTTATTGGATTATAAAAATAAAAATAAATTATAAGGAAGGAAAATAAAAAATGGCAGTACCATTCAAACAAAATTTAGATAATACCGAAAAATTAGTAGAAGCACCAGAATTTATAGAATTTTTTAAACAATCAAATAGTCCATGGGCAAGTTTTTTTCCTATCGAAATGGTTAATTCAACAAGAATTGAATTTATAGTTAAAAAACCAAAAGACCCAAAAGTTAAAGTTATTCAATGAAATGATAAGAGTAAAAGAATAGATGTCGGATATGCTGATACAGATAAAATTATTAAAGAAATTATAGAAGAAGCTGTTGCTGGCGAAACAATTGCAGCAAAAGATTTATTAGCAGAAAATGGACAAAATTTATTACAAAGTATGCAATATGAAGTTGCTAATGATTTAGCAGATTATTTAGCTAATAACAATACTAATGTAATTGCAAAATATGCAATTAAATTTATGATTGAAAAATCAACAGAACCAAAATCACAAGCAATTAAATATGTAGAAGCAATGTTGGGGGCATGAAATACATTATTTCAATATAGAAATATTGCAAATTGTAGATTCTTTATTACTAATGCTCTTTATGATAGTATAGTTTACTTGGCAGATAATAAAGGTTTAATTACTGATAATGAAATTGCACAACAATTAAGATTAAATGGTAATGATTTATATATTAAAGGTGTATTATGTCAAATTGTAATGGATGACTATATGACTTTTAAAAATGATAAAAATGATGATGAAATTATGTCATTTGTTTTAGCAACGCCAAGAGCAATGAAAAGATATATGTTACAAGATACAATTATTTATGTTCAAGAAGTGGCAGATGGTAAAGTTGGAAGAATGTATTTAGTTGGTGGAGAAGTTACATGTCAAGCAATACCTTATATTTCTAATAATGAAACAACATCACGTTGAATGGCATGTGGAATTATTAATACTGATAAAACTGATTTAAAAACTAAAATTACAAGTTTAACAACTGATATTACTGCAAATGTTAATAACAATAACAATGAATTAAATACAGAAATAAAAAGTACTAATGAACTTAAATCATTAAATCCAAATTTAACAAATCCAACTATTAAATATTTTAGTGATTCACAAGGTAAAACTAATGTAAGTAATCAAAAACAAAAAGCAGGTGACTTATATATAACTATTACTGCAAATGTTAATGACTTAAATTATAAAGGAACAACAAATCCAATTAAAATAACTCTTAAATAAAGGACATTAATATCATGCCAATTGGTACAACTAGTACAGCAATACTTTTAAACATAAATAAACCAAAACATACTAGAATAAGTAAACAACAAGAAAATAAAAGTTTTTGATGAGAAATTTTAGAAATGATTGGTGTACAAGTTATAGCAGTAGCACTTGCTCCTTTTACTGGTGGATTAAGTGAAAGTGTAGCCCTTGGATTAGGTGCAAGTGATTTTATTGCAAGTACTATTAATTTTGGTATTTATGCTACAACTGATTTTACTATTAATCAAGTTTATGATTATTTAAAAGGAAATGTAACAAAATTAAATACTTTCTTAAATTTATTACCTGCATTTGCTGGACTTAATAAAATTAGTCGTGGTTATCGTATAACTAAATTTATTAAATTAGCACAAAAAACTAAAAAATTAGAACAAATTGGTGTTAAAGAAGCAAAAAACTTACAAGAAATTATTAGTCAAGTAAGTGGAAAAGAAATTTTAACAGATAAAATTATTGGTAATAAACGTTATTTAATGAATTATAGTTTTACTCCTAATCGTGAAACAGTATTACGAGATTTAGGTTATGTTGCTGAAAGAGAATATAAAAATAATTTTCAAAAATTAGAAATACAAAAGTTAAAAGAACACTTATTATTACAAAATACATTAATAAAATTAAGTCCACAATTAACTCCTAAATTTAAAATTAAAGATATTGAAAAAGAAAATAACTTTTTTAAAAAATTTAATACTGATTTAAAAAAAGTACTATCTATGAACCAACATGATTGATTAAATTTAGTTCATACAATACATTCAGAAAATAGATATGGAAAAACTTTAATTTTAGATTTACAAAAAATTCGTGCTAATTATATTAAATTTAATTTTAAAAATAATGTTATTCATCAACTTGTTTTAAAAGCAAATCAAAGTTTTAAATATTTTGATATTAGATTTTATTTAAAAAAAGTTTTAAATAAATTTTGAAAAGATACACCATATTTTTAAAAAATAAGAGAAAGTATATATAAATTACAAGAAAAATTTGAAAATTTAGAAAAACAATCATTTGAAAAAATTAATAAATTAAAAGAAAAAGCAACTGATTTATTTACTAGTGCAGAAAAAAGAGCAATTAAACATGCACAATTAATTCCATTAAATTCACCAGTATTTATGGGTTGTAAAATTCAACCTTTGTCATTAGATAAATGTGCAATTACTATTTATCATTGCAATCCTAAATATAAACCAATTACAGTTGTTGATAGTATTCTTAAAGCAAAAACTTTTGTTACTCAAATACATCCATTCCATTGATATCGTTGATATAGTGGTTGATACATTGGTTATGGTGTTAATCGTAATAAATGATTAAAAGCAATAGCATTTGCTCCACCAGTGGTACAACAAGTAATTAGAGATAGTTTTAAATTATATAGAGAAATATTTAGAATAGTAAGAACTTATCATAAAGTAGTAAATGTTATTAATAATCCTATTGAAAATATTAACAAATCATTTAAAAATGTTGGTTTAAAGTTTTCAGTTAATACTTTATTTGGTACAGGATTATTACATCATTTAGAAAAGTTTGCATATAGTCAAGTTGTAACAAAAAGTAAGAAAAAATTAAAAAAAGGTAAAAATAAAATACAAAAAGAAATTGAGCATATAACACATAAAAAAACAAAAAAACATACTCATCATTATAAACAAGCATTTTTTAAGGAATGATAAATTATGATTAATAAACTTTGAACTGATGTCAGTCTTGAAAATTATAATAACTGATATCCATTAACTGGAAAAATTACAGAAACGCCACAGCAATATATACAAACATGACCAATTGTTAATGATTGATTTAAAACTTTTGCTATTCGTGCTCAAAATGATATTAATGCTTATCTTGATTTTATTTTATCTAAATTTCCTTTTGATAGTTTTAAAGATGAATTAATTAAAGAAACATTAAGAGATATGGTTTATGTTATGGTTGAACATTGAGTATTTAATCGTACACCAATTGAATTTAATGTTGATGCTACTATTCAATTTAATAATGGTAATCAATTTAGTGCAAATAGTACTCCTACGATTAATGTTTGAGATTTAGCACCAAGTAGAATGAAAATATGAGCAAGATTAACAGAATTAAAACAAATATTTTCAAGTTATAATGATGATGAAATAGATGTTGAAAAAATTGATTTAAAAGCATTTTATACTAGAAATCAAGTTGATGAATTAATTAAAGAACAAAAAGAATTTACATTATTAAAACAAATTAAATTATATGATGATTTAGTTGATGATAATGAAAATGAAATATATAGAGGTCCTGTTAGTAAATTTATTAATAAAGGTTATGTTGCAACTGATTATGATAAAGAAACTGAAACAATGATTTTAGATTGACCTGATGAAATTGGTACATTACCCCCCGAAGCATTACAAAATAATCCACAAATTGGTGATTATACGCATGCACCAACTTGTGATTTTTCTGCTAAACAACAAAAACGAATTACTACAAATGAAAATGAAATTACCAAATTAAATAGTGAATTAACTAAAACAAATGAAAACATTGATGATATCAAAAATAATTGATTTAATATTGAAACTAGTCCTTTATGAAAAAAAGTTGAAAATAATAATATAGAAATGTTGAAATGATATTTTATTAAAATCAGTTATCACTATTCAACAGAAAATAAATTTATGAAATTTTATAAAATAATTAAAATTTATTTAAATAATATTTTTCATGAATTTGAATTGTTAAATGTTGATTCCATGACTTATAAAGAACAAATACAAAATAAAAATATTTTAAATATTGGAAATATTTACTATGACAATAGAAATAAAAAATTTAGTGGTGGAGGTAATTCCTATCCTGAACGTGGAAAAATTAATTTAATTGGTGATATACAAGAAATATATCAATATCAAGGAATAGATACACCAACTGAATTTATATCGGAAGAAGGTACTGAACGTGATTATTATACAAAACAAGAAACTAATAATTTATTAGATAAAAAACAAGATAAATTAATTGCTGGTGAAAATATTAAGATTGATGAAAATAATAAAATTAGTGCTACTGGTGGAAGTACAGATTTATCAGATTATTATAAAAAAGAAGAAGTAAATAAAAAATTAGAAGATACAAAAGCAATGTTTCCAATAGCATTTCAAATAAATGCTATAAATCAAGAAATTCCTAATTTAGAAAATACTAATAAAACAGTTGCTGGTGCTATTAATGAAAATAAAACTAATATTGATAAAAAACAAGATAAAGAAAATTGAAAAATAATAGATAAAAGTCTTGATAATCGTACATGAGAAGATTTTGCTCTTAGTTTTAATAAATATTATAGAGTATTTATAACATGAGATAAACCACCTTTTAATCAAACAAGTATAAAACTAAAAATAGAGTTTAAGAGTTCTGCATATATAGGTGGAGATTATATGCTTGTTAAAGGTAAAATTGATAATGAAGATGCTTCATTAATTATTAAAGGCTTTTCTCCCTTTATGTACTATTTTAATTTTATCACATAAATGCTGAGAAAAGCCTATCTACGGACTTCTCCCCACATTTTTAAATCAAACATAGAATTACAGTTTCAAAACTAGGTATCTTGTTGAATTTATATGCAGCTTCTTTAGCATATAAATGAACATGATGTTTTGCAACTTTGATATGTGTTTTAAATGTTCTTCTTATATGTTTTCAAACTGATTCAATTTGGTTGGTATTTACACCAATTTTTGAAACATAGCCATCTTGATGGTTAACTGTTTCATGCTTAGTGAAAACTGATTTAAAATCGCAATATCCTTTTCAAGAATCAGTATATACAAGACATTTTGAAGAAATGTGGTTTTTTGCAAACTGCAAAAGATTTTTACTCTTTGCGTTTTTCAATACTTTCACAATTAAATTACGGACTTCTCCCCACATGTACTTGTGGAGGGAATAATGAAACTGAATGAATTCAACAATGCTTTTCAAAATGAACAGCAATGTCTTGCATATATAGCAAATTTGAAAGAAAACAAATGTATTAGGTGTTTTAGTTTTAATTTGAATACTTCTGATTTAAAAAGAATGAGATGTTTAAAATGTAATCAAACATTTAGCATTCTCACAGGCACCATATTTTCAAGGTCACAAACATCTTTAACATCTTGGTTAGTATGTTCCCCCACGGGTCTATATATACTAGTTTCCAATTCGCTCCCACCCCAAGAATTACCATTACTGGTTAGTATATTTTATTAGGCATCATCCACTTTTTATTTATTCATGCAAGTCCACATGCTAGCTACTATTTTTAACAACTATGTTGCAGTTCACTGTTTTAGTTCTCAAATACGTGTTGATAATAGTATTAAAGAAGGTTATAAAAATTTTATAAAATTTTACAATTACAAAAAAAGACGACATTTTTATTCTCGTCTTTGTTAATTTTTATAAATAAGGAAAGGAGTATTTCTATAATATATTATATTGAAAATTATTCTGTAAAAAATTTGTTAAATTTGTTACCCGTCCCTAAATCTTTTACTTCTTCTTTTTTATCATCTATAAGTAAATGTAAACAAGCGATTTTTTTATTAAGTCTTGTTTTTTCATTTTTTAAATCTTCAATTTCTTTTTCATTCTTATTTTTCTTTATTTTTTCTTTATTTTTTGCTTCAATTTTTTCTATTTTTGCTTCAATTTTTTCTATTTTTTTTAATTTTATTTTTATTTTTTTTCTGCTTTTTCAATTTCTTCAAGTTTTTCATCTTCATCAAAAAACATATATTTAAAAAATATATCTTTGCTGTGTAACTTCATATATTCTGAATTTCTTAATTTTTCTTTTTCAAGTTTTTGTTCAAAAAGAAAAACTCACTCTTCTACTATTTTCGAATTAACTAAATTTTCAATTGCTACTGCTATATTTCTACTCATTTTTCCTATTCCCTTTCAATATTTTATAAAAAACCCATTTACTTTAAAAATAAAGTAAATGTGTAAAAAACTAATCTTTTGATTTAAAATTAACACATTTTATTTTTTTTACAATAAAATTATTCTTAAAAACTGCATTAAATTTAATAAATAATTAAATTTATATAATCATTTTTTAAAATCAATTTTTATTTTTGTAATAAAACATTATTTACTGATTACTACTAATATGGTAATATGAAGGTAATAACTTACTATTAAGTTAAGTTATTAATTTTTAAAAGAGAATATAGTTTTCTTTTAAAAATTACCTTCATATTTAAATTTTTAATGAGAAAAGGAATTTATCAAATGAAAACATTTTTAATAAACATCACTCTGACAACAATAACTTTAACTGCTGGAAATGAAATGATAGCAAAACATTTTAATGAACAAATAAGTGTTAAATCACAATTATATGTCCTTGGCGACAGCTTATCAGATAATGGTAATTTATCTAATATTTTTACTTATGATACTTGAAATATAGATAAAGTTAAATTTCAAGAACCTTTTTATCATAATTCATTTACTAATGGCGATGTTGCTGCTAGTATTTTAGCGAAAAAACTAGGAACAGAACTATTACCAGCTTGATATCAAAAAGGTAATAACTATGCTGTAAGTGGAGCACAAGCCGGACAAAATCATAGTTGAGAATATCAATTATTCTTAAATCATTATTCTATTGACCACCAAGCTAATCAATTATTAAAAGATCATAAAATACAAAAAAATGATGATATTTTTATTGAAATAGGTGGTAATGATCTGCTTTCTGCTATGGATGAAAATTCAACAGCAAAACAAGAGTCAATTATTAATAATGAAATAACAACTGAGTTTGAAACTGTTGATACATTAATTAATGCTGGTGCTCAAAATTTAATAATTGCCAATGTGCCTAACATTAGTAATATTCCAAAATATGTTAATGAAAAAAAATCTGTTAAAGAAGTAGCAAACTACTTATCAAATGAATATAATAAGGCTTTTCTCCCTTTATGTACTATTTTAATTTTATCACATAAATGCTGAGAAAAGCCTATCTACGGACTTCTCCCCACATTTTTAAATCAAACATAGAATTACAGTTTCAAAACTAGGTATCTTGTTGAATTTATATGCAGCTTCTTTAGCATATAAATGAACATGATGTTTTGCAACTTTGATATGTGTTTTAAATGTTCTTCTTATATGTTTTCAAACTGATTCAATTTGGTTGGTATTTACACCAATTTTTGAAACATAGCCATCTTGATGGTTAACTGTTTCATGCTTAGTTAAAACTGATTTAAAATCGCAATATCCTTTTCAAGAATCAGTATATACAAGACATTTTGAAGAAATGTGGTTTTTTGCAAACTGCAAAAGATTTTTACTCTTTGCGTTTTTCAATACTTTCACAATTAAATTATTGGTTGTTTTTTGATAAATGCCAACAATCAAGGTTTTATTCACCAAGGATCTTCCTTGTTTTTTAAAACCCATATGTGAAAGATACATTTCATCAATTTGCACTGTACCTTCAACAATAAATTGAGGTTTTTGTTTTGCAATACGTGTTCTGATTTTATGAGTCATTCTTCAAGCAGTTTTCAAAGTCACTCCCAATTCTTTTGCAATATCTGTTGATGGAATTCCATGTTTGGTGTTTATTCATCTAAAGATAAGATAAAACCAAGATGTTAAAGATGTTTGTGACCTTGAAAATATGGTGCCTGTGAGAATGCTAAATGTTTGATTACATTTTAAACATCTCATTCTTTTTAAATCAGAAGTATTCAAATTAAAACTAAAACACCTAATACATTTGTTTTCTTTCAAATTTGCTATATATGCAAGACATTGCTGTTCAGTTTGAAAAGCATTGTTGAATTCATTCAGTTTCATTATTCCCTCCACAAGTACATGTGGGGAGAAGTCCGTATAATAATAAATGAAATAATAAAATTACTGAATTAATAAAAAATAATTCTGATATTAATATCAGACCGTTTGACTTAGAAACTAATTTTAGTGATTTATTATCTGAAGCACAAGAAATAGGAAAAAATATTACTAATTAATCAATAAAATGATCAATTCCCGGTTTAGCTTTAAATTTAAATCCAAAATATATTGATGGAACAACTCCAGAAACTATTAATAATAATTTTTTCTTTGATTATGTTCATCCAAATAAATGAGCACATGATCAAATTGGTCTTGAACTATTCACTGAACTTACTTCATAAAAAATGCAACAGAAACAATTAATTAACAATATTTTTATTCTTAATTTATTTTCGGACTTCTCCCCACATGTACTTGTGGAGGGAATAATGAAACTGAATGAATTAAAAAATGCTTTTCAAACTGAACAGCAATGTCTTGCATATATAGCAAATTTGAAAGAAAACAAATGTATTAGGTGTTTTAGTTTTAATTTGAATACTTCTGATTTAAAAAGAATGAGATGTTTAAAATGTAATCAAAAATTTAGCATTCTCACAGGCACCATATTTTCAAGGTCACAAACATCTTTAACATCTTGGTTTTTATCGGAAATGTTTAGTAATCTGTGTAACTTACAAAAATAACTATGTTTAATTAATTCTAGTAAATGCTAAATTGTAAAGGTAAGTGCAACTAAATTATTTTTCTATCCAAATATTCTATCGGTGAAAGATAATTTAGTATTTTTCTTGGTCTTTGGTTTAAAGACAATATAAATTTATGAACTTCATTTTTACAAGTTTTTGAAAAATTAAATTTTTTAGGAAATTTTTCTCTAATTAAACCATTAGTATTTTCATTAGTACCTCTTTGTCAAGGTGAATATGGATTTGCAAAATAAATTTTCACATCTAAATTTTTTTCAAGTTGTTGTCAATTTGAAAATTCTTTACCACGATCAAAAGTAATGGTTTTAACAATATTTTTAGGAAGAATTGATAAATAATGGCTAATATTTTTGTTAATAACTTTAGTAGTTCTGTTTTTAACTAATATTGCTAAAGTAAATCGTGATACTCTTTCAACTAAAGTTATTAAACATTTTTTACTTTTGCCTCGTGATGATACTATAGTATCTCCTTCTCAATGACCAAGTGTTATACGATCATTAATATTAAGATCTCTTTCTTTAATTGATTTGCTATTGAATTTGCCACGATTTTCTTGAGATTTGCGTTTTTTGCCTTTTCTTCTTAAATTTTTACTAGTAACTTGATCAAGCAATCCAGAATAAATTCAATTGTAAATTGTTTTAAAACTAATAACTCATTGTTTATGAAAATTTTTAATTCTGCCATAAATTTGTTCAGGTGATCAGCCTAATAATAGTTTTTGTTGCACATATTTTACTAAATCTTTATTTTTAAACTTATGAAAAAAAATATGTGATTGTTTTCTATTTTCAGCTTTATTTTGTGCAATCAATGAAAAATAATTACTATTATCTTGATTTCTATTAATTTCTCGAATAATAGTACTAATATTTCGATTAAGATTTTTAGCTATTTCACTAATTTTAACTTTAAATTTCAATTGATTCTCAATATAAATTCTTTCATCTACGCCAAGATGTTTATAACTCATATAAAAACTCCTTACTTTTTTTATAAAATAAATTTAGCATTATGAAATTTTTATATGAGAATTTTTTTGCAATTTTATTTACTTGCACTTACAAGTATAATTCAGCAAATATAATTAAATGACTAGAAAGAGTGAGTTACAGATGGCTAAAAAAGATAACTTTAATAATAATGATCCAATATCAAAAGCAGTAGATTTATTACTAGAAAATACTGAAGATTTAACAACAGTTTTTAAACCTGGCGGTTTATATAAAGAATTAACAAAAAGATTAGTTGAAAAAATGTTGAATTCTGAAATGCAAAATTATTTAGGATATGAAAAAAATCAACATAATACTACTGAAAATGCTCGTAATGGTACAATTTCAAAAAAATTAATAACTCAACAAGGTAAAATTGAAATTGATGTACCAAGAGATCGCAATAGTAATTTTACTCCTGTAATAGTTCCTAAAAGGCAAAGAAGATTTGATGGTTTTGATCAACAAGTTCTTTCCTTGTATGCAAAAGGAATGACATTATCTGACATTAGAATGCAGTTGCAAGAGTTATATCATGGTGCTGATATTAGTGAAAGTGTTATTAGTCAAATTACTGATGATGTTATTGATGATGTTAAAGCATGACAAAATCGACCATTAGAAAGTATTTATCCTATTGTTTATTTTGATTGTATAGTAGTTAAAGTACGACAAGATAAACGGATTATTAACAAATCAGTTTATATAGCATTAGGAGTTGATTTAGAAGGCAAAAAAGATGTTTTAGGATTATGAATTAGTGAAAATGAAGGTTCTAAGTTTTGATTATCTAATTTCACAGAAATGAAAAATCGTGGCTTAAATGATATTCTTATTGCTTGTAGTGATAATTTAACAGGCATGTCAGAAGCAATACAATCAGTTTATCCTAAAACAGAACATCAATTATGCATTGTTCATCAAATTAGAAATAGTTTAAAATATGTTTCATACAAACATCGAAAAGGTCTAGTTGCAGATTTAAAACCAATTTATAGTGCATGTAGTGAAGAACAAGCAATGCAAGCTTTAGAATCGTTTGAAAGTAAATGAAATAAACAATATCCTCAAATTACTAAATCTTGATATAAAAATTGAGATAATTTAATGGTTTTTATTAGTTATCCAGTAGAAATCAAAAGAGTGATTTATACTACAAATGCTATTGAATCTGTTAATAGTCAATTACGAAAAATCATCAGAAATAAAAAAGTTCTTCCTAATGATATGGCAGTTTTCAAAATATTTTACTTGGCAATTGAAAATATAACAAAAAAATGAACATTGCCTATTCAAAATTGAAATACAGCAATTGCTCATTTTATGATAAAATTTGAAGACAGAATTAATCTAAATTAGTAACTTTGTAAAACAAAGATACACAGATTATTAAAAAGCCTCAATTTATGGTTTTTATTAGTTATCCAGTAGAAATCAAAAGAGTGATTTATACTACAAATGCTATTGAATCTGTTAATAGTCAATTACGAAAAATCATCAGAAATAAAAAAGTTTTTCCTAATGATATGGCAGTTTTCAAAATATTTTACTTGGCAATTGAAAATATAAAAAAAAAATGAACATTGCCTATTCAAAATTGAAATACAGCAATTGCTCATTTTATGATAAAATTTGAAGACAGAATTAATCTAAATTAGTAACTTTGTAAAACAAAGATACACAGATTATTAAAAAGCCTCGTTTTATCTTATCTTTAGATGAATAAACACCAAACATGGAATTCCATCAACAGATATTGCAAAAGAATTGGGAGTGACTTTGAAAACTGCTTGAAGAATGACTCATAAAATCAGAACACGTATTGCAAAACAAAAACCTCAATTTATTGTTGAAGGTACAGTGCAAATTGATGAAATGTATCTTTCACATATGGGTTTTAAAAAACAAGGAAGATCCTTGGTGAATAAAACCTTGATTGTTGGCATTTATCAAAAAACAACCAATAATTTAATTGTGAAAGTATTGAAAAACGCAAAGAGTAAAAATCTTTTGCAGTTTGCAAAAAACCACATTTCTTCAAAATGTCTTGTATATACTGATTCTTGAAAAGGATATTGCGATTTTAAATCAGTTTTCACTAAGCATGAAACAGTTAACCATCAAGATGGCTATGTTTCAAAAATTGGTGTAAATACCAACCAAATTGAATCAGTTTGAAAACATATAAGAAGAACATTTAAAACACATATCAAAGTTGCAAAACATCATGTTCATTTATATGCTAAAGAAGCTGCATATAAATTCAACAAGATACCTAGTTTTGAAACTGTAATTCTATGTTTGATTTAAAAATGTGGGGAGAAGTCCGTAGATAGGCTTTTCTCAGCATTTATGTGATAAAATTAAAATAGTACATAAAGGGAGAAAAGCCTTTATTTTAATATATATAGTATTAAAGTAGTATAATACATATAAAGCCAAGAAAGAAGGTGTATTTAATGATTAAAAAAATTAACGATGATCTAAATGATTATATTAGTGAACATCTAAAATATCAAATGCTTAGTTTTAAATTAAGTAATGATGCAAATCAAAAAGGATATCCTGGGTTTGCACGCTTCTTCCAAGTAGAAGCAGCTGATGCTGTTGTTCATATTCGTAAAATTTGTAACTATTTAATGGATCAAGATGCTCAAGTTGAAATTAAAGACATTAAAGTTCCAACTTTTACTACAAAAAACATTGAAGAAGCATTAAAAAAATTAAAATCTACTAAAGAAGAATTACTTGATTTTACTAATAAACTTGTTAAAAGTGCTCGTGAAAATAATGATAATTTAACTGCGAAATTTTATGACTGATTCTTAATTGATTTCTATGAAGAAATTGCTTATGAAAAAGACTTATTGGATTGAATTGCAATGTCTAATAGTAACCTTTATAAAATTGACAAACGTTTACTAAAAACTGAAGAGCCAGATACTTTAAAAGTTATTGTTCCATTTTATGAACCCGAATAAATTTCACATTTAACTCTTAATTTTCACCAAAAATGTATAAAAAAATTATACATTTTTTATTTTTTTATAAAAATTTTGTTGTATTTTTTTGTTTTTCTTCTACTTGATAGTTTAAACTGTATTCTCTTTTTTTACCTTCAATATTTATTTCATCTTTACTTTTATTACTTCATTCAATAACTTTTAACTTATTTTCTCCTAAATCAGTTTTAATATTAATTATTATTCATTAAATCAGTTTTAATATTAATTATTATTCATATATACTCATTATAAATCTCTTTAATTTTTTGAAAATGCTTTTGAAATAAAAATTTATTTTTTTCACTATAATTAGCTTCAAATGTAATCATTATTGAAATGTTTTCTATTATTTTTATTTGTTTTGCATACTCTTCTGATATTTTTTGTAATCTTCTTTGTTTATTATATTCGGTTTCATTTATTTCATTTCAATTATTGGAACCGTGTTGATAACCAATATCGAAATAAGAAAATAATTCTGATGGAAATGCCATTTTTCTAAAAGTCTTTCGGACTTCTCCCCACATGTACTTGTGGAGGGAATAATGAAACTGAATGAATTCAACAATGCTTTTCAAACTGAACAGCAATGTCTTGCATATATAGCAAATTTGAAAGAAAACAAATGTATTAGGTGTTTTAGTTTTAATTTGAATACTTCTGATTTAAAAAGAATGAGATGTTTAAAATGTAATCAAACATTTAGCATTCTCACAGGCACCATATTTTCAAGGTCACAAACATCTTTAACATCTTGGTTTTATCTTATCTTTAGATGAATAAACACCAAACATGGAATTCCATCAACAGATATTGCAAAAGAATTGGGAGTGACTTTGAAAACTGCTTGAAGAATGACTCATAAAATCAGAACACGTATTGCAAAACAAAAACCTCAATTTATTGTTGAAGGTACAGTGCAAATTGATGAAATGTATCTTTCACATATGGGTTTTAAAAAACAAGGAAGATCCTTGGTGAATAAAACCTTGATTGTTGGCATTTATCAAAAAACAACCAATAATTTAATTGTGAAAGTATTGAAAAACGCAAAGAGTAAAAATCTTTTGCAGTTTGCAAAAAACCACATTTCTTCAAAATGTCTTGTATATACTGATTCTTGAAAAGGATATTGCGATTTTAAATCAGTTTTCACTAAGCATGAAACAGTTAACCATCAAGATGGCTATGTTTCAAAAATTGGTGTAAATACCAACCAAATTGAATCAGTTTGAAAACATATAAGAAGAACATTTAAAACACATATCAAAGTTGCAAAACATCATGTTCATTTATATGCTAAAGAAGCTGCATATAAATTCAACAAGATACCTAGTTTTGAAACTGTAATTCTATGTTTGATTTAAAAATGTGGGGAGAAGTCCGTAGATAGGCTTTTCTCAGCATTTATGTGATAAAATTAAAATAGTAAATAAAGGGAGAAAAGCCAAGTCTTTAATTAAAAATATAAATTATTTTTCATTGAATAAAAATCTACTCCTATATAGTGACTATTAGCATCATATAATATTTCTTTTTCTTCTTCTTTAAAATTATTTTCAATTATATAATTAACAATTTTTTGAATTTTTACCAATTCTCCTACATCATATGTTGGATTATTTTTTTGATCTAATTCTTCTCTTAATTCATTTATTACCTTACTAATAATTTTAGAATGTTTTGTGACAACAATTACATCATAAAAATCTGTATCAAAATATAATTTATAATTATCATTTTTTTTAATTTTAATATTTAATAAAATACCATAACAAGCATAAAGAAATCTAGGGAGTGAACGTTTTAATTCAACATCACCATCTAAATAAATGCCTCCATATTGGTTTAATATAACAATTCTTATAAAATCTGATGCTGATTTTAGTTTTTCTTTAATTGCTAATCTATTATCGGACTTCTCCCCACATGTACTTGTGGAGGGAATAATGAAACTGAATGAATTCAAAAATGCTTTTCAAACTGAACAGCAATGTCTTGCATATATAGCAAATTTGAAAGAAAACAAATGTATTAGGTGTTTTAGTTTTAATTTGAATACTTCTGATTTAAAAAGAATGAGATGTTTAAAATGTAATCAAACATTTAGCATTCTCACAGGCACCATATTTTCAAGGTCACAAACATCTTTAACATCTTGGTTTTATCTTATCTTTAGATGAATAAACACCAAACATGGAATTCCATCAACAGATATTGCAAAAGAATTGGGAGTGACTTTGAAAACTGCTTGAAGAATGACTCATAAAATCAGAACACGTATTGCAAAACAAAAACCTCAATTTATTGTTGAAGGTACAGTGCAAATTGATTAAATGTATCTTTCACATATGGGTTTTAAAAAACAAGGAAGATCATTGGTGAATAAAACCTTGATTGTTGGCATTTATCAAAAAACAACCAATAATTTAATTGTGAAAGTATTGAAAAACGCAAAGAGTAAAAATATTTTGCAGTTTGCAAAAAACCACATTTCTTCAAAATGTCTTGTATATACTGATTCTTGAAAAGGATATTGCGATTTTAAATCAGTTTTCACTAAGCATGAAACAGTTAACCATCAAGATGGCTATGTTTCAAAAATTGGTGTAAATACCAACCAAATTGAATCAGTTTGAAAACATATAAGAAGAACATTTAAAACACATATCAAAGTTGCAAAACATCATGTTCATTTATATGCTAAAGAAGCTGCATATAAATTCAACAAGATACCTAGTTTTGAAACTGTAATTCTATGTTTGATTTAAAAATGTGGGGAGAAGTCCGTAGATAGGCTTTTCTCAGCATTTATGTGATAAAATTAAAATAGTAAATAAAGGGAGAAAAGCCAAAAATAATATCATTACTTATTGTTTCACTTAAAAAATTAAAAAGATTAAAATAATCTGTGATTTCAGTAAACTCAGTACTATTTTGACTACCCTTATTAATTTTATTTTGTTCAATTAATGTTTTATTTTTTTCCAAGAATAATAATTTTTCATTTTGTTCTTTAATTTTACTATCAAGTTCTATTAAAAAATAATCTAATTGTTTAATTAATTTTAAATCTTCTTTTTTTTCTCAAAAATAAGAAAAAAAATTATATTTTAAATCATTTCTTAATTCTTTAATTAATTTACGGACTTCTCCCCACATGTACTTGTGGAGGGAATAATGAAACTGAATGAATTCAACAATGCTTTTCAAACTGAACAGCAATGTCTTGCATATATAGCAAATTTGAAAGAAAACAAATGTATTAGGTGTTTTAGTTTTAATTTGAATACTTCTGATTTAAAAAGAATGAGATGTTTAAAATGTAATCAAACATTTAGCATTCTCACAGGCACCATATTTTCAAGGTCACAAACATCTTTAACATCTTGGTTTTATCTTATCTTTAGATGAATAAACACCAAACATGGAATTCCATCAACAGATATTGCAAAAGAATTGGGAGTGACTTTGAAAACTGCTTGAAGAATGACTCATAAAATCAGAACACGTATTGCAAAACAAAAACCTCAATTTATTGTTGAAGGTACAGTGCAAATTGATGAAATGTATCTTTCACATATGGGTTTTAAAAAACAAGGAAGATCCTTGGTGAATAAAACCTTGATTGTTGGCATTTATCAAAAAACAACCAATAATTTAATTGTGAAAGTATTGAAAAACGCAAAGAGTAAAAATCTTTTGCAGTTTGCAAAAAACCACATTTCTTCAAAATGTCTTGTATATACTGATTCTTGAAAAGGATATTGCGATTTTAAATCAGTTTTCACTAAGCATGAAACAGTTAACCATCAAGATGGCTATGTTTCAAAAATTGGTGTAAATACCAACCAAATTGAATCAGTTTGAAAACATATAAGAAGAACATTTAAAACACATATCAAAGTTGCAAAACATCATGTTCATTTATATGCTAAAGAAGCTGCATATAAATTCAACAAGATACCTAGTTTTGAAACTGTAATTCTATGTTTGATTTAAAAATGTGGGGAGAAGTCCGTAGATAGGCTTTTCTCAGCATTTATGTGATAAAATTAAAATAGTAAATAAAGGGAGAAAAGCCAAGTCTTTAATTAAAAATATAAATTATTTTTCATTGAATAAAAATCTACTCCTATATAGTGACTATTAGCATCATATAATATTTCTTTTTCTTCTTCTTTAAAATTATTTTCAATTATATAATTAACAATTTTTTGAATTTTTACCAATTCTCCTACATCATATGTTGGATTATTTTTTTGATCTAATTCTTCTCTTAATTCATTTATTACCTTACTAATAATTTTAGAATGTTTTGTGACAACAATTACATCATAAAAATCTGTATCAAAATATAATTTATAATTATCATTTTTTTTAATTTTAATATTTAATAAAATACCATAACAAGCATAAAGAAATCTAGGGAGTGAACGTTTTAATTCAACATCACCATCTAAATAAATGCCTCCATATTGGTTTAATATAACAATTCTTATAAAATCTGATGCTGATTTTAGTTTTTCTTTAATTGCTAATCTATTATCGGACTTCTCCCCACATGTACTTGTGGAGGGAATAATGAAACTGAATGAATTCAAAAATGCTTTTCAAACTGAACAGCAATGTCTTGCATATATAGCAAATTTGAAAGAAAACAAATGTATTAGGTGTTTTAATTTTAATTTGAATACTTCTGATTTAAAAAGAATGAGATGTTTAAAATGTAATCAAACATTTAGCATTCTCACAGGCACCATATTTTCAAGGTCACAAACATCTTTAACATCTTGGTTTTATCTTATCTTTAGATGAATAAACACCAAACATGGAATTCCATCAACAGATATTGCAAAAGAATTAGGAGTGACTTTGAAAACTGCTTGAAGAATGACTCATAAAATCAGAACACGTATTGCAAAACAAAAACCTCAATTTATTGTTGAAGGTACAGTGCAAATTGATGAAATGTATCTTTCACATATGGGTTTTAAAAAACAAGGAAGATCCTTGGTGAATAAAACCTTGATTGTTGGCATTTATCAAAAAACAACCAATAATTTAATTGTGAAAGTATTGAAAAACGCAAAGAGTAAAAATCTTTTGCAGTTTGCAAAAAACCACATTTCTTCAAAATGTCTTGTATATACTGATTCTTGAAAAGGATATTGCGATTTTAAATCAGTTTTCACCAAGCATGAAACAGTTAACCATCAAGATGGCTATGTTTCAAAAATTGGTGTAAATACCAACCAAATTGAATCAGTTTGAAAACATATAAGAAGAACATTTAAAACACATATCAAAGTTGCAAAACATCATGTTCATTTATATGCTAAAGAAGCTGCATATAAATTCAACAAGATACCTAGTTTTGAAACTGTAATTCTATGTTTGATTTAAAAATGTGGGGAGAAGTCCGTAGATAGGCTTTTCTCAGCATTTATGTGATAAAATTAAAATAGTACATAAAGGGAGAAAAGCCTCTATTATTTTTAAATATTTGTTCAAATATTACTACATCATTATTTTCTAAATTTTCTATTTCTTTTAAACTAATAATTTTAATATTATTAAGTAACTTATGTTGTTGTTTTTCATTTTCAGTAATTTCTCTATTTTTTTCATTTTTAGAAATTCATAAAATAACTTCACGTTCATGTTGGTGTAATAAAGCCGCATAAATTATATTATTTCTTACAGTAATTGGTATTTCTCCAATTCATACAAAATGAATTGTATATTTATTATCTATAACTGACATTTTTTTAATAACTCTTATATTTTATTTAAATGCATTGTTTAAAAATGATAATTCATCTTCGATATTTAATCTTGGAAATAATAACTCTTTTTTATTAACAGATTTATTAAAAACTTCATTCAAGTTAATATTGACTATTGGTTTAGTAATTTTTAAGACACCCAATTGTTCACGAATTTTTAATGAACTATTAACCAAAATTGGACTTAATAAAGCACTACTAATAATTAAAATATTTGCTAATAAATTTAAAATATTATGTAATTCAATAGTTTTATTATTTTTATGTAAATCTCATGGTTTTGTTAAATCAATTAATTTATTACCACTAGTTATTAATTTAAAAACGACATTAATTGCTTCATGAATTTGATACTCATCCATTTCAATATTAAAATCATTAATAGTACTTTTAATAATTTTAATTATTTCTATTGCTTCTGGTTGTAACTTATTTAAATTAACTTTGGGAATTTTACCATCACAATATTTAATGATCATTGTAACTGTTCGCGAAAGCAAATTACCTAAATCATTAACAAGATAAGAGTTATAACAATTTAAAAATAATTCATGACTATATTTTGCATCATGACCAATAATAATTTCTTTCATTAAAAAAAACCGTAATCCATCTGCACCATAACGATTTACTAATACTAAAGGATCAATAACATTACCTTTTGATTTTGACATTTTTCCTTCTTCATTAGTAATTCAACCGTGAGCCAAAATTCGATTTGGTTGTCTCAAGTTTAATGCCATTAATAAAATTGGCCAATAAATCATATGAAAACGACTAATTTCTTTACCAACTAAATTCACAATTTCACAATTTGAATCTAGTCAAAATTTTTTAAAATTAATGTCATCATCTTGTAAATAACCTAATCCTGTTAAATAATTACTTAATGCATCAATTCAAACATAAATAACATGTTTTGGATTTTCTAATACTGGTACCCCTCAAGTAAAACTCGTTCTAGTAACACTTAAATTTTCTAAGCCTGGCGTAATAAAATTATTAATCATTTCCGTTTTACGATTAAGTGGTCATAAAAATAATGAGTGTTCATCATAATATTTTAATAATTGTTTAGTATATTTTTCCAATTTTAAAAAATATGATGGTTCTGATAAAGTAGTAATATTACCTTGACATATTTTACATGTATTATTAGTTTTATTAATTTGGCTATCTGTCAAAAATTCTTCACAAGAAATACAATATGAGCCTTCATATTTTCCCAAATAAATATCATTTTGTTTTAATAATTTGCTGAATATTTTCTGAACACTTAAAATATGATTTTTATCAGTTGTTCTAATAAATTTATCATAATCAATATTTAAGTTTTTTCATAAATTCTTAAACCCAACAACAATATCATCAACAAATTTTTGTGGAGTTTGTTTATTTTCATCCGCCTTTTTAGCAATTTTTTGACCATGTTCATCACTTCCAGTTAAAAAGAATACTTCATAACTTTGCATTTTCTTATAGCGAGCTAAAACATCAGCAATAATTGTTGTATAAGCATTTCCTAAGTGTAACTTAGCACTAGGATAATAAATAGGGGTAGTAATATAAAATTTTTTTGTCATTATTTGCTCCTAAATTTAATAATTATAATTTTACATTAAAATAGTATTTTTTATTGTAATACTTATTTAAATTAATAATATTTTATTAATCTTTATTTTTTTATAAAATCGAACATTTTTGTTGATATTGATTTTTATTAAAACCATTATCAGAGTTAACAGCATCTATATCAACATTTAAGTAAAACTTATAATAACTATTTAAGTGTTAAAGAACACTACTTTTTTCATTATCATAATTATTTACTGGTAAATACTGATTACCATTACTCATTAATGGTTGATTTTGTAATTTTCCTTAAATTGCAAAATCATATCAATGTCTCAAAAGATCATTTTTTTCTCATTGTCTTCTTTTTTCTTTTTCTATTTTTTCTAAAATATTATTAAGTTTTAAAATTTTTAATCCAACTTTTTTCAATTCTTCTTTTTGATTACTTATATTAACTTTTTCACATACTATTTTGTTAATTCGTTTTTTTTCAAAATTATAATAACCAAAAGTTAAAAACTTAACTAATTTATTCTTAAATTTAAAAATTTTACTTGTTTTTTGTTTTTCGAAAATTTCTAACTTTTTAATACTATTTATATTATAAGAAAGAAATATAGATTGTTTTTTAATATATGACTGCAATGTTTTTTCACATTTATATTTCTTATTACTAATATAATATAATATTATTTTTATTTTATTAATTTTCTTTTTTAATAAATTAATATCTAATTCTCCATTATCTTTTAAGTATCGATCATCTAAAACATCATAAAAATGTTCTTCATTATCATCATAGCTTGTAATAAAATTAAAATGTTGATTTATAAAAGGAAAACTATTATCGATTTTGTATTTCTTCATAATTTTCACTCCTTAAACTTATATAATCTAGTGACTAATTACAATATTTTCTTAATCTTTTATATTTATTGATTATTAGATAAAATAAAAAAAATAAAAATTAATAAATTAAATGCTAATTAAATTTAATATTAAACATTATTTATCTTTAAAAACTTTTTTAAAAATATAATCAACATTTATTAAAAAAATATTATTATTACAACATTCATTTAACTGTTCACTAGTTAAATATTGATTAATATTATTCTTTATTAATACATCTTTAAAATTAATCATTTTATTTTGTGCTTCTAAAGTGCATTTTTGAATAAAATCATAAGCAATTTCACGTGTTATTTTTGGATTATTTTTAATAATAGTCAATAAAATTACTTGTGAAAAATAAAGTTCATTAGCTTTAGCAATATTATTTGCCATGGCACTAGTATTAATTACTAAATTATCTAAAATATTTGTCATTCTATTAATAATAAAATCTAATATATGATAAATATCAGGTAACATAATGCGTTCATTAGAACTATGAGAGATATCACGTTCATACCATAATAAATTATTCTCATATACTATACTATTATAACTTCGAACTAATCTTGCTAAACCACAAATATTTTCAGAACCAATTGGATTTTTTTTATGTGGCATTGAACTTGAACCTTTTTGTGAAATAGAAAATCCCTCTAAAAGTTCATTAACTTCGCTACGTTGACTAAAACGAATTTCTAAAGCTATTTTTTCAATTGTTGTAGCAATTGAACTTAATTGTGTAATTAAAAAAATCAAACGATCACGTTGTACTACCTGCGTAGCACAACTGTCAACTTCCATTTTTCATTTTTTAGCAATAAATTCACTAACTTTTGGCGAAATATGAACAAAATTACCCATAGCACCCGTAATCTTAATAACTTCAACTTGTTTTCTTGCTAATTCCAACCTTACTAACTGTCTATTTATTTCATCGTATCATAAAGCAAATTTTAATCCTAATGAAGTTGGTTCACCAAAAATACCATGACTGCGACCAATTACTAATTGATTTTTATATTTAAACGCTAACTCTTTTAATTTCAATTGTAAAGTAATTAAATCTTTTTCAATAATTTCATTTGAAAATTTTATTTGTAGATTTTGGACACTATCAACCATATCAGTTGAAGTTAAACCATAATGAATTCAACGACTTTCAGTTTTTAAGTTAGCACTCAACATTCTAGTAAAAGCAACTACATCATGCTTAGTTTCTAATTCTAATTTATTCATTAATTCAATATCTAATTTAGCATTTTTTTTAATTAATTGAAAATCTTTAAGAGGAATTATATTTAAATGTTGTAATGATTCACAAACATCAATTTGAAAATTCATTCATAAGTTTAAACGATTTTTCATATTTCAAATATTAGTCATTGCTTTTGTTTCGTAACGTTCAATCATTTTTACTCCTTAATAAATATAGTTTGTTTACGATCTGGACCAACAGAAAATATTCTAATTGGAACACCCACCAACTCACTAATTTTTTTTAAATAATTTTTAGCATTTTCTGGTAATTCATCATAACTAGTAATATTAGTAATATCTTCATTTCAGCCACGCATAGTAATAAAATGTGGTTGACATTTATTAAAGTTATTAATTTGAGAAGGTATGTATCTAATTATTTCGCCATTTAAAGTATAATGCGTACAAATGCTTAATGTTTCAATACCAGTAAGCACGTCTAACAACATAATAGCTAAACTAGTAAATCCATTAATTTGTGCACTATACTTAGCAATAACTGCATCAAATCATCCAATTCTTCTTGGTCTTTTTGAAACTGTGCCATATTCATTACCAGTCATACGAATATAATCTGCTAATTTACCAAAAACTTCACTAGGAAATGCACCAGCACCAACTCTTGTACTGTATGCTTTAGTTACACCAATAATTTCGTTAATTGCTTTTAAAGAAATACCTGAACCAATAGCAATTGAACTAGCACTTGGATTAGAAGATGTTACAAAAGGATATGTACCATGATCTAAATCTAATAAAGTACCTTGTGCTCCTTCAAATAATATCTTTTTATTTCTAACTAATTGTTCATTTAAAAATTGACCAGTATCAATAATTAAATCTTTAAAGTATGGTAATAATTCTAATAAACGATTATATATTGTTTGCGCATTAAATTCTTTTTCATATCCATAAACATTTTTTAATATTTTATTTTTAATTAACAAATTATCAGTAATCAATTCTAATAGCCGATCCTTATCTAATAAATCACCCATTAGAATTCCAATCCGATTAACTTTATCAGCATAACAAGGTCCAATTCCTTTTTTAGTAGTGCCAATAGCTTTATCGCCCTTAATTTTTTCTTCATATTCATCAAATGCTAAATGATAAGGTAAAATAATATGAGCACGATCAGAAATCCGTAAATTTTGACAACTAAAACCGGCAGCTTTTAAATATTCAATTTCAGAAACTAATTTTTCTGGATTAACAACACAACCATTAGCAATAACACAATATGAATCTTTATTAAAGATACCAGAAGGAATAATACTTAATTTATATTTTTGATGATCAAAAACAATTGTATGTCCGGCATTATCACCACCACTTCAACGAACAATAACATCAGAATTTTGACTATAATAGTCAGTTATTTTACCTTTTCCTTCATCACCTCATTGACAACCAATAATAGCGGTAGTTTTAAATGGTTTTGGTTGATCAATTTTTGATATTAAAATATTTTTAGTATTAACAATTTTATTAGCAATTTTTTGATTTTCTTCTTTTATTATATGTTTTGATTTTTCAAAATCTACTTTCATCTTATTAATGATTGGCTTAACAGTGTCAGTTTTTATTGATTGCGTTTTTACTTTAGTTGCTTTTTTTACATCTTTAACTTTTGGTTTAATAGTTTTATTAAGTTGTTCAACTTTAGTTTTTGCCTTTTCTATTGTTGGTTTGATTATATTTTTTTTTGCTTTCATATTGTCTCCTTTATACTCAAAAAAAGTATTTATAAATTTATAAATTAATTATATAATTATTTAATAATGATTATCAAAATATTGTTATTAAAATAAACTAGTAAAGGAAACTTAAAAAATGAAATGAAATTTTGATAATGACAGTTTTCAAAATGATAATAATGATGATTTTGACAAACTTTGTCCTATTTGTAAGCAAAAATTACTAGAAGCAAAACTTGAAAAAATAAATGAAATAAATCAATATCAGCAAACACAAAATGATATTTTATTAATTGAAGAAATAAAAAAAGAATTAGAAAAAATTAAAAAAGAAAAAGAAACACAACTTTATGTTTACTTATGTAGAAAACATAAAAATGAAAATATTCTTTAATATTTTTATAATATATTAATTATTTTTTATTATATTTATTAATAATATTTTCAAATTTACTATCAGTAATTCAACTACTAATGCTTTCTACAAAAAATTGTTTATGATCTTTTATATTCTTTAACTCATCATTACTAAACTTACTCAAAACTCAATCAGCCGTGTTAAAATTAGGATTTTTACCAACACCAATTCTTAATCTTTGAAAATCTTTACTACCAATTTGATTAAAAATACTTTTAATTCCATTATGACCAGCAGCACTAAATTTTTGTTTGTATTGAAATTGACCAAAATTTAAATCAACTTCATCGTGAATAATTAACACATTTTCAATTTTAATTTTAAAATAATTCATAAAATTTGAAACACAAAAACCTGATAAGTTCATAAAAGTTAATGGTTTTAAAAAAATAACATCAGTGCCATTAACAACAGTTTTAACATATTGACCATTAAATTTAGTTTGATTAATTTTTAATTGTAATGTTTCACAAATCATATCAATAATAATAAAACCAATATTATGACGTGTCAATTCATACTCTTTACCTGGGTTTCCTAATCCAATAACTAATTTCATCTATTTTAAATTTCCTCTTTATTATGGCTTTTCTCCCTTTATGTACTATTTTAATTTTATAACATAAATGCTGAGAAAAGCCTATCTACGGACTTCTCCCCACATTTTTAAATCAAACATAGAATTACAGTTTCAAAACTAGGTATCTTGTTGAATTTATATGCAGCTTCTTTAGCATATAAATGAACATGATGTTTTGCAACTTT
Organism: Spiroplasma endosymbiont of Apeira syringaria; assembly: GCF_964020205.1. Classification (NCBI taxonomy): domain Bacteria; kingdom Bacillati; phylum Mycoplasmatota; class Mollicutes; order Entomoplasmatales; family Spiroplasmataceae; genus Spiroplasma; species Spiroplasma endosymbiont of Apeira syringaria. Next base: position 1,981,115 of record NZ_OZ026543.1, read on the forward strand.
GATATGTGTTTTAAATGTTCTTCTTATATGTTTTCAAACTGATTCAATTTGGTTGGTATTTACACCAATTTTTGAAACATAGCCATCTTGATGGTTAACTGTTTCATGCTTAGTGAAAACTGATTTAAAATCGCAATATCCTTTTCAAGAATCAGTATATACAAGACATTTTGAAGAAATGTGGTTTTTTGCAAACTGCAAAAGATTTTTACTCTTTGCGTTTTTCAATACTTTCACAATTAAATTATTGGTTGTTTTTTGATAAATGCCAACAATCAAGGTTTTATTCACCAAGGATCTTCCTTGTTTTTTAAAACCCATATGTGAAAGATACATTTCATCAATTTGCACTGTACCTTCAACAATAAATTGAGGTTTTTGTTTTGCAATACGTGTTCTGATTTTATGAGTCATTCTTCAAGCAGTTTTCAAAGTCACTCCCAATTCTTTTGCAATATCTGTTGATGGAATTCCATGTTTGGTGTTTATTCATCTAAAGATAAGATAAAACCAAGATGTTAAAGATGTTTGTGACCTTGAAAATATGGTGCCTGTGAGAATGCTAAATGTTTGATTACATTTTAAACATCTCATTCTTTTTAAATCAGAAGTATTCAAATTAAAATTAAAACACCTAATACATTTGTTTTCTTTCAAATTTGCTATATATGCAAGACATTGCTGTTCAGTTTGAAAAGCATTTTTGAATTCATTCAGTTTCATTATTCCCTCCACAAGTACATGTGGGGAGAAGTCCGTATATTATTTTTTACTATTTTTATTATTAATTTTTTTTATTAATTCATTTGTTTTATCATCATAAACTTTTGTTAATGATTTATTATTAATTGAAGCATCAATCATTTTTGCAATAAAATCAGCAATTGAAATAATTTTTAAACCATTAAACTTTTTTTCCTCAGAAATTTCAATAGTATTAGTAATAACAACTTCCTTAATAATTCCATCAATAACAGCTTGTTTCAAATTTTTTGAAGATTGACCACTAAAAATACCATGAGTAGCTAAAATATAAACTGATTTTGCACCATGTTCTTTAATAGCTTTTGCTGCATTAATAATAGTACCACCTGTATCAATCATATCATCAATAATAATAGCATTCTTTTCTTTAACATCTCCTAATACAAACTTAACTTGACTTTGATTAGGAGTTGTTCTTCTTTTATCAATAATTGCCAAAGGTACACTTAAATAATTACCCAATCTTCGAGCACGAGTAACACCACCATGATCTGGAGATACAACAACTAAATTAGTTAAATTTTCTTCAATTAAATAAGATGCTAAATCTTGAGTTGCTCGTAAATCATCAACAGGAACATCAAAAAATCCTTGTTCTTGTGGTGAATGTAAATCAACAGTAATAACACGATCAACACCCGCAACAGTTAATAAATTTGCAACAAGTTTACAAGTAATAGGTTGTCTACCACCTTGTTTTCGATCTTGACGAGCATAACCAAAATAAGGAATTACTACATGAATTTTAGCAGCAGATGCACGAACTAAAGCATCAACAAAAATTAATAATTCCATTAAATTATCATTAGTTGGCGGCGAAGTTGATTGGATAATATATACCACTTTCTCTCGTACTGATGTTATAGATTGAATGTTAAATTCACCATCAGTAAAACGACTAATTTCTGCTTTTCCAGGTTCAATATTAAGTTTTTTACAAACTTCTTGTGTAAATTTTTGACTAGCACTTAAACCAAAAACTACAATGTTTTCTACATTATTCATTAAATCCTCCTTTACATGTTTCTAAAAATTATAATTATAATTTCATTATACAATGTTTATTACAATTTAAGTATATTAAATTTAAAGACTATTAATTAAAAATAATTAATAAAAAGTTATATCTTTTGCAAGAAAAAATAAAATCATTATAATAGTTAACGGATAATAAATATTTAAAAATATGTTTATTAATAAACAAGGATTATTGCTGAGGTGTTTTATATACTTATTATCCACATTCTAATATCATTAATTTTAATAATTATTCTGAAAGGTATCTATTATTAATAATAGTAAATAACTGGTAAAACATTGAAAATGTTAATTCTTCAGATCTTATTGTTAATGATCAAGATAAGTCGTTAATTAAATTAACGGCTTTTTCTTTGCTATTTAAATAAATACCCAAATTGTTAACTAATGTTTTTCTCTTATTAACAAAACAACTTCTTACAAATTTTCAAAATAATTGTGGTTCATCAAGTTGAAATTTAGGATTTACTTTAAAATAAACAACACTACTTGTAACATTAGGTATCGGAGTAAAATTATTAGGACTAACATCAAAAATAATTTTAACATCACAATAAAATTGACACATAACAGAAAGATTATTATATACTTTAGTTTTAGGTTTAGCACAAAATCTTTGTGCAACTTCTTTTTGCATCATTAATGTAAATGAATCAAATAATTCAATATTTTCTAATAATTTTAAAACAATTTGTGAAGTAATATAATAAGGCAAATTTGCAATTACATGAATTTTTTGATTTATTGCAAATTCTTCATTAATGATTTTTTTTAAATATAAATTTAAAAAATCATCATTTATAATTTTTAAATTTTTGTATTCATTTAATTCTTTTTCTAAAACAGGAATTAATTTTTTGTCAATTTCAATTGTCACAACTTTTTGCGCAGTGCTGAGTAATTTATTAGTTAAATGACCAATGCCCGCTCCAATTTCAACAATGCCATCTTCATCTTTAAAATTACTAGTTTTAACAATTTTATCAATTATATTATTATTAATTAAAAAGTTTTGTCCAAACTTTTTAACTGCATGTAAGTCGTATTTTTTCAATATTTTTTTTGGATTTTCCATTATTATTCTCCAATTCACATTTTTAGTTAATTATATACTAGTAATAATTAAACAAATAGTTAGCCAACTAATCATATATGCTAAATTTACTACTAGCAAATCTACATGTGGTAATATTAACATATATCAACTTAATAAATAAATATTAATTTGAGTGGGAAAAGGAGATGATTTTTATATGGCAACAAAAATAGAGGTTGCTAATGACGGACACAATAACCAAGACGTTAATATTGTTTCTCTAGATTTAGGAACAAGAAATTTAATTGTCAGAGTTAATGGAAGGGTTGTTTATAGTCAACCATCAGCAATTGTATTTGATACAGAAAACGGAGAAGTATTCATTGGTGAAGCCGCTTTATTAATGAAGGAAAAAACTCCAGCGAATAAAATTTTCAGAGAACCAATGGCTAATGGTGTTATTAGTGACAATAATGCTTTGATTGCTTTATTAACTGAAATTTTTACACAAATTATTGATGTGAAAGCTGAAAAAATTTGAGAAAATTCAGTAGCACTTGTAGCTATTCCATCTAATGTTTATAAATTAGATAGAACTGTTTTACGTGAAATTCTACAAGGAAAAAAAATAGCTAAAATTCCAATTTATAGTGATAAATTTCCCAATAGATATAATGCAAGTAATGAAAGCGTAATGAAAGCTGAAAAAGTTGTTATTGTTCCTGAAGTAAAATTGGCAGCTATTGGTGCTGGGGAAGCACTTTGAGATGCTTCAGGAGTATTTATTCTTGATATTGGTGGTGGAACTTCTGACTGTGCCATTTTATCAAGTGGAGAAGTTATTGTTCAAGATTCAATTCCAATTGCTGGAAATGCTATTGAACGTAGTATTAAAGAACATTTTGAAAAAATGCACTATATATCTCTTAGCTCAATGGAGGCTGAAAAAACAAAAATTAGTGCTGGTATTTGAATAGATGGTGAAAAAGATAGTGAAAATAAAATTACTATCCATGGAAAAAGTACTAAAACTAAAAAACCTGAACAAATTACAGTTCCTAAGCAAGAAGTAGCTAGAGTAGTTACTGAAGCCTTTGAACCAATTGTTGCACTATGTAGTGACATTATTGATAAAGCTGGACCTGCCTTTTCAGAAATGATTATGAAAGACGGTTTAACTATCACTGGTGGGGGTGCTTTGCTTGAAAATATTACAACTTATCTAAAAAAACGACTAAATTTAGAACATGTGGTATCTGCTAATAATCCAAGAGAATGTGTAATTAGAGGGACTCAAGCCTATGAAACTCATAAACAAGATGTATATGAAAAAGGATTCATTAGACCAAGTAATTAAAATTCCGGGTGTGTAGAAGGAGGAAAAAAAATGGGATTATTTGATAAAAAACCCAAAGAAAACTTAAATAAAAAAAGTAATATTAAGTCTATTAATGACTACCAATGATTAGCTTTAGATGTTGGAACAGAAAACTTTAAAGCAAGGTATGTTAACATTGGACTTACATATGATGCTCCAACTTATCTTGCTGAAGACTATGAAAAAAATGTTATTCTTTATGGTGAAGAAGCTAAAGCTTTAATTGATAAAACAAATGAAAATGTTGTTATTAAGCGTCCAGTTCGTGATGGTAATATTGCTGATCCAGATGCTTTACAACGTATCCTTGCTAAAATTTTTCAAGATTTTAGACTTGAAATTAAAGATTCAAAACAAGCTGATAAAAACCGTAATTTAATTGTTTTAATGGCAACACCAAGTGAAATTAATTCAGTACAAAGAGAAGCATTAGAAAATATAGTTCATCGTTTAGGAGCACTTCGTGGATTTGTTCAAGAAGAAGTTAAAATGGCAGCATTAGGTTCAGGCCAAGATATTTTTGGAACTGCAATTATGTGTGTTGATATTGGTGGGGGAAGTACTGATATTGCCGTACTTAGCAACGATTCAATCCTATATTCATATACAACACATTGTGCTGGAGACTATTTAACACAAAAAATTCAAGAATACATAGCTAAAAAGCATGCTTTAAAAATTGGTACTAAAGAAGCAGAAGATGTTAAAAAGAACATCGGTTCACTTATGAAATATCAAGATGAAAAACCATATACTATTTCAGGTGTTTCATTACCTAGATTAGACTCTCAGCCAGGAGAAACAATGTCAATTTCTAAAACTATTGAAATTACACCAGAAGAAATTCGTGAAAATGTAATGCAAGTTCAATTTAGAGAACATGTTATTCCATCAATTCGTAGAGTACTAAGAACTTCTGGGGAAAAAGCTGCTGGTAGTGTTAGTGACTTAAAGAAAAAAGGTAAGGGAATCACAATTTGTGGTGGTGGAGCTTACATTAAAAAAATTGATGAATTTATTAAAGAAGAATTGGCTAAGGAATATTTCATCGAAGTTAAAGCTGAAAAAGGTACAAAACCAATTCGTCAAAAATATGAGGGAGATATTTTTGAAGTACGTGTTGCTCAAAATCCTTTAGATAATGTTATTGATGGTTGTGTAAAATATCGTGATACAATTTACAAACAATTAATAGTTGAACAAAATCCTAACCGCGAAATTCTAACAAAAGATGAAGATTTAGGATAAAAAATAAGTTTAAATAAAATGCACTTTTAAAATTTATAGAAGTGCATTTTTTACTTATATAAATAATAAAGGCTTTTCTCCCTTTATGTACTATTTTAATTTTATCACATAAATGCTGAGAAAAGTGGATGGGTTACACTTTATTGGACACTAATTACATAGACAAGTGAACAAAGAAAGGAACTATAATTATGGCCAATATTAACTCATATACCGATGAATTTAAAAAACAAATAGTAGCTTTATATCAAAGTGGCAAATCAGTATCTTGCCTTGTTAAAGAATATAATGTTACAAGAGCAGCTACTTACAATTGAATTAAGCAATTTACTAATTCAGGTAGTTTTAAAACTAAAGATAATCGTTCTGTTGAAGAAAATGAATTAATTAAATTAAGAAAAGAATTAAAACAATTAAGAATGGAAAATGATATTTTAAAGCAAGCAGCACTAATAATAGGCAGAAAGTAGAGATTATTGCAAATAATAAATCTAAATATAAAATTCGCACAATGTGTCATTTTTTAAAACTCTCTAAATCAACATATTATTTTAATTTAAAGAAAAAAAATAAAATTCAAAATAATATTTATGAACAAGCTGTTATTAGTGCTTTTAAAAAAAATAAAGAAGTTTATGGTACTAGAAGATTAAAAGTCATTCTAGAAAACCAAGAAATTTATTTATCAAGACGAAAAATTAAAGAAATTATGAATAAACATAATTTAATATCAAAATACACTAAATTATCATTCAAAAATTATCATAATAAAGTCAATGATAGTCAAATAACCAATCTTGTTAATAGAAACTTTAATAATAGAGTTAAAAATGAAGTTATTGTTAGTGATTTAACTTATGTTCAAGTAAATGGTAAGTGAAACTATTGGATGGGTTACACTTTATTGGACACTAATTACGTAGACAAGTGAACAAAGAAAGGAACTATAATTATGGCCAATATTAACTCATATACCGATGAATTTAAAAAACAAATAGTAGCTTTATATCAAAGTGGCAAATCAGTATCTTGCCTTGCTAAAGAATATAATGTTACAAGAGCAGCTACTTACAATTGAATTAAGCAATTTACTAATTCAGGTAGTTTTAAAACTAAAGATAATCGTTCTGTTGAAGAAAATGAATTAATTAAATTAAGAAAAGAATTAAAACAATTAAGAATGGAAAATGATATTTTAAAGCAAGCAGCACTAATAATAGGCAGAAAATAGAAATTATTGTCAAAAATAAAGTTAAATATAAAATTCGCACAATGTGTCATTTTTTAAAAATCTCTAAATCAACATATTATTTTAATTTAAAGAAAAAAGAAAATAAAATCAAAAATAATATTTATGATGAAGCTGTTATTAGTGCTTTTAAAGAAAATAAAGAAGTTTATGGTACTAGAAGATTAAAAGTCATTCTAGAAAACCAAGAAATTTATTTATCAAGACGAAAAATTAAAGAAATTATGAATAAACATAATTTAATATCAAAATACACTAAATTATCATACAAAAATCATAATAACAAAGTTAACGATAGTCCAATAAACAATCTTGTTGATAGAAACTTTAATAATAGAGTTAAAAATGAAGTTATTGTTAGTGATTTAACTTATGTTCAAGTAAATGGTAAGTGAAACTATATTTGTTTATTAATTGACCTATTTAACCGCGAAATAATTGGACATAGTGTAGGTACTAAAAAAGATGCATCATTAGTATATCAAGCATTTATGCACTCAAATCGCTGTTTAAAAGATATTCAAATATTTCATAGTGATCGCGGTAATGAATTTAATAATAAAATTATTGATAAACTTTTACTAGCATTCAATATTAATCGCTCTTTAAGCAAAAAAGGTTGTCCTTATGATAACGCTGTTGCTGAAGCAACCTTTAAAACTTTCAAAACCGAATTTATTAATGATAAAAATTTTACATCATTAATCCAATTAAAATTAGAATTATTTGATTACATCAATTGATATAACAACATAAGAATTCACAGCACTTTAAACTACTTAACTCCAGTTAATTATCAAAAACAAATGTCTACCAAAAAATAGTCCTAAAAAAGGTTGCCATTCCATATATTTGTTTATTAATTGACCTATTTAACCGCGAAATAATTGGACATAGTGTAGGTACTAAAAAAGATGCATCATTAGTATATCAAGCATTTATGCACTCAAATCGCTGTTTAAAAGATATTCAAATATTTCATAGTGATCGCGGTAATGAATTTAATAATAAAATTATTGATAAACTTTTACTAGCATTCAATATTAATCGCTCTTTAAGCAAAAAAGGTTGTCCTTATGATAACGCTGTTGCTGAAGCAACCTTTAAAACTTTCAAAACCGAATTTATTAATGATAAAAATTTTACATCATTAATCCAATTAAAATTAGAATTATTTGATTACATCAATTGATATAACAACATAAGAATTCACGGCACTTTAAACTACTTAACTCCAGTTAATTATCAAAAACAAATGTCTACCAAAAAATATTCCTAAAAAGGGTTGCCATTCCAAAAGCCTATCTACGGACTTCTCCCCACATTTTTAAATCAAACATAGAATTACAGTTTCAAAACTAGTTATCTTGTTGAATTTATATGCAGCTTCTTTAGCATATAAATGAACATGATGTTTTGCAACTTTGATATGTGTTTTAAATGTTCTTCTTATATGTTTTCAAACTGATTCAATTTGGTTGGTATTTACACCAATTTTTGAAACATAGCCATCTTGATGGTTAACTGTTTCATGCTTAGTGAAAACTGATTTAAAATCGCAATATCCTTTTCAAGAATCAGTATATACAAGACATTTTGAAGAAATGTGGTTTTTTGCAAACTGCAAAAGATTTTTACTCTTTGCGTTTTTCAATACTTTCACAATTAAATTATTGGTTGTTTTTTGATAAATGCCAACAATCAAGGTTTTATTAACCAAGGATCTTCCTTGTTTTTTAAAACCCATATGTGAAAGATACATTTCATCAATTTGCACTGTACCTTCAACAATAAATTGAGGTTTTTGTTTTGCAATACGTGTTCTGATTTTATGAGTCATTCTTCAAGCAGTTTTCAAAGTCACTCCCAATTCTTTTGCAATATCTGTTGATGGAATTCCATGTTTGGTGTTTATTCATCTAAAGATAAGATAAAACCAAGATGTTAAAGATGTTTGTGACCTTGAAAATATGGTGCCTGTGAGAATGCTAAATGTTTGATTACATTTTAAACATCTCATTCTTTTTAAATCAGAAGTATTCAAATTAAAATTAAAACACCTAATACATTTGTTTTCTTTCAAATTTGCTATATATGCAAGACATTGCTGTTCAGTTTGAAAAGCATTGTTGAATTCATTCAGTTTCATTATTCCCTCCACAAGTACATGTGGGGAGAAGTCCGTAATTTAATTGTGAAAGTATTGAAAAACGCAAAGAGTAAAAATCTTTTGCAGTTTGCAAAAAACCACATTTCTTCAAAATGTCTTGTATATACTGATTCTTGAAAAGGATATTGCGATTTTAAATCAGTTTTCATTAAGCATGAAACAGTTAACCATCAAGATGGCTATGTTTCAAAAATTGGTGTAAATACCAACCAAATTGAATCAGTTTGAAAACATATAAGAAGAACATTTAAAACACATATCAAAGTTGCAAAACATCATGTTCATTTATATGCTAAAGAAGCTGCATATAAATTCAACAAGATACCTAGTTTTGAAACTGTAATTCTATGTTTGATTTAAAAATGTGGGGAGAAGTCCGTAGATAGGCTTTTCTCAGCATTTATGTGATAAAATTAAAATAGTACATAAAGGGAGAAAAGCCATTATTAATAATAATTTTTTTAAAAGGAGATTTTATGAAAAAATATCGTAAATTTTTTATAATTTTCATAGTTTTATTGGTTACTGGTTTACTTGCTTGAATTATTGTTTGAAGTTGCCAAGTTAATTATAATCGTGATTATTATCTTAGTTTATTACGTTATCGTTGATCATCAGAAATTACTAGTTTTATTAAAGAGAATGAACGAAAAATTAAAAACCCAGCTAGTCAAATGGCAAATAATGAATTTAATAGTTTTTATGATAATGCTAGTAAACCATTACCTTTTCTTGATTTTAATCAATTAGCACATGATTTAACTAATACACGACTAGGAACTCAAAACAGTAATGTTGATTGAGAAAAATTATATAAAGATGTTGTTTTAAGTCAACTTGCTACTGAAACAGCAAAAAAAAGAACAATTACGTTTTTATAATATTATGGCAGGAGTATATGGTAAAAATAATATTTTACGTTTAATGCAAAGTGTTACTCAAGCACCAATATCAAATAAAAACGTCGTTGCTTATAATCAATATTCTTATCTAATTAATAGTCAACGTCAAATTTATGGTCCAGATTTTGTTAATACTAAAGAAATTAGCGCAAACTATCAAGCGGGTTGATGAGCAACTAATAACATAATTAGTGTTAGTACTCATGAATATGGTCATGCTTTCGATAATTTTTTATCATTAACGGATGATGAACGTAGTACGTTTAATAACAATTGAAATTGACCTAAAAATAATAAAATCGAAAATTGTTTACTTAATAAAAATATTTTTAAAATTAATAATGATTATTCATCTGTTTGAAGAGCACAAAATCACATGATGAGGGCGCCAATTTCTGATTGTAGTCAATTATTAATGGATTACTTAAATGATAAAGTTAATATTAGTAATAGTGATTATCAAAAAAGATTAGTATTCCCAATGATTATTGTGCAAAGTAATTATGGTCGTATATTTTGAAGCCAAGCGAAACCCTATAAAAAAGGTGAATTTTTTGCCGAAGCCTTTGCTGAATGATTATTAACGCCGCAATCTGGACGAGGGTGAAATTGAGAATTATTAAATGATTTTTTTATTAAAAAATTACCAACTTATTTATAAATTTTTCCATAAAATATTTTAATTAATAAACTTTTTTAATTCTTCTGTTTTTAAAATTCCTAGAATTTTATTAAAATTAATATTATTTATACTAGTTAATCTTAATAATCTTGTATTTTTAATAGTTTTTAATTTATCAAATATCATAGATTTCCTATCTTTTTTAATTTTAATCATTAAATTTTAATAAATAACTATCCACAAGAAGTCTATTATATAGAGAAACATGAAGCAATATTAATAAAGGAAAATTATATAAAATAATAACCTAAAAATAAAATAATATTTATTTTTTTTACAAATTAATTATTATTAAGGCTTTTCTCCCTTTATGTACTATTTTAATTTTATCACATAAATGCTGATAAAAGCCTATCTACGGACTTCTCCCCACATTTTTAAATCAAACATAGAATTACAGTTTCAAAACTAGGTATCTTGTTGAATTTATATGCAGCTTCTTTAGCATATAAATGAACATGATGTTTTGCAACTTTGATATGTGTTTTAAATGTTCTTCTTATATGTTTTCAAACTGATTCAATTTGGTTGGTATTTACACCAATTTTTGAAACATAGCCATCTTGATGGTTAACTGTTTCATGCTTAGTGAAAACTGATTTAAAATCGCAATATCCTTTTCAATAATCAGTATATACAAGACATTTTGAAGAAATGTGGTTTTTTGCAAACTGCAAAAGATTTTTACTCTTTGCGTTTTTCAATACTTTCACAATTAAATTATTGGTTGTTTTTTGATAAATGCCAACAATCAAGGTTTTATTCACCAAGGATCTTCCTTGTTTTTTAAAACCCATATGTGAAAGATACATTTCATCAATTTGCACTGTACCTTCAACAATAAATTGAGGTTTTTGTTTTGCAATACGTGTTCTGATTTTATGAGTCATTCTTCAAGCATTTTTCAAAGTCACTCCCAATTCTTTTGCAATATCTGTTGATGGAATTCCATGTTTGGTGTTTATTAATCTAAAGATAAGATAAAACCAAGATGTTAAAGATGTTTGTGACCTTGAAAATATGGTGCCTGTGAGAATGCTAAATGTTTGATTACATTTTAAACATCTCATTCTTTTTAAATCAGAAGTATTCAAATTAAAATTAAAACACCTAATACATTTGTTTTCTTTCAAATTTGCTATATATGCAAGACATTGCTGTTCAGTTTGAAAAGCATTGTTGAATTCATTCAGTTTCATTATTCCCTCCACAAGTACATGTGGGGAGAAGTCCGATTATTAATAAGTTTTATTAATTTCTTTTGTCTAACAAAATAACCAATTAAAATTAAAACTCCAGGAATAACAAATGTTGTTAAACTAAATAAACCTGTTAAAAATAATCATTTTTCTTCAATAAAATAATTATTTAAACAAAGTAAAAAGGGAATCACCTGAAATAGTCCATAAATAATTATTAAAATAATAACTAATGAAAAATAATTAAAAAATGTAAATATTCCATAAATAATACAACTAATAAGTAATATTATTGACATAATCATTCCAATTATTAAACCTATTTTAATAAAATTATTATTTATCATTTTTTGACTACTCCTTTTTTTACTTTATATAAAATTTTAATATAAAATGTTATAATATTATTATAATACTTATGGGAGAAAGATAATCTAATGCAAAAAATAAATATTTTGTTTAAAAATCAGATTCAAAAGAAAATTAAAGTAAATAATTTATTAAAACATAAAAATCAAATTGTATATTTTTATAATGTAATTGTCTTTAAAACATATATATTATTTTATTATTATTACTATAAATAAAAAACACAAACTTAAAATACTACCAATTGATAATAATATTATAAACTACTACTTTTTCAGCTAGATTAATAATTTAACAAGTTAATATTATTATTTTTTTAAAAAAATCTTTAAAAGAATACTATAAAAATATTAGCCACTGCTTATAAAAAATAAATAATATAAAAACTTTTTTCTAACTAAAAGCAGATTGTAATTTGAAGTGTAAAACTTTGAATTACAATCTGCTTTAATAATTTTATATTATAACTTTATTTTAAATATTTAATTAATAATCTATTGCAAATTTCAATCCATACCCTAAACTTCTAGTTAAATATACATTAGAAAATGACATATCGAATGTTAATTTTGCAGGAAATAAAAATTGAATGTGTCAATCAAGATTATCAAAAAATAATGCAGTAGTTATACCTCTAACAACTTCAGCAGTTGCTAAAAAATCTTGATACGATTCTTTAAATGAAAAATTCATTCTATTATATGCTACTTCTTCATCTGTAATTTTTCCCTCATTAATTTTATTAATTTCTTTTCCCATTATTTTTAAAGGAACAGAAAATACATCATAATGTTCTGAACCTCAGTCTATTTTATCTGAACCATTATTTAAGAATCATTCTAATATTATAATAGATTTTGGTTTTTGAAAAGATTTTAAACCTGTAGAAACTACAAAATCTCAACTTTCATAAGATGGATTTGATACTGATGAAGTTTTATAACTATGAACAATATCTTTTTTATTTTCACTAAATTCATAAGTTATTTCTTTAACTTCTTTTGGACTATTATTTATATTTAAAAAACTATTTGAAACCAATCGTTCCTAATAATGTTACTAAAGCTTTCATATATATTTTCCTTTCATAAATTAAAATATTACATTTTTATTTTTATAAATATTCCATAATTTATTTTATTAAACTTCTGGAACCCAATTAACTTTTAAATCATTATTTTCACCAATAAAATGGTTTTTTCCCTCATCTGTTAATGTTAATCGGACTTCTCCCCACATGTACTTGTGGAGGGAATAATGAAACTGAATGAATTCAACAATGCTTTTCAAACTGAACAGCAATGTCTTGCATATATAGCAAATTTGAAAGAAAACAAATGTATTAGGTGTTTTAATTTTAATTTGAATACTTCTGATTTAAAAAGAATGAGATGTTTAAAATGTAATCAAACATTTAGCATTCTCACAGGCACCATATTTTCAAGGTCACAAACATCTTTAACATCTTGGTTTTATCTTATCTTTAGATGAATAAACACCAAACATGGAATTCCATCAACAGATATTGCAAAAGAATTGGGAGTGACGGAAATGTTTAGTAATCTGTGTAACTTACAAAAATAACTATGTTTAATTAATTCTAGTAAATATAATTAAATGACTAGAAAGAGTGAGTTACAGATGGCTAAAAAAGATAACTTTAATAATAATGATCCAATATCAAAAGCAGTAGATTTATTACTAGAAAATACTGAAGATTTAACAACAGTTTTTAAACCTGGCGGTTTATATAAAGAATTAACAAAAAGATTAGTTGAAAAAATGTTGAATTCTGAAATGCAAAATTATTTAGGATATGAAAAAAATCAACATAGTACTACTGAAAATGCTCGTAATGGTACAAGTTCAAAAAAATTAATAACTCAACAAGGTAAAATTGAAATTGATGTACCAAGAGATCGCAATAGTAATTTTACTCCTGTAATAGTTCCTAAAAGGCAAAGAAGATTTGATGGTTTTGATCAACAAGTTCTTTCCTTGTATGCAAAAGGAATGACATTATCTGACATTAGAATGCAGTTGCAAGAGTTATATCATGGTGCTGATATTAGTGAAAGTGTTATTAGTCAAATTACTGATGATGTTATTGATGATGTTAAAGCATGACAAAATCGACCATTAGAAAGTATTTATCCTATTGTTTATTTTGATTGTATAGTAGTTAAAGTACGACAAGATAAACGGATTATTAACAAATCAGTTTATATAGCATTAGGAGTTGATTTAGAAGGCAAAAAAGATGTTTTAGGATTATGAATTAGTGAAAATGAAGGTTCTAAGTTTTGATTATCTAATTTCACAGAAATGAAAAATCGTGGCTTAAATGATATTCTTATTGCTTGTAGTGATAATTTAACAGGCATGTCAGAAGCAATACAATCAGTTTATCCTAAAACAGAACATCAATTATGCATTGTTCATCAAATTAGAAATAGTTTAAAATATGTTTCATACAAACATCGAAAAGGTCTAGTTGCAGATTTAAAACCAATTTATAGTGCATGTAGCGAAGAACAAGCAATGCAAGCTTTAGAATCGTTTGAAAGTAAATGAAATAAACAATATCCTCAAATTACTAAATCTTGATATAAAAATTGAGATAATTTAATGGTTTTTATTAGTTATCCAGTATAAATCAAAAGAGTGATTTATACTACAAATGCTATTGAATCTGTTAATAGTCAATTACGAAAAATCATCAGAAATAAAAAAGTTTTTCCTAATGATATGGCAGTTTTCAAAATATTTTACTTGGCAATTGAAAATATAACAAAAAAATGAACATTGCCTATTCAAAATTGAAATACAGCAATTGCTCATTTTATGATAAAATTTGAAGACAGAATTAATCTAAATTAGTAACTTTGTAAAACAAAGATACACAGATTATTAAAAAGCCTCGGAGTGACTTTGAAAACTGCTTGAAGAATGACTCATAAAATCAGAACACGTATTGCAAAACAAAAACCTCAATTTATTGTTGAAGGTACAGTGCAAATTGATGAAATGTATCTTTCACATATGGGTTTTAAAAAACAAGGAAGATCCTTGGTGAATAAAACCTTGATTGTTGGCATTTATCAAAAAACAACCAATAATTTAATTGTGAAAGTATTGAAAAACGCAAAGAGTAAAAATCTTTTGCAGTTTGCAAAAAACCACATTTCTTCAAAATGTCTTGTATATACTGATTATTGAAAAGGATATTGCGATTTTAAATCAGTTTTCACCAAGCATGAAACAGTTAACCATCAAGATGGCTATGTTTCAAAAATTGGTGTAAATACCAACCAAATTGAATCAGTTTGAAAACATATAAGAAGAACATTTAAAACACATATCAAAGTTGCAAAACATCATGTTCATTTATATGCTAAAGAAGCTGCATATAAATTCAACAAGATACCTAGTTTTGAAACTGTAATTCTATGTTTGATTTAAAAATGTGGGGAGAAGTCCGTAGATAGGCTTTTCTCAGCATTTATGTGATAAAATTAAAATAGTACATAAAGGGAGAAAAGCCATGTTAATATAACATGTGTATCATGTTCTTTTAAATCTTCTGTAGTTAAAGGATCACCATCTACTTTTACAATATTAATCATATTAATATCTAATTTAGAAAAACCATTTTTTTTTAATTCTTTTACTAAAATAGTTTTAAATTCAGCAATATCTGCTTTACAATTTACAGTTGGAGTTGTTAAAAATTTTAAGTTTTGTTTAACAAATAAATTTAATGAAACATCGTATCCTACTGTTTGATCTACTAGTTCAACTTTATTTGTTTCTTCTTTTACTCCTTTATATAAATTTAATTTAATTTTAATTGTAATAAAATTTTCTGAACCAATAATTAAACCTTGTTGATCTTCTGCAGAATATATTGCTACTAATTCATTTTCTTTAACTTCAATATTTTTATCTTTGGAAATTTTTTGAACTGGAACTGTATTATTAATTGGTACTATAATTGTTGCTAAATCTACTGTTAATTTTGATCAAACAAAATCATATGTATTATTTTCTTCGTTATATTTAATACCAAAACCTTCTAAATTACTAAAGTCATCAACATTATAACTAGAAGCAAATGATTTACTTAAAATACTTTCTGATGTTTTACAAGCAACTATTGCTGTTGTACTTACTGTTGTAAATTCAATCGTTCCTAAAATATTTAATCATTTTTTCATTTTTATAAAAACCCCCTTTTTATACACTTATTATATTATTATTTTTAAAAAAAATTAAAAAAATACATTTTTAAATGTCAACAATATTTTTTATTGATTAAATTAAAATGTATTTTTTATATTTAAAATTATTATTTTAACTGTATAAAAAGTATAGGTCATTAACTATTTTAAAACTAATAACTTTAACTTTATATAAAAAATACAAATTAAAAAACTAATTGTTTTTTAATTTGTTCAGAAATTTCTTTACTTTCTAAAACTTCAATTAACTTTAAACCAAATTCAAATGCAGCACCAATTGATTTTCCAGTTATAATATTATTATCAACTACTACTTTTTCATCTAAAATAATACTTTTATTTAAACCAATATTAGTGCCTGGATAATGCGTAATTTTTTTGTTATCTATTAAATTTAATTGACCTAAAATTTGGGGTGCTGCACAAATAGCAGCAATAAACTTATTACTATCTTTAGCAAAAATAACTAATATTGATTTTAATAATTCATTTTTGCTTAAGTTTTCTACTCCAACTTTACCACCCGGTAAAATTAGCATCTTATAACTTAACAAATCAATATCACTGATTTTCTTTTCACATAAAATAAAAACATTATGACTTGATTTGATTTTTAAGTCATTTTCAATACTTACTAAATCAATAACAATATTAGCCCTTCTTAATAGATCAATAGTAATTATTACTTCACCCATTTCATAGCCTGTTGCTAAAAAAATAGCTACTTTAAACTTCTCATTATTACTCATTATTTCTTTTCAATTCATTATTTAATTTAAAAACATTAATAGCATTTTCCCTAGTTGCATTAATAATACTTTGTTTTGGGATCTTCTTTAATTCAGCTATTTTATTAACTGTAAATATTATATTTTCTGGATGATTAATTGTTAATCCATTTTTGGGATTTTTGCCTCTTTTTGGTTCAGGAGTTAAATATGGCGCATCTGTTTCAACTAATATTTTATTAATTGGTATATTTTTTGCCACCTCTTGTAACTTCAAAGCATTTTTATATGTCACATTACCTGCAAAAGAAATATAAAAACCTTGTTTTATAAATTTTTCAGCTATTACTTTTGTTCCTGTAAAACAATGAAGAACACCATTAGTAATATTTTCTTTTTTAATAATTTCAAAAGCATCTTCAAAAGCATTACGAATATGTAATAATACAGGTAATTTATGTTCTTTAGCTAATTTTAATTGTTCAATAAATCATTTTTTTTGCAATTGTGGTTCTGTAAATTTATGATAATAATCTAATCCAATTTCACCAATAGCAACTACTTTACCGGTTGCTATTAATTTTTTCAATTCTGAAATAGTATTACTATCGCAAGTATTTACTTCTGTTGGATGAATACCTACAGCTGCATAAAGATTAGGAATTTTTTCTTCACTCTCAAATTCATAAATTTGACTAACAGCTTGCTTACTAGTATTTAAGTCAAAACCAACATTACAAATACTACCAATGCTATCACCTGCTGAATAAGCATCAGTTAATAATTTTAATATTTCTGTTTCATCATAATGTTTTGACATTAAATGACAATGAGTATCGAAAATTCCATTATTAGCCATATATTTTACCTTCCCTTTTATTTTCCTAAACAAAATCTTTTAAAAATTTCATCTAATAAATCAGTTTCAAATTTTTTACCTTGCATTTCTAAAATCTTATTTCATGCAGTTTGTAAGTGAACAATAATTAAGTCTATCGAAATATTCTTTTTTAAATCTTTTAATGCTTCTGAAATACTAAGTTCAATTTCATCCAAATATGCTAATTGTCTTGTATTAGCAAAAAGTAATTCTTTATCAAAATTAATTTCAGTAGTTATAATTTTATTTTTTATTCCTAAAATTAGATTTTCAATTTCGCCCATTATTGCACTAACTTTTACCACATTAAAATTATTTTTAATGTCTAATTTTAATTTTAACCTTAAATCCGTTTTATTAATAGCAATAAGGTAATTTTTATGTTTTATTTTTTCTAATAATTGTTTATCCTCAACACTTAAATCTTTTGAACCATCAAGTACTAATATTATTAAATCTGCTTCATTTAAAGCCTTATGTGATTTATCAATACCTGCTTTTTCGATATCATTTAAAGTATGACGTATACCTGCTGTATCAATTAAATTTAAACTAATATCACCCAAATTAATTTTGCCTTCTACCAGATCTCTTGTTGTTCCTTCTTCATTAGAAACAATAGCTTTATCTTCATTTAAAAGCACATTTAATAGGGAAGATTTTCCAACATTAGGTTTTCCAATAATAACTGTATTAATTCCTTCTTTTATATTTTTAGTAATTTTACTATGTTCTTTAATAACTTTTATTTTATTTAAAAATTTTTCAACTAATGGAATAACATTATTAATTGTTTTTTCCTCAACTCCATCGTATTCAGGATAATCAATATTAACTGTTATATTAGCAATTAAAGTTAGTAATTCTGAAGATAATTCATCAATTAGTACTCTTGTTTTACCACTTAAACTATTAATAGCGGTTTTTAAAATAGTATTATTTTCAGCCATAATTAAATCATTAATAGCTTCTGCTTCAATTAAATCAATTTTATCATTTAAATAAGCTCTTCTCGTAAATTCTCCTCTTGTTGCCATTCTCATACCTGTAGATAGTAATAATTGCAAAATTTTTTGTGTTATTAACACTCCGCCATGACAATTAATTTCAATTGTATCTTCACCTGTAAAAGATTTGGGAGCGCGATAACATGCCAAAACAACTTGATCAATTTTATTCTTATTACGATCAATAATATATCCTGTTATTAAAGTGTGACCTTTCTGATTTAAAATATCTTTATCAAAAACCTTATTTAATAACTCATAAGTATCTTTTCCTGAAATTCTAATAATACTGATTGCTTGATTTAAAGGTGCGGTTGCAATTGCAGTAATAGTATCATTTAACATTTTTTCCTCTTTTCATTTAAACAATCTAAGATTTAAAATCTTAGATTACTCTAATTTTCCAATCTAATTACTACATGTCGGTTATAACCTATACCTTCAGAAAAACTTGATATTCCTTCAATATTTTTAACTATTTCATGTATAATTTTTCTTTGGTTATTAGGCATTGATTCAAAATGAAACATTTCTTTACTTATTCTTATTTTTTTTATAATTTCATATATTCTAATTTTAAAATTTTGTTTTTGAATATTTAAATAATTATTAACATTTATTACTATTTGATAGTTTCTTTTAAATTTTATTTCTAAATAAGTAATAAGTAAATTTTGTAAAGCACTAATTGTATAACCTTTTTTGCCAATTAAAATTGAATTTTTATACTTACAATTAATATTAATATAAAATTTATTACCATTTAATATTATTTCTTCTTGATAATTTTTTATATTAAAAAGTTCCAATAAATCATGTCATTTATCATTCAAATAATTTTTAACATCATTTTCATTAAAAATAAAAATTTTAGTAATATTTTTAAATAAACGTTTTTCTATACCTAATTTTATATAAAATGTTTTGGGTGGCAAATTTTTGATAGTTTTTTCTAAATCAATATTTTTTTTAAATGATTTAATTTCCATCTTTTTTTCTCCACATTATAATAAATTACTTATTTTTTTTAGGTTGAACAACTATTTCAGATTTTGTAAATATCTTTTTAATCTTACTTGAAAATGGTGTACTAATTGTACCATTTTTTTTATAACGACTACGTTTATGTTTATTATAGTAATGAAAACCAAGAGTTTGAAATATTTGTAATATTCCAGAAATAATTCAATAAATGCCTAATCCTGAAGGAGCAACACATACATAAAATAAAAACATAAAAATCATAACGCTTTGAATAATAACTTGTTTTTTTAATGCAGCTTTTGCTTCTTTAGTTTTAATCTTCTGTCGTGAACGATTTAAAAACATCGGTAATAGCATAGAAACTAATTGTGTTGGTATATATATAACAATAATTATTAAATACATAAATTGGCCATGAGTAACCATAGTTCATGGTTGTTCAACTAAACTAATAGCACCAACAACAGTATTTTTTAATAAATTAGTTGATTTCATAACAGTAAACATAGCTGTTAAGAAAGGAAGTGATAAAAACATTGGAATAAAAGCAGCCATTGGATTTATTCCTTCTTTTTTATAAATAGCCATTAATTCCATTTGTTGTTTTTGTTTTGCACTTGGATCACGTGAATGTTTATATTTGGCTTGAATTTCGGAAGTTTTCATTTGCACTGATTGCATTTTTTCTTGATTTTGTTGGGCTTTAAAAGTAAATACTAATGTAATAAGTTTAATAATTAACGTTGTAAAAATAATAGCAAAAATAACACTTACTGATCAGTATTTTGAATTTACATCAACTCCACCACTTAATCCAGCAGAAATACTAACTAAGATTCAAGCGATTGGATAAACAAACATTCCAAAGAACGGTGATTTAGTTTGCGTTCAAGCTTCACTTCATGTTCTAATCCCTGTAAATCCATATTCATAAATATTATTACCATTAAAATGAAAAATGTGATTTTTTGCTACATCACTGTTACCAATAAGTAATTCAAAAAAAACAGCCGCTACATTATATCTTTGAAAATCATAAGCTGAAATAACATCACTAGTTGCAACATTAGGATCACCCATAGTCTGACCACAACCTCAAAGTGTTGACATCAATAAAAAAGTTCCTAAAATAATTTTAGTTCATTTTCATGTTATTTTTAATCAAACGTTTTTTTTCTGTTGTTCAGGAAATAAAAACTTTTTATATTGCATTAAATTTACTCTCCTATAATGGGATTTTCATTAAAAGATGTAATAAAGAACTAAGATTTTCTTCATATTTATTAGATAAATAATTTTTTCTAATCATAATTACTATATCTACTGGTCAATCTTTTTTAATATCTACTAACATTCCTCGTACTTGACGTTTAATCTTATTACGTGCAAAAGCAAAACGAACTAGTTTTTTTCCCACTGATACGCCTACTCGTATAGTTTCAAAATCTACTCTATTCATATAATAGATAAAAAATTGACCATTTGAAATACTTTTTCCTTCATTAATTAAATATTTAAAATGATGATTTTTCAAAAGGCGGTATTTTTTTTCCATATTTTGTTCACCTTATTTTATTTTTTAAACTATGCTGTTAATTTTTTACGTCCTCTTTGACGTCTTCTTTTAATAACATTAATCCCTGTTGCAGATTTCATTCTTGCAAAAAAACCATGAGTTTTTTGATGTTTTCTCTTACTTGGTTGATATGTCGGTTTCATTTTTTTCTCCTTTTTTTAAAAATTCTAATAAAAAATCATTAAGAGTATTCTAACATAATATTTATATCTTAACAAATTATTCTGTTTATTTTTAATTTTATTTTTAATAAAAACAATATTAGTTTAACAAAAAAATAAATCATTTATAATATTAAATAATAAATATTATTTTTTTTTATTTTTTTAAAAGTATAATACAGATTATAATTATAAAAAAGTTATCAACATTAATCCACAATTCATCCACAATAATTATATTAATTAAAGAGGTTTTTAAAA